>NZ_MEEX01000013.1 GCF_001724605.1 Phenylobacterium sp. SCN 70-31
GCATGCAGGGGCGCCGCTTCGCGGCCTTGGGGTACCGGGCGCCTTCCGTGTCTTCCGTGGTTTCCGTGGACCGAATTGGGGTGGTGGCGCGCCGGCGCGGTCAGCTGGAGTTGGCCCAGGGGGTGCGGGGGCGGCCCTGGTCGTCCAGGGGCCAGGCCCCGCGGTCGGACGGGGGATCGGGTTCGGGGCGGAAGACCTCTCGGGCTTCGCCTTCGATGATGTCGTCGTCCGCGGGATCGTCGCCCTCGTCCTCGTCGCCGAGGTCCATGAGGGTGCGGGCGCGGTGGATGAGGGTGTCCAGGTCCTTGGTGAGGAAGTCGGGTCGTTCGGTCCAGTCTCAGGCCTCGGCGTGGAAGCGTTCGGCCAGGTCTTCGCGCTCGGCGGGATCGCAGCCGGCGTCTTCGGCGGCTTCGCGGACGGCCTCGGCCAGGATGTCGAAGCGGCCGGCGCGGGCCAGACGGTCGGGGTCGGGACGGGACTCGGCCCGTTCGGCGCGCTGGCGTCTCAGGCGGTCCTTCAGGGCCAGGGTCTGGCGCAGGGAGCGGGCGAGGCCGCGATAGGCGCGGGAGAATTCGGGGATGTCCTTGGCCTCTGCGGCCATCAGCGCGCCGTGGGCCTTCTCCGCGGCGGAGAGGTCCAGCGCGGCCAGCCGGTCGAGCGTGGCCAGAGCCAGCGTGTCGATGTCGGGTCCCTCGGACATGAGGGACATTCAACCACCCCGCTACGTCAGAAGCGGACGTAGGGCAGCGGCGTCACGGCGATTTTCTGCTTCCGCTCCCTTTTCCGCTCGTCCTGGCCGGGCGGCGCGGTGCGGCGAGGCGCGGGGCGCACCCGTCCACCACCCGTGCTTCTGGCTCGCCGGGACAAGCCCGGCGATGACGAAGGGGTGGGGGATGACGGGTGGAGGGGCCGGGGTGTGGATCACGCCGCAGCGGCGTGGGGCGGGGGCGGGGCCTGGATCGGGGAGACCACGTCTCCACGATAGCGGTGCAGGAGGGTGCGCAGTTCGGCCAGGGCCTCGTCCATGCGTGCGGTCGCCAGGGCGGTCATCAGGGCGGTCACTGGGGGGGCGATCGCGGTGTCCGCTTCCGGATCGAGGGGATCGACCGCATCGTCGGGAACCCACAGGCGGATGGACCGGCGTGCGCCGGGGGGCTGGATTTCCTCGGCGGGCGCCCACAGCTTGATGGGATGGAATTCACCGACGACGCCTTCGTGCTGTCCGCCCGTGCGCACGGCGAGAACGGCGCCATCGTCGATCTGCTGACGGCCGGGCACGGCCGCTGGGCCGCCCATGTCGCCGGCGGCGGTTCCCGGCGCATCCGCCCGCTGCTCCAGCCCGGCGCCCGGGTGCTGGCGCGCTACCGCGCCCGCGTCGCCGAGCAACTCGGCTCGGCCAGCCTCGAGGCGGCGGGCGCGGGGCCGGCGGCGCTGTTCGACGATCCCCTGGCCCTGGCCGGCGTCGCCGCCGCGGCGGCCGTCGTGGCGGGCGCCTTGCCCGAGCGCGAGCCGCATCCCGGCGCCTTCCTGGCCTTCGAGGCGCTGAGCGAGGCGTTCGCCCACCCCGAGATCTGGCCGGCGGTGTTCGTGCGGTTCGAGGCGGGGCTGCTGGCCGACCTGGGGTTCGGGCTGGACCTCACGCGCTGCGCGGCCACCGGCGCGGTCGACGACCTGATCTACGTCAGTCCCAGGACCGGCCGGGCCGTCAGCCGCGGCGCGGGCGAGCCTTACAAGGACCGGATGCTGCCGCTGCCCGGCTTCCTGCTCGCGTCCCAGGCCCGGCTCCAGCCGGGTGATCTGGCGGCGGGCCTCGGCCTGACGGGCCATTTCCTCCAGGCGTTCATCTTCGGCCCGCTGAACCGTCCGCTGCCACCGGCGCGAGTCTGGATGATCGAGCGGCTCCGTGACGCCGGCCGTCTTTAGGAGACCGGGGACCGCCCAGGCCGTCAGCGCCGCCGGGATCGCCAGCGCCAGCGGGGTGGCCGCCGCCGCCAGGCCGCAGGCGATGGCCGGGCCGTCCAGGGGCGCGCCCGCCAGCACCGCCAGCAGGATCGCGGTGGCCGCCGCGGTGCTGAGCGCCAGCGCGGCGCGCAGGGCGTGCTCGGGCGACCAGGGCCGGGGCTCGGGCTCGTCGGGCCGCCGTTCCAGCGAGCGCAGCGCCAGGGCCAGCGGCGGCGCCAGCAGGACCGCGGCCCAGAGGCCGGCGTCGCGCGCCAGGCCCGCGCCTGTGGCCGCCGCGGCCACGGCGCCGAGCGCGGTCGGGCCGGCCGCCGCCAGGGCGAACCAGGCCTTCACGTTCAGGCGTCGGGGCGTGCGGTACATGACGGTCACGCTTGCCGGCGGCGTTTAACGCGCGGTTGCGACGCCAGGCGTTCGCCGAGGGGCGCGTGCGGCCTTTTGACCCTGTACGCATCCGGGCGTAGACGCGGGCCGTGACGTGCGCCGCAACCCCGAACCCGTGAGCCCAGACCGACCGACCGACGGGATGATCGAGGCCGTCGCGCGCGGCCTGATCGACCGCACCCTGCCCAAGGCGGACTGGACCCACGCGGCCCATTTCGCCGCCGCCCTCTGGCTGTTGCGCCACGACGACGCGTACGGCCGCATGCCCGGCCTGATCCGCGCCTACAACGCCGCGACGGGGACGCCGAACACCGACGCCGGGGGCTATCACGAGACCATTACGCTGGCCTCGCTGCGGGCGGCGCGGGCGTGTCTTGCGGCGCGCACGGAGGCGGAGCCGGATGTGTCGCTTGCGGATTGCCTGAACGCGCTGCTCGCCGGACCGTGCGGGCGCAGCGACTGGCTGCTGGCCTACTGGAGCCGGGAGCTGCTGTTCAGCCCGGCGGCGCGGCGGGCGTGGGTCGAGCCCGACATCCAGCCGCTGCCGTACTGAATCCCTTCGGGCGCGGGCGGATCCTCGCCGTTCATCCAGGCCTCGTCGAACGGGGCCGGCTGGACATGCAGGGTCACCGGCGGCCGGGGGCGGCCGGCGGCGGCGGTCGCGCGGAAGCTCTGGAGATGCTGGGGCAGGGCGCGCATCACGGGCGCCGCGGCGAGGGGGGTGACGGGGATCAGCGGACGCGGTCGCGGCGCGGGGAGCGGCGTGATCCGGGTCGTGGTCTCGGGCAGGATGTCCGGGGCGATCTCGGGTGCGATGTCGGGTTGGCGGCGCCGTTCGATCTCGGCCCATTCGCGCTTCCAGTCGCGGCCGACGGCCACCGCCGCCGGCGGCGCCAGCCGCTCGTCCAGGGGCTTGAGCACCCGCCGCCACAGGTCGTTCGCCACCGCCACGGCCAGCGGGCCGGCGGCCATCGCCAGCCCCACCGCGACCGACTCGCCGGTGAAGGGCGCGCCCGCGGCCACCACGAACAGCAGGCCGCAGGCCTGGCCCGTGGTGAGGCAGAAGGCGCGGGCCAGATCCTGGTCGCGCTGCTGGGCGGGCGTGAGGTCGAAGCGCCGGCTCTCCAGCGAGCGCAGCGCCAGCACGATGGCCGGCGCCAGCAGCAGCGCCGCCCAGAAGCCGGCCGCCTGAGAGGCGCCCGCCCGGGTGGTCGCCGCGCCCACGGCCAGCAGCGCCATCGGCGCCGCCACGGCCAGGGCGAACCAGGCGCCGACGTTCACCTTCGGCGCCGCCACCAGCGCGAACGCCAGGCCGCGGCCGCGGGCGCTTCCGCTGTCGGGCTTGCGGCGTTTGCGGAGTCTGGGCGGGGTGGGAAGGATGGGCCTGGTCCTTCTGGACGTGCGGGCTGGACGTGCGGGTTCGCCCCGAAACTGGCCTGTCCAGGCTTAATCGGCCTTTAAGGCACGCGGGTTTTCCGGCGGCGGATGCATCGGAGACCCTGCGGCGTGGCGTCGCGCGTCGCGCCGAATCCCGCGGTGCGCTAGTAGAGGGCCATGCCTCTCGACGTTCCGCCGCCCGAAGACAACGACTCCGTCCCGCCCGGAAGTGGCGGGGGCGGCGACCGCATCATCGACGAGCCGATCGCCGAGGCGCTGAGCCGGCGCTACCTGGCCTATGCGCTGAGCGTGATCACCGACCGGGCGCTGCCCGACGTGCGCGACGGGCTGAAGCCGGTGCAGCGCCGGGTGCTGTACGCCATGCGCGAGATGCGGCTGAACCCCGACGCGGCGGCCCGCAAGTGCGCCAAGGTGGTGGGCGAGGTGATGGGCGGCTATCACCCGCACGGCGACCAGTCGATCTACGACACCCTGGTCCGCATGGCCCAGCAGTTCGCCCAGCGGTATCCGCAGGTGGACGGCCAGGGCAACTTCGGCAACATCGATGGCGATAACGCCGCGGCCATGCGCTACACCGAGGCCAAGCTGACGGTGGCCGCCACGCTGCTTCTCGACGGGATCGAGGAGAACGCGGTCGACTTCAAGCCCACCTACGACGGCTCGGACGACGAGCCGGTGGTGCTGCCGGCCGGCTTCCCCAACCTGCTGGCCAACGGCTCGACCGGGATCGCGGTGGGCATGGCCACCTCGATCCCGCCGCACAACGCCGGCGAGCTGATCGACGCCTGCCTGCTGCTGCTGGACCGGCCCGATGCCTCGACCGAGGCGCTGATGGCCCACGTCCAGGGGCCGGACTTCCCCACCGGCGGCGTGATCGTCGAGCCGCGCGGCAGCCTGATCAACACCTACGAGACCGGCCGCGGCGGCGTGCGCGTGCGGGCGCGCTGGACGAAGGAGGACCTGGGCAAGGGGACCTATCAGATCGTCGTCACCGAGATTCCGTATCAGGTGAAGAAGGCCGAGCTGATCGAGGGGCTGGCCGAGCTGATCGACGGCAAGAAGGCCCCGTTGCTGGGCGACGTGCGCGACGAGAGCGCCGAGGACGTGCGCATCGTCCTGGAGCCCAAGAGCCGCAACGTCGAGCCCGAGGTGCTGATGGAGAGCCTGTTCCGGCTCTCGGCGCTGGAGACGCGCTTCTCGGTGAACCTCAACGTGCTGGACGCGCGCGGCACGCCGGGGGTCATGGGCCTGAAACAGGCGCTGCTCGCCTTCCTCGACCACCGGCGCGAGGTGCTGGTGCGCCGCGCCCGCCACCGGCTGGAGAAGATCGAGGCCCGGCTGCACATCCTCGACGGGCTGATGATCGCCTACCTCAACCTGGACGAGGTGATCCGCATCGTCCGGTACGAGGACAAGCCGAAGGACAAGCTGATCGAGACGTTCGCGCTGACCGAGATCCAGGCGGACGCCATCCTCAACACCCGCCTGCGCCAGCTCGCCCGGCTGGAGGAGATGGAGATCCGGCGCGAGCACGCCGAGCTGGCCGAGGAGCGCGACGGCATCGTCGCCATGCTGGCCAGCGACAAGGCGCAGTGGAAGCTGGTGGCGACCGGCCTCAAGAACGTGAAGGCCCAGCTCGCCGACCTGAACGTGCGCCGCTCCACCTTCGCCGAGGCCCCGGCCATCGACGCCGACGCGGCCATCGAGGCGATGATCGTGCGCGAGCCGATCACCATCATCCTGTCCGAGCGCGGCTGGATCCGCGCCGCCAAGGGCCGGGTGGACGACCCCTCGGAGCTGAAGTTCAAGGAGGGCGACAAGCTCCAGTTCCTGGTCCCGGCCGAGACGACCGACAAGCTGCTGATCTTCGCCAGCGACGGCCGCTTCTTCACCCTGGGCTGCGACAAGCTGCCGGGCGCCCGCGGCCACGGCGAGCCGCTGCGCCTGATGATCGACCTGGACGACAAGGTGGGGCTGATCGACGTCTTCCCCCACAAGCCGGGCATGAAGCGCGTGCTGGCCAGCAAGCAGGGCTACGGCTTCATCCTGCCGGAGGAGGAGGCCATCGCCTTCCGCCGCGCGGGCAAGCAGGTGCTGAACGCCGGCGACCCGGCGAAGAAGGGCGAGGGCGCCGCCGTCTGCCTGCCCCTCAACCCGCCGGGCAGCGCGCACGCCGACCACCTGGCGGTGATGGGCGACAACGGCAAGCTGCTGGTCTTCCCCGTGGACGAACTGCCCGAGATGCCCCGGGGCAAGGGCGTGAAGCTCCAGAGCTACCGCGAAGGCGGCCTCAAGGACGCCGCCGCCTTCAACGCCGTGGACGGCATGACCACCGTGGACGCCTCGGGCCGCACCCGGACCTGGCCGGAGTGGCGGGAGTGGCTGGGGCGGAGGGCCGGGGCGGGGAAGCTGGCGCCGAAGGGGTTCCCGCAGAGCAAGCGGTTCAGGCCGAGGTAGGGGCGAACGAACACAGCGAGAGTGACGCTATTGCGCTTCGATGAGCGATGCGCGAACCCCCATCTTCTCAACCACGGCAGCAATTCTATCAATTGTCGGGCCAAGGGCGGTGGATAGTGGCACATCGTTGGAGCCAATATCGTATGAGATAGGTGTGAGGCCTTTGAAGTCAGACGGGAGTTTCACTTCCTCTCGGCGCGGGGTCAGAAGCAACGTGCGGTTTCGTCCAAGCCTCGCCATGAAGAATCCCAGCTCGAATACGACGTTGTCTCGAGGCGTGGTTGAGAGCCGATCTCGCGATAGGATGATGTCGTCGGGTTCAGCTAGGGCGATACCAAAATCTGAATGCGCAACGCTGGCTTCGAGTGCCTCGATTGGATAACCGCTTGGAGGGAAGATTTCCTCATCACTCCAGATGTCAACATTAGCTGCGAACTCAAGACCGACGCGAATTGCCTTCGCAATTTTTAGAGATTCAGCGGAGCATATCACGAATATTCGTGACTTCATGTTGCTGCGGTTGATGAGACTATTTCGTTGATCAACTCTCCCTGCGAGGTCTGTTGCCAAGTATTTCCAAACCTCTGGGTGCTTCGTTGCGACTTCCGAAAATCTCTGATATCCGACCTTCCACGCGACTACAGGCTCGCTGGCCTCTAAGGTTGCCGAGCGTCTGACGGTCGCGTTCACAGCGGACATCTCGCCCACCGTGCCGCCAGCGACCCTTGGATACGGGAGACGCACGCCATTGATGATCAGGTCCGCGCGTCCTGCGAGCAGAAAGAAGACGTCCCGATCCGACTCGCCTTGAACGATGATGTTTCGACCGGGGGAAAACTCCAGGAGTTCGCCCTGTTCAGCGAACGCCAACGCGACGGCCGGGTCGCCCAGCACCAACTTTTGATGCCTGAGCGCGTCGACTAAGTCGCGGTGATCCTCAAAACGACTCTTGAGCGTCACTTCTGCCTCCTCATCAGGCCGCATGGGTCGTGGGAACTAGCGAAGCCGAGTTTGCCGGCGTCGTTGCGCTCATGAGGGGGCATTGATCGAGCGTCCCGCAGCAGCGACGCCCTGCAGCCGCCTTCCAGAAAGCGTCTTCAGCGCGCTGCCAAGCCTGCAGTTGATCGACAAGTTCCGCCGCGCGAAGCGCATGATCGCTACATCGCCGCAATGTCAGCCCGGAGCCGCAAGGGCAGGCTTGGCGTAGCGTGGTGACCCGAACTGGTTTGCGCCAAACGGAGTAAACGCGCTTCCCGCCACAAAGCAGCGTGACGAAGTTCGGTCGAGAGGCGCACCTGACTGCTTGAAGGCGGTCGACAGCAAGAGCTCCAGCGATTTCCGGCCCGAGTGCGCGAGCACATAACTCTGAACGATGCTGATGGTGGGCCGCAGACCCATGAGCCCACTGATGCTTGTTGGGCCACCGTCGAAGCGTGGCAGCGGTGACTTGCAGCGAAAGGAATTTCCAAAGACGTGCCCACCACTCGGCCGCGCTGCTGGCGTCTTCGACTCGCAAGGCATCTACATCGGGGAAGTCCATGCAGAAGGCCCCGCCAGCGTTGATGTGGCGGTTTGGACAGAACGTTGGAAGGTGTCTTGGTGTCTGCTCGCGAACGCTCGGCTCCCGAGTGCTGGCGTCGATGGTCAACTCGTACGCAATGACCTTGCCGCTGGGCCTTTGAAGCCGCACGACGGCCAACAAGTGGTCGTTCGTGCGGCCCAAGATCGACGCGTCATGTGCCTCTGCGGTCGCTGCTAAGAGTGCGGCCGCGCTTGGTTCATTTGGCATAAGGCTTTACCGCAGACTCAGCGGCCCTCGCCACGGCGGGCGCAGTAGGCGTGAACGCCGCCTTGCGGGCGGCTTTCGCCGTCTGATCGCCCGCGTCCGCCAACGTCTCCACCGCTGCGTCGTAATCAAGATCCGCCACGATCCGCTCGTCCCCAAACAGATCGCGTACCGCGTCGGTGGCGGCGTCGTAGGCAACCGCTCCAATGGCAGTGTCGTTGGCGCCGCATCGCAGTTGTTCGACCTCAGAAGCGCGCACACCGCGGCTCACAGCACAGCGGACGCGGTCCCCGTGCAGGCCGAGCCGCGTGATCGCTAGGGGCCCGTACTCGAAGCCGATCTGCAGACCGAGACCTTCCGTATCGATGTCCTTGTCGGACAGCTTCTCGACGGCCAACGCGAAGCTGCTCCGCATCGCCCCTGCGCAAAGCGTGCCGCTGCTTACAGTCGCTTGATCGTACGTGGTGAAGGCGGTGCCTTCGCATAGGACGGCGTGAATGCAGTCTCCAACAAAGCGGAACTTCAAGCCGGCGAACTCCGACGTAGCAACGCGATCAAGCTCTGCTCGGATGACGTGCAGCACCCTGACAACGTCCTCTGCATTGTCCTCGATGTTGCGGCGGACGAAGGCTGTGAAGCCATCAAGGTCGCCGTACAGCGACAGCGCATCTTGACGCCGTGAATTGCCTGGCGTCAGCGCGCTGACATCGAGGTCGCGGAATGGCGGCGTGTGCGCCGAGAAGGCGAACGATCCGATTGGGTTCTTCGCGAGATCGTCGCGCCACTCCTTCGTGATCTCGGACTTTGTGACGGGGAGGTCGGCGGCCTCCTCCGATGTAGCGATCTCGTCCGCCGTTAGGGCGACGTCTCTCGGGATGTTCACCTCATCAAGGCCGATAGCTTTGCGGGCGTTGTTAGTCAGGAAAATCCCACCGCGCTGGCCTGCCGCCAGCTTTGCGGCGAGGTTAGCGGGATCGCCGAGGAAAAGGGGTTCCCGATATCCGCTTCGCCCATTGTTCACCGCGAGCGCTTCGCCGGAATCGATGCCGACGCGAACCTTGGCGTTGGGAATTTGCTCATCGTCGTCGCCCGTCTCCGCGAGGACGTCGATAACAAGTTTGGCGATGGCAACGGCCCGGTGAACGCGATCTGCTTCTGACGCTTCCCCGTATGGCTTGGTGACTATGCCGTGTAGGCGCTGGTTATGAAAATCGACACGCTTTGCGCCGGCCCTTGAAAATGTTCGAGCGACGGCGCGATAGTGCTGATTTAGGAAGCGGAGGGTGCGCTTGTGGCAAGTCTCTCCCTCCTTCTGCGTTACTGCAAGCATGTCGTCGAGATTGAGAATGTCGACATACACATGCGCGGCGTTCACGCGGTACGCCTTATTTGTAGGAATATTCTCGAGTGAGAGGTCGCGTTTGTAGTCGGCGACTTCGACCTTTTCGACGTCCTTGAGCTTCGCGTCGATATGTTTCGCGGCTCGGTCGCTGTTCCAAGTATGCGTCATGGGGCAACTCCAGGTTGGAAATTGCCCGGCGGTGAGGTGTTCGTTGCAACTTGTTGTGCGGGATACTCGCGCACAGTAAGGATCACCCCACCGGCTCGGGCGAGTCGGTGAATACGGGGGGCGGCCGCTCGGCACCGGGAAGTATCGAAGCGGTCGTCCCTTCCGCAGCGAACTTCGCTGCGACGCTCACTACGGCCACGCTAGAGCTTGGTCGACGCGAGGCTGAAAGACCTTGCGATTTGGCTGTTCGGAACAGGTCAACTGTCGCGGCCCCAGCCCCGGGGAACCCGGTATCGGCTGATTTGCGATTCGAGCCAACGAAAAATTAACCCGCCCTCAGGCTATGCCGATTCGTAGTCGCATGGCCACTACCTTGTCAACATATAGTGGTCCAGGTCGCACGCAGCGCGATATGCTGAGTCCCGCCAGCTATCTTCGTCATACTTCCAAGGCTATCGAGTTCGCGATATGTTCGCAAGCGTGTTGCCCTTTCTCACCCCACCCACGCCCCGCCGTTCGCGTGGATGACCTGCCCCTGCACGAACCGCCCCCCATCCCCCAGCAGGAAGTCCACCACGGCGGCGTAGTCGGCGCCTTCGGTGAGGCGGCCGGAGGGGTTGGCTCGGGCGCCGCGGTCCAGGGCGCGTTCGGCGGCGGCGTCGCTGCCGGCCATCCTGGCGACCGAGGTGGTGGCGACCAGGCCCGGGGCGACGGCGTTGATGCGGACGCCGAGGGGGGCGAGTTCGGGGACGAGGTAGCGGATCAGGCTCTCGGCCAGGGCCTTGCCGCAGCCCAGGGCGGCGTAGTTGGGCAGGGCCTGGCGCGCGCCGGCGCTGGTGATGAAGACGACGCCGGAGCCCCGCGTCAGCCAGGGCCGGGCGGCCTGGACCAGATAGAGCAGCGACAGGCCGTTGGTGCGGATCGCGGCCTCGAAGGCGCCCAGGTCGGCGTCGAGCAGGGCGGTCGGATAGATCGCCGCGGCGCTGTGGACGATGTGGAGCGGACCGCCCAGTTCGCCCGCCTCGCGCACCAGGCGGGCGCAGTCGTCGGGCCGGCCCACGTCGGCGCGCACGGCGCGGGCCCGCGGCCCCAGCCGGGCGACGGCGGCCTCGGCGGCCTCTGCGTCGGCATGCCAGCCCAGGACCAGCGGCTCGCCGTCGTGCTGGCCCTGGGCCGCCAGGTGTTCGGCGATGGCCAGGCCGATGCCCTTGGTCCCGCCGGTGATCAGAATGGTCATGCCCGTCGCCCCCGTCCCGTCCCGTTTTCGCGGAGCCTAACAGATGCGGCGGGCGAGAGGATCGCGCCTGGGCCGGGGCCGATACGTAAGGCGGCCCGCGACGAGGTAGTATGTTCGTCCTATTCAGCCGAGCCGGCCCCGGTGCTAGCCCTGGGGTCCCTTCGGGGAGGGGGACCCTGCTCAGCAGGGCGTCGGCGTCGGCCATTTCCGCGCATGGCCGATGTCGCCGCCGCCTTCGGGCGGTCCCCGTCCGGACAGCCGCCGCCGCCCGGCGGGACGCGTCCCCTGGGCTAGCCGGCCGGCCGCGCCAGCGCCTGGATCAGCCCGACCTTCGAGTGGACGTCGAGCTTGAGGTAGACCGAGGCGAGCTGGTTGCGGACGGTCGAGGGACTGACCCCCGCCCGCCGCGCGATCTCGCCCTGGGTGAGGCCGGCGGCGTAGAGCCGGGCCACGCGCGTCTCGGCCGGCGTCAGGCCCAGCGCCCCGGCGCCCGAGGCCGCCGCCAGCAGGCGCATGGCGCCTTGGGGTCTGGCGGTGAGGGGTCTGGCGGTGAAGTCCCAGCGGCCCAGGGTCAGCGATCCGTTCGACTCCGCGAGCAGCGGCGCCAGCACACGGGGGAGGACGGGGCCGCTCCAGCCGGACGCCACCTCGGTCAGCGCCCGGTGGAACTCGGCGCCGGCGGCGTGCAGCAGGCCCTGGGCGTCGGCCAGGGCGTAACTCTCGGGCTCGAAGAAGCCCGCGTCGCCGCCGCCGGCCAGGGCGCGATAGTGGTGGGCGATCTGGGCCTGGCGCCAGGCGGTCATCAGGTGGGGCGACAGGGCCTCGAGCGTCGCCCGGTCGTCCTCGCTGAACGGCCGGTCGATGTCGCTGCGGAACAGGGTGATCAGTTCGCCCAGGTCGGTCAGCGCGTCTCGCTCGACGATGCCCAGGGCGTGCTCGATGCCGGCGGGCCGCGAGTATTCGCGGTAGAGGGCCGTCTGGCGATAGGCGTCGGGCGCCATCACGTCCTCGTTGCGCATCGCGCGGCCCGGCTGGGCGACCATGGCGGCGCGGGCGATGTCGTGCGCCTGCCAGCGCTCGGCGTAGACGATCGTCTCCGACACCGGAAAGTCCAGCAGGCTGACCGTGTGCAGGTGGTTGGTGGAATGGATTCCCGAGCCCCAGACCCCGGCGTCGAACGGTATGGCGCGCCGCAGCAGCGACAGGGCGGCGGTGCGGAACGCCTCGAACGGCTGGCCGAACACCCCGCCGTACAGTTCGACGAGGACGGCTTCGGCGCGGCCGGGGGGGAGGTACGCTCACGCGGTCCATGACTGGGGCTACCTAAAGCCGAAGCGCGGCCGTCGAACAGTCCTCAAACGCGGGCGGATGGTATGTTCGTCCTATTCTGCGCGCCCGCCTCCCGCCTTAACCTTTTTTCGAACCGGCCCGTGTCGCCGGCAGGTCCAGGCGTGGGGTGAGTCATGAAATCCAAGGTCCTTGCCTCCGCCGTGGCGGCGGCCTCGCTCGCGGCCGGGGCGGCCCTGGTCGCGGCGCCCGCCCAGGCGGCGGTCATCTACGCCTTCGAGAGCGGGATCTTCGCGTTCGACTACGTCAGCCCCGGCTATGTGACGGGACCGCTGTTCGTGGATCTGCCGGGCAATGCGAGCTGTGTCGCCTTTGGCGTGACCTGCGAAGCCCAGTTCTATCCGTCCGAGGTTGCGAGCTCCGCCTCGGACACGCTCTCGTTCAGGCACGTGTATCCCAGCGGCTTGAGCATCAAGGCGTTCTTCTACTTCCCCACCGGGGCGTTCTCGACGCCCGGGGCCTATGAGGACGTTCTCACCGAAGCCGGAGAGGTCATCGTCCGGGCTACGCTGACGGTCAGCGGGCAGCCCGACCCGGGGACGAACCCCGGGGCGATTCCCGAGCCGGCGACCTGGGCGCTGATGATCGGCGGCTTCGGCCTGGCCGGATCGGCGTTGCGCCGTCGCCGGGCGGTCGAGGCCGTCTGACCGGCCCGCGGGGCCGGCAGCGGGGTAGGCTCAGCCCTCCAGACGGACGGGGTCCAGCGGCGTGCCGGGCGGGTAGTGGTCGCCCACGATCATCATGCCGTCGAGGGTGATGACCGCGGGGAGTTCGGCCCTCTCGTCTCCGGCGAGGGCGGCGGCGTCCAGCTTCGCGATGGCGGTGCGGCGGGTGGCGGTCTCGGCGACGCTGAGGACCACCCCGTCGGCCGTCGCCTCGATCCAGGGATCGGTCAGCGTCACCGACAGCATCCCGCCGTGGGCCTTGAACGCCACCTGGCCGCGGAAGCGCCCGACCCCCGACAGGACGCCATCGGCGCCGATGGCCAGATCGCTGTCGTCGGCTGCCTGGAAGACGAACGTCCCGTCGTCGGCCCGGCCGGCGCCGTCGGTGGTGGCGATCGTTCCGCCCGACCCTTCCACATAGGCCCGGAAGCTCTGCTTCACGCCCCAGATCAGCCTGTCGATCGCCATTCTCGTCTCGCGCGCGGAATTTACGTCCACCCATAGCGCGCCCGGCGTCCGCCCTCCAGACGGGAGACGCCCCCTTTGCGCAGCCCCGTTGCGCCAACCCGTGGCGGCGACGATCAGCCGGAGTCGCCCACGGCGGCGGCGACCAGATCCCGCCAGGTGGGATCGGTGTCGTCCACCAGATCCACGTCGTCCAGCAGGGCCACGACGCCCTCGCCGTCGGCCAGGATCAGGCCCAGAACCTCCATCACCTCGCCGCCTTCGGACGTGTGGGCTTCGGCCTGGACGGCAACAGCCGCCTGTTCGCCGTCGTCGGCCCACCAGATCACCGGCTGGGGCAGCGGCATGTCGATGGGCCTGGGGTCGACCGTGTCGCCCAGGGCGAATATGGCGCGGCGGGCCTCGACGTCCTCCAGCGCCGCGACACGGCCCGAGAAGGCGGCCAGCCGGCTCCAGTCGTCGACGTCGAAGCCGCCGCCGTCATCGTCGTCGATCGGATCGTTCATCGGAGGTCCCGGCCAAGGAAGAGTCGCGGGAGCCTACACCGCGCCGGCCGGCTGTCAGAAGCTGTAGACGAGGCTGGTGCGCAGGGTGGTGTCCGTCCCCTTGCGGCCGGCGGGCGGGTCGCTCTCCATCCGCAGGTCGAAGGCCGTGCGCGCCGACAGGTCGTTGCGCAGCTTGGTGGTGAGCGCGGTGGTGGAGGTGAGGGTGGAGCTCACCGAATCCAGGAAGGCCGTGGTGTTCTGGGTCAGCACCAGCTCGGGCCGCAGGGTCCAGGAGAGGTCGCTGCCGAAACGCCCCGCGAAGGCCACCTCGTCGGGGGCGTTGTAGTAGCTGACCTGGCGCAACGCCGGCCCGGCCTGGACGTCGAGCCTCAGGTCGGGCCGGTCGACCAGCCGGTAGCCGACGCCGACGCTTTCGCTGAAGCGGCTCTTGTAGCCGGCGAACCGGTCGCGCTCGCCCGAAAGCGCCAGGGCCACGAAGGCGCGGCCGTTCAGCTTCCATTGCCCGGCGTAGCCCGCGGCGTAGCGCTCCTTGGAGACGGCCCCGCGCGAGCGCTGGTACTCGCTGGCCAGCTTGACGTCGTGGCGCCAGCGCGGCGTCTCCTTGGCGAACGACAGGCCGGCGGTGACGCCCACGTCCTCGGTGTTGCCCGAACTCACGAAGCCGCCCGCCTGGCCCTCGCCGGTCCAGCCCTGGTAGAGGCGATGCGACGCCAGCCGCTCGATGCGCTCGGCTTCGGCGCGGGCGCGCAGGTCGGCCACCCGCGCGTCGATCTCGCCCGCCGAGCCGGGATAGGCGCGGCGCGCCACGTCGGCCACCGGGCCGAGCTGGCCGCTGGCCGCCGCGGCGTCCAGCATGCGCGCCACCTCCGGCGGGAGCGGCGGCGGCGGGGCGTCAGCCCTTGCGGCGACTCCGATGGGGAGGGCGACGCCCAGGGCCAGGCTGGCGGCGAGAAGGGGGCGGATACGCATGCGGGCCTCGATTCGCTGTCGGGCCGATCCGCATCGCCACAGAACGGGGCGACCGTTGGGCCACCGGCGGGCGGCCCGGGCGCGTTCGATCCGTGGGACGTGCGAGTCGGCGCCGGCAGCTTACCCGCGGATGCGGCCTATCGGCACTTCATCGGGCCCCGGTCGATCTCGCGGCCCAGCAGGCCGCCGCCCACGGCGCCCAGGATCGTCCCGGCGGTGCGGTTGTCGCCGCCGTCGATCTCGCGGCCGACCAGCGCGCCGACGGCGGCGCCGATGACCAGGCCGGTCGTGCCGTTGTCGCGCTTGCAGTAGTAGCGGCCGTCGCGCCCGCGCCAGACGCGGTCGCGGCTGACGGCCACCGGCTCGACATAGCGGCCTTGGCGGTCGTAGCGGTGATGATGCTTGCCGTGCGGCGGATCGGCCGCGACGGGCAGGGCGGGGATGGCGAAGGCGGCGATGGTGGCCGCCAGGACCAGCTTGCGCATGGCGTGTCTCCTCGTCTCGATGCGGCCGGGGCCTCCGGAGTCGGGGGGAGCCCGTCGGCGCGCGGCGTGGCCATGGCAACGGCCAACCCCGGGCCCGGGTTCCTCGAAAGGCGTCCCCGGCGCGGTTCCGACCTAGGCGCCATCCAGGTCGAAGGCCGCCGTCCAGCGCGCGCCGTCGGGCAGGAATTCGAGGGCGGCCTGCGCGCCCGGCTGCGCCGCCAGCGCCCGCGCGAGGAGGCGGGCGCCGAAGCCGCGCCGTCGGCCAGGTTCAGAAGCCGGGGCGGGGCCGCCGGTCTCGCGCCACTCCAGGGACAACCGCCGCGCGCCGGCCTTACGGTCGATGGGCTTGCCGTCGATGGCCTTGTCGTCGACCCGCCAGCTCAGCCGCACCTGACCGTGGTCGGACGAGAGCGCGCCGTGCTTGGCGGCGTTGGTGGCCAGTTCGTGCAGGCAGAGCGCCAGCGCCACCGCCGCCTCGGGCGGGATGGAGACGGGCGGGATGAAGACGGGCGGGCCGGACAGGACGAGGGCGTCCGGCCGCGGCGGGCGAAAGGGGGCCAGCGCCCGCTCGGCCAACGACTCCAGCGTCACGCTGCGCCATGCGCGGTCGACCAGGACGTCGTGGACGCCCGCCAGGGCCGAGAGGCGGGCGCTGAACGCCTGCCGATCGGCGTCCGGGTCGCCGCCCTCGCGGAAGGACTGGTCGGCCAGGGCCTGGACCACGGCCAGGGTGTTCTTCACCCGATGATGCAGTTCCAGCCGCAGCAGCCTTTCCGTCTCGCGCGCCGCCACCTCGCGCGCCACCGTCGCGCGTAGCGTGGCCACGATCCAGATCACGAAGCCCGAACTGCCCAGGAACAGCGCCTCGCCCAGCAGCAGGCGGCGCAGCGCCCCGGCCTGCTGATCGTCGGGCAGCAGGACGAACGGGCTCGCAAACGCCAGGATCAGGGCCGCGGTCACGCCCGAGAGGCCTCCGCCCAGCAAGGTGGCCAGGAGCACGGCGGGAATGAAGGCGACGAAGGGCATGCCCTGGCCCATCGAGGGCACCAGGGCCAGGCGCGCGGCGATGACGAGGCCGGCCAGGCCCACGCCCACGCCGACGCGCGCCAGCGGATGTCTCGGCTGGCCGGTGATGCGCCGGACGAGGAAGTCGGTCACCTGGGCCACATGCCTCGGAATGGGAAGCGGAACGGGTGCGACAATGGCGCGCTCCGCGGCAGGTCTCAACCCTGCGTTGGGGCGCTCAGTTCGGCCAGGAGCCGGGCCTCCCTGTCCGGCGTCAGCCCGGCCTTGAGCCGGCCCTGGCGCTCGGCCGGCAAGGCCCGGAACCACGCCAGGGTGTCCTTCGCCGTGACCGGCAGCGGCCGGAACGTGAGGCCCGCGGCCAGGGTGGCGCGGATGTCGCGCCGGTGGAAGCCGGCCGTGGGCCCTTCGCCCGGTAGCCAGACGGGCATGTCGCTCCAGTAGGCGACCTTCCGCTCGGCCAGCCAGCCGGCGGGCGCCCAGGCCAGGTCGGGCCGCGCGCCCACGCCCTCGGCGACGCCCGCCAGAAAGGCCTTCATGGACAGCGGCCTGTCGGGGCCGGCGGCGTTGAACACCCCCGCCGTACGGGCCTCGGCGAGGCGCACGGTCCACTCGGCCAGGTCGCGGGCGTCGATCAGCATGACCGGATCGGCTCCGTCGCCCGGCGCCAGCACCCTGGGGCCCCAGGCCTGTCTCGCGTCGGCCAAGCGCGCCGGCCAGTAGGTGAAGCGGTCGGTCTCGTCGCCAGGGCCGACGATCAGCCCGGGACGCACGATCGCCACCTTGCCGGCCCCGAAACGCCGGCGGGCCTCGGCCTCGCTGGCCGCCTTGAGCCGGCCGTAGGCCATCGGGGCCGAGGCGTCGCGCGCCGCCAGCGGATCGCCGTCATAGGTCAGAAGCGGACCCGCCTCGTCCTGACCGGGCGTGGCGTTGTCGGCGTAGACCGACATGGTGGAGACGAAGAGATAATGCGCGACGTTCCCATCCAGGGCCTCGGCGGCGTCGCGGACCCAGAACGGCAGGGTGGTGGGGTTGTCGATGCACGCGTCCCACGTCCGCCCCTTCAGCGCCGAGAGATCGCCTGCGTTGCGGTCGCCCGTCAGTTCCTCGACCTCGCCCGGCCAGTCCTGCGGGCGGCGGCCGCGGTTGAACACGGTGACCTTGTGCCCCCGGGAAAGGGCGTAGCGCACCTGATGCGGTCCGATGAAGCCCGTGCCGCCGAGGATCAGCAGGCGCATCGGGCGAGGCGGAGGCGGCGCTGCGCGGGCGTGAAGGGGGACCGCCGCGAGGGCGACGGCGGCGAACGCGCGGCGTGAGAGGGTCCGGACCATCCGCGCAGCCTAGTCCGCGCCGCTGGCGGAGGAAATCGCCGTCGAGACCCGTGTTGCGCCGGTTGAAGGATCGGCGGGGCTCGCTCGGCAGGCGAAATCGCTTGGCGGCGCCGATGGCCCGTCTCACCCGTGAAAACGACACGGTGAATCAAATGTTCGGAGAAGTTTGGATGAGATTTGAAGCGAGTCGCCGTGTGTCGACGCTGGTCGGCGGATGCCTCGGCGCGCTGGCGCTGGGCGCGGCGTCGTCGGCCTCGGCGACGGTGGTCCAGTGGGCGGACCTGACATCGTACAACCCCAGTACGGGCGTGGTGACGGGGACGATCACCGTCGGGTCCGAAGTGATCGACATCACCATCTCGGGGGGCGGATACAACTTCGTCAACCTCGGGAATCCGGGCGAGACGAACTACTGGACCGAACCCAACGCCCTGAGCCGGCCCTACACCGGCGGCGAGGTCGAGAACGCGCCTCCGGGCACGGACATCATCGCCCTGAGCACCGGCGGCCTGAAGACCATCACGTTCAGCCAGACGGTCTCCAACGTGTACCTGGCGCTGGTGAGCTGGAACGGGAACTCGGGTGTCTTCGACCAGCCGTTCGAGATTGTGAGTTCGGGGCGTGGATACTGGGGAACCGGGTCGTTCACCTCGGTGACGGACACCAGCTTCACCGGATCGGGCGAACTGCACGGGATCATCAAGTTCACCGGTACGTTCGACGAGGTCTCGTTCACGGACCGGAGCGAGCTGTGGCACGGCATCCAGATCGGCATCGCCGGGCTGGCGCCGCCGCCGCCGGTCGGGGGGATTCCCGAGCCCGGAACCTGGGCGCTGATGATCTCGGGCTTCGGCTTTGCCGGCGGGGCGCTTCGGCGGTCGCACCGCCGTCAGACTGCGCGCGGGCTGGCCTGACGCTTTGTCCAGCGCCCGCACCGCTGTGCGGGCGCTGGACGGCTTCCGTTACGTCGGGTTCGGATCGCGGAGAGCCCTTTTTCCCTTGCCAGAACCCGCCTCGGACGCGAAAGGGCGAGAAGGTTGTGTTGGGGGACCTCTAGCGCATGACTCGCGTCGGCCTGTATCCGGGCACCTTCGATCCTATCCACAACGGCCATACCGACATCATGGGCCGTGCGGCGAAGCTGGTGGACCGGCTGGTCATCGGGGTCGCGATCAACGCCGGCAAGGGGCCGCTGTTCTCGCTGGAAGAACGGGTGGCCATCGTCGAGGAGGCGGTCGCGCCGCTCCGCAACATGGCCGAGATCGTGGTGCAGCCCTTCGAAGGGCTGACCATGCACTTCGCCCGGGAGATGGGCGCCAGCGTGATCGTGCGCGGCCTGCGGGCCGTGGCCGATTTCGAGTTCGAGTTCCAGATGACCGCCATGAACCAGCAGCTCGACCGCGAGATCGAGACCGTGTTCTTCATGGCCGACCCGCGCCACCAGGCCATCGCATCGAAGCTGGTCAAGGAGATCGCCATGCTGGGCGGCGAGGTGGGCAAGTTCATCAGCCCCTCGGTCAAGGACCGGCTGCTGGCCAAGGTGGGGCGCGCCTGACGTCCCGAGCCTTCGCGCAAGCGGAGGCTCCGTCATGGAAACCACGGAAAACACAGAAGGACACGGAAGGCGAAGCTGCAATTTCCGTGTCCTTCTGTGTTTTCCGTGGTTCTTCAAATTCGAGAGGCGCCGCTTCGCGGCCTTTCAGGATGGCAGCCTGCCGACGTCGCTCTGGCGCTTCGGGCGGCGGGCAGTTACGAGAGGCGCCATGCTTATCCGAACCGTCCTGGCCGCCGCGACGTTCGCGGCCCTGAGCGCCGCGTCCGCCCAAGCCCAGACTCCAGCGGCCCAGGCCTCTGTCATGCCGGCGCCGGGCGCCGCCGACTGGCGCACGCCGAGCCCGGACGATCTTCTGGTGATCGACACCAACAAGGGCCGGATCATCGTCGAGCTGGTTCCCGAGACCGCGCCGCTCTACGCCGCGCGCATGCGCGAACTGGCCCGGGCGAAGTTCTTCGACGGCCTGACGTTCTTCCGGGTGATCGACGACTTCATGGCCCAGACCGGCGATCCCGAGAACCGCGGGACGGGCAGCTCGGACAAGCCCGATCTGGCGGCGGAGTTCCAGTTCCGGCGCGGACCCGAGACCCCGTTCGTCCTGGCCGCCGACCAGAGCGTGGCGGAGGTGGGGTTCATCAAGTCGGTCCCGGTGACCACCCAGTCGATGATGCTGGCCCCCATGACCCGCGACGGGAAGGTCTCGGGCTATGTCCTCTACTGCCCCGGCGTCGCGGGCGCCGCGCGCGGCGAGGCCGAGAACTCGGCCAACAGCCAGTTCTTCCTCATGCGGGCGCACTATCCGCGCCTGGAGCGTCGCTACAGCGCCTGGGGCCGGGTGATCTCGGGCCAGGCCGCGGTCAACGCCATCAAGACCGGCGAACCCGTGGCCGACCCGCAGGATCGCATGGAGCGGGTGCGGGTCCTGTCCGACATTCCGGAAGCCGAGCGGCCTAAGGTGCGGGTGATCGACCCGGCCGGGCCGTGGTTCAAGGCCGAGATCGCCCGGGCGCGCGCCGCCGGCGGGGCGAATTTCTCAGCCTGCGATATCAACATTCCTGTCGAGGTGAAGTGATGGACGCTGAAAACACCCTGCTGATGGAGCTCGAGACCGGGGCCGTCACGATCAAGCTGCGGCCCGACCTCGCGCCCCAGCACGTGGCGCGGATCAAGGAGCTGGCGCGCGAGGGCTTCTACGACGGCGTGGTCTTCCACCGCGTCATCGCGGGCTTCATGGCCCAGGGCGGCGATCCCACCGGCTCGGGCATGGGCGGGTCGGACAAGCCGAACCTGCCGGCCGAATTCAGCCGCGAGCCGCATGTGCGCGGCGTATGCTCGATGGCGCGGACGGCGAATCCGAACTCGGCCAACAGCCAGTTCTTCATCTGCTTCGACGACGCCACCTTCCTCGACGGCCAGTACACCGTCTGGGGCGAGGTGACCGAGGGCATGGACGCCATCGACGCCCTGCCCAAGGGCGAACCGCCCCGCGCGCCCGGCAAGATCGTGTCGATGAAGGTCGCCGCCGACGCCTGAGGGCGCGTCCTCCCGGAAGGCCGCGAAGCGGCGATCCTCGGATTTCAAAGTCCACGGATGCACACGGAGACACACGGATGATGGCCGCCGCGCCATCCGTGCCAATCCGTGAAATCCGTGGACAAAATGCTACTGAGCCTCCGCTCGCGCGGAGACTTCAGGCATGGCCGGCGCCAGCTCCACGATCAGCGGCCGATGGTCGGATCCGAGGCTCGGGCCGCGCCGCAGGCCGACCAGCCGCCAGCCGGGGCCGGCGTAGACGTGGTCGATGGGCAGGACCTGGACGGGCCAGGGCAGGGCGCCGAGCCGGGCCGGGAACGACCACGCGGCGCGGTCCAGCCGGCGCAGGCCCAGGGCGTGGTCGGTCCGACGCATGGCGAAGGACCACGGCGTGGTGTTGAAGTCGCCCGCCAGGATCATGCGCTCGCGCGGGCGGGCGGCCACCACCTCGGCGAGGGCGGCGTACTGGTTGCGGTAGGTGCTGGCGTTGGGCCAGTCGAAATGCACGGTCACCACCTCGTAGGGGCCGCCGGGGCCGGGGTAGGTGGCGTTGATGAAGGTCAGATCGCGGACCACGGGCTTGGGACGCGTCATGCCCAGCCGCGGCTCGCGGCTGAAGATCATCACATGCTCCTTGCGCCCGGCCACATGCCACGTCGTGCGGGCCAGCAGCAGATCGCGCAGGTCGTGGCGGGTCTCCTGGATGGTGACGATGTCGGGGTCCTCGGCGATCAGCCAGTCGGCCACGGCCCGGATGTCGGCGTTCTTCTTGAAGGCGTTGAACTGGATGATCTTCAGCCGGCCGGCGGACTCGGCGGGCGTGGAGGGCACGAGAGGGGGCGGGACGGGCCGCCGATACTCCGGGAGCATGAGGGCGGCTGCGCCGGCGAGCGCCACGAGACCGCCGACCAGTCCGGCCTTTCGCAGCCGACCCGGCCAGAGTCCGCCCAGCACGCCGGCCAGCCCGGCCAGACCGTAGAGCGGCGCAGCGTGGGTCAGGACGTCCAACGCCCAGCTCATCCGCCCGCCCTGGGCCAGGACGGCGGCCAGGCCGGAGACGAGGCCGAGCCCGGCCAGCGCCGCGCCGGCGATCCGCGATAGTCCCGACCCCAGCGCCAAACGGGCCCCCATGCTTGACGCGGGCCTTTCCGCGTGCGCTTCACCTCGCCCTTCATGAAGCTGGCCGACTTCGATTTCCACCTTCCCGACAACCGGATCGCGCTGCGTCCCGCCGATCCGCGGGATTCGGCGCGCCTGCTGGTGGTGGAGCCCGCCCTGCCGCTGCGCGATGAGACGGTCCGCGACCTGCCGGGCGAACTGCGGTCGGGCGACGTGTTGGTGGTCAACGACACGCGGGTGATCCCGGCGCGGCTGAAGGGCGTGCGCCTGCGGGGCGACAGCCGGGTGGTGGTGGAGGCCACTCTGCACCGCCAGACGGGGCCGGCCGCCTGGACGGCCTTCATGCGGCCCGGCAAGCGACTGGCCGAGGGCGACCGGGTGGTGTTCGGCGAGCCCGGCGATCGGGCCTGCCTGCTGGGGTCGCTGGAAGCCACGGTGACGGGGAAGGGCGACGGCGGCGAGGTCTTCCTGGCCTTCGACCTCGCCGGGCCCGACCTGATGGCGGCGATCGCCGAGCGGGGCGTGATGCCCCTGCCGCCGTACATCGCCGCGAAACGCCCCGAGGACGAGCGCGACCGGGCAGACTACCAGACCGTCTACGCCGAGGCCGACGGCTCGGTGGCGGCGCCGACCGCGGGGCTGCATTTCACGCCCGAGTTGCTGGCGCGGCTGACGGCGATGGGCGTCGGCTTCGAGCGGGTGACGCTGCATGTGGGGGCGGGCACGTTCCTGCCGGTGAAGACCGAGGATCTGGCCGACCACAGGATGCACGCCGAGTGGGGCGAGGTCCCGGAGGAGGTGGCCGACCGGCTGAACGCGGCCCGCGACGCCGGCGGGCGGATCGTGTGCGTGGGCACCACGTCGCTACGTCTGCTGGAAAGTGCGGCGGACGAGTCGGGGCGCATCCGGCCCTTCTCCGCCGAGACGGCCATCTTCATCACGCCCGGCTACCGCTTCCGAGCCGCCGACGGGCTGATGACCAACTTCCACCTCCCGAAGTCGACGCTGTTCATGCTGGTGAGCGCCTTTGCCGGGCTGGACGCGATGCGGGCGGCCTACGCCCACGCGATCGGGACCGGCTATCGCTTCTATTCGTACGGGGACTCCAGCCTGCTCTGGAGGGCCGGCCGGTGACGGCGTTCCCGTTCACCGTCCAGGCGACCGACGGCCGGGCGCGCACCGGCGTGCTATCGACGCCCAGGGGCGAGATCCGCACGCCGGCCTTCATGCCGGTAGGGACGGCGGCGACCGTGAAGGCGCTGACGGTCGATCAGGTGGCGGCCACGGGCGCGGACATCCTGCTGGGCAACACCTACCACCTGATGCTGCGGCCCACGGCCGAGCGGGTGAAGCGGCTGGGCGGCCTGCACAGGTTCATGCGCTGGGACCGGCCGATCCTGACCGATTCCGGCGGCTTCCAGGTCATGTCCCTCTCGAAGATCGCCAAGGTCACCGAGGAGGCCGTCACCTTCCAGAGCCATCTGGACGGGAGTCGCCACGTCCTGTCGCCCGAGCGGTCGATGGAGATCCAGGCGGACCTCCTGGGCTCGGACATTGTCATGCAGCTCGACGAGCTGGTCGCCCTGCCGGCCACGCCCGAGCGGGCCGGAGAGGCGATGCGGCTTTCGGCGCGATGGGGTCAACGTTCGAAGAACGCGTTCGGCGAACGCGATGCGCAGAATCTGTTCGCCATCCAGCAGGGCGGGCTGGACCCGGCGCTGCGGGGCGAATCGGCCGAGCGCCTCATCGAGATCGGCTTCGACGGCTACGCGATCGGCGGCCTGGCGGTGGGCGAGGGGCACCAGGCCATGTGCGAGGCCCTGGACTTCGCCCCCGGCATGCTGCCGGCGGAGCGGCCGCGCTACCTGATGGGCGTGGGCAAGCCTATCGACATCGTGGAGGCGGTCTATCGCGGCGTGGACATGTTCGACTGTGTCCTGCCCACGCGGTCGGGGCGGCACGGCCAGGCCTGGACCTGGGACGGGCCGCTCAACCTGAAGAACGCGCGGTTCGCCGAGGACGAGACGCCGCTGGACGCCGACAGCGACGTGCCGGCCAGCCGGGACTACTCGAAGGCGTACCTGCACCATCTCGTGAAGTCGGACGAGATCCTCGGACAGGTTCTGCTGTCCTGGCACAACCTCGCCTTCTTCCAGGCCCTGATGACGGCGCTCAGGTCGGCGGTGTCCGAAGGGCGGATCAGCGCTTTCCGGCGTTCGTTTGCGGCGCGGCAGTCGGCTCGGCCCGGGTCGGATAGCGGGGGGTGAGCCCACCGCTCTTCGCGGACGGCGGCGGCTGCGGACCGGCGGCGCGGGCCTTGGCCGCGGCCTGGACGTGGGCGGTGCGCACATGGCTGGGCGTGGCGGGCGGACCGCAGCCACGGGCCTCGCCCAGCCCCTTCAGATAGGCGCGGCGTGTATGGCCCGCGATGATCGCGGCGGCCACCAGGCGGTCGTGACTCTCGGCGCCCGTGAGCTTGCGGACGACGCCCCGGAAGGGAATCGCCCCGCCCGCGAGGTCGCCGGCCACGCCCAGGGCCGTGGACTTCCCCCGCGAGCCCAGGCCGTCATCGTCCTCGGGAAGGGTGTCGATGTCGGGTCCCAGGACGTCGTTCAGCGGCCGGACGAGGGCGATCAGGGTGGCGCACCGCGTGTTGCGCGGCCGCTCGTACGGATCGTCCAGCGCCTGGAGCAGGATGGGCGGGATATCCACCTTCATCACGTTGAGGTCGCGCAGGGGGGTGGTGACGGCGCCCTCGACGCTGCCCTTCTTCACCTGGTCGGACGTCTTCATGCGGTCGGTCTCGGCCGACGGGGGATCGGGCGGGGCCATCGTGCTTCCGCGGGCCGGCTTCGGCGTCTGGGCGGCGGCCGGCAGGGCCAGGGCGGCCATCAGCGCCGCGGCGAGGAGCTTGTGAGCGAGGACGCGTGCCATGACGCCAACATACGCCTTGCCGGCGATCTGTTAAGAGCGGACGCGCGAAACCGGCTTCCCCTTTGCGTCATCCCCCTCTAGGTTCCGCGCCGCTTCGCCCGGGCGTCCTGCATTCGGACCCTTGCGTCGCGGGCCGGTAGCTCAGCGGTAGAGCATTCGACTTTTAATCGAATGGTCGTGAGTTCGATCCTCACCCGGCCTACCAATCCGAGCCTTCGCGGTTGCGTTGAAATCCGCGGCCGATGCGGCGGTCATCCTGTCCTGCGCTTCAGTCTACCGGCGCTCGTCCCTTTAGAAATTGAGAGCGCTCGGAGACCACGAGACGCTCAGGCTCCGACTTCCGTAGGGGAAATGTCGGCGCGGGCGGGCGTCGGGAGAATGGACAACGCCGCAAAAGCGGGACAAGGAGGGGCCGTGACGAGGCTCGCCCTGGCGGGTCGCGTGACTTAGCGCGCCGGAGCCTTCGGGCTTAATCGGGAATGCAGTAGGGGGCTTGCCTCCGATCTGCAGCTGTCCCTGCAACTGTGAGCGGCGAGCGCGGACGACGCGGCGGGGCCAGACCCCGCCAGCCACTGGGCCGGAACGGCCTGGGAAGGTGTCGGACGACGCTGTGACCCGCGAGCCAGGAAACCGGCCGGTGCGTGTCGCTCGATGTCTCGGGGCAGTGGACTGCCGGGGCGCGGATCTCCGTCTGAGCGACGACGAAGAAGCGGCGGAGGCCGCCTCGACCTGCTGGCGGCGTCTGCAAGGCGTCCATGCCCGCCGGCCTGTCGACTCGTGACGCGTGCGTCCCGGGAGTCCTCCGCGTGTCGTTTGGACGCCGCACAGAGGGGGCCCGAGAGAGATGGCCAACAGACTATTCCTGAGTGTCAGCGCCGTGGCGCTGCTGGCCGCTGCGCCGGCGTGGACGGCGGAGACGTCGGTCAACGAGCTGATCGTCACCGGGACGCGGGCGACCAGCGGACTCGACGCCGACAGGATCGGCGCGTCCGTGACCGTCATATCGATGGAGCAGATGATGGACCGGCAGGTCCGCATCGTCTCGGACGTCCTGCGCGACGTCCCCGGCTTCGCGGTCAGCCGGACCGGCGCGGTCGGGGGCCTGACCCAGGTCCGGGTGCGGGGCGCGGAGGGCAACCACGTCCTGACCCTGATCGACGGGATCGAGGCGTCGGACCCGTTCTTCGGCGAATTCGACTTCGCCACCCTGCTGGGCGACGACGTGGCGAAGATCGAGATCCTGCGCGGACCGCAGAGCGCGCTCTACGGATCGGATGCGATCGCCGGCGTCGTGAACTACATCACACCGTCGGCCGCCGAGGCGCCCGGCGGACGGATGCGGGTGGAGTTCGGCTCGCAGGACACCCTGAGCGGGTCGGCGCGCTACGCCGCGGTGATCGGGCCGCTGGACCTGGTGGTGAACGCCGGCGTCCATCGCACGGACGGCTACGTCGGCCAGACCCTGCCGGGCGGCGCGCGGAAGCTGGGCTCGGAGTTGCAGAGCTTCTCGGCCAAGGCCGCCTATCAGGCCACCGAGACCCTGAAGCTGCGCGGCGTCGTCCGCTACACCGACACTCACGCCGAGACCAACGCGTCGAGCTTCGGGGTGGGCCAGGTGGACAGCCCCGGCAGCTATTTCGACGCCAGGAGCCTCTACTGGTCCGGCGGCGCCGACCTCGACCTGCTGGACGGGGCCTGGGGCCACAGCCTGACGATCCAGGGCGTCGACGCCGACCGCAAGGGTTACGCCCGCAACGCCCGTTCGAGCGGCGACGAGGGCGTGCGGACCAAGGCGTCCTACGCCACCACCTACCGGATCGAGACCGGGGCGCTGGTCCATCGCCTGACCGGGGCCTTCGACTGGGAGAAGGAGACCTACCAGAACACCTCGCCGCCGGCCTCGGGCGCCGACACGACCCGTCGTTCGATCAAGAACAAGGGTCTCGTCGGGCAGTACGACCTGGAGATCGGCGAGCGCGCGGGCCTGGGCGGGGCCGTCCGCCGGGACGACAACGACTTCTTCGAGAACGCGACGACCTGGAGGGTGCAGGGCTTCCTGAAGCTCAACGACGCCATCCGACTCCGCGCCGCCGGCGGGACGGGCATCAAGAACCCCTCCCAGACCGAGCTGTTCGGGTACAACGCCACGGGGCCGTTCCCGTTCGTCGGCAACCCGAACCTGAAGCCCGAGAAGGCCAAGGGCTGGGAGGCCGGCGTGGACCTGAGGCTCTGGGACGATCGCGTTAGTCTGGGCGCCACCTATTTCGACCAGACGCTGGAGGACGAAATCTTCTCGGCCTCGCGCGCCACGGCCACGGCGCTGGCGCGGGCGAACTGCCCGATCCCGGCGGTGAACTTCTCGACCACCTGCAACAGAGCCTTCGATTCCACCCAGAAGGGCGTGGAGCTGTTCGGGACCCTCGCGTTCACCGACGCCCTGAGCGTGAGCGGCAGCTACACGCACCTCGACGCGGAGGAGAACGGCCTGGAGGAGATCCGCCGCGCGCCCGACATCGGCAGCGTGAACGTCACCTGGAAGCCGGTCGCGGCGGCGACCGTGAACCTGACGGTGCGCTACAACGGCAAGCAGCTGGACTCGAACTTCTCCGGGATCAATCCGCCGTTCCCGGCCAGCCTGCCCGGCGTGAAGCCCGCTACGGGCGCCAACGCCGGCAAGGTGTTGCTGCCGTCCTTCACCCTGGTGAACCTCAGCGCCAGCTACGACCTGTCGGAGCATTTCGAGATCTTCGCCCGTGCGGAGAACCTCACCAACGAGGACTACTACGAGGTCTTCGGCTTCCCGACCCAGCCGCGCGCCGTCTACGCCGGCGCCCGCGTGAAGTTCTGAGGATGAGACCTGGCCATCGCCTCGCGGCGCTGGCCGCCGCCGCGGCCCTTTTCCTCCATCCGGCCGCGGCGGCCTCTTCGGAGGCCTCTCCTGGGGCCAGGCCGCAGCGCATCATGTCGATGAACATGTGCACGGACCTGCTGTTGTTGCAGCTCGTCCCCAAGGCGCGGGTGGCCTCGGTGACCTATCTGGCGCACGACGCGGTGGCGGCGACCTTTCCGGGCGCCGACGCCGGGGTTCCGACCAACCGTGGCACGGCCGAGGACATCCTGCGCTTTCGCCCAGACCTCATCCTGGCCGGCGACTTCTCGACACCGGTGACCCGGAGGCTCGCCAAGCGGGTGGGCGCGCCCATCGTCGAGGTGGAAAGCGTCAACGATTTCGAGGGGATCCGCCGCATCGTCCGGCAGGTCGGCGCGGCGGTGGGCGAGCCGGCCCGCGCGGAGGCGATGGTGCGCGACCTCGACGCCAAGCTGGCCCGGCTGGCGGCGCAGCCGCCCGAGCGGCGCCTGCGCGTCGTGGCGTGGAGCGGCGGGACCTCTGTTCCGGGGAAGGGGACGCTGTCCAACGCCATCATCGAGGCGGCCGGGGCGGTGAACATCGCGGCCCAGCCGGGCGCAAACTACGGCACGTTCGACGTCGAGCAGCTTCTGGCCGCCGACCCCGACGCCCTGCTGTTCGGCGGGACACGCTCGGGCAAGCCGTCGCTGCGCAGCGACGAGGGCAAGCATCGGGTGGTCCGGCGCTACTACGGCGACCGCCGCATCGCCTACAAGGAGCTGGGCCATACCTGCGGACTGCCCCAGTCGGCGGACGCCGCCGTCGAGCTGCGCCAGGCGCTGGACTCGCTCCCGCCGCGCACCTGGAGGCTGAAGTGACCCGGCCGCGCCGCTTCCCGCGAATCCCGATGGCGCTCGTGGCCCTGCTGGTGCTGCTGCTGGCGGCCACGGTGTCGCTGTTCCTCGGCCGGGTGAACGTCAGTCCCGACGTGCTGCTGCGCGGCCTTCTTTCGCCGGACGTCAACCTGGGGAAGCTCGTCCTGCTGGAGTTGCGGCTGCCGCGCGCGATCCTGGCGATCCTGGTAGGGGCGGCCCTGGGCCTGTCGGGCGCGGTGCTGCAAGGCCTGCTCCGAAACCCGCTCGCCGAACCCGGCCTGCTGGGGGTCTCCAGCGGCGCGGCGCTGGGTGCGGTGATCTCGATCTACTTCGGCCTCGCCAAGGTGGTTCCGCTGTCCACGCCGCTGCTGGGGTTGATCGGAGCGGTCGGCGCCGGGGCCATCACCTTCGCCTTCGGACGCGGAGGCACGCTGGCCATGATCCTCGCCGGCTCGGCGGTGTCGGGCCTGATGGGCGCGTTTTTGGCCATGGCCCTCAACTTCGCCCCCAGCCCCTATGCGGCCTACGAGATGAGCATCTGGATGCTCGGCTCGCTCTCGGAGCGGAGCTGGGACCATATCCTGCTGGCTGGGCCGTTCGTCGGGGCGGGGGTGTTGCTGCTCGCCACGATGGGGCGGACCCTCGATGCGCTGGCCCTGGGCGAGGCCCAGGCGCAGAGCCTGGGCGTCAACCTGGATCGCTCGCGCATCCTGGCGCTGCTGGGCGTGGGGCTGGCGGCCGGCGCCGCGACCTCTGCGGTCGGCTCCATCGGCTTCATCGGGCTGGTGGCGCCGCATCTGGTGCGGCCGTTCGTGGGCTATCAGCCCAGCCGCACCCTGCTGCCCTCGGCCCTGTTCGGCGCCGCCCTGCTGCTCGTGGCCGACGTCGGCACGCGGCTCATTCCCACCACCTCGGAACTGCGGCTGGGGGTTCTGACCAGCCTGATGGGCGCGCCGTTCTTCTTCTGGCTGGTGCTGCGGCTGAAGCGGGTGTCGCCGTGATCCGGCTGGCGGCGGACGGCGTGACGGTGCGGCGGGGCGGTCGCGCCATCGTCCAGGCGGTCTCGGCCGCGTTCGAACCGGGCATGTTCGTGGCCCTGGTCGGCGCGAACGGCGCCGGGAAGTCGACCCTGCTGTCCTGCCTGGCCGGCCTGCTCAGGCCCGACGCCGGTCAGGTCTTCCTGGACGGCCGGCCGGTGTCGCAGGTCGGCCCGCGCGAACTGGCGCGCCGGCGGGCCTATCTGCCGCAGGCGCTCCGCGCCGAGTGGCCGATTCCCGTGGAGCGCCTGGTGGCGCTGGGCTTGATTCCGCAGCTTCCGGCCTTCGGCGGTCTGCCGGGCGGCCTCGAGCCGCGCCTCACCCGGGCCATCGAGGCCTGCGACCTCACCGAGCATCGTTTCCAGCCGGCGACGACGCTATCGGGCGGCGAACTGGCCCGCGCCATGCTGGCGCGCGCCCTCATCGGCGATCCCGACGCGGTGCTGGTGGACGAGCCCACCTCGGGCCTGGACCCTCGGCATGCGCTGGACACCGTCGGGCGCCTGCGCCGGCTGGCGACGACGGACGGCAAGCTGGTGGTGGCGACCCTCCACGACATGACGCTGGCGGCGCGGTACGCGACCCACCTGATGGCCCTGCGCGATGGCCGGCTGACCGCCTTCGGAGCGACCGACGACGTGCTCACCCCCGACCTCCTGCGCCAGGTGTTCGACGTGGAGGCCTGCATCTCGGGCGCTCCGGGCGAGCGCTATGTGGACTATCTGGGGCCGGTCACTACGTCCTGAGCCGCGGAGCGCCCTCAGGCGTGGAGGGCCGTCTCCTCGTCGGGCTCGCCCTCGGCCGGTTCGCGATCGTAGAGCCGCCGCCAGGCCGAGACCCCTTGTCGCCCCTGCTGCGCCAGCCGGCGCAGCGTGATGCGGGCCTGGATGCGGCCGCGGCGGGTGTCGGGCCATGCGAACGTCTCCGGCGCCTGGCCATCGCTCACCGCCGCCTCGACGGCGCGCCGGATGCGCCGGTCCTCGTCCAGGGCGTGATCGTCGAGGATCGCCTGGAAGATCCGGTCGAGACCGGGGTCGAAGCTAGTGCGCAGGCCCATGGCGTCGCGCCAGGGCGAACGGGGATGGAGCATCAGCGCCGGTTGCAGGCCAGGCGGGATGGGGGCGTTGGCCGCGTGGGTGCGACCCGAGGCGATGAGCTTGGGCAGAAGATGGGTGTGGGGGCCGTCCGGGCTCTTGCCGCCCGGTTGCGGGATGGGCGCATAGACCTCCACGCGGGCCAGCGGCGAGATCACCACGCGGTGCGGCTGGGCGGCCAGGACCGTCGTCATGGCGGCGGCGCCGGCCGCGCTGAACAGGGACTGTCCCTCGAGGTCCGTGAGCGCGGCGATCAGCGCCGCATCCCGCGTCCGCGCGCAGAACCGCACATGGCCGCGTCCGACGCCCAGGTCGAAGAGGGCTCCGGCGCGGTCTTCCGGACGGATGGCGTCTTCGTCGGTCCCCAGGGCGCGCACCGCGCCCTGGTCCATGAGGGGCGGGGCGGGCAGGCAGAAGGCCACCGACTGGCCCCAGGTCTCGCCGTCGCTGGAGAGCGTGTCGTAGGCCACCACCCGGATATCGTCGCGGGGCGTCACCCGCAGGGCCCCAGGTTCTGTTCGACCTCGGCCTGTCGGCCCGGCCGCTTCGGGTCGGCGCTCACGACAGCGCCGCCAGGCCGCCGCGCGACCGGCCCGACGCCTGGTACGCGCCTCCCGGACGGCGCATGTGGTGGACATCGGGGTCGGCCCGCATCTGCACGCTCGACGTTCAGGGGGTCGAGGTCGCCTCGGGGCGCGAGGTTTATGGCGTCCGGGCCGAGTTGCGCCGACGCAAGGCCGATTGCGACGCTGTCACGGGCCGCTTGCTGGATCGCGCGCTGGCGAGGCCTGCGCCGCCGCCGGGGGGCGCTTATTAGCCTGCGGGACGACGTGGCACCGAATGCAACTCTTGCTCGCGAAGGGGGTGGGCGCGATGCCGCGGCGCTGAAACGGGCCCATTCTGGGCGGCAACCTGGGGAGCAGACAGCACGCGCTTTCCGCCAGTTGCGGCTAAGTCATTGTCGGGCTGAGGAAAATGATGGTGGATGCGACAGGGATTGAACCTGTGACCCCCTCGGTGTGAACGAGGTGCTCTCCCGCTGAGCTACGCATCCGCCGGCAGGAAGGCGCGGGCTATAACGTCTCCGTCCGCGGCCCGCAAGCGCCCAGGAGCCGCAGGCAGGCGTCGGGAATCTCGTCGAAGCTGTCCGCCAGGATGTCGGGATGGAGATCGGCCGGCGGGATCGAGGTGTAGCCGAAGGTCACGAGGATCAGGCCGGCCCCCGCCGCGCGGGCGGCCCCCGCGTCGGGGGGCGCGTCGCCCACCAGCACGGCGCGCGCGATGTCGCCCCCTGCGGCCGCGACGGCGGTCTGCAGGTGTCGGGCGTCGGGCTTGATGGCGGGAGCCAGGTCTGCGCCCACGATGGCGTCGAAGTAGGGCGAGAGATCCAGTCGGTCGAGCAGGGCCACCGACAGTTCGGTGCGCTTGTTGGTGCAGACGCAGAGGCGTGCGCCTGCCTCGCGCAGGGCCACGAGCGCGGCCTCGCAGCCGGGAAAGGGTCGGCTCTCGTCGGCGATATGGGCGCGGTAATGGTCGATGAAGCGGTCGAACAGGGTCTGGCTTCGTACGGGGCTCAGCGTCTGGCCGGCCGCCTGGAAACCACGTTCGATCATCCACCGCGCCCCGTTTCCGATGAAGGGCCGGGCGTCGGCGAGCGGCAGTGGGGCCAGGCCCTCCTCGTCCAGCAGGACGTTCAGTGTGCCGATCAGGTCGGGCGCCGTGTCCACCAAGGTGCCATCGAGGTCGAAGGCGACCGTCGCGCCCGTCAGGGGCGGCGATGCAGACGTCATGGAGATTCTCCGGAACCAAGCTCGCGATGCGCGCCATTCCTCGCGCGCCGCCACAAGGCTTGCTAAGCGGGGGCGGACGAAGACTCAAGTCGGGCCGGGAGAACCGTATGACCGCCAGAGCCGCCGTGATCATGGCCGCGGGCCAGGGCACGCGGATGAAGTCGCCGCTACCCAAGGTGCTGCACCGGGTGGGGGGGCGAACCCTGCTGGATCGGGTGATCGACACCGTCCAGGCGGCGGGGTGCGAGCGGATCTACGTGATCGTCGGAAATCACAGCCCGGCGATGCGTGCGCTGGTGACGGCCCGTCTGGGCCCCGACGCCGCGGTGACCCAGGACCCGCCGATGGGGACGGGCCACGCCGTGCTGTGCGCTCGCGACGCGCTGGCCGACCACGATGGCGAGGTGCTGATCGTCAACGGCGACTGCCCGCTGCTGCAGGCCCAGGACCTCGAGCCCCTGTTCGAACTTCGTCGCGCCGGCGCCGCCCTGGCCCTTATCGGCTTCGAACCGGTCGATCCGCTGATGTACGGCCGCATCATCCGCGGCGCCGACGGCCACGTCATCCGGATCGTGGAGGCCGCCGACGCCAGTGAAGAGGTCCGGGCCGTGCGTCTTTGCAACGGTGGCATGTATGCGGCCGGCCGTGCGGACCTGTTCCGCTGGCTCTCGCGCGTCACCAACGACAATCCCAAGGGCGAATACTACCTGACCTCGATCGTCGCCGAGGCTGTCCAGGAGGAGCTGGACGTGCGCGCCCACGTGGCCCCCGAAACCGCTGTGATGGGGGCCGACACCCAGGCTCAGCTCTCCCAGGCCGAGGGGATCTTCCAGCGCCGCCGCCGCGAGCAGTTCCTCGCCGAGGGGGTCGCCATGCCTGCGCCCGACACGGTGCATTTCTCGTGGGACACCGAGGTCGCCGCGGGCGCGACCGTCGAACCCTATGTCGTCTTCGCGCCGGGCGTGCGCGTGGAGTCGGGCGCGGTGATCCGGGCCTTCAGCCACCTCGAGGGGGCGGTGGTGCGCGCCGGGGCGCTGGTCGGTCCCTATGCCCGCCTGCGGCCGGGGGCCGACATCGGCGAAGAGGCCCACATCGGCAACTTCGTGGAGGTGAAGAAGGTGACCGTGGGCCAGGGCGCCAAGGCCAATCACCTGGCCTATCTGGGCGATGGGATCGTGGGCGCCGGAGCCAACATCGGCGCCGGCACGATCTTCTGCAACTACGACGGCTTCTTCAAATACGACACCCGCGTGGGCGAGGGGGCCTTCGTCGGCTCGAACTCGGCGCTGGTCGCACCGGTGACGATCGGGGCGGGGGCCTATGTAGGCTCGGGCTCGGTGATCACCCGCGACGTGGCGCCCGACGCCCTGGCGCTGGGCCGCGGCCAGCAGGCCGAGAAGCCGGGGTGGGCGGCCCGGTTCCGCGCGATAATGACCGCGAAGAAGGCGGCGAAACCCCAGTGAGCGATGCGGACGTCCAGAAGCGGGCCGCGGGCGAGGCCGCGGCGGCGCTCGTGAAGCCGGGCATGGTGGTGGGCCTGGGCACGGGCTCGACGGCGGCCTGGTTCGTGCGGGCGCTGGCGGCGCGCGGGCTGGACATCGTGGGCGTGCCGACGTCGCAGGCGACGGCGGACCTGGCCGCAAGCCTCGGAATCCGCCTGGGCGGCCTGGGCGAGACGAAGACCATCGACCTGACCGTCGACGGCGCCGACGAGGTCGGGCCGGGCCTGTCGCTCATCAAGGGCGGCGGCGCGGCTTTGCTGCGCGAGAAGCTGGTCTGGGAAGCGTCGAAGTCCTGTGTCGTCATCGCCGACGCGGCCAAGCAGGTGAAGACCCTCGGGACGTTTCCGCTGCCGATCGAGGTCGTGGCCTTCGGGCACCAGACCACGGCGCTTCGCATCTGCGACGCCCTGGCGGAATGCGACCTCGGGATCGCTCCGATCCTGCGCCGCAAGGATGGCGAGGCCGTGAGAACCGACGGCGGCAACCTTATCTACGACGCACACTGCGGCCGGATCGAAGAGCCGGCGGCCCTGGCGGCGGCGCTCAAGAGCGTCACCGGCGTGGTCGACCACGGCCTCTTCCTCGATCTCGCGGATCGCGCCCTGATCGGCACGCCGGCGGGCGTGGTCGAAATCGAACCCTAAGGAGTCCCAGCGTGGCGGACTACGACTACGATCTCTTCGTCATCGGCGCCGGTTCGGGCGGTGTCCGCGCCTCGCGCCTCGCGGCCATGACGGGCGCCAAGGTGGCGGTGGCGGAAGAGCATCGCGTGGGCGGCACCTGCGTGATCCGGGGCTGTGTGCCCAAGAAGTTCATGGTCTACGCTTCAGAATACGCTCGGCATTTCGAGACGGCTCGAGGCTACGGGTGGGACGTCCCCGAGCCGGCGTTCGACTGGCCGCGGTTCCTGATGGCCAAGGACAACGAGATCGCCCGGCTTTCGGGGATCTACGTGCGCAACCTCCAGAACGCCGGCGTGGAGCTCGTTCATGGGCGCGCCCGGCTGAAGGACCGTCACACGGTCGAGGTGGACGGCCACGGGACGGTCACGGCGGCAAAGATCCTCGTGGCCACGGGCGGAGCGCCCTGGATGCCGCGGGAGTTGCCGGGGATCGAGCACGCCATCACCTCCAACGAGGCCTTCCATCTGGAGCAGCTTCCGAAGCGCATCGTGATCGCAGGCGGCGGCTACATCGCCCTGGAATTCGCGGGTATCTTCAACGGCCTGGGCGTGGACACCACGGTGGTCCATCGCGGGCCCAATGTGCTGCGCGGTTTCGACGACGACATCCGCAGCCATGTGGCCGAGGAGATGGAGGCCCAGGGCGTCAAGATCCGGCTCGGAACGCAGATCGCCGGGATCGAGAAGACGGCGGAAGGCCTTGTCGCCACCTGCGCGGACGGCCACGCCCTCGAAGCCGACGTGGTGATGTTCGCCCTGGGGCGCGCGCCCTATGCCGACGATCTGGGTCTGGAGGCGGCGGGTGTCGCGCGCTCCGAGACCGGCGCGGTGAAGGTGGACGCGTATTCCCGCACCAGTGTCGACAACATCTGGGCGGTGGGCGACGTCACCGATCGGATCAACCTGACGCCTGTTGCCATTCGCGAAGGCGCCGCTTTCGCCCAGACCGAGTTCTACGGAAATCCCACCACCTTCGACCACGACATGGTGGCCTCGGCCGTGTTCACCCAGCCGCCGGTGGGCTCGGTGGGCCTGTCCGAGGCCGACGCGAGGCGCGCGCATGGCGGCAAGATCGATATCTACCTCGCCAGATTCCGGCCGATGAAGGAGACCTTCTACGGCGGTCAGCAGCGGGCGCTGATCAAGCTGGTCGTCGAACAGGAAGGCGAGAGGATCCTGGGCTGCCATGTGGTCGGGCCGGACGCGCCGGAGATCATCCAGATGGCCGCCATCGCCCTCAAGATGGGCGTCACCAAACCGCAGTGGGATGCAACCTGCGCCGTCCATCCCACCTTGGCCGAGGAACTGGTGACCATGCGTGAGAAGCACGCGCCGCCGGCCCTGGGCCAGGTCGCCTGAGCCGGTCGGCCGTCCGCATGGCCGTGTCGTCGGCAGCCACGACGGCGCGCCTGGGCGGGGCCCTCCGTCGCGTCGAGGGCTGGGCGCTCGTGGTCTGCGCGGGCCTGACGCCGCTCTTGGCGTGGCTGGGGCCCTTGGGTTTCGCGCCGCTCCTGGGTCTCCTGGGGCTGTTGTGCCTGAGCGCCGTGCGCGTCGGGGGGCGGGAGTCGCCGCTGGCGGCGATCCTGGTCCTGGCTGTGGTCTGGGCGGTTCTGTCGCTGGTCTGGAGCCCGCATCAGCCAGGGCGCCTGGAGGACAGCACCGCCCTCAAGCTCGCGCTACAGGCGCCGCTCTACTGGGCCGTCTGGTGCGCCGCGCGGCGCGCCGATCCCGACCTGAGGCGTCGCGCCCTTCGCGTCCTCGCCTGGGGGCTCGCCGCATACGGTGTCCTGCTGATCGTCGAGGCGCTGACCGGGGCCGCCATCTATCAGGCCCTGCGTACGATGATCGGCGATCCGATCCGCCCCGACCTGGCGCAGAAGAATGTGGCCCAGGGCGCGTTCGCCCTGGCCCTACTCTGGCCTGTCGCCTGGGTGGGCGGTCTGCGGGCCGGCGCGCCCGGCTGGCTCGGGCTTCCGATGGCGGCCGGCGTCGCGCTGCTGGCCTGGAATTTCGGCTATGACGCCGTGCTCGCCTCTGTGGGCCTGGCGGTCGCGACCGCCGCGCTGGTCCTGGTCTGGCCGCGCTCTGCGCCGAAGGCCTTGGGGCTGGGCGGGGCGAGCCTGGTGGTGGCGATGCCGGTGATGTTGATCTTGCTGCACGCAGGGGGCTTCGGCGCGGGCGCGGCCGGGCTACCGGAATCCTGGTCGCAACGGGTCGGATACTGGCTCTATGCGCTGGACCGCATCGCCGAGCATCCCTGGCGGGGGTGGGGGCTGGACGCCAGCCGCGCCTTCAGCCCCCACATACAACTCCATCCGCACAACGGTCCCTTGCAGCTGTGGCTGGAACTGGGGTTTGCGGGTGTCGTGGCGGGCGCCCTGGTCTGGGCCTTCGTGTTCCGTCGGCTCGTGAGGGATGAGCGCAGCGTGGTGGCGGCGGGGATCGCCGGCTCGGGCGCCGTCTACCTCCTGTTCGGCGCCGTCAGCTTCGGGATCTGGCAGGAGTGGTGGTTGGCCCTGGGCGCGCTGGCCGCGAGCGCCGCCGCCCTGGCCGATGGCGAGGAGATCGCGGCGACCACCTGACTCCACCCCCCTGACTCTGGTGAGCTTCCGCTCGCAGCGACGCGGCCCATCGACGCTGCGGACCATTGCGCGTAAAACGCCCGGCCCGCCGACGACGGCGGTGATCGGACCGAAGACCATGACCGAACACTGGAACCCCGCATCCTGGCGCGCAAAGCCCGCGAAGCACATCCCGACCGACTATCCGGATCAGGCCGAGCTGAGCCGCGTCGAAACCCAGCTCCGCAAGATGCCGCCGCTGGTGTTTGCGGGCGAGGCCCGCCGGCTGAAGGGCCTCCTGGGCGACGTCGCGGCCGGCAAGGCGTTCCTCCTCCAGGGCGGCGACTGCGCTGAGAGCTTCAAGGAGTTCGCGGCCGACAACATCCGCGACACCTTCCGTCTGATCCTGCAGATGGCCGTTGTGCTGACCTTCGCCGGCGGCAAGCCGATCGTGAAGGTCGGCCGCATGGCGGGCCAGTTCGGCAAGCCGCGCAGCTCGCCGGTCGAGACGATCGGCGGCGTCGAACTGCCGTCGTACCGCGGCGACAACATCAACGGCATGGACTTCACGCCCGAGAGCCGCACGCCCGACCCCCAGCGGCTGATCCAGGCCTATGGCCAGTCGTCGTCGACGCTGAACCTGCTGCGGGCGTTCGCGGGGGGCGGCTACGCCGACCTCTACAACATCCATCGCTGGACCCTGGGCTTCGTGAACGACAGCCCGCAGGGCGCGCGATACCGCGAGCTGTCGGAGAAGATCTCCGAGGCCCTGACCTTCATGGCCGCCATCGGGGTCACGCCCGAAACCCATCCCGAGATGCACCGGGTGGAGTTCTTCACCAGCCACGAGGGCCTGCTGCTGGGCTACGAGGAGGCCATGACCCGGGTCGATAGCACCTCGGGCGAATGGTACGACACCTCGGCGCACCTGCTGTGGATCGGCGAGCGCACGCGTCAGCTCGACGGGGCGCACATCGAGTTCTTCCGCGGCATTCGCAACCCCATCGGGGTGAAGGTGGGGCCGACGCTGGAGGCCGACGAGCTGAACCGCCTGATCGACGTGCTCAACCCCAAGGCCGAGCCGGGCCGGCTGACGCTGTACGGCCGCTTCGGGCACGACAAGATCGCCGACCGCCTGCCGGCCCTGTTGCGCGCCACCCAGGGGCGCAGCGTGGTGTGGGCCATCGACCCGATGCACGGCAACACGCTCACCGCCGCCAACGGCTACAAGACCCGGCCGTTCGACCGCATCCTCTCCGAGGTGAAGGCCTTCGTGGACATCTGCGCGGCCGAAGGGACCCATCCCGGCGGCGTGCATCTGGAGATGACCGGCCAGAACGTCACCGAGTGCCTCGGCGGCGCCCGAGCCCTGACCGAAGGCGACCTGGCCGACCGCTACCACACCCACTGCGATCCGCGCCTGAACGGAGAGCAGGCGCTGGAGCTCGCGTTCCTGGTGGCCGAACGGCTCAAGGACGACCGGGTGGACCCGTCGGAGCGGATGGCGCAGGCGATCTGACCGCCGGCGCTGCTGCGCCCCTGTGCCTTCGCTGTCACGGTCGGCCTTTCGAGGGCCGACCGCGACCCACGCTGGCCTTGCCTGTTTTTGACGCGGGCGCCAGTGTCCGCGCCTCTTTGAAAACCGGGACCATCGTCATGGACCGCGCAGCGGCCCAAGAGCCTTCGCTCGTCCGTCGGGACCTCTCGACCCTGCTCAAGCTGTCGGGGCCGGTGGTGCTGTCGCGTCTGGGCATCATGACGATGGGGCTGACGGACGCCGTGGTCGTCGGCCGCTACTCGGCGACCGAGCTCGGCTACCATGCCCTCGGCTGGGCGCCGACCAGCGTGATCCTCACGGCGGTCGTCGGCCTGCTCACGGGTATCCAGGTCATGACCGCCCGCGTGATCGGCGAGGGGCGTCCCGAACGGACCGGGGCGATCCTGCGGCGGGGCCTCTCGTATGCATTGTGGATCGGGCTCGCCTCCACGGCTGTGCTGATGCTCGTAGGCCCGCCGTTCCTGAACGTCATCGGCCTGGAGAAGGACCTGGCTGAAGGGGCGACGCGGGTTCTGCTCATCTTTTCACTCTCGCTGACGGGCTACGCGATCTCGGTGGCCGCCTCGTTCTGGCTGGAGGGCTTGTCGCGCCCGGGCCCCGCCGCCTGGGCCATGTGGGCGGCCAATGTGGTGAACCTGGCGCTGGTTCTGCTGCTGGTGCCCGGAACTCTGGGCCTGCCCGCCATGGGCGCCGCCGGCGCCGCCTGGGCGACCACGGGCGCGCGGGCGTTTCTCGCTGTCGCGATGCTGAGCTACATCGCCCTGATGCCCCAGGCGCGCAGCCTGGGAGTCTTCGCCAGGCCCGAGCGCGACCGGGCGGCCGAGGCCGAGCAGCGCCGCATCGGCTATGGCGCCGGCGCCTCGAACTTCCTGGAGGTCTCGGCCTTCGCCAGCATGAACATCATCGCCGGCTGGATAAGCGGCCTGACGGTGGCGGCCTGGGCCATCGTGCTGAACGTCGCGGCCATCGTCTTCATGGTCCCGCTGGGTCTGGCGACGGGTGCGGCGGTCCTGGTGGGCAAGGCGTACGGCGCGCGGGATCCCGCGGGCGTGAACCGGGCCGGCGCCATCTCCTTCGCGCTGACGGCGGTGTTCGGACTCCTGGTCTCCCTGGCCATCTGGCCCACCGCGAACCTCATCGCGGGTGGCTACACCACCGACGCGGCGACCATCGCCCTGGCGGCGCCCGCCCTGGTCCTTTCGTGCCTGTTCTTCTTCCCAGACTGCCTGCAGGTGGTGGCCGCCCAGGCCCTGCGCGCCCGCGGGGATGTCTGGCTGCCGACCTACACCCACCTGGCCAGCTACATCCTGGTGATGATGCCGCTGGCCTGGTGGCTGGCCATTCCGATGGAGATGGGGATCATCGGCATCGTCTGGGCCGTGGTCGCCGCCAGCTTCCTGTCGGCGGGCCTGTTGCTGGGGCGCTTCTGGTTGCTCAGCCGACGAGACGCGCCGTCGCTTCGGGCCTGAATCCGGCGCGCCCTCAGTCGGGCTTCAGCACGCGGCGGCAGAGGTGGATCAGCGCCGAAGCCACCTGCTCGGGGTCGTGTTCCCCTGAGGCCGCGGCATGGTCCAGCACGCCGTGCAGGGCGGAATAGAGGAAGACGGCGACGAACTCCGGGTCGGCCGCCAACCACGCGCCGGCGGTCGCGCCGCGGGCGATAAGGTCCCGGAGATAGGCCACGCCGCGGCCGTGACTGGTCAGGTCCTCCCGGAGCCCGGGCGCGCCACCGCCGTGGAACAGAAGCTCGTTCAGCGCGAGGTTCCGGGGGGAAAGGCACAGCGCCAGCCCGTGGCGGACCCAGGTGTCCAGTCGCCCGTCCCAGTCGTCCGGAGCGCAGGTGTCGACCCGGGCGGCCACCTCGCTCAGGATATCTTCGACGAACCGCTCGCGCAGCGCCGCGACGACCGCGTCCTTCGAGGCGAAGTGCAGGTAGAAGCTGCCTTTGGCGATGGCGGCGCGCTGAGTGATGTCGCTGACGCTGAAGCCGGCGACACCCTTCTCGCGCACGACAGCCTCGGCCGCCGTCAGGATTTCACGGCGCCGGACATCGGCCGGTTTGGTCCTGGGCGAAACGTTCGAGGGCAGAGCCGCCTCCTTGGAAAGCTTCAAGACTACAGCGGTCCGCACTTGGCGCCATAGGGTGGCCGTTATATGACTGACCGTCAGTCAATGGATGGGCTCATGGAATCGCATCTCGCGTCATCGTCCGACACCTATGCGGCCGCCTGGACGCCCCTCGTCTACGACGGTCTCATCTGGAGCATGTTCCTGCCGCTCGGCGGGGTAGGGCGCATGCGGGACCGGGCCTTGGCGCGCATGGGGCCGGTCGGGGGACGACGCATCCTGGAGCTTGGCTGCGGCACGGGCGCGCTCACCCGCCGGCTGACGCGGCAGGGCGCCCGTGTGACGGCGGTCGACGGTTCCCGGTCGATGCTGGGCCGGGCCCGGGCGCGGGCTCCGGCGGCGACGTTCGTCCACACCCGTCTGGAGATCCTGCCGGATCTGGGAGCGTTCGATCAGGTTCTTTGCGCCTTCGTGCTGCACGAGCTGCCGACCGTCGTCCGGAGGCGGGTTCTCGATGCCGCCAGCCGCATGCTTCGGCCCGATGGGCGGCTGATCATATTGGACCATGCCGCGCCCAGCGACGGAGCTTTCGCCCGGGCCTGGCGCGGCTTTCTCTCGCGGCTCGAACCCCCCAGCGTCGCGGAATGCCTCGCCGACGGCTACGACCGCGACCTCCAGGCCTGTGGCTACGATCTCGTTTCGCGTGAGAGTCTGGCGCGGGGTTGTGCGCAACTCGTGATGGCTCGGCCGGGCTCCGGTGCGACCGCACTGGGTTCGCCCCAGCGGTGACGCGCGTGGAACGGCAGGCGGGTCAGGCGCCGGCGCCCAGGACCCAGCCTTCCTCGCGCTCGGCGTCCAGGATCACGTCGGCGGCGGTGTCCTTCGCCGGACCGAACAGCGGGCCCAACTTGTTGGCCTCGTCCAGCCGCGCGAAATGCTCGGCGGTGGTGCGCACCTGCGCCAGATCCTTCACCTCGCCCGGAGCCGGTTGCGGCTTGAGCAGCGAGGGATAGACCTCGGCCACCACCGCATCGACGCCGTCGAGGTCGGCCTCCGTCAGGGTCTTGAAACCGGTCTCGAACGGCCAGACGCGCACGCCGTCCCCCCGAGTGTCCCGCAGGCGCCGGACGAAGGGGATGCCCAGGATGGCCTGCCCCCCCACCGAGCCATTGTAGTAGAGCTTCCAGATCGACGCCGCGCCCTTGGCGGCCAGGTCCGCGTGGCGATACTCGGGCAGGTCGTCCGGGCCGTGCTCGCGGGTGCGCTTGGGTTGCAGTGTGGTCAGGGTGTCCTTGGGCGGGCAGCCCCAGAACGGGAACGGCCCGCCGGTCAGACGCCGGTTGATCTCCGAGCCGACGCCGAAGCGGTTGTTCGTATTGTCGGGCTTGTCCTTCACCATCCGCGCGAGCTGATCCCAGGTGGCGCGCCAGGGCGTTTCGCCAGGCAGGCTGAGCGCGGTGGTGAATCCCCGCGGGAAGCCCAGCGGAAAGTCGAAACCCACCAGGGCGCGTTCTCCGCGCTTCTTCAGGTCGTCGAGAATGGCGTTCAGCCGGACCTCGGCGTCCGCGCGCGTGGGCGGATTGAAGCTCTCGAAAGCCATGCGAAAGCGGATGTCGCGCTTCAGGACGCCGATCCAGATGGAATCGGCGCCGGTCGTCGGCTTGGCCGCCGCGCTCCAGTCGACGATCACATAGGCGCTGAACAGGCGCGGCACGGCGCTACTCCGGGAACCAAAGGAAGAGGATGCGGCCTTGTACGATATCGCCCGCGGAAAGGGCAGAGCTATCGCACCCAGACGGATTGCAGGCTCTTGGCGAGAGACGACGGTCGCTCATCCGCCGTACACCTCGGCGCGGCTGGCCGGCTTCGCAAGGCGCTCCTATGCAGGTTCCTGCTCCACCGGCTCTCGGCTGATGTGCCACGACAACAGCCTTCGCGGGGCTAGGCGAACAACCTTCTTGGCAAGGACACTCAGGCGTCCTTGAAGTCGAACCGCACGCGGGATCGGCCGAAGTCCAGGGCGACCTGCTCGAACTGGCTCAGGAGGTCGATCCCCAGGACCAGGGCGGGGCTGTTCTCCAGGTTCCAGATCCTGAACACATGCATGTCGGCGCAGGTCACCGGCACGTTGCCCAGGTGCAGCCCGCCCAGTCGGAGGAAGGGCAGGAACACCGCCTCGCCGTAGAAGGGCTCGCCGGCCAGGGTCTCCATCCGGACGGATTGCGGCGGCCCCGTAGCGCCTGCGCGCTTCTCCTGCGCCCTGACCAGATCGCGCAGCCTGCTGTTGCACAGGGTGCCCTGGGCGCCGGAGTCGATGATGGCGCTGATCCGCCGCCCCGACAGTTCGGCGTCGACGATGGTGAGCTGGCCCTTCCGACGCCGGGCCGGGACCACGACCGTCCGTCCCGGCTCGTTCCGGTCGCTTCGGGATTCGACGATCAGCATCCGCCGCCCCTTGAAGTCCAGGACCAGACGCTGGCCCTTCAGCCAGTCGATCCCCAGGACGCCGTCCACCTCCGCGCCCTTGATGGGCAGAGCGGGCGCCTTCACGTTCCGACGCTCCCGCGGGCCGACCTGCAGGTTGTCGAGATGAACGATGGGGCGACTACGGACGCCCACCAGCGTGTGCACGGGCGCGGAGTCCACCGTCCGCAGTGCGAGCTGGTCGGCGAGACGGTTGGACACGCAGCTCACGTTCGCGCCGGTGTCCAGGAGGAAGTTGAACGGCCCCCGGCCGTTGATGCTGACCGGCGCCAGCATGTGTTCGTGCGCGGATTCCCGCGTCGCCAGTTCGGTTTCGGCGCCCGCCTCGTCGGGGTGCTCGATCACCGGCGCCGGGTCGTCGGGTTCGGAGGCCAGGGCTCGGGCGCCCGTCGCTCCCATGGCGCCCGTCGCTCCCATGGCTCCAGCCGCCAGCAGGCCGACGGCGGCTTGGCGACGCGTAGGCGGCATGGCGAGCCTCCCTGGACCCATTTTCTTCAGGATACCATCGTTCGGAGATTGTCGCCACGCGCGGCGCCTGCGGCCTCAACCTTGCGGCAAGGGTTTTCCTGGAAAAGCAAAGCATGCTCCGCCGCGCCTTCCTGTTCGCCGCCGCCGGCCTGTCCGCCGCGTCCGCCACCGGACCGGGCGCCTGGGCCGCCGAGCCCAAGGCGAAGGACGGCGACGGCAAGGGCGACGTCGGCCAGTACGTGGAACTGCAGCCGGTGGGCCTGCCGATCGTCCTGGATCGGAAGCTGGTGAACTACATCTTCGTCCGTATCCGGATAAACCTGACCAGCACGGCCAACGCGGCGCGCCTGCGCGAGAAGGAGCCGTTCTTCCGCGACGCCCTCGTGCGGACGGCGCATCGCACGCCGTTCACGCTGCCGTCCGATCTCGCGGCGATCGACGTCGCGAAGCTCTCCGCCGCCCTGAAGCGCGACGCCGCCGCGATCGCGGGGCCGGGCCAGATCCTGTCGGTCGAGGTGACGTCACAGGCGCCCCGCCGGCGGGGATTGACGCCCGCCGCCTGACATCCCGCCGCGGCCTCGCTCACAGGCGACGCCTGCCGCCTGCCGCCGCGTGAACCGCCCCCGGCGGGCAGGTTGCGTGGCTCCTCGAAACCTGAGTAGGCTTCCAAGTCTTTCCCGGGCCGCGACGTGCGGTCCTGGAACGAGTTGGGGAAACGCACAGGAGCAAGGGGTCCGCGACGCCCGCCCGCAGTGGCGGCCGAGGTCCTCCCTCCGCATACATGCTCGCAGAGGGGCGATAAACGAGATGAGTTCCGTTCTATTGTTGGTGATCGGCGCGGGGGCGCTGGCGGTGCTGTATGGCATCGTCCAGACCATGTCGCTGATGCGGGCGTCCCCGGGCAACGCCCGGATGCAGGAGATCGCCGCCGCCATTCAGGAAGGCGCGCAGGCCTATCTGAACAAGCAGTACACCGCCATCGGCATCGTCGGCGTGGTGATCCTGATCGCGCTGGGCGTCCTGCTGGGCGTGCTTCCGGCGGTCGGCTTCCTGATCGGCGCCGTGCTGTCGGGCCTCGCGGGCTTTGCGGGCATGCTGATCTCGGTCCGCGCCAACGTGCGCACGGCCCAGGCGGCCTCGGAGGGCCTGGCCAAGGGCCTGTCGCTGGCGTTCCGCTCGGGCGCCATCACCGGCATGCTGGTGGCCGGCTTCGCCCTGGTGGGCGTGGCGGGTTACTTCTATGTCCTGACCGGCGCGATGGGCCTGGCGGTCACCGACCGCGTGGTCGTGGACAGCCTGGTGGCCCTGGGCTTCGGCGCCTCGCTGATCTCGATCTTCGCCCGCCTGGGCGGCGGGATCTTCACCAAGGGCGCCGACGTGGGCGGCGACATGGTGGGGAAGGTGGAGGCCGGCATCCCCGAGGATGACCCGCGCAACGCCGCGACCATCGCCGACAACGTGGGCGACAACGTGGGCGACTGCGCCGGCATGGCCGCCGACCTGTTCGAGACCTATGCGGTGACCACGGTCGCCACCATGGTCCTGGGCGCCATCTTCTTCCGCGCCATGCCCGAGGTGGTCGGCAACATGATGCTGCTGCCGCTGGCCATCTGCGGCGTGTGCATCGTCACCTCGATCGTGGGCACCTTCTTCGTTCGCCTGGGCAAGTCCAACAACATCATGGGCGCCCTGTATCAGGGCCTGATCGTCACCGGCGTGCTGTCGGTGGGCGCGGTCTGGTGGGTGGTCAACGCCCTGGTGACCGGCCCTGTCACCGTCGGAGACAAGACCTTCGGCGCGAACGAACTGTTCTTCTGCGGCGTCGCCGGCCTCGTGGTCACGGCGCTCATCGTCATCATCACCGAGTACTACACGGGCACCGGCTTCCGGCCGGTGAAGTCGGTGGCCAAGGCCTCGGTCTCGGGCCACGGCACCAACGTGATCCAGGGCCTGGCCATGAGCCTCGAGTCGACGGCGGCCCCGGCCATCGTGATCATCGCCGGCATCATCGTGACCTATGGTCTGGCCGGCCTGTTCGGCATCGCCATCGCCACCACGGCCATGCTGTCGCTGGCGGGTTTCATCGTGGCCCTCGACGCCTTCGGCCCGGTCACCGACAACGCCGGCGGCATCGCCGAGATGGCGGGCCTTCCGCCCGAGGTCCGCGTCACCACCGACGCCCTGGACGCCGTGGGCAACACGACCAAGGCGGTGACCAAGGGCTATGCGATCGGTTCGGCCGGCCTGGGCGCCCTGGTGCTCTTCGCCGCCTACACCGAGGACCTGAAGTACTTCGTGGCCGAGGCCGTCCCGGGCTCGTTCTTCGACGGCCTGGGCGCGGTGACCTTCGACCTCTCAAACCCGTACGTGGTCGTGGGTCTGCTGTTCGGCGGGCTGCTGCCGTTCCTGTTCGGCGGCATGTCGATGACCGCCGTGGGCCGTGCGGCCGAGGCCGTGGTCGAGGAGGTGCGTCGCCAGTTCCGGGAGAACCCCGGCATCATGACCGGCGAGGTGAAGCCGGAGTACGGCAAGGCGGTCGGCATCCTGACCAGCGCGGCGATCCGGGAAATGATCGTCCCGTCGCTGCTGCCGGTGGCCTCGCCGGTGGTGCTGTTCTTCGTCATCCAGGCGATCGCCGGGCCGGTGAACGGCTTTGCGGCCCTGGGCGCCATGCTGATGGGCGTGATCGTGACCGGCCTCTTCGTGGCCATCTCGATGACCTCGGGCGGCGGCGCCTGGGACAACGCCAAGAAGCTGATCGAGGAAGGCCATCACGGCGGCAAGGGCTCGGAAGCCCACAAGGCCGCGGTGACCGGCGACACCGTCGGCGACCCCTACAAGGACACGGCGGGTCCCGCCGTGAACCCCATGATCAAGATCACCAACATCGTGGCCCTGCTGCTGCTGGCGATCCTGGCCCACGGGGCGGTCGGCTGACGGCTTCGACAGCCTGAAACGCGAAGGCCCCGGAGAGCGATCTCCGGGGCCTTCTGCATTCTACGGGGCCTTCTGCTTTTCGATCCCCCGCCGCGAACCGGGAGGGACGGCGGCTATCGCCGGTCGCCGGGCCGCGAGCCGGGAACGCCCTCGTCGTCCGGCGGCAGCATCCCGCCTCGGCCGACGCTGCCCAGAAGCTGTTCCAGCACCGTCATTTCGCGACCGCGGGTCGGCGTTTCGCGATCGTTGAAGGCGATCACCTTGCCGTCCTTCAGCGTGTAGACGTTCACCGTCTCGACGACCTCGGACTCCTTGTCGAAGGCGATCGCGGTCACGTTCCGCGCGGTCACCCGCGGCTTGCGGAACGCCACCCGCTCCTTGACCTGGTTCACGTAGAACCAGACGTTGGGATCGAAGGTCGACTGCACCGAGGGCGAGCCCAGCTTGGCGCGGACGGTCGATTTGGTGTCCGTGCCCACCGCGACGTCCTTGGGGTCGCTGTCGATGGCCTGGAAGCCGGAATAGCTGGTGATCGGCGAGCACGCCGAAAGCCCGCCGGCGGCCACGACGGCGGCGGCCAGGACGGCGGCAGAGACGGCTTTGGCGGGGCTGCGGGACATTCGGGCTCGTTTCTGGCGGACTCGGTTCGCATTGCCGGACGGCAAGAGGCTTTGACCTATCGCCGGCCGCCCCTTAGTTCAATGCGCCCTTTTTGTACGCAGCCAGAGGGGCGAAATCGAGGCCGTCATGCTCAAGCGTCTGTTCAAGCCGAGGCCGGCCGTCGCCGCCGGGCGCGAACTCTACGCCGTCACCGTCGCTCAGGCGCGCTCGCCGGGTCTCTACACCGACCTTGGCGTGGCCGACTCGCCCGAGGGGCGGTTCGAACTCTACAGCCTGCACGTCTATCTCCTACTGGAGCGGCTGAAGGGGCAGGGCGACCGCGCGTCCGAGATCGCCCAGGCGCTGTTCGACACTTACGTCGGCGCCTTGGATCATGCCCTGCGCGAGCTGGGGGTCGGCGACCTGTCGGTGGGCAAGAAGATGCGCAAGCTGGGCGAGGCCTTCTATGGTCGGGTGAAGTCGCTCGAGGACGCCCTGGGGGCGCTGCCGGATCGCACCGGCCTGGAGGCCGTGCTGGCGCGGACCGTTTATGAAGACGGCGCGGCCGAGAACGCGCCGGCCCTGGCCGAGTATGTCCTGGCCCAGCGCCAGGCCCTCGCGACCCAGGATGTCGACGCCATCTGCAACGGCGTGGTCGCATGGGCGAAGCCGTGACCTGGCCGCGCGTCGTACGCCTCCACGAACTGGCCCGGGGACCGGTGACGCTGGACCTCGCCCCCGACGCCGAACAGCGCGCCGCCATCGCGCGCCGCCTCGAACTCAGATCGCTGCCCGCCCTGACCGCCCGGGTCACCGTGCGGCCCTGGATGGACGGCGCCGAGATCGGCGGGCGCTTCGACGCCGTGGTCGAGCAGGTGTGCGGAGTGTCGCTCGATCCCTTCGAGCAGCCGGTGGTCGGTGACTTCGTGGTGCAGGCGGTGCCGGCGGGCAGCCCGCACGCCGCCGCGGGCGAGGGCGGCGAACTCGAGCTGGATCCCGATGCGCCCGACGCTCCCGATGTTCTGGACGGCGACGCGATCGACGTGGCGGCCTATGTGGTCGAGCACCTGGGCCTGGAGCTCGACCCCTTTCCCCGCAAGCCGGGCGCGGTGTTCGACTATGCCGCGCCGGAAACCGAGGCGTCGCCGTTCGCGGCCCTGAAGAAGCTGACCGAGCCGAAGGCCTAGTTTCCAGCCGCCGTGGCGGCGGAGTATGGTCGCGAAGACGAATCCGACCGGCGCCGCGCCGGGCGCGTGGGGGACGAAACACCGCTTGACCCAGCCCTTGGTGATATCCGTCGACGCCATGGGTGGCGATCATGGCCCGTCGGTGGTGGCGCCGGCGTGCGCCGAAGCCCTGGCCGACCGGCCCGACCTCCGTCTCCTCCTCCACGGCGATGAGGCCGCCATCGGCGCGGCGCTTGCGCGTCACGAGGCCGTGCGGGGACGGATCGAGATCCGGCATTCGGACAAGGTCGTGGCCATGGACGAGAAACCGGCCCAGGCCATGCGCCGGGGCAAGGGATCGTCGATGTGGAACGCTGTCGAGGCGATCCGCGACGGCCACGCCGCCGCCGCGGTCTCGGCGGGCAACACCGGCGCGCTGATGGCCATCTCCAAGCTGATCCTGCGGATGGGCGCAGGGCTGGAGCGGCCGGCGCTGGTGGCCAGCATCCCGCATCCCAACGGGGTGACCACCTTCCTCGACGTCGGCGCCAACGTCGACTGCGACGCCGAGCGGCTGGTCGAGTTCGCCATCATGGGCGAGGCCTATCATCGCGCCGCCCATGGCGTGGCCCGCCCGACCGTGGGCCTGCTGAACGTGGGCTCGGAGGACATGAAGGGCCACGAGGAAGTCCGCCAGGCCCACGGGGTGCTGCGGGAAGGCGGGATCGATCTGGCCTACAAGGGGTTCGTCGAGGGCGACGACATCACCAAAGGCGCGGTCGACGTCGTGGTCACTGACGGCTTCACCGGCAATGTGGCCCTGAAGGCGATGGAGGGGGCCGCACGGTTCATGTACGACGAGCTGCGCGCGGCGCTGACGAAGTCCGGTCCCGCCGCCAGCCTCGGCGCCCTGCTGGCCCGAAGCTCGCTGCTGAGGTTCCGGGACAGGATGAGCCCGCCGCCGGCGGCGCCGCTTCTGGGGCTGAACGGCCTGGTGCTCAAGTGTCACGGCGGCGCAGACCAGCGCGACTTCGCCAAGGCCATACGCGCCGCCGCCGATGTGGCGCAAAGCGGGTTTGCCTCCGAGATCGAACGGAATATGAGGCGGCTTCCCGCCGCGCTCGCCGAGGCGGGCCCGGCCGCCGCGGATGGAGCCGCCTGAATTGTCCAAAGTCCTGCGTAGCGTCGTCACGGGAGTGGGCGGCTATCTGCCCGACCGGATCGTCACCAACGACGAGCTGTCCAAGGTCGTCGACACCTCGGACGAATGGATCCGCGAGCGAACTGGTATCCGCCAACGCCGGCAGGCCGACGACGGGACCCCGGTGTCCGACCTGGCCGTCGAGGCCGCCCGTCGGGCCCTCGAAGCCGCCGGCCGCACGCCGGCCGACGTGGACCTGATCATCGTCGCCACCACGACCCCCGACCTGACGTTCCCGGCCACGGCCGCCATCGTCCAGCGCAAGCTGGGCTGCCCTGTCGGTATCGCCTTCGACGTCCAGGCGGTGTGCTCGGGGTTCGTCTACGCCCTTTCGGTGGCCGACGGCTTCGTGGCCCGTGGCCGCAGCGCCTGCGCCCTTGTGATCGGCGCCGAGGTGATGACCCGCCTCATGGACTGGAGCGACCGCGGCACCTGCGTGCTGTTCGGCGACGGCGCCGGCGCGGTGGTTCTGGAGCCCGGGGAAGGGCAGGGGACCACCGCCGATCGCGGCCTGCTCGGCTTCGCCCTGCGCGCCGATGGGACCAAGCAGGATCTGCTCTATGTGGATGGCGGCGTCTCGACCAACCGCGAGACCGGCTACCTGCGCATGCAGGGCAATCAGGTGTTTCGTCACGCGGTCGTGAACATCTCGGAGGCCGTGACCGCGGCGGCGGCGGACGCGGGCGTTTCGGTGCCGGAGGTGGACTGGTTCATTCCCCACCAGGCCAACCAGCGCATCCTGGAAGGGGTCGCGCGCCGTCTGGGCATCGAGGAGAGCAAGGTCATCTCCACCGTGGCCGAGCATGCGAACACCTCGGCCGCGTCGATTCCGCTTGCGCTGGACCAGGGGCTGAAGGACGGTCGCATCCGGCCCGGTCAGCTCCTGCTGCTGGAAGCGATGGGCGGCGGACTGACGTGGGGCGCCTGCGTCCTGCGTCTTTGAGATTCGCTTACGCATGAGCGGTAAGGCGTGACTTGAAGTCTTTGTGACAATAGGACAATCAGGATCATGAACGACGTGGGGGCGGGGGCCAGGGCGATCATGAAAGGGCCGACGGTGACACGGGCCGATCTCTGCGAAGCCGTCCACGAACAGGTCGGCCTCACCCGCCAGGACTGCTCCGAGCTGGTCGAGCGTGTGCTGGAGCTGATGTGCCAGGCCCTGGAACGGGGCGAACAGGTCAAGCTCTCGGGCTTCGGCGTCTTCCAGGTCCGCGCCAAGCGCGCCCGCATGGGTCGCAATCCCAAGACCGGCGAGCCGGCGGCCATCGACCCGAGGCGCGTGATCGGATTCCGCGCCAGCCAGGTCATGAAGGCGCGGGTCGACCGCGCGCTCTCGCGGTGAGGACGTCGTAACCGCGGTGGCGAAGGGCCCGGACGCCTTCCGCACGATCTCCGAAGCGGCGGACGAGCTTCACGTGCCTCAGCACGTGCTGCGGTTCTGGGAAACCAAGTTCACTTTCATCAAGCCGATGAAGCGGGCCGGAGGCCGGCGCTTCTATCGCCCCTCCGACATCGCTGTGCTGCACGGCGTGCGGCGCCTGCTCCACGACGAGGGCTACACCATCAAGGGGGTGCAGAAGCTGCACCGCGAACAGGGGATCAGGCGCCTGATCGCCGCCGGCGAGGGCGTTGCCGTGCCGGCGCCCGAGACGCCTTCGCGCCGGGCGCGCGCCGCTGCAGGCGGGCCGGGCGCCAAGCAGGGCCTCATCGACGCCCTGCGCGACCTCGAAAAGGCCAAGGCCCGCCTGGACGGACTGCTCAAGGACTGAGGCGAAACCTACCGCAATCCTGAAGGCCTGCGGCGTCCGGCGACTACCGGCGATTCCTGCGGCCGGGAGTGCCGCAGGAGGCGTTTCGTCGCCAAGGCGTCGCCAAGGCGCAGCCGTTGCCCGCCCAGCCGAGCGGTCACGCCGGAACGCTACAGGCAGCGGGCCCTGTCGGTCTTGGACAGCGGCCCATCGATTCGATCTGTGAACCCGCTATGCGAGGCCCGCTGCGCGGCGGCGACGTAGCGTCGTCCCGGCCAGGCCGAAGCCGCCGATCATCAGCGCCCAGGCGGCGGGCTCTGGCACGCCGCCTGCTCCGGGGTTCACGATCGACCTGGTGCCCAGGAAGATGTCGTCGAGGGCGAAGTCGTTGCCGCTGAAGGCTGTCTGCGCGTTGCGCAGGAAGAGGATCGCGTTGGTTGCGGAGCCGCTGTTGAACGTGGTGGAGAGGCCGTTCCACTGGCCGGTTCCCTCGGGAATCGTGGGCGTCCCCAGCGCGATTTCGGCGCCCCCGTCCAGCGACACCGTGAAGCTGAGAATGGGCGGGCTGCCGGGGTATGCGTTCAGCAGAAACGCCTCGAAGAAGTAATCCAGCCCTGCTTGGATGGCGATAACCTCGGATTGCCAGACGATGTCGCCCGGGTTCTCGCCGCCGTTGCCCACGAACATAAGTCCGTTGCCTGTCGTATGGTCGCCGACACTGACGAAGGCGCCGTTGAAGGATCTCGGGTTGTCCGTGACGGTGTAGGTCTTTGCCGGACCTCCATTTGAGGTGAAGGTGTAGTCCGATGAGAAGCCGGTGTTCCCGGCCTCGAAGTCGCCGTTGGCGACCAGGTTGGCGGCGTGGGCGCCTCCGACGGAGGCGAGTGCAACGGCGCTGGCGGCGAGCGCGTTCCGGATGATCATTGAAATTCCTTCTCCCAGCGAGCCGCGGACGGCTCCCAATCCCAATAGGCGCCAGACCGCCGCGCCACGGGTCAGCTCGACTTTATGATCGACCTGCATTTCCGGAGCGGCTCTCGCCCCAGGAGCCGGAGACGATGGCGCTATATCTCGGCGGAGACCGCAGGACTGGCGCTGCGGCGCAGACCGCATCTGATCGGCGGGACCAAATCGGCCCGTCGCCTCGTTTGAGGTGGGCTGCGCCCACGAGACCACCGGGAAAGCGGCGCAGAGGATGTTCGCGAATCTAGCGATTGTATCGAGAGAAATCTCGCCGCCGGCCGCTGGTCGGAGCGACAGGATTTGAACCTGCGACCCCTTGACCCCCAGTCAAGTGCGCTACCAAGCTGCGCCACGCTCCGATGGCCCGGCGGCGAGGGCGGTCTTCTAGCGGAACATGGGATGAGGGCAACGACAAAGTTCATCGCACTGTGGGCGGTGGCGTGTGGTGTGTTGCTGGCCGACCCGGCCGAAACCTCGCCCTGGCTGCAACAGCCGTCCGACGTCGACCTTGCGACCGCCTATCCGGCTGGCGGCGAATCCGACGGCTGGGCTCGCCTCGAGTGCCGGATCGATGGGACGGGCGCTCTGGGCGCGTGCGGCGTGTTGGACGAGTCGCATCCGGGGCAGGGCTTCGGCGCTGCGGCGTTGTCGCTGGTCGCCAAGTTCAGGGCCGCGCCCGGGCTGGCGGCGTCGAACGCCGGCGGTGTCCGGCTCAGATTGGATTTCCTCAAGCCGGAGGGGCCCCCGTTCCGCGACGCCGTGTTCAAGACGGGCAGCCACCGGGGTCTCGGGCCGCCCGGACCCTACTTTCCGGATCGCGCGTTTCGTATGCGGCAGGGCGGCGTGGTCCTGACCGACTGCCGGGTGACCGACCGAGGTTTGCTGAGAGACTGCCGGATTGCGGCGGTGGCGCCCGCGGGTTGGGGGTTCGATGAGGCGACGTTGCGGATGGCGCTGACCAACTGGATGACCGCCGCGCCGTTGCGGGACGGCCAAGCGGGGCCGGCTGATCAAGTATGGCGCTTCCGGGTGGATTTCCCGCGGCCGCCATACGATGCGCGTATGCACGGTCGCTTACCGCGAGACCCGGGGGCGACACCCTAGAGTCACATCCGGTGAGGCCTCACTCCTCCCGGTTCATCCAGCGGATGAGCGGGAACAGCGGCACGCCCCAGAGGGTCCCGAAGAAGCCGTAGTAGGCCAGCTTCACGGCCCAGTGGTCGGGCAGTTCGTCCGCCAGCGACGCGACGACGGTGATGTAGACGACCAGGAACGCCAGGATGACGATCATGCCGATGAACTTGCGCAGGCGCGGCGAAAGCAGGCGGGAAGACATGAGGTCGTCATAGAGCGCTGGGCGTTCGCGCGTAAGCCCGCTAAAGGACGCGGCCAAAGTTCGGCCGAGAAATTGCGCCAGTCGCGCCCCATGACTTCGTTCCTGCGTTCCGATCGATCCAAGCCCGTCGCGATCTGGCTGTTCGTGGTGGCCGCCCTGGTCCTGGCGATGATCGTCGTCGGCGGGGCCACGCGGCTGACCGACTCCGGCCTGTCGATCACCGAATGGCGACCCGTGACCGGCGCCGTCCCCCCGCTCGGCGAGGCGCACTGGCAGGCCGAGTTCGCCAAGTACCGACAGATCCCGCAGTACGCGCAGATCAATGCGGGCATGAGCCTCGAGCAGTTCAAATTCATCTACTGGTGGGAGTGGGGGCACCGCTTCCTGGGCCGGCTTCTGGGGCTGGTCTTCGCCGCGCCGTTCGCCGTCTTCGCCATTCGCCGCCAGATTCCCCGGCGGCTGTTCCCGCGGCTGGGCGGTATCTTCGTCCTGGGTGCGCTCCAGGGCGCCGTCGGCTGGTGGATGGTGGCCAGCGGCCTGGTCGACCGGGTCTCGGTGGCGCCCGAGCGGTTGACGGTCCACCTGGGGCTGGCGTTCGCCCTGCTGGGCCTTCTGCTTTGGACCGCGTTCGACGCCTGGGCGGGGGCTGCGCGTCAGACCTTGCCCAGCCCCTGGGGCCGGCGCGCGGCCTGGCTGATCGGACTGATCTACCTCCAGGTGCTGCTGGGCGCCCTGGTGGCCGGCAACGATGCGGGGCTGGTCTACAACGACTGGCCGATGATGAACGGCCACCTCGTGCCCGACGACTACTGGGCCGGCTCGCTCTGGGGGACGATCGCGCACAGCCAGGGCGCGGTGCAGCTCCACCACCGGATCGTGGGCTACGGGCTCGCCCTGGCGGCTGTGGCGCTGGGCGTCGGCGCCTGGCGGTCGAGCTATCTGTCGCGTGAGGCCAAGATCCTGGGCCTCGCCGCCGCAGGCGGCGTCCTCGCCCAGGCGGCGCTCGGGATCGCGACGCTGATGGCGGTCTCGCCCCTAGGTCTGAGCATCGCCCACCAGCTCCTCGCGGCGATCGTCCTCAGCCTCGCGGTGGCGTTCGGGTGGCGTGTGCGGCGGGTTTGACGGGGCATTTTTAGAGGTATTATATTACCTCTACGTTCAACCTATTGAATTTGAACATTTTATCTGGGTTCGGGCAAAAATCTTCCCGTTGACTTCGGCCGGGATGGGCGGCATATGCCGCGCCTCGTATCGGGTCGTCTTCCGGCGGCCCGCGTCAGGTTCATTGGATCGTCCCTCATGCTGAAGAGCACCACGGCTTCGCTGAAGCCCGCCGAGGTCGAGAAGAAGTGGATCGTTGTCGACGCCGAGAACGCCGTGGTCGGCCGTCTCGCGTCGTTCATCGCCATGCGTCTTCGCGGCAAGCACCGGCCCGACTACACCCCCCACGTCGATTGCGGCGACTTCGTCGTCGTCGTGAACGCCGACAAGGTGAAGTTCACGGGCAAGAAGGCCACCGACGAGGTCTACTACTGGCACACCGGCCACCCGGGCGGCGTGAAGCAGCGGACCCCGGCTCAGATCCTGGCCGGCAAGTATCCCGAGCGCGTCCTTCAGAAGGCCGTCGAGCGGATGCTGCCCAAGGAGAGCCCGCTGGCCCGCAAGCAGATGACGCACCTGCGCATCTACAATTCGCCGGAGCACCCGCACGCGGCGCAGAACCCCGAGACCATCGCGTTCGCCGAGCTGAACGCCAAGAACGTGCGGAGCGCCTGATGAGCGAAGCCACCCCCCAAGCCACGGGCTTCGACGCCCTGAAGGGCCTGGGCACGCAGCCGGCCGAAGAGGCCGTGGTCCGCGAGCCCAAGATCGACGCCCAGGGCCGCGCCTACGCGACCGGCAAGCGCAAGAACGCCGTCGCCCGCGTCTGGATCAAGCCCGGCAAGGGCACGATCACGATCAACGGCCGCGATCAGACGGTGTACTTCGCCCGTCCGGTGCTGCGGATGATGATCGCCCAGCCCATGGAGCTGACCGATCGCGCCGGCCAGTTCGACGTCGTCGCCACGGTGGAAGGCTCGGGCCTTTCGGGCCAGGCGGGCGCCGTTCGCCACGCCATCTCCAAGGCTCTGACCTACTACGAGCCCGGCCTGCGCGCCGTGCTGAAGCCGCACGGCCTCCTGACCCGCGACCCGCGTGTCGTGGAGCGGAAGAAGTACGGCAAGGCCAAGGCCCGACGCAGCTTCCAGTTCTCGAAGCGCTAACTCGGACGCTTCGATTTGTTCAGTTAAAGCAGCGGCTTGGAGAAATCCACGCCGCTGTTTTCATGTTCTCCCGATACTCCACGCGCCCTGTGGGAATCGCCGTCTCAGTGACGGAGGCGTCATGGTTCTCCGGCCCGCTCAGCCCGGCCGAGGATCGTTCTGCGAACAGCGCGTCGAGGGGGCGGTTGCAACTCCTCAGCGCGTTGTATCGAGCCCGAACCGCTTGCGGTCGGGCGAGTCCCCGCGGGGCGCGGCAGTGGCCATCGGGCGCCCGCCTTCAGGATCAGGACGGCTGTTTGCCCGTCAAGGCCGAGACATGCGCAGGTTCGGCGCGGGTGTGATTCGAGGTCGGCCGCGGGCGGCGTAGAGACCTGCGATTGGTGCGGAGCGGTCTGCGTGCGCCGTCGCCGCCGGATGACATCATGGCCGCCCTGGTGCACAACCCGAGCGGTCGCCATCGCGGGACTTTGCGCGGATCGGGCTGAGGACATATCGATTGTCACCTAAGCGTACGGGCGCGGCGGCCGCCGCCGAGATGCTGCCGCCTCATCTCGATGAGACGGACAAGGCGATCATTCGGGCGCTCAGGGCCGACCCCATGACCCCGAACAGCGGGCTGGCGGCCATCGTCGGCGCCTCCGAGATGACCATTGCGCGGCGCCTGAAGCGCCTTGTGAACGACCGGCTGATCAAGGTCACCGTGCAGCGGGACATGCGCCCCCTGGGCTACTCCCTGGTCGCGTTCGCCGACATCCATGTGGAAGGCGTTCCGGTGGAGACCGTCGGTGACGCGCTGGCCGACGTGTCCGAAGCCTATTCGGTTTCCTACATGGTCGGACACCCGCAGATCATCGTCATGATCATGGCCCGCAGCAACGCACACCTGTTCGAGATCGTGAACGAACGCGTCGCCCGGATCGAGGGCGTGAAGCACACCGATACGTCCATCGTGCTGCATACGTTCAACCATCGCACCGGGATCGCCGCCCTGTGAGTGAAGCGCCTCTCCTCGACGAGATCGACGAGGAACTGATTCGTCTCCTCATGGCCGACAGTCGTCAGAGCAATCGTGCGATCGCCCAGGATCTCGGGCTCTCGGAAGTGACGCTTCGCAAGCGTCTCAAGAGGCTCGAAGACACCGGTGCGATCAAGTATGGGCTGGTCGTCGATGTGCGCGCCACCGAGATGAACGTGTCGGGCTATCTCGATGTCGAGGCGAGGGCCGCCGACGTCCAGGCGGTCGCCGAGTTCATCGCGGACCTGAACCTCTGCGCCATGTGCTGTGCGCGGACCGGCGCGTCCAACATCCGGGCCTTCATCTACGCGACCGACACGCGGATGATGGCGGCGACGATCGAGACGATTTCCCGGCTCCCCGGCGTGCTCCGGACGGAGTTTCGCCAGGCCGCCGGGCACGCGCAGCACCGCTACGAACTGATCATGCCGGAGGCGAAGCCCCACGACCGCTGGGGGAACTGACCTCCGGGCGTTGCTGCTTCCGGGCCATGAATGTCCGCCCGCCTCCGCGTCGCGGAGCGGAGCGCCGACCCATGCGCGCCATCCACCAGTCTTAGAGATGATCTTCCGGAGAGAAATGCATCTCTCGGGCAGGCGTTATGATTGTCGGGCGCTCCAATTCGCCTGTTGACATTACCGTTTCCATCATAATTCTACCAATAACGATATAAAACGAAATTCGTCGCGAAGGCTCGCGTGTCGATGGTGCAGCGGACGGGCGTAGCCCAACCGGCCGGGGACATCCGGGATCGGCGGACGACAAGGGAGGGAAGTATGAAAACGGTCCGTCAGCATCGCCGCGCGATGTGGTCTCTGCTCATGGCCGGTACGACGGCGAGCGCAGCGCTTCTGAGCGTGGGCGGTGCGCAGGCCGAGGCCACGGCGCAGCCAGAGGCCTCCGCTGTCGCTGAACTCGTCGTCACCGCGCGTCGCCGCGCCGAGGCGCTGGAACGCGTGCCTGTCGCGACCACCGTCTTCGGCGAGGGGGATATCGCGGCCCGTCAGCTGGGCACCCAATCCGACCTGCAACGCGCCACGCCCGGCCTCATCGTGCGTCAGACCCAGAACCGAAATCAGCAGAACTTCGCGATCCGAGGCCAGTCGATCGACGCCTACAGTCAATCGCAGCCCGGCGTGCTGACCTACGTCGACGACTTTCACAATCCGGTCGTTTCGGCCTCGGCCTTTTTCGATCTGGCCTCGATCCAGGTACTGAAGGGGCCGCAGGGCACCCTTTTCGGGCGCAACACTACGGGCGGTGCGGTGCTTCTGACCACCAACCGGCCCAGGTTCGACGGGTTTGGCGGCGATCTGACCGCGACGGTCGGCAACTACGGGGCGCGGAAGCTGACCGGCGCCCTGAATGTTCCGATCTCGGACACGTTCGCCGTTCGACTTGCAGGCTCCACCGACCGCCGCGACGGCTACGTCTACAATGCGGTAGACGGTTCGCGCCTGTCGGAGACCGATGCGGACTCGATCCGGCTATCGGTGCTGTGGGAGCCCGGCACGTCCTTCAGCAACAGCCTTGTCTACCAGTACAATCGCAGCGGCGGCCTGGGCGACCCCAACCAGGTATTCTCGGCCAATGCGCCGGGCGACACAGAGCCGAACGGAACGCCGCTCAACGCCACGTCCGCGACGTTCTTCGGGCCTGCGCTCGACAGCCTTGCCGGGCCGGGCGCCTACGCCGCGCTCCGGGCGGTCACCCCCGGCGCGCCGGCCGGCGGCTTTCTGGAGGCGGTCCAGCGGCAGCGGGCGGCGGGGCCGTGGGTCGCGTGGCTCAATTTCCCGCTCGACCATTCCGGCCGCAGCTACTCGATCGTGAACGCCACGACCTACCGTGCGAGCGAGGCGATGACGATCAAGACGGTTGTCGGCTACGCCTACAACTACAATTCCGACGGCAACGACGCCGACGGCACGCCCTTCGTCGGCGTGGACGACGTCATCATCAACCGCAACACCAACCTGACTGGCGAGCTCAGCGCATCGGGCGCGCTGTTCGACGGCAAGCTCGACTACATCGCCGGCCTGTATGTGTCGCGAACCAAGTCACGGCAGGACCAGATCTTCACGTTCCTCGATGCGGGGCCGGTGGCCAATCCGATCTTCGGTTTTCCTCTGAGCAGTCACGTCCAGGGCGAGACGGTCGATAAGACCCAGGGCGTCTTCGCGCAGGGGACCTACCATCTCGACGATGTCGTGCGCGGCCTGAGCATGACCGTGGGTGCGCGCTACACCTGGGAGCAGATCGACTTTGTCTCTCTAGGCGGGTTCGAAGGCTTCTTCCCGCCCGGCATCCGCGAGGGACGCAAGGACGCCGAACCCAGCTGGCAGGTGGGCCTCGAGTATCAGGCGACCGAAGATCTCCTTCTCTATGCGGTTCATCGCGGGAGCTGGCGGAGCGGCGGATTCAACCAGAGCGCGCCGCCGGTCCGGGCCCTGGCCAGCGACGGCGGCAACATGTTCGAACCCGAGAAGACCCGGGATGTCGAACTCGGCCTGAAGTACCGGGGGGACATTGGCGGTGCGGCCGTCCGGCTCAACATCGCGGCCTACAAGCAGTGGGTCGATGACATCCAGCGGGTGCTCTACATCACCCTTCCGTCCGGCCTGACCGCGCTCACCACCGGCGTCCCGGGCGGCGCGACGGTCAAGGGCTTCGAGACGGACGTCTCCATCCGGTTTAGCGAGTGGATCGAAGTCGGCGGGTCGTACGCGCACACGGACGGCAAGTACGGCGATCCGAACACCGTCACGGTGTTCGGGAATCTCTTCACCTTCGACACCTTCGCCGACGTGGCGAAGAACGCCGGCAGCGTCTACGCCAAGCTCAAGATTCCGGCGCCCGAGAACTACGGAACCGCGTCGCTGCGGGCCGATCTGTACGCGCAGGACGGCCAGTGGATCTCGAACACCGGCAAGAGCTCTTCACCCGACACCAAGCTGCCCGGCTACAGTCTGCTGAACCTGCAGGCCAGCCTTGACGACGTCGGCGGGACACCCTTGTCGATCCGAGCCTTCGTGCGCAACGCGACCAAGGAAAAGTACTACGTCGGCGGCATCTCCAACAGCGCGCTGCTCGGGTTCAACCTCGTCGTGCCGGGCGAGCCCCGCTTCTACGGCGTCGAACTCAACTACCGCTTCTGAGCGTGACGGGGCGGGGCGCCGCCCCGGCCGCCTCTGCCTGGCCGCTTCATTCCTGCTGTTCCGAGGACCCATGGAAACTCACGACGCCATCATCATCGGAGCCGGCATGTCGGGCCTGTATCAGCTCCACACGCTGCGGGAGATCGGCCTCAAGGCGCTGGTGCTGGAAGCCGGGTCCGACGTCGGCGGCACCTGGTACTGGAACCGCTATCCGGGCGCGCGTTTCGATTCCGAGACTTACACCTATTGCTACTCCTTCTCGCCGGAGCTCCTGGCTGAATGGGACTGGAAGGAGCACTTCGCACCCCAGACCGAGACCTATCCCTACTTCCGCCATGTGGCGGAGCGGTTCGACCTGCGCCGGGATATCGTGTTCGGAACGCGCGTGGCCCGTGCGACCTGGCTGGAGGCGGACAACGTCTGGCGGATCGACTCGGACGACGGCCGCGTCTTCCAGGCCCGCTTCCTGATCACTGCGATCGGCATTCTGTCCATCCCGGTGATTCCGCCCTTCGAGGGGCGGGAGACTTTCAAGGGACGAAGCTTCCACAGCGCGGATTGGCCCCGCGAACCGTTCGATCTGACCGGAAAGCGTGTCGCCGTCTTCGGAACCGGCGCGACGGGCATCCAGGTGATCCAGGAAGTCGCGAAGGTCGCCGGACACCTGACGGTCTATCAGCGGGAAGGTAACTGGGCGAAGCCGTTGCACAACGCGCCGATCGACGCCGAGGAGATGGCGCAGATACGCGAACGCTTTCCCGAGATCTTCGCCCGCTGCAAGGCGACCTCGGCGGCCTTCCTGCACGACTGGGAGCCGCGTGTCATGGCCGACGCCACGCCCGAGGAACGCGAGGCGATGTTCGAGGCGCTCTACGCCCAGCGCGGCTTCGCCTTCTGGCTCTCGAACTTCCAGGACCTGCCGACCAATGCCGAGACGGCCAAGGCCGTGGGCGACTTCCTCGCCCGGAAGATCCGGGAGCGGGTGAACGATCCGGCGAAGGCCGAGATCCTGATCCCGAAAAACCACCTCTTCGGGACCAAGCGGGTGCCGATGGAGACCAACTACTACGAAGTCTACAACCAAACGAACGTCGACCTCGTGGATCTGAAGGCCACGCCGGTGGAACGCTTCACCGAGTGCGGGATCGTCACCGGTGGCGAGGAGCGGGCCTTCGACGTCGTCATCTACGCGACTGGATTCGACGCCGTTCGCGGGGCGTGGGACCGCATCGACTTCACCGGCGTCGGAGGCCAGAAGCTGATCGACAAATGGCGTGACGGCCCTGTCACCTACATGGGGCTTCAGGTCCACGGCTTCCCGAATCTCCTGGCCAACGTGGGGCCCCACAGCGGCGCGACGTTCTGCAACGTGCCGCGGTGCATCGAGCAGAACGTGGAGTTCATCGCGGCGCTGCTGAAATGGATGACGGAACAGGGTTTCGACCGTGTCGAGGCCAGCGAGGCCGCGGAAGCGGAGTGGACGGAGTCGCAGCGCCAGGGCGCCGAGGCCTTTCTCGCGAGCAAGGTCGACTCCTGGTTCACCTCGATCAACACGAACCTACCGGGCCGCAACCGGCGTAGCCTGCTCTTCTATACCGGCGGTCAGCAGCACTTCCTGACGTTCTGCGCCGATGTCGTCGCGAACGGATACGAGGGCTTCCAGATGATCCGGGCCGCCTCGCCGGCGACGGCCTGACGACGCCGGCCCGCCACAGAGGGAGATGGACACGCATGCCCAGCGCGGACTTCGCACAGTTTCTGGAGCAGCTTCGCAGCAACCCGATGCCGACGGAGCTCGTGGCCATGCGCGCGGCGTACGAAGGCATGGCCCAGATGTTTCCCGTGGGTGCGGACGCCCCCGTGAGGGGCGCGACACTGGGGGGGCGTCCAGCCGAGTGGTATGGGGCCGAGGCGGGGACACCCGATCGTGTCGTCCTCTACCTGCACGGTGGGGGCTATGCGATCGGTTCGCTCGTCACCCATCGGCATCTGGGCGTCGAGATGGCGCGGCTCGTGGCGCATCCCGTCGTCGCGCTCGACTATCGCCTCGGTCCCGAGCATCGATTCCCGGCGGCCCTCGATGATGCGCTGGCGGCCTACCGCCAGCTTCGAGCCGAAGCCCCGCAGGCCAGGATCGCCCTGGCCGGCGACAGTGCGGGCGGCGGTCTTGTGGTCGCCACGCTGATGGCGATCCGCGATGCCGGCCTGGCGCCGCCGGTCGGCGCCTATTGTATGTCGCCCTGGGTCGATCTGGCCGTGACGGGTCCGAATGTGGCGGCCAAGGCGTCCGTGGATCCCCTGGCGAGCGCCGATCTTCTCGGATTGATGACCCGTCGATATCTCGCCGATGGCGATCCCCGGGCGCCGCTGGCCTCGCCCATCTACGGCGATCTGCGCGGCTTGCCGCCGCTCTTCATTCAGGTCGGCTCGGCCGAGGTCCTGCTGGACGACTCCGTTCGTCTCGCGCAGGCGGCTGGCCGCGACGACGTGGCGGTGACGCTCGAGGTCTGGCCGGACATGATCCACGTCTTCCCTTACTTCTTCCCGGCCTTTCCTGAAGGACGTGATGCTCTGGGACGCGGATGCGACTTCCTGCGCGGACGCCTGTCGGTCTGATCGGTCCGCCGCCGGCGAAGTCGTGCAGGCGGGTCATGATATCGGGATGGAGCTGTCGGGGAGCGCATCTCGCGTCGTCATCGAAGGGTGGCTTGGCGCCGACATCCGTTCAGCGTCTCGTCGCGTGTCAGGGAGGGGGCGGCGTCTTCCATGCGCGCCTGGCTTTGCATATCCAACAGCTCGATCCCGACGCTGGACTGCCCTGATGCGATGAGCCGAGCGACCAGAAGCCTCCCGAACTCCGCAGGTTGGGCGCCGTGAGCGTTTTTTCGCGAAGGAGGCAGGGGTTCGCGACGCTCTGCCCGTCTGAGTCCACGAAGAGCCAAGATTGGCTCAGAGGGGGCTCCATCATGAATCTTCTTTCGACCTCGGTAATCCGCCAACTTCGTGGAGCGCTTCTGGCGGGGTCGGCCATCGCCTCCCTGGGTGGCGCCGCCCTGGCGCAGAGCCAGACGCATGCGTACGACATTCCGGCTCAGCCCGCGGCTGAGGCGCTGAACCGCTTCGCGACCCAGTCGGGGCTTCGGATTTTGTTTCCCTATGAGGCTGTGGCGGGAAAGCGGACCCGGCCGGTTTCCGGGACCCTCAGTGAGCAGGCGGCCCTCGACCAGCTGCTGGCCGACACCGGTCTTGTGATCGTGTCCCGGCAAGCCGATGTCATCACGCTCGGCGCCGGTAGGTTTCAAGGCGCGGCCACAACGGCAGAAGCACCCGTCGCCGTAGGGCTCGACGAAGTCGTCGTAACGGCCTCTCGCCTCAACCGCGCAGATGTCCCGACGCCGCTGACGGTGCTCGACAAGGAAGTACTCCGTGAAGGCGCGCGCGCGAACTTCGTCGCGAGCCTGATGGACAGGCCACAGTTCAAGGCGAGCTGGTCGCCGCAGATCACCGGCGGCTCCTTCGCCGCGGGCAGCTTCAGCGTCGATCTCCGTGGCCTGGGGAACGCCCGCAGTCTTGTGCTCATTGACGCTCGCCGGCTTGCCGGCGGCTACTCCAACGGCGCCGCCGGGATCGATCTGTCGGTCATTCCCGGCGTCATGGTGGATCGCGTCGATGTCGTGACCGGGAGCGCGTCGGCGGCGTGGGGCTCGAACGCGGTCGCCGGCGTCGTCAACGTCATCATCGACAACCGGCTCGAGGGGATCCGGATCGGGGGCCGTTACGGCGTCTCCAGCCGCGACGATGTCGAGGAGAAGCAGTTCGAAGCCGTCGGCGGCTGGCGCTTCGCCGACGGCAAGGGGCACCTCATCGTCGGCGGCGAGTACGTCGACAACGCAGGCGGGCGGCCGAAGACCTCGCGCGAAAACGTCGGTCGATGGGCGGTCGTCCCCAACCCGGCCTTCACCGCGACCAACGGGCAACAGCCACTGATCTTCGCGCCCGATGTGGGCTTCGCCAACGCGAGCCTGGGCGGCCTGATCCTGACCGGGGTCAACGCCGGCCGGACGTTCAACCCGGACGGAACGTTGCGCACGTTCGATCTCGGCCGCGTATCGGGCGTCACGTCGATCGGCGGTGAAGGCCCGTCCCAGGACGACTTCAGCTATTTCTCTGCGCCCTACGAGCGATACAGCGTCATGGGTCGCGTCACCTATGATCTCAACGACAACCTGAAGCTCACCGCCGACCTGCTGCACTCGCGCGTTCACGACGACTTCGGGTTCCTGTTGGACCCCAATCGCGGCGACATCCGGATCTCTGTCGACAACGCCTTCCTGCCAGCGGCCGTCCGGGCGCAGATGGTCGCCGCGGGCGAAACCGCCTTCACGATGGGGCGCGCCAACCGCGACTTCGCCTTCATCGAGAACGACTACAGCCGCAAGACCACGCAGGGGACCCTCGCGATCGAGGGCAAGGTCGGCGAGACGTGGCGCTGGAACGCGTACTACAGCCACGGCCAGTTCAATGAGCGCAACGACCTCGGCAACCTGCGCATTCGGGCCAACTTCGCCAATGCCGTGGACTCCGTCCCCAGCCCCACGACCGGCCAGCCGATCTGCCGAGTCGCGCTGACCAACCCGACGACGACCTGTGTGCCGATCAATCTCTTCGGCGAGGGGGCGCCGTCCGACGCCGCGCGCGCCTACGTGCTGGGGACGGGTCAACTGCGTCTTCAGGCAGACCTCGATACGGGCGGGTTCACCGTACGAGGCGAGCCCTTCGAGACCTGGGCGGGACCTGTCTCCATCGCCCTGGGCGCCGAGGCTCGGCGTGAGGAACTGCGCCAGCGCGTGGGCGCGCTGGATCTCGCGAACGCCTTCGCCTTCTCCAATTTTGCGCCGATCAACGGCAAGAACAGCACCAAGGAAGGTTTCGGCGAGGTTCTCGTCCCGCTCGTCCGGGATATCCCTGGCCTGGAGCTGCTGCAGTTCAACGGCGCCGCGCGGATCACGGACGACCGCCTGGGTTCGATCTGGTCCTGGAAGCTTGGTTTCACCAACAAGGTGACCGAAGGCGTGCAGGTGCGGTTCACCCGCTCGCGCGACATTCGTTCACCCAATCTCGTGGAGCTGTTCTCCGGCCAGGTGCTCAACCTGACCCAGATCAGCGACCCGCAGACCGGGACGGCCTATCAGGTTCGGGCGATGACCGGCGGCAACCCGAATCTGCGCCCCGAGACGTCGAAGACGACGACCGCCGGCGTGACGCTCTCGCCGTCGCAGATTCCGCGGCTGACCGTGTCGGCGGACTACTTCGATATCGAGATCGACAACGCGATTTCGACCATCGCCGCGCAGACGCTGATCACCCTGTGCTCGCAGGGCGTCCAGTCCCTGTGTTCTCAGATCGTGCGTGGGCCGGACGGCCTGATCACCACCACGGCCGCGACGCTGCTGAATTTCACTCGTCTGAGTACGAGCGGCGTCGATCTCTCGCTGAGCTACAGCATCCCGCTCTCGAACGGCGGGCGGCTTTCGCTGCGAAGCACGGGAACGTGGGCCAACAAGTACAAGAGCAACAACGGCATCACCACGATCGACTTCCTCGGATCCCAGGGCACGATCGGGTCGGCCGGCGTGCCGAAGGTCGTGGTCAATTCGGCGGTCACGTATGACGACGAGCGCCTTCGTCTGAGCCTGCGCAGTCGCTTCATCTCGGCGGGAACATCGAACGTGACGCTCGACATTCAGAACAATCGTATTCCCGCGTACATGTATTTCGACCTGGGCGCGTCGTACAAATTCGATGTTCTTGAGGACCGGGAGGTCGAGGTCTTCGCGAACGTCAACAATCTCTTCGATAAGGATCCGCCCATCTCGTCGGCGTTCTCGCCCTACTACGACGTCGTCGGGCGATACATGGTGGTCGGGGCCCGCGCGCGCTTCTGACCGTCTTCGCGAAAGCGGCGCGCTGGCCGCAAGGCGTGCGCGCCGTCCGGAGGGGCTTGGATGGCGGGCGAGGCGACACGACCTTTGACCGCCTGAGGAGATGGCGTGTGGGCATCGCGCCATTGATTGGATCGGTGCGGCGAGGGCGCATCCCCGCCGGCCCGGAATTGAGACGTGGCGCATGAACCTTATCCCGCTGAACGCTATCCTGCGCCACAACGCGGACGTTTTTGGACCGGACGCGGCAGGCCTGATCGATGGCGACGAGGTGGTCAGCTGGTCGCAGCTCGAAGTCGCCGCCAACCGGCGCGCACGCCTCATCCAGGCCCAGGGGGTCGGTCCGGGTGACGTGGTGACCTTCAACCTGCCGAACGGGTTGGAGTTCTTCGAAACGACCTTCGCACTCTGGAAGCTCGGGGCCACGCCGAACCCGATCTCGCCGAAGCTGCCGGCCCCGGAACTGGGCGCGATGCTCGAGGCGGCGCGTCCGGCGCTGTTCATCGGGGACGGCGAAGGGGCGGGCGCGCCGGCCGGGTTGCGCCGGCTTCCGCGCGCCGTCGACACGGCCGGGCTGTCGGGCCAGCCGCTCGAGGAGGTGGTGTCCGAGCAGTGGAAGGCGATCACCAGCGGTGGTTCGACGGGGCGTCCCAAGGTGATTGTCGACCACCGGCGGGCGGTGTTCGACGTCGATGCGCCCACCCTCAATCAGCCGTCGCACGGCGTCGTCCTCAATCCCGGCCCGCTCTATCACAACGCCCCGTTCGTGCTTTCGCATGAAGCGATGTGTGTCGGCGCAACGGTGGTGAACATGGGTCGCTTCGATCCGGAGCGGGCCCTGGCCCTCATCGACGCGTATCGCGTCCAGTGGGTGAACTTCGTACCGACGATGATGGCGCGCATCTGGCGGCTGCCCGAGGACGTGCGCGCCAGCTACGACGTTTCCAGCCTGCAGACGGTGTATCACATGGCCTCGGCCATGCCGGTGTGGCTGAAGGAGGCGTGGATCGACTGGCTGGGGGCCGAGACGATCTGGGAACTCTACGGCGGCACCGAGCGGCTGGGCTCCACGGTCATCCGGGGTGACGAGTGGCTTCTGCACAAAGGGTCCGTCGGTCGGCCGGCGCCGGGCTGTCAGCTTCAAGTGTTCGACGCCGACGGCCGGCCGTGCGCGGCGCGCGAGGTCGGCGAGATCTTCTTCCTGCCCCGCGAGGGGGCCGGACAGACCTACCATTACCTGGGCGCGGACTCGAAGCGTCGCAGCGACGGCTGGGAAAGCCTGGGCGACATCGGCTGGCTGGACGAAGACGGCTTCCTCTATCTGGCCGATCGACGCTCCGACCTGATCCTGCGCGGCGGCGCCAATATCTATCCGGCCGAGATCGAAGGCGCGTTGGACCAGCATCCGGACGTAGCCTCGTCCATCGTGATCGGCCTGCCGGACGAGGATCTGGGTCAACGGGTGCACGCGATCGTGCAGTGGCGGGCCGGGGTCACGCCGCACGCCGCGGCGCTGCAGACGTTCCTGCTGGCGCGGCTGTCTCGCTACAAGGTTCCGGAGTCCTTCGAGTGGACGACGGAAGACCTGCGTGACGACGCCGGCAAGGCGCGCCGCGGCGCTCTGCGCGAGGCGCGGCTCACGCTGCTCAAGACCGCCGGTCGGACGCCGGCCCGCCTGGTCGACCTCAGGGCGCGCGCTGGCGCGGGGACCTAGCTCTGCGCGACCGCCAAAGGACTCCTGGAGCCAGAAAGCGATCCTTCGCCTCTAGAATGTCGGGGGCGTGCAGGCGCTCACGAGGATGCAGGGTTCTTGGCCGACGCATCGGAAGCGATGCGGACGACGGCTCTCGAAATAGTAGGCGTCCCCGGGGCCCAGGATGCGTCGCTCTTCACCGACCGTCACCTCAAGCCGCCCGCCGAGCACGATCGCGCCTTCCTCACCTTCATGAACGAGCGGGATGCGGCCGGTGTCGGCGCCGATCTCGTAACGTTCCATGATGATTTGGAGCGAGCGCCCGACCATGGTCTCACCCACCTGGCGGTAGGACACGCCACCCTTGCCGATCTCGGTGAGCTCGTCCGCGCGATAGAAGATTTTCTTCGCCGCCGCCGGCGTGAAGGCGAAGAATTCGGCGAGGCCTATGGGAACCCCATCGAGGATGCGCTTCAGCGCCCCGACCGATGGATTGGTGGAGTTGGACTCGATGAGCGAGATCGTCGAGTTGGTCACCCCGGCCCGCTTGGCGAGCTCACGCTGGGATAGCTTGTACTCCATCCTCACCGCCCGCAGACGCTGGCCGACATCTAGCGTCATCTCAGAATCTCGCTGTTGCTGGTGTTGCGGATCACACAAAGGCTAGGCGGTTAATCGTGGTGTTCCAATGGCTCGCGTTCGCACGCGGGACGATTTGTTGCGGAATCCAAATCGGCCCCAAATCCTGGGGACGTTGTCGCGGACGGCCGGCGGGGATCGGCGACAAGCAGACCGAAAGGCCCGCGCGGCGGCGCGGGCGGTTGCGGTTGGTCCTGGGATTCCTTTTTTTTGGCGGATGGAGCAGGGGGTCTCGGGCGCCCGCCCGTCTGAATCCTCGAGGCGCCGACGGAGGCGCGTGAGGGGGTTCCACAATGCATGTCGGGAAGAATGCGGCTCCGCGCGGCGCTCGTCGCCTGACCGCCAGCGCTTCGGCGCGCGCCTAGGTCGGGGTCACGATGCTCGCGCCCCTCCTCGCCGCAGCTGCGGTCGGCGCCGCCCCCGCGCCACCGGCGTCCGCGCCGCAGCCGGTCTCAGCCGATGCGCTCGCCAAGAGCCTGTTCCTTCCGGGACAGGCCGTGGATGTCGAACACCACGGCAAGACCTATCGCGTGTTCGTATCGATTCCCCCCGATCCCGTCCCACCGGAAGGCTTTCCCCTCCTCGTCGTGCTCGACGGCAACTTCAACTTCTCCATCGCGGCCTCCATCGCCTCAAGCCGGGCGAGATGGAAGGAGATGTCGCCGATCGTCGTGGTCGGGGTGGGCTATCCCAGCACCAGCATTGACGAAATCCTGGCCCGCCGGGTGGCCGACCTGACGCCGCTGAAGGCGACGGATCCCGGTGTCCTGGCGAACCGGGCGCCGGGCGCGGTGGGCGGCGAGGCGGCGGCGTTCCGGAGCTTTCTGACAGGCGCGCTCCCCTCTGTCGTCGGGTCCTTCACCAAGATCGACAGCGCCTGCACGACGCTGTTCGGGCATTCGCTCGGTGGGCTGTTCGTCGCCGACACCCTGCTGCGGGCGCCGCAAACCTATCGCCAGTACTTCGCTTCCAGCCCGTCACTCTGGAACAACGACTTCGCCGTGCTGAAGGAGCAGGCGCAGTTCCGCGACAAGGTGGCTGCGTTGCCCGCGCCGATCCGCGTCGAACTGTCCGTCGGTGGGCTCGAGCGCGAGTTCTCGGCGCGCCAGCTTGCGGGCATCCCGAGCCTGCGCGGGCTGCCGGACGTGCGGATGGTCGCCGCGCTCACCGAGTTCGGGGGCTGGATGACCGGGCTGCGCGCGCCCAACGTCAACGTCAGGTACGGCGTCGTGGAAGGCGAGACCCACACATCGGTCGTCCCCGGCAATGTCGTGCGCGCCGTGGATCTGGCGTCGGAATGCCCCGCGACATCGCTGCAGACCGGTCACTGAGCGGCGCATCATGACGAGCCGCTTGCTGCAGGAACCCCGAGCCGCGACGCAGGGCGCACGTCTTGCCGCGTTCGCCGCGCCCGCCATGCCGATGGCGGTGATAAACCTCTCGTTGGCGGTGTACCTGCCGCCGTTCTATGCGACCCAGAGCGGTATCGGCCTGGCCGTCATCGGCTTCGTCTTCATGGCCGTTCGGCTCGGCGATCTCGTCTTCGACCCGCTGCTGGGCATCGCCATCGACCGCACCTCGACATCGATCGGGCGGTTCCGCCCCTGGATGCTGGCCGGGATTCCGGTGGCGATGATCGGGTCCTGGCTCGCGTACTTCCCGCCGCAGGACGTCGGTGTGGCCTATCTGGTCGGTGCGTTGAGCGCCGTGTTCATCGGCTATTCCCTGGTCACGGTCACCCAATTCTCGTGGGCCGCCGTGCTGGGCGAGGATTCGAACTCACGTTCCCGCGCCTATGGCGCAATCCAGGGCGCCGCGACGCTTGGCATGCTGCTCATCATGGCGGTGCTGCCCATGGTCACGGCCTACCTTCCGGGTGACCGGAACCTGGCGGTCCACGCCATGGGTCTCTTCATCCTGGTCGTCACGCCCCTCACGGTGATCATGGCGACCACCCGGGTCGCTGAGCCGCAAAGGGCGGTTCTGACGCACGTGCCTTCCTTTGGCCGCGCGGTGCTGGACTATGGCAAGGCGCTGGCCTGTCCTCCGGTGGCCCGCGTCATGGCGTGCACCGTCCTGACGGCGCTCGCGTCGGGCGTGACGAGTTCGCTCCTCCTGTTCTTCGCCCCGACGAAGGGCTTCACGGCGGCGCAGGCCAACCTGCTCCTCCTGATCTACTTCGTGGGCGCGTTCGCCTCGTCGCGCGCCTGGGCTCCGATCGCGTTCCGGTTCGGCAAGGAACGGGTTCTGATCGGAATCTGCCTTTTCGTGGCGGCGGTGAAGCTGACCGTCTTCGCCTTGCCGAACGGCGCTTTCTACCTGGCGAGCGGGGGGCAGGTCGTGCTTGGGGCTTGCTACTCCGGCACGATGATCATGCTGAAGTCGATCGTCGGCGACGCGGCGGACGACGTGAAGCAGAGGCTGGATGAGGATTTCACCGGCCGCCTCTACGCGGTCTATTCCAGTCTGACCAAGGCCAGCATCGCCGTCTCCGTCGGCGTCATCTTCTTCATCCTGCAGGCGATCGGCTACGCGCCCAAGGCCGGCAACCTCAATTCCCCGGAGGCCCTGCAGAACCTCCAACTGTCCTTCGTTCTCATTCCGGCGGCCCTGTTCGTGGCAGGGGCGCTCGCGATCGTCCGCTACGGCCGTACATCACACACGGATCGCGGTGCGACGGTCCCCAGGGAGGTCCAGTCTTGATCTACGAATCCTACAAAGACGCCCGCGCCGCATTTCTCCAGGCCGCCCGAGACCGGTCCGCGGCGATTTCGGAACACACGCTCAGCGGGGCCAAGGGGCGCGAGGGCGAGGTGCTGGCCATGGATGTGGCCGTCATCGGCGAGTCCGCGGCGCCCAAGGCGCTTCTGGTCGTATCGGGCGAACATGGTCTTGAAGGCCTCCCGGGTTCGGGCGCGCAACTCGATCTTCTGCTGCGCATGCCGGACCCGCCAAGGGACACCAAGATCGTTCTGGTCCACGCCCTCAATCCCTGGGGCGTCTCTCACGGTTCGCGCGGCAACGAGGACAACGTCGACGTCAATCGCAACTTCGTGGACTTCGACGTCCCCTATGTCCGCAACGTCGCCTACGATGAGATCTTCCCGTTCATGTGTCCGCAGGACTGGACCGACGACGCCGTCGATCGCGCTGCGGCGAACGGCAAGCGCGTCCAGGACGAACATGGCGGCGCATTTCTCCTGACCGGAATGACGGGAGGCCAGCGGCACGAGCCCACGGGCACGAACTACGGAGGCTCGGGGCCCAGCTGGACGCGCAGGACCCTTGAGCAGATCGTGGCCCAGCACCTGGCGTCCAGCGAGAAGGTGGCCTTCGTCGACTGGCACTCTGGCTTCGGCGCCTACGGCGAGCTGTTCCACCTGTGCACCCACGCCGAGGGCTCGGAGGCGCTGGATCGTGTCGCAACCTGGTGGGGCCGCGAAGCCGTCACCCGCAACGCCACGGCCTTCCAAGGCGCCGGCGGGGCGCTTCCGAACTGGCAGGGGATGTTCGCGACCTTCCTTCCGGGCCTGATTCCGAACGCCGCGGTCGCAGGCTCGGTGATCGAGTTCGGGACCTTCCCCAACACCGAGGTCCGCAGCGCGATCATGATCGACCGGTTCCTGCGCTTCGGGCGCGAGAACCGCAGCTCGGTCTCGCGAGATGAGCTGCGCAGCCGGATGCTCAGCGGCTTTGCTCCTGTCGATCCGGCATGGCGCTCGGCGATCCTCACACGGGCCTTCGAGGCGCACCAAAAGGCGCTCGAGGGCCTGGCCGCCTGGTGAGCCTCTTGCTGACGAGCCCTGGCTACACGCGGCGATCGGGTGGCGAGCCTCTGAGGGTCAGCCTTCCGGCGCGTATGGCTTGAGCGAGCGCGTGCGAACGGCCTCAGCCGACGTCTTCCGCGACCATTTTTCGAACTCGCCACGACCTACGCAGGCCATCCCGTGGCCAACCGTCATCCCGCGGGCGGGTTCCACGCCGCAGACGCGCTGACGCCATGACATGATCACGAGAGATTCAGAACCATGAAGCTGATGATCGCCGGTCTCCTGCATGAGACCAACACCTTCTCTCCGGTGGAGACTCCGCTCGCCCGGTTCTGTCCCAATGGCCGGGAACTCCTGCGAGGTGAGGAGGCGATCCGTCGCTATCGCGGCACGGAGAGCTGCGTCGGCGGCTTCATCGAGGTCGCCGAGGCGGCCAACGCCGAAATCGAGCTTCCCCTCGCCGCGCACGCCCCGCCGAGCGCCCCCGTAAACCGGGACGCCTTCGAGACCATGAGCGCGATGATCATCGACTGCCTCGAAGCCTCGCATTTCGACGGTCTCTTGCTGGCGTTGCACGGGGCGATGGTCGTGGACGGCTTCGATGACGGCGAGGGCGAGCTTCTGCGCCGGATCCGCGCCGTTCGTCCGGATGTGCCGATCGCGACGGCCCTCGACATGCACGCGAACATCTTCCCCGCCACGGTCGAGCTCGCGGACGTCACCAGCGGCTATCACCTCTATCCGCACACCGACATGGCGGAGACCGCGCGCCGCGCCGGATCGATCCTCCTGGACAAGATCGCCGGCAAGGTGGTCCCGACGGTCGCTTGGGGGAGCGTGCCGATGCTGCCCCACACCATGCGGCAAGGCACCCACGAGTGGCCGAACCGGGAGCTACAGGGCCTGGCCGCGTCCTGGGAAACGGAAGGCCGGGCCCTCTCGGCGAGCGTGTTCACCGGCTTCAACCTCGCCGATGTCAGCCATGCGGGTCTGAGCGCGGTCGTGGTCACCGACGGCGATCAGGCGGCGGCCCAGGCGATGGTCGAGGACCTGCTCGACAGGGCGTGGGCGGCGCGAGACGACTTCCGCTACGTGCCGGAGCCTTTGGCCGAGAGCATCGCCCGCGCGAAGCAGATGACCGACCTCGACGGGCCGGTCTTCCTGATCGATCACTACGACAATTCCGCCTCCGGCGGCACGATGGACACGACCGCCGTGCTGGCGGAAATCCTGCGGCAGGAGCTCCAGGACGTCGCCTTCTTCGGCCTCTGCGATCCAGCCGCGGTCGAGGCGGCGATACAGGCCGGGGTCGGGGCGAAAATCGAACTCGAGGTCGGGGGACGGGCCAGCCTGCCGTCCCTCAATGCGCCGAATCCGCCTTTGAAGATCCGAGGCACGGTCAGGACGCTGTCGGACGGCCTGGTCGCCAGTCGCACCAAGGCCAGCTTCGGCGTCACGATGTCCATGGGCAAGGCGGCCGTCATCGACACGGGACGGGTCGAGGTCGTGCTCGTTTCGAAGCAGATCGAACCGTTCTCGATCGATATGCTGACCGCGGTCGGCATTGATCCTCGCCGCCGCAGATATGTGGCGATCAAGAGCCGCCACCATTGGCGGGCCGACTTAGGGCCTTTGGCCGCCGCGATCATCGACTGCGCTGGCCTCGGGGTCTGCACCTCCGATTACACTCAGCTGAAGTTCCAGAAGCTGCAACGGCCGACATATCCGCTGGACGCGGATGCGCGTCGTGACGGGCGCTCTGCAGCCGGAGCGACCGCGTGACCCCGCCTTCGAACACAGGGCGTGTCGCGCTGGACAGCTTCTGGATGCCGTTCACGAGCAACCGGCAGTTCAAGGCCGCGCCGCGCCTGCTGAGCGCCGCCTCCGGCATGCGCTACGCCACACCCGATGGGCGCGAGGTCCTGGACGGAACGGCGGGCCTCTGGTGCGTGAACGCCGGACATGGCCGCCGCCAGATCGCGGAGGCCGTCGGCCGTCAGCTGATGGAGTGCGACTTCGCGCCATCGTTCCAGATGGGCCACCCGATCGCGTTCGAGACCGCCGAGCGGCTGGCCGCCATCGCGCCCGGTGGGCCCGCCGCCGGTCTCGACCGGGTCTTCTTCACCAACTCCGGCTCGGAGGCCGTCGACACCGCCCTGAAGATCGCCCTCGCGTATCAGAGGGCCATCGGGCAGGGGACGCGCACGCGCCTCATCGGCCGTGAGCGGGGCTACCACGGCGTGGGCTTCGGCGGCATCTCGGTGGGCGGTCTGGTGAACAACCGGCGGACGTTCCCGCTGCTGCCGGGCGCCGATCATCTGCGCCACACGCATGACCCCGGTCGCAACAGTTTCACGCGCGGCGAGCCGGCGCATGGCGCGGATCTGGCTGACGACCTGGAGGCGCTGGTGGCTCTGCACGGCGCCGAGACGATCGCGGCGGTCATCGTCGAGCCCGTTGCGGGCTCGACGGGCGTGCTGCCGCCTCCGGCCGGTTACCTGGCGCGGCTCCGAACCCTTTGCGACCGTCACGGGATCCTGCTGATCTTCGACGAGGTGATCACCGGGTTCGGCCGACTGGGGACGCCGTTCGCAGTGGACCGCTTTGGGGTGGTCCCGGACCTCGTCACGACCGCCAAGGGGCTGACCAACGGCGCCATTCCCATGGGCGCGGTGTTCGCGAGCCGAGCCGTCCACGACGCGCTCATGGTCGGACCCGGGGCGCAGATCGAACTTTTCCATGGCTACACCTACTCGGGTCACCCCGCCGCCTGCGCCGCCGCGCTGGCCACCCTGGACATCTACCGGGAAGAGGGGTTGCTCAACCGGGCCAGCGATCTGGCCGGCGTCTGGGACGACGCCGTCCACAGCCTGCGCGGTCTGCCGCATGTATCCGACATCCGTACGATCGGCCTCGTGGCCGGGATCGACGTTGCGCCCCGGCCGAACGCCGCCGGCGCCCGCGCCTACGATGTCTTCGTGGATTGCTTCGAACGCGGGCTGCTGGTCCGCGTCACCGGCGACACCATCGCCCTGTCGCCACCGCTGATCATCGAGGCGGGCGACATCGGCGAGATCGTTTCGATCCTGTCCGACGCGCTGAAGCGGGTGGGCTGACGAAGTCCGGTGCGAGCAACACGGCGTTCCCGCGCCGGGCCACGCGGGCGGCCCGCGGCCCATTGGCCTGGCCATCCACCTCCCCGTGGATCAGGCGAACTGCCTCCCGGCCGTTGGGTCGGGAGGCGCCTTTTCCATATTGCAGGCGCTCAATGCTGGAAGCGCGGATCTTGCGCCTCGACGCCTTCCTTCGCTTGTCCTGGCCTGGAGAGGTCGGCGATGGCGGGGGCGGACGGTCACGAGGACCCGGCCTCAGACGCCGCCGTTCTTGCGGACCAGCTTCTTCACGTCGGGATAGATCTCGTCGCCCCGCGGACCCTCGGACTTCGACTTCACGATGGCGACGGTGATGGGGCCGCGCTTGGGGCCGCCCGCCTCGTAGCCGACGAAGCGGTAGCCCTCGGGCAGGTCCTGGCCGGTGTAGATGAACATGGCGCGCATGCCGCGCTTCTCGGGATTGAGCTGCTCGCCCCGCAGGCGCACGTCGCGGGGACCGACGCGGATGGTGGCGGCCTCGCCGTTGGCGTTCACGGTGATGGGGCCGACCTTGATGTTCGCGCTCTCGTCCTTGTCGTTCGCCACGATGCTGATGCCCGGCAGGTTGACGCGGGTGGTCCCTTTGTCGGAGCCCTGTTCGCCGTCGCGGCCGGCGACACGGACGCTGACTTCGACGCCGGCGCTCCGGGAGTCGGCCTCGGCCTCGGCCTGAGCTTTGCGGGCGGCGGAGGCGCCTTCGGCTGTGACGGCCTCGGCCTGGGCGGGGACAGGTTCCGCCGTCGTTCCGGAGATCGCTTCCGCGCTTGCGGCCGTCGCCGCCGTGCGGTCGGCCAGCAGGGTCTTTTCGATCGCGGCCAGGGTCTGGTCGACGCCGTTCGCCACCGGCACGAGCTGGAGCGTCACTTCGGCGCCTGTCGAGGTGGCGTAGGTGCAGGCCTTGCCGTCGGCCGAGGCCGAGGTGCGGGTCAGGTCGCCCTGGTTGGCAGGGCAGTCCAGCGCGGCGCGCGCAGCCGGAACCTGGGGCCCGCACGCGGCGGCGCCCAGCGCCAGGGCCGAGGCGGCGATCAGGGATAGCGGCTTCATGAAAAAGGGCTCCGTCCGTTCCGTAGAACGTGAGCGGAGCCCCTCGGAAAGGCGAGTGAATTCGCGGTAAGGCCTGGTTCCGGCCGGGCCTGCCGCCTGTCCAGGCCTATTGCTGGCCAGGCCTATTGCTGGCCGGGGCGGGCGGCGCCCTCGCGGCGGGCCAGGAAGGCCAGGCGCTCGAACAGATGCACGTCCTGTTCGTTCTTGAGCAGGGCGCCGTGCAGTGGCGGGATCAGCTTGGTGGGGTCCTTTTCGGCGAGCGCGTCGCCGTCGATGTCCTCGACCATCAGCAGCTTGAGCCAGTCGAGCAGTTCGGACGTGGAGGGTTTCTTCTTCAGGCCCGGCACCTTGCGCATGTCGTAGAAGATGCGCAGCGCCTCGGCGACCAGCTTCTGCTTGATCCCCGGGTAATGCACATCGACGATGGCCTGCATCGTCTCGGAATCGGGGAAGCGGATGTAGTGGAAGAAGCAGCGACGCAGGAACGCGTCGGGAAGTTCCTTCTCGTTGTTGGACGTGATGATCACGATGGGGCGGACCGCCGCCTTGATGGTCTCGTTCGTCTCGTAGACGTAGAATTCCATCCGATCGAGTTCCTGGAGCAGGTCGTTCGGGAACTCGATGTCGGCCTTGTCGATCTCGTCGATCAGCAGAACGGGACGGCCGCCGTGCTCGAACGCCTCCCAGAGCTTGCCCTTCTTGATGTAGTTCTTGACGTCCTTGACCCGCTCGTCGCCGAGCTGGCTGTCGCGCAGGCGGGTGACGGCGTCGTACTCGTAGAGGCCCATGGTGGCCTTGGTGGTCGACTTGATGTGCCAGGTGATCAGCTCGGAGCCGAGCGCCTTGGCGATCTGTTCGGCGAGGACCGTCTTGCCGGTGCCCGGCTCACCCTTGATGAGGAGCGGACGCTCCAGGGCGATCGCGGCGTTCACCGCCACCTTGAGGTCTTCGGTGGCGACGTAGTCGTCCGTCCCTTCGAAACGCTGGCTCATCTAGGCTCCCCGCGCGGGCGCCGGCCCGCATTCGAACAGTTGTTTGTCTGGCTCAGCCTATAGGGCCGCGCGCGAGGATCAAGCGCGTTCGCGCGGCGGGCGGGCGGATGTTGGCGCAGGGGCATCCGCCGGAGCGCCCGCGAGGGACGATTCTGGACCACACTCTGGGCGGGACGGGGAATCGGGCGCACAAGGGAGCTGGGGCGCGCGGACGGAGGGCGAAACCCATGATCCTGGCCGTGCTTCAGGCGCGGATGTCGTCGAGCCGATTGCCCGGCAAGGTGCTGGCGCCGGTGCTGGGCCAGCCGATGATCGCGCGGCAGGTCGAGCGGCTGCGCCGGGCGCGACGGATCGACGAACTGGTGGTGGCGACCAGCGTCGAGCCCGGCGACGATCCCCTGGCGGCGGCCTGCGCGGACCTGGGCGTCACGGTGTTCCGCGGCGACCTCCACGACGTGCTCTCGCGGTTCTGTGCGGTCCTGGAGGCCCGGCCCGAGGCCGCGGCGATGGTCCGGCTGACCGCCGACTGCCCGCTGACGGACTGGACGCTGATCGACGCCCTGGTCGAACGCCATCTGGCCGAGGACGCCGATTACACCAGCAACAACCTGCCCGAACGCACCTGGCCGCACGGGCTGGACGCCGAGGTGGCGCGGCCGGCCGCGCTGCTGCGGGCCGGGCGCGAGGCGGCCGACCCCTACGAGCGCGAGCATGTGACGCCGTTCCTCTATCGCCGCCCGGGCGAGCATCGGCTGGCGGGGCTGCCGCGGGCCCCGTCGCTGACCCACCTGCGCTGGACGGTGGATTATCCGGAGGATCTGGCGTTCGTGCGGCGGGTCTATGCGCAGCTCTATCCGGCCAAGCCCGATTTCGGCACGGACGACATCCTGGCGCTGGCCGAGAACAGTTCGCGGGGCGGAGAGCCTTGAGCGCGGCGGGCCCCGAACCGGAGTCACCTGAACCGGCGGGCCATGAACCGGTCTCCGTGCGGCGGGCCACGGCGGCGGACGCGATGGACGTGCTGGCCTGGCGCAACGATCCGCACACGCGGGCCATGTCGCGCGACACCGGCGCGGTGGACGAGGCGGCGCACCTGGCCTGGTTCGCAGCGGCCTTGGCCGATCCGCGCCGGATGCTGCTGATCGGTGAGGCGGGCGGCGCGAAGGTGGGGATGGTGCGGTTCGATCATGCGGACGAGACCGAGGTCTCGATCAACCTTGCGCCGGAACAGCGGGGCCGGGGGCTGAGCCGGCCGCTACTGATGGCGGCGCTGGCCGAGGTGGGCGGCGAAGTCTGGGCCGAGGTGCGCGAGGCGAATGCGACCAGCGTGCGTCTCTTCGAGGGTGCGGGCTTCCAGCTTCAGGGTCGCCGGGACGACATCCGGCGATATCGGCGGCCGGGGTAGGGGCCTCGCCCTCGGAGACGAGGACAAGGGAAGCGCGAACGAACGCGAAGACGGCGGCGCGAAAGTTGCGGAGCGTCGCGAGGCGGCAGGCCTCGCCTCCACATGTTCGCGTCTTTCCGCGTTCGTTCGCGGTTGAAATCCTGCGGCTGACGCCGCGCCTCAGCCCGCGGCGACGCGAGCCGCCAGGTCGCCGGCGATGCGGTCGAAGACGGGCCCCCAGGCCTGATACGCGTCGGGCACGAAGACGCGGGCCTGGGGGTACCAGGCGTAGGTCTCGGTCAGGCCCAACCGCGGCCAGGCGCCGGGCGCGGAGATGAGCCAGCTCGGCGCCCCGGCTGCGGCGCCCAGGTTGAACGTGGCGTTCGAGAAGCCGATCACCAGATCCATGGCGCAGGCCAGGGCGGTGACGTCGTCCAGGTCCTTCTTCAGGTCGATGCCCGGCGGCGACCAGATCTCGACGCCGAGGTCGCGGCGGGCCTGCTCCAACTCGGCCTCGCAATCCCCGTACTGGAGGTTGACGAAGGCGACGCCGGGGGTGAGCAGGACCGGCGCCCACTGCTCGAACGGCGAGAAGTAGCGGTGACGGTGGCCGGCGGTGACCGCGCTCTTCCACAGGAGCCCAACCTTGGGAGCCGGGCCGGCGTCGGCCAGCAGGCGGCGCCAGTGGGCGACGCGTTCGGTATCGGCGGCCATGTAGCCGGCCGGGTCGGTGGGATAGTCCGCCAGCGTGCGCCGGTACTGGCGCATGAGGCTGGCCATCGGCGTCCAGAGGTCGACGGTCTCGAGATCGGTTCCGGGTACGAGGCGAAGCGGCTTGGTGGCCCAGACGCGCGTCACGTGCGCGCTGACCTCGGCCCCGGGGAAACTGCGCCGGAAGAGATCGACCAGGCGCGGCTCGACGGCGATGCGCAGGCGGCCGTCGGGGCCCAGGTCGCGGATGATGTCGGGCAGGACGTTGGCGAACAGCACCTCGTCGCCCAGGCCCTGTTCGCCCACGACGAGGAAATCCTTGCCGGCGATGTCCTGGCCCGGCGCCCAGCGGGGCCGGTCGATGGCGAAGTGGGTGACGTCGGCGAACTGGGGCGAGAGGCGCGCCTCGTAGTCGTCCCAGCCGGGGCCGAGGCGGCCCAGGGCGAGCTGGTAGGAGGAGCGGGCCAGCTTCATCATCTCGCGGTCGTCGGCGGTGGCCGTCTTGGCGAGGGCGGCTTCGCAGTCGACCAGGGCGTCCTCGACCTCGCCCAGGTGCAGCTTCACCTGGCTGAGGTTGTAGCGACCCTTGTTGAACTTAGGGTCCAGCCGCACGGCCTCGGCGATGAAGGTGGCGGCGTTCGCAAGGTCGCCGCCCTCGATCATGACCGTGCCCAGTGTGTTCCAGAGCATGGAGGATTCGGGCATGGCGGTGATGGCGGCGCGCAGAATCTCGACGGCTTCGTCGACGCGGCCCTGATCCTTCACCGAGGTGGCGAGGTTGTTGTAGCCCTGGGCCTCGTGGGGCGCGTGCTCCATGTAGTGACGGAACAGCTTCTCGGCCTGCTGGTGCATGCCCATGCGGTGGGCCAGGCGGCCCAGGTCGTTGGCGACCTCGGAATGGTTCGGCAGGAGTTGAAGCGCCGCCTCGTAAGCTTTGACGGAATTGGTGAAATCGCCCGCGCGCTCGCGCGAGATAGCGAGCAGGTACCAGGCGACGCCATTGCGGTCGTCCTGTTCCAGGGCCTTGAGCGCCCACTTGCCGCCGGCGGTGAAGTTCTCGCGGTTCAGGGCGTCGATGGCGCGGCGGAGCAGGGGGGCCGCGGCCAGCGCCTTCAACTCCTTCATGGCCTCGTTCAGACGCGCCAGGGCGTCGCGGTCGCCCGCCTGGCCCATGTCCACCAGGGCCGCCTTGGCCGGCGTCGGACGGGCGGCGTCGTCGAGCACCGTCATCGATCCGGCCGATTGCAGGTCCTGGGGCCAATTCTGCGGGGGCTTCCGGGCCATATTCCGAAGCGGAGCCTTGGCGGCCATTGCGGAGAACTCCTGAAGGCTATGGAGCCTTCGTCGCGCGTCATGCTTAATCCCCGATTAAGCCGCGCCATTCGGTCGCATCCGTGAGTTGCAGCGGGCTTGGATGCGCCGGGAAATCGGGCGTTAACGGGTTCGCCGGTAAGCGGGACGTGCGTTCGGGGGCGGTCGGCGCGAAGATGAACCCGTTTCGATTCGCGTGATGCTGATCTCCGCCGCAAAGAGGGGCCGGACTTGCCGCTGAAGCTGTCTCTGAAGCCGGGTGAGAAGTTCGTTCTGAACGGCGCTGTCGTCCAGAACGGCGATCGCCGCGCCGTGCTGGTGCTGCAGAACAAGGCCTCGGTCCTCCGCGAGAAGGACATCATGCAGGAGGAAGACGTCCAGACGCCTGCGCGTCGGATCTACTTCCCCGTGATGATGATGTACCTCGATGGGGCGAACGCCGAGCGGTACTACTCGGAGTTCGTGACCCGTGTGACCGAGTTCATGGGGGTGATCTCCAATCCCTCGGTGCTCGCGGACTGCGTGGATATCTCGCGGTACTGCATGGAGCGTGAGTACTACAAGGCGCTCATGGTGTGCCGGAAGCTCATCGAATACGAAGACGAGAGGTTGGGGAATGTCCCTTCAGGCGTATCAACAGGCGGCGACGCGGGCTGAGAGCCCGCGCGATCTCGAATACCGCCTGTTCGCCCAGGTGACGCGCGCGCTCATGGAGGCGGCCAAGCTTCCGCGCGAGGACGTGGGCGGGCGGATGGACGCGCTCGACTGGAACCGGCGGGTCTGGGCCACGCTGGCGGCCGACTGTTCGCAGCCCGACAACGCGCTGCCGAAGCCGCTGCGCGCCTCGCTGATCTCGCTCAGCATTTGGGTGGGTAAGCACACCAGCCTGGTGATCCGGAATCAGGAGGAGTTCGAGCCCCTGATCGAGATCAACCGGATGATCATGCAGGGTCTCGCCGGCGACGCCACGTCCGCCGCCGCCTGATTCCGTCCCCTCGCGCCTCCGACGCGCGACGTCTTGCCGGCCGCGGAGCGATCCGCGGCCGTTCGAATGTCCGGAACGCGTCGGGCGGAACCTGACCGGCAGGTCCTGCCGGGCTGCAGGAATGGTTAGCGCGGCGCGCGTCGGCGGCATACCGCGTTGTTCGAAAATATCATAAAATTCAAAGTCCTGAAAAAATCGGCTCGTGGTTAATCGTGGCCCGGCGATTGCGTGGCTTGGTGCGAGCGAAAAATCGCTCACCGGCAAAACGCCCGGATCACCCCTCCAGAACGGAGACCACACCATGCTGAACTCGGTGAACACCAACGTGGGCGCGATGGTCGCGCTCCAGAACCTCAACGCAACCAACGCGGAGCTGGCATCCACCCAGACGAAGATCAACACCGGCAAGCGTGTCGCCTCGGCGAAGGACAACGGCGCCATCTGGGCCATCGCCCAGAACCAGCGCGCGACCTCCAACGCCCTGAACTCCGTCCGTGAATCGCTGCAGCGCGGTCAATCGACCGTGGAGGTCGCGATCTCGGCGGGCGAGTCGATCTCCGACATCCTGCTTCAGATGAAGGAGAAGGCCCTGGCCGCAGCCGACGCAGGTCTCGACACCACCAGCCGCAACGCGCTGGCGGACGAGTTCGGCTCGCTGAAGGCTCAGATCACCAAGGCTGTCGCCAACGCCGAGTTCAACGGCGGCAACATGCTCAAGCAAGCCGGCACCACGGTGCAGTCTCTGGCCAACTCGGATGCGTCCTCGCGGATCACCGTGGCGGCGCAGACGCTGACGATCTCGGCGCTGTCCATCGCGGCGTCGACGATCACGACCAAGACCCTGGCCTCGACGGCGATCGGCGCGATCAACGCGGCGATCACGGAAGTGTCGAGCAAGTTGTCGAAGTTGGGTACGGGCGCCAAGGCGCTCGGGTCTCACCTGAACTTCATCAACAAGCTCCAGGACACGGTCGACGCCGGGATCGGTAACCTGGTGGACGCCGACCTGGCGAAAGAGAGCGCGAAGCTCCAGGCGCTGCAGACCAAGCAGCAGCTCGGGGTCCAGGCGCTGTCGATCGCCAACCAGTCGACGGGGATCCTTCTGGGTCTGTTCCGTTAAGTTGCGAACCGCCGGGCGGGCGTCGTCCCGCCCGGCGAGTCCTTCCTCGCGACGTCCCCCGCGACGTCGGCGATTTTTGCCGGGCGGGACGGGCAAATTCTGCTGACCTGGGCGCCGGTCCGGCAAATTCTGCCGACCATAAGCAACCCTAACAGCTATATAACGACATAAAATCAATCGGTTGAAGGTCTCAGGCGTCACACGCCCCATGGCCTGCGACTTGCTCGAAGTCCGACCGGGCAAAATGCCCGCGGCCGCCAGAACGACGGCCGGCACCTTTATGAAGAAGGGCTTCGACCGATGAATTCGGTGAACACCAACGTGGGGGCGATGGTCGCCCTCCAGAACCTGAACGCGACCAATTCCGAACTGACCACGGTTCAGAGCCGGATCAACACCGGCAAGAAGATCGCGAACGCCAAGGACAACGGCGCCATCTGGGCCATCGCCCAGAACCAGCGTTCGGCCTCCAACGCCCTGAACTCCGTCCGTGAATCGCTGCAACGCGGTCAGTCGACCGTGGAAGTCGCGATCTCGGCGGGCGAGTCGATCTCCGACATCCTACTTCAGATGAAGGAAAAAGCCCTGGCTGCGGCCGACGCGGGTCTCGACACCACCAGCCGCAACGCGCTGGCGGACGAGTTCGCCTCGCTGAAGGCCCAGATCACCAAGGCTGTCAGCAACGCCGAGTTCAACGGCGGCAACATGCTGAAGCAAGACGGCACCACGGTTCAGTCTCTGGCCAACTCGGATGCGTCCTCGCGCATCACCGTGTCGGCCCAGACGCTGACGCTGTCGGCGCTGTCCATCGCGGCGTCCACGATCACCACCAAGACGCTGGCCTCGACGGCGATCGGCGCCATCAACGCCGCCATCACCAGTGTTTCGAGCAAGCTGTCGAAGCTGGGTACGGGCGCCAAGGCGCTCGGGTCTCACCTGAGCTTCGTCAACAAGCTCCAGGACACGATCGACGCCGGGGTGGGCAACCTCGTCGACGCCGATCTGGCGAAGGAAAGCGCCCGACTGCAAGCCCTGCAAACCAAGCAGCAGCTCGGGGTCCAGGCGCTGTCGATCGCCAACCAGTCGTCCTCGATCCTGCTCGGCCTGTTCCGTTAAGGCCGGCAAGCCCGGGAGCCGACCCCGGCTTCCGGGTCATTCACCTAGCGACGGCGGGCGGGTCCGCCCGTCCGCCGTTCGCCTCAGCCAGGAGCGCTGCACCCCCGTTCAGCGAAGGGAGACATGGATAGCAAGGTTGCGGCTGTCGCAGCCGTTCCGGATCCCGGTTCCGTCCAGGTCACGCCGACCGCCAAGGAAACCCAGCGTGCGCAGTCGCCCGCCGTGGTCAAGGAGGCGGCGTCCAGGGACCTGGTCGCCAGGGAGCCCGAACAGGTTTCGATGCGGCTGGTCATCGAGATGGACAAGGCCAGCGGCGCCTACATCTACAAGACCATCAACCGGCTGACCGGCGAAGTCCTGAGCCAGTTGCCCAGGGCCGAGGTCCTGAAGCTCAAGGGCGAGCGCCAGTACGCCGCCGGATCGATCATCCGGACGAAGGCCTAAGCCCGAAGAGGGCGCATCCGCCGACGCGATTCCTCGCACGGACCGTGAGGCAGATTGTCTCAACCGCCCCGGAGATATCCGGCGGCGGACATAAGTGTTGAGCGCGTTAACCATCTGCTCACCACGATTTCCTAGCGTTCCAGCACGGTACGGTTGCGAGTCGCAGCCGGAAGGGCCCCTGTCAGGAGCGCGCGATGACGATCAGCGTCCATACGAACAAGTCTGCGCTGACCGCGCTTCAGAATCTCAACAAGACCAACACCGAACTCGCCGAGACGCAGAACCGGATCAACACCGGCCTCAAGATCGGCGACGCCAAGCAGAACGCCGCGATCTGGGCCATCGCCCAGGGGCAGCGGGCCGACATCGGCGCCCTGGGTGCGGTGCGGATGAGCCTGGAGCGCGCGAACTCGATCGCCCAGGTCTCGATGACGGCCGGCGAGACGGTCTCGGACCTGCTCGTGGAACTGAAGGCGAAGGTGGTCGCGGCGATGGACACGTCGCTGGACACCAGTTCCCGGACGGCTCTCAATTCGGATTTCCAGGCGATCCTGCGCCAGATCACCCAGGTGGTGACCAACGGCGAGTTCGACGGCGCCAACCTCCTGAACGGCCTGGGCGGCAACATCCAGTTCCTGGCCAACGCCGAGGCGACGACGCGCCTGACCCTGTCGACTCGCTCGCTGGCGCTGGGCGGCTCGAACATCACCATCCCGGCGGCGGCGGCCATCACCACCGTGACCATGGCGACGACGGTGCTGGCGCGGCTGGAGACCTCGATCAGCAACGTCAACCAGGCTCTTGGCAACATGGGCTCGCAGGCCAAGCAGGTCGAAGCCCACCTGGCCTTCGTCTCGAAGCTGACCGACACGCTGGAAGCCGGGGTCGGCAACCTGGTGGACGCGGACCTCGCCAAGGAAAGCGCGCGCCTCCAGGCCTTGCAGGTGCAGCAACAGCTCGGCGCCCAGGCGCTCTCCATCGCCAACGCCGCGCCGCAGATCATTCTTCAGCTCTTCCGCGGCGGCTGATTCCTTTCCATCGGGGCGTGGACATGGCCCGGGCGCACCGCGTCCGGGCTATTTTCATGCGTCATATCCTGAGGCGTTTTTCGGATCCCGCGTCCGCTCGGTCTTTGGGGCGCTTAACGCGCCGTTACGATTGTCCGGCCTAGGATCGACCCGCGGAGGCCTGCGTCCGCGAAGCGTGTGAACATGGTCACCTCGATCGATACGAGCGTCCTGCTGGGATTCTACCAGGCCCGCGCCGGCATCGGCGTCGGGACGAGTGCGCTCGGAACCTCGACGGCCAGCAAGAAGACCGCGCCCACCGCGCCCTGGAACCAGTCCACGTCGGCCGCAGACATCAGCGCGGCCACCAAAGCGGCGATGCTGGGGCGTCGCTTTGTCGACGAATCGGGGGCGAAGCTCGATCTCCCGGGGGCGAGCGGGGACTACCGGAAGCTCTTCGCCCTCTATCAGGGCCTGTCGGTCCTGATGACGGTGACGGAACAGTCGGGCGCGCGGGGCATGACCGCCGCCGACCGCAGCCGCATGGAGACGACCTTCAATCGCGGCCTGAAGGAGATCCTCGGCTACGTCGGGGACATGGACCTCAACGACGCCCGCGTGATCCAGGGCGTGGCCAACACCCAGGCCAAGACGACACTGGGCGTGCCGCGCAACAAGACGGAATACGTCACGCCGCCGCTGGTCAGCGGCTCCAGCGACAACGTCGTCCCCGCCTTCACCGGGAACGTGCAGTTCAACATCGCGGTCAAGCGCTCAGGCGCCACGATCAATGTGCCGATCGACCTGTCCGGCATGGGCGCGCAGCCGCGAACCATCAACAACGTCGTCACCTACATGAACCAGCAGCTCGAAGCCGCCGGTGTCGACACGCGGATGGGGACGCAGCGCATCTCGGGCGGCCCGAGGACCACGACGATCGGGGGCAAGACCGTCACCATCGGGACCAATCCCGACCAGTGGGCCTTGAAGGTTCGCGCGTCGGCCGGCGAGACCATCACCTTCTCGGCGCCGGCGACGGCGGGCGCCGTCTATGTGGCCCAGGACGTCGGCAACCCGGATCCGGACCGCGACCCGAAGACGGCCGACGCGACCACGGCCGCCCAGTTCCTGAAATTCCAGACCGACACCACGGACGTTCCTTCGCCCCTGCAGCGGACGGGGGAGCAGAACTGGGTCGACGGCCGCATCTTTTCGGAGACGCTGGGCCCCGAGGTGAAGACGGTGCGTGACACCAAGGTCGCAGCCGACGGCTCGGTCTACATGCTGGCCGATGTGACCTCGAAGATCGCCGGCCAGGAGATCCGCGGAGACCAGGACGTGGCGCTGCTGAAGTACGACGCGTCCGGCAAGCTGGTGTTCGCCCGCACCCTGGGCGCCTCCGACGAGGCCAGCGGGCTGGGACTGGCCCTGTCGGCCGACGGCAAGATCGCGGTGGCGGGGTCGGTGAAGGGCGCGCTGGGCGGCGTCGTGGACGGGCCGCTGAACTCGACCGGCGCCTTCGACGGCCAGACGGACAGCTTCGTGAGCGTCTACGACGCCGACGGCCAGGAGCTCTGGACGCAGCGGCGCGGCGCGCGGGCCGCCGACGAGGCGACCGACGTCGCTTTCGGCGACGACGGGACGGTCTATGTGATCGGCCGAACCAGTTCGGGCAAGCCGGGCGCCGCGCCGATCGGCGGTTCGGACAGTTATATCGAAGCGTTCAAGCCGGACGCCCAGGGCAAGGTCCAACTGCTGTTCAGCAATGTCTTCGGCACGGCGGGCATGGATCGTCCGGCCGGCATCGTCGTGGACGGAACGTCGATCATCACCGCCAGCAACGAAGACGGCCGCGCGGTGCTGCGCCGCTTCGACGTCTCGGGCGGAACCCCCGTCCTGACCTCGACGCGGGACCTGGGCGAGCTTCAGGGCGGCCAGATCACCGGCCTGGCGCTGGAGGGCGGGCAGCTCTACGTCGCCGGCTCGACCAACAACCCCGCGCTGAACGCCGGGACGGTGACGCGCGCCCATGCCGGCGGCAGCGACGCGTTCGTCGCCCAGATGTCGGCGGATCTGAGCCCCGGGGGCACGCTGGCCTACTACGGCGGGGCGGGCGACGACCGGGCCACGTCGCTGGCGGTGGCGGGCGGCCAGGTGTGGATCGGCGGCGCCGCGGGGACCGACCTGCCGGGCCATCCCGACGCGGTGGGCGTGAAGGACGGCTTCCTGGCCCGCCTGGACATGACGAGCGGAACGATCGACTGGTCGCGGCGCTTCACCGGCAAGGACGGGCGCGCGGCGCCCACCAGCATCGCCGTGGACACCTCGGGCGCCAGCGTCCTCGACCGCATCGGCCTGCCCAAGGGCGAACTGGACCTGACCGATTCGCCCTATCTGACCGCGGTGTCCAGCCTGCGGCCCGGCGACCAGTTCACGCTGAAGGTCTCGGGCCGGGCCCAGACCATCACCATCGATCCGAAGGAGACCCTGGACACCCTGGCGGCGAAGATCCGCCGCGCCAGCGGCTTCCAGGCCAAGGTGACCATCGCGACGGCGGAGGGCATGCGCAGCCTGCGCATCGAGCCCAACACCGACCGCGTGGTCATGGAATTCGGCGCCGGCAAGACCGACCGCGACGCCCTGGCCATGTTGGGCATCCCGGAGGGCGTGATCCGCAAGACGGTGACCAAGGACGGCGTGACGCGGCCGGCCGACGGCAAGGACATGCTGTACGGGCTGAGCCTGGAGCGGGGCCTGAGTATCTCGAACGACGTGGAGAAGCGCCACACCCTCGCCGTGCTCGGCAAGGCGATGGGCGTCGTGCGGCAGATCTACAAGGACCTCGTCCAGGCTTCGCTGACGCCGGCCCAACGCGCCGCGCAGGAGGCGGCCAAGGCGGCGAGCGGGCCGGTGCCCACCTATCTCAGCAACCAGATCGCCAACTATCAGGCCGCCCTGGCGCGCCTGGGGGGCTAGGCGCCGCGGAGCCGCGGGATGGGCGGCCGAGCGCCGGGTCCGAGCCTTGGGCGGGGAGGCGCTGCAACCGCCTCCGCCGTCCGTCCGGCTTGAAAGGCGTCCCCCGGGGGGATAGCCAGTGCGGATGGACTCCGCCCCCCAGGATCCGCAGCGCACGCCGCGGCGCGGCCTTCCCTTTGTCGCCCTCGGCGGCCTCGCGGCCCTGGCCGCCGGCCTGGGCGTCGCCTGGATGCTCACCTCCGGCGACAGGACGCCCGAGGCGCCGCCGCCCGCTTCGGAAGGCGGCCTGGTGATCGACGCCACGGGCGAGGACGCCGGCGCGATCGATCCGGGCAAGCCCCTGCGGTGCTTCGTGCAGGGACAGTTCGTGGGCGAACTCTCCCTGACCGCCTGCGCCCAGCGCAACGGCGTGGCCACGGACGCTCTGGACGTGGGCCTGGACGAGATGGGCGCTCTGACCGCGGCCCAGGAGGCGGGGCAGATCCTGACGCCGCTGCCGCCGGTCGAGCCGGATCCGCCGGTGACGGTGGAATCGGCGCTGCCGCCGGCCGAGGGCGCGGGGCCGCCCTCAGGCATGGGGCCCGGCGTCACCGCGCTGGGAAGCTGCTGGCGGCACGGCGGCGGCCGTTGGCGGCGCGTGGCGACGGACACCGACCTGGGCTCGTGCGTACAGCAGCTCTTCTCGGGCCGCTGCGAACGGCCGGGCGGGGCGACCTACGGACGCTTCGGCCAGCAGACCCTGCGGCTGGTGGCGGGTCGGGTCGAAGTGTCGGACGACAACCGCGTGTTCCGCATGCTGGTCCCCCAGGCGCCCGATTGCAGCATTCCGCCCGTCTGAGCGGACTGGTAGGCTGGCCTCATGATCCGTCGAACCGCCCGCACCGCTTCGCCCGCCCTCGTCGCAGCCGCCCTGGCCGCGCTCGCGCTGGCCGGTTGCAGCCAGAAGACCAAGCCGCCCGGGGACGCCGGGGTCTGCTACCATGTCGTGCCCCAGGCGGACGGGTCGATGAAGTACAACAAGCTGGTGGACGCCGCGAGCCTCGAGGTCTGCGCCGCCAACCTGGAGGCCATGCGCATCAAGTTCCTGCGCATGGGCGGCAGCCAGCAGGAGATCTACGGCGCCTACCAGGCGAATTTCCTGTTCCTGCAGAAGGAAGGGGTGCTGACTTCGACGTCGCTGGAGGGGCCGCGCTACGTGGCCCTCGTGCGGACGGGCGACGGCCGCCTCGCCATACCGGGCGCCATGCCGCAGCAATAGCTGTGGATGGCGAAGGGAACAAAATTAGAACATTTCTTGCCCGCCCGTTCGGTCCGCGCTAGCGTGGGCGCCTGGGCCCTTTCGCCCGCAACCTACGGAAAGCAAGGACAAGATCGATGGCGGGCAGCGTCAACAAGGTGATCCTGGTCGGCAATCTGGGCGCCGATCCCGAGATCCGTAGCCTCAACTCGGGCGACCGCGTGGCCAACCTGCGCATCGCCACCTCCGAAACCTGGCGCGACCGCATGAGCGGCGAGCGCAAGGAGAAGACCGAGTGGCACCGGGTCGTGGTGTTCAACGAGAACATCGTGAAGGTCTGCGAGAACTACCTGCGCAAGGGCACCAAGGTGTACATCGAGGGCAGCCTCCAGACGCGGAAGTGGCAGGACCAGTCCGGGCAGGAGAAGTTCTCGACCGAGGTGGTGCTTCAGAAATTCCGCGGCGAACTCACCATGCTGGACGGCCGTGGCGGCGACGCCGAACGGGGTGGCGACAGCTACGGCGACAGCTACGGCGGCGGCGGGGGCGGATTCTCCTCGGGGCCGCGGCAATCCACTTCAGCGCCACGCGAGGATTTCTCGGCCAACCTGGACGACGAAATCCCGTTCTAGGGGAATTTCAGGCCCCATTTTCTCGTGAATGGGGAATCTGGATTCGATCGGGCCGGGCGCGGGCGTCTGCGCGGGGTTCAGCCTTCCGGTTTCGGCTCGGGCGACGGGCAGACGTCGCCGATGCGGCGGGCCTCGGTGCTGGCGCGGCCGGCGATGTCGAGGCCGAGGAACTCGGTGGCGATGTCCGCTGTGAGGGTGAAGCTGGTGGGCGTGTAGACGCCCGAGCCTTCGACCGCGACCTTGTGGCCCTTCTTGCTGACGCAGGTCCCCTTGAGCCGGATCTTGCCGCCCGAGATCACGCGGGTCGGATAGGTGCAGGCGTAGTGGCGGTTGGAGGGGCCGGCCATGAACTTGTCCACGTCGGCCGGTGTGATGCAGCGTTTCTCGGTGGACGTCTGGCGGACCGGCGACAGCAGCTTGTTGGTGGATTCCCAGTAGCCGGGTTGGATCGCCGTTGCGGCCGAGGCGGCCGGCGCGCCGAGCAACAGGAAGACGAGAGCGGTGCGGAGCATGGATCGGACCTAGTCGGCGAATTCGGCGCCAGGGTGGCGCCCCGGGGCTGAACCGGACCTTACGGCGCGGCCAGACCTGGCCTGAGTCCGCGGTTCCCGGCGCGGCCGGTCTTCACCCGAGCCCGCGCCTCATGACGCGGGCGGGGCAGGCCCCAGTTTCGAAACGGCGGCGTCGCGGATCGCCTGGCCCGCCTCGTCGTAAAGGAAGGGCAGGAAGGCGTAGCGCCGTCCGTGTGCGACCGGCGTGGCCTCGTGCAGCAGGCTGCAGGAGAAGACCACGGCGCCGCCTGTCGGCGGGCGGTAGGTGCGGCTGCCGAACTCCGGGAACCGGAGGTCGCCGCCCCGGAAGTCCTCCGCGTTCAGGTTGATCGAGACGGCGAAGCGGCGGTGGGCGGTGGCGATCGTCAGGTTGTCGCGGTGCGGCCGGAAGTAGCCGCCTTCGCCGGCGTCGTAGCAGGCCACGAGGAAGCGTTCGAGCCGGGTGGCCTGGAACTGAAAGGTCCGGGCGATCATCGGGATCAGGCTGGCGGACAGCGCCTGGCGGATGCGGGCCTGGAGGGTCGTGTCCTCCACCATGACATCGCGGCGGCGCTTCATGCCGTCGAGGACGCCAATGGTGCGGCCGCCGATGTCGCGCATGACGCCCGAGGGTTGGCCGCCCTGGGCCTCGTAGCATTCGATGAGGGCCTGGCAGAGGCCGGGCTCGAACACCCGAGGGACGATCAGGGCCGGGGCCACGGCCGGCGCGCCGCCCTCCAGGCCCGGCGCCGGAAGATCGGGAAGGCTCGCGAAGAGCCTCGCCGGATGATTCAGAGGCGCGCGGTCCAGGATGCGCAGGGCGGGGTCCAGCAGCAGCCAGCCCTCGTCCGGGCGGAACTTCGCGGCGATCTCCCCGTCGGGGTCGAGCAGCCAGTGGAGGCCGGGCGCCGCGTCGGGCGGAAACTGGTCGAAGGACGCCGCGCGGCCGATGAAGACCGCCCCGAGGCGAACGCCGTCGAACTGCGCCCGGGCGGCCTCGAACGCGGCCATCGCAGCCGTCCGGGCGGGGGCGTCCGGCGCAAACGCCAACAGGACATGGCGGCCGCCCAGGGCGCCCGACTGGAACCGCGGATTGGGCCGGGAGACCGCGGCGAACGGCGGTGCGAACTCGCCGACCGACAGGGGTGGGAGGAACCAGGTCATGCCGGGGCGCCTCCATGCGTCGTCGGGGGCGCCAGCGGGGGCGCCATCGGGTGCGCCGCCTGGCGGGCCTCGTAGGCCGCGCGGACGGCGGCGCCGGCCTCGTCGAAGAAGAAGGGCAGGAAGGCGTAGCGGCGGCCCCGCGTCACCGGCCGCGCCTCGTGCATCAGGGCGCAGGAGAACACCACCGCGCCGCCCGGCGGGGGGCGGTAGGTCTGCGGGCCGTACTCCGCGAACCGCAGGTCGCCGCCCTCGAAGTCGTCGTTCAGGTTGAGCGAGCAGGCGAACCGGCGATGGGCCGTGCCGTGGGTGGTGTTGTCGCGGTGCGGATGGAAGACGCCGCCGTCGGCCGCGTCGTAGCAGCTCACCAGGTAGCGTTCGATCCGCGTCGCCCTGAAGCCAAGGGCCAACTCGATGAAGGGGAACAGGCGCCGCTCGAGGCGTTCGCGCAGGGCGGCCTGGAGGGCGGGCTCGGCGATCCAGATGTCGCGGCGGCGCTTGAGGTCGTCCATGACGGCCAAGGTGCGATCGCCAGCGTCGCGCATGACGCCGGTGAAGGCCCCGCCGTCCGCGGCGTGCATCGCCATGAGGGCCGCGCAAAGCTCGGGCTCGAAGATGCGCGGTGCGACGAGAACCGGCGCGTGCAGCGGCGTGTCGGCGTGGGCGGCCGGCGGGGGCAGGGCGGCCAGCCGGCGCATGAACGCCGCGCCCTCGGTAACGGGCTCGACGGACATGACGCGCAGGGTGGGATCCAGCAGGATCCATTGCGGCTCCGGGCCGTAGCGCGCCGTGATCGCGCCCCCGCCGTCCAGCACCCAGCGCAGGCCGCGCAGATCCTGGGCGCCCTGGAGGGTCAGGCCGGGCGGAACGATCACGAAGGCCGAGGCGAAGACGTCGTCGAAGCGGGACCGGTCGGCCGCCAGCAGCTGAAGCGCCGCCGCGTAGGCGCCGGGTTCCTGCGGCGGCAGCAGGAGCACGACATAGCGGCCGGCCGCCGTGTCGAAGACGAACTCGGGACTGGACGCCGTGGGCGCGATGAACCAGGGCGCCGGCTGGCCGTAGCGGAGCGACATGCGGCCATATCTAGGACCGGAGACGCGTGCGGTCACGCCCTGGCGAAAGTCCGCTCTTCTTCGCGTACGCGTGCGCGTGCGTGCGCGCGAAGTGGCCTTTCCGGGTCGCGGATGCTAGTTGAGGATTTCACCAGACCTGTCCGATTCTCACGGCGATTTCCCACCCTTGACCGATCCATCCGACCAGACCCCTCCCGAGGACGGGCGCGGGGGCATCGCCCCTATCGCCATCGAGGACGAGCTGAAGCGCAGCTACCTCGACTATGCGATGAGCGTGATCGTCAGCCGCGCGCTGCCCGACGTGCGCGACGGCCTGAAGCCGGTTCACCGCCGCATCCTGTTCTCGATGGGCGAGAACAACCACACGCCCGACCGCAGCTATGTGAAATCGGCCCGCGTGGTCGGCGACGTCATGGGTAAGTACCACCCGCACGGCGACGTCGCGATCTACGACACCCTGGTGCGGCTGGCGCAGCCGTTCTCGATGAGCCTGCTGCTGATCGACGGCCAGGGGAACTTCGGCTCGGTCGACAACGATCCGCCCGCGGCCATGCGCTACACCGAGAGCCGGATGACCCGCGCCGCCATGGCCATCCTGGCGGATCTCGACAAGGACACGGTCGACTTCAAGGACAACTACGACGGCTCGGAACAGGAGCCCGTCGTTCTGCCCTCCCGCATCCCGAACCTGCTGGTGAACGGCGCCGGGGGCATCGCTGTGGGCATGGCCACCAACATCCCGCCGCACAATCTGGGCGAGGTGGTCGACGCCTGCCTGGCGTATGTGGACAACCCGGATATCGGCCTGGACGACCTGCTTGATATCGTACCCGGCCCCGACTTTCCGACCGGCGGCCTGATCATCGGCCGGACCGGCGCGCGTCAGGCGCTGATGACCGGGCGGGGCTCGGTGATCATGCGCGGCGAGGCGACGATCGAGGAGATCCGCAAGGATCGCGAGGCGATCATCATCACCTCGATCCCCTACCAGCTGAACAAGTCGGCGCTGGTCGAACGGATCGCCGAACTGGTCCGGGAGAAGCGCGTCGAGGGCGTCGCCGACCTGCGCGACGAGAGCGACCGCCAGGGCATGCGCATCGTCATCGAGATGAAGCGCGACGCCTCGCCGGACGTGATCCTGAACCAGCTCTACCGCTTCACGCCGCTCCAGACCTCGTTCGGGGTCAACATGCTGGCCCTGAACCGCGGCCGGCCCCAGCAGATGGGGCTGAGGGAGATGATCTCGGCCTTCGTGGACTTCCGCGAAGAGGTGGTCGTCCGGCGGGTGAAGTTCGAACTGGGGAAGGCGCGGGATCGGGGCCACGTGCTGGTCGGACTGGCCATCGCCGTGGCCAACATCGACGAGTTCATCCACATCATCCGCTCGTCCAAGGACCCGACCGAGGCGCGCGAGCGGCTGGTCGCCCGCGACTGGCCGGCGGGAGACATGCTGCCGCTGGTGGAGCTGATCGCCGATCCGCGCACGGTCGTCGTGGACGGGACCCGCATCCGCCTCACCGATGAACAGGCCCGTGCGATCCTGGCGCTGACGCTCTCGCGCCTCACCGGCCTGGGCCGGGACGAAATCTTCGCCGAGGCGGGCGAGCTGTCGGGCACGATCCGCGGCCACCTCGAGATCCTGTCGTCCCGGGACCGGGTGATGGCGATCGTCCGCGAGGAGCTGGTGGAGGTGAAGGCCCAGTTCGCCGTGCCGCGCCGCAGCCAGATCGTGGACGGCGAGGCGGACGTCGAGGACGAGGATCTCATCGCCCGCGAGGATATGGTGATCACCGTGACCCACGGCGGTTACGTGAAGCGCACGCCGCTGGCGATCTACCGGACCCAGCACCGGGGCGGGAAGGGCCGCTCTGGCATGGCGACGAAGGAGGAGGACGCCGTCACCCGCGTGTTCTCAGCCAACACCCACACGCCGATGCTGTTCTTCTCGTCGGGCGGCAAGGCCTTCCAGCTCAAGGTGTGGCGCCTGCCCGTGGGCACGCCGACCTCGCGCGGCAAGGCGTGGGTCAACCTGCTGCCGATCGAGACCGGCGAAAGCATCACCTCGATCCTGCCGCTGCCCGAGGACGAGGCGACCTGGGACCAGTTCGACGTGATGTTCGCGACCCGCTCGGGCAACGTCCGCCGCAACAAGCTCAGCGACTTCATCGGCATCAAGCGCAACGGCAAGATCGCCATGAAGCTGGACGAGGGCGACTCGATCATCGGCGTGGGCGTCTGCAACGCCGAGCAGAACGACATCCTGCTGACCACGGCCCTGGGCCGCTGCATCCGCTTCGCGACGGAAGAGGTCCGCGTGTTCGCCGGCCGCGATTCGACCGGGGTGCGCGGCATCCGGCTGGCCGAGGGCGACTCGGTGATTTCGATGGCGATCCTGCGGTCGGTCGCCGCGACGGCCGACGAGCGCGCGGCCTATGTGAAACATGCGAACGCCATGCGCCGCGCGGTGGGCGAAGGCGACGACATCGAGGACGCCACGGCGCCGGAGGACGACGAGGAGACCGTGGGCGACGCCGCGCTGTCACCGGAGCGGATCGCCGAGCTGGGCGCCGCCGAGGAGGTGATCCTCACCGTCTCGACCGAAGGCTACGGCAAGCGGACCTCGGCCTACGAGTTCCGTCGGACCGGACGCGGTGGTCAGGGCCTGTTGGCGCAGGACCTGACGAAGCGGGGCGGCAAGCTCGCGGCCTCGTTCCCCGTGGACGAGAGCGACCAGATCCTGCTCGTCACCGACCAGGGCCAGCTTATCCGGACGCCGGTGACGCAGGTCCGCATGGTGGGCCGCAACACCTCGGGCGTGATCATCTTCCGCACAGGCGCCGACGAGCATGTCGTGTCTGTCGAGCGACTGGCGGACGCGGGCGAGGACGGCGACGAGGGCGAGGAACCCCAAGGCGCGGTTCGTCCTGAGGACGCAGGTCCCGAAGGCTAGAACAGGGGTTCGGCGGCGCGGGCGCGGGCCGCGGTCTCGTCGATCTGGCGGATACGGCGATCGTAGAGGTCGGCCAGGGCTTTGCGGTCCGTCACGTCCTCGCTGATGTCGCGGAAGCTGGCCTGCTCGGCCTCGAGAGCCCGCAGATCGCCGCCGGTGGCGCGGGCGCGGGCCAGGGCCATACGCATCTGACGGTCGCGGATCGCCAGACTGGGATAGCCGCACACCAGTCGTTCCGCCGCCGTGGGCAGATCGTAGCAAGGGTTTTCGCGTCGAGGCGCCGACATGGTCGCGGCGTGCCGTTCGGGCGCGGCGGCCACGGACGCGGGCGATTCCTTTTCGCGCGTCGCGGCCGGTGTCAGGGCAGGCGTCAGGGCAGGCGGCCCGACGGGGGCCACGGAGGCGAGGATGACCGCGGCCCGCGGCGCCTCCGTAGACGGCGGACGTTCGCCCGCGCGTTCGGGCGGAAGGCTCAGGCCCCAGGTCACGGCGGCCGAAACGACTGCGGCGATCACCGCGGTGACGGCCATGACGCCGCTGCGCTGGGACGTGGCCGCTTCGGGCTCGGGCTCCAGCAGGTCTTCGTAGGTCGGGGTCCAGGTCATGGGCCGGGGGGCCGAGCGCCACTCGTCGGCGCGGCTGGGCCGGGCCTCCAACTCGGCGAGAAGCTGCTGGGCGAGGGCGGACTGATCGCGCGCCCGCGCCTGGTCGAGCAGGCGCTTCAGCTCCTGCGCGCTCAAGGCCGACAGTTCGATCCGCAACACCGCCTTACAGCCTCCTCGGCATCGGTCCTCAAGATTGGCCCGCAACCTCTTCCGACGCAACGCCAGCGCCAGCTTGAAGCGAAGCGTTGCAACTCGCGCGGGAACCTCCGGCGCGCCGGGTCCATTTGGCAGGCATGGGATATCCCGATCCGCCAGAGGCCGCTCCGCCGACGGCCGCCCAGCGAGAGGCGGGCCGCGCGGACGAACGCGCCGAACTGGCCCGACATATTGACCAACTGATGGCGCAGCCCGCGCGCGGGCGGCCGGCGGTGACGGTGGTGGGCGACGACGCGGTCTTCGCCATCTGGCCGCCCTTGCCCGAGGATGGGGGCGGGACGCCGTCGTCATGAAGGTGAGGGCGACGGCGCGAATTCGGTGATCGGGTCCCCCGCGAGGCGGGTGTGGTGGAGCACGCGCGGCCGGGAGAGGTCCCACGGCAGGCCGCGATGCATGGTGCGGCGATTGTCCCAGATGGCCACGTCGCCGGGCCGCCAGGCGTGACGCCAGACGCGCGGCGGCCGGCAGGCCATGTCGACCAGACCGGCGAGCAGCCGCTCGGACTCCGCTGCGTCCAGGCCGGGTACGCCATAGGCGTGGCGGCCGACCACCAGCGACTGGCGTCCGGTCTCGGGGTGCGTCTTCACCAGCGGGCGGAGCGGCGGGGCGGCGTCGGCGCCGTAGCCGCCGTGGTCCGCGCCGGGGCGATAGTCGTCGCCCGTGACGGCCTGGCTGCGCTTCATCGAATGGAAGGCGGACAGCGTGCTCACCCGCACCTGCATGTCCGGCGTCAGGGCGTCATAGGCGGCGGCCATGTCGGCCCATTCGGTCTCTCCGCCCTCGGCCGGTGTCACCTGGGCGCTGAGCAGGGCGCCCCTGGACTGGACGGGCACGTAGGTGGAATCGATGTGCCAGCCCTGGTTCCCTTTCAGCACCCGGACCCAGGCGTCGTCGGGATCGCGCAGGCGGCCGTCGTCGCGGACGTTGCTGATCGGGATGCCGGCGAATTCGATCGGCCCGAAGCGGCGCGCCACCGCCACCTGCTGTTCGCGGGTGAGGTACTGGGCCGGGCAGATCAGCAGCCCGAACTCGAGCCAGGCGGCGTAGATCCGCGCGAAGACCCCATCGTCGAGTGTGGCCAGGCGCGCGCCCGTCACCGTCGCGCCGAAGCTGGCGGGCAGGGGTTCGATCCGGAGCGGGCCGTCGGCCATGACCGAGCCTAGACCTCAGAACACGCCCATCGCCAGCCCCGCGGCCAGCGTCGCGCCCAGTTCGCGGCAAGGCGCGAGATCGGCGTCGGAAAGGCGCTTCTCGGCCAGGATCGCCTCGGGCGTCTGGGCGTGGGTGCAGACGATGACGGTTTCGGCCACCGGCTTCAGACGCCAGCCCGTGGCGATGCGGGCGAGCTGCCGCGCCGCGCCGGTCCCGTCGCTGCCGGCCGCGATCATGGCCGCGTAGGGCCGCCCGTTCAGGCGCTCCAGGGCCGGATAGTAGGTTCGGTCGAGGAAGGCCTTCATCTCGCCCGACAGCGCCGCCAGGTTCTCGGGCGCAGCGAAGAGGTAGCCATCGGCCGCCAGCAGGTCTTCGGCAGTCGCCTGTTCGGCCGGCTTGGAGACCACCTCGATCCCGTCCTCGGCGGCCGCGGCGTCGGCGGCGGCGCCGGCCATGGCGCGCGCGGCGCCGGTTCGCGAATGCCAGACGATCAGGAGGCGCTTCATGCGACCAGCCATACCGGATTTCCGGCTGGAAACGCAGCCGGGCTTGCGCGCCCGTGCGGCGCGCCTAAGCTTCGCCCAACACATGCTGGGAGGGAGTTGGAATGCTACAGGTAGGGACGCGGTTCGCCGCGACGTTGACGGCTGTCGCGCTGGCGGCCGGCGCGATGGCGACACCGGCCGCGGGCTGGGCCCAGGCGGCGCGCAAGCCGGCCGCGACCGCGTCCGCGCCGGCGCTCGCCAAGGCCGCCAGTCCGGAGTCCGTGGGCTTCGACGCGGCGCGTCTTGGAAAGCTGGACGCCTATATGCAGGGCGTGGTCGCCTCGGGCCGGGTGGCCGGCATGACCACGCTGCTGGCCCGCCACGGCAAGGTGGTGAGTTTCAAGACCTACGGGAACACCAGCCTCGTCACCGGCGCGCCGATGACCGAGGACACGATCTTCCGCATCTATTCCATGACCAAGCCGATCACCGGCGTGGCGATGATGATCCTGTTCGAGGAAGGCAAGTGGCGGCTGGACGACCCGGTCACCCGCCACATCCCCGAGTTCAAGAACCTGAAGGTGGTCAAATCGGTCAATCCCGACGGGACGATGGTGCTGGAGGACATGGTCCGGCCCCCGACCATGCGCGAGGTGATGGCCCACACCGCGGGCTTCGGCTACGGCCTCCAGGACGATCACCCCGTGGACAAGCTGTTCCGCGAGAAGCGGGTTCTCGGCGCCGACAACGCCAAGGATCTGATCGCCCGTACGGCGACGATCCCGCTGGTGTTCCAGCCCGGGACCTCGTGGCGGTACTCGGTCAGCGTCGACATCCAGGGCTACCTAGTCGAGAAGCTGTCGGGCCAGACGCTGGGCGAGTTCTTCGACAGCCGCATCTTCAAGCCGCTGAAGATGACCGACACGGCCTTCTACGCGCCGGCCGACAAGGCCTCGCGCCTGTCGCCGGTCTACGTCCTCAACCGTGACACCGGCAAGATCGAGGAGGCCAAGGAGATCTTCGGCAATCCGCTGCCGTCCTATCTCGAAAAGCCCGCCCTGGAGTCCGGTGGCGGCGGCCTCGTCGGCACCACCATGGACTACGCCCGGTTCGCGCAGATGCTGGCCAACAAGGGCGAACTGGACGGCGTGCGCATCCTGTCGCCGGCCTCGGTCGAGATGATGGGCACCAACATGATCGCCAAGGACGTACTGGTCAGCTCCAACGGCACGACCGGCGCGCGGTTCAACGAGGCGGTGGGCTTCGGCCTGGACTTCATGGTGGTGAACGACCCGCGGGCGGCCGGCTCGCTGGAGGGCAAGGGCACCATGAGCTGGGGCGGCGCGGCCGGCACCTGGTTCTGGGTCGATCCCACCAACGACGTGATCTTCGTGGGCATGATCCAGCGCCTGGGCGGCTCGGGCGGCGACGACCTGGGCGGCGCGGCGCGGACGCTGACCTATCAGGCGCTGACCAACCCGGAGAAGTAGGGGCGAAGTCCCTCCCCCGCGGGGGAGGGACGGCCTCAGTGCGTGTATCCCGGCGGCAGCGGCCGCTTGAGGTCCAGATAGCGGTCGCGCAGGTCGAGCTGGCGCGAGCGCAGGGGCTGGGCCTCGCCGCGGATCAGGATGAGCTGCGGCCGCGACAGCGGTTCGAAGGGATCGCCCGTCCACAGCACGAGGTCGGCGTCCTTGCCCGGCGCCAGCGAGCCCAGCCGGTCGGCGACGCCGAAGGTGCGGGCGGGGTTGATGGTGATAGCCGCCAGCGCGCCCTCGCGGCTCATGCCGTTGGCGGCGGCGATGCCGGCGTTGTAGCGCATCTCGTGCGCGCGATGGGCCCCGCCGGCCCCTTCGATGATCACGGTGACGCCGGCCTTCTCGAGCCGGGCGGCGTTCTCCATCGTCGACCCCAGCGTCTCCAGGCTGGTGGGCCGGTTCAGGACCGGGTTCAGGATCACGGGCACGCCCTGGGCGGCGATCTCGGGGGCCACACGCCAGGCCTCGGCGGCGCCGGTCAGGACCAGTTTCAGCTTCTCGTCCCGCGCCAGCTTCAGCACGGCGCGGATGTCCGAGGCCCGGTTGGCCACCGCCACCAGCGGCGTCCTGCCCTCGACCACGGGGACCAACGCCTCCAGGTCGGCGCGGGACAGCGTGAGGTTGCGATAGCCGGCGCGCTCATAGGCGGCGCGGTTGCGCGCATAGGCCCGGACGTCGGCCAGGGCCTCCTTCAGCAGCACGAAGTTGGCCCCGCGCGCGCCGCCGGCCACGCGGGCTCCGGCGTCGCCGAACGGGCTGACCATCGCCACCCTGGGCTTCACCAGCATGTCGCGGTCCTTGGCGAGCTGGATCACCGCGGCCTGGCCGGCGAACAGGTTGGGCGCGCGCTCGGAGGTGGCCGCGCCCGAGGTGTGATGCTCGCCGCTGTCGTCGTGGTGGTCGCCCGCGCCGCCCTGGCCGCCCTCGGCCTGAGGCGTCACGACGGCGCTGGTGATGCCGCCCAGGCGGGCTACCGGGATCACCACGGAGTCGCTGTTCAGCGCGTATTGCACGTCGAAGGCGGCGCCCACGCCGGCGTCGCGGACGCGCAGGTCGGTTCCCACCATCGGCATCTCGACGGCGCCCAGGCCGCTGTTCACGGCGACGAGGCCGGGGGTGACGACGCCGCCCTTGGCGTCCACCACCTGGGCGCCGGCCGGCGTGGCCACGTTCGCGCCCACGGCGGCGATCTTGCCGTCGCGGACGACCACCGTGCCGCTGGCGATCTCGGGCGCGCCGGGATTGAGGATGCGGGCGTTAACGATGGCCACCGTGGCGGCCTGAAGCTGCGCCGGCAGGGCGAGGGCGACCGCGGCGCCCGCCAGCAGGAGAGTGAAGCGGCGGCTCATCGGCGGCTCTCCAGGCCCAGCTCGAAGTCCGACTTCGGCTGATAGCGGGGGTCGTTGCGGTCGTAGGCCAGGCCGCCGTCGATCCAGACCCGCTGGGCGCGGGCGTAGATCGAGAACGGGCTGGCGTCCCAGAGGGTCACGTCGGCGCGCTTGCCGGGCTCGAGCGTGCCGGTCTCGGCGGCGAGGCCCAGGGCCTTGGCGGGGTTGGAGGTGATCCAGCGGATCGCCTGGGCCTCGGTGATGGCCAGGCCGGCGTCGCGGCCGGCGGCCAGGGCCTCGGCCGCCTCCTGGTTCAGGCGCTGGATGGTGTCGGGATCGTCCGACTTGATGATGGCGCAGGCGCCGGCCGCCTCGACCATCGGGATATTGGCCTCGATGGCGTCGAAGAATTCGGGCTTGGCGCCCCACCAGTTGGTCCAGCTCGCCGCGCAGATGTCGTTCTGCGCCAGGACGTCGGCGATCTTGTAGGCCTCGACCGTGTGGTGGAACGAGGTGATGCGGTAGCCGAACTCCTTCGAGATATCGATCATCTGGGCCATCTCGTCGGCCCGGTAGCAGTGGTTCTGGACCAGGATCTCGCCCTTGAGCACGCCGACCAGGGTGTCGAGCTGGAGGTCGCGCTTTGGCGGGTCGGCCTTCTCGCCGCGGCCTGACTTGGCGCGGTAATCGTCCCATTTGCGCATGTAGTCGGCGGCGTTGATCCAGGCGGCGCGATAGCCGGCCACGTTGCCCATGCGGGTGGCGGGGCTGCGGCTGCGGCTGCCGTACACCCGCTTGGGGTTCTCGCCGCAGGCCATCTTCAGCGAATAGGGCGCGCCCGGGTGCTTCATGTCCTGGGCGGTCCGGCCAGGCACGTTGCGCAGGGTGACGCCCCGGCCGCCGAACAGGTTGGCCGAGCCCGGCAGGACGTGGATGGTCGTCACCCCGCCGGCGCGGGCGGTGTTGAAGTCGGGATCCTGCGGCCAGACCGAATGCTCGGCCCAGACCTGGGCGGTGTTGGGATCGGTGGCCTCGTTGCCGTCGGAATGGGCCGGCACGCTGGGCGAGGGATAGACGCCCAGGTGCGAATGCAGGTCGATCAGGCCCGGCGTCACCCATTTGCCGCGGCCGTCGACCACTTCGTAGCCGTCGGGCGCGGATAGGCCGGCGCCCACCGCCTGGATGCGGCCGTCGCGGACCAGTACCGTGCCGTTGCGCAGCTCCTCGCCCGTGCCCGTCAGCACCGTCGCGCCCACGATCGCCAGGTTGCGGCCGGGCAGGGGGCGGTAGGTGGACGGGAAGGGGTCTTTCGTGGGGTCCAGACCCTTGGGCAGCGCCGTCGCCGACGAGGCCCTCTGGCCGGTCGGGGGCTTCTCGCCGGTGGTGGCGCAGGCGGCGAGGCTCAGGCTCGCCAGGACCGCCGCAGCGGTGCCCATCGGATGACTCACGGCAATCCCCCAATCATCTGACCGGATGGGACGGCCACGGCTCCGGGCTGTCAAGGTCGGTCAGCCTTGACTTTCCCCCCCCTACATGCGCCCTTCCGCGCCTCGCAAATCAGCCGATTTCCCTAGAAAAATGCACGCCTACCGCACCCATACCTGCGGCGCGCTTCGCGCCGCCGACACCGGCAAGACCGTTCGGGTCTCGGGCTGGATCCACCGCAAGCGCGACCACGGCGGCCTGGTCTTCGTGGACCTGCGCGACAACTACGGCCTGACCCAGCTCGTGATCAGTCCCGAGACGCCGGGCTTCAACCTGATCGAGCGGGCTCGCACCGAGAGCGTGATCAAGGTGGACGGCGAGGTCGTGGCCCGGTCGCCCGACACCGTGAATCCGAACCTGCCGACCGGCGAGATCGAGGTGCGGGTGCGGGGCCTCGACGTGCTGTCCGAGGCCAGCGAGCTGCCGCTGCCGGTGTTCGGCGAGCCCGACTACCCCGAGGAGCTTCGCCTGAAGCACCGCTATCTGGATCTGCGCCGGGAGACGATCCACCGCAACGTGCTGCTGCGCTCGCAGGTGATCGCCTCGATCCGCCGCCGGATGACCGATCAGGGGTTCAACGAATTCCAGACGCCGATCCTGACGGCGAGTTCGCCTGAGGGCGCGCGCGACTTCCTGGTGCCCTCGCGCCTGCATCCCGGCCAGTTCTATGCGCTGCCCCAGGCGCCGCAGCAGTTCAAGCAGCTGCTGATGGTCGCGGGCTTCGACCGCTACTTCCAGATCGCGCCGTGCTTCCGGGACGAGGACGCCCGCGCCGACCGCTCGCCGGGTGAATTCTACCAGCTCGACGTCGAGATGAGCTTCGTCACCCAGGAGGACGTGTTCGCCGCCATCGAGCCGGTGCTGCACGGCGTCTTCGAGGAGTTCGCGAACGGCAAGGCGGTGACGCCGTATCCGTTCCCGCGCCTGCCCTACCGCGAGGCCATCTCGAAGTACGGCAGCGACAAGCCAGACCTGCGCAATCCGCTGGTGATGCAGGACGTCTCGGAGCGTTTCCGGGGCGGCGGCTTCGGACTGTTCGCGCGCATCCTGGAGGACGGCAAAAACGCGGTCTGGGCGATCCCGGGCCCGAAGGGCGGCAGCCGGGCGTTCTGCGATCGTATGAACTCGTGGGCCCAGGGCGAGGGCCAGCCCGGTCTGGGCTATGTGTTCTGGAGCGAGGACCAGGGCGGCTGGGGCGGCCCGATCGCCAAGAACCTGGGCGCCGAGGCCACGGACGGCCTGATGGGCCAGCTCGGCCTGGGCAAGGGCGACGCGGCGTTCTTCGTCGCGGGCGATCCCAAGGTCTTCTACAAGTTCGCCGGCCTGGCGCGGACCAAGGTGGGCACGGACCTGGGCCTGGTGAGCGACGACCGCTTCGACTTCGTCTGGATCGTCGACTTCCCGATGTACGAGATGAACGAGGAGACGAACCACGTCGACTTCTCGCACAACCCGTTCTCGATGCCGCAGGGCGAGCTGGACGCCCTGAACACAAAGGACCCGCTGGATATCCTCGCCTACCAGTACGACATCGTCGTCAACGGCGTAGAGCTGTGCTCGGGCGCGATCCGGAACCACCGACCCGACATCATGCTGCGGGCGTTCGAAATCGCCGGCTATTCGGCCGAGACGGTCGAGCGTGAGTTCGGCGGCATGTTGAACGCCTTCCGCTATGGCGCGCCGCCGCACGGGGGCCTGGCGCCCGGCGTCGATCGGATCGTCATGCTGCTGGCCAACCAGAGCAACATCCGCGAGGTCATCGCTTTTCCGCTGAACCAGCAGGGACAGGATCTGATGATGAACGCCCCGTCCGAGGTGTCGGAGAAGCAGCTCAAGGAACTGCACATCCGGTTGGCCCCGCCGATCAAGGCCTGACCGCCCGGCCGCGCCCTGAGGCGGCGCCGGGGGAGGTCGCTTCAATCCGCCTTCAGTACTGCGTCAGGGGCCGACGCTGATGATGTAGCGTGGGTTGGGCGGCGATGGGGGGCTGGGCGGAGAGACCGGAGAGGCCGGGACCGCGGGAACCATTCTCAGCGTGCGGTGCTGTTCGCCGGGCTTCACGATCAGCCGGACACCCGCGCAGTGGCGCACCGACAGGCCACGGGGCAGTTTCGTGCGGCTGTCGCCGCAGGCGTCGTCGAGTTGGCTCTGCTTCAACCCGCGGGCGTTGGACAGATCGGCGCCGTGAAGCAGGGCCCGGCTGAGTTCCGCGTCGCGGAAATCGGCCCCGTCGAAGCCGGCGCCGTTCAGATTCGCCTGCCTCATGTCGGCGTCGCGGAACGAGGCGGCGGAGAACGATCCGTTCGAGAGGTTGGCTCCCGTCATATCCGCGTCGCGGAACTCGGCGCCGTGCGCTTCCACCCTGGACAGGTTCGCGCCCTGGAGCGACGCGCCGCGGAGCACGGCCGACGCGAGACGCGCGCCGTCGAAGTTGGCGCCGCGCAGCTTGGCGTCGCGGGCGATCATGCCGATGAGCACCGCGCGCCGGAAGGCGGCGCCCGACGCCTGGGCGTCGGTGAGGTCGGCGCGGGACAGGGTGGCGGCCGCGAACACCACGCCGTTGGCCTCGGCCGAGCGCAGGCGGGCGTTGGACAGGTCGGCGCCCGAGAAGTTGGCGCCGGCCATCGCGGAATCGGTCAGGTCGGCCTTGGTGAGGTCGGCGCCCGCGAAGTTCGAGGCGTGGAACTTGGCGTCGCGAAGATTGGCGCCCATCAGGTTCGCCCCGGCGAAATTGGCGCCCACGATCCGAGCGCCGGCCAGGTTGCGTCCGGCCAGTTCGCACCGCACGCACGAGCCGCCGAACGACGTCTGCCGCTGGATCGCCTTGTCGCTGGCCTGGGCCGGGCCGGCCAGCATCGCTGCGGCCAGGGCCAGGACGGCGGCGGCGTCGACCGCGAAACGGCGGGCGGTGCGCGTCATGTCAGGGCCGGATCCGATGCGTCATGCCAGTGCTGTGCTCCCGAAGCGCGGCCCGACGCCACTTAAATCGTGGTAACGTGGTGCGGGTCAGCCAGCCAGGTCGTCGCTGGCGCGGGCCGCCCGCGCGCCGCAGGTCTCGCAGATCATGGCCTGGCCCTTGCGCACCACGGCGATGTCGCCGCAAGCCGCGCAGACCTCGGCGGAGGCCAGGACCGCCGGTCCCAGGGGGCGGCCGGCGCTGGGCAGGAAAACCAGATTGTCGGGCGCCGCCCCGCGGGCGAAGCCGCGGGAGATGAAGCGCGAGGCGGGATGCATCTCGGGCTGGCCGTTGTCGATCTCAGCTCCGTCGGTCCCAAATCCGTCGGCTTTGCCGCGTCCCAGCCCGTCGGCGTTCAGTTCGCCGGGATCGGCGTTCGCCAGGTCGTCGCGGCCCAGGTAGCTGACTCCCAGTTCCCGGAAGATGTAGTCCAGGATGGAAGTTGCTGATTTCACGGAATCATTTCCGGTCACGGGGCCGGCCGGCTCGAACCGTGTGAAGACGAAGGCGTCGACGAACTCGTCCAGCGGAACGCCGTGCTGAAGGCCCAGCGACACCGCGACGGCGAAGTTGTTCATCAACGAGCGGAAGGCCGCGCCTTCCTTGTGCATGTCGATGAAGATCTCGCCCAACTCGCCGTCGTCGTACTCGCCGGTATGGAGGTAGACCTTGTGGCCGCCGACGCTGGCCTTCTGGATGTAGCCCTTGCGCCGGTCGGGCAGCTTGCGGCGGATGCGGTCGCGCTCGACCACCCGCTCGACGATCCGTTCCTCCACCACGCGTTCAGTCGTCGGCGACTCGGTCCGGACGGGGCGATCGGGCGCGGCGGGAATGGACAGCGCGGCGTCGGCCGGCGCGGCGTTGCGCCGCACCCGCACGGCGACCCCGGCCGTTTCGACGAGGGCCTCCACGTCGCCCGGCGTCGCGTTCCAGGGCAGGGCGACGTTTAGGACCGGCGGGACGTCGACCGCTCCGGCCACGGCGCGCAGGAGAGCGGCGTGGGCGGACGCCGGAAGCTCGCCGGCGGACCGCAGCGCGCGGCGGACGGCGTCCCCCGCCGGCCCGCCCTCGGCGAAGCCGTCGCGCCCGAGGGCGTAGGTTTCCGCCGCCGCTATCTCCTCGGCCGTGAAGCCGGCCAGGGCCAGGACGTCGAGCCGGGGGTCGGCCAACTGTTCGGGAGTGGCCCCCAGGACGTCCCGGACGAAGCCTTCGCCGACGACCCCCAGCGAGAAGGCGGTCGCCAGCGTGGGCGCAAAGGGCAGTTCCGCCTGGGCCGCCTCGATCTCGAGCGCGCTGAAGCCCCGCGCGGCGAGGGTCTCGGAGTTGACGCCGGGCGCCCCGGCCAGAGCGCGATGGCCCAGGAGGGCGGGACGCGCCTCGTCCAGACCGATGCCGTGCGCGGCCAGGGCGTGGACGGCCGCCTCGGAGAGCACCCGGACGGTCTCACCGTCGACCAGTTCGGCGCGGACGACGGGTCCGGACCAGGCCGAGCCGTCCAGCGGCGCGCCCAGGCGCAGCGCCAGTTCGGGATCGTCGATCAGGGCCAGGCGGATATCGGCGTCGAGATCGGCGATCGCCTCGCGCGCGGCCCGGAACAGGTTGGCCGCCGCGGCGCGGGCGGCGTCGCTGTCGTAGTCGAAACCGTGGGCCGCCAGCCAGTCGCCCAGGCCTGCGAGCCCCAGTCGGCCCGGACCTTCGTCGCTGGCCGCGAGCGCGGTGGCCGCGACGCGGACGGCGGCGGCGAAGGCCTCGGCCGAGAAGGCGCCGTCGCCCCACCAGGCCATCAGTTCGACGCCGGCCGTCGCCAGCCCCTCGGCCTCGGCGATCGCCAAGGCGTCTCTCGGCGCGGCGTCCCCGGGCGCGGCCAGGATCAGCCGTCCGGTCGCCCAGGCCGCGCGCGCCGCGGCCGTGGTGTCGTCGCAGGCCGTCACCCAGGATCCGGCCAGGTTTCCGGGTGAGACTTCGACGTGCGGCGGGGTCGGCCAGTCGCTCACACCCGAACGCGCGAGGGCGACGGCGTCCAGGATCAGGGCGTCGTCCGCGCCGGCCTTACGCGCCGCCTCGGCCGCCCGCGCCAGGCCGGGGTTACGGGCGGGGTCGGCGCACGCCTCGGGTTCGCCCTCGCAGCGGAGAACCGCATCCATCACCGTCTGGAGCCGCGCCGCCATCGCCGCCGCGGCCGCATTCGCCGCCTGCCGGCCCCGGTGGTCGGCCACCATGCGGTCGAGGGCGCCCGGGCCGCCTTTCAGCAGTGGCGGCGGCGGCCGGCGGGGCGCCAGCGCCAGCCAGCCCAGTCGCAGGCCCTCGGCCACGGATTCGCGCAGCCGCGTCCGTTCGCGCAGGTTCCGCGTCAAGCCTCGATCCTGCGCGCGGGCGGCCAGTTCGTGGGCGTAGTCGGCGATGGCCGCGGCCAGGTCGGTGCGACCGCCAGCCCATTCGATCCAGGCCTCGACCCGCGCATTGGTGAAATGGATCGGCGCCTCGACCTCGACCAGCCGGTCGGCCAGTTCCAGGATGCGCCCTTCGATTCCGGCGCGCGGTGTCTCGCTGTCCATCCGGTCCGACTCCCTGACCGACGGAAGGGTAGGGCGCCGTTCGCAGATCCGACAATAGATGTAGCGGGCGGATGAGGGTTCATCCCCAACATATTGAAGGCGACACTGCGTCGGCCCGGCGCTGGACGCTCAGGGGGCGCCCGCCTATAGTCCGCGCGAATTTCCGACCCCGAAGGGCCCGAGCGTGTCTGTCCTGAAGACGATCTTCACCTGGTGGAACGGCGCCACGCTGGGCGTCCTCTTCACCATCTCGCGCCGGGGGCGCTTCGTCGGCCAGGACGAACTGGGCAACCGCTACTACGAGGCCCGCGACGACCGGGACAGCTACGACCGCGGCCGCAAGCGGCGGTGGGTGATCTACAAGGGCTACGCCGACGCCTCGAAGGTGCCGCCCGACTGGCACGGCTGGCTTCGCTATACCTATGACGAGCCGCCGACCGAGGCGCCGCTGCGGCGCCAGGCGTGGGAGAAGGATCACCTCCCCAACCTGACCGGCACCATCTATGCCCGCCGTCCTCAGGGCGCGCTCGCCCGCGGCGGCGAACGCCAGCGCGCCGCCGGGGACTATGAGGCCTGGTCTCCGGAGTAGGCGTGAGCGCACCCCGCCGTCATCGCCGCGTCCTGCCGCTCGCGTTCGCGGGCGCCGGGGTCGCCGCGCTCGCGACCGGACTGGTCGTGGCGGGCGGGGTGGTGGCGCAGCCGGCGGCTCCGGCGGCGCCCAGCCCCGCCGAGGCGCCCGTCGCGCCTGAGCCAGGCCGTCCCGTTTCCGAAGAAGCGCCGCCCGTCACGGTCGCGCCGCCGCCGCCCATCGCCGCGCCGCCCGTTCAACCCGAGGAGGTGGCGCCTGCGCCGCCGCCCAAGGACCAGGTGGCCGAGAAGCCGGTGGAGGCCCCGACCCGGCGCGCCCGCTACGAGGTCGCGGTCATCCAGGCGCTGGACAAGATCACGGCCGAGACGTTGCGGTTCGAGGCGCGGGTGGGCGCGCCGGTGCGCTGGAAGGGCCTGGTCTTCACCGTCCGGGCCTGCGAGCGCTCGGCGCCGGACGAGGCGGTGGCCGATTCCATCGTCTATCTGACCATCGACGCCCAGCCCCGCCCACAGCCGGGCCGACCGACGCCGCCGGCCCGCGAGGCGTTCCGCGGCTGGATGTTCGCTGCGTCACCCAGCCTCAACGCGCTGGAGCACCCGATCTACGACGCCTGGGCGATCAGTTGCAGGACCAATGCGCCGGTCGTCGCCGCCGCGCCGCCGCCGCCATCACCCAAGGCTGCGCCCGCCGAAGCCGAGACTCCGGCGACGCCACCGGTCAAGGCGCTGACCCTTCCGCCCCCCTCTTCGCCAGCGGCGCAGGGACCAGCGCTCCAGGCCCCGCCTCCCAGGACGGCGCCCGCCCCGGCCGCGCCGCCCGAGCCGTCCGAACCGATCGCGTAGAAATCGCCCGGGGTCGCGACCGCGGCGCGCAGGCGCGCGTGATAGTCGGCCCGCGGGATCTCGACGGCGCCGAACTGGGTGAGGTGCTCGGTCAGGAACTGGGTGTCCAGCAGCCGGTAGCCGCCCGCGATCAGCCGCCCGGCCAGATGGACCAGCGCCACCTTCGAGGCGTCGCGCCGCCGCGAGAACATGCTCTCGCCGAAGAACGCGCCGCCCAGGGACACCCCATAAAGGCCGCCCACCAGGACGCCGTCCTGCCAGCATTCCACACTGTGCGCGCGGCCGAGGCGGTGAAGGTCGAGGTAGAGCGCCTCGATCGGACGGTTGATCCAGGTCTCGGTGCGGCCCGGCCCCGAGGCGGCGCAGGCCAGGATCACCGCGTGGAAAGCCGTGTCGACGCGGATCTCGAACGGATCGCCGCGCACGGTGCGCGCCAGCCGCCGCGGCACGTGGAAGGCGTCGAGCGGGATCACCCCCCGCCGCTCGGGATCGATCAGGAAGACGCGGGCGTCTTCGCGCGCGTCGGCCATCGGGAACACGCCCCGCGCGTAGCAGTCCAGGAGGTCGCGAGCGTCGAAGGCGGCCATCTCGAACGTCTAGCGCGAAGCCCGGCGCCAGGAACATGGCGAAAAGCAAATGTGGGAGCGACGCGGCCGTCAGAGGCGCCGGTCACCCTGAGACCATGTCCGGAAATCGTCCTGTGGTCCTGTTCTGCGGCGGGCTCGCCGCCGACGGGGTCGCCCGCAACACCGTCCATCTGGCCAACGCCCTCGCCCGGCGGGGCGTGGCGGTCGAGGTGATCTGCCTGGAAGGCGGCGCCCTGGCGCGCGAACTGCGTGGTCCGTCGCTCACCTGCCTGGGCCGTGGTCGCGGACCTCGTGGCCTGTCTCTGGCGGTCGCCGTGGCGGCGCTTCGGGCGCGGATCGTGACGCTGGACCCGGCCGTGGCGGTCTCGATGGGCAATCACGCCCACCTGCCGCTGTGGGCGGCCCTGCGCGCGCGGCCGGACATCCCCCGAATCTATCGCATCAGCAACGATCCGGCCCACGACGGCCGCCGCGGCCTGCGCGGGCTTCTGCGCCACGCGGGGCTGGGACTGATCGCCGGCGACGCGACCCGGCTGGTCTGCGTGTCGCAGGCCCTGTCACGCCTGGGCGCGTTCCGTCGGGCCCGCCGGGATGGTCGGGTCGTGTCCCTGGCCAACGGCGTGGACGTCGCCCGCGTGCGAGCGAGCGCCGGTCGCCCGACCGCCCATTCCTGGGCCGTCGACGCGCGTCCCTATCTGGTGGCCGTGGGCCGGGTGCATCCGCAGAAGAATTACGGTGCGCTGATCCGCGCGCTGGCCCGACTGCACGCCTCGGGCCGCCCGGACCTGCGTCTGCTGATCCTGGGCAAGGCGCCGGCGGCTCATACGGCGCCCCTGCGACGGCTGGCCCGCGAACTCGGCGTGGCCTCGGCCGTGCGGTTCGAGGGCGAGACGGCCGATCCGTTCCCCATCGTGGCGCGGGCGGCGGCGTTCGTCCTCCCGTCGCTCTGGGAGGGCGCCTCCAACAGTCTGCTGGAAGCCCTGGCCTGCGGCGCGCCCGTGGTGGCCGGCGCCGGGGCCGGAAACGCCGCCGAGGTCCTGGGGCAGGGGCGGTTCGGCCGGCTGGCCGACGCGCGCGATCCCGACGCCCTGGCGGACGCCATCGGCCTTCAACTGGACCCTCGTCACCGCGTCCTGCCGGGCGGGCGCGCCGAAACGTTCGACCTGGAGGCGGTGCTGGACCGTATGTGCGCCATCGTGCTGGGCGCCCGCTCCGCACATGACGAAATCCAAATCCGCACGGAAGGGGCGCGTCAGCCGCCCCCGCTATCCGATCCGCTGCGGGGGCCTAATACGGAGTTCTGAGATGATGTTGCGATCGACCCTTCTTGCCCTCTCGGCCGCCATGATGCTGACGGTCCCGGCCGTCGGGCCAGCCGCCGCGCAGGTGGTCCGTCCCAAGGTGAGCCTGGCCCAGGCCGTGGCTACGGCCGAGCGTGAACTCGGCGCCCGGGCGTACGACGCCGAGTTCGACATGGATCTGGGCGACATGGTCTACGAGATCGAGCTGGTGAAGGACGGCAAGCCCATAGAGGTGCTGGTCGACGCCCAGACCGGCCGGATCGTGCGCCAGTCCACCCCGCTGCGCGCCCGGATTCCGATGTTGCCGCGCGAGCACCTGCGGGCGGTCCAGACCGCGCCGCGCACCCTGACCCAGACCATCGCCGCGGTCGAGGACGCCACCAAGGGTAAGGTCACCGAGATCGGCCTGGAGCGCAGGGGCGGGCGGCACTACTACGAGGTCGAGCTGATCGGCGCCCAGGATCGCGACGTGCTTGTGGATGTCCGCACGGGCGCCATCATGCCCCTGATCGGCGACTGAGACGGCCGCGGAGTCGGGCATGCACGTGCTGGTGGTCGAGGACGACGAACGGGTGGCGAGCCACGTCGTCAAGGGGCTGAAAGGCGAGGGCTGGCTGGTCGATCACGTCGCCGACGGCCGCCAGGCGTTGTTCCAGGTGGCTGCCGAGACCTACGACGTCGTGGTTCTCGACCGCATGCTGCCCAATGTGGACGGCCTGAAGATCCTCCAGACCATGCGGGCCTCGGGAGACAGCACGCCGGTGCTGATCCTCTCGGCCCTGGGCGACGTGGACAACCGGGTGAAGGGCCTGCGCGCCGGCGGCGACGACTATCTGGCCAAGCCCTTCGCCGTCTCCGAGCTTCTGGCCCGCGTCGAGGCTCTGAGCCGCCGCAAGGGCGTGGTCCAGGAGGAGGCTGTCGAGCTTCGCCTCGCCGACCTGGAGATGAATCTGCTGTCGCGCACGGTCACGCGGCAGGGGCAGTCCATCGACCTGACCACGCGCGAGTTCCTGCTGCTGGAGTATCTGCTCCGCAACGCCGGGCGCGTGGTCAGCCGCAGCATGCTGCTGGAGGCGGTCTGGGACTACAATTTCGATCCCCAGACCAACATCATCGACCAGCACGTCAGCCGGTTGCGCCAGAAGATCGACAAGGATTTCGACCCGCCCTTGCTCCAGACGGTGCGGGGCATGGGCTACACGCTGCGCGCATGAGCCTGCGAAATCCTCTCCGTCACCTGACGCTCCGGCTGACGCTGATCTACATCGCGCTGTTCTGCGGATCGATCGGGGTGATGCTGGGCGTAGGATATGTGGCGGGCGTCTGGCGGCCGCTCCAGGTCGTCGAAGCGCGTATCCAGGACGAGAGCGACGAGCTGATCCGGATCTTCGAGACGAAGGGGCGCGACGCCCTCATCCTGGCGCTGGACAAGCGGGCGAACGCCCCGTCGCTGCGCATGCCGTACCACGTGCTGATCGCGCCGAACGGGGCCGTCGTGGCGGTCAATCTCGCCAATTGGCCGGTCAACCGGGGCGACGAGTGGCTGCGCTACGAGTTCGACACCTACGCCAGCGGTTCCGAAGAGGAGCACGAGGCCGTGGTGCGGGACGTCATGCTCTCGGGCGGCTATCGGCTGCTGGTGGGCCTGGACACCGAGGATCTCGACGAACGCGAGGACCTGATCGAGGAGGCGCTGTTCTGGGGGTCGGGCATGAGCCTGGCGCTGGGGCTCATCGGCGGGCTCGTGATGACCTGGGCCGTCTCAAAGCGACTGGAGAGCATCAATCGGACCGCGCGGGCGGTGATCGGCGGCGACCTCTCGGGCCGTATTCCTCTCCACGGCAGCGGCGATGACTTCGACCAGCTCTCGGCCACCCTGAACGAGATGCTGGGCCGGATCGAGGAACTGGTCTCGTCGATCAGCCGGGTGTCGGACAACATCGCCCACGAACTGCGCACGCCTCTCACCCGCCTGCGCGCCGAACTGGAGGAGCTGGCGGCGTCCACCGACGACCGCGCCGAGGTCGAGGCGCGTTCGGCCGCGGCCCTGGACGAAGCCACCAGGCTCCAGTCGATGTTCGAGGCCCTGCTGCGGATCGCCCGGCTCCAGAGCGGACCGCAGGGCGACATGACGCCGGTCGCCCTGAGCCCCCTGCTCAGGGACGCCGTGGAATTGCACCAGCCGGCGGCCGAGGAGAGGGGCCAGGCGGTCGAACTCGACATTGCGCCGGACCTGACGGCGCCGGGCGATCGCGATCTCATCTTCCAGATGGTTTCGAACCTGCTGGACAACGCCGTCAAGTTCGCGCCGGCGGGCGGAAAGGTGACACTGACAGCCGCGCGGACCCGGGATCAGCGCGTCCAGGTGACGGTGTCCGACGACGGGCCGGGCGTGCCGGCGGCGGACCGCGACCGGGTGTTCGAACGGTTCTACCGCGGTGGGCAGAGTGCGCCGGGGTTCGGCCTGGGCCTGAGTCTGGTCCGCGCCGCCGCCCGGCATCAGGGCGCCGAGGTGCGACTGGAGGACGCCGGGCCGGGCCTCCGCGTCGTCCTGACCTTCCGCGCCTGAGCGTGCGAACCACGAACGCAAGCCGGGATCGCCGACGCCTGATCCTGAAAGGCCGCGACGCGGCGGCTCTCTGGATTCGAGGAACCACGGAAAACACGGAAGGCGAAGCTGCGATTCCGTGTCCTTCGGTGTTTTCCGTGGTTTTCCATAACGGGGCCTCCGCTCGCGCGGAGACTCGGGAGACAAGCTCCGGCCGTTCGTGTTCTTCTTCGGGTGGGTTCGAGCCTAAGCTTGGCTCGCCATCCAGCGTTCGAGCCAGTGGATGTCGTAGTCGCCCGTCAGGATGTCCGGCTGCTGCAACAGGTCCTGGAAGAGCGGGATGTTGGTGTCGATGCCGCCCACCACGATCTCGCCCAGGCAGCGGTTGAGGCGCGCGATGCACTCCTCGCGGTCGCGGCCGTGGACGATCAGCTTGCCCACGAGGCTGTCGTAGTAAGGCGGGATCGAATAGCCGGCGTAGAGGGCGCTATCCATCCGCACGCCCAGGCCGCCGGGGGCGTGGTAGTCGGTCACCAGGCCGGGCGAGGGGGTGAAGGTTCTCGGGTTCTCGGCGTTCACCCGGCACTCGATGGCGTGGCCTTCGAAGACGACGTCCGATTGTTTGAACGACAGCGGCAGGCCCGCGGCGATGCGGATCTGCTCGCGAACCAGGTCGATGCCGGTGATGGCCTCGGTGACCGGGTGCTCCACCTGGAGGCGGGTGTTCATCTCGATGAAGAAGAACTCGCCGTTCTCGTACAGGAATTCGATGGTCCCGACGCCCAGGTAGCCGATGGCCCGGACCGCATCGACCACCACCTTGCCGATCTTCGCGCGGGCGGCGGCGTCGATGGCGGGCGAGGGGGCTTCTTCCAGCACCTTCTGGTGGCGGCGTTGCAGCGAGCAGTCGCGCTCGCCCAGGTGGACCACGTTGCCGTGACTGTCGGCGACCACCTGGAGTTCGATGTGCCGCGGGGTCTGGAGGTAGCGCTCCATGTAGACCGCGTCGTCGCCGAACGCCGCCTTGGCTTCGGAACGGGCGGTCTGGACGGCCTCGACGAGGTCGGCCTCGGTCCTGGCCACCTTCATGCCGCGGCCGCCGCCGCCGGCCGCCGCCTTGATGAGGACAGGAAAGCCGATGTCCTTGGCCGCCGCGATGGCCTCTTCCTCGGTCGTCACCGCACCGTCCGAGCCGGGCACGACCGGAATGCCGGCGGCCTTCACCGCCTGCTTGGCGGTGATCTTGTCGCCCATCATGCGGATGTGCTCGGGCTTGGGTCCGATGAAGGTGAAGCCGTGGGCGTTCACGATCTCGGCGAAGCGCGCGTTCTCCGACAGGAAGCCGTAGCCGGGATGCACCGCCTGGGCGCCCGTGATCTCGCACGCCGCGATGATGGCCGGGATGTGCAGATAGCTCTTGGCCGCCGGCGGCGGGCCGATGCAGACGCTCTCGTCGGCGAGACGTACCCACATGGCGGACGAGTCGGCCTCGGAATGCACGGCGACGGTGGAGATGCCCATCTCCTTGCACGCCCGGTGGACGCGCAGCGCGATCTCGCCCCGGTTGGCGATCAGAATCTTGTCGAACATCCGGCTACTCGATGATGGCCAGGGGTTCACCGAACTCCACGGGCTGGGCGTCCTCGACCAGGATCTGCACGATCTTGCCGCCGCGAGGGGCCGGGATCGGGTTCATGGTCTTCATCGCCTCGACGATGAACATCGTCTGGCCGGCTTCGACCGTGTCGCCCACCTTCACGAAGGCCGGCGAGCCGGGATTGGGCTGGAGGTAGACGGTGCCCACCATCGGCGACTTCACGGCGTCGCCCGCGGCGACCGCGGGCGCGGCCTCGGCGGCCGGCGCCGCCGACGGCGTGGCGGGCGCGGCCGGCGCCGCGGCCACGGGGGCGGCGACGACCTGCTGGACAGGAGCCGCGGTCAGGGTCTTGGCCACCCGGATCTTCAGGTCGCCCTGTTCCACCTCGATCTCGGAAAGTCCGGTCTCGGTGAGGATGTCGGCCAGCTTGCGCACGAGGCGGGTGTCGAACGGATCGGCGGGCGCCTTCGAAGAGGTCGGCATGGGTGTCGGCCCTTGTCTTTCGGTCTTGGTCTAACGGGCCAGGCCCGCGGCGGCCTCGACGGCCAGTTCATAGCTCGCGGCGCCGAAACCCGAGACGACGCCCGTCGCGGCCAGCGACACATAGGTCTTCCGGCGGAACGCCTCGCGGGCGGCGGGGTTCGACAGGTGGCACTCCACGATCGGGATCGAGAGCATCTTCAGCGCGTCGAGCAGCGCGATCGACGTATGCCCGTAGGCCGCCGGGTTCAGGACCACGGCGCAGGCCGCCTCACGGGCTTCCTGGATCCAGTCGACGAGGTCGCCCTCGTGGTTGGACTGGCGGAACACGACCTCGAAGCCCAGCGACTGCGCCCGCGCCTCGCACAGGCCGCGCACGTCGTCCAGGGTCTGATGTCCGTAAATCTCGGGCTCGCGCGTCCCCAGCAGGTTGAGGTTGGGACCGCTCAAGACATAGATCGGTTTCGGCATTCGGCTCCGCCGCTCGATTCCGGCGGACTTTTAGCCATCAACGGCGGCGCTCACAAGGACGGGCATAGCCGATCCCCGAGCCTCCGTGCGAGCTGAAGCTCTGTCATGGAACCCCGGACCATCACCGGCCATCACGGACATTCGAGGCCCAAAGCCGTCCGTGATGCTCGGTGATGGTCCGGGGTTTTTCAAACACGAAGGCGCCGCTTTGCGGACACTCGGCATTCGACGCCTTGTGTTCGCCATGGGGGAGGGCCACAAGCATCGCATGCAGTTGACGCTGAACGGAGAGACCCGCGCCTTCCCGGGCGTCGCCGACGTGGCGGCGCTGGTGGCGGCGCTGGAACTCGACCCGCGCAAGGTGGCCGTCGAACGCAACCTGGAGATCGTCCCGCGTTCGGCCTATGCGAAGACTGCGCTCGCCGACGGCGACCGGATCGAGATCGTGCATTTCATCGGAGGCGGCTGACTTGGACGGCGCGACCCAACCCACAGACGAAACCTGGACCGTCGCGGGCCGCACTTTCCGCTCGCGCCTGATCGTCGGCACCGGCAAGTACAAGGACTACGCCCAGAACGCCGCGGCGGCTGAGGCGGCGGGCGCCGAGATCGTCACCGTGGCCCTGCGGCGCGTGAACCTCTCGGACCCCAGCCAGCCCATGCTGGTCGACCATGTGAAGCCCGACCGCTTCACGTTCCTGCCCAACACCGCGGGCTGCTTCACCGGCGAGGACGCGGTCCGCACCCTGCGCCTGGCGCGCGAGGCGGGGGGCTGGGACCTGGTGAAGCTGGAGGTGCTGTCCAACACGCCGCACCTGCTCCCCGACATGGAGGAGACGCTCCGGGCGCTGAAGATGCTGATCGCCGAGGGCTTCCAGGTGATGGTCTACTGCTCGGACGATCCGGTCTATGCGAAGAAGCTGGAGGACGCCGGCGCGGCGGCCATCATGCCGGCGGCGGCGCCCATAGGTTCGGGCCGGGGGATCCAGAACCTGCTGAACCTGGGCCTCATCATCGAGCAGACGAAGGTGCCGGTGCTGGTGGACGCCGGCGTGGGCACGGCGTCGGACGCCGTGGTCGCCATGGAGCTGGGCTGCGAGGCGGTGCTCATGAACACCGCCATCGCCGAGGCGAAGGATCCGATCCGCATGGCGCGGGCCATGAAGCACGCCGTCATCGCCGGCCGCGAGGCGTATCTCGCCGGCCGCATGGGCAAGCGGATGTACGCCGATCCGTCGTCGCCGTTGAACGGGCTGATCTGAGATCGGTGAGCCGTGCGGAGGGGATCATGACGACGAAACACCGCATCTACTCCACCAGCTTCGCCAGCGTGTACCGCCACTACGTCGCCAAGGCGGAGCGGAAGGGGCGCACGAAGGCCGAGGTGGACCAGATCATTCTCTGGCTGACCGGCCTCAGCCAGGGAGAGTTCGATCGCCATCTGGCCGCCGAGACGGACTTCGAGACGTTCTTCAGTGAGGCGCCGAACCTTAACCCGGCGCGCGCCGAGATCCGGGGCGTGGTCTGCGGCGTGCGCGTCGAAGAGGTCGCCGAGCCGCTGATGCGGGAAATTCGCTACCTCGACAAACTCATCGACGAACTGGCCAGGGGCAAGGCGATGGCGAAGATCCTGCGAGCGCAGGCGGCGGCTTAGGACGCGCCGCCGCCTGGCCAGGCCTCATCGCGCCATGTTCAGCACCTGGACCTGGGTGAACTCCTTCAGGCCCTCTTCGCCCAGCTCGGAGCCGACGCCGGAGAACTTGGCGCCGCCGAAGGGGAGGTGGGGCTGGAGGTCGGCGTGCTTGTTCACCCACACCGACCCCGACTCCATCTGTTCGGCCAGGCTCCAGGCCTTCTCGGTGTCCTTGGCCCAGATCGAGCCGCCCAGGCCGTAGATCGAGGCGTTGGCCCGGCGCACCGCTTCGCGGGCGTCGGAATATTTGATCACCGGCATCACCGGGCCGAACTGCTCCTCGTCCACGAGCTGCGCGCCGTCCTCGATGTCGCGCACGATGGTGGGCTGGATGAAGTAGCCCTTGTCGCCCTTGCGTCCGCCGCCGGCGATGACCTTGCCGTCCTTCTTCGCGGTCTGGATGAAGCCCATGACCTTCTCGAACTGGGCCTTGTTCTGGAGCGGTCCCATCTGGACGCCCTGTTCCAGGCCGTCGCCCACCACCATCTCGCCGGCCAGCCGGGCCAGCTCGTCACACATGGCGTCGTACTGGCTCTCGTGGACGTAAATGCGCTTGGCCGCGATGCAGACCTGTCCGGCGTTCTGCATGGCCGCGCCCAGGACCTTGGGCGCCGTCTCCTTGGGGTCGACGTCGTCCAGCACGATCAGGGCGTCGTTGCCGCCCAGCTCCAGCGAGACCCGCTTCAGGGCGTCGGCGGCGCCGGCCATCACCTTCTTGCCGGTCTCGGTCGAGCCGGTGAAGCTGATCTTGCGGATGCCGGGATGCCTGGTCATCTCGCCGCCGAGGTCGTTGGCGTCGGCGAGGATGTTCACGACGCCGGGCGGGACGATGTCCTTGATGATCTCGCCCAGCTTGAGCGCCGTCAGCGGCGTGGTGGGGGCGGGCTTCAGGATCACCGTGTTCCCGGCCAGGAGCGCCGCCGGGACCTTGAAGGCCATCAGGATCATCGGGAAGTTCCAGGGCACGATGCAGCCCACCACGCCCAGGGGCCGGCGGCGCACCTCGACCCGGCCGGCCGCGTCGTCCTGGACCACCTTCGCATCCAGGCTCAGGCTGGCGAAATAGCGGAAGAAGGCCGAGGCGCCGAAGATCTCGCCGGTGGCGTCGGCCAGCGGCTTGCCCTGTTCCTGGGTCAGCAGGCGGGCCAGGTCCTGAAGGTTGGCCTGGATCGCGTCGGCGATCTTCACCAGCACCGCGCGGCGTTCGTCGATCGGAGTGGCGCTCCAGGCCGGGAAGGCCGCCTGCGCCGCCGCCACGGCCTGGTCGAGGTGGGCCTGCGAGGCCCGTGCGCAGGTGGCGAACACCTCCTCGGTCGCGGGGTTCACCACATCCAGCGTGGCGTCGCCCGCCACGAGTTCGCCGCCGATCAGAAGCCTGTAGTCCGACATGGGTGTCCTCCCGGGATCTCTTGGAGAGGAGGCAATCCCCTTTACGCCGGGGCGGTCAAGCCGGCTTCCCTTCGTGCGGCTTTGGAAGGGACGGGTGTCGGATCACGCGGCGGCGCGTAGCCGGTCGGCGTCGGCGGTCACTGAGACGCCGACCTTCTGAAGCATCTCGCTCCTGTCGGGGCCGCCCCTGGCGGGATACAGGTCGGCGTTCCGCGTCTTTCCCCGCACCCAGGTGCGAAGGATCCTGGCCACGTTGCGGGGTCGCCGAAGCCAGGCCTGGGGATGCTCCAGCATGTGGAAGCCCCGCAGGAATTCGCGCAGCAGGTCGACGTCCTCGCGGATCGCCACGGCCAGGCCGTCCTCCAGGAAGCTCTTCATGACGCGCCCGCGAAGGCTGGGCTTCGAGCCGGGCAGCAGGGCCGCGCGCGCGCGGCGGATGGCGCCCCGGTCGGACTGCTTCATCACCTCGTAGTAGGGGCGCAATTCCCGTTCCAGGCCGGCGCGGTAGGCCACGAGGCGCCGGCCGGGATCGCGTTCGGCGTCCAGGACGTCGCGCAGCAGGTGGGCGCTGACCGCGGCGAACGAGCATCCGCGTCCGTAGAGGGGGTTGGTCCGCACCACGCAGTCGCCGACGGGGAAGTAGCCCGTCACCGCCGGCCGGCCCTCGGGCGCCATCTCGCGCCAGCGGCTTTCGAGCTGGCCCATGCCGAACACCCGGCTGGTGGGCGTCGCCCGCTCGGGATCGATCCAGGGCGCCACGCCGGGCAGCTCGCGGCACATGGCGTCGAACACCTCGGGATCGACGATGGCCTTGCGCATCTCCTCCTCGACCTCGGGCGCGCACAGGGTGATCGAGAAACACCCGTTGTCGCCGGGGAAGACGCCGAACTTGAGATAGCCCAGGTCCCCGGTCGATCCCGCGCGACCGCGTGGCGGCTCCTCGCAGCCCGGATTCAGGCGGTAGTGGCGGGTGAAGTAGATCACGCCGCACGCCTCGGACGTCTCGGGGACGTTGACGCCCGCTTCGGCGAGCTGCTCGAACGCCTGCGAGGTCCGGCCGGCGGCGTCCACCACCAGATCGGCCGTCAGCAGGCTGTCGTCCTCCAGGCGCACGCCGGTGACGCGCGGTGGCGAACCCGATTCCACGACCAGCGTCTTCACGAACGTCTCGGGCCGGATCTCCACGCCGGGCAGTTGTTCGGCGTAGCGTCGCATCTCCAGTTCCAGGGTGGTGCGGCGGCTGGTCAGGATGGCCAGGTCGCGGTCGATGGGGGCGGGGACGTAGCGCTCCTTGTGCTTGGCCGTCAGCGACCCCTCGAAGCCCAGTTCGCGACAGCCCGCAGCCAACAGGGCGTCCAGAAGCGCCGGGTGCCGGTCGCGCACGATGGTGCGCAGACGGGCCAGGAAGGCGTGGCTGTGCCGCAGGTGTCCCACGCCGCGCCGCTGCCAGCTCTCGAACGCGGCGTCGGCTCCGCCCTCGGGCGGCGGCGGATCGCGGTCCAGCACCACCACCTCGCGTCCGGGCGCGGCCAGCGCCATGGCGCTCCAAAGGCCGGCCATCCCCGCGCCGACCACAACCACCCGTTCCGTCATGCCGCTCCGCTCCGTTGCTCGAGGCGAGAACGAGTCTAGCAGAGCCCGGAGTTTACGTTGGGGCGGGAGGCGGTGAAGTCCGGATGCGCGGCGGCGCGTATGATCTCTACCTGGCCGGCGCGCCCGGCGGCGGCTTCATCGCCGCGGCGCGCGTGCGGGCCAGGGCGGCGCGGACGGCGTCCATGTCGGCGCCCGGGATCACGTAGTCGCCCACCACGAAGGCCGGGGTGCCCTGGAGGCCCAGGGCGCCGGCCAGCAGGCGGGTGTCGCGGATGTGTTCTTCGATGGCCGGGTCGGCCGCGGCCTTGCGCACCGCCTTGGGGTCCAGCCCCGCCTCGGCCAGGTGGCGGTCCAGCGCCGCCTCGTCCAGCCCCCGGTCGGCCATCCAGGCCTTGTGAAGTTCGGCGCCCTTGGCCTTGACCTGGGGCGTCAGCGCCAGGTGGGCGGCGCTGTCCGACACTTCGCCGAAGATCGGGAATTCCTTCAGGACGATCCGGACGTCGGGGTTGTCCTGCGCCAGCTTGAGCACATCGGGGGCCACCACCTTGCAGTAGCCGCAGCGATAGTCGAAGAACTCCACCACCGTGATCGCGCCGGTCGGGTTGAGCACGAGGTCGCGGCCGTCGCGCTCGAGCGCCTGACGATGCTTCTCGACCGTGGAGGCCGACGCCTTGGCCTGCTCCAGAATCTGGCCCTGGCGCAGCTTCACGATCGCCTCCTCGATGACCTCGGGGTGTTCGAGGAGATAGGCGCGGACCTTCTCGCCGAACGCGTCGTCGCTGGCCTTCTGGCAGCCGGAGAGGGCGAGGCTGGCGGCCAGGGCCGCCGCAAGGGTCGGGATCATTCTCATCGCGTGCAGATAATGGGAGTTTGCGGCCGGCTCAACGCCGCGTGCTGTTCACCGACCCCTCGCGAGCCAGGTCGCGCAGGTCGTCGCGGGTGGGTTCGGCGACCAGGACGATGTCGGTGGCGCGCCGCCATTCGGGGGTGCCCCTGTTCAACATCTCGCGGGCGCGCATGGCGAACACCCGGGCCTGGCGCTTGTCGCCGATGTAGAAGTTGTATTCCGCCGTCGCGAGGCGGGCCAGGCCGTCCTCGCCCAGCTTGTCGTGCGCCTCGGCCAGCAGGCGCCAGGCGACCGCGTTGTCCTCTTCCTGGGTGAGGGCGCGCTTCAGTTCTCCGACGCCTTCCTCGATCTTCGCCTTGCTGTTGAGCGCGATCAGGGTCTGGCCCAGGTTGACCCGGAGCAGCGGAGCCTCGGGCTTGAGCTGCACCGAGCGCCGCTGCGGCTCCTCGGCCTCGGCGGTTCGGCCGAACTCGAACAGGATCTGGCCCTTCAGCTCCCAGAGGTAGGGATTTTCGGGCTGCTCCTCGATCAGGTCGTCGATCAGCCGGATCGCGCGATCCGGCTCCTTGAGCTGGTAGTACGCGATGGCGCGTGCATAGCGCGACGGATAGTCGGTGGCTTTCTCGTCGTACTTGGTGATCGCGATCTGCGGATTGAGGAAGCCGTCCAGCTTGGCCTTCATGATGGCGTGCTCGGCCAGCAGTTCGGGGCTGTCCTTCTTGTCGTAGTTCGGCTGGACCTGGACCTTGCGGCGCAGGGATTCGATCCGGTCGGACGAGATCGGGTGGCTGCGGAAATAGGCGAACCGCCGCGCCTCGTCGAAGACCTCCTGGTAGCGGAAGTTGTCGAAGAATTCGGCCAGGCCGCGGCCCGAGAGCCCGGCCTTGTCCAGCAGCATGGCGCCGGCCTGGTCGGCGCGGCCTTCCTGTTCGCGGCTGTAGCCCAGGGCGCCCAGGGTGCCGAAGTAGCTGGCGCTGCCCGCCAGGCCCGCGGCCGCCTCGGGCGAGCCGGCGATGGCCGCCAGGACACCCAGGCCCATGGTCAGCAGGAACGGCTTCATCCCCGCCGAACTCATCTCGCCGCGCCGCGCGCTGTGGCCGGCGGCCAGGTGGCCCACCTCGTGGGCGATCACGCCCTGCAGTTCGTTGGGGTCCTTCGCCTGGAGGATCAGGCCGGTGTTGAAGCCCATCACCCGCGGGCCGGCGAAGGCGTTCAGCTCCTTCGAGCCGATGAGCAGGATCTCGACGTTGTCGGGGTTGATGCCGGCGGCGCTGAGGATCGGCTCGGAATATTTCGCCAGCGTCTCTTCGATCTCGGTGTCACGGATCAGCGTCTGGGCCGAGGCCGCCGGGGCGGCGAACGCCACGCTGGCCACGGCGAGGGCCGCGAGCGCGAGGCGGGAGGCCGACCGGAAGGGGGAGATCATGCTCGACACTCGTTACGTCCGAAATCGCCCCCATGATCGACGATGCTAGAGCGCAAAACGCCCCAGTGGAACCCCGGGCGGAACCCCGGGCGGAAACCTGTCTCGCCGGCGGCCAAAAGCCCGAAGGCCAAAAACCCGAAGGCCGGACGCGGGTAGACCGGAGTCGGGGCCCGCCGTGCGCGGGCCCCGGTCCGTGGATCAGCCGCGGCGCCACCAGCCGCGGCGCGGGGCCGGGGCCGGCCCGCTGATCTCGTTCGGGTCGCGCTCGGCCGGGGCCGCCGGCGCTTCCGCCGCGACCGGGTCCGGTGTCGGCTCGGGAGCCGGCGCCGCCTCGACGACCGGCTCGGCGACCGTTTCGGGGGTCGCTTCGGGGGCCGGAGCCGCCGCCTTGCGGGCGCGGGTGCGCTTCGGCTTGGCGGGCGCAGGCTCGGCTTCGACGGCGACCGGCTCGGGCGCGGGCTCGACCGCTACCGGCTCGGGTTCCGGCTCGGGCGGCGGGACGAGGGCGGCTTCGGCCGTGGCTTCCGGCGCGTCGTCCGCCTCGGCGCGACCGCGACCGCGACCGCGGGTGCGGCGGCTGCGCTTGGGCTTCTCGTCGGCGGCCGGCAGTTCGACCCAGATGTCGTCCTCGGTCGCCGCCGTGACGGGCGCCGCCTCGGCCGTCGCGGCTTGCGACGCGGCGGCCTTCGACGTGGGGGCCGCGGGTTCGGGGGCGGACGCCGTCTCGGACGAGGCGTCGACGGCCGGCTTCAGGTCTTCCGCCGGGTCGTGCCAGACGAAGGGATCGTCGCCGTAGGGCACCCACGGCCGGACCCACGAGAACATGTCCTGCGGGCGCCCGTCGTCGCGCGTGCGGCGGCCACCGCGGCGGCCCCGACGACGACGACGGCTGTCGCGGTCCTCGTCGCTTTCGGCCCGCGGCGCGCGCGCCTCGCGTTCGCTTCGCTCGCCGCTTTCGCTGCGTTCGGGGCGTTCGTCGTCCCGCCGGCCGCGGCGACGGCGCCGACGGCCGCGCCGTCCCTCGTCGTCGTCCCGCCGCCGGTCCTCGCGCGGATTGCGGGCATGGGCCTCGTCGTCGTCGGAGTCCTCGCGCTCGAGGGCGTCTTCATCCTCGACGTCCTCTTCTTCGTCCTCGAAGGCCTCGTCGTCGAAGTCGTCCTCATCCTCCGCCGGCGGCTCGTAGGCCTGGACCGGCGCGGGCACCGGCGGCGGCGCGTGGTCGGGCCGCGTCTCCATCGCCGTCCGCTCGATGGCGTGCTCGGCGTGGGCCATCTCGTCCTCGATGACCACCGTCGCGAAGAGGCCGAACGACTGGTGCAGACGGGCCAGGTGCCCGCGCTTCTCGTTCAGGATGTAGAGGCCCACCGCGCGCGGCACGCGCAGGGTGGCTTCGCCGCCGCCCTTCAGCGCCTCGATCTCCAGCGCCCGCAGCGCCGCCAGCGCGCTCGACTCCACCGAGCGCACGCGCCCCGTGCCGCCGCAATGCTCGCAGACGTGGGTGGTGCCCTCCAGCACGCCGGTGCGGCGGCGCTGACGGCTGATCTCCATCAGGCCGAAGGGGCTGATCTTGCCCATCTGGACCCGCGCGCGGTCGTCCTTGAGGCAGTCCTTCAGCTTCTTCTCGACCGCTCGGTTGTTCTTCGACTCGTCCATGTCGATGAAGTCGATGACGATCAGGCCGGCCAGGTCGCGCAGCCGAAGCTGGCGGGCGGCTTCCTCCGCGGCCTCCAGGTTGGTCTTGAGCGCCGTGGCCTCGATGTTCCGCTCACGCGTGGCGCGGCCCGAGTTCACGTCGACCGCCACCAGGGCCTCGGTCTGGTTGATCACCAGATAGCCGCCCGAGCGCAGGGGTACGACCGGCGAATAGATCTGGCTGAGGTGGTCTTCCACCCGGTGCTTCACGAACAGCGGCGTCGGCTCGCGGTAGGCCATCACCTTCTTGGCCTGCGACGGCATCAGCATCCGCATGAACTCGCGGGCTTCCTTGTAGCCCGCCTCGCCCTCGACCCAGACCTCGTCGATATCCTTGTCGTAGAGGTCGCGGATCGTGCGCTTCACGAGGTCTTCCTCCTCGTAGATGAGCGCAGGCGCGATCGAGTGCAGCGTCGTCTCGCGGATATTCTCCCACAGACGCAGCAGGTAGTCGTAGTCGCGCTTGATCTCGGCCTTGGTCCGCTTGGCTCCGGCCGTGCGCACGATCAGGCCCATGCCGGCCGGCACGTCCAGGCTGGCGACGACGCTCTTCAGCCGCTTGCGGTCGGTCGCCGTCGTGATCTTGCGGCTGATGCCGCCCCCGCGCGCCGTGTTCGGCATGAGCACGCCGTAGCGGCCGGCCAGCGAGAGGTAGGTCGTGAGCGCCGCGCCCTTGTTGCCACGCTCTTCCTTCACGACCTGGACGAGCATGATCTGCCGGCGGCGGATCACTTCCTGGATCTTGTAGCGGCGCATCAGCCGGCGACGGCGGCGCGCCAGCTCCTCTTCCATCACGTCGTCTTCGTCGTCGGCCCCGCCCAGGTCGACTTCGTCCTCGTCCTCGGGGTTGCGGGTCCGCGGCTCGGGACGGTCGTCCTCGTGCTCCTCGGCCTCTTCGCGCAGCAGGGCTTCGCGGTCGGCGTGGGGGATCTGGTAGTAGTCGGGATGGATCTCGTTGAAGGCCAGGAAGCCGTGGCGGTTGCCGCCATACTCGACGAAGGCCGCCTGGAGCGACGGCTCGACGCGCGTCACCTTGGCGAGATAGATGTTCCCCCGAAGCTGCTTCCTGTTCTGGCTCTCGAAATCGAACTCTTCAACGCGGTTCCCGTCGACGACCACCACACGCGTCTCTTCCGCGTGGGCTGCGTCGATCAACATCGTCTTGGGCATAAGTCTCTCCGCGGCGCGCGGGGGCGGTGACGCCCGGGCGCTGCCGGCAATGGGGACGAGCGCGCGCATGGCCCGCCAGAGCGCCGGAAACGGCGGCTCGGGGGGCCTGTAGGCCAGAGGTGGCTCGAGCTGCGCAGCTCATCGGGTGTGTTCCTAGGCGCGTCCCGGAGGGCGCGGATCGGATTGGGCGCCGCGGCCGAATACACGGACGAAACGGGCGCCGGTGGTTGTTGGCGCGCGGCGTTCGGGCCCGTGTCGGGCGCTCCGGCGCAGCGCGGGCGGACATTAGCAACACCGCGGGCCAAAAGGAAAGCACGGGCTGCGAGCCCCGCACTACACGGCAAGACCTCGTTAACCCTTTGTCCACGCGCGGTCGGACTATATGGCCTTGAGGTCCGCTTTCTGCGAATCTCCGGTTTTTCGAGGCCTTGGGATGATCGGGCGGCTGAAGGGCTTGGCGGGAGGTGGCAGGGCGCGCGTCGTCATGGCCGCGGCCGTGGCCGCGTTCGGCCTGGCGGTCTTCGCCGTGGGTCACGCCGCGACCCAGAGCGCGACGCTGCTCAAGGTCCGCACCGGCGGCGACGGCCGGGAGACGCGCCTCGTCGTCGACCTGGACGGGGCCACCAGCGCGCGCGTGCTCGCCGACGGATCGGGCGATCGCCGGGTGTCGATCCTCCTGAACGGCGTCGAGACGGCCCAGCCCCAGCAGGGCGCCGGCCGCGGCGTCGTGCGCGCCTGGACGATCGAGAAGGCCCAGGGCGGCGCGCTCCTGCGGATGGAGCTGGCCGGCGAGGCCACCCTGAAGCGCCGCTTCCTGCTGCCGCCCGCCGACGGGATCACGAACTACCGTTATGTGATCGATGTGGCCGCTGCGCCCGACGCCGTGATGACGTCCGCCCCTCGGCAGGCCGCAGCCCCGCAGATCCGCGAAAAATTCCTACCGGCCAGCAAGCCGCCCCTGCCGCTCAAGAAGGTGGTGGTGATCGACGCGGGCCACGGCGGCAAGGATGTCGGCGCGCAGGGGGCGCACGGCTTCGAGAAGGACATCAATCTCGCTGCGGCCCTGGCCCTTTCGGACGAACTGAGCCGTTCCGGGCGCTACAAGGTGGTGATGACGCGGACCAGCGACGTCTACATCCCGCTGGAATCGCGGGTGCGGATCGCTCAGCGCGCGGGCGCCGACCTCTTCATCTCGCTCCATTCGGACTCGGCCCCGGAGACCAACCTCCAGGGCGCCAGCGTCTATACGCTTTCCGACCAGGCCTCGGCGCGCGCCACCCGGTTCGTCAGCCAGGACGACTGGTTCATGAAGGCCAGCCTTTCCGGCGACCAGGGGGTCCGCGACATCCTGTTCGACCTCACGCAGCGCGCCACGCGCAACCGTTCCGCGGTCTTCGCCCAGACGCTGGTGTCGAACCTGGAGGGGCAGGCTCCGCTGCTGCGCCGCAGCCATCGCGACGCGGGCTTCATGGTGCTGCTGGCCCCGGACGTTCCGGCCGTGTTGCTGGAGATGGGCTTCATCAACAACCCCGACGACGAGGCGCGGTTGCGCGATCCTGCCGCGCGCAAACGTCTGGTGAAGGCGGTGGCTTCGGCCATCGACACCCACTTCGGCGAGCCCATGAAGGTGGCGTCCCGCTGACGCAGGCGTGATCGGGCGGCGTTGGCGCCCGCACCGACACAGGCTAGACGACGGGCGGGCGCGCCCTTGCGGCGTGACCGAGTCCGCCGAGGTTCCGTCGCACGTTGACTTCGCCAATCCGCCCAGAACCAGGCCTGCCGAGGCCCTCGCGCTGGCTGGCGCTGGCCGGCGTCGGCATCCTCAGCTTCATCGCCGTCGCGGCGGCCGCCCTCGGCGTCTATGCGGCGTGGCTGTTCCACGACATGCCCGACGCGGGCGAACTGGTGGACTACCATCCGCCCACCGCCACGCGCGCCTATGCCTGGGACGGCACCCTGATCGGCGAATTCTCGCGCGAGCGCCGGATCTTCGTGCCGTACGACGCCATCCCGCGACAGACGGCCCAGGCGTTCCTGGCGGCCGAGGACAAGAGCTTCTTCCGTCACGGCGGCGTCGACTTCGGCGGCCTGGCGCGCGCCATGATCCGCAACGTGGTCAACCTGGCCCAGGGACGACGCCTCGAGGGCGGCTCGACCATCACCCAGCAGGTGGCCAAGAACATCCTCCTGACCAGCGACGCCACCATCGGCCGCAAGCTGAAGGAAGCGATCCTGGCCGCCCAGCTCGAACAGACGCTCTCCAAGGAGCGGATCCTCGAACTGTACCTGAACGAGATCTGGCTGGGTTATCGCTCGTACGGGGTCGGCGCGGCGGCCTACAACTACTTCGGCAAGTCGCTGAGCGAACTCACCCTGGCCGAGAGCGCCTATCTGGCCGCACTGCCGAAGGGGCCCGACAACTACCATCCCCTGCGTCGCACCGGCGCGGCCGTCGGCCGGCGGGACTGGGTGATCGACCAGATGGCCAGCCTGGGCTGGATCACCCGGGACGAGGCCGAGGCGGCCAAGGCCGAGCCGCTGAAGGTCCAGCCCGCGCCGACCCGGTCCCAGTACCGCGACGCCGACTACTTCGTGGAGGAGGTGCGCCGCATCGCCCTCAACATGGAGGAGCTGGGCGACGAGCGGCTGAACGCCGGCGGCTACTACATGCGAACCACCCTCGATCCGCGCCTTCAGAGCGCGGCCAAGGACGCGCTGATGAAGGGCCTGGAGACCTACGACCGCCGCCACGGCTGGCGCGGGGCCTGGGGCAAGGTCGAGACGCTGGACGGCTGGGAAGACGTCGCCCGTAAGACCGTCAAGCCGCGCGAGCGGCAGGACTGGAAGCGCGCCGTGGTCACCAGCGTCGCGGGCGGCGCGGTCCAGGTGCGTCTGATCGAGGGCCAGACCGGCCCCATCGTCGGCCAGGACGTCTCCTGGGCCCGGGCCGGCCGCGGGATCGGGGTCGGCGACCTGATCTTCGTCGAGCCGACCGAGACCGGCCAGGGCTACCGCCTGCGGCAGGTGCCGGCGGTGAACGGGGCGATCGTGGCGATGGAGCCCTATTCGGGCCGGGTGCTGGCCATGGTGGGAGGGTATTCCTTCTCGCTCTCCAGCTTCAATCGCGCCACCCAGGCGCTGCGACAGCCCGGTTCGGCGTTCAAGCCCATCGTCTACGCGGCGGCGCTCGAGAGCGGCTACACACCGGCCAACACGGTGATGGACGCCCCCATCACCCTGCGCGGCTATGGCGGTCGCGACTGGAGTCCCGAGAACTACAGTCGCGACTTCTACGGCGCCCTGACCCTGCGCCGCGGTCTCGAACTGTCGCGCAACACCATGACCGTGCGCCTGGCCCAGAGCGTCGGCATGACCAAGATCTCGGACCTTTCCGTGCGCATGGGCGTGACTCCCAAGATGGACAAGGTCCTGGCGATGGCCCTGGGCGCGGGCGAAACCACGGTCTATCGCATGTCCGGCGCCTATTCGGCCTTCGTCAACGGGGGCCGGCTGGTGCAGCCGCACCTGATCGAAGTGGTCGAGGATCGCAACGGCAAGGTGATCTGGCGCGCCGACCGCCGCGACTGCCTCCGGTGCGACGCCGGGTTCACCGGTTCGGAGAGTCCCCGAATCCCGCGCGGCGGGGACCAGGTGATGGATCCCATCACCGCCTATCAGGTGACGTCCTTCCTCGAAGGCGTGGTGCTGCGCGGCACGGCGACCCAGGCCGCGTCCCTGGGCAAGCCGCTGGGCGGCAAGACCGGCACGACGAACGACTACCGTTCGGCCTGGTTCATGGGGTTCTCCCCCAACCTCGTGGTGGGCGTCTACATCGGCTTCGACGACAACCGGAGTCTGGGCCGGAACGAGACCGGCAGCGTGGCCGCCGTGCCCATCTTCGTGGACTTCATGAAGACCGCGCTGGAGAAGGAGCCGGCGACGCCCTTCAAGGCGCCGGCCAACGCCAAGTACGCCCTGGTCCGCGGCATCCGGGAGGCTTTCCGGCCGGGCACCGAGCCGTCGCTCCAGATCGACGAACTGGGCGCTGCAGGCGCCGCGTCCGGGCCGCAGCCCTACGACAGGGTGTGGCAGGACGGTCTGACCGGCGCGCCCAACGCCGGCGCCGCCGTCGCGCCGCCCCCGCCGCCCAAGAAGCGGGACGACCTGTCCGACCTGTTCTAGCCGGCCTTGTTCCGGAACGCGGGGCGGGCTAGACCCGCCGACCTTACGTATTGGGAGTCTCTCCATGAGAGCGGATGTCGAGGCCGCCAAGGCCGACATCGAGCAGTCGATCGAACTGCTCAGGAGGCGTCTTTGACTGGGAACCGGCCCTCCGAAAACTCGATGAATTGAACGCCCGGGTCGAGGACCCGACCCTCTGGGACAATCCGGCCGAGGCCCAGGCCGTGAGCCGCGACCGCTCGCGCCTGTCGGCTCAGGTCGAGGCCGTGCAGGCGCTGGAACGCGATCTGGCCGACGCCATCGGCTATGCCGAACTGGCCGACGAAGAGGGTGACGAGGCCAGTCTCGAAGAGGCTCGTACCCAGCTCAGGGGCATCCGCGAACGCGCCGCCCGCGCCGAGCTGGAGGCCCTGCTGTCGGGCGAGGCCGACGGCAACGACGCCTTCGTGGAGATCAATTCCGGCGCCGGCGGCACGGAATCCAACGACTGGGCCGGCATGCTGCTGCGCATGTACAGCCGCTGGGCCAACGCCCACGGCATGGAGGTCGAGCTGCTGGAAGAGACTCCTGGCGAACAGGCCGGGATCAAGTCGGTCAGCCTCCAGGTGAAGGGGCCCAACGCCTACGGCTGGCTGAAGACCGAGGGCGGCGTCCATCGCCTGGTCCGGATTTCGCCCTTCGACGCCGCCGCCAAGCGGCACACCAGCTTCGCCTCGGTCTGGGTCTATCCGGTGGTGGACGACACCATCGAGATCGAGATCAACCCGGCCGACGTGCGCACCGACACCTACCGCGCCTCGGGCGCGGGCGGCCAGCACGTCAACAAGACCGACTCCGCCGTCCGCCTGACGCACATCCCGACGGGCATCGTCGTGGCCTGCCAGACCCAGCGCTCGCAGCACCAGAACCGTGACCAGGCGTGGAAGATGCTGAAGGCGCGCCTTTACGAGGCCGAGTTGGAGAAGCGCGAGGCCGCGGCCCAGGCGCTGGAGGACCAGAAGACCGACATCGGCTGGGGCCACCAGATCCGCAGCTATGTGCTCCAGCCGTACCAGATGGTGAAGGACCTGCGCACCGACGTGGAGACGTCCGACACCCAGGGCGTCCTCGATGGCGACCTGGACCCGTTCATGGGCGCCGCCCTGGCCCAGCGCGTGGGCGCAACCCGGACCTGATCCGGTCCGGCGGCGCGGCGGATCCTATTCCGCCGCGACCTTCAGCGGCGAGGGGAGCGGCGCGGGCGCTTCCAGGGCAGGGGCCTGGGGCGGCACCAGGGCCAGGCTGCGGCCCTCGAAGTGGGCGCCCGCCTCGATGGCCAGTTCGGTATGGCTGATGTCGCCGTCCACGCGGGCGGTGGCCCACAGCTTGACCCGTCGGGCGCAGATCACGCCGGTGACCCGGCCACGGACCTCGATGGCGTCGGCGTGGATGGCGCCGTTGACGCTGCCCGCCTCTCCGATGACCAGCATGCCGACGCGGACGTCGCCCTCGACCTGGCCGTCGAGATGGACGTCGCCGGCCGTCTCCAGGTTGCCGGTGATGCGGACGCCCTCGGCGACCAGCGAGGCGGCGACGGGCGACGCGGACGCGTGTTTCCGCGGGTGGGACGGTTCGGCCGGCGCGGTCTTAGTCGCCCTGCTGAACATAGCGTCCCGCCTTCAGGAAGCGACCGGGGTTCTGGGCGCGACCGTTGACCCACACTTCGTAGTGGAGGTGCGTGCCGGTCGAGCGGCCGGTGGAGCCCATGGCCGCGATCCGCTGGCCCACGGCCACCCGTTCTCCCGGCCGGACGGCGAAGCCCGAGAGGTGGGCGTAGCGGGTCTTCAGCCCGCGCCCGTGGTCGATCTCCACCACGTTTCCGTAGCCGGACCGCCGGCCCACGTAGGAGACCACGCCCGGTCCCGTCGCATGGATGGGGGTCGCATGCCCGCCGGCGAAGTCCAGGCCCGAGTGATAGGCCGGGCGGCGCGTGAAGGGATCGAGGCGCACACCGAAGCCGCTGGTCTGGCGGGCGGCGCGGGTCGGGACGCCGAGCGGCAGGTCGCCGACCGCATCGCCCAGGGACTCGGCTTCCCGCAGCTCGCGCGCGGCGCGCTGGATACGCACGGCGAAGTCCTCGTCGACGTCCAGCACCGCAGCCAGCGCGCGGGGATCTCGGGACTCGATCAGAGGCCCGCCCAGGGCCCCGCTACGGTCCACGAACGAGGAGGGGGAGAGGCCCGCCATGCGGAACGCCAGCCGCAAACGGTCGGCGCGGTCCTTGGCGAAGGTGTCGGCCGCTTCCAGGAGCTGTTCCTGGCCGATGCGCACATGCTCGACGCGGCGCACCGGGCTGGCGTCCTGGTTGGCCAGGGCGCGGTTGATGGCGGGCGTCAGGGCTTCCGAGGCGCCGGGCGAGCCCTTCATGTCGGTGAGCAGCAGGGCCAGCGCGGCGTGCCGCTTCTCGATCGCGGCGGCCATGTCGCCGTTCGAGCCGGTGGCGGCGTTCAGCCGGGCCATCGCGCTGTCTAGCCGCGCCTGCCGGTCGGCGACATAGCGTTCCGACTGGGCCTTGAGCCGCGCGATCTCGCGATCCGCCGCCGAGGCCGACATCAGGTTGACGAACAGCGCCGCCGTGCTGACACCCAGCCACAGGGCGCCCACGGCCACGCCGCCGGCCAGGACGAGTTGCTTCCGGGTCGTCAGAACGAAGGCCTTCATGGCCCCGCCGGAACGCACATAGAGATGCCGTTCCGGAAATAGCTCTACGAGCGAGCGGCTGAGCTGAGTCAGTCGTTGCATGCGTACGCTGAAGTCCCCGCGCCCCTGGACCGCCGCGATATGCGACGACTTTTTTCCGACAGGCAACCCGTTGGGGCAAACAAACGTCGGAAAACCGCCAGGCGCCTCACGCCGCCTGGGCCGCGGCCAGCACCTGAGCAGCGTGATTGGGGACCTTCACCTTGCGCCAGGCCTTCACGATCCGGCCGTCCCGAATGAGGAAGGTCGAGCGATCGATCCCCATGTACTTGCGACCGTAGAGGCTCTTCTCCACCCAGGACCCGTAGCGTTCGACCACGTCGCCGTCGGGGTCGGACGCCAGCACCACGCCCAGGCCGTGCTTCGTCGCGAACTTGCGGTGCGAAGCCACGCTGTCCTTGGAGACGCCCACCACCGTCACCCCCGCCGCGGCGAAATCGCCCGCCAGGGCCGTGAAGTCCTGCGCCTCGCGCGTGCAGCCCGAGGTGTCGTCCTTGGGATAGAAATAGAGCACCAGCGTCCGGCCGGCGAAATCCGCCAGCGTCACCCGCCCGTCGGGCGTCTCCAGGTCGAAGTCCGGCGCGGCGGCGCCCTCGGCGAGTTGGGTCATCTCAAATCTCCTGTCCCGCCCCGCCCGGGGGCGGGAAGTTTCACACCGGCTTGACCAGCACGATCTTCTTCTTGCCGGCGCCCAGCTTCACCACGCCATCCACGATGTCGGCGTCGGTGACCAGGCGGTCGCCGTCCGTCTCGGCCCTGTCGTTCAGGCGCAGACCGCCGCCCTTGGCCAGGCGTCGCGCCTCGCCCTTGGATGCGGCCAGGCCGGCCTCGACGGCGAGCGAGGCCAGGGCCACCCCCGCGTCCAGAACGCCTCTGTCGACCTCATGCGTCGGAAGGTCGTCCGACAGCCGGCCCTGCTCGAACGCTGCGGTGGCGGCCGCTTCGGCCGTCGTCGCCGCCTCGGCCCCGTGCAGCAGGCGCGTGGCCGCGTTCGCCAGCACCTTCTTGGCCTCGTTGATCTCGGCCCCCGGCAGGGCTTCCAGCCGGGCGATCTCGTCCAGCGGCAGGTCGGTGAACAGGCGCATGAAGCGGCCGACGTCGGCGTCCTCGGTGTTCCGCCAGAACTGCCAGTAGTCGTAGGGGCTGCGGAGGTCGGCGTTCAGCCAGACGGCGCCGCCCAGGGTCTTGCCCATCTTCTGGCCCGAGGCGGTGGCCAGCAGCGGCGTGGTCAGGCCGAACGCCGGCTTGCCGTCCACGCGGCGGATCAGCTCCACCCCGTTGACGATGTTGCCCCACTGGTCCGAGCCGCCCATCTGCAGCACGCAGCCGTACCGGCGCGACAGTTCCAGGAAGTCCACCGACTGCATCAGCATGTAGTTGAATTCGAGGAACGTCATCGGCTGCTCGCGTTCCAGCCGCAGCTTGACGCTGTCGAACGCCAGCATCCGGTTGATCGTGAAATGCACGCCGTAGTCGCGCAGGAACTGGACGTAGCCGAACCGCTCCAGCCAGTCGGCGTTGTTGACCATCACCGCATCGGTGGGCCCGTCGCCGAACGTCAGGAACCGCGAGAACACCGTCTTGATCGAGGCGATGTTGGCCTGGATCTGCTCGTCGGTGAGCAGGGGCCGCTGGCCCTCCTTGTCGGTGGGGTCGCCCACCTTCGTCGTTCCGCCGCCCATCAGCACGATGGGCTTGTGCCCGGCCTGCTGAAGCCGCCGCAGCGTCATGATCGAGAACAGGTGGCCGACGTGCAGGCTGGCCGCCGTGGCGTCGAACCCGATGTAGGCCGTGATCGCTCCCCTGGCGGCCAGGCCGTCCAGTTCCTCGGGATGGGTCGCCTGGTTGATGTAGCCGCGCGCCTGCAACGTCTTCAGGAACTCGGACTGGAAGGCGGCGTCGGGCATCTGCGGCGAGGTCTCTGGTGATGGACCGGCGCGCTCTAGCACGGGCGCGGCGGGAATTTCGAGGGACATGGCGGGGTTCATGGTCGGACTCCTGTGGCGATGGAGGCCGGCGCTGGAGAAGGTTTGGTGAGGCGCCGGCCGGGAAGGGCAGGCGCGCGGGATCGGTCGCCTGCTAGCGGGGCAGGCGGTAATAGCGGCCGGTGGTGGCGCGGCGGTCGATCATGGCGGCTAGCTACCCGGCGACGGACATGGCAGTCAAGGCGGCCATGCTCGTGCTCGGATTCATGACGGGAACCTCGCTCGACGCCGTCGATATGGCGGTGCTCGACACCGACGGCGAGAAGATCTTCGCCTTCGGCCCCGCCGGCGAGCGCAAGCTGACCGACGCCGTGCGCGACGTACTTCTGGAGGCCACGCGCCAGGCGCGGGAGTGGCCCCGCGGCGCGCCCGAGCCCCCCATCTTCCACCACGCCGCCCAGATGGTCGCCGAGGAGCATTTCGCCGCCGCCGAGGCCTTTCTTCAGGCGCACGGTCTGTCGTGGCCCGACTTCGACCTGATCGGCATGCACGGCCAGACGGTGCTGCACGAGCGGCCGGACGGTGACCTGCCTGGACGCACGGTCCAGTTGGGCGACGCCGAGGCCCTGGCGCGACTGTGCGGGCGGCCGGTGGCCTTCGATTTCCGCAGCGCCGACGTGGCGGCGGGAGGACAGGGCGCGCCGCTGGCTCCCATCTACCATCAGTTGCGCGCGCGGGAGGCGGGGCTGGCTCCGCCGCTGGCCGTGCTGAATGTGGGCGGCGTCGCCAACCTCACGCTCTGGACCGGCCCCGGCGAACTGTTGGCCTTCGACACCGGCCCCGGCAACGGGATGATCGATCTGCTGATGCAGGCTCGGCGGGCGGGCCGCTACGACGTGGACGGCAAGTACGCCAGCGTCGGCCGGGTGGACGATACGGTGCTGCGCACGCTGCTCGCGCATCCCTTTTTCGACGCGCCGCCGCCCAAGTCGCTGGATCGCCACGATTTCGGCCTCGAGCCGCTGGACGTTCTGCAGATCGAGGACGCCGCGGCGACGCTGGTGGCCTTCACCGCCGAGGCCGTCCGCCTGGGTCTGGAGCGCAGCCCGGTGAAGCCGTCTCAGGTGATCGTCACCGGCGGCGGTCGTCGGAACCCCCAGATCATGGCGGCCCTGGCGGAATGCGCCGCCGCGCCCGTGGTGGCCGCGGAAGAGGTCGGCTGGCGGGGCGATGCGATCGAGGCCGAAGCCATCGCCCTGCTGGCCGCCCGCAGCCTGCGCGGCTTGCCGATCTCGTTCCCGGCCACCACGGGCGTCGCCCAGCCCATGACGGGCGGCCGCATCATCAGACCTTGAGGGGGAGTTCCATGACGCGAGTTCGTTTGGTCGGCCCGGCGCTGGCGGCGGTTCTGGCCCTCGGCGCCGGCGTGGGAGCGGGCGGCCCGGCCGCGGCCCAGACCTTCGACCGGGCGGTCTTCGCCGCGACCGCCAAGGTCCAGCCCAAGGTCGTCGCCTGGCGGCGCGACATCCATCAGCATCCCGAACTGGGCAACCAGGAGGTGCGCACCGCCGCCTTGGTGGCCGACCACCTGCGGAGCCTGGGGATCGAGGTTCGCACAGGTATCGCCAAGACCGGCGTCGTGGGCGTTCTCAAGGGCGGCAAACCCGGCGGCGTCGTGGCTCTCCGCGCCGACATGGACGGCCTGCCGGTGGCGGAACAGACCGGCCTGCCGTTCGCGTCGAAAGCGACGGCGACCTACAACGGCCAGACCGTGAACGTCATGCACGCCTGCGGCCACGACGCCCACGTGGCGATTCTGATGGGCGCGGCCGAGGTGCTCGCCGGCATGCGCGACCAGATCCAGGGCACGGTGGTCTTCGTCTTCCAGCCGGCCGAGGAGGGCCCGCCGGTGGGCGAGGAGGGCGGCGCGCCGCTCATGCTGAAGGAAGGCGTGTTCGCCAACCCGAAACCCTCGGCGATCTTCGGGCTGCACGTCGTGCCGGGCGAGCCGGGCGCCCTGGCCTGGCGGCCGGGGCCGATGATGGCCGCGTCCGACCGCTACACCATCAACCTCACCGGCAAACAGACCCACGGGGCCAACCCCTGGGCGGGGATCGACATCGCCTCGATGCAGGCCGAGATCGTCCTGGCCTTCAACCAGATCGCCGCGCGCCAGATCAACGTCACGCGCACGCCGACGATCCTGACGGTCGCCACCGTCCACGGGGGGGTCCGCTACAACATCATTCCCGACGATTTCGAACTGGCCGGGACGCTGCGCACCTTCGATCCGGCCTTGCGCAAGGACGTCATGGCCCGCGCCGAGAAGGCGGTGGAGAGCATCTCCGCGCGCTACGGCGGTACGGGAAAGATCAACTGGGGAACCCCCAATCCCGTCACCACCAACGATCCCGTCCTGGCCGCGAGGATGAAGCCGTCGCTGGATCGCGCCGCCCGGGGCAAGGTGAAGGACGACATAGACTTCATCACCGGCGCCGAGGATTTCTCCTACTACCAGCAGCAGATCCCGGGCCTGTTCTACAACCTCGGCATCGGCTTCCCGAAGGGCGTGAACCACTCGCCGTTCTTCCATGTGGCCGACGAGGGCGCGATGGAGGTCGGCGTCCGGGCCCAGGTCCTCACCGCGCTCGACTATCTGGCCGGCCAGAAGAGGTGATGCTGCGTCATCGTCCGGCGAGCGCCCGCTGGGCGGCGTAGGCCTGGGTTCCGCGGGTCACGACGTGGTCGGCAGGCAGGATGGCGTCGATGGCCAGATCGTCGGCGCCGGCAAGGCGGGCGTAGAGACCGCCGAAATCCTGGAGTGTCGCGTCGAGAAGCGTCCGGAGCGACGGGACGACGAAGTAGACCTGCTGGAAGTCGTCGATCCGATAGGGGGTGCGCATCACCCGCTCCAGGTTGAAGCCCAGGCGGTTGGGCGAGGGATCGTCGAGGGCGAAGACGGATTCGGCGCGGCTGGAGACGATGCCGGCGCCGTAGATGCGCAGGCCGGCCGGCGTGTGCATCAGGCCGAACTCGACCGTGTACCAGTAGAGGCGGGCGAGCTGGTGCAACTGGCCGCGGCCGAGGGCGCGGAGGCCGCCTTCGCCGTAGGCTTGCATGTAGTCGGCGAAGATGGGGTCGGTGAGCATCGGCACATGGCCGAACACGTCGTGGAAGACGTCGGGTTCTTGAAGATAGTCGAGCTGGTCGGGCCGGCGGATGAACTGTCCGGCCGGAAAACGCCGGTTGGCGAGATGGTCGAAGAAGACTTCGTCCGGCACCAGGCCGGGCACGGCCACGACGCTCCAGCCGGTCAGCCGGCGCAGGTCCTCGCTGATCTGGGCGAAGTCCGGGATGCCGGCGCGATGGAGGTCCAGCGCGTCGAGGCCTCGGAGGAAGGGATCGCAGGCGCGGCCGGGAAGGAGCGCGGCCTGGCGCTCATACAGCGTGACCCAGACATCGTGCTCGGCCGGGGCGTAGCGCTCCCAATGCTGGTCGATCGTCCAGTCGGGGCGGACGCCGGGGGGCGGCGCGATGTCGGTCGTGGCGGCCATGCGCAGAGAATGGCCTCAAGCGGACGCAAGTTCCGTTCGAAATGACCACGAATCCGGCCTCCCGCCGGAAAAATCATGCGCCGATCGACGGCGGCGGCGGATCGTCAGTGGCCGATGCCGGGACGAAGCTTGTAGTGGCCCTCGTCGAAGGCGTCGAAGATCAGCGAGGCCTGGGGATGGCCCACGGGCTGGCCGGTCTCGTCCAGTTCGAGATTCTGTTCGGACACGTAGGCGACGTAGGCCGCCTCGTCGTTCTCGGCCAGCAGATGGTAGAACGGCTGGTCTTTGTGCGGCCGGATATGCTCCGGAATCGAGAGCCAGTACTCCTCGGTGTTCGAGAAGATCGGATCGACGTCGAAGATCACGCCCCGGAACGGATAGACGCGGTGGCGGACGACTTGGCCGATGGTGAATTTGGCGAGTCGCGTGCTCATGACCGCGAATCTAAGCCCCCCGTGCTGACTGGAAGGTGAACGTAATGCCGGCTGACCGTCATTCAACCGTCGTCTTCCGGCGACGGGGCGAGCTTGCTACAGTCGCCTCGAAATGAGGCGCGCCCCGCCGGGGCCTGCGTCTGCGTAGGGCGGGTGAGGTCCATGGGGGAGGCGCTGCGCGCGCCCGCGCCGGCGAGTCGCGGCCGGGAAGGATCGGATGGCCGGGAGAGACCGGCAGGCGAGCCGCCGTGCTACGCCGCTCTGGATCTCGGGACGAACAACTGTCGGCTGTTGATCGCCACGCCCGCCCCCCACGGCTTCCGGGTGGTCGAGGCCTATTCGCGTATCGTGCGGCTGGGCGAGGGGCTGACCCAGAGCGGCCGGTTGTCGGATGCGGCGATGGACCGCGCAGTCGCGGCGCTGAAGGTGGCCGGCGAGAAGGTGCGTCGCCGGCGGGTGGCGAAGTTCCGCGCCATCGCCACGCAGGCCTGCCGGATCGCCGTCAACGGCCAGGCCTTCGTCAATCGTGTGGCCAACGAGACGGGCGTGCGTCTCCAGGTCATCACCCCGCAGGAAGAAGCGCGGCTGTCGGTGACCGGCTGTCTCAACCTGCTGGATGGAAACCACGACGCCGCCCTGGTGGTCGATGTGGGCGGCGGGTCCACGGAACTGTCGTGGGTTGATCTCAAGGCCGCGCCGCCCGTAGGGCCGCCGCCGGTGCGGGCCTGGATGTCGGCGCCCATCGGCGTCGTGACCCTTGCCGAGCGGTTCCCCGAGGGCGAAGTCGCGACCGAAGGCTGGTTCCGGCAGATGGTGGAGCATGTGAAGGACGAGATCGCCGCGTTTCGCCGCGCCGATTCCATGCGCCCGGTGTTCGAGGCCGGCAGGGCGCATCTGGTGGGGACGTCCGGGGCCATCACCAGCCTGGCCGGGCTTCACCTGGACCTGCCGCGCTACGATCGCAACCGCGTGGATGGCATCTGGATGACGCGAAGCGACTGCGACGCCGCGGCGGGGCGACTTCTGGGCCTGAGCGCCGCCGAGCGGGCCGCTCAGCCGTGCATCGGCGCCGATCGCGCCGATCTGGTGCTGGCTGGGGCGGCGATCCTTCAGGCGGTGCAGGAATTGTGGCCGTGCGACCGGGTCCGCGTCGCCGACCGAGGCCTCCGCGAGGGCATTCTGCTCTCGCTCATGTCCGACCGGAACGCGCGCAAGCGGCGCAGACGCCGGCGTAGCAAGGGGAGCGGGCGCGCGCCTGCCGCGGACGCCGCATGACCGAGCCCCCTCGCAAGCGCATGGTGCGTCCGCCCAGCGGCGGCCAGGAAGGCGGCCGCGGAAAGCCTGCGCGCCTCAGGACCGCCAAGGAGCGCACCAAGAGCCAACAGGCCTGGCTGGAGCGCCAGATCAACGACCCGTTCGCGGCCAAGGCGCGCAACCTGGGCTATCGCAGCCGGGCGGCGTTCAAGATCAGCGAGATCGACGACCGCTTCCACTTCTTCCGCAAGGGCGCGCGAGTGGTGGACCTGGGCCTGGCGCCGGGTGGGTGGACACAGGTGGCCATCGAGCGGGGCGTCACCGACATCGTGGGTGTGGACCTGCTGCCGGTCGACCCGTTGCCGCCCGCGCAGATCCTGCAGATGGACTTCACCGACCCGGCCTGCGCGCCGGAGCTGATCGCACGGCTGGGTGGGTCGCCCCATCTCGTCATGTCGGACATGGCGCCCAACACCATCGGTCACCGCGAGACCGACCACCTGCGCATCGTGGGCCTGATCGAGGCGGCGATGGACTTCGCCGTCGAGGTGCTCATTCCGGGGGGCGCCTTCGTGGCCAAGGCGTTCCAGGGCGGCGGCGCCGACGACTTGATGGCGCGCCTGAAACGGCATTTCCGAGAGGTCCGGAACATCAAACCCAAGGCCAGTCGGCAGGATTCGTCGGAAGTCTTCTTTGTCGCCACGGGCTTCAAAGGACGGTGATATTTTCCATAAATCGAATATAAATTTCGATAACTGCTCAATTATTTAAGTAGTGATTTGGTTTTCTTGAAAAAGAATTTGCTCTAGTTGGAATATCTATTTTTCAGATAACTTTGGTTTGGGTTGATGTGTTGAAATGCCGCACCCGCCGTAACTTTGCGTGAATTCACCTCTCCTAGGTCGTTCGGCCTCAACGAGGGGAACTCACATGCTTCTTATGGATGTCGCCCGGGCGGGCGCCGAGGCGTACGGCCAGGTTCTTTCGGGGGCGCCGGCGAACCGCGGGCCTCGCCTGCTGGCCGCGCTGCTGGCGGGTACAGCGCTGTCGGCGGCCGCGGCGCCGGCCCTGGCCCAGAGCGTGGTGCTGCAAGGCGGCTATCTGAAGATCGGCGTCAACGAGAAGGGCACGCTGGGCACCGGCGGAACCGTCCGGCCGGGCATCCTCTACGACGGCACGGGTTCGGGGACGTTCAATCCCGACTACGACTATCTGACGCCCGGTTCGCCGATGGAGGGCTTCGTCCTCAAGGGTACGGGGAGCGGCGGCGCCTTCACGGCCACCAACAACAACGCCTCGCTGGGCGGGGCTTCCATCGCCGGCAGCCTGACCTCGTACAACGGCGCGGAATACGAGGGGACGACCTTCGACCAGCGTGTCGTCTGGACGGGGACCTTCGGGACGGTGCTGACCGTCACCCACGACTATCACTTCGACGAGAACGGCCAGCAGCTTTCGATCGTCACCAAGATCACGGCGCTGGAGGACATCAGCGATCTGGCGTTCGTGCGGTTCACCGATCCCGACGCGATCGCCGCCCCGGGCGACAGCAGCGCGACGAACAACTTCCAGGGGTCGGGCGACATCCCGGGGACTGACCTGATCTACGCCGAAGCCCTGGTCTCGAAATATGTGATCGGCCTCTATTCGAACGACCCCACCCCCCGCGTGACCGGCGCGCCGGGCTTCACGGCCGATCCCACGGGTTACCTCGCCGGCACGTTCCTCGGCGACGGCGACTATACGATCGGCATGGGCTTCACGATCGGATCGCTGCTGAACGGCGATTCCATCACCCTGAATTACCAGTACATCTTCGGCACCGACATCGCCGCGGCGGTGGCGGCCAACGGCGGGGGCGGGAGCCCGGTGGCCGAGGCGCCCCGCAACATCGCGGGGGGCTCGGTTTCGGCCGAGGACCTCGCGGGCGGCGGCGTTCTGCCGATCTTCGACGGGGGTTCGCTGAAACTGGCGTCGGACGCCCTGGTGGGCCTGGACTTCACGGTCACCGCCAACGGCGGAAGCATCGACACCGCCGGCCACAACATGATCATGACGGGCGCCATCGCAGGCGACGGCCGCCTCGTGAAGACGGGGGCCGGCGTGCTGGAACTGTCCGGCCTGAACAGTTTCATGGGCGTCACGGTCGCGCAGGGCGTGCTGGCGGTGGGCGCCGACACGGCCCTGGGCCGCGAGGGCGCTGACCTGGTGATCGACGATCAGGCGGCGGTCCGGGCGACCGGCGATGCGGTGATCTCGCGGGCCGTCACCCTGTCGGGCGGCGAGGCGATCTTCGACACCCAGGCGAACGAACTGATCCTGACCGGGCCGGTCTCGGGCGACGGCCGGCTGGTGAAGGTGGGGGCGGGGGTTCTGGCCCTGACCGGCGCCAACACCTTCGGCGGTGTCTCGGTGACGGAGGGGGCGGTGGCCATCGCCTCCGAGGCGGCCCTGGGCGCGCCTGGCGGTCTGCTCAGCCTGGCCGGCGAGGGCCGGCTGATCACGCTGGCCCCGATGACGCTGGAGCGGGAGGTGCGCTTCGAGTCGGGCGCGGCGACGGTGGAGGTGGCGGGCGGTCCCGTGACCCTGGCCGGCGCGCTGACGGGCGGCGGCGGCCTGCGCAAGACGGGGACCGGCGTGCTGATCCTCGAGGGCGCGAGCAGCCTGTCCGGCCTGGACATCGTGGACGGGACGCTGGTCGCCGCCTCGTCGTCGGCGCTGGGCGCGGCGGACGGGGCGATCGTGCTTCGCGAGGGCGCGCGCTTCACGGCCGGGAACGATCTGAACGTGAGCCAGTCCCTGGCCGTCGCCGGTGGCGATGCGCGCGTGGACACCGGGGCCCACACGGTGACGGTCACGGGCGCGCTTCGCGGCGACAATTGCCTGATCAAGGTGGGCAGCGGGACGCTGAACCTGCTTGCGCCGGGCGCGAACGCCATCGGAGCCTGCGTCCAGGAGGGGCGGCTGAGCTTCAACAACCTGTTCGAGGGCGACGTGCGGGTCGACGCCGGGGGCGTGGCCGGCGGTTCAGGCTTCATCCTCGGCGACGTGACCGTCGACGGCGTGCTGGCGCCCGGCAACTCGCCGGGCCGGATGGTGGTGGCCGGCAGCGTCGCCCTCGGCGCGGGCGGACGGCTGGATCTGGACATCGACGGTTCGACGCCGGGCGTGGGCGCGGGGCGCTACGACACCCTGGTCCTGACCGGCGCGAACAGCGTCTTCACGGCGGCCGGCGCCATCGCGCCGATCACCCGCGGCATCACCGGCGAGGCGACCAACAACTATACGCCGCCGATCGGCGCGACCTTCCAGGTGGTGACGGCGGAGGGCGGCGTGATCGGGCGGTTCGACAGCCTGCTCCAGCCCGCGACCGGCCTCCCGGCCAACGGGCGGTTCGAAGTGGTCTACCGGCCGAACGCGGTGATCCTGGCGGTGACGCCCGACCGCTACGCGGCGCTGCCGGCGGGCGTGGTCAACGCCCGGGCGGTGGGCGCGGCGGCGGACGCGCTTCGAGCCTCAGGGGCGACGGCGTTCACGGACGCCCTGATCGGGCTGGACGAGGTGCGGATCGCCGGCGCGCTGCACGGCGCGGCGGGCGAGATCCACGCCGATGCGGTCGAGGCGGTGCTGCGTGGCAATCGCGCCGCGCGACGGCTTGCGGCCGTGCGCGGCGCTTTGAACGGGGCCGAGGCGCAGGTCTGGGCCACGTTCACGGGCGGGACGCGGGAGGTGGGCGCCGACGGGGTCGCCGGCCGCTATCGCGACGACCGTGCGGGCGTGGTCGTAGGCGCGGACCGGCAGGTGGGCGACAAGGTCCGGGCCGGCGTGGCGGTGAGCTACGGCGAAGCCGAGATCAAGGCCGGCCGTCTGGGGTCTGGCCGGGCGTTCAGCTACCACGGCCTGGCCTATGCGGGCTGGTCGGACGGTCCCTACTATGTGAGCGGCGTCGTCCAGGCCGGGCGCGACGTCTACAAGACCACCCGGGTCGTGGGGCTGGGGACCGGCGCGGCTCCCGCCTACGCCAAGCCCGAGGGCTCCTCCTATGCCGTGGACATCGAGGCCGGGCGCAGGTTCGCGCTCGCGGCGGCCGACGTCACCCTGGCGGCGGGCCTCTCGGCCGACCGGCTGAAGCGCGACGGCGTGGCCGAGGCGGGGGACGCCCGCGTGGCGCTGCGCTTCGCGGGCCTCGAGCGCGACGCCGTCCAGGCGCGGGTGGGGGTGCGGGCCGAGCGCGTGGTGCGGCTCGGGACCTCGGAGCTGAAGCCCTACGCTTCCGCCTTCGTACTGCAGGAACTGGACGGGTCGCGCACGCGGCTGGACGCCAGCCTGATGGGTGCGGGCTTCCAGGTCGCGTCGAGCGCGCCGGGCCGCATGTCGGTCGAGGTCGCGACCGGCTTCGAGGCGTCGGTAGGCGACCGCAGCCGCGTGCGCGTCGGCTACCGCTACGAAGGCGCCCGCGAGGCCCAGGCGCACGCGCTCAGCCTGACGGGCGTCGTGACCTGGTAGGGTGGACGCCGGCGCCCGACCGCCCGGTCAGGCGCCGGTCTCCATCGGCAGGTCGGGGTCGCGGACCCATTCCGACATCGAGCCGTCGTAGACCGCGACGGCGGGGTGGCCCAGGCGGACGAGGGCCAGCGCGTCCATCGTCGCCGAGATGCCGCCGCCGCAGTAGCAGATGACGCGGGGACGCCCCAGCGCGCCCACCGCTTCGAACAGGTCGCGCAAGTCGGTGTCGGGACGGTAGCGGCCAGTGTCGTCCAGCAGCCCGGCGTAGGGGACGTTCACGCTGCCTGCGATATGGCCGCGGCGGCCGTAGTTCGCGCCGGAGTCGCCGCTGTGGACGCCGGGGGGCAGGGCGTTGATCGTGCAGACGCCGCCGTCGCCGATGGCGGCCAGGACCTCGGCCTTGCCCGCCCAGGCTCCGGGACGGTCCGAGAGCGCGAGTGTCGCGGGCGGATAGCGGCGCGTCCCGGACTCGGTGGGGCGACCCTCGGCGGTCCAGGCGGCCAGCCCGCCGTCCAGCACCGCGACGGTCTCGAAGCCGGCCGCGCGCAGCATCCACCACAGGCGCGTGGCCCACATGGGCGTCGTGCTGCTGTAGACCACGACGCGGGAGTCCCGTCCGATGCCGGCCGCGCCCAGCGCCGGGGCCAGGCGGTCGGCGGGCAGATGGGTGAAGTTGAGCGGCGAGGCCGCGTCCGACAGATCGGCCGCGAGGTCGAGAAAGGCGGCCCCGGGGATGTGGGCGGCCTCATAGTCGGCGCGGCCGCTCTCCACACGGTAGGGGCCTGGTGTCGCGGGACGCAGGTGGACCGTCGCGTCGAAGATGCGCAGGTCCGGGTCGTCCAGGTGCGCCTGGAGCCATGCCGTGGAGACCAGCCCCCGACCGTCCCATCCATCCATACTGCGTCCTCCCGTTATGCTGGTTGGCGGCAGGGTAGGCAGGAAGGCGTCAGGCGGGAAGGGCGGGGCCGGGCGGCGGCGGCGTCTTCGCCCCTTCGGCGACGAGCCAGTCGCGGAAGCGGCCCAGCGCGCGGCCCTCGGCGCCCGGCGCCGTCAGCATGGCGAAGGCGCTGCCCGACGCCCGGAATCCGAGCGGGGCGACGAGCCGCCCCGACTGCACCTCGCCGATGCACAGTGGCCAGGAGACGACCGCGGCCCCAAGGCCGGCGACGGCCGCGTCCTGCGCGAAATGCACGTGCGGGAACGTCCGCTCGGCGGCTGGCGGCAGTTCGACTCCGGCGTGCTCGGCGAAGACGGGCCAGGCCTCGGGGTGGGTGGCGGCCGCGAGGCGCGGGGCCCGCAGGGGGTCGTTTCCCGATCGCACCGCCATCTCGGGCGACATCACCGCGCCCAGGGCGTTGCGGATGAAGGGCGTACAGTCGGCCGCCTCTGCGCGCGCCAGGGGGACGATGCGCACGACTGCCTGGGCGCCGCGATGGGCCGTGGCGTGGGCGGCGAGTTCCGAGAGGTGGAGGCGCACTTCGGGGTGGGCCGCCTGGAAGCCGGCGAGGCGCGGGATCAGCCATTTCACCGACAGGCTGGCGTTGACGGCGACGTGCAGGTCCTCGGCGCCGGTGCGGACGCGGCGCACGGCGCCGGCGATCTGATCGAAGGCCTCGGTGAGGGGCGCCATCAGTTCGCGCCCGGCGTCGGTGAGCTCCAGCCGGTTCTTCGGGCCTGAGAACAGTTTCACGCCCAGGGCCGCTTCCAGCGCCTTCACCTGACGGCTGACGGCCGAGTGGGTGACGGAAAGCTCCTCCGCGGCCAGCGTCACCCGCCCGGTGCGAGCGACCGCCTCGAAGGCGCGCAGGGCGTTGAGGGATGGCAGCGCACCAGATGTGAGATTTTCGAACATTGAAGGCCAAATAAGTCGATTTCCTCGCGTCGGCAATCCGGGCATAGGCTGGTCATGGAAGACCCCACGCCCTCTCAGCCTCTCGCCCGGGTGGATTACGACCGGGTCCAGCACCAGCAGTACGCCCGGGGCCGCGCCCTGCCGGCCGATGCGATCGCCCGCTACATGACAGTCTTCGCCGAGCACCTGCCGGCGCGGCGACCGCTGACCGGCGTCGATCTGGGCTCGGGGACCGGACGGTTCACCCCGGCGCTGGCCGAGGCCTTCGGCGGTCCGATCCACGGCGTGGAGCCGGCGGACGGGATGCGACGCGCCGCCGAAGCGGGCGGGCGGCACGACCGCGTCGCCTATCTGGCCGGGCGCGCCGAGGCGATCCCGCTGCCGGACGCTTCGGCCGACTTCGTCCTGATGTTCCTCTCGTACCACCACGTGGCCGACAAGCCGGCGGCGGCGCGGGAGATCGGACGCGTGCTGAAGCCCGGCGGCCGGCTGATCCTGCGCAGCACCTTCCGCGACCGGATTCCCGATCACTGGTGGCGGAGCTACTTCCCCGGAAGCTGGGCCGTGGAACGCGCCATGTTCCCGAGCGAGGCCGAGGCCCGGGCGCTGTTCGAGGCGGCGGGCTTCCGGACCATGGCCTCCGTCCAGATGGAATTGCCGTTCGAGGGCGACATGGCCGCTGCGGTCGCGCGGCTGAAGCTGCGCGCGGTCTCGGTGTTCGAACACCTCTCCGAGGCGGAACTGACCGAAGGCTTCGGCCGCCTGGACGCCGATCTGGCGGCCGGGGCCATCGCGGAGAAGCCCACCTACGGGGATTTCGTCGTCTTCGCATACGGCGACGGTGCGGAATGAACGCGCGCGACGCGTCTCGCCGTCATCCCGCCGCCGTGGTGGCCGGCCTGGGCCTGGGCCAGGTCGTGGCCTTCGCGTGCAGCTTCTACCTGATGGGCGTGCTGGGCGACGCCGTCGCCCGCGACCTCTCTGTCGGCACGGCGTTCGTCTTCGCCACCGTCTCGCTGTCGCTGGCCGTCCCCGCCCTGGTGGCCGCGCGCGTCGCGCGCCGCATCGACGCGCGCGGCGGCAAGCCGGTGCTGCTGGCCTCGCACCTGGTGCTCGCCGCCGGGCTGGTCCTGACCGGCCTCGCTCAGGACGGCGTGGGACTGGCGGTCGCGATGGCGGTGATGGGGCTTGGCCAGGCGTTGGGCCTGTCGCCGACCCCCTTCGCCATCCTGGTCCAGCTCTACGGCGAGGCCGCGCGCCGCCCGATCACCGGGGTGGCGCTGATCGGTGGTCTGGGCTCGACCCTGGGCTGGCCGCTGACCGCAGGATTCGCCGAGGCGTTCGGCTGGCGCGGCGCCTGTTTCGCCTGGGCGGGCGTCCAATTGCTGTTCTGCCTGCCACTCTCGGCCTGGCTCTGTCCGCGGACGCACGGCGGGGCCCGACGCGACTCGGCCACCGGCGGCGTGCGCTGGGACCGGACGATGGTCCAGCTCGCGATCCTCTTCGCCTGCGCCTGGTTCGTCTCGACCTGCATGAGCGCCCATCTGCCGCGGCTGCTGGCGCATTTCGGCCTGTCGATGGCCCAGGCCGCGGGCGCCGCGGGTCTCGTGGGCGTTGCCGCGGTCAGCGTGCGGTTCCTGGAGTTCACGCTGCTGCGCCGGCTGAATCCCGTGGCGACCACCCGTGCGGCGACGCTGATGCATCCGGCCGGCGCTGCGGGTCTCCTGGCCTTCGGCGGCCAGGCGGGCGGGGCCGCCATGGCCCTGGGGCAGGGCGCCGGGAACGGGATGCTGGCGGTGGCTAAGGGCGTCCTGCCCCTCAGCCTCTACGGCGACCGGGACTACGCCTACCGCTCGGCGATCCTGGGCCGACCCGCGATGATCGCCCAGGTGTTCGGCCCCACCGTCTTCGCCGTGGCTCTGGAGCGCTCGCCCACGGGGGCCGTGCTCATGACCTCGGCCCTCTGCCTCGTGATGTTCGCCATGACCTTCGGCCTCGCCCGGCGCGGCCGTCCAGCACAGGAGACCGCAATCGCATGAACGCCCCCCTCAGGCCCCTTGCTCCCGATGCCGCGGCGCCCCTATACGCGTCCCGCAAAACGGAGAGTCTCATGGAGATCCGCGAAGGGCTCACCTTCGACGATGTTTTGCTCGAACCCGGGGCGTCCGACGTGATGCCGACACAGGTGGACGTCTCCACCCGGTTCACGCGCGAAATCAGTCTGAACATCCCGCTCGTGTCCGCGGCCATGGACACGGTCACCGAGAGCCGACTGGCCATCGCCATGGCCCAGGCCGGCGGCATCGGCGTGGTGCACCGGAACCTGACGGTGGACGAGCAGGCCGATCACGTCCGCGAGGTGAAGCGGTACGAGAGCGGCATGGTCATCAACCCGCTGACCATCCATCCCGACACGACGTTGGGCGAGGTCCGCCAGATCATGGCCCGGCGGAAGATCTCGGGCTTCCCCGTCGTGGACGGCGCCGGCCGGCTGTGCGGCATCCTCACCAACCGCGACATGCGGTTCGAGGCGCGCGACGATATCCCGGCCAAGGCGCTGATGACCAAGGACGGGCTTGTGACTGTCCGCGAAGGCGTCAGTCAGGCCGAAGCGCGCGACCTCCTGCGCCGGCACAAGATCGAACGGCTGATCGTCGTGGACGAGGACAGCCACGCCGTCGGCCTCATCACCGTCAAGGACATGGAGAAGTCCCAGGCGCACCCGAACGCGGCCAAGGACGCCCAGGGCCGCCTGCTGGTGGCCGCGGCCTCGACCGTGGGCGACGCGGGCTACGAGCGGTCCATGGCGCTGGTGGACGCGGGCGTGGACGTGGTGGTGATCGACACCGCCCACGGCCACAACGCCGAAGTGGCCAAGGCCGTCGCGCGGGTGAAGCGCGAGAGCAACCGGGTGCAGGTGGTGGCCGGCAACGTCGCCACCTACGACGGCGCGCGAGCGCTGATCGACGCCGGGGCCGACGCGGTGAAGGTGGGGATCGGGCCGGGTTCGATCTGCACCACGCGGATCGTCGCCGGGGTGGGCGTGCCGCAGCTCACGGCCATCGCCGACGCCGTGCGCGCGGCGGCGGGAACGGACGTGCCCGTCGTGGCCGACGGGGGGATCAAGTATTCCGGCGACCTGGCCAAGGCGCTGGCCATGGGCGCTTCGGTGGCGATGATGGGCTCGGTGTTCGCCGGGGTCGACGAGGCGCCGGGCGAGGTGTTCCTGTACCAGGGCCGCTCCTACAAGGCCTATCGTGGCATGGGCTCGCTGGGCGCCATGGGCCAGGGCTCGGCCGACCGCTACTTCCAGAAGGACGTGAAGGACGCGCTGAAGCTGGTGCCCGAGGGCATCGAAGGCCAGGTGCCGTACAAGGGGCCGATCGGTCCCATCCTGCACCAGATGGTCGGCGGACTGCGCGCGGCCATGGGCTATGTGGGCGGCGCCAGCCTCGCTGAGTTCCGCGAACGCGCCCGGTTCATCCGGATCACCAACGCCGGCCTGCGTGAAAGCCACGTCCACGACGTGATGATCACCCGCGAGGCGCCCAACTATCCGAGCGCCGGCTAGGTCGGAGCGAGAAGGGAGGCGGTCATGGGCGGTGAGGTGGCGGTGGAACTGAAGCTGCTGGGCGTGGCGGCGATCCTGGGACTGGTCCAGCTTCTGTGGTCCGCCGCCGCCGCGCGTCGGCAGCAGAACCTGAAGTGGGCGGCGGGGCCGCGCGACACGCCCATGCCGATCACCGGCGTGGCCGCGCGCCTGCACCGGGCGTTCTGGAACTTCGCTGAGACCTTCCCCTTCTTCGCCGCCGGGGTGCTGGGCTGCGCGGCCGCGGGGCGGCTGGGCGGAGATCTCACGGTGTGGGGAGCCGGTCTCTACGTGGCGGGCCGTGCGCTCTACGCTCCGCTGTACGCTTCGGGTGTGCCGTTGGCGCGAACGCTGGTGTGGTTCGTCTCCATGATCGGGCTGGTGATGCTGCTCGTCGCGCTCGTCAGGTGAGTGATGCGTGACGGCGGGCGGCTGGCCGCGGCGATAGAGGTCCTGGACGAGATCGAGACGCGGCGCCGGCCCGTGCGCCTGGCCCTGAAGGTCTGGGGCGACGCCGCGCGCTACGCCGGGGCCAAGGACCGGGCCTGGGTTTCCGGCCTGGTGCTGGACGTCCTGCGCCGCCGCCGCTCGCTGGGCTGGCGGATGGGACAGGACACCTCGCGCGCCGCGGCGCTGGCGGCGCTGCGCTTCATCTGGGGCTGGCCTGTCGAGCGCGTGGCCGAGGCTGCGGGCGATGCGCCGCACGGGCCTGGACCGCTCACGGACGACGAGCAGGCCGCGCTGGCGACGCCCCGCGATCTGACCGAGGCGCCGGCGCCGGTTCGAGGCGACTATCCCGACTGGCTGGACGCGGCGCTGGCGCGGGTGTTCGGCGACGTGCGGGCCGAGGAGGGCGCGGCCCTGGCCGAGCGCGCGCCCGTGGACCTGCGGGTCAACACGCTGAAGACCGATCCGCCCCGGGCGCTGAAGGCCCTGGCGTCGTTCGATCCCGTCGTCCCCGGCCTGGCGCCCGACGCCGTGCGCATCCCGGCCCCCGACGCCGCCGCCCGCTCGGGCGCGGTCGAGGCGATCCCGCAGTTCGGCAAGGGCTGGTTCGAGGTGCAGGATCTGGGAAGTCAGGTCGCCGCCCTGGCTGCGGGCGAGGTGAAAGGCGCGCAGGTGCTGGATCTCTGCGCCGGCGGCGGCGGCAAGACCCTCGCCCTGGCGGCGGCCATGGCCAACACGGGCCAGATCTACGCCTACGATTCCGATGCCCGGCGACTGGCCGACACGGTTCGGCGCGGCGATCGGGCCGGGGTCCGCAGCCTTCAGGTGCGCACGCCGTTGAACCCGGACCCGCTGAAGGGCCTGGAGGGGCGGATGGACGTGGTCTTCATCGACGCGCCCTGCACGGGCACGGGCTCGTGGCGCCGCCATCCCGACACCAAGTGGCGGCTGACGCCCGAGGCGCTGGCGAAACGCCAGGCCGACCAGGACGCGGTGCTGGACGATGGCGCGGCGTTCGTGAAGCCCGGCGGCCGCATCGTCTACGTCACCTGCTCGGTGCTGTCGGAGGAGGACGAGGACCGGGTCGAGGCCTTCCTCGCCCGCACACCGGCCTTCGCGCGCCGCCCGGCGACCGCCGACCCGGCGCTGACGCCGTTCCTGACCTCCGCCGGCGACCTGCGCCTCACGCCGCGCCTCTCGAAGACCGACGGCTTCTACGTGGCCGTGCTGGAGAAGCGGGCATGAACCTCGCCATCCGTCTTTCCTGCGCGCCGCAGGCGGCCTCAATTCAAACCACGGAAAGCCCAGAACGGACCTGCTCCGACCTCCGAAGGATATCTCCGCATCCTTTGGTGTTTTCTGTGTTTTCCGTGCTTCCAAAAAACGCTGACACGCCAACGATCTCGACGAACGGAACGCCATGACAGAAGCCCATCACGAACGCGTCCTGATCGTCGATTTCGGCAGCCAGGTGACCCAGCTCATCGCGCGCCGCGTGCGCGAGAGCGGCGTCTATTGCGAGATCCACCCCTACGACAAGGCCGAGGCGGCGCTGGCGGCGATGCGGCCCAAGGCGATCATCCTGTCGGGCGGGCCGGCCAGCGTGCACGAGGCCGAGAGCCCCGCGGCGGCGAAGGCGCTGTTCGACGCCGGCGTGCCCGTGCTGGGCATCTGCTATGGCGAGCAGACCATGTGCGCCGAGCTGGGCGGCCGGGTCGAGCCGGGGACGACGCGGGAGTTCGGCCGCGCCGAGATCGAGGTCATGCGCGAAAGCCCGCTGCTCGAAGGGCTGGGCGGCGCAGGGCATCGAGAGACCGTCTGGATGAGCCACGGCGACAAGGTCACGGCCCTGCCGCCCGGCTTCGAGACGGTGGCGGTTTCCGAGGGCTCGCCGTTCGCGGTGGTGGCCGACGAGGGGCGGCGCTTCTATGGCATCCAGTTCCATCCCGAGGTGGCGCATACGCCGCGCGGCGCGCTGATCCTGCGCAACTTCACCCACCGGATCGCCGGGCTTTCGGGCGACTGGACGATGGCGTCGTACCGTCAGGAGCAGGTGGCGAAGATCCGCGCGCAGGTGGGCGACGCCAAGGTGATCTGCGGCCTGTCGGGCGGCGTGGACTCGTCGGTGGCGGCGGTGCTGATCCACGAGGCCATCGGCGACCAGCTCACCTGCGTGTTCGTGGACACCGGCCTGTTGCGCAAGGACGAGGCGACACAGGTCGTGACCATGTTCCGCGACCACTACAACATTCCGCTGGTCCACGTTGACGCATCAGACCTTTTCCTGGGCGAGCTAGCGGGCGTCACCGACCCCGAGACCAAGCGCAAGACCATCGGCCGGCTGTTCATCGACGTGTTCGACAAGGAGGCCGGCAAGATCGAGGGGGCCGCGTTCCTGGCCCAGGGCACGCTCTATCCGGACGTGATCGAGAGCGTTTCGGCCCGGGGCGGCCCCTCGGCGGTGATCAAGAGCCACCACAACGTGGGCGGCCTGCCGGACTACATGAAGCTGAAGCTGGTGGAGCCGCTGCGGGAACTGTTCAAGGACGAGGTCCGGGCGCTGGGCGTCGAACTGGGCTTGCCGCCCGCGTTCGTGGGACGCCATCCGTTCCCGGGACCGGGGCTGGCCATCCGGATTCCCGGCGAGATCACGCGCGAGAAGGTGGCCGTGCTCCAGGCGGCCGACGCCATCTACCTGGAGGAGATCCGCAAAGCCGGGCTCTACGACTCCATCTGGCAGGCCTTCGCCGTCCTGCTGCCGGTGAAGACCGTGGGCGTCATGGGCGACGCCCGCACCTACGAGGATGTCCTGGCCCTGCGCGCCGTGACCTCGACCGACGGGATGACCGCCGATTTCTTCGAGTTCCCGTGGGACGTCCTGGGCCGCTGCGCCACCCGGATCATCAACGAGGTGAGGGGCGTGAACCGCGTCGTCTACGACGTGACCAGCAAGCCGCCCGGCACAATCGAGTGGGAGTAGGGCGCTTGACCGACACCAACCGCATCGTCCTTTCCAGCGACCACAGCGCCATCGCCCTGCGGCAGGCGGTCGCCGCCCATGTCGCGGCCCAGGGGTGGACGGTGGTGGATATCGGACCCACGACGCCGGAGAGCACGCCCTATCCGGAGCATGGCGCGGCGGCGGCGCGGCGTGTCGCCTCGGGCGACTGCCGTTTCGGGATCGTCCTGTGCGGCACCGGGCAGGGCATCATGATGGCGGCCAACAAGGTGAAGGGCGTGCGCTGCGGCGTCTGCTCCGACACCTTCTCGGCCCGCATGATCCGTCAGCACAACGACGCCAACATGCTGGCGATCGGCGCGCGGGTGGTGGGCGAGGGCCTCGCGCTGGACATCGTGGACGCCTTCCTGGCCGCCCCGTTCGACGGCGGCCGGCACGCGCCGCGCGTGGAGATGATCCGGGCGCTGGAGGAATAGACGCCGCCGCTTTCAGGCGGGGCGAATCCGGCGCAAGAGCGGCCGGCCGTCTCGAAGGGAGCGCTTGCGCCGTGGTGGACATCGACGAGATCTATGACGCCGGGTTCGACCGTGAGCGCTTTCCGGGTCTGCTGAAGAAGATCCTGGCGGCCATGGGCGCACAGTCCGGTCTCCTGGGCTGGTTCGACCTTCAGAACCAGGCGCGGTTCGAGGTGGAGGTGGGGAACGATCGCACTATAGCCTGGCCGCCGGCGCCGCTCTCTCCGAGACCAGCCCGGTCCTCACCCATTTCAGGGTGGACGATCTGAATCTGACCCTGCGCACCGCCGATCCCGTCGCGGCCGCCGTGCCCGAGCCCGGCGCCTGGGCTTTGATGATCCTGGGCTTCGGCGCGGCCGGCGCTGCGCTCAGGCGACGCCGTGGGCTGGCGCTGTCGGCGAGCCTGTAGGGACGAACCGGCGGGGGCGTCCGTGACGGCGGGGTTTCAGCCGACCCGGCTAGGTTCTAAACCGGCGGGAGTCGGCCGCGAGGTCGTAGTCAGAGGCCTGCCGCAATGTCCGCCCCCGGTCGGCACGTCCTGTACTTCGCGCTTCAACCCCCCGCCGACGCCGCTGCGGCGGCGCACAGGCGGCTGGAAGCGTTGCGCGCGAGGGTGGGCCTGACGGCGCGCGCCATTGCGGCCTCCCGGCTGCACGTCTCGCTGCATCCCCTGGGCGCCTTCAGGCGTCCACCAGGCGCGGTGGTCGAGAAGGCGGCGGGGGTGGTCGAGGGTCTGGCGGCGCGGCCGTTCGTAATCTCGTTCAACCGTATCGGCGCCTGGCCGTCCGGCGCCTCGCCCTGGCCCGTGACGCTGTGGGGCGACGAGGGCGTGATCGGCGCGGACGCGCTCCAGGCTTCGCTGCACCGGGCGCTGGTGCGCGCGGCGATGGCGTCGCGCCGCGAGGCCAGGATCACACCGCACATGACCCTGGCTTATGATCGCGGCCACGCGCCCGAGACCCTCGTGGAGCCCGTGAGCTGGCGCGTGACGGAGTTCGTGCTGGTCCATGCGGTCCACGGCGAAGGCCGCTATGACATCGTCGGGCGATTTCCACTCAGCGGCTGAGCGGCGCCGCCTGTTCCAGCGCCAGGATGCTTTCGCCCAGCTCTTCCAGCTTCTTCGAGAGCAGGACCTGGGCGTCGGCCAGAGCCTGATTGTAGACGTGCGGCCCCATCGTTCCGATGATGAAGTCGGTGAGGAAGACGGCGTCGAATCCCGTCACCTCCAGGTCCAGTTCGTCCTTGAGGTAGCGCGACAGGGCCTTTGTCAGGGCCTCGTGCGTCGCCTTCGGCAGTTCGATCTTGCGCATCGCAGGAGGGCCTTGGGGCGAGGATGCTTTTGGGAGAGGTTGCTTTGGCGACGACACTGTACGGTATCAGGAACTGCGACACGATGAAGAAGGCCTGGACCTGGCTGGATCAGGCCGGCGTCGGCTACACGTTCCACGACTACAAGAAGAGCGGGATCGACCGCGGGACTCTTGAACGCTGGGCGGACGCGGTGGGATGGGAAACCCTGCTGAACCGGGCCGGAACGACCTTCCGCAAACTGCCCGAGTCGGATCGCCAGGACCTCGATCGGGACAAGGCGGTCGGACTGATGCTGGCCCAGCCCTCGATGATCAAGCGGCCGGTGCTGGATGTCGATGGCCGTCTCACCGTCGGCTTCAAGCCCGACGCCTACGCCGCGCTGCGCCTCTGAGTCCGCTGGCTCGGGCGCGGGCGGCCGGAACATGACCAAGGTTTCATGCACGGCGCTGCATCCATTGCCCTGCGGCCGAGCCTCTAGCGGATGAGACGGGCGAGAACGGCCTGCCGACGACGACTTGGAGAGGAGAAACTCCGTTGGAAATCCTGGTCCCCCTGACCTTCTTCGCGATGATCGCCGCGCTGGTGATCGTGCCACGGTACTTCAAGAGCATCGAGCGCCAGAAGGTGGCCGACACCCTGCGCACGGCGCTCGAGAGGGGCGAGCCCCTGCCGCCCGAGCTGATCGACGCGCTTCAGACCGATACGGGCTCGAAGAGCCTGCCGCCGTCGCCGCAGCGCGACCTGCGGACGGGCATCATCTGGCTGGGCATCGGCATCGGCCTGGCCTGCTTCGCGGTGGCCGTCAGCTTCGAGGAGGCGGACGCCCTCTATCCGATGCTGGGGATCTCGGCGTTCCCCATCTTCATCGGTCTGGCGTTCATCCTGCTGGGCGTCCTCGGCAAGTCGAAGTCGTCCTGAGCCGGGGCGGGAGAGGGAGAGTTCGCCCATGCCGGGGGCCGGCCACGCCACACTCGCCAGTCTGCACGACGTGGAGCTTTGCGCCCGCGCCGCGGCCGGCGAACGGCGCGCCTTTGGCGAGCTCGCGCGTCGGCACGGCTCGGCCATCCGCCATCTGCTGCGCCGCATGGGCGCGCAGGGCGCCGAGGCCGACGATGTGGCCCAGGATGCGCTGCTGGCGGCCTTCGAACGCATCGCCGAATTCCGCGGTGAGGGGACCTTCGCGGGATGGGTCAAGCGGATCGCTGCGCGACAGTATCTGCGACGTCTGCAACGCGAGAAGCGGCTGGCGAGCTATGTGGCGGAGGAAGCGCGCGACGAGGCCGAGGGGCGGACCGAAGCGGGGGCGGCCGGCGACGCCGAACGTCGTCTGGACTTGGACGAAGCCCTGAAGGTTCTGTCCCGGCCCGAAAGGATGTGCGTGTCCATGTGTTACGGCGCGGGCCTGTCCCACGCCGAGGCGGCGGACGCCTTGAACCTGCCGCTCGGAACGGTCAAATCCCATGTCAAACGTGGTCTGGAGAAGCTCCGAACGCGACTGGCGCCGGCCCCGGAAGTCAAGGACGGCGCTGAGGTGGAAGGGAAGCGGGGCAATGGCTGATCTCGAATTCGAACGCCGCCTCGAGCGGCTCTTCGCCGACGCGCCCGAGCTGCCCGACGCGCGGGGGTTCGCCGAGCGTATCGAACGTCGTCTCGACCGCGGCTGGAACCTGCGCCGCTGGCTCATCGGCGCTGCGGGCCTGGCCGGTGGCGTCGTCGGCGCGAGCCAGCTCGTCCTGTCCAATCTCTTCGATCGCATGGAGACGGCCGAGCACTCGGCCCGCGTGCTGGGACAGGGCCTTGCGCGGGTCACGCCGGCTTCCGACATGGTGTCGGCGCTCTCCGGAGGCTATGGCGTCTGGATTGCGGTCGGCTTGGCGGTGGTGACACTGGGTTTCGCCGTCTCGCGAGTGATCGAGGAGATCTAGAGTGTCGAGTCATCGGGAACAGGCCGTACGGCGCCTCACGGCGCCGGACATCGCCGCGCGTAAGGGGCAGACGCCCATCGTCTGCCTGACGGCCTATACGGCGCCGATGGCTGAGCTGCTGGACGAACACTGCGACCTGCTGCTGGTCGGCGACAGCGTGGGGATGGTGATCCACGGCCTGCCCAATACCGTGGGCGTCACCCTGGAGATGATGATCCTGCACGGCCAGGCCGTGATGCGCGGCGCGCGGCGCGCGATGGTGGTGGTCGACATGCCCTTCGGCTCGTACGAGGGTTCGGCCGAGACCGCCTACGCCAACGCCACCCGCATCATGAAGGAGACCGGATGCTCGGCCGTGAAGGTCGAGGCGGGTCCTGCGGTAGCCGAGAACATCGAGTACCTGGTCAAACGTGGGATTCCGGTGATGGGCCATGTGGGCCTGCGGCCCCAGGCGATCATGGTCGACGGCGGTTTCCGCGCGAAGGGCAAGACCAACCACGAGCGCGTGCGCATTCTGGAGGACGCCCGCGCGGCGGCCGAGGCCGGCGCCTTCGCCGTGGTGGTGGAGGGTGTGGCCGAGGGCCTGGCCCGCGAAATCACCGAGACGATCGAGGTCCCCACCATCGGCATCGGGGCGTCGGCGGGCTGCGACGGTCAGATCCTGGTCACCGACGACATGCTGGGCCTGTTCGACTGGACGCCCAAGTTCGTGCGGCGCTACGGCGACATCCGTGGCCAGATCGCCCAGTCCATCGCCGCCTATGCGGACGATGTGCGCAATCGCCGGTTCCCGGGACCAGCCGAAATCTACTTCGCCAAGGCGGGCTGACGTCAGGTTGATCGACAGGACGTGCGGCCCGGGACCGGTCGTTCCTGGCGTCGTCTTGCCGACCGGCGACGCCCGCCCGTCAGCCTAAGATGTCGCTTGTGGGGCGACTCCCGCAAACTCGAGGTTGCGCTGAACCCTCTTGAGGGCCTTCATGCGTACAGGGAGATGCATTTGGCTTGGCGAGCCTGGTTGCCCGCAAGGGCGCCGCGACCGTGGCAGTCCATCGCGCTGGGGACCGCGTTCGGCGGTGTCGCGGTGGGCATCCGTGTGGTCGCCGACACCCTGCTGGGTGGAAACGTCCCGTTTCTGCCCATGTTCCCGGCTCTCCTGCTGGCGGCCATTCTGGGCGGCTACGTAGGCGGGGCCGCTTGCCTCGTCGCCAGCGGGATCGGCGCGGCCATCTTCCTGCTTCCCTTGGCCGCCGACACGCTGGCGGTCCACATCGGTTTCTGGACCGCTGGCGCGCTGGTCGTCGCCGTCGCCGCCGGGATGGCCGACAGCGTCCGAAAGCTTCGGCTCAGCGAGGCGCGCCTAGGAGAGGCCCAGGCGCAACTCCGGACGCTCGTCGGCGAACTGGCCCATCGCAATCGGAACGCACTGTTCGTGATCATGGCCATCGTACGCCAGAGCGCGCGCAACGCCGCGTCGCCGGCCGAAGCCGAGAAGCTCATCAACGCCCGCCTGGAGGCGCTTCTGCGTGCGCAGGACCTGGTGGTGCAAGGCGAGGGCGGGACGGACCTTCATCGCGTGGTGGCGGTGGCGCTGGCCCCGTTCGACCGCGAGCGGTTCGACATCGTCGGGCCGTCGTTCCAGATTTCCGCCGACGTCGCGGGCGGACTGGCCCTGCTGTTCCATGAACTGGCCACCAATGCGGTGAAGTACGGGGCTCTGGCGGCCCCGCAGGGCCGCATCGTGGTGCGATGGGCCGTCGAAGGCCAAAGGGCGCGGCTCGACTGGGTGGAGCGGGGTGGGCCGCCGTTGACCCCGCCGTCCCGGCAGGGCTTCGGGGCGCGGCTGTTCGAGGTGGCGCTCAAGCCGCAGGGCGGGACGGCCGAGCGCCGCTTCGAGCCCGAAGGCGTGGTGTGCGAACTGATGATTCCCGGATCCGGAAGCGGGGCCGACACCGTTGATGGGGTGATCGGAACGCCCTTCAGCGAGGCTGCCGCGCCCCAGGCGGCCGCGTCGTCGGCCGTCGCCGGTGTCGCGCCATAGTCGCCGACACCGCGGCAAGGCTTGAGGCGCCGGGCGGCGCGCTATAGGTTCCGCCCCTCGTTTATGCGGCGCCCCGGAGCCCCCCACACGTGACCGATCTGTTCGAAGAGGTCGAGGAGCAGCTTCGCTCCGACCGCTACAAGGAACTTGCGCGCAAGGTCCTGCCCTGGGTGCTCGGGGTCGCGGCCTTGGCCCTGGTGGCCACCCTGGCCTATTGGGGCTGGGACACCTGGCGCAGCAACAATGTCGCCAAGGCCTCGGATCAGTACGCCGAGGCGATCGAAGCCTTGCAGGCGGGCGACCGCGAGAAGGCGCTGAGACTCTGGACCGAGACCTCCAAGTCGCAGGCGCCCGGCTACAAGGCCCTGTCGCTGATGCATCTGGCCGCCTATCAGATGTCGCAGAACAAGACGGACGAGGCGGTGAAACTGCTCGACCAGGCCGCTGAAGCCGCCCCCGACGCCGCGCTGGGCGACGCCGCCCGCCTCAAATCCGCCTTGGCCCTCCTCGACACGGCGAGCTTCACCGACGTGGAGGCGCGCTTGAAGCCCCTTATGGAAGACGGCCGGCCTTACCGCATCCAGGCGCGCGAGGCGCTGGCCTTTGCGAAGATCCGGGCCGGCAACCTGTCCGGCGCCCGCAGCGACTTCGTGGTCATCTCGCAATCGCTCGACGCAGGCGAAGGCGCCCAGTCGCGGGCGCGCGCCGCCATGGGCCTCATCGATTCCGGCTCGGCCAAGGAGGTCGCCGCCGTGGTGAAGGCCGCCCAGGCGCTGCCGCCGCCCGCTGTGGGTCCGCAAGGGTCCGTCCCGCAATCCCAGGACGTCGCGCCGCAATGATCCGCCGTTCCACGATCCTCGCGACCGTCGCCGTCATCGCCATCGGCCTGTCGGGCTGTTCCACCATCAGCCGCCTGAACCCGTTCGACCGCGGCGACGACGGCCCCTCCGAGCTGGCGGGAGAGGGACAGCGCATCTCGATCGTTCCGGCGGACCAGATCCTCGAGCCGGCCGAAGCCCTGAAGGGCGTGGATTTCGCCCTGCCGCAACCCCAGACGGTGGCCGCGTGGCCTTTGCCCGGCGGAACGCCCGAGCAGGCGCTGGGCAATGTGGCCCTCGGCGAGAACCTGGCGGTGGCTTGGCGCCGCAGCTTTGGCGACGGCTCGAAGCGGGGCCGCTATGTGACTGCGCCGCCTGTGGCGGCGGACGGCAAGGTCTTCGCCATGGATTCCGAGGGGCGCGTCGCCGCCCTTGACGCCAGCACGGGCGCTCAGGTCTGGCGGACGAGCACCAATCCGGGCGACAACAAGCGCGACCGCCTGGCCTTCGGCGGCGGCATGGCCTACGCCGACGGCAAGCTCTATGTGGCCACCGGCTATCGGGAAGTCCTCCAGATGGACGCCCGCACGGGCGCCATCGCGTGGCGGTCCAGGACTCCGGAAGCGATCCACGGAGCGCCCACGGTGGCGGCGGGCCGGGTCATGGCGATTGCGCTGGACAACACCTTGCTGACCTTCGACGCGGCCACGGGCGCGCCGTCGTGGACCTATCAGGCGCTGTCCGAGCCCGCCCGTATCCTGGCGGCGTCCAGCCCGGCCGTGTCGGGCGACACCGTCGTGGCGGCGTTCGGCTCGGGCGAGCTGGTGGCGCTTCGTGCGGCCAACGGCAACGATCTCTGGAACGAGGCGCTCTCGCGCGCCAGCCGCACCAGCGCGCTGTCCGAGATCCGCGATATCGCGGGCCGCCCCGTGATCTATCAGGGCGACGTGTTCGCGGTGAGCCATTCGGGCGTGTTCGCCGCCACCGACCTGCGTACGGGCCAGGCCCTCTGGAGCCTGCCGGTGGTGGGCGTGACGGCGCCGTGGCCGGCGGGCGACGTGGTCTATGTGGTCTCCAAGGGCGGCGAGGTCATCTGCGCCAGCCGCGAGACGGGCCAGATCTACTGGATGCGCGACCTCAACGAGGGGTTCAAGGGCAAGAAGGTCGGCGGCTTCTTCGGCATCGGCGGCCAGCGGCAGAACCGCCCGCTGTGGTCGGGTCCGCTCCTGGCGGGCGAGCGCCTGTTGATCACCGGCCAGACCGGCGACATGGTGGTGCTGAACGCCAAGACCGGCGAGATCCAGCGCCGGATCGGCCTCAAGGGCTCGGCCACCATTTCGCCGATCGCCATGGGCGACACCCTGTACGTGGTGACCCAGGACGCCGATCTGATCGCGATCCGCTGACCCGTCAGGTAGACTTCGCCTCATGGCGCTCAAAATCGCGATCGTCGGGCGGCCGAATGTCGGCAAATCCACGCTGTTCAACCGGCTGGCGGGCAAGAAGCTCGCCATCGTGGACGACCAGCCGGGCGTGACGCGCGACCGCCGGTTCGCGACTGGCCGGCTGGGCGACCTGGATCTCCAGCTCATCGACACCGCCGGTTTCGAGGACGTCACCGACGAGAGCCTTGAGGCGCGCATGCGCGCCCAGACCGAACTCGCGGTGGACGAGGCGGATGTGGCCCTGTTCGTCGTCGATGCGCGGGAGGGCGTGACGCCGGCCGACGAGATTTTCGCCGAGCTCCTGCGCCGCAAGGGCAAGCCGGTGGTGCTGGCGGCCAACAAGTCCGAGAGCAAGGCCTCGGAGGCGGGCGTGCTCGAGGCTTTCGGCCTCGGTCTGGGCGAGCCTGTTCCGATCTCGGCCGAGCACGGGGAGGGGATGGCCGACCTCTATGCGGCCGTGGCCGCCCTGGCGCCCGATCCGGACGCGCAGGACGACGAGGCGGCGGGCGTCAAGCCGATCAACATCGCCATCGTCGGGCGCCCGAACGCCGGCAAGTCCACGCTGGTGAACGCCCTGATCGGCGAAGACCGGCTGCTCACGGGCCCCGAGGCTGGGATCACGCGCGACGCCATCCCCGTGGATTGGGAATGGGACGGCCGCCCGATCCGGCTGGTGGATACGGCCGGGCTTCGCCGCAAGGCCAAGGTTCAGGAGAAGCTGGAGAAGCTCTCCACCGGCGACTCCATCCGCGCCATCACGTTCGCCGAAGTCGTGCTGCTCGTGATGGACGCCACGCACCCGCTCGAGATCCAGGATCTTCAGATCGCCGACCTCGTCGAGCGCGAGGGGCGGGCTCTGGTCTTCGTGCTGGCCAAGTGGGACCTGATCCCGGACGCGGCCGCGCGTCTGGCCGAGTTGCAGGAAGAAGTGGCCCGGCTGCTGCCCCAGGTGCGCGGTTCGCCGATGGTGGCGCTGTCGGCCGAGACGGGACGCGGGCTGGAGCGGCTGCTGCCGGCTGTCCTCAAGGCGCACGGCGACTGGACCACCAAGGTCAAGACGCGCGATCTCAACGACTGGCTGCGGATGGCGGTCGAGCGGCATCCGCCGCCGGCGGTGAACGGCCGCCGGGTGAAGCCCAAGTACGTGGCCCAGACCAAGGCCCGTCCGCCTACCTTCGTGCTGTTCGCCAGCCGCGCCGACCAGCTTCCGGACCACTACCGGCGCTATCTGATCAACTCGATCCGCGAGAGTTTCGACCTGCCGGGCGTGCCGATCCGGCTGTCGGTTCGCTCGAACAAGAACCCGTACGCCGAGGGCGAGGAGAAGAGCGGGCCTGGGCCGGCGCGAACCGCGCCGTCGTCGGCCCGGACCGGACTCGCCGCCAAGGCCCGCAAGGCGGCGGCCGAAAAGGCGCGCGAGGGCGCCGAGGGCAAACCGAAGGCGCCGCAGAAGGCGAAGAAGCCCAAGTCGGGAACTCCGCGCGGGCGTGCGGCCAAACTGGCCCGACCCGGTGTCAAGCCGAAGCGGGCGTCCCGGCCGTCTTCCAGTCCGCGAAAGCCACGTTAACGGTCGGCAGGCCCAGGTCGGCCTGGGCCAGTTCCACGATCAGCGGGCCGATCTCGGCCGGGTCGGGCAGTTTGGCCGGATCCTCGCCGGGCATGGCTTCGGCCCGCATCCGGGTGCGCATGGCGCCGGGGTCGAGCAGCACGGCGCGGATCTTCGTCTGCTCCAGTTCGTCGGCCCAGGTGCGGACCAGGTTTTCCACCGCGGCCTTGGTCGCGCCGTAGGTCCCCCAGAAGGCTCTCGGGTGTTGGGCGCGGCTGCTGGTCAGGAAGATCGCCCGCGGCCGCGCCGAAGCCCGCAGCAGAGGCTCCGCCGAGCGGATCAGGCGGAAGGTGGCGCTGAGGTTCACCGCGATGTTCCGGTCCCAGTGACTGGGCTCGATATGGGCGACGGGCGTCATGGGACCGAGCAGGGCCGCGGCGTGGACCAGCACGTCCAGCCGGCCGAACCGCTGGTGGATCGCCAGTCCGAGCTGGTCCAGGCCGTCGACCTCGCCGATATCCATCGGGACCAGGGTGGCCGGCTGGCCGGTGAGGGCACGGATTTCGTCGTCGAGGGCTTCCAGCGCGCCCTGGGTGCGGGCCACCGCCACCACATGCGCGCCGGCGGCGGCCAGGGCCAGGGCGGCGGCCTTGCCGATGCCGCGGCTCGCGCCGGTGACGAGGGCGACGTGATCGTGAAGGGGGGCGTCGTGCAGGGGACGTTCGGACATGAGGCGGCGTCTCTAGCCGCTTTCGGGTGTCGTGTCAGGACGCTGTGTCGGGACGCCGGGCGTAGCGTTGCGCCAGCGCGGCGCACACCATGAGCTGGAGCTGGTGGAACACCATCAGCGGGATCATGGCCACCCCGGCCACGGCGGGGGCGAAGAGCGCTGCGGCGATGGGCGCCCCGCTGGCGAGCGATTTCTTCGAGCCGCAGAAGACGATGGCGATCTCGTCGGCCGTGTCGAAGCCGAGACGGCGCGCCGCGAGGGTGGTGAGCGCCAGCACCGCAGCCAGGAGGACCACGCAGATCGCGAGCAGGCGCACGAGGTCCAGCCCGCTCAGCCGGCTCCACACGCCGTCGACGACGGCGCTGGAGAAAGCCACGTAGACGATGAGGATGATCGTGCCCCGGTCCAGTTTGCCGAGGAGCGCGCCGTGTCGTGCGACGGTCGCGCCGATCCAGGGGCGCAGGACCTGTCCCGCCACGAAGGGCAGGAGGAGCTGGATCATGATGCTCCAGAACGCCCCGGGGCTGATCGCGCCTTCGGCGTGCATGAGCACTCCGACCAGCGCCGGCGTCAGGAATACGCCCACGAGGTTGGAGGCCGACGCCGCCGCCACGGCCGCCGGCACGTTGCCGCGCGCCACCGACACGAAGGCGATCGAACTCTGGATCGTCGAGGGAAGGCAGCCCAGCAGGATCAGGCCTGCGGCCAGCTCGGGCGGGCTGATCCAGGCCGGCAGGAACGTGAAGCCCAGCGTCAGGGCCGGGAACAGCACGAAGGTCGCCGCGAAGATGGTCAGATGCAGGCGCCAGTGCGTCAGGCCCGCCAGCACCGCTTCGCGCGGTAGCCGCGCGCCGTGCAGGAAGAAGACCATCGCGATGGCGATCTTCGTCGCGAGGCCCAGACCGTCCGCCACGTCCCCGCGCGCCGGCAGGACGCTGGCGAGCGCGCCGGCCGAGATGATGAGGATCAGGTACCAGTCCGGCTTGATCCGCCCCCAGAGGGCGGGCTTGCCGCCGCTCACGCGTCGACCAGGAACGAGAGCTGGCGTTGAGAGATTTCGTTCCGCCCCTCGGCGATCTCGCGGTCGAGCAGCCGGGTGGGATAGTCGCCGGTGAAATAGTGGTCGGTGAACTTGGGACTGGCCGGGTCGCGCTGGGTCCCCATCGCCCAGTACAGGCCGTCGACCGACAGATAGCCCATCGAGTCCACGTTCAGGATGCGGGCGATCTCGTCGACATCGTGGTTCGCCGCCAGCAGCTTGTCCCGGTCGGGCATGTCGATGCCGTAGTAGTCGGGCCACTTGATCGGCGGCGAGGCGCTCCGCAGGTGGACCTCGGCGGCGCCGGCTTCGCGCACCATGCGCACGACGCGAACGGAATTCGTGCCACGCACGATGGAATCGTCCACCAGCAGCACCTTCTTGCCCGCCAGCACCGAGCGGTTGGGGGCCAGTTTCATCCGCACGCCCAGCTCGCGGGCGCCCTGGGTGGGCTGAATGAAGGTGCGGCCCACGTAGTGGTTGCGGATGATGCCCATTTCAAAGGGCAGGTTCGCTTCCTGGGCGAAGCCGAGCGCCGCGGGCACGCCGGAATCGGGGACCGGCACGACCACGTCCACGTCGGCCGGCGTCTCCTGCGCAAGGCGGCGGCCCATGCGCTTGCGCACGTCGTAGACGGACTGACCGTTCACCACGGAGTCGGGGCGGGCGAAGTAGACGTACTCGAAGATGCAGGGGCGGGCCTGCTGGGCTGGGAACGGGCGGAAGCTGCGCAGCCCCTTCTCGTCCACCACCAGCATCTCGCCGTGCTCGACGTCGCGCACGAACGTTGCGCCGATCATGTCGAGCGCGCACGTCTCGGAGGCGAACACCGCCTTGCCGCCCAGGTCGCCCAGCACCAGCGGGCGGATGCCCAGGGGATCGCGTACGCCGATGAGCTTCTTGTTGGTCATGGCGACCAGCGCGTAGCCGCCCTCGATCTGCTGCAACGCCTCGGTGAAGCGTTCGAGGAACCGGGCCCGGCGCGAGCGGGCGATCAGGTGCAGGATGGCTTCGGAGTCCGAGGTGGACTGGAAGATGGCCCCTTCCGAGACGAGCTGGGCGCGCAGCGCCAGGAAGTTGGTCAGGTTGCCGTTGTGGGCGAGGGCGAGGCCGCCGGCCTCGAGGTCGGCGAACATCGGCTGCACGTTGCGGATGAAGCTGCCGCCGGCGGTGGAGTAGCGGGTATGGCCGATGGCGGTGCGCCCCGGCAGGCGCTTGCCCAGGTCGCCGCCGCCGAAGGCGTCGCCGACGTAGCCCATGTGGCGCTCGGTGTGGAACCGCTGGCCGTCGAACGAGGCGATGCCGCAGGCCTCCTGACCCCGGTGCTGAAGCGCGTGCAGACCCAGCGCGGTGATTCCGGACGCCTCGGGCGTCTCGTAGATGCCGAAGACGCCGCACTCCAGTCGGGGGGAGTCGTCGTCGGGGTCGCGCGGGGGCGGCGACCAACGCTCGGCGGCGTGGGTCAGGCTCATCGGGAAGGCTCCGAACGGTCGGCGGCGGCGGATTCGCGGGCCTCGTACCTCTCTGTCGCCGTTCTGTCACCTGACCCGTCGCCGATGGCGCGATCAAAGGCGGGTCGGAGGCTGTCGGCGAGGTCCAGTCCGCGGGGCGCGAGGGACTGGAGGAGGCGGCCCATGTTGGCGGCCGTGGGCCAGGTCTGGGCGCCGGTGATCCAGCGGGGACGCAGGTCCTCGGGCGTGGCGGCGTTGAACATCAGGTACAGGGCGCCCAGTACGATCAGGCCGCGCCCCAGGCCGATGAGCAGGCCCAGAGAGCGGTCCAGGAAGCCCAGCATCTGGGTGTTCTGCACCTGGCGCGCCACCCCCGCGCCGATCAGCCGCAGGGCGACGAAGGCCACGGCGAACACCAGCACCAGGGTCGCCACCGTGCCGAACCATCCGGGGATCACGTCGCGCACCGATGGACCGAAGGCGGGAAGGGCGATGACGGCGAGGCCGGCGGCGGCGACCAGGGCGATCAGCGCGAACACCTCGCGCACCGCCCCGCGTGCGAAGCCGACCGCGGCAGAGATCGCGAGCAGGGCCAGGACAAGGATGTCGAACTGGGTCAAGGGCGTCTTCCGCCCGGAGTCCACCGGGCGTCCTGGATTCTCTGGACGGCGTCGGCGAGGCGGCCGACGCCCATGGGGGCGATCGGGGGTGCGAGGGCGCCTCCCGCGTCGGCGTCCAACGGTCCCAGGGCGCGACGGAAGCCCAGCTTCGCGGCCTCCTTGAGGCGCCCGTCCATCCGGCTGACCGGGCGGACCTCGCCCGACAGGCTGATCTCGCCGAAGACCACGCAGTCCTGCGGCAGAGCGACGTCGAAGGCCGACGAGGCGAGGGCGGCGGCGGCGGCCAGGTCGGCCGCGGGCTCGGAGATGCGCAGGCCCCCGGCCACGTTGAGATAGACGTCCCGGTCGCCGAAGCCCAGGCCGCAGCGGGCCTCCAGCACCGCCAGCACCATCGCCAGCCGGCCGGAATCCCAGCCGACGACCGCGCGCCGGGGCGTGCCGTAGGCCGAGGGCGCCACCAGCGCCTGGATTTCCACCAGCACCGGGCGCGATCCCTCGATCCCGGCGAACACCGCCGCGCCGGCCGCCCGCTCGCCCGAGGTGTCGAGGAACAGGGCCGAGGGGTTCTTCACCTCGGCCAATCCTGCGTCGCCCATCTCGAAGACCCCGATCTCGTCGGTGGCGCCGAAGCGGTTCTTGGCGCCGCGCAGGATGCGGAACGGATAGCCGCGCTCGCCTTCGAACGCGAAGACCGCATCGACCATGTGCTCCACCACGCGCGGGCCGGCGATCGCGCCCTCCTTGGTGACGTGGCCCACCAGAATCACGGCCAGGCCGCGCGATTTGGCCAGCCGCACGAGTTCGCCCGCGGCGGCGCGGACCTGGGTCACCGAGCCGGGGCCGGCCTCGTGGGCGTCGCTCCACATCGTCTGGATCGAGTCGATCACCACGAGGTCGAACGGATCGGCCTTCAGGCCGTCCACGATGGCGCGCAGCCTGGTCTCGGCCGCCAGTCGCACGGGCGCGTCGGCCAGGCCCATGCGGTGGGCGCGGCCGCGCACCTGCTCCACAGCCTCTTCGCCCGAGATGTAGGCCGCGCGCACGCCCCGCCGCGCGGCGCTGGCGGCCACCTGGAGCAGCAGGGTGGACTTTCCCACGCCGGGATCGCCGCCGACGAGGATGGCCGAGCCCGGTACGACCCCGCCGCCGCAGACCCGGTCCCACTCGTCCACCCCCGTGACGATGCGAGGCGGGGCCGGCGTGGCCGTATCGAGGCCCTCGAACGGCAGTTGACGGGTGCGCGCCTTCGACGCCGGCTTCATCGCGCCGGGCGGGCGGGTGGTCAGTTCCTCGACCAGGCTGTTCCAGGCGCCGCAGGCCGGGCACTGGCCCGACCAGCGGGTCTGGGTCGCGCCGCAGGACTGGCAGGCGTAGACGGCGCCGTCGCGGGCCATGAGGTCTCCTGATTCGAGCGTGGGGAACTTTAGCCCAGGCCGCGGGAGCGGTCTGTGCGGTGGGTTGCGGTGACGGGCGCAGGAGTTACGGTGCCCATACGACAGTTTCGGACGCAGGGAGAGGCGAGATCATGAGCGTAGTGGAACCCGGATCGGCTGGCGCGGGACTGGTCGCGCGGGTGAAGGACATCCTGACCAAGCCCTCGCCCACCTGGGACGTGATCGACCGCGAGCGGCCGAGCGTGGGCCAGCTCTACACGGGCTACATCGCGCCGCTGGCGGCGATCCCCGCGGTCTGCGGCGCGGTGGGTATGGCGGTGATCGGCGCGGGCGCCATGGGGATCACCGTGAAGCTGTCGCCGGCGAGCGCGGTGACCCAGGCGGTGTTCGGCTTCGTGATGAGCCTGGCGATGGTCTATGTCGTCGCCCTGATCATCGACGGCCTCGCGCCAACCTTCGGGGGACAGAAGGATCGTCTCCAGGCGCTCAAGGTCGCGGCCTACGCCTCTACCGCCTCGTGGGTCGCGGGCGTGTTCTCGCTGATCCCGATGCTGGGGATCGTGGGTCTCCTGGGCGCGCTCTACAGCCTGTTTCTTCTGAGCAAGGGCCTCCCCCGCCTGATGAAGGCGCCGGAGGAGAAGGCGGCGCCCTACACCGTGGTCGTGGTGGTGGTCGCCATCGTGCTGGGCCTCGTCATCGCGATGGTGACTGGCGCGGTCACCGGTGCGGTGACGTCCATGACGGGCGGCGGACGCGGCGCGTTCGGCGGCGCCGAGGTCAGCGGCAAGGTGAACATCCCCGGCGCGGGCGAGGTGGACGTCGCCAAGCTGGAAGCGATCGGCAAGGCGCTGGAGAAGGGCGAGCCTGGGCCGGTCTCCGACCCCGAGACGCTGAAGGGCTACCTGCCGGGCGGCTTCGCGGGCTTCACCCGTGGCGATGTGAGCACGGGCGCGGGCGGTGTCGGCGCCATCCAGGGCGCGCAGGCCGAAGCCGAGTATTCGCGAGGCGATTCTCGGATCACCCTGGAAGTGACCGACGCCGGCGGTGCGGCGGCGCTGGTGGGCCTCGCCGGCGCCTTCAACGCCCGTTCGTCCAAGGAGACGGCGACGGGTTACGAGAAGATGGGTCAGGTCGACGGGCGGCTGACCCAGGAAACCTACGACCGCGAGGCGCGCCGCGGCGAGTACGGGGTGCTCGTCGGCCAGCGCTTCTGGGTGAGGGCCCAGGGCGACGGCGTGACCATGGACGAGCTGAAATCGGCGGTGGCGGCCGTGGGGCTCGACCGTCTGGAGGCGGCGGCGAAGGCCGACTGACCGCCTGGGAGACCTCGGCGCGCCCTCAGGCTTCGCCGAGGTAGACCCGTTCGGCCCGCTGGCTCAGGCGGACGAGCACCTCGTGCGCCACGGTGCCGGCCGCGGCGGCGAGGTCGTCGAGCAGGGCGTTCGGCCCCAGGATTTCCGCCGGATCTCCCGGCGAGACCGGGGCGTCGCCGACGTCGACCACCAGGAGATCCATGTTCACGGCCAACAGGGGCCGCAAGGCGCCGGCGACCCACGCCCGGCCGTGTCCCATCGCTGCGCGGATCACGCCGTCGGCATAGCCCGCGCCGACCACGGCCACGCGCAGGGGCCGGTCGGCCGTGAACGTCTGGCCGTAGCTCAGGCGGTCTCCGGGGCGCAGGCTGCGGACATCGAGGACGGGCGCGGTGAGCGTGGCCACGGCGCGAAGGCGCGGGTCGGGCCGCTCCTCGGGTCCGCCGCCGAACAGGCTCACGCCGCCGCGCACGACCTCATGGTGGTACGCCGGGCCCAGGAACGCCCCGCCGGATGCGGCCAGGCTGGTCCTGGCCTCGGGGAACAGGGCGCGGGCTTCGCGGAATCGGGCGAGCTGCTCGGGATTGCGCGCCTCCCCGGGATCGGTCGCCGAGCCCAGGTGGCTGACCAGCAGCGGCACGTCCAGCGCGCCCAGGCCCTCGGGCGCGCCCGCCAGTGCGCGGGCTTCCGCCAGGGTCAGCCCCTGGCGGTTCATGCCGGTGTCGATCTGCAAGGCGGCCTCGTAGCGGCCCCGCGCGGCGGCCAGGGCGAGCGCTGCGTGCGCCTGGGGCAGGGTGGCGATGACGGGCGTGAGGCCGGCGGCGTCGAACCGGGCGGTCACGCCCGGCGGCAGGCCGTCGAAGACGTAGATGGCGGCCTCGCGGTCGCCGAGTTCCCGACGCAGGGCCTCGCCCTCTGACACGCGCGCCACGAAGAATCTCCGGACGCCCTCGGCCCAGAGGCGGCGCGACACCGGCCCGGCGCCCAGCCCATAGGCGTCGGCCTTGACCACCGCGGCGACCTCGGCGCCGGGGGTGACGCTGCGGAGCGTCGCGAGATTGTGGGCCAGGGCGTCGAGATCGATGACCAGCCGGGCGCGGTCGGAAGGGATCATCCGCGCCTAATGCGGATCGTAGCGGCCGGAGTCCCGGGCCAGATTGCCGAACTTGGTGGTGTCGGAATTGAATGACAGCTTCACCGTGCCGATCGGGCCGTGGCGCTGCTTGCCGATGATAACCTCGGCCAGGCCCTTCACCTGGTCCACCTGTTCCTGCCAGGTGAAGTGTTCGGGCGTCCCTTCCCGCGGCTCGAGCCGGCTTAGGTAGTATTCCTCGCGATAGACGAACATCACCATGTCGGCGTCCTGCTCGATCGAACCGGATTCCCGCAGGTCCGAGAGCTGGGGCTTCTTGTCCTCGCGATTCTCGACCTGCCGGCTGAGCTGCGAGAGGGCCAGGATCGGAATGTTCAGCTCCTTCGCCAGGGCTTTCAGGCCCTGGGTGATCATCGAGACTTCCTGCACCCGGTTGTCCGGGCCGCCGGCGCCGGTGGTGATGAGCTGGAGATAGTCGACGATCAGCAGGTCCAGCCCGACCATACGCTTCAGACGGCGCGCGCGCGCGGTCAGCTTGGCCAGGGTGATGCCGCCGGTGGCGTCGATATAGAGCGGCGCTTCCTGGATCTCGAGCGCCGCGTCGCGGATGCGGCCGAACTCCATGGCGTCGATCTCGCCCTTGCGGAGGCGGTCGCCCGAGACGCCCGAAGCTTCGGCGAGCAGGCGCATGGCGAGCTGTTCGGCCGACATTTCGAGCGAGAAGAAGGCCACGACGCCGCCCCGCACGGTCTTCTTGGATCCGTCGGGCTGGGGCTCCCACGCGTAGTGGCGGGCCACGTCGAAGGCGATATTGCAGGCGAGCGACGTCTTTCCCATCGAGGGCCGGGCCGCCAGGATCATGAGGTCGGAGGGGTGCATGCCCCCGATCTTCTGGTCGAGATCGATGAGGCCTGTGGAGAGACCGGCGAGGCCGCCGTCCCGGCTGTGGGCTTCGGCCGCCATCGCCACGGCCCCGCGCAGGGCGTCGGCGAAGTTCACGAAGCCCTGGGAGACGCCGCCCGTCTCGGCGAGCTGGTAGAGTTGCTGCTCGGCCGCCTCGATCTGGTCGCGGGCGTCGAGTTCGGCGTCGCCGCGTTGGGCCGTCGTGGCGATATCGCCGCCGATCCGGATCAGGTCGCGCCGCAGGGCCAGGTCGTAGACGGCGTTGGCGTAGTCGGGCGCGTTGGCGGCGGGCGGGGCGCGATCGACCAGGTCGGCCAGGTAGCGCAGGCCGCCCAGCTCCTCGAACGCAGGGTCCCGGGCGAAGTGTTCGGCCAGCAGGATCGGCTCGGCGAGCTGACCCTTGCGGATGTTGGTCTGGATGGCCTGGAACAGCCGCTGGTGGAGCGGCTCGAAGAAGTGCTCGGGCTGCAGGTGGTCGCCCAGCCGCTCGAAGGCGGCGTTGTCGTAGAGCAGGGCGCCCAGCAGCGCCTGTTCCGCCTCCACATTGGCGGGGACATGCGGGATCGATACGTCGTTGGACGCCGTGGGCGGGGGAGGGCGGAGGTCGAGCGCCGGGACGAGGGCCATGGGTCTATCGATAGCCAAGGTGAGCCTCCGGATCACGGCGGCGCACCCGCCCTCGCCACACCTGTCCACACACAGTTTCGAGCCTGTGGACAAAGGCGGAGCGGTTCAGGGACCGTCCAAACGAAACGGCGCGGGTTTTCACCCGCGCCGACGTCAGAATCGGACGTAGGCCCGATCAGAAGCTGACCGAGACCCGGCCGTAGACGTACCGCCCCGAACGCCCGAACGGCGCATAGTTCGAGAACGGGGTGTTGGAGGTGGTGTTGAGCGTCGGCGGCGTCTTCGTGGGGTAGACGTCGAAAACGTTGTCGGCGCCCAGCGAGACGCGGACCTGCTCGGTCACGTTCCAACGGCCTTCCAGATCGACGACCGTCCGGGCCTTCAGGACGAGGTCCTGGGCGGCCGTGGTCCCCGGGCTGAGCACCGAGCCGTAGCGGATCGCGCGGACCGTGGCGCCGAACGGCCCCATCGACCAGTCCACCGAGCCCGTGAGCTTGGAGTCTGGCGTGCCCTCCTCGAAGGTCAGGACGTTGATGCGGTCGAACAGCGGCGGCGCCGGATTGAGCGCCGAGAGCTGCGGCGTCGCCGGCACCTTGGTCACATCGGTGTCGTTGAAGTTCGCGGCGGCGGTGAAGGCGAAGGTTCCGGCCGTTTCGGTGACCATGCGGTAGTTGGCGATGATGTCGACGCCCATGGTCTCGGTGTCGACGCCGTTGATGAAGAACCGGCCGCCCCCGATGCCCACGAAGCCCTGGGCGGTCAGGAACGCCCGCACGTTGGCCTGCGTCAGGTTTTCGGAGAGCACGATCCGGTCGTCGACGTCGATCCGGTAGGCGTCCACCGTCAGGCTGAAGCCGCCCGAGCGGAAGACCGCGCCCACCGCGAAGTTCAGCGACTTCTCGGCGTCCAGCGGCTGGGCGCCCAGAGCGGCCGCCACAGGGTCGGTGGCCGGGAAGGTCGTGATGTCGAACGGCACGCCGTTGATGAAGTTGGTCGAGGTGGCGGTGAAGTACTGCTGCTGGAGCGACGGCGCCCGGAAGCCGTTCTGCACCGACGCCCGGATCGCGAAGCTCTCGTTGAAGTCGTAGCGCAGCGCGAGCTTGCCGGTGACGGTCTCGCCGAAGTCGGAATAGTGCTCGGCCCGAACCGCCGCGGAGGCCAGGAGCTGATCGGTGAGGTTGGCTTCCAGATCGAGGTAGCCGCCCACCGACGTCCGATGCTTGTCCACCTCGTTGGCGGGACGGAAGCCGGGGAAGACCTGGGCGCCCGACGGAGTCGGCTGGCCGTTCAGGAGGACGCCGCCGTTGCGATAGGAGTCCGGCTCGCCCGCGAAGATCTCGTAGCCTTCGCGACGCAGTTCGACGCCGGCCGCCACGTTCAGCGGCGAGGCCAGGCCGACGTCATAGGTGCGTACGCCCGACACGTTGAAGACGAGCTGGTCGTACTTGAAGCCGCCGGCTTCGAACACGGTCTTGCTGGACGGCCCGATCGAGCGGTTCAGCGTGTCCCGGATGGTGAAGTCCATCTTGTTCGAGCCATAGACCAGGGACGTGTCCATGTCCCAGTCGCCCAGCTTCCAGGTGACGCCGGCTGCGGCCGAGAAGTCCTGCACCTCGGGATTGATGAGGGGGAGGAAGCCGTCGGGATAGATCTGGGTGATGTTCCGATCGTCCAGCGCACGGCGGAAGAAGCCGCCCGCGGTGGAGTCGCGGTTCTGGTAGCTCAGCCAGCCGTACAGGCTGGTGTCGGCGGACAGGTCGTACCCGGCGTTTGCAAACAGAGTGTACTGTTCGAGGTCGGGCTCGCCGTACCAGGCGTTGTAGCGGTCGATGGTGGCTTCGCGCGGATCGAATGCGCCGCCCACCAGGGCGTACTGTTGGCGCCAATCGGGCGCGGTGCGGATCGTCTTGTTCTGGTCGACGTACTCCGCCGCCAGGGTGACGAAGCCTTCGGCGCCGAGCGGCAGGCCCACCCAGCCGGAGAGGTTGATGGTTTCGCCGTCGGTGCGGTCGTACTTGGCCTTGTCGGCGACCGACCAGTTGGCGCCGGCCGGCACGGCGCCGACCAGGGTGTTCACTTCGGTGACGCGGGCGCCGTAGGTGGCGGTGATGTTCCCGCCGCGGGCGGCTTCGCGGAGACGGACGTTCAGCACCCCGGCAATGGCGTCGGAGCCATACTGCGCCGAGGCGCCGTCACGCAGCACCTCGACCGACTGGATGATGGCGGACGGAATGGTGTTGAGGTCGACGGCCGAGGAGCCGCGCCCGATCGTGCCGTTCACGTTGACCAGCGAGGCGGCGTGACGGCGCTTGGAATTCACCAGCACCAGGGTCTGGTCGGGGCCGAGGCCGCGGAGCGTGGCCGGGCGGATGGTGTCGGTGCCGTCGGCGAGGCCCGGACGCGGGAAGTTGAACGACGGCAGGGCCAGCGAGAGGGCCTGGCTGACCTCGCTCACGCCGACGCGGTTCAGCGCGTCCTGGCTGATGACGTCCACCGGAACGGCCGTGTCCAGCGCCGTGCGATTGGCCACACGTGTGCCGGTGACCACGACCTCGCTGATCTCGGAATCGTTCTGGCCGCCGCTCTGGCCGCCCGTCTGGGCGCTCGCGGCGCCGGCGAAGGAAAGAAGGCCCGTGGCCGACGCGGCCGCGAGCAGAAGGTAGCGATGACGCATGAAATCCCCTTGTTCGGCCGCTCCTGGAGGCGGGCGGCCATTGTTCGGGGAAGCTAGGGACGCTCGCTTTCGACGAAAATGACAATATTGCAACAGTGACATGCGAAAGCGGCGCGGAGGATGCCCTCCGCGCCGCTTCATGTCGCCGGTGTGGCGCCTCGTCCTCAGGCGTCGGCGGGCGCGTACTCCTGCGCCGCCTGGCCGGCGCCGCCTTCCAGGAGGTCGGCGGCGGCCTGTTCGGCCGCCTGACGCTCGTCCTCGAACTGCGAGGCGATCACGTTCTCGCCGCGAGCCTGGCGTTCGGCCTCGTCCTGGCTGCGCGCGATGTTCAGGGTGACGGTGACCGCCACTTCCGAATGCAGGCGAACCTTCACCTCGTGCATGCCGAGCGTCTTGATCGGCTTGTCCAGCACGACCATGGCGCGTTCGATCTTGCCGCCTTCGGCGTTGACCGCATCGGCCACGTCGCGACCCGACACCGAACCGTAGAGCTGGCCGCTTTCGCCGGCCTGACGGATCAGGATGTACTGCGTGCCGTCCAGCTTTTCGCCGGCGCGTCCGGCCGTTTCCTTGGCCTTGGCGTTGCGGGCCTCGATCTCGACGCGCTGGGCTTCGAAGACCTTCAGGTTGGCCGCGTTGGCGCGGAGCGCCTTCTGGCGGGGCAGCAGGAAGTTGCGGGCGTAGCCGTCCTTGACGTTCACGACGTCGCCGAGCGTGCCCCAGCCTTCCAGCCGTTCGAGCAGAATGACTTTCATGTGCCTGGCCTCCCTTACTTCACGACGTAGGGAAGCAGCGCCAGGAAACGGGCGCGCTTGATGGCTTTGGCCAGCTCGCGCTGCTTCTTGGCGGACACTGCGGTGATGCGCGACGGCACGATCTTGCCGCGCTCGGACACGTAGCGCTGGAGCAGCTTCACGTCCTTGTAGTCGATCTTCGGCGCGTTGGCGCCCGAGAACGGGCACACCTTGCGGCGACGGAAGAACGGGCGGCGGGGGGCGCCGGCCGAGGCGCCGGCGGCCGGAGCCGGGGCGGCGGAGGTTTCTTCGCTCATGGAGTCAGCCTCCCTTTCTTAGAATTGCGGGGCGTCGTCGCGGCGTTCGCGTTCGCGATCGCGGCGGGCGAGGATCGGCGAAAGCTCGAGGTCGAGCTCTTCGACGCGCACGGTCATGTAGCGCAGCACGTCTTCGTTGATGCTGAGCTGACGTTCCATCTCCTTCACGACCCCGGCGGGGGCGTCGATGGCGAGGAGGGAATAGTGACCCTTGCGGTTCTTCTTGATCCGGTAGGTGAGGTTGCGAAGGCCCCAGTATTCGATCTTCGCGACGTTGCCGCCGCCTTCCTCGATGAGGGTCTTGAGTTGATCGTTGAGGGCTTCGGCCTGTTGCGGCGAGATATCCTGCCGCGAGATGACGACGTGCTCGTAGAGCGCCATAGGTTTCCTTCTTCCGTTGTGGAAGGCGGCGCGTCCGGCGGCGGAAGCCCGCCGGAAACGATGGCTCTGCCGCGGCGGCCGGGTGTTTCCCGACCCATTCAGGCTCCGCGAGAGACCGCCTTCCGTAGAAGAGGCGGGCTCATAGGGGAAAAGGTCTGCAAGGGCAAGGGTGTTCCGGTCTTGCAGGGCGGGGGCGGCTATCCGATCCTGTCGCAGATCGGGGAGCGGCGACATGCGGAAATGGGTGCTGGTGGGGTTCGTGGCCGGCCTTGCCTTCGGGACGCCGGCCTGGGCCGAGCCGTCGGACGACGCGCGCGATCTGGCTCGGCGCTACATGGCGGCGCTTCGCATGGAGAGCCAGGTGAGCGCGATGATGAACAACCTGATGCCTGCCATGATCGAGCGCGCGGCGAAGGCCCAGGGGCAGCGGCCGAACGCCGAACTCACCGAGGCTGTCACGCACGCCGCCGCGGAATCCATGCGGGCCATGACCCCCATGCTGATGGAGGCCATGATCCCGGCGACCGTGGAGACCTTCTCGCGGGAGGAGTTGCAGGCGGCGGTCGACTACTACGAAAGCCCGCTGGGCCAGTCGCTGGTCGCCAAGACGCCCGCGTTCATGGCCAGGTCGGTCCCGGCCCTGAACGCGTTGATGCCCCGGATGGAGCGGGACATGCAGGAACGCATCTGCAAGGAGATCGGCTGCGAGACGCGGTGAGATCTATTTCTTCGCCTTCCAGGCCTTCACGGCGGACAGGGTCTGGGCGACGTGCTCGGTTGGGTCCAGCTTGGAGTAGGCGTGGATCACCGAGCCGTCGGGGGCGATCACGTAGGAGGTCCGGTCCGAAAGGTTCGGCATCGCCGTCATGACCGAGTCGTACGACTTGGCGATCTTCGCGCCCGGGTCGGCGGCGACCGGGAACTTGCCCGAGCATTTGTCGGTGTCGGCCGAGATCTGCTGGAGCTTGTCGAGCTTGCCGGCCGTCACCCCGATGACGGTCGCCCCGCTGGCGGCGAATTCGGGCATGGCGTCGGCGAACATCTTGGCTTCGAGGTTGCAGCCCTTGGTGTCGGCGGCCGGGAAGAAATACAGCACCACCGGACCCTTCTTGCGGGCCTCGGCCATCGAGAATGTCAGCGCCTTGCCCGCCTGGTAACCCTGGGCCGTGAAGTCTGGGGCCTTGTCACCGGGCTTGAGAGCGGCCAGCGCGGGCGAGGCGACGAGCGCGGCGGCGAAGGCGGCGATGAGGGCCTGGTGCATCGGGACGGGACGGGTCATGGGCGTATCCTCTGGGCCTGGACGGCGTTGGCCCATTGAACACCAGCTTCCGCCCGACGCAACGACCTCAGTTGTAGTCCACGCTGACGGTGATCACGCCGGAGTAGGCGCCCGTCGGCGTCGTCGGCGCGATCGTGAGCACGCCGCCGATGTTGAAGCTGTAGGTCCCCGCCGCGCCCAGCGCGCCGCTCAAGCGCGGACTGGCGGGGACGGTGTCGGTCAGGTTGACGATCAGACTGCCCGGTCCCGTCAGGGTGACCGTCGTGGGGATGGATACGGAGACCAGCTGGCCCCCTTCGCCGCTGATCGTGAACGCGCCGCGGGTCGGCGCCGGCGTGGGCCAGGCGAAGGCGCCGCCCGTCACCGTGCGATTTCCCGTGCTCTGGTTGATGGTGATCTTGCTGGAGCCCGTAGCGGGGATCTGAATGCGGCCGAAATTGAGGTCCGAGGTCGCGGCGACCGACAGGCCGCGATAGGTGCGGACCCGGCCACGGTCCGCGTCGCCGCCCATCGAGAAGCCCGCGCCGTCCAGGGCGCTGACCGAGAAGGTGTTTTCTCCCAGTCCTGTAGGCAGTCCGGAATCGTCGCCCGCCACCGGGAAATCCGCGCCGACGAAGAAAGTCTTGGGGGAATTGTGTCCCGGCGGGGCGATCGAGAAGTCCAGCGGCTGCCCGCCGGTCGGCGGGCCGACCAGCGCGGCGGTGCCCATCGTCACGCTGAACGCCTGGAAGGTGCGGGCCCGGCCGGTGGTCGTGCCGATGGCCGTCACCCGGATCGGGACGTTGGCGGTGTCGCAGGTCGTCTCGCCGGCGCGTGTATGGCGGCAGGTCACGGTCGCCGTCAGCCGCCGCCCGCCGCCGGAGAGGACCGTGACCGCTCCGCTGCCCGCATCGATGCGGAAGACGGTGTCGCCGGCCGCCGCCGAGGCCACCGTCCCGATGTCGATGGGGTTCTCCACATTGACCGTATAGATCGCCGCCCGCGCGGGCGGCGCGGCGAGCGCCACGAGCAGTCCGAGCCTCCAACCGGAGAGGCGTTTGGGAGAAAGCTTCGTCCGCATCGCCCTAGCCGCCTCCCGCCCGCGCCGTAGCGCTGTCCTTCGTGGCCGGTTCGAAGCGGACCTGGACCGTCACGTCCGGGGCGAAGTCCCCATCGCCCCGGATGACGATAGCGGGCTCCTCGACCAACCGCATCCGCAGCTTTTCGGCCTGCAAGGGGTCGAGCCGGAGTCGCCACGCGCCCTTCGGCACGGAGTCGAACATGGCCGAGCCGTCGAACTCGGTCACACCGTCCACCGCCCTGCCGCCTTCGCGTACGAGTTGGAGGCGGACCGAAGCCAGGCCGACCCGCTGGCCGTCGTCCCGAAGCAGTTCGACCTTGACCATGACTCCGCCGGTGGGTTGCAGGGGGAAATCGACCCGCGTCACCGATCCCGGCCGCGGGCGCAGGTGGAGTCGGGTCGGCGGGGTCGAGACCGCGGCGTTCTCGAGCCGCTCCAGGTTCACGTCCATATAGGCCGAGGGACCGGCGCCCAGCCCGGTGACCATCGCGCGGCCGTCCGCGCCCGTGACGGCTTCGCGGGCGAGGCCGCCGTTCAGGCCGACATTGGCCGTCGCCGCTTCCCCGGACTGGCGCACCCCGTCGCCGTTCTCGTCGAGGAAGGCGTTGAACAGCACCGACCCGCCGGTCCCCGGTCCGGGGCGAAGCACCTCGTAGCGGCCGCGGTCGGGATCGTAGCCGAGGCCGAAGCTCCACTGCGCCGCGACGCGCCAGTCGGATCGCGTGTTGTCGTACTCTCCGGTGAGGGCCAGATCGCCGAAGGACGCGCCGTAGATGCTGGAGACCGTGACGTTCCAGTCGTTTGCGCGGTCGAGCGGCTGACCCAGGCCGAAGCGCAGCGCCCAGGCGTCCGACAGACGCCGGTCCACCACCAGGCTGAAAAAGCGCGCCTTGAAGTCGGGCAGGATGTCGTAGTCGAAGGACGTGCGGATCTGCCACCGGTAGTTCCGGAAGGTCGACGCCGAGACATAGCCCTTGAGCGTTTCCGACGTTGCGGCGGGTCGCAGGGCGCGCCGCTCGTACTCCAGGCCCGTGGACAGCAGCACCTGGCCCAGCCCGGTCGAGGCGCGGGTCGCCGCCAGGAAATCGTAGGACCCGCCGGCATAGGTGTTGCGGATCGCCCGCAGCGAGACGGGGATGATCCGGCCCCGCAGGTCGACGCTGGAATCGAGGGTGAGTTCGCTCCGCCGCCGGAGCTGGAAGCGGGCGTCGATCCCCAGGTTGTTCTCGTCCACGAAGCCGCCGCGGTATTCGGCGTGGCGCAGGACGGCGGCGACGTCGCCGAATTGTCCGGCGGCGCCCAGCGAGGCGCCGCGTCCGCCGCCTGAATCCCAGCCGCTGTCGATCTGGGTGGCCAGGCCGAACAGGGAGGTGCGGGCGCCCAGGCTGAAGACCCCCAATCCGCCCCCGGCCGGCTGGGGAACGCGCGCGGCGCCCGCCGCCAGGCTGACGAGGTCGGTGAGGCCGTAGTTCAGCGTGGCCACCGCCCGCAGGCCGTCGCCCGCGAAGAGCCGGGGATCGCCGATGACCGGCACGCCGCTGTCGCGCAGCCGGAACAGCGGCTGGTTCTGGTCGACCACCCCGAAGGCGAGCTGGGCCTCGCCGCGCCGCAGCAGCGCCGCGCCGACGTTGATGACCTGGACCTCTTCGATCCGCTCGCCCCGCGGCCCGTAGGTGACCACCCGAACGACGTTAAGGCCGGGCGACAGCGGCAGGTCGAGAAACTCATAGCGGCCGTTGATGGCCTGGTTGGTCGAGGCGCGCAGCACGTCGTTGACATAGAGTTCGACGTCGAACCCGGGGGGCAGTTCGCCGCGCAGGTCGATGCTGTTGAAGACGCTGGCCTGTTCGATCGGCGCGGTGGAAACGGCGAATCCGCGGCCGGCGATGGTCCGCGGGCCCATCGACATGGCCGGCGCATAGACGTCGCCCAGGTTGATCTCCCGCGCATGCAGCGGACCCAGCATGGCCCCCTCGGCCGAGCGGCGCTGGAGCAGGAGGCGGGCGCTGGTGGCGCGTCCGTCCTCGTCCGACGCGAGATAGGCCTGGGCGTTCGACCAGAGGAGGTCGCCGGCCAGGCGCAGGTCGTAGCGAAAGGTGCTGTCCCGGCGTCCCTGGCCCACGCCGGCCTCCAGCACGACGTCGATCCCCGGCGGGGTGAAGGCCGCATAGGGCTGTTCGATCCGCAGTGTCTCGTCCTGGAAGGCCGTCGGTCCGGCGCCGGGACGTGCGCCCGCCCGTTCGAGCCGCGCTTGCACCGGGAATTTTTCCCGGGGGTGCAGGCGAAGCGCGAGTTCGTCGCTTGCGACCTCCAGCCGGGTGTCGAGGAGAACGCCCAGGACCGAGGCGCGGACATAGATCTCGGTCGGCGTGATCGCGGCGTCGCCGGGCGCCAGCGGCTGTTCCCGCCCGCCCGCGCGCAGGATGCCGCCGTTCAGGTCCATGAGGACGGGGCGGCGCGCCTGGCCCAGACGCCCGACGATGCGGCCCTCGCCGGGCAGGACATCGATGTCGGCTTCGAGCAGCCGGGTCAGTTCGCCTGCGGGCAACAGGGGGTCTTCGGGATTCCCGTAGGCGCCGAGGCCCTCGCTGAGGGTGAGGTTCTGCAACGTAGCCGAGAAGAGCAGCAGCGTGTCGGGATCGAGCGCGCGGTGCGCGACCGCCGGCGCGGATTGGGGGCTTTGCGCCATTGCGGGGGCGGCCAGGCCCACGCACAGGGCCGCCGTGACGCAACCAACTTGCCAGGAAATCGAGTTTTCGGCGCATGATCGCGGGGCGAAACGGGCGTTCGCTCGCGCCCGCCGCGCCCTACAGCGCGGCTTGTGCAAGAACCTTCCCCGGTGATGCGTCGTCGTCCGTGAAGGTCACTTCCAGGCGCTCGCCGGGCGCCGGCTCGCGGGTCAACGGGATGCGGACGGACCGGCGCGCGATTTCGGGGTAGACGCCCACGCCGCGGGCCAGCCCGAGGGGCTCGGCGGACTTGGGCGCGCCGGCGACGCGGACCTCGAAGTTGCCATAGGCCGAGCTGGCGCCTGTCCGAACCACGTCGAAGGCGACCAGGGCGATCCGCCGGCCTGACGGACCGCCGTCGCCCGCCGCCCCGGCGTGTTCGATCCGGAGGTTCTCGATCCGCGCGCCTACGTCGAGCTCGCCGGGCCGCACGATCACCGGGATGGAGAGGCCGTAGACCGCCGTGATCTGGAAGCGCAGTTCGCCCGTTACGTCGCCCCCGGCGGCCGCCTCGGCCGTCGGGCCTGCTTCGGGTGGGGGAAGGGTGGTGATGGTGAGGTGGCTGCGATGTTCGCCGGCCGCCGCTTCGGGCATCGAGGACAGCCGCACCCGCACGGTCTGGGGACGGCCGGGTTGCAACACGACGCGCCGGGGCGAGACCTGGAGCATGGCCCGCGCAGATTTCAGGCCGGCGGCGGCGGCCTGGACCTCGGCCTGGCGCTCGGATGAATCGACGGCCGAGATCTGTCCGTCAGGCAGCATCACGCGGTCGACGAGGGCGATGTCCACCGTCACCGGCTGGTCGCCCTGGTTCACCAGGAAGACCGCGTTGTTGCGTCGGCCCCGATCGAGGATCACGCGCTTGGGGGTCAGGTTGAGGTAGGTGCCCGTCGCCGACGCCGCCGGTTCCTGCGCGAACGCCGGCGCCGCAGCGAGCGCGCCGAGGGCCGCGACCGCGGCGAGAACACGGCCCCACCACATCAGTTGTACTGCACCACGACGGCCAGGGTGGTCGCCGCCAGATCCGGGCCGAGGCCCACGCCGATGCTCGCCGCCGCCCCGCCGCCCAGGGAGCCATCCACGATCAGGGCGCCGCCGCCGATGGTCGGTCGATCGGCGTCTCCTCCCGAGGGGAGATCGCCCGCGGGCGTATCCTGTGTCGCCGGGAGGGTTTCCGGGCTGGTCCGGACGACGAGGCCACGACGGCCGGTCCCGGCGAGCACCCGGAAGCCGACGGGCGCCGTCACGACCTGTCCGGTGTCGTCGACCCTGCGGATGACCAGCCGTGCGTTGGCCGGCATGGTGTTGGCCATCCCCATCGACGGGATTTCTCCGGTGAATTGCGCGCCCGAGAGGCCGCCGCTCGCCTCGCTCACGTTCGGCATCGCCGTGGGCCACGCCAGACGCAGCATCGCGGGGTCCACGATGTCGGCGCGCGCCGGCGCCGCCGCATCGGCCGCGCGGGCCGGTGGCGCGTCGCCCAGAAGCGCGCCGGCCAGGAACAGGATGGCCAGGAGCGGGGCGACCGGGGAAAGGCCGGAAGAGTGAAGGGCGCGCATCATGCCGGGACAACCTGGACCCTGGCGCAGCAGCGAACCATGCGCCGCCGCGCCGCAGGGATCAGTTGAAGTCCACGGTGATGCTGAGCGTGCCGCTGTAGGTGTTGATGGCGGTCGTGTTGGTGATGTCGAAGCGCCCGCCCACATGCAGGTCGTCTATGCCCGAGGCCGGCAGGGTGTTCAGCGCGCCGCTGCCGGCGACCGGGGCCTCCGCGTTGATGTTGGTGAGGTTGCCGCCTGCGCCCGGGAAGCTGAGGGTGTTGCCCGTGACCGAATAGGTCTGCCCGTTGGTTCCGGTGATCCGGAAGGTGGCTGCGTGCGCCAGCCCGCTGGTGGGTATGAAGCCGTTTCCGCCACTGAGGGACGGCGTCGCCGTGCCGGCGGCCGCCGACGCGACGGTCACGGTGGTGGTCCCTGAGGTCGGCCGGGCGATGGTCCCGAACTCCAGACTCCGCGTGGCGGTCACCTGGTTGGGTGACACGATGTTGGCCTGGGCCGTGGTGTTTGCGCTCACCGGCGCGGCGTTTGCGGCTCCCGCCAGCGCGGTCGAGGTGGCGGCGAGGAGCGCAAGGCGCAGTTTCATTCCGGGACCCTTCATCGGCGTTTCGATCCTTCCGTGCGGCGCATTGCCGGGCGGGGTCCGTGTCCGCCTGCCGGCTGGGCTCCGAGAATATTCCCCTCTGGCGGGAAAAGTAGAAATGACAGGCGCCCAGGGTTGAGTTCCTGGCATTTACCTCTCATTAGCTGTGTTTCGATGTAGAACCACGTTCGTCAATCGTCAAGGCGCACGCGTCCTCATATTGGGGTCGAAAAATCGCGCAGCATTCGGATGTCATGGGAAAGTCCGACTTTCCCGAATACTGACTCTCAAAAGTAATCGCTGCGGGTCGCCGAATCGGCCGGCGGGGCGATCTCGTCCGGTGTGCGCCTTGCATGTAGGCTGGCTCAAGGCGGGCGCATGGCCGCTGGCGGGACGAGCGATGGCGGCGGACGGCGCATGGCCCCACGACGGGGAAGGGGGGCTGGCGGCGGAGCCGCCGGACGACCTTCGCCGCGTGCTGGCCGCGGTGGAGCGGCGCCTCGGCGGTGATGGAGACGCGATGTCTCAGGAGACCGCCCGCGCTCTGGCCCAGGCGCTCGAGCTGCTTGCGGCGCGAGTGACGCATCATGAGACGGCTGTGCTGGCGGCCGTGGCGGCGCTGGCCGCAAGGCTGGATTCGGCTACGCTCCGCGGCGGGGCGGTCGTGAACGCGTCGCGGCGCGATCCCTGGTCCGAGCCCTGGCCCCTCCGCGCCGTGATGGCGGCTTCGACGTCATCGGCGCTGTTGGCGGCCATGGCGGCGGCAGCGGTGGCGTTCGGTCTTCACGGTCCCGAAGCGGCAAGCGACATGCCATCCGCGCCAGCTTCGCCCGATGTGGTGCGAAAGGGCCTGGGCACGTCCAACGGACCGTCGGCGGCGCTGTCCGCGGCGGTCCCGGCCGGCCCGGTCCTGCGAGCCGCGCCGCCCGTGTCGCCCGGCCCGGCGTCCGACGGTTACGAAGCGGCCGCCGAGGCCTTTCAGAGAGGCGATCCGCAGGCGTTGGCCCGGTTGAACGGCCTGGCGCAGGCGAACGATCCCCGCGCTCAACTCCTGCTCGCAGGGCTCTATGAGACCGGCCGGGCGGGACTGCCGCGCGACCTGTCGGCGGCGAGGATGTGGACCCGCCGGGCCGCGGGAGGCGGCGACAGGATGGCCATGCACAACCTGGGCCTTTTCCTCATGGCGGGAGAAGGCGGGCCGCGCGACCCGGCCGAGGCGGCGGCCTGGTTCCGGCGCGCCGCCGAGCGCGGCGTCGTGGACTCCCAGTACAATCTCGGTCTGCTCTACGAAGCCGGGCAGGGCGTGCCGCGCAACCTTCGCGAGGCCTATCGCTGGCTGTCGCTGGCGGCCAACGCCGGAGACATCGCCGCGCGCGAAAAGCAGATCGAGGTCGAGGCCCGTCTGGCGCCGGCCGAGCGGGCCGGCCTGGACCGCGACGTGGCGGCCTTCCAGCCCGGCGCGCTTTCGCCGGATGCAGCCGCCCCGATCGTGCCGCCGGCCGCCACCATCGCCGAGAGTCAGGCGTTCCTGGCGCGGCGGGGGTACTACCTCGGCCCGATCGACGGCGCTTCGTCAGCCGGCTATGCGACCGCCGTCGCCGCCTGGCGCAAGGATCATCCTGAGCAGCCTTGAGCCGGGCGCCGGCTCAGCCGTTGGGCCGCACCAGGATCTTGACGTGCGTCTCCGGGTCGCCCAGCGCCTCGAACGCGCCTGCCACGCCATTCAGGTCCACCTCCCCGGTGACCAGGCCCGTGACATCGATCACGCCTTCCGCGAGCTGACGCAGGGTCAGGGCGAATTCCTCCGGCGTGTAGCCGAAGACGAAGGTCAGCTCGATTTCCTTGGTGATGGCGATGGAAGGCTCGATGCGGTCTGTTTCCATGCAGACCCCGGCCACCACGATCTGGGCGCCGGCCGGCGCGGCCTCGATCAGCCCCTGGAGCACGCCGGGCGAGCCCACGCACTCGAACACCACGGGACGGGCGACGGGATTGCCCATCATGGCCATCATGCTCTGGTCGGCGCGCGCCCGCGGCGTCCCGAGGGCTTCCCAGCGGTTGTGGGGATTCTCGACGGCGGGATCGACCACCACGTCGGCGCCGATCGTCTCGGCGGCGGCCCGACGGCGCGGCGAGAAGTCGGCCGCGATCACGGGACCGTGACCCTGGGCCTTGAGGGCGGCGATGACCGCGAGGCCGACCGGACCGCAGCCCACCACCAGCGAGACCGACCTCGGCTCCAGACGAGCTTTGGCGACCGCGTGGGCTCCGACCGCAAAGGGCTCGGTCAGGACCGCCTTGTCGGTGGGCAGGCCGTTGGGGACCTCCAGCACCATCGCTTCGGTCAGCAGCATCTGCTCGGCGAACCCGCCGGGCAGGCGATTTGAGAAGCCGAGGGCTTCGACGCCGCCGCCGTGCAGGGTGACCGGTACGCTGACGACCCGCGTCCCGGCCTTCAGCGCCTTGGGAGAGCCCGGCCCATGATCGAGAACCTCGACGCAGAATTCGTGGCCGAAGACGGTGTCCGCCGTGGGATCGAAGCCGTTGTCGGGCGCGCCGCCGCGCCGGGACAGGCCGATCATGTGTTCCATGTGATGCAGGGCGTGCAGGTCCGATCCACAGATGCCGCACGCCAGGGTCTTCACCAGGATCTGTCCTTCGGCGGGTCTCAGGTCGGCGATCTCGTCGCAGACCAGTCGCCTGTCACGTCGGATCACCGCCTTCATGCATCCTCCTCGCCGTTGGTCTTCGCCATCGGTCTTTCTTGTGCCTGCCGCCGCTATCCCCTAACCCTCGCGCCGCTGAATCACCAGGGAGCGGGACGCCATGAGCCTCGCCTTCATTTTTCCGGGCCAGGGCAGTCAGGCCGTTGGCATGGGTCAGGATCTTGCCCAGGCGTTCGGCGCCGCGCGCGAGGTGTTCCAGGAAGTGGACGACGCGCTGGGCCAGAAGCTGTCCGTGCTGATGCGTGACGGCCCGGAGGACCAGCTCACCCTGACCGAGAACGCCCAGCCGGCGCTGATGGCCGTCAGCGTGGCGGTGATGCGGACGCTGGAGCGGGAGTTCGGCGTGGGTGTGGAAAAGGCCGCCTTCGTGGCCGGCCACAGCCTGGGCGAATATTCGGCGCTCGCCGCGGCGGGCGCCCTGGGACTTGCCGATACCGCCCGCCTGCTGAAGCTGCGCGGCCAGGCCATGCAGCGGGCCGTGCCGGTGGGGCAGGGCGCCATGGCCTCGCTGATCGGCCCCAAGACCGATCTGGCCCTGGCCGAGGAGGCCGCGAAGGCCGGCGCCGAGGTGGGTGTCTGCGTCGTGGCCAACGACAACAACCAGGGCAATGTCGTGATCTCGGGTGAGAAGGCCGCCGTGGACCGTGCCATCGAGAAGGCCAAGGAACTGGGCGCCCGCGCGATCCCGTTGAACGTCTCGGCGCCGTTCCACTGTCCCCTGATGCAGCCTGCTGCCGACGAGATGGCCGAGGCGCTGGCGGCGGCGGCCATCGTGGCGCCGCGCGCGCCGGTCGTGGCCAACGTCACCGCCGCGCCGACCAACGATCCCGAGGCCATCCGCCGCCTGCTCGTCGAACAGGTCACCGGCCGGGTCCGCTGGCGCGAAAGCATGACCTGGATGGCCGGGTCGGGCGGCGTCACCCGATTCGCGGAGGCCGGCGCCGGCAAGGTTCTTTCGGGCATGGCCAAACGCATCGCCCCAGACGCCGAGGCCACGCCGCTGAACGCGCCGACCGACCTCGAAGCCTTCGCCAAGTCGCTCTGAAGGAGACCGGTATGTTCGACCTCAGCGGCAGAACCGCCCTCGTCACCGGCGCAACCGGCGGCATCGGCGCCGAGATCGCCCGCACCCTGCACGCCCAGGGCGCGCATGTCGTGCTTTCCGGCACCCGCGAGGCGGTGCTCCGAGACCTGGCCGCAAGCCTGGGCGAGCGCGTCTCGGTGGCCGCCGCAAACCTTTCGGACCCCAATGCGGTGGATGGCCTCGTAGAGGCCGCCGAGGCGGCGGCCGGCGCGCCCGCAGACATCCTGGTGGCCAACGCTGGAATCACCCGCGACGGCCTGCTGATGCGCATGAAGGACGAGGACTGGGAGACCGTCCTGAAGGTCAACCTGGAGAGCTACTTCCGGCTCAGCCGGTCGTGCATACGCGGTATGATGAAGCGCCGCTTCGGCCGAATCATCGGCATCACCTCTGTGGTCGGCGTGACAGGCAATCCGGGCCAGGCGAACTACGCCGCCTCAAAGGCCGGCATGATCGGCTTCTCCAAGGCTCTGGCCCAAGAAGTCGCCTCGCGGGGTATTACCGTAAACTGCGTGGCTCCGGGGTTCATTGAGAGCCCGATGACCGACGCGCTCAACGAGCAGCAGAAGGCGACGATCCTCTCCACGATTCCGTCCGGCCGGCTCGGAGCGGGCGCGGATGTGGCGGCGGCGTGCGCCTATCTCGCCTCGAACGAGGCCGGCTACGTGACGGGTCAGACCCTGCACGTGAACGGCGGAATGGCTATGATCTGACGCTCGCCAGTCCGGTGGGAACGTGCTACCCGCCGCGGCGAATTCGAACACCGAAGCGGCAGTTGACTTCGCCGTCGCCGTCGCCGATGCAGAGACCTGACTAACCCCTGAGGGACCTTACGAATGTCCGACGTCCTTGAACGCGTCCGCAAGATTGTGATCGAACACCTCGACGCGGATCCGGAGAAGGTGACCGAGAAGGCCAGCTTCATCGACGACCTGGGCGCCGACAGCCTCGACAACGTCGAGCTGGTGATGGCGTTCGAAGAAGAGTTTGATATCGAGATTCCGGATGACGCCGCCGAGCACATCCAGACGGTGGGTGACGCCGTGAAGTTCATCCAGGAGCGCCTGGGCGGCTGAGGCGCGCTCAACCTATCCTAGAATCGACAGCCGCCGCGTCCCTGGGTCGAACCTGGTGGCGCGGCGGCTTTGTTTTCGAGGGCTGCACATGCGTCGAGTCGTCGTCACCGGCATCGGAATCCTGAGCCCCCTGGGGCAGGGGACCGAGCTGACCTGGAAGAAGATCCTGGCCGGCCAGTCCGGCGCGGGGCGGATCACCGCGTTCGACACCACGGACTACGCCTGCCAGATCGCGTTCGAGGCCCCGCGGGTCGACGGACGCGGCGGCGGCGGTCCGGATGTCGAAGGCAGTTTCGACCCCGACAAGACCCTGTCGGCCAAGGACCGCCGCCGGGTCGACGACTTCATCCTGTACGGCATCGCCGCGGCTGACGAGGCCGTGAGGGACGCCGGCTGGACGCCCGAGGACGAAGAGAGCCGCGAGCGCACGGGCGTGATGATCGGCTCGGGCATCGGCGGCCTGGGCACCATCGCCGAGACGGCCATCGAGCTGCACGAGCGCGGCCCCCGCAAGGTCAGCCCCTTCTTCATCCCCTCGTCGCTGATCAACCTGGTCTCGGGCCAGGTCTCGATCCGCTACGGCTACAAGGGCCCCAACCACGCGGTGGTGACGGCCTGCGCCACCGGCGCCCACGCCATCGGCGACGCGGCGCGGCTGATCAAGTACGGCGACGCCGACGTGATGATCTGCGGCGGGGCCGAGGCCAGCATCGTGCCGGTGGGCATCGCCGGCTTCATCGCCTGCCGCGCCATGGCCACCTCGTTCAACGACGCCCCCGAGAAGGGCAGCCGGCCCTACGACAAGGACCGCGACGGCTTCGTCATGGGCGAGGGCGCCGCCGTCCTGGTGCTGGAGGAGCTGGAGCACGCCAAGGCGCGGGGCGCGAAGATCTACGCCGAGGTCGCCGGCTACGGCCTCTCGGGCGACGCCTTCCACATCACCGCGCCCTCGGAAGACGGCGACGGCGGATATCGCGCCATGAAGGCGGCGCTGAAGGACTCGGGCCTCGCCGCCTCGGACATCGACTACATCAACGCCCACGGCACCTCGACCATGGCCGACGGCATCGAACTGGGGGCCGTCGAGCGCCTGCTGGGCGACGCCGCGCCGGGCAAGGCCATGTCGTCCACCAAGTCGATGACCGGCCACCTGCTGGGCGCCGCCGGCGCCATCGAGGCGGCGTTCACGATCCTGGCCATCCGCGACCAGATCGCCCCGCCGACCATCAACCTCGACAACCCCGACGTCGAGACGGTGCTGGACCTGGTGCCCCACAAGGCCAAGCCGATGAAGATCGACGCGGCCATGTCGAACAGCTTCGGCTTCGGCGGCACCAACGCGGCGGTGATCTTCAAGAAGTACGCGTGAGCCCAGCCCCGTGAGCCCAGCTCCGTGAGCCGTCCGGGAGGCCGCGCGCGCCGAATCAGCCGCCGGGCCGCCGGCGGCGGGGCGATGATCGCGGCCGGCGTGGCGCTGCTGCTGGCGCTGGCGGGGGCCTGGACCTACCTGGGCCCCGGCCCCCGCGCGGCCTCGGGCGAGACGACGACGGTCATGCTGGCGCGCGGCTCCGGCGTCGGCGTCATCGGCCGCACGCTGGAGGACGCCGGCGTCGTCACCTCGGCAGGCCTCTTCACCCTGGCCGCCCGGCTGACCGGGGCCGCGTCCAGCCTGAAGGCCGGCGAGTACGAGTTCGCCTCGGGCGCTCCCATGTCGCGCGTGCTGGCCGACATCCGGGCCGGCAAGGTTATCCGGCGCGCCATCACCATCCCCGAGGGCTGGACCAGCGGCATGGTCGTGGACGCCCTGAACGCCGAGCCGGCGCTGAGCGGGACGGTGGTCGAGCCGCCCGAGGGCGCGATCCTGCCCGACACCTACGATTTCCAGCGGGACGAGCCGCGCGAGGCGGTGGTCGCCCGGATGCGCGCCGCCCACGACAGGCTGCTGGCCGAGCTGTGGGCCAAGCGCCAGCCCGACCTGCCGCTGAAGACGCCCCACGAGGCGGTGATCCTGGCCTCGGTGGTGGAGAAGGAGACCGGGGTCGCGGCCGAGCGACCGCGGGTGGCGGCGGTGTTCGTCAACCGGCTGCGGATCGGCATGCCGCTCCAGAGCGATCCCACGATCATCTACGGCCTGACCAGGGGGCGGCCGCTGGGGCGCGGCATCCGCGCCTCGGAACTGGCGGGCGACACGGGCTACAACACCTATCGCATCCCGGGCCTGCCCCCGACGCCGATCGCCAACCCGGGGCGCGACGCGCTGGCGGCGGTGCTGAACCCCCCAAGGTCGGACGAACTCTACTTCGTGGCCGACGGGACGGGGGGGCACGCGTTCGCGACCAACTATCCCGACCACCAGAAGAACGTGGAACGCTGGCGCGCCATCGAACGCCAGCGCGCGGCGGCGGCGGGAAAATAAACCGCGGAAAACGCGGAAGGGCGCGGAAAAGGGGCCGCGAGGCGGCCAGTCGAACCGCGAACGAACGCGAACGAACGCGAACGGGGCTGTGGCCGGGCCGAGGCCTATTCGCGTTCGTTCGCGTTC
>NZ_MEEX01000014.1 GCF_001724605.1 Phenylobacterium sp. SCN 70-31
CTTGGCTTTACTCAGCTATTTCGACCCTCACCCAAATCGCACTTGACTTAGCGTTGCCTTCGGAGGGCAACGCTCTATCCAGCTGAGCTACGGGTGCGTCTCTCGCGGAGCGGTGTCTCTAGCGGAAAGGGCGCGCGGCCGCAAACGCTGGCTCGCTCGCCGGCCAGGATTTCAGCGAGGCAATCGCGCTGGAGGTTTTCACGGCTAGGTTCCGCGCCTGGAACATGGTCGAAAGACCGGTATGGCGTCTGGGGGGAAGCATGGGCGGCTGGAAGCAGACCCGGAAGCCGATTCCGGGATGGGTCGGGCTGATCGCGGCGGTCGGGCTCGCCGCGGCGAGCGTCGGTTCGTCCCTGGCCTGGGCGCAGGCCCAGGCGCATGTGGAGGACGAGCCGCCCGGAAAGCTCGTCTACGAACAGTTCTGCGCCGCCTGCCACGACAATGTCCCCGCGGGCGACCGCGCCGCGCCCGTGGCGGCGCTCAGGAAGATGAGCGCCCAGACGCTGACGACCGTATTGACCACCGGCGTGATGAAGCCCATCGGCGACAGCCTGGACCCTCGCCAGCTCCGTGACGTGGTGGCGTATCTGGCGGCGCCGGAAGATGCTGCGGGCACGGCCTGGATCGACGACGCACGCTGTGCGCCCGACCGGCGTGAGGTCGACCTGAGGCCGACGCCGGCCCAGATCGGTTTCGGTGTCGATCACGAGAACTCCCGGCGGATGAGCGCGGCCCAGGCCGGGCTGAAGACGGCCGACATGGCGAAGCTGGAGGTGGCGTGGAGCTTCGCCCTGCCGCGCACCTCGGGCCTGCGCGGGTCGGGAGTGGTGGTCGGGTCCACGCTGTTCTATCCCGCCGGACAGGCCGGCTATGTGCTGGCGCTCGACACCCGCACGGGCTGCGTGAAGTGGGCGACGCCCACGCCGTCCCAGGTGCGCAACAGCCTGGCCTATGGCCGCCTGGGCCAGGACGGCCCGCTGGGCCTCGTCGCCGCTGACGGCCAGGGCCGCCTGATCGCGTTCGACGCGAAGACGGGCGACATCCTGTGGCGGGTCGACCCCCGCCACGACAGGACGGCGCCGCTGTCGGGCTCGGCGCTGATCCACGACGGCAAGGTGATCGTGCCGATCTCGGGCAGCGACGTGGGCGCGGCCATAAGGCCGAGCTACGAATGCTGCAAAGGCCACGGCGCCGTCGCGGCCGTGGATGCGAAGGACGGCCGGGTGCTGTGGACCTGGCACACCATGCCGGACGCCCGCCCGCTGGGCGTGAAGAATTCCCAGGGCGTCGAGATGTACGGGCCCTCGGGCGCGCCGGTGTGGTCCTCGCCCGCGATCGACGTGCGGAAGGGGCTGGTCTTCGCGTCGACGGGCGAGAACACCTCGCCCCCCGCCACGAAGACCAGCGACGCCATCGCCGCCATGGATCTGGCGACCGGTCGGGAGACGTGGGTCTTCCAGGCGCTGGAGAACGATGTCTGGAACTTGTCGTGCCCCGTGGGGTCGCCCACGGGCGACCGCGGACCCGGTCCCAACTGCTTCTTCGCCGGCGAGGGCAGCGTCCTGCTGGACCACGACTTCGGTGCGGGGCCGGTGATCTTCCGCCGCCCTCGCGGCAAGGACGTGATCCTGGGCGGCCAGAAGTCGGGCGACGTCTGGGCGCTGGACGCGGAGACGGGCAGGGTGCTGTGGCGACAGCGGTTCGGAGAGGGTACGCCGCTGGGCGGGATCCACTGGGGCATCGCCCACGACGGCAAGCGGGTGTTCGCGCCGATCAGCGATCCCAACGTGCCCAGGGAGCGTTCGGCCGCGGGCATGCACGCCGTCGACATCGCGACCGGCAAGGTGGCGTGGCAGTGGTTCGCCGCGCCCGACTGCGAAGGCCCGCGCGCCAAGGTCGTCACCTGCAAGACCCGGCACGGGCTCTCGGCCGCGCCCCTGGTGATCGACGGGGCGCTGCTGGCGGGATCGCTGGACGGGCGGCTGTGGGTCTTCGACGCCGCGACGGGCAAGGTGCTGAACATGGTCGACACGGCGACCGCCGACTACCGGCCGGTGAACGGCCTCCCGGGCGCCGGCGGCTCGATCGATGCGGCCGGCCTCTTCGCGGGCGACGGCATGGTGTTCGTCAACTCGGGCTACGCCAGTTTCGACCAGGCGGCGGGCAACGTGCTGGTGGCGCTGCGGCCGAAGTCCGGCCGTTGACCGGGAGGGACGGGATCAGGCCTGTCCCGTCACGCTGTCCCAGAAGCGCCTGGCCTTGCCGGTGAAGCCGGCGGCCTTGGGGTGCTGCTGTTCCTCGCAGAGGCCCGCCAGTTCGCGCAGAAGCTCCTTCTGGCGCGCATTGAGCTTCGTGGGCGTCTCGACGAACAGCTCCACGACGAGGTCGCCCCGTTGCGGTCCGCGCAGCGAGGGCATGCCGCGCCCCTTCACCCGCACGGTGCGGCCGGTCTGCGCGCCCTCGGGAATCTGGACGGTGATCTTGCAGTTCCCGTCGCAGTTGTCGCCGCCCAGCAGGCAGGGCGCGTCGATCTCGCCGCCGAGGGCCGCGACGCACATGGGCACGGGCACCGTGCAGAGCAGGTCCAGGCCGTCGCGCTCGAACAGTTCGTGCGGGGCCACCGAGATGAAGATGTAGAGGTCGCCGCGCGGGCCGCCGCGCATCCCCGCATCGCCCTCGCCGGCCAGGCGGATGCGGGCGCCGTCGTCCACGCCGGCCGGGACGCGGACGGCGAGCGTGCGGTTCCGGCGGATCTGGCCCTGGCCCCGGCAGTCGCCACAGGGGTCGAGGACCATCCGGCCCGAGCCGCCGCAGCGGGGGCAGGCGCGCTCGATCGAGAAGAAGCCCTGCGTGGCGCGCACGCGGCCCTGGCCCTGGCAGGTGGTGCAGGTCGTGGGGCTGGTGCCGGGCTTGGCGCCCGAGCCGTCGCAGGTTTCGCAGGTCAGGGTGGCCGGGACGGTGATCTCCACCTCGGCGCCGGCATAGGCCTGCTCGAGGGTGATCTCCAGATCGTAGCGCAGATCCGAGCCGCGGGCCGGGCCGCCCCGCTGTTGGCGACCGCCGCGGCCGCCGAACATGTCGCCGAAGACGTCGCCGAACACCTCGTTGAAGATGTCGTGGACGTCGTGGAACTGGCCATTGCCGCCCATTCCGCCCTGGCCGTTCACGCCGGCGTGGCCGAAGCGGTCGTAGGCCGCGCGCTTCTGGGGATCGGACAGGACCGAATAGGCCTCGTTCACTTCCTTGAAGCGCGAGGCCGCCTCTTCGCAGCCGCCGTTCCGGTCGGGATGGTGTTCCATCGCGGCCTTGCGAAAGGCGCTCTTGAGGGCTCCCGCGTCGCAACCGCGGTCCACGCCCAGGATCTCGTAATAGTCCCGCATGAAATCGTCAGGCGCTCGATAACTGATGGATTTTCAGGTGGGTGGCCCCCCGCCCACCCGCAAGCCTTAGCAAGGCCGGGGGGGCGGGGAAACCGTTCCGGGCGCGCGGGGTGAAATCGACTGGCGGTTTCGCCCGCAATGCGCGCTCCAATTCAACGTCCGGGCGCCGATCGGGCGCCCGGGCCGCGAAGGCGGCGGCGACGACCCCGTGGCCGTTGTGACGCCGGGGCGCCGGTCGGGCCATGGGGCGCATCGTCACGCCCTACTTCTTGTCGTCGCCGTCGACTTCCTCGAACTCGGCGTCCACGACGTCGTCCGAAGCCGAGGGGCCGTCCTCGGGCTGGCCGTCGCCGGCGTCGCCCTGCTGGGCCTTGTACATGGCCTCGCCCAGCTTCATCGAAGCCTGGATGAGGGTCTGCGTCTTGGCCGAGATCGCCTCGGCGTCACCGCCCTCCAGCGAGCCCTTCAGGTCGTCCAGCGCGGTCTGGATGGCCGAACGGTCGGCTTCCGAGACCTTGTCGCCGTGCTCGCTGAGCGCCTTCTCGGTCGAGTGGACGACCGCGTCGGCCTGGTTCTTGGCTTCGACCGCCGCCTTGCGCTTTTCGTCGTCGGCCTTGTGCGACTCGGCGTCCTTGACCATCGCGTCGATGTCCGCGTCCGAGAGGCCGCCGTTGGCCTGGATGCGGATCGACTGCTCCTTGTTGGTCGCCTTGTCGCGGGCCGTGACGTGCACGATGCCGTTGGCGTCGATGTCGAACGTCACCTCGACCTGCGGCACGCCGCGCGGCGCCGGCGGGATGCCGACCAGGTCGAACTGGCCCAGCATCTTGTTGTCGGCCGCCATCGGGCGTTCGCCCTGGAAGACCCGGATCGTCACCGCCGACTGGTTGTCGTCGGCGGTCGAGAACACCTGGCTCCGCTTGGTCGGAATGGTGGTGTTGCGCTCGATCAGCGGGGTGAACACGCCGCCCAGGGTCTCGATGCCCAGGGTCAGAGGCGTCACGTCCAGCAGCAGCACGTCCTTGACGTCGCCGGCCAGAACGCCCGCCTGCACGGCGGCGCCCAGGGCCACGACCTCATCGGGGTTCACGCCCTTGTGCGGCTCGCGGCCGAAGAAGGCCTTCACCGTATCGACGACCTTGGGCATGCGGGTCATGCCGCCGACCAGGATCACCTCGTCGATGTCGGACTTCTTCAGGCCCGCGTCCTTCAGCGCCTGCTCGCAGGGGCCGATGGTCCGGGTGATCAGGTCCTCGACCAGGGCTTCCAGCTTGGCGCGCGACAGCTTGATGTTCAGGTGCAGCGGACCCGAGGCGTTCATGCTGATGAAGGGCAGGTTCACCTCGTACTGGGTGACGCTGGACAGTTCCTTCTTCGCCTTCTCGGCCTCTTCCTTGAGGCGCTGGAGGGCCAGCTTGTCCTTGCGCAGGTCGACGCCCTGCTCCTTCTTGAACTCGTCGGCCAGGTAGTCGACGAGCCGCAGGTCGAAGTCCTCGCCGCCCAGGAAGGTGTCGCCGTTGGTCGACTTCACCTCGAAGACGCCGTCGCCGATCTCCAGGATCGACACGTCGAACGTGCCGCCGCCCAGGTCGTAGACCGCGATCTTCTTGCCGTCGTTCTTCTCCAGCCCATAGGCCAGGGCCGCCGCCGTCGGCTCGTTGATGATGCGCAGGACTTCCAGGCCGGCGATCTTGCCGGCGTCCTTGGTGGCCTGGCGCTGGGCGTCGTTGAAGTAGGCCGGGACGGTGATGACCGCCTTCTCGACCTTCTCGCCGAGGTGCTGCTCGGCGGCTTCCTTCATCTTCTGCAGGATGAACGCCGAGACCTGCTGAGGCGAATAGTCCTTGTCGTGCGCCTTCACCCAGGCGTCGCCGGTCGGACCCTTCACGATCTCATAGGGCACCATGCCCTTGTCCTTCGCGACCACGGGATCGTCGAAGCCGCGGCCGATCAGGCGCTTGATCGCGAACAGGGTGTTGGCGGGGTTGGTCACCGCCTGGCGCCGGGCGGGCTGGCCCACGAGGCGCTCGCCGTCGTCCAGGAAAGCCACGACCGAAGGGGTGGTCCGAGCGCCTTCGGCGTTCTCGATCACTTTCGGGTTCTTGCCGTCCATGATGGCCACGCACGAATTCGTGGTGCCGAGGTCGATGCCGATGATCTTGCTCATTAGTGGGTCTTGCTCGCTCCTTGTTGGCGGACGCCGCGGGTGGGCCTTCTAGAGAAGCGCCCGAGGAAAAGCGACGCCCCCGGTTCGATTAAGTTCCTCGTCCGGCCCCGGCGCCCGAGTGGGCGAGGACCGTCTTCGAGAGCCGATATGGGAAGGTTTGGCGCCCCTGCAAGAGCGAAAGCCCTTCGTACTGTAAGGATATACGCTACGTCCGCCGCCACGCCGTGCTGGCCTCGGCGTAGCGGGCCGCGGGGTGCGGCGTCTCGCCGCCCCTCGACGCCAGGAAGGCGTGCTCCACGATCATGGCCTGCTGCTCGATGTTCAGGGCGGCGAAGGGCGGTCCGTCCAGGTCGTAGGCGTAGGCCCGGGGCCCGTCGCCCGCGCGCAGCTTGGCCAGGATCAGCGAGATTCCGTTCTGCGCCTGCCACACGTGGGTCAGCTCGTGGACGAAGACGGCCTGGCGTCGCAGCGGCGTCTCGGGCGCCGCGAAGTCGGCCGGGCAGGTCGCCGCGGGCCAGACGATCAGCGCCGGGCCGGCCACGAACGCTCGATTCCAGGCCGGGACCGCCAGGATGCGCACACGGCGGCCGTCGAGGCCGGGCCCGAACATCTCGGCGCCCAGCGCCCGCTCGCCGGCCGTCAGCGGCCGGATGGAGAAGGGTTTCGCGGAGGTGGCGGCCATCGGCGGTTGACGGCTCCTCGGACAGTCGGGTTCGCTGCGTCCCAGCATCCCGCCAAACGCCGCGCATGGAAACGCCCGAAAGGAAACCCTCATGGTCACCCTCACCCGTCCCGACGGCACGCGCCCGGAAGACCTGAACCTCTCGCGCCGCGGGCTGACGCTCGCGATCACCGGCGGCTATGCGCTGGCGGCCTGGTCGGCGCAGGCGGCGCCCATCAGGACCGATGACGCGGGCCTCTGGACCGGCATGGTCGGGATCAAGGCCCCCGACCGCGAGATCCCGGCCTTCGTCGCCCGGCCCTCGAAGGCCGGGAAGCATCCCTGCGTGGTCCTGGTCTCGGAGATCTTCGGCCTGCATGAGTATATCCGAGACACCGCGCGACGCCTGGCCAAGGCGGGCTATGTCGTCGTCGCGCCCGACTTCTTCGTTCGCGCCGGCGACCCGTCGACGATGACGGACTTCCCGGCGATCCTGAAGATCGTGGCCACCGCGACCGACGCCCAGGTGGCGGGCGACGTCGGCGCGGCGCTGGCCTGGCTGAAGGCCCAGCCGTTCGCCGACGCGAAGCGTGTGGCGATCACCGGCTACTGCTGGGGCGGCGCCGTGACCTGGGAAGCGGTGGCCCGGTTCCCGGAATTCAAGGCCGGCGTCGCCTGGTACGGCCGCCTCACCAGCGGCATGGCCGCCGATCCGGATAACAAGAATCCCCTCGATCTCGCCGGCGAGCTGAAGGCGCCCGTACTGGGTCTCTACGCCGAGAAGGACAGCGGCATCCCCCTGACAGACGTCGAGAAGATGAAGGCGGCGCTGAAGGCGGCCGGCAAGACCGACAGCGACATCGTCGTCTATCCCGACGCCCAGCACGGCTTCCACGCCGACTACCGACCCTCCTACAAGCAGGACGCCGCCGAGGACGGCTGGGCCAGAATGCTGGCGTTCTTCAAGCGGCACGGGGTGTAAGGCGTCCGCGCGCGCCGGATGGCGGCGGCTCGGGACTCAGCCGCGGTCCAGTTTACGGATCGCGGGCGACAACGGCCGCGCGGCCGCCTCGTAGTCCGCCCAGGCGGTCGTTCGGGCGAGAGCGGCGGGCGCGGTGCGGAGGGTCCAGGTATGCGGGTCCAGCCCCGGCTTCACCTGATCCCAGATCAGGGGGAAGGCGACCGTCGCGCCCGGTCGCGCCCGCGGTGAGAGCGGCGCGACGGCCGTGGCGGTGCGGTCGTTGCGCAGATAGTCCAGGAAGATCCGGCCCTTCCGCTTGGCCTTGGCCATGTTGACCACATACCGGTCGGGGGCGTCGGCGGCGACCGCCTCGCAGACGCGCCGGGCGAAGGCCTTGGCCGCGTTCCAGTCGGGTCCGCCGCGCTTCGGGGCGGCCAGAGGGGTGACGACGTGCAGGCCCTTGCCGCCAGTGGTCTTGCAGAAGGCCACGAGGCCCAGGGCCTCCAGCCTCGCCCTCACCGCCAGCGCCGCCGCCACCACCCGGTCGAAGGGCAGCCCCTCATCGGGGTCCAGGTCGAAGACCAGCCGCCCGGGCGCATCGGGCCGCCCCGGCGCGCCGTTCCAGGGATGCAGTTCGATCGCGCCCATCTGCGCCAGCGCCGCCAGCGCCTCGACCCGGTCCACCTGGAGATACGGCTTGCCGGAAGCGCCTTCGGTGTCGACGCGGGTGACCAGCGGCGACAGGCCCCGCGCGGCGTGCCGCTGGAAGAAGCGCGGCCCCCCGATCCCGCCCGGCGCGCGAACCAGGGAGCAGGGGCGCCCCGCAAGGTGGGGCAGCATCCATGCGCCGACCGTCTCGAAATAGCGGGCCAGATCCAGCTTGCTGATCGGCGCGCCCGCGCCGTCGTCGGGCCAGAGCGGACGATCGGGGTTGGTCAGCCGCACGCCCATCACCCACGCCGGGGCGGGTTCGCGGGGCGGCGGGTCAGACGGCGTGGGCGGGGGCGTGGGCTGGGTCACGGCCCATCAGTTTGCGCACGAACGCGTCGCGCCACCAGCTCACATCCTCGCGCTGGACGGTCTCGAAGAGCGCGGTCCAGCGCCGGACCCGCTCGGCCCGGTCCATCGTGAGCGCGCGCTTCAGCGCGTCGGCGACGTCCTCGGGGCTGTTGGGGTTGACCAGCAGGGCGTCCGGCATCTGTCCCACGGCGCCTGCGAAGCGCGACAGAACCAGCACGCCGGGATCCTCGGGGTCCTGGGCGGCGACGAACTCCTTGGCCACCAGGTTCATGCCGTCGCGCAACGGCGTCACCAGGCCAACCCGCGCCGCCGCGTAGATGCCGGCCAGTTCGTCGCGCCGGTAATTCTTGTTCACGTAGCGGAAGGGCGTCCAGTCGACGTCGGAGTATTCGCCGTTGATGCGGCCGCTCAGGGCGTCCAGACGGCCCCGGATCTCCTGGTAGGCTTCGACGGCCTCGCGGCTGGGCGGGGCGATCTGAAGCATCAGGACCTGGCGGCGCAGGTCGGGGTTGTCGGCCAGGAACTGCTCGAAGCCCAGGAACCGCTCCTCCAGCCCCTTGGAATAGTCCAGCCGGTCGACACCGACGATCAGGCGTCGGAACACCGTGGTCGCGGTCATCAGGTCGCGCATGCGCCGCGCCCGCGCGCTTGTCTTCATCCGGGCGAAGTCGGAGGCGTCGATCCCGATCGGAAACGCGCCCACCTGCAGCGTCCGGCCGAACGCCTTCAGCCAGTCCGGCTCGGGCTGCTCGCCGCCGGCCTCGGTCAGCACATATTCCTCGAACGCCTGCTGGTACTCGGCCGTCTGGAAGCCGGCGAGGTCGTAGTCGAACATCGCCTGCACGAGCTGGCGGTGGTGCGGCAGGTTGATCATCACCTGATGGGCCGGCCAGGGGATGTGCAGGAAGAAGCCGATCCGGTTCTTCACGCCCAGAGCCCGCAGTTCCCGCGCCAGCGGGATCAGGTGATAGTCGTGCACCCACACCACGTCGTCCGGCTGGATCAGCGGGGCGAGCGTTTTCGCAAAGCGCCGGTTCACCCGCGTGTAGCCGTCCCGGTAGGCGCGATCGAAGGCCGCCAGGTCGTTGCGGTAGTGGAACAGCGGCCACAGCGTCTTGTTGGCGAAGCCGTTGTAGTACTCGTCGAGATCGGCCTCCTCGAGATCCACCGTCGCAGCGGTGACGCCGCCGACCGTCTCGATGTTCAGGTCCCCCGTGAAGGTCTCGGTGGTGCGACCGCTCCAACCGAACCAGACGCCGGACGATTCCTTCAGCGCGGCCGCGAGCGCCATGGCCAGGCCGCCGACGCTTTCCTCGCCGTTCCCGGAGGGTGGGTTCACCCGGTTCGAGACGACGATGAGGCGGCTCAACGGGCGGCCTCCAGCCAGGCCAGGACCTCGTCCACGTCGCGCAGTCCGAACGTGGCCGCCGTCGCCCTGGGCGCGCCGACCAGGACGCCGTAGCCGCCCAGGCGGCGAACCTCGGCGAAGCCGTGCTCGTCGGTCACGTCGTCGCCCACGAAGACCGGCGTGGCGCCCGCGAACGCGTCCATCGCCATGAAGGCCCGGACGGCGTCGCCCTTGGTCGGCCCCGGGGTTCGCAGTTCGGCCACCATGTCGCCCTCCTGAATCGTCAGTCCCGTTTCGGCGGCCAGGTCCTTCGCCAGCCGCCTCGCCTCGGCGGCGCAGGCCGGCGCCAGCCGGTAGTGCAGCGCCACGCTGGCGCCCTTTTCCTCCACGATCAGGCCGTCGGCGCCCGCGGCGAAGGCCTGAAGTCGAGCGCGAACGGCCGGAAGCTCGGGATGTGCGGGCGTCTCTAGCACCGCCCGGCCGGCGTCGCGCCGTACAAGGCCGTGAACGGCGGCGGCCCATGCGACTCTGCCCTCCAGGATGGCGTCGATCTCGGGCAGGGTCCGTCCGCTGACCACGGCGAGGCGCCCGCCGAGCCCCGCGTCCAGCCGCTCCAGCAGGCGTGTACGCCGCGGATCGGGGCCGACGTCGGTGGGGCGGTCGGCGAGGGGGGCTATGGTTCCGTCGAGGTCCAGGAAAAGGGCGATGGCGCCCAGGGCCAGGGGCCCAGGCTTCGGCAAGGTGTCGATCAGCATATCCGGCAGCATAGCGGTCTCGTCCGGGATCGCGAAACGCGCGGGGGCGGACAACGATCCCGACCCGGCGTTCCGGGCTTGACCGCGCGGCGCGCGCCATGTCGTCTCCGCGCCGGAAACGGAAGGGCGAACCATGCATCAGGCCGACGCCATCGTGCTGTTCGGGGCTACGGGCGACCTGGCGCGGCGCATGCTGCTGCCTTCGCTCTACTTCCTCGACGCGGACGGCTTCCTGCCCGACGGCTTCCGCATCGTGGCCACGGCCCGCGCCGAGATGACCACCGAGGCCTTCCGGGCGCAGGCGGAGAAGATCCTGGCCGACCGGCCCGAGGGCCTGGACCCGCAGGTCTGGGCGCGGTTTTCGGATCGCCTCGCCTATGTGGGCGCCGACGCCACCACCGCCGAGGGCGCGGCACTTCTGCGGCCCGCGCTGGAGAGCTGCGGCGCGCCCTTCTTCTTCCTGGCCGTCTCGCCCAGCCTGTTCGAGAAGATCTGCGTGGCCCTGGCCGACGCCGGTCTCGCCACCGACCAGACCCGGATCGTGCTGGAGAAGCCGATCGGCCGCGACCTGGAGACCTCGCGCCACATCAACGCCGCGCTGGGCGCGATCTTCGACGAGGACCAGATCTTCCGCATCGACCACTACCTCGGGAAGGAGACGGTCCAGAACCTGATCGCGCTCAGGTTCGCCAACGCCTTCTTCGAGCCGCTGTGGAACAATCTCACCATCGACCACGTCCAGATCACGGTGGCCGAGACCGAGGGCGTGGGCGCGCGATGGCCCTACTACGACGAGTACGGCGCCCTGCGCGACATGCTCCAGAACCACATGCTCCAGCTCCTCTGCCTGGTGGCCATGGAGCCGCCAGCCGACATGGAGCCGGACTCGGTGCGCAACGAGAAGGTGAAGGTGCTGCGCAGCCTGCGCCGCTTCACCCGCGTGGACGCCGGCGACAAGTCGGTCCGCGGCCAGTACACCCCCGGCGTCGTGGCCGGCGCGGCGGCGGACGGTTACGAGTCCGAGCGTGGCCAGAAGAGCGGGACGGAAACCTTCGTCGCGCTGCGCGCCGACATCGACAACTGGCGCTGGGCCGGCGTGCCGTTCTTCCTGCGCACCGGCAAGCGCATGCCCGAGAAGCGCACGTCGGTGTCGATCCAGTTCAAGCCCGTGCCGCACTCGATCTTCGGGCAGGCGTCGATCCACGACATGACGCCGAACCGCCTGGTCATCGACCTCCAACCCGACGAGGACATCAGCCTGACCCTGATGAACAAGGCGCCGGGGCTCAGCTCGGGCGGCATGCGGCTTCAGTCGCTGCCGTTGTCGCTGTCGCTACTCAGCACCTACGAGGGCGCGGGCGGGCGCCGACGGATCGCCTACGAGCGACTGCTTCTGGACGTGATCCAGGGTGACGCCACCCTCTTCGTCCGCCGCGACGAGGTGGAGGAGGCCTGGCGCTGGGTCGACGGGGTCGCCGACGCCTGGGCCGAGGCCCGGCTGGAGCCCAAGCCCTACGCCGCCGGAAGCTGGGGCCCCTCGGGCGCCTTCGCCCTCATCGAGCGGTTCGGCAAGGCGTGGTCGGACTGACCGGTCAGCGGATCGACTGCCAGCTCTTCGACAGCAGGTTCGCGCAGTTGATGATGCCGACCAGGGAATAGGTCTGGGGATAGTTGCCCCAAAGCTCCTCACCGTCGAACGAGATGTCCTCGGGCAGCAGGCCGGCGGCCGTGCGCCGCGTCAGCATCTCCTCGAACAGGTCGCGCGCCTCGTCCGTCCGGCCCGACAGGTGGAGCGCCTCGATCAGCCAGAAGGTGCAGAAGTTGAAGGCGGTCTTGGGCGCGCCGAAGTCGTCCGGGATGGCGTAGCGCAGCATGTAGGGCCCGCGGCGCAGGCCGGCCTCCACCGCGGCCAGGGTGGCCTTCATCCGCGGGCTCTCGGGGTCGGCGAACCGCACGTCGACCATCTGGAGCAGGGACGCGTCGAGCTGGTCTCCCTCGAAGGTGGCGGCATAGCGCCCCAGTTCGGCGTTCCAGGCCCGTTCCTCGATCGTGGCCCGCACCTGGGCGGCGCGGGCGTTCCAGTAGTCGGCGCGCTCGGGCAGCCCGAGCCGGGCCGCCGCATTGCCCAGCCGGTCGCAGGCGGCCCAGCACATGACCGAGGAATAGGTGTGGACCGCCTCGCGCCCGCGGAACTCCCAGAGGCTGGCGTCCGGCTTGTCGTGCAGTTCGAAGGCCCGTTCGCCGATGGGCTCCAGGGCGTGGAAATCGTCGGCCGTGGCCGGGCGCAACAGGCGTTCGTCGAAGAAGGCCTGAACCGTCGAGAGCACGATCTGGCCGTAGACGTCGTGTTGCAGGTGCTCGTGCGCCTGGTTGCCGATCCGCACCGGGCCGATGTCGCGGTAGCCGGGCAGGTGCGGCGCGATCCACTCCGTCAGCATGGCCTCCAGCCCGACACCGTAGACCGGCTGGATATGGTCCGAGGCGCCGTTGGGCTTCCGTGTGGCTTCCAGGCCCGGGATGGAAGCCTGCCGGGCGCGTCGCCCGTCGGCCTTCATCTCGCCCCGCGTGGCCAGGTCGACGAGGTTGCGCAGGTAGACGAGGTAGTTCTCGAGCATGTCGGCCGCGCCCAGCCGGTTCAGCGCCTGGACCACATAATAGGCGTCGCGCAGCCAGCAGTACCGGTAATCCCAGTTTCGGCCCGCCCCGGCCTCGGCGTCGTGCTCGGGGATCGAGGTGGTCAGCGCCGCCACGATGGCGCCTGTCTCTTCGTGGGCGCACAGCTTGAGGGTGATCGCCGCGCGGATCACCGCCGCCTGCCATTCCAGCGGCACGCTCAGGGTTCGCACCCATTCCCGCCAGTAGTGCGTGGTTTCGCGCAGCATCCGGTCGACGGTGGCCGACACCTCGGCGTCCAGGCCCTCGTCCGGCCCCAGGAAGAAGCCCAGGGTGTCTTCCAGCCGGAACGGCCGCTCGTCCAGGATGTGTCCCACCGGGGCGTCGGTGGTGAGGCGCAGGTTGGTGCGGGAACCCAGGTATCGGATGTGGTTAGAGCCCGCGGTCTGCTCGCACAGGCGCTCGCCGTAGTTGCGCATGGGGCGCAGGCGGATGCGGATGCGCGGCGAGCCGTCCAGCGGCCGTACGCGACGCACGAAGGCCAGCGGCCGGTATTGCCGGCCGCGTTGGCGGAAGCGGGGGCAGAAGTCCAGAATCTCCACCCCGGCGCCGTCGGCGTTGCGGATCTCGGTGCGCAGGATGGGCGTGTTGCGCAGGTATTCCTGGCGGGTCTCGACGGCGCCCTCGACCTCGATGGACCAGACCCCCAGCGCGCCCTCGCCCTCGGCGTCACGTCCGCCGAGCAGGCCGCAGAAGAAAGGATCGCCGTCCACCCGCGGCGTACAGGCCCAGACAAATCGCCCCATGGGGTCGATGAGGGCGCTGGCGGCGCAGTTGCCGATCGGGAACAGGTCTAGGGTCTGAGGCAAGGCCCAGGTCTCCATCCGGTCATGCGTTCTGGCGGCGCGCAGGCGCCCGGCTCTCCCCGTGCGGTCCTAACGCCGAAGCGTCGCCCTGGCTCCCCCAATTTCCGGCGAAAGGGTGAGGCCTGCGTTACCGCTCCGCACTCGGACGGCGGACGAGTTTCGTGCTTTTGGGACGGGCAGGGGCGCCATCCGGGCGGCCGCCGCGTTATGCAGGCGTCCATGATCGAAACCTTTCCCGACGGCGGCGCCCTGGCCGAGGCGGCTGCGTGCGGCGTCGAAGCCGCCCTGTCGGAGGCGCTCGCCTTGCGCGGGCGTGCGAGTCTCGTGGCGACGGGCGGCAGGTCCCCGGGACCGGTCTACGATCGTCTCCGCGAAACAGTCGTCGATTGGTCCCGCGTCGGGGTGACCCTGTCCGACGACCGATGCGTGGACCCCGACGACCCGGCCTCCAACGCCGGCCTGGTCCGGGCGCGGCTGTTGAGAGGCCCGGCGGCGAAGGCCACGTTCCTGCCGCTCTGGCCTGCGCCGGACCCACAGGCCCTGGCTCCGCTCCTGCCCTTCGACGCCGTTATGCTGGGGATGGGCGAGGACGGCCACGTCGCCTCGCTGATCCCGGGCGACCCGGGACTGGCCGACGCCCTGGCGACGACGGACCTCGTGCGGCCGGTGCCCGCCGGCCTCGGCAAGCCGCCGCTGGCGCGGATCACCCTGACCCTGGCGCCTCTGACGGCCGCGCGTCGGGTCTTCCTCTTGATCGCGGGCGAGGCTAAGCGCGAGGTCGTGGCCCGCGCCCTGGCCGCCGCGAACTCGCCTGGGGACCTGCCGGTCGCCCGGCTGGCGAAAGGGGCAGGCGAGCGGCTGAGGATACTCTGGACCCCCGACGGAGGCTCATGACCATGACCGCCATCCATCCCGTCACGGCCGAGGTGACCCAACGGATCGTCGCGCGCAGCCGCGCGTCCCGCGCCGACTACCTGGCGCGCATGGAGGCGGCTCGGCACGACGGCCCAGGCCGCGCCAAGCTGTCGTGCGCCAACTGGGCCCACGCCTTCGCCGCCTCGCCCGACGGCGACAAGACCCGGATGCGCGATCCCGGCGCGCCCAATGTGGCCATCGTCTCGGCCTACAACGACATGCTCTCGGCCCATCAGCCGTACGAGCGGTTTCCCGACTTGATCCGCCGCGCGGCGCGCGAGGCCGGCGCCACGGCGCAGTACGCGGGCGGCGTGCCCGCCATGTGCGATGGCGTGACCCAGGGCCGGCCGGGCATGGAGCTGTCCCTCTTCAGCCGCGACGTGATCGCCATGTCGACGGCCATCGCGCTGACCCACGACGCCTTCGACGCGACCCTGATGCTGGGCATCTGCGACAAGATCGTGCCGGGTCTCTTCATGGGCGCGGCCGCCTTCGGCCACCTGCCGGCGATCTTCGTGCCGGGCGGGCCGATGACCTCGGGGATCTCCAACGCCGAGAAGGCCCGCGTCCGCGCCCTCTACGCCGAGGGGAAGGCCACGCGCGACGAGCTGCTCGATTCCGAGATGAAGAGCTACCACGGGCCGGGAACCTGCACCTTCTACGGCACGGCCAATTCCAACCAGATGATGATGGAGATGACGGGCCTGCATCTGCCGGGCGCCGCCTTCGTCACGCCCAACACCCCGCTGCGCGACGCCCTGACCGCGGCGGCGGCCCGCCGGGCGGTGGAAATCCGCGGCGGGACCAACGCCTACACGCCCTTCTACGCCGTGATCGACGAGAAGAGCCTCGTGAACGCCACGGCCGGCCTGCTGGCCACGGGCGGCTCGACCAACCACACCCTGCACATCCTGGCCATGGCGCGGGCGGCCGGCGTCCAGATGACCTGGGAGGACATGGACGACCTCTCGCGCGTCACGCCGCTGATCGCACGGGTCTATCCGAACGGGACCGAGGACGTGAACGCCTTCCATGCCGCGGGGGGCATGGCCTTCGTGACCCGCACCCTGCTGGATGCCGGCCTGCTCCACGAGGACGTCCGCACCGTGGCCGGGGAGGGGCTGAGCCGCTACCGGCAGGAGCCGTTCCTGGACGACGGCCGCCTGGTGTGGCGCGATGGGCCCGAGTCCAGCCTGAACACCGATATCCTCCGCCCGGCCAGCGATCCGTTCGAAGCGGAGGGCGGCCTGCGCCTGCTCACCGGACCGCTGGGGCGAGGCGTCATCAAGACCTCGGCCGTCAAGCCGCAGCACCGGATCGTCGAGGCGCCCGCCGCGGTGTTCGACGACCAGGACGCCCTGCTGGACGCCTACAGGCGCGGCGAGCTGAATCGCGACTTCGTCGCCGTGGTGCGGTTCCAGGGGCCGCAGGCCAACGGCATGCCCGAGCTGCATTCGCTCACGCCGCCGCTGGGGGTGTTGCAGGACAAGGGTTTCAAGGTGGCCCTGGTCACCGACGGCCGCATGTCGGGCGCCAGCGGCAAGGTGCCGGCGGCGATCCACATGACCCCCGAAGCCGCCGTCGGGGGACCGCTCGCCTACGTCCGCGACGGTGACGTCATCCGCCTGGACGCCGAAGCCGGGACGCTCGACATCCGGATCGACCCGCGGGAACTGATGGGCCGCCAGCGTGCGATCTGCCCGCCGGCCGGCCACGGCTTCGGCCGCGAGCTGTTCGGCTGGATGCGCCGCGCCGCCGGCCCGGCCGACACCGGCGCCTGCGCCCTCTTCGAGGCCGCCTGATGCGCACGCTCTGGATGGGACTGGTGGGAGACATCGGCGGCACCAACGCCCGTCTGGCCCTGGTCGACGTGGAAGGGCGCATCCGGCACCCCCGCACCTTCGCCAACAAGGACTACGCCAGCCTGGACGACGTGATCGCCGACTATCTCGCCACGACGGCGGGCAAGAAGCGGCCGCCTCGGGCCGTGCTGGCCGTGGCGGGGCCGGTGGTGGACGGCGAGATCGAGTTCACCAACCTCCATTGGACCGTTTCCGAGGGCGATCTCCTCGCCCAGTTCGAGTTCGAGGCGGTCGAACTGATCAACGACTTCGCCGCCCAGGCCCTGGCGTGCCCGCGCCTGGAGGGCGCCGATCTGCGGGTCCTCGGTCCTGACCTGCCCAAGGGCGCCCACGACTGCCCGATCGTCGCCCTCGGCCCCGGCACGGGGTTCGGCGTGGCGGCGCTGGCGCGGGGCGAGCGGGGGGAAATCCCCATCGCCACCGAGGGCGGCCATGCCGGATTCGCCCCGTCCGACGAGGTGGAAATCGAGATCCTCAAGCAGATGTCGGCGAAATACGGCCGGGTCTCGGTCGAGCGCCTGCTGTCCGGACAGGGCCTGTACGACCTCTATGGCATCCTCGCCGAGATGCGCGGCGAACCGGCGTCGCTTCCGGACGAGGCGGCCGTGACGCGGGACGGGCTGGTGGGCGATCCGCTGGCCGGCGCCGCCCTCGACCGCTTCTGCCGCATCCTGGGCTCGGCGGCGGGCGACCTGGCGCTCACCTTCGGCGCCCGCGGCGGCGTGTTCGTGGCGGGCGGCATAGGCCCGCGGATCGCCGAACGCCTGGCCGGCGGCGCGTTCCGGAAGCGTTTCGAGGCCAAGGGCCGGCTGTCGGACTATGTGAAGGCGATCCCGACCTATCTGGTCATCCACCCCTATCCCGCGATCGTCGGCGCCGCGCGGCGCCTGGAGCAACTGGACCGCCTGTAGCCGTTCCGGCTCAGCAGGGGGGTGCGGGACTCAGGCGGCGGATCTGGATGGTTTCGGTCTGGGCTCCGGCCGGGGCGCGGGTGACCCGACGCTCGGTCAGGGTCACCACCCGTCCGTCGGTGGCGGCCACCTCGGCTTCGGAGACGATCGCGCGGCTGACGCCCGAGGCCGAGCGGCTGGTCTCGCGCTTGATCCGCACGCGGCAGTCGGGCTTCTCGACCGACACCTCCAGCGTGGCGCGTCCGGCGGTGGGACGGTCGGCGTTCAGATCGGTGATCCCCAGGGGCGCGGCGCCCTGGATCTCCATGGCGGCCATCAGGCGCAGATCGCCCAGCACCAGTTCGTCGGCGGCCAGCAGCGGCGGCTGATCCAGGCGTTGGCGCACCAGCGCTCGCACGGGATCGGTCTCGGGCAGGGCGGCTTCCACCCGCGCCTGCATCCGTTCGCGGAACTCCGGCCAGTTGTCGACGGCGGTCAGCCGGCCGTCACGACCGATACGGAATTCCAGCCCCTCGCCGACCGTCGCCTTGAGGGCCGCTTCCATCGAGGCGCCGCCGCTGTCCTTGAGCCGAGCTTCACGCAGCGTATAGCGCAGGCGCAGGCCGCCGCCAGGCTCCACCCCCAGCACCTCCAGGTCGAACACCTGACGGTTGGACTGGGTCTGGCCGCCCTGGTCGTCAGTCTGGACGAACTCGGTGTCGCTCTGGAAGCGGTAGAGGTCGCCGGCCTGATCGGGCCGGGTCCGCACCGCCACCGTCGTCCGGCCGTCATTCGGGACGACGGCCGTATCGCCCACCTGCGCGCCCGCGGGCGCGGTGGCGGACGCCGCCAGGACCGCGGCGCCGAGGATGGCGGCGCGCATGCTAGCGCCCCTTGAAGTTCCCGGGCCGCCGCTCGGCGACCGAGCGGACGCCCTCCTGGAAGTCCTCGGTCGCCCGAAGCGCCGCCTGCTTGGTGTGTTCGATGTCGGTGCGCGCCTTTATCGCCTGGGCGAGGTCGGCGCGGAGGGTCTTGCGGGTCTCGATCACCGCCAGCGGCGCCGCCTCGGCGATCTCCTGCGCCAGCTTGAGGGCCGCGGCCCTCAGCTCCGCCGCCGGGACAATCTCGTCCACCAGGCCCCACGGCAGGCCGTCCTCCGGCTTCACGCGCCGGCCCGTCAGCAGCATCAGCGCCGCGCGCTGCTCGCCGATCAGCCGCGGCAGCGCCAGACTGATGCCGAAGCCCGCGTGGAAGCCGAGCTTCACGAAATTGGCGGCGAACCGCGCCTCGGGGCTGGCGATCCGGAAGTCGGCCACCAGGGCCAGGCCCAGGCCCGCGCCCACCGCCGCGCCCTGCACCGCCGCCACGATGGGCTTGGCCACCGAATAGAGCCGCACGGCCTGGACGTAGAGGTCGTTGATGCCGCCCATGCCCGAGGCCACGGAGTCGGTGGACGAGCTGAAGTCGGCGCCTGCGGAGAAGCTCTTGCCTTCCGACTGCAGGACGACGGCGCGTGCTTCCGGGTTCTCGTCGATGGCCTGGCTGGCGTCGGCCAGGTCGCGCATGAAATCGACCGAGACGAAGTTGTGTGGCCCCCGGTCCAGGGTCACCACCGCCACATGGCCGTCCATCGCGACCTTCACGTGGTCGCCGTAAGCGCTCTTCATCGTCTCGTCCCCAACAGGTTCCTGGCCACCACCCACTTATGGACTTCGGTGGGCCCGTCATAGATCCGCATCGTCCGGAGCTTCGCCTGCATGAGCTGCAGCGGAAGCTCCTTGGTCATGCCCATCGCGCCGAAGGCCTGCATGGCCCGGTCAACGGTCTCGTAGGCCATCTCGGTCGCGAACCACTTGATCATGCTGATCTCGGAGCGCACGTCGCGGCCGTTGTCCAGCTTCCACGCGCAGTCGTAGGTCATCAGGCGGGTGGCGTGGATCTTGGTCACCGCCTCGGCGATCCAGAACTGGATGGCCTGTCGCTCGCTCAGCGGCGCGCCGAAGGTTTTCCGCTGCGGGGCGTACTCGATCATCATGTCGACCGCCCGCTGAGCCATGCCGACGGACCAGGCCGCCATCTGGATTCGCCGCGTGCCCAGGCGCGTCTGCATGGGCGCGAAGCCGGCGCCCTCCTGGCCCAGCAGCTTCCAGCCTTCGACCCGGCAGTCCTCCAGCGCCACCTCGTAGGTGTACTGCCCGCCCAGCATGGGGATGCGGCGCAGGACGTTGAAGCCCGGTGTGCCCTTGTCGACCAGGAAGGCGGTCATGCCGCCGCGCGCGCCTTTCTCGGGATCGGTCACGGCCATCAGGATCGTGAAGTCGGCGTCGGCCGCCCGGGTGATCCAGATCTTTCGGCCGTTTATGATCCAGTCGTCGCCGTCGCGGACCGCGCGCGTGGTCATGGCCGCGGGGTCCGACCCGGCGCCGGGTTCGGAGATGCCGATGGCCGACACGGTCTTGCCGGCCACGTAGGGCGCCAGATAGGCCTGCCGCTGGCGCTCGTTCACCGTCGCCATCAGCATCCGCAGGTTCGGGCTGTCGGGCGGCAGGGTGTAGGGCGTGACGGTGCGGCCGATCTCCTCCTCGACGCCGACCATCGCCACCATCGGCAGGTCCGAGCCGCCCACGTCCTCGGGGGCGTCCAGGCCGAACAGGCCGAGTTCATGGGCCTTGGCGTCCAGGCGCGCCTGCACCTCGGCGTCCAGGTAGAGGCCACCGCCCTCGGCCTCCCGCGCCATGACGCCGGTCTCCAGCGGCATGAGTTCGTCGCGGACGAACCGGGCCACCAGATCCTTGAGCATGCGATGCTCTTCGGACAGCTCGAACTCCATGGCGTTCCCTCTGTTTTCACCCATTGAACAGGGTGCGGCGAACCGTTACTAGCTCCGACGTAGAACGCCCATATATGGATCGAATTTCCATATATGTGGATGAAGGGCGACGGGGAGGCGGTTCTGGCGGACGGCGGAGTCAAGTCGGCGCAGCGGGCCCTGGAGATCCTCGAGGTCTTCGCCCGCCAACGGCGGCCGCTGGCGCTGAAGGAGGTGCTGGACGAACTGGGCTATCCCGCGTCCAGCGGCTCGGCCCTGATGAAGTCGCTCGTGATCCAGGGCTACCTCGACTACGACCGCGAGCGGCGGACCTATTTCCCCACCATGCGGCTGACCAAACTCGGCGACTGGGTGCCCGGCGTCCTGTTCGGGGACGGCCCCCTTCTCGGGACGCTGGAGGATCTGCGCCGCAGGACGGACCTGACCGTGATCCTCGCGGTCCAGAGCGACCTGCACGCCCAGTACGTCCACGTCCTGCACGCCACCGAACCGACGCTGCACCGCGTGCCGCCGGGCACATTGCGGCCGCTGGCGCGCTCGGGGCTGGGGCTGGTGCTGCTCTCGGCCAAGCGTGACGGCGAGATCGAACGCCTGCGCCGACGGATCAACGCGGCAGGCGACGATGTGGGTCAGACCCGGGAAGACCTCATGGGGCGCGTCAACGAGGTGCGGGCGCGCGGCTACGCCTTCTCGCGAAACACCATCTCGCCGGGCGTGGGCATTCTGGGCGCCGCCCTGCCGAACGGCCCGTTCGGTCGGACGTTCGCCGTGGGCGTGGCCGGCCGTGTCTCCGACCTGGAAGAAAAACGCGATCTGATCGTCGACGATTTGCGCGCCGCGATCGATCGGCTGGCCTGACGTACCGACCATCCCGTAGAGGAGCCGCATGACCGCCCGCCCCCTCGCCGACAAACCCACCGGCCCGCTGTCGGGCATCCGCATCCTGGACCTGACCAGCGTGGTCAACGGCGCCTATGGCACCCAGATCCTCGCCGACCAGGGCGCCGATGTGATCAAGGTCGAGGACCCCGGCTCCGGCCGGGGCGACGGCGGCGACATCATGCGCTGGGCGGGCCACATGCCCGAGGGCGCGCCGCGCGGCATGGGGCCGATCTTCCTCACCATCAACCGCAACAAGCGCTCGATCCTGCTGGACATGAAGACCGACAGCGGCAAACGGGCGCTGCGGCGGCTGATCCGATCCTGCGACGTGATCGCGAGTTCGATCCGTTACGAAGGCATGAAGCGCCTGGGCCTGTCGTATGAGGACGTAGCCGCCATCAGGCCGGACATCGTCTTCGTCCATGCCGCCGGCTACGGCTCGGACGGCCCTTACGCGGGGGAGCCGGCCTACGACGACCTGATCCAGTCGGCGTCGGGTTGTGCGGACATCCTGGGCCGCACCGACGGGAACCCGACGCCCCGTATCCTGCCGACGCTGATGGCCGACAAGGTCTCGGGCCTCTTCGTCTCGCAGGCGATCACCGCCGCCCTTCTGCATCGCGCCCGCACCGGCGAAGGCCAGTTCGTCGAGGTGCCGATGTTCGAGTGCGTCACCAGCTTCCTGCTGGTGGAGCATCTCTACGACAACACGTTCCAGCCTCCGACCGGCCAATGGGGCTACCAGCGGGTGATCAATCCCAACCGCAAGCCGTTCCGGACCAAGGACGGCTGGATCGGCCTGCTGCCCTACACCGACAAACAGTGGGACCAGTTCTTCGACGCGGCCGGATATGGCGAGCAGGTGAAGAACGACCCTCGCTTCGCGGACTACGGCACGCGCGCGAAGCACATCCAGGAGCTCTACGGCCTGATCGAGACGGCCGCCGCCACCAAGACGACCCAGGAATGGCTCGACATCCTCAAGCCGCTCTCGATCCCGGTGGTGAAGACCAACGCCCTGGACGACCTGCCCGACGATCCGCACCTGAAGGCCGTCGGCTTCTTCCAGGAGTTCGAGCATCCGGACGTGGGCCGGTATCGGCTGATGAAGCCGCCCGTCCGCTTCTCGAAGACCCCGTCCAACCTGCGGCGGCACCCGCCGAAACTCGGCGAGCACACGGACGAGGTGCTGGGCGAACTGCCGGCCGAGATCGGACCCGACGCCGAATCCTGACATTCTCGCCGTCATGCGCGTGGCGGTGATCGGCAGTTCGGGGAGCGGGAAGACCACCTTCGCGAGGACCTTGGCGGTCGCGCAGGGCGTGCCGCACATCGACCTGGACGCCGTCACCTGGCAGCCGGGCTGGGTCGCTTTGCACGAGACCGATCCGGAGGAGTTCCTGCGGCGCTGCGAGGCGGCCATGGCCGCCGAGGCCTGGGTGAGCTGCGGCAATTATGTCCGCCGGCCCAGCCTGCTGGCGCGCGTGACCCATCTGGTCTGGCTGGACTATTCGCGCTCGGTGGTGATGTCGCGCGTGATCCGCCGCTCGTTCACCCGGGCGCTGTCGGGCGACGAACTCTGGCCCGGCACCGGCAACCGCGAGACCTTCGCCAGGTGGCTCGACAAGGGTCACCCCATCCGGTGGGCCTGGGACACCTACGATCGGCGCAAGGCGCAGTACGAGACGCTGTTCGCATCCCCCGACATCGCCGGCCTGGAAGCCTTCAGGCTTGGCCACCCGCGCGAGGCGCCGGCGCTGATCGCCCGTCTTTCGGCCAACGCCTGACGGCCTATGCCCCTCAGGCTCAGCGGGACCGGGTATGGCTGGCGATGAAGCCGCGCAGGTCGCGGTAGGCGTGGCCTTCCATCGCGCGCAGGGCGTCGATACGCGCTTCGAGGTCGCCGCCGTCGAACTGGGCCCGCGCCTGGACGGCGGCGGCGTTGTACCAGGCGTATCGGACGAGATCTGAGGCCGGAAACAGGCCGTCGTTGACCGCTCGCAGGCCGAGGGCCAGGGCCGCCGCTGCGGCCGCCACGGCCACGGCCGCCTGGACCCCCAAGGCGGAGAGGGTGAATCCGAAGGTCAGCAGCACGCCCGCGAGACCGGCGGCGGCGACGGCCGCGACCGTCAGCCCTCCCACCGCGCGCCGGGCCGCATCGGCCTGCTGGCGTGGCGCGGCCAGCGAGTCGCCCAGCTTGCGGCGGCTGTAGTCGATCTGGACATCCATGCGCTGGGCCCGCAGGCAGGAGAGCAGAAGATCGAGCTGCGGGCTGGTCTCGGGCGCGGGCGGGGCGGTTCGCCAAGCCGGCAGGATCCACACCTCGTCGTCGGCCACGTCGCGGGTCATGTCACGCACCCGGCCGGCGAGATCGCCGGCGGGCGGCAGGGCGTCGAGCGCCTGGGCGCGGGCGCGCTTCCAGGCGCCCAGCGCGGCGTCGTCGGTCATGGCCCGGGCCGCAAGGTCGAGGTTGTTGACCAGAACCTGGAAGTAGAGGCCCCGGGCGCGTTCGGTCCAGTAGCGGCTGCCCAGCCATTCGGCCTTGGAGCGGGCGGCCATCATCTGGCAGAGCGCGAGGGCGCCGGCCGCCAGCGCCAGGAACGCCGCCAGGGCCCCTGCTATCTGCGCTCCGGCCGCTTGGCCCGCCGCGCCGGCCAGCGGTGTGAAGGCCGCCAGCACCAGGGCCGCGACACCTACCAGCACCGAGGTCAGCCCCAGTCGCCGGTCGCGCCGGGCGTGATGGTTGGCCGGCGCTTCGTGCTTGTTGAACAGCGCCCGCAGTTCGGGCCAGTCCAGCACCCGCAAGGCCTGTGGATGCTCGGCCCCCAGCCGCCGACGCGCGTCCTTGTCGAGCAGGATGTCGTCATTGACCCATCCGGCCAGCGGATCGGCGAAGAGCGGAATCCGGGCGTCCGCATCGGCGGGCGGCGGCGGGGCGGATTCGGACATGCCTCAATGTATCGCATGCCGGCGGTGGGGGCATCCGTTGCGTGTGTCGCGGGGATCACCGTTGAGGAAGCGCCTCGCGATTGTCCGGCGCGCCATGATCCGTGGCTATGGCCGCCGCAATGTGCGCCGGCTTGCGTCCGGACGGCGCCTCGGGTCTGCTGGCGTCATGAAGGGACGCGTATCGAGGACGCCGAGACGCCGGGACGCGCTCTCCGGTCTGGTGGGCGTGGCAGGATTGGCGGGCGCGGGCATGGCCGTGGGCGTGGCGTCGGCGCGTGCGGGCGAGGGGCGGTGGCGTGTGCGTCGTCTCGTCGACCGACCCATCATCGCCCCCGGCATGGACTCCCGGATGGGCGACAACATCGAAGGGCCGTCGCTGATCCGCGCCCCCGACTGGCTGCCCGGCCGGCTGGGCCGCTACTACCTCTATTTCGCGGATCACAAGGGCGACTACATTCGCCTCGCCTACGCCGACCGGCTGGAAGGTCCGTGGACGGTGCATGCGCCGGGCTCCCTGGACCTCGCGCAATCCGGCTTTCCGACGGTACGCCAGTCCGGTTCCCCCGAAGCCGAGGCGAAGCTGCTCCAGGGCGCCGGTCCCAACCGGGCTCCCCCTGGAACGCCGGGAATCCCGTCGCCCCTGGACGACGCCACCCTGCCGCACATCGCCTCGCCGGACGTCCACGTGGACCACGAACGGCGACGGATCGTCATGTACCATCACGGCCTCTCGGCCTTCACGCAGCAGCGCACACGGGTGGCGATCTCGATGGACGGGGTGTCGTTCCGCCCGCTCGGCGAGACCCTGGGACCGGCTTACATGCGGGTGTTCCCTCATGCGGGCCAGACGTATGCGATGGCCATGCCGGGGATCTTCCTGCGGTCGCCCGACGGATTTGCGCCGTTCGAGGTCGGACCGCGGCTGTTCGGGATCGACCAGCGCCACAGCGCGCTGCTGCAACGCGGCGACACCCTGCATGTCTTCTGGACGCGCGTGGGCGATGCGCCCGAGCGGATCTATGTCTCGGATATCGACATCTCGGGCGACTGGGCGGGCTGGAAGGCCGGTCCTCCCGTCGAGGTGCTGCGCCCCGAACGCCCTTGGGAAGGCGCAGGACTGCCCCTGGTCCCGTCCTACCGCAGCGCGATCAACCTTCCCGCCAACCAGCTCCGCGACCCTGCGATCTACGAGGAGGGCGGCCGCGTCTACATGGTCTACGCCGTTCAGGGCGAGCGCGGGCTGGGGATCGTCGAACTGGGGCTTCCGGCCTGATCGGGGCCGGATCGCAGGCCGGCTCCTAGGCCGCCCAGGCGGCGGCGAAGCGGCGCAGGAGCGCGAGGGCGGCGCTGTCGGTCGCACCGATCTCGGCGCTGAGGCGAATGAAGAGATGGCCCCTGGCCCGGCGTCCGCGCGCCGGAAGGCCCTCGCCCTCCACCCGCACCAGGCCGCGCTCGGCCGCCTTCCGGTCGATCCAGACGCTGCGCCGGCCGATGGGTGTCTCCACGGCGATCCGGCCGCCCTTCTTCAGAACAGCGGGTGAAACCCGCGCCGTCAGCCAGAGGTCGTCGCCGCGCACGATCACGCCGTCCTGGGCGCGGATGTAGACGCTGAGCGCGGCGCCGGCGGCGCGGACCTTGTCGCCCGAGCGCAGCCCAGCCGGCAGCGTGATGCGGATCATGCGCCCGTCGGGCAGACGGTGGTCGACCTCGCCGCCCTCCAGCGCGATCAGTGGCGAAATCTCCAGGTCGGGGGTCGGCGTGGCGCGCGGACGCCGGGGGGCCTGTATCATGCGATCGCCCAGCGGGTCCTGCAGGCGGCGGTAGGCCTCCACGATCTGACGGAAGGCGCGTTCGTCCCCGCCCGCGTCCGGATGGGCCCGCTTGGCGGCCTCGCGATAGGCCTGGCGGATCTCGGCGGGGGTCGACGCGGAACTGACGCCCAGCACCTCGCGGGCGTCTTTCAGGCTCATCTCGGCGGCGGCCAGACTCATGAGCTGCGAAATTAGGGTAAACGGCGTCAATACTCCGTTAAACGCCACGGCCGCTCGCCACCCGGCTGCGGCGGGACTATAGGGACGGCCCGTGACCGACGACGCCCGCAACACCGCTATCCCGGCCTCGCCCAGCGAGGACGACTATGTGCGCCAGGTGGCGGCCGCCGAGCCGCCGCCCTTGCTCTCGGAAGACGATCCCTTCGTCCTGTTCGACGCCTGGTTCGCCGAGGCTTTGCGGCATGAACCCAACGACGCCAACGCGATGGCTCTTGCCACCGTCGACGCCGACGGCCTGCCCGACGTGCGGATGGTTCTGCTGAAGGGCGTCGATGCGGGCGGCTTCGTGTTCTACACCAACCTGGAGAGCGCCAAGGGCCGGGAACTGGCCGCGAATCCCAAGGCCGCCCTGCTGTTCCACTGGAAATCCCTGCGTCGCCAGGTGCGCATCCGCGGGCCGGTGACGCCGACGACCGACGCCGAAGCGGACGCCTACTTCGCCACCCGGGCCCGTCCGGCTCAGATCGGAGCCTGGGCCAGCGCGCAGTCGCGCACGTTGCCCGACCGGCTGGCGTTCGAGAAGAAGATCGCCGAGGTCGGCCTGCGCTTTGGCCTGGGCAAGGTGGCCCGTCCGCCGCACTGGTCCGGGTTCCGGGTCGAGGCCCGGTCGATCGAGTTCTGGCGCGACCGTCCGTTCCGCCTGCACGAGCGCCTGCTGTTCGAGACGTCCGGCGCCGGCTGGACGACGCGTCGGCTGTTCCCTTGAGCGAGGCTCGCGTCCCTTGAGCAACGCTTGGGGCGAGCCCGAAGGCCTCGAAGCGGAGGTCATGGCCTTCCTGGCGGGACTGAGCGAGCGTCGCATCGACACCGCCTGCGCCCATGTCTTTCTGGGGCGTGAGCGCGCCTGGAAGATGAAGCGCCACGCCGACTTGGGCTATGCCGACTTCTCCACGGCCGAGCGGCGGCGCTGGGCGCTGGACCGCGAACTGGAATTCAACCGCGCCACCGCGCCAGACATCTATCGTGCGGTGCGCCGGATCACGCGCGAGGCGGACGGCGCCCTGGCGCTGGATGGGGCCGGCGAGTCCGTCGAACCGGTGCTGGAGATGCGCCGTTTCGACGAGGGCCAGGTGCTGGCCGCCAGGCCCGAGGCGGTGACCGGCGAACTGGCCGAGGCGCTGGGGCGCACGATCGCGGGCGTGCACGCCGGGGCGCCGCTGCGACCGGCGGGCGGACTCACCGCGCTGTCGTTCACGGTGGGGTCGAACGCCCGTCTCCTGCGCGAAACCTGCGAGGGCCTGGACCCGGCCCGTGTCGAGACGCTGATCGAGCTGACCGAAGCCGAGCTGGAGCGACAGGCGGCGCTGCTGGCGCATCGGGCGGCGGCGGGATTCTCGCGCCGCTGCCACGGGGACCTGCACCTCGGCAATATCCTGCTGGAGGCCGGTCGGCCGATCCTGTTCGACTGCATCGAATTCAGCGACATCCTTTCGGACGTGGATGTCCTGTACGACCTGGCGTTCCTGCTGATGGACCTGGACTTCCGCGGGCGGCGCGACGCGGCGGTCCGAGCGCTGTCGGCCTACCTCGACCAGGCGGCGCGTGACTTCCCGGACGAGCACTGGACGGGGCTGGCGGCGCTGCCGCTGATGCTGTCGGTGCGGGCCGGCGTGCGGGCGCACGTGTCGGCCCACTCGGGCGATCCAGCCCTGGCCCGGGCCTATGTGGAGGCGGGGATCGCTCACCTGTCGCCGCCGCCGCCCGTGCTGGCGGCGGTGGGGGGGCTGTCGGGCTCGGGCAAGTCGACCTTCGCTCGCGCCGTCGCGCCGGGCCTGGGCGCCTCGCCCGGCGCGGTGGTGCTCCGGACCGACGAGGTGCGAAAGCGGCTGGCCGGCGTGGGGCCCACCGACCCGCTGCCGCGCGAGACCTATACGCCGGTCGCCCAGGCGCGGGCCTACGACGCCCTGTTCACGGCGGCGCACGATCTGCTGCGGTCGGGCCGGGCGGTGGTGCTGGATGCGACCTTCCTCGACCCGGCGGTGCGGACGCGGGCCGAGGCGCTGGCCGCGGACTGTGGTGTCCCCTTCCGCGCCGCCTGGCTGCACGCGTCGCCCGACGTCCTGGAGGCCCGCGTGGCCGCGCGCACCGGTGATGCGTCGGACGCCACCATCGCTGTGCTGCGCGACCAGGTCGCCCGCATGGGAGATGCGCGCCCGTGGCCCGTCGTGGACGCCCAGGCGCCCACAGAGGCGTCGTCGCGCGCATGGCTGGCCGGCTGAGGCCGCTCAAACGCCTGTTCCCGTTGCGGAAACGGGCCCGCCTCTCTAATCCTGCCGCACAAGCGACAAACGATAACCTCGGGAGGCGGACGCCAATGCTGGGCGCGATGCAGAACTGGCCGCTGACGGTCGACAAGATCCTTGACCACGCCAAGGCCTGGCATCCTGACCGCGAGGTGGTGACCCGTTCGATCGAGGGGCCGATCGTGCGCACGACCTATGCGCAGATCCACGACCGGGCCAAGCGGCTCTCCAACGTCCTGAAGGGACTGGGAGTCCAGCCGGGCGATCGGGTCGCCACCCTGGCCTGGAACACCGGCCGCCACATCGAGGCGTGGTACGGCATCATGGGCATCGGCGCGGTGTGCCACACGCTGAACCCGCGCCTGTTCGCCGACCAGCTCGCCTACATCGTCAACCATGCCGAAGACCGGATCATCTTCACCGACCTGACCTTCGCGCCGATCCTGAAGGGGTTGGCGGGCAAGATTCCGACGGTGAAGCAGATCGTCGTCATGACCGACGCCGACGGCATGAAGGGCTGCGATCTGCCCGGCGCGCTCTGCTACGAGACCTTGCTGGAGCAGGCGTCGGCCGACTGCGTCTGGGGCGACTTCGACGAGAACACCCCCGCGGGCCTCTGCTACACCTCGGGCACGACGGGCAATCCCAAGGGCGTGCTCTACACCCACCGCTCGAACTTCCTGCACACGGTCATCACCATGGGCCGCGACGTCATGGGCCTGGCGGCCACGGATGTCGTGCTGCCGGTGGTGCCGATGTTCCACGCCAACGCCTGGGGCCTGGCGCTGTCGTGCCCGGCGGCGGGCTCCAAGGTGGTGATGCCGGGTCAGAAGCTGGACGGCGCATCGGTCCACGAACTGCTGGAGAGCGAGGGCGTGACGTTCTCGGCGGCGGTGCCGACGGTGTGGCAGATGCTGCTGGCCCACCTTCGCGAGACCAAGGGCCAGCTCACCACGCTCAAGCGGGTGGTGATCGGCGGCTCGGCCGTGCCCGAGGCCATCGTGCGCGGCTTCCGCGACGAGTACGGCGTGGACGTGACCCACGCCTGGGGCATGACCGAGATGTCGCCGCTGGGGACCATCGCCGCCCCGACCGCCGGCATCGCCGCCCTGGATTCCGAAGGCCAGCTCAGATCCAAGCTCAAGCAGGGTCGCCCCCCGGTGGGCGTGGAGATGAAGCTGACCGACGACGCGGGCGGGCGTCTGCCGCACGACGGGGTCACCTTCGGCCGGCTGAAGGTGAAAGGCCCCTTCATCGTGGGCGAGTACTTCAAGGGCGACGGCGGCGAGATCCTGGACGAAGAGGGCTTCTTCGACACCGGCGACGTGGCGACGATCGACGACCAGGGCTTCATGCAGATCACCGACCGGGCCAAGGACGTCATCAAGTCGGGCGGGGAGTGGATCAGCTCCATCGAGATCGAAAACATCGCCATGGGGCACCCCAAGGCGGCCAATGCGGCGGTCATCGGCGCCCTTCATCCCAAGTGGGACGAGCGTCCGGTGCTGCTGGTCAAGCTGTGCGAGGGGGTCGAGGCCGAGGGGGCCGAGTTCCTGTCGTTCCTCGAAGGCAAGATCGCGAAGTGGTGGATGCCCGACGACGTGGTCTTCGTGGACGACATCCCGCTGGGCGCGACCGGCAAGATCGACAAGAAGCTGATCCGGGAGCGGATGAAGGACTATGTCCTGCCGACGGCCCGCGAGAAGGCGACGGCCTGACGCCTCTCGCGGAAACGTCCGCCCCGGGGGCCAGGCTCGAAATGCTGCAGCTGAGCCCGGCGACCGAGGCCGACTGGCCCGAGGTGGTCGCGGTCACAAATCGCGCCTACCGGACCTCCGACGGTCAGACGGCGTGGAAGGTCGAGACCATCGTGGGCGGTCAGCGGATCGACGCAGGGCTGCTGCGCGAAGACCTGTTGCGGCCGGGCGCCGTACTGCTGCTGGCGCGCGAGCCGGCCGGCGCGCCGGTCGGGCATGTGAGGCTGGACGCCGGGGATGACGGTGTCTGGACCCTGTCCATGCTGACCGTGCGCCCCGAGTGTCAGGACGCTGGCGTCGGTCGGCGTGTCCTGGAGGCCGCCGAGGCCTGGGCGGCGGCCCGGGGTGCGCGGCGCATGCGGATGATGGTGGTCGGCCAGCGCGCCGAACTCATCGCCTGGTATGGTCGTCGCGGCTATGCCGGCACGGGCGAACGCAGGCCGTTTCCATATGGAGACGCCCGGTTCGGCGCGCCGGTCCGGGACGATCTCTACTTCGTGGTGCTGGACAAGCCGCTCTCGGCGGCCTGACGGTCGGAGACGCCGCGGCGATCGTAGGTGAAGCCGCCGTCGCCGTGCGCGCCCAGGCTCTGCCATCGGGCCTCCTCGGCCTTGTGGAGGTATTGCTCGGCCACGAGCCAGGCCTTCACGGGCCGCAACGTGAAGAGACAGCCGCCGACCAGGGCGGGCAGGACGGTGGCGAACTGGAGCCAGATGGGCGGCTGGGCGACGACAGCCCACCAGGCCCAGACGGCGACCACCACGATGCTGACGCCGCTCATGACGAAGAAGGCCGGGCCGTCCGCCGGCTCGGCGAAGCCGAAGTCCAGGCCGCAGCGTTCGCAGCGCGGCGCGATCTTGAGAAAGCCGGCGAACAGCTTTCCCTCGCCGCACTGCGGACAACGGCACCGGAGGCCGGCGCTCAGCGAGGACGGGCTTTCGACCTGAACATCGACGGACATCTACGTGCTCCATACATTCGATGTATTGAACGCATACAATATTGATATAATGTATGTGTCACAGGTGGAGTCCGCAACCGTGAATCGCGTCGATCCCTCATTGCGCTGGCTGGACCGTGTGGGGGACGGAGCGGCTCCGATCTACCTGCGCGTCGCGGGGGCCCTGGAAGCGGCGGTGCGCGACGGCGAACTGCAGCCGGGCGACCAGCTTCCGCCCCAGCGGGCCGTGGCCCGCGCGCTGGGGGTCGATCTGACGACCGTCACCCGCGCCTACGCCGCCGCCCGCGCCCGGGGGCTGCTGGAGGGCGCGGTCGGCCGTGGCACCTTCGTGCGATCGGTCGCCGACGAGGCGGGGCGCGTTGACCTGAGCATGAACCTGCCGCCGCCGCCGCAGGGCGTCCCGCTGGGCCGCCTGCTGAAGGAGACGACGGCGGCGATCCTCGATCGTACCGATCCCAGCGTCCTGATGGCGTACCATCCCGGCGGCGGCAGCCTGGGGCAGCGCGTGGCGGGGGCGGCCTGGCTCGCGCCCGTTCTGGGCCGGGAACTGGGCGATCTCGCGCCGGAGCGGGTGCTGGTGGCGCCCGGCGCGCAGACGGCGCTGGCGGCGGTCCTGGCCCTGGCGCCGGCGGGTTCGGCCCTGGTGGTGGAGCCCCTCGTCTACCCGGGCGTCATCACGGCGGCCCGGCGCCTGGGCCTGCGGCTCGTGGTCTGCCCGGCGGACGCGGGCGGAATGGACCCCGAGGCGCTCGCCCGGGTCCTCGCCGCCGAGAGACCGGCCGCGGTCTATGTGACTCCGACGACCAACAATCCCACCGCCGTGACGATGGACGCCGGCCGCCGCGCCGCCATCGCGCAGGCCGCCAGGGTCGCGCGCGTCTGGATCGTGGAGGACGACCCCTACGCCCGGCTGTTGGAAAGGCCCCTGCCGTCGCTGGCGAGCCTCGCGCCCGAGCGCACCTTCCACATCGCCACGCTGTCGAAGTGCCTCTCGCCCGGCCTTCGCACCGCCTACCTCGTCCCGCCGCCCGGGCCGACCGTAGCGACCACGGCGGAAGCCCTGCGCGCCCTCGCCCAGATGCCGGCGCCGCTGATGACGGCGGTGGTGACGGCCTGGATCCGCGAGGGAACGGCGGAGGCCCTGTTGGCGGGGGTGCGGCGCGAGGCCCTGGCCCGCCGGGCGCTCGCCGCCGAGATGCTCCCCACGGCCCGGGGCGCCGCGGAGAGCCTGCACGTCTGGCTGGACCTGCCGGCCGGCCGCGACCCCGCGCGCCTGCGCCGGCTGGCGCAGGAGAGGGGACTGGCCCTGGTCGCCGCCGACGCCTTCGCCGCGGCGCCGGATCACCCCGACGGCCTGCGAATCTCGCTGGGCGGCCCGGCGAAGCAGGTCGTGCTGCGGACGGCGCTTGAGGGTGTGGCGGCGCTCCTGTCCGACTCGGGTCCGGCTCGGGCGGTGGTCTGAACCTGCGCGTCGGAGGTCGCCGAAGGCTGCTAGGCTCGAGAGTTTTGACCAGGCGGGCCGTCTCCGAGCCCCCGCGCGAGCGGAGGCTCTGCATCTCTGCCCTCGGATGCACACGGATGGCGTGGCGGCCATCATCCGTGTCGATCCGTGTCAATCCGTGGACCTTGAAATCGTAAGGCGCCGCTTCGCGGCCTCGCAGGACCGGACGCCGGCGCTCCACTGATCGTCAGTGCTTTTCGTGTGGCCCGTGGTTTAAAGTTCGCGCGCCTGCGGTGCGCTCAGCCGGCCAGGCGATAGGTGGAGTCGGGGCCGGGCGCGCTGTCGGCGGCGAGGCGGCCCTGGCGGACCAAGTGCAGGATTCCGGCCAGCATGGACCGGGCCGCCGCCGGATGCAGGCGCGAATCAACGTCGGCGTAGAGCCGGGGCACCAGTTCGCGGATACGGGCCGGACCGGCGGCGAGCGCGGTGAGGATCTGATCCAGACGCTCCTGCCGGTGCGCGGCATAGGCGCGGATGAAGGCGTCCACGTCCCGGATCGGCGGCCCGTGGGTCGGCCAGAGCACGTCGAAGTTCCGCGCGCGGATCGCCTCCAGGCTCTCCAGGTAGTCCGAGAGGTCGCCGTCGGGCGGCGTGATGACCGTGGTGGACCAGCCCATGATGTGGTCGCCCGAGAAGCAGGCGCTTTCCTCCGGGAAGGCGAAGCACAGGTGGTTCGAGGTGTGACCCGGCGTGGGGATGGCCTCCAGCGTCCAGCCCGGTCCCGAGACGGAACCGCCGCCGCACAGGCTGATGTCGGGCTGGAAGCTCAGGTCGTGCCCGGCCTCCATCTTCACCCCTTCGTCGTCATCGTCGGCGTGGGCGGCGACCGCGCAGCCGTAGATCACGGCCCCGGTTCGCGCCTTGAGCGGCCCGGCCAGGGGCGAGTGGTCGGAATGATGGTGGGTGATGACGATATGGGTGATCCGTTCGCCGGCGGTCGCCGCGAGGATCGCCTCGAGGTGAGCGGGATCGTCCGGACCGGGGTCGATGACCGCCACCTCGCCCCGGCCGACGATGTAGGTACCAGTGCCCTTGAAGGTGAACGGGCCTGGATTGTCGGCGGTCACACGCCGGATCAGCGGCGAGACCTGATCGCAGCGGCCGTACTCGATGTCGATCTCTCGAACATAGGGGATCATCCGCCCAGAACTCCCGACAGGTCGTAGCCGGCCGCCCGGCCGAGGCCGACCAGTTCGTCGCGGTCGTGAGCGCCCGAGGCGGCCTGGCACAGGGACCAGGTGACGATCGAGCGCGTGCCCGAGCGACAGAAGGCCAGGACCGGGGTCTCGGCGGACGCCAGGATCTCCTGCGTCTGCGCCACCTGCTCGGGCGTAGGGCCGCCGCGGACCGGCACATGGTGATACGCCAGTCCCGCGGCCTTCGCGGCGGCCTCAACCTCGGCGCTGGCGGGCTGGCCGGGGTCCTCGCCGTCGGGGCGATTGTTGACGAGGGTTCGATAGCCCAGCCGGGCCGCCTCGGCGACGTCGGCCAGGGCGATCTGGGGCGCCGTGGTGAACTCGTCGGTGACGCGTCTGAAGTCAGGCATGGGGACTCTCGAATTTTGGCGCATAGCCTTCGTTGACATCATCGGGGGTGGGTGAAAGTTTCGCAACGGCCCACCTCACCGTTGTCCCTGGCCTGAACGCCTGGGCCGTCGCCCCTGGAAGGTTTTCTCAAGCGCCCATGCTGCGATTCATCGGCCGGCGTCTCCTGGTGGCGATCCCCACCCTGTTCCTGGTGATCACCGCGGCGTTCTTCATGATGCGGGCTGCGCCCGGCAGCCCGTTCGACATGGACCGCAAGCTGCTCCCCGAGATCGAGGCCAACGTGCTGGCCCAGTTCGGGATGAACAAGCCGCTTCACGAACAGTACGTGGACTACCTGGCCGGGGTGGCCCGCGGCGACCTGGGGCCGTCGCTGAAGTACCGGGACAAGTCGGTCGCCGACATCCTGAAGGAGAACTATCCCGTCTCGCTGAAGCTGGGCCTTTCGGCCATCGGCATCGCGGCCGTGATGGGCGTCAGTCTGGGCGTGATCGCGGCGCTGCGACAGAACGGGACCGCCGACCATGTCGTGATGGGCGTCGCGATCCTGGGGGTCTGCATTCCCACCTTCGTCACCGCGCCGCTGCTGGTTCTGGGGATCGCCTCGAAGCTCGGCTGGCTGCCGACGGCCGGCTGGAACGACGGCGCGCTCGCCAACATGGTGCTGCCGGTGACGGTGCTGGCCCTGCCGCAGATCGCCATCATCTCGCGGCTGACGCGGGCGGGGATGATCGAGGTGCTCCACGCCAACTATATCCGCACCGCCCGCGCCAAGGGCCTGCCCGAGGGGCTGATCGTGCGCAAGCATGCGCTGCGCGCGGCGATCCTGCCGCTGGTCAGCTACCTGGGCCCGGCTTGCGCCGGCCTGATCACCGGCTCGCTGGTGGTGGAGAAGATCTTCAACCTGCCGGGCCTCGGGAAGTTCTTCGTCATCAGCGCGCTCCAGCGCGACTACACCGTCGTGATGGGCATGGTGATCGTCTACGCGGCGCTGATCCTGGTGCTGAACCTGATCGCCGACCTGCTGTACGCGGCCCTGGATCCGCGGGTGAGGCTGTCATGAGCGACGCCGTCGTTCCGCTTTCCGCCGTCCGCGGCCGCAGCTTGTGGGACGACGCCCTGCGGCGCCTGCTCCGCAATCGCGCGGCGACCGCCAGCCTGGCGGTGCTGGGCTTTCTGATCGTGGCGGCGGTCTTCGGCCCGATGCTCTCGCCCTACGCCTACGATCAGGTGGACAAGGCCGGGGTCTGGCTGCCGCCCCTGGCGGAAGGCCGGGTCATGGGCACCGATGCGCTGGGCCGCGATCTCCTGGTCCGGCTGCTGACGGGCCTGCGCGTGTCGCTGGCCATCGGGCTGGTGGCGACGCTGGTCTCACTGGTCATCGGCGTCGCCTGGGGCGCGGTGGCGGGCTACGTCGGCGGCAAGGTGGACGAGGCCATGATGCGGGTCGTGGACGTCCTCTACTCACTGCCCTTCATCTTCTTCGTCATCCTGCTGACGGTCACATTCGGCTCGAACATCGTGCTGATCTTCGTGGCGATCGGGGCGGTCGAGTGGCTGACCATGAGCCGGATCGTCCGTGGCCAGACCCTGACGCTGAAGAACAAGGAGTTCGTCGAGGCGGCCCGCGCGGCCGGCCTGGGACGGGGCGGGATCATCCTGCGCCACATCGTGCCCAACCTGCTGGGGCCGGTGGTGGTCTATGTCACCCTGACCATCCCGGCCGTGATCCTGGCGGAGAGCTTCCTGAGCTTCCTGGGCCTGGGCGTCCAGCCGCCGATGGCGTCGCTGGGCACGCTGATCGCCGGAGGCGCGCAGGACATGGAGCTGGCGCCGTGGCTGCTGATCTTCCCGTCGCTCGCGATGGTGGCGACCCTGATGTGCTTCAATTTCCTCGGCGACGGCCTGCGTGACGCCATCGACCCGAAGGACCGCTGACGGCCTGGGCCGAAACGCACCGGCCCCTACTCGACTCTTCTGGCGCGATAGGCGCGGCGGCCCTCGACGCTGAGAAGGAAGCTGCCGAGAGAGGCGCGGCGCACACGCACCTCCATCCCCGGCTTGGGCGCGAGCATCCCCATCGCCGTGTCGGCCTGGGCCCAGACGGCGCCATCCTCCAGCCGCAGTGTCCAGCGGCCGGTGGAGTCCTGCCGGGCCGAGGCGATCCGGCCCGTGACGCTCTCCAGCTCCTCGCGCGCCTCGCCGCGCTCGAAGAACGTCATGGCGGGAAGCGAGAAGCCGAACGCCTGACGCCGCACCTGGCGGGCCTGATCGCGATCCATGACCACCACGTCGCCTCCCGCCTCGGCCTGGTCCAGCGCGCGGACAGCCTGGTCGTAGCAGCCCAGGCGCGCCGCATCGTCGGCGATCTTCTGGCAGTCGACGAGGCGTTGCACGGCGCCCGCGCGGGTCGGCTCGGCCGCCGCTCGAGCCGGCGCGGCCGACGTCGCCACAAGGCCTGCTAAGCCGAGGGCCAGAATTCGAAGATCCGGTGTCATGGTCCACCTCTTTCAGCGATCAGCTCTACCATAAGTGTAGGTTCCGACCTCGTCGGCCCAGGGAGCCGCATATTGCTTCCAATGGTCAAGCTTCGACAAAAATGCTAACCGAACAAGCTTCACCGTAATATGTGTCCCCAAAGATACACATTCTGGACATAAATATTCGACCTCCGGAATGGTCGTTGACCGTTTTCCCAGACAATCCGTAACTCGGAAACAACCGAGGGGCGTATCCCCCGGGACCTTGTTTTCCTTGTGGGATGCGGCCGCCGACCGGCAGAGCCGCTGGAGGTAAGATCGTGAAAACCAAGCTCATGCGGGAGCGCCTTCTGGCGTCTTCGATGATCTGTGGCGCGGCCATGCTGGCCCTCGCCACGCCCGTCTCGGCTCAGGACACCGGAACGGCGGAAGTCTCGGAACTCATCGTCACGGGGTCGCGTATTCCGACCCCGAACCTGACGAGTGTCAGCCCCGTGCAGGTGGTCGGCGCCGAAGAGGTGCTTCTGGGCGGACGTCCCGACACCGCCGATGTCCTGAACCAGCTGCCTCAGGTGACCCAGAACAGCCAGACCGGCCTTTCAAGCACCTCGAACCCGCTGTCCGGGCCGGGCGGCGTGGCGACGGTGGACCTCCGGGGCCTGGGCCAGCAACGCACCCTGGTTCTGATGGACGGCCGCCGCCTCGGCGTCGGCGACCCCAACACGGGCAATCCCAACGCGTCGCCCGACATCAACCAGATCCCCTCGCAGCTCATCGAGCGCATCGAGGTCCTGACGGGGGGCGCCTCGTCGACCTACGGCTCGGATGCGGTCGCGGGGGTCGTGAACTTCGTGATGAAGCGCAACTACGAGGGCGTCCAGATCGACGCGCAGTGGGGCGTCTATCAGCACAACCAGCACAACGAGTTCGTGCAGGGCCTGCTGCGCTCGAACGCCCCGGCCATCAACGTCCCGAAGCGGGCGTGGGACGGCAAGTCGCGCGACCTGAGCCTGGTCTTCGGCCTCAACAGCCCGGACCGCCGCGGGAACGTCACGGCCTTCTTCACCTATCATGACCAGGACCCGGTCACCCAGGGCAAGCGCGACTACTCGGCCTGTCAGGTGAACACGAACGCCGCCGGCATTGCGGGGTGCGCAGGCTCGAGCAACTCCAACATCTTCTACCTGGCCGACGGCACGGGAGACGACTTCGCCGTGCTGGGCAATGCATTCGTCCCGTACGATCCGAACGCTTCGACCACACCGGTTCCGCGGTTCAACTCGAACGACTACTCGTACCTGATGCAGCAGAACACCCGCTACACCGCGGGCTTCTTCGCGCATTACGAGGTGAGCGACAAAGTCGAGCTGTATTCCGACTTCAACTTCATGGACAGCCGGTCCAACGTCCAGATCGCCCCCACCGGTCTGTTCCAGGGCAGCGGCGCGACCGACACGGGCGGTTTCCTGGTCAACTGCGACAACCCGTTCCTCAGCGGGCAGCAGCGGGGCGCCATCGGCTGTACGGCCGACGAGATCGCCGCCGGGGCCACCAAGGACCTCTACATCGGCCGCCGCAACATCGAGGGCGGCGGGCGCAACTCGTACTACCAGCATCAGAACTACCGCATCGTGGGCGGCGCCCGCGGAAGCATCGTGGATTCGTGGAAGTTCGACGTCTACGGGTCGTACTACTACACCAGCCTGTACCAGGCCTCGGAGAACTACCTCTCCATCTCGCGCATCCAGGAGGCCCTGCTGGTGCAGCCCGGCGCGAGCGGCCCCGAGTGCATCTCGGGCGGATCTTGCGTGCCCTACAACATCTTCCAGGACGGCGGCGTCACCGACGCGGCCCTGGCCTACCTGGACGTGACCGGGACCTCGCGCGGCGTCACGACCCAGCGGATCATGGAAGCCGTCATCAACGGCGACCTGGGCGACTACGGCGTGAAATCGCCCTGGGCCACCAGCGGCGTGGGCGTGGCCTTCGGCGTGCAGAACCGTCGGGATCATCTCGAATACGCCCCCGACGTGGCTCAGCTCAGCGGCGACCTCTCGGGCGCGGGGGGCGCGTCGACGCCGATCGACAACAGCATCTCGGTGACTGAGGGCTTCGGCGAGATCCGTGTCCCGCTGGTCGAGGACATGGCCTTCGCCCGGGAACTGATCCTGGAAGGCGGCTATCGCTACTCGGACTACTCGACCGGCGTTTCGGCCGACACCTACAAGGTCGGGCTGCAGTGGGCGCCGACGTCCGATCTGCGGTTCCGCGGCTCGTTCCAGCGCGCCATCCGGGCGCCGAGCATTCTCGAACTCTACACGCCCCGCTCGGTGACCAACACCAGCCAGCTGGGCGTCGACCCCTGCGCGCCCAACGGCGGCGCGGCGGCCACGGCGAGCCTCGAACAGTGCCTGCGCACCGGCGTCACCGCCGCCCAGTACGGCAACGGCGGCACGACCAACACGATCGTACAGTGCCCCTCGGGCCAGTGCGCCGTCCTCAACGGCGGCAATCCGGTTCTCGATCCCGAGAAGGCCAAGACCGTCTCGTTGGGCTTCACCCTGACTCCCGGCTTCCTGCCGCGCTTCGTGGCCAGCATCGACTACTACCGGGTCAAGCTGGACGGCTCGATCGGCTCGGTGCCGCTCGGGATCACCATGGACAAGTGCCTGACCACGGGCGACCCGGCGTTCTGCGACCTGATCCGCCGCGCGCCGAACGGCACTCTGTTCGGCACCAGCGTGGTCGGCGGCGGCTATATCGACGGCTCGAACGTCAACATCGGCGCGGGCAAGGTGGAGGGCCTCGACTTCCAGGCCAGCTACGCCCTGCCGCTCGAAGACTGGGGCGTCGACAGCTGGGGCGGTCTGTCGCTCAGCTTCGCGGGCAGCTATCTGCTCAAGAACACCACGGTGCCGCTGCCGGGCGATCCCGAGTACGATTGCGCGGGCCTGTTCGGGCCCACCTGCCAGACGCTGAACCCGCGCTGGAAGCACAACCTGCGCCTCAACTGGACCACCCCGTGGGACGCCACCATCTCGCTGGCCTGGCGCTACATCGGCGGGGTGAAGTTCGAGCGTGACTCGGACGAGCCCACGATCGGCTCCAACACCACGCCCGAGCTGTTCAATCCACGACTGCCCGCCCGCAGCTATGTGGACCTGTCGGGCGTGTGGCACGTGCGCGAGAACTTCAGCCTCCGCGCCGGGGTGAACAACCTGTTCGACCAGGATCCGCCGCTGGTGCGCAACACCATCGCCGAGACAGGGCTGCCGAACACCTATCCGGTCTACGATCTGCTGGGCCGGCGGCTGTTCATCGGCTTCACGGCCGATTTCTGAGGCCAGGGCGGACGTTCGCGCCCGTCGGGGGCGGAGGTCTTGAGGGAAGGGCGGCGGGGAGACCCGCCGCCCTTCTTCCTTGTCGGCAAGGCTGGGCGTCGCGGCGAGGGCCGTCGGTCCTCAGCGGTCAGCGGAACGGGGTCGGCGCCAGGACCATCCCCTGGCCTTCGCCGCGCAGCCTTGCTGCGGCCACCTCGTCGATGACGGCCTGGGCGCGCGGGTCGCCGAAGATCCAGGCCGCGGCCATCAGGGTTCGGGCGGAACTTCCCGAGACGCCCAGCGCCTTGCGCAGCGTGTCGAAGGCGCCGCTCGACGGCGTCATGCGTCGCAGCGGGATCTCGCCCTCGATCTTGGCCAGGGCCTTGGCGCGGGCCACCGCCTGGTAGAAGCCTCCCACCTCGTCCACCAGGCCGATCCCCTTGGCCTGGGCGCCGGTCCAGACGCGGCCCTTGGCGATCTCGGCCACCTGTTCGGGCGGCAGCTTGCGTCCGGCCGCCACCCTGCCCAGGAAGTTGGCGTAGATGCGGTCCATCCAGCCGCCGAAGGCCTCGCGCTGGGCGTTGGTGAAAGGCTGGCCCATGCCGAACGCCCCGGCGTAGTCGCCGCCCACGCCGATCTGGCGCATGTCGACGCCATAGCGCGCGAGGGCCGGACCCAGGGCGAATTTGCCGCCGTACACGCCGATCGATCCCGTGAGCGTCGTCGGCTGGGCGACGATGGCCGAGGCCTCCGAGGCGATCCAGTAGCCGCCGGACGCGCCATAGGTGCTCATCGAAACCACCACGGGCTTGCCCTTGGCCTTGGCGAAGCGCACCGCATCCAGAATCTGCTCCGAGGCCGTATCCGACCCCCCGGGTGAATTCACCCGCAGTACGATGGCCTTGATCTTGTCGGACCGGGCCGCGCGCAGGATCGCCTTGGCCAGATCGTCGGAATAGATCGCCGAGCCGCCCGTGAAGGGATTCGCCCCCCGGTCCTCGCCGGTCACGATCGGCCCCTCGGCCTCAATCAGGGCGATGGCGTCGGTCAGTCCGCGGTCGGTTTCGGGCCGGGCGTCGACATAGTCGTCGAAGTCCACCGTCTTGGCGCCGGCGCCCGCCTTGGCCAGCAGGGCCTCCTCGGCCTCGCGCACCTGGCCCACCTTGTCGATGAGCTTGAGAGTCAGCGCCTCCTCGGCGCCGTGCGGCCCCGCCTCCAGGGCTGCGCGCAGGGCCGCGGGTTCGGCCTTCCGGTCCGTGGCGGCGGCGGTGAGGTTCGACTCGTAGACGGACGACAGCCACGAGACCGTCGCCTCCCGATGGGGGGGGGTGTAGTCCGAGAACAGGAAGCCGTTGACGGCGTTCTTGTATTCCTGGCGCTGCTCGTACTGCGGGACGACGCCGTACTTGTCGAAGAACCGGCGCAGGAACAGGTCCTCGGTCGCGACCCCGGTGACCTGGAGCGAGGCGCCCGGCTGCATCCAGAACTCGTCGGCGGCGGCGCCCAGCATGTAGGTCGTGGTCACGACGCCGGCGGGATAGACGCCCTGGCTATGCGCGTAGACCGGCTTGCCCGCCGCGCGGAAGCGGGAGAAGCCCTGGCGGATCTCGTCGGCCATGCCCGGCTCCAGCCCGCGCTCGGGCAGGCGGACCAGGAGGCCCTTGATGCGGTCGTCGCGCTCGGCGCGGCGCAGGGTCTCGATGATCGCCATGACCGACGTCGAATTGCGACCGAGCCCCCACAGCGGGTTGTTCGGCGACTGGTCCGAGAGCGACCCGCGCAGATCGAGCTCCAGCACCGTGTTCGCGGGCACGGGTTGGGGCGCTGCGGCGGCCAACGCCATGCCGACCAGCACGACGGGCACGCCGATCAGGAAGACGACCAGGCCCGCGAACACGCCCGCCATGGTGATCAGGAACTGTTTCATCGCCCGCTTTCGCGCACCGCAAGTCCGAGGGTGTGGCCAGGGCTTCGCACACATTCGCCTGCCCGCAAAGCGGCGACGCCCAGGGCTCGGCCCGGCCGGCGGATCCAGGCGGTCAGGGGCGCCGGCGGGTCTGCAGCGCCGAGCGCAGGGCGTGCTCCAGGGCCCGGGCGTGATAGGGCTTGTCCAGCACCGCGCGGCCGCTGTGCCGCTGGGCCACGCCGGCGGCGCCGTAGGCGGTGGCGAAGACGAGAGGCAGGTCGCGTTCGGTCAGCGCGTCGGCCACCGGAAAGACCGGCGTGCCCGCGATGTTCACATCCAGGACCGCGGCGTCGATCTCCTCGGTGTCGAGCAGCGCGAGGGCTTCCTCTACCGTCGCTGCGGGCCCGACCACGTCGCAGCCGAAGCCGCGCAGCACGTCCTCCAGCAAGGCGGCCACGAGGAATTCGTCCTCGACCACCAGGATGCGGGCGCCGTCCAGCATGTCCCGCCGCCGAGCGCCGCCGGTCCGAGGAAGGCTCGCCGCCCCCCGGCCCGCTATCGCGCCCGACATCCACCCTGCCGCGCCCAACTCAACCTCCGGACTCTCCGGCCACACGCCGACACTGAACCACATCACAACTTGCGCGGGAACAGGGGCGATCAAAGATGATTGACGCAAGGTAAGGGACGGGCCGGCGGCGGGCGACGCGCGGGCTCTCTTCGCAAACCTGGGTCCGGTGCGCGCTGAACAAGCATCCTCACCCCCTTCGAGCATTGATTTCCCTGTTGGCAGGGAAAGGGGCGGCCAGAACGCACACCTCAGCTTTGGGCTTGGGGCGAAAGCCGGAGAAACGCCGCTAAAGCGCGACTTCAGGCGGTCCGGAGAGGCATGCGCGCGAGGCGTATCCGCCTAAGAGGCGGATTTCGTACACCTATTGGCAGGACAGGATTTCCGCGGTTGTCGCGGAAATGAATGGTCGTGCGTGCAGTCGGTAGGCAAAAACTCTCCCGATAAATGGGAGACAAATCCGGCTGAATCGCGCCAGCGTGCCTTGTAGCCAGCAGGGAACTGCCTCGGCCATATTCCCTGTTTGTTCTCGGCGGGGGCGAAATGCGGTACTCTTGCGTACTTTAGTGAGTTGACGAGCTCCTCAGGTGGGAAATCAGTTTGGGGAAGGCCGACGCCTGGCTATCGATCGGGTGAGCCCGGGTCATATTCGCTTGGGGCGACCCGAGCCCGAAGCTGTAGCCCCAAGGTCACGCTGCGCGTCTTCCAGCAACATGTGAAGAGCAACGGATTATCGGACGCACAGCTCGATCTCGCGCTGGCCGAGCAGTCCAGGGAGGGTCACCCGACGCGCCTGAAGCTATTCCTGTCGATCTAGTTGTTGGCTTCTGGAGCGACCTAGCCCCGTTTCGCCTCGGCGATATGGGGCCGGCCAGCTCCACCACAAGCTGGTCAAGGACCGGCCAAACGGCGTCGACGTGGAGCTCCGCGCAGGCGGCGCGGGGGTGGCGCTCAGGAGGCTCTCCCGTTCGCGGCGGCCATCCGGCTGGCGAGCGTGGGCAGGGCGCGCTGCGCCATGCGGACATCCCGTGCGCGGTCGACGCCGATCACCGCTGCCACTGCGCCGTTGCGGCCATACCGCCAGACCGGCTTCTCGCCGGCCTCCGCGTCCATCAGCTCGAGGTCGGGGTCGGGGAGACCGGCGATCTGGATCAGCCGGCCGAACTGGTCCGACCAGAACCAGGCGGGTTCGTCATAATCTCGCGGCTCACCGACGATCGCCGCCGCGGCCAGGCGGGCCTGGGTCTCGGCATGGCGCCAGGACTCCAGCCGCAGGCCCGGACCGGCCGCGGATGCGCAGAGCCTGGCCACATCACCGATCGCGAAGATGTCGGGGTCCGCGGTGGCTCCGTTGCAGTCCGTCAGCACGCCGTCAGCGGTGGGCAGCCCGGCCGCCACGGCGAGTTCGTCACGCGCCGCGATCCCGACGGCGACCACAGCCAGATCATAGGGCTGGGCGTCCGGGGGCAGGGTCAGGCCGTCTTCCCCAAGGACGGGCTGCACACAGGCGCCGAGACGTACATCGACGCCATGGCCGCGGTGCAGCTCGAGGAGGTATTCGGACACCTCTGACGGCGCTGAACGCGCGCACAGGCGGGGCGCGGCCTCGGCCAGGGTGACCTCCAGGCCTTGCTGGCGGATCGCGGCGGCGACTTCCAGACCGAGCCAGCCGCCTCCGATCACCAGAACGCGGCGCGCTCCCGGCAAGGCCGCGTGCAGCGAGAGCGCATCCGACAGCGTCCGAAGCTCGAAGACGCGTCGGCCGTCGACGGGAAGGTCCGGAAGACCCCGCGCCGTCCCGCCGGTCGCCAGCACCAGGGTCTCATACGGGATCACCTCTCCTGCGTCCGTCATCACCTCGCGGGCGGCCCGATCGATCGCCGTCACGCGGGTGGAGGTGGAGAGCGTCACGCCCTGGGCGCGCTGGGCGTCATCGCCCAGCAGCCACAAGGCGTCCGGCGCGCGACCTTCGATCAGCACCTGCTTGGAGAGCGGCGGCCGCTCATAGGGCGGCTGCGGCTCCTCGCCCAACATGCGGATCGAACCTGCGAACCCATTCTCTCGCAGCCCGCGGGCCAGAGCCGCGGCCGCCTGGCCGGCCCCAACGATGACGACGGGGCCCGTGCGACGCTTCAAGCTGACTCTCCCAGATCAGGCGAGGCGGGCGATGAAGTTCAGCGTCTGTTCGACGAACTGATCCTGCCGCTCGATCTGAACCCAGTGACCGCACTTGCCGAAGACATGCAGCTCGGCGTTGGGCACGTGCTCGGCGATGCGCAGGCTGCACTCCAGCGGGATCATCTTGTCCTCCCGGCCGTGCAGGGCGAGCACCGGCGTCGTCACCTGCTCGAGGGTGGACGGCGGCAGCCCGCGGACGGTCCGCTGCTCGCCGGCGGGGCCGGGTTCCGGGAACAGGGCGCGGTAGGCGTCGAGCCCGCCGGCCAGCATGGTGACCTCGTGACGCGAGGCGACCATCTCGTCCGTGACGATGGACTTGTCGTACGGGAACTCTCGCAGCAGCGCGCCCATGTTCTCCACGGACGGCTCGTAGTACCAGGCGCTCGAGCCCGAGGTGCGCGTGAAGTCACCCGCTGGGGTGCCCATCAGCACCATGCCCGAGAGCTTGTCCGACTGGCGCGCGGCATAGGCCAGCGCCAGGCTGCCGCCGAAGGAGTTGCCTACCAGGACCGGCTTTTCGAGGCCCAGGGCATCGATGAAGCCGGTCAGGTGCTGGACCCAGAACTTGATGTTGTACTGGGCCTCGGCCGGACGCTCGGTGAAGCCGAAGCCCACGATGTCGGGCGCGAGCACGCGGTGCTGCTTGGCGAGCTCGGGCATTACCCGATGCCAGTTCTCCCATCCTGAGACGCCCATGCCCGAGCCGTGCAGCAGGATCACCGGCCGGCCGGAGCCCATCTCGTGGTAGTTGGTCTTCAGGCCGGCGGCGACGACGGACTTTCCGATGGCGGGGTGGCTCAAGGTCTCGTTTCCTTCCAGGTGCTCAGGTCAGGCGGCGGCGTGGATTTCAGCGAAGCCGAGGCCCGCCACCCAGTCCGGTTCATTGTGGTAGGCGATCAGCGCGCCGCTCCGGCCTGGCAGGGCGCCCATGGCGCAGGCCAGGTTGCGGATCTCCAGGCCTCCATTGCCCGCCTGCTCGATGATCTCGGCGTCGGACAGGGCGAACAGGGGTTCGGGATCGCCGCGGACGACGCAGTCCAGAACCATACGGTCGAAGCCCTCGTTGTGGTCGCCCATGCGCGGCATGCCGACCCAGTGGCTGATGCCGCCGGAGCCGATCACCACCACGCGTTCGTCGGCGTCGGCCGCCTCGACCGCCGCGCGGATGGCTCCACCGACCTCATAGGCCCGGCGGATCGGGATCAGCGGCTCCACGCCGCTGGCCAGATAGACCGGAATGACCCCCTTTACCGTGGAGTTGGGCAGGGCGCAGATCCGCGCCGGCAGGCCCACCGAGTGGTCGACCCGCAGCGACTTCGACGCCGACCAGTCGAACCCGTGGACGCGGCCGTGCTGCAGGATGTGGCGGGCGAGCTCTCGGTTGTTCGGGATCTCGTCCTGGCGGACGCCCGGGAATTTCTCGTACGGGCCGGTGACGTCGCCGATCCCGATCAGGAAGTTCGGCAGGCACTGCGGGCCGAACAGGACATAGTGATCGGCGCCGATCACCACGACCGTGGTGGCCTGCAGTTCTCCGATCCGGTCGCGCACCCGGTCGTAGGCCGCGTGGACCTCCAGCAGTTGCGGCTTTGCGGCCTCCTTCGGCGTGAAGAAGAGGCCGGGTTCATGCGGCAGGACGAAGCCGCCGACGATCTTGCCCATGGTTTGAGCTCCTATTGGCAAGCGCGCAGATGGGCGAGGTAGTCGCGGAGCGACCGGCTAGGATGGTTCATCGTCCAGAAGCCCATGGTCAGCAGCGGGCTCACCTTCCGCGCCTGCAGTCCCGCCACGTCGAAGTCGCGGATCATCGCCGCTTCCTCCGATGTGAGGGCGTAGCGGGCGAGGAAGGCCTCCGGGTCGCTGGCGAACCCGGTGCGCGCCTCGCGTTTGACGCCGAGGTCATACAGGGCGACCTCCACGGCCTCTGAGCTCATCGATTTTTCCTCCCGCGGCTCGAACGCCGCCATGCGCCACAGCGGCGCCGGTACGCCCGTTCTTGGCGGCTTGAACATGCAGTACTGTATGGATATGACTGCCGCGCGGGCTTGTCAAACGAGGCTTCCGGCGCGTGTGCGGCCGGGGGCGGGAAGGCGGGCCGCGCGCGTATAGGTGCAGAGGTCCGGACGATGCCGTTTCCCCATTGGTTTGAAGACCGCCCGGCCACCGCCGACACCTGCGTCGTCCCCACCTTGCTGGCCCGCCGGGCCTCCGAGACGCCGGACGCGGTCTGCGCAACGTTCGCTGACGGCTCGCGCTGGACCTACGGCGAGGCCTGGACGTACGCGCGCCAGGCCGCGGCCGGGCTCTCAAAGGTCGGTGTCCGGGAAGGCGACCGGGTGCTGCTCTTCCTGCCGAACGGGGCGGCCTTCCTGCGCGCGTGGTTCGGGGCCAGCGCCCTGGGCGCGGTGATCGCGCCGCTGAACGTGGCCCTACGCGGGGAGATCCTGCGGCATGCGGTGGTCACCGCCGACGCCGCAGTGATGGTCTGCCATCCAGAACTGGCCGATCGGCTTGCGGAGTTCGACGCCGGGCGCCTCGAGACGGTGATCCTGGCGGGCGCCGGAACGGCGCCTTCGCTTGCCCTGCGCACCCTCGGCGAGGAGGTTCTGTGGGGAGAACCGCTTGCGGAGACCGCGTCGCCGGAGCCCTGGGACATCGGGGCGGTGCTGTTCACCTCCGGCACGACCGGGCGGGCGAAGGGCGTACTCTGCCCCTACGGGCACCTCGGCGCGGCGGGAGCAGTTTCACACGGCTACCTGGGCCCCGAGGACCGGATCTACATCTACACCCCGCTGTTCCACACCCTGGCTCTCGGCGCAGCGCTCTCCGCCCTGGCGGGCGGGGCGCCCATGCACCTGGCGCCGAGCTTCAGCGCCCAGACGCTCTGGGCCGACGTGCAAGCGGCCGGCTGCAACCGGCTGGTGGGGCTGCTGAGCTCGATCACCAGCTACCTGGCCGCTTCGGTCGACCCGGGCGCCAAGGCGCCCTTCGACTTCACCATGATGTCGCCGATCACGCCCGACACCGCGGCCTTCGCCAAGCGCCAGGGCTTCTCCTACTTCGCCGCCTTCAGCATGACGGAGGTGTCGGTGCCGATTCTGACGCCGGTGGACAGTCAGACGTATGGCAGCTGCGGCCGGGTCCGCGACGGGATCGAGGCGCGGATCGTCGACGCCCACGACCAGCCGGTGGAGGTGGGCGCCGTGGGCGAGCTGATCCTGCGCGCCAACCAGCCCTGGACCATGAACGCTGGATACCTAAACGATCCGGCCGCCACGGCGGCGGCCTGGCGCAACGGCTGGTTCCACACCGGCGACGCCTTCCGCTGCGACGCGGCCGGCAACTTCTACTTCGTCGACCGGCTGAAGGACGCCATCCGCCGACGGGGTGAGAATGTCTCCTCCCAGGAGGTGGAGCGCGAGATCGCCGCGTTCCCGGGCGTGCTGGAGGTGGCGGTGATCGGGGTGCCGTCGCCGCACGGCGATCAGGAGGTGATGGCGGTGATCGCGCCGGAGCAGGGGGCGGACGTCTCGCCGAGGGCCCTGACCGAGTTCCTGGCGGCCCGCTGCGCCCACTTCATGGTGCCGCGCTTTGTCCGCCTCGTGCCGGCCCTGCCGAAGACCAGCACCAACAAGGTCACCAAGGATCAGCTCCGGCGTGAAGCGGTGACGCCCGACACCTGGGATCGCGAGGCCGAGGGTCTGCGCCTGCGCGGGCAGGTCCTGTCCGCCTGAGCCCCCGTCAGTCTGGCGTCTTCAGGGCCGCGATCTGCTGGTTGAGGATATGGGCGCGGCAGCTGCGGATCTGCTCCTCGGTGATGACCTCCTGAAGCATGGATTCGCCGATCGTGTAGGCGTAGCCGAGGAGTCCCAGGTAACGAGCCTCGGTCTCGTCTGCGCCGCCCTCCAGCATCAGGCCGATGGTGAACTCCAGCCGCTCGCGGTCCACCTCGGCCACGATCCGCTTGGCGAGCTTGTCTCGCCTGGCCCAGGCGCGGATCGCCAGTTCCAGGGCGGCGGCGGCGTCGGCCTTGCGGCTTCCGGGGAGGGTGCGCAGCTGAGTCAGCTGTTCGCGGACGCCGAGACGCCGATCCTGCTTGATGCGTTCAACGATGCGACGCGTTTGGTTCTCCCGCCACTTGGCGAGGATGCCCTCGAGGAGCTCCTTGCGGCTCTTGAAGTGCCAGTAGAAGCTGCCGCGGCTGACCCCGATCTCGGCGGCCAGGGGCTCCACCCGGACGGCGTCCACGCTCATGTTGACCAGCCGTTGCGTCGCCGCGTCAATCCAGTCGTCGCGGGTCAAGGAGCGCTTCTCCGCGGGGCTCCCCGCCCCGGCGCCTTGGGCTTTGGGTGTCGCCAACTGCGATCCCTCCTTCAATCTGCTTCGGATCACGCAAGTGATCGTCGTTCGGAGTTCATAAGGCCGCTCTCGGACGAACGCGACTCTGGGACCTATCTCTGCACGATAGTCGACGGTTGTGTACGGAATTCCTTCCCGGAAGATTTCCCCACACGGTGATTGATCTGCACCACGCCAGACGGTACCAAAAAGACAGAACTGTATGGCGCAAGGTTCCGGTGGAGCCTTTAGGGGGAGACAGCCATGGCCGACCACGCTGCGCGCTTGGGCGACGACGCCGCGCGGACGGCGCCGCCGCCGGTCGGCGAGGGCGCTCTGATGTCGGCGAGGGACCGGCGCTACGCCATGTTCCTGCTCCTGCTGATCTACACCTTCAACTTCCTCGACCGGCAGGTGATCAACATCCTGGCCGAGCCGATCAAGGTCGAGCTGGGTCTGGCCGACTGGCAGATCGGGGTGATGACGGGGCTCGCCTTCGCCCTCCTCTACAGTGTCCTGGGCATCCCCATCGCCCGAGTCGCCGAACACGGCGACCGGCCGCGGATCATCGCGCTCTCCGTGCTGATCTGGAGCAGCTTCACGGTCGCCTGCAGCTTCGTGACCAACTTCTGGCAGCTCGTCCTCGCCCGCTTTGGCGTAGGCGTCGGAGAGGCGGGCTGCACCCCGCCGGCGCACTCGCTCATCTCCGACTACATGCCCCGGGAGAAGCGCGCATCAGGACTGGCCTTCTATGCCATGGGCACGCCGCTGGGCTCGCTGCTGGGCATGGCGCTCGGCGGCGTCATCGCCGATGCGTATGGCTGGCGCGCCGCCTTCCTCGCAGCCGGCGCGCCGGGGCTGCTGCTGGCGATCCTGGCCGCCACCACGCTTCACGAACCCCGGCGCAAGCTTAGGGCGGCTCTCGCCGCGAAGGCGGCGCAGCGGCCGAAGTTCGCCGACGCCTGCCGCGAGCTGGCGACCAAGCGGACGTTCTGGCTGATCGCCTTCGCAGCCGCCGTCCAGGCCTTCGTCACCTACGGGCAGACGGCCTTCACCGCATCCTTCTTCCTGCGCAGCCACGCCGCCGAACTGGCGTCGCTGGGCGCCGCCTTCGGCCTCAAGTCCGCGGGCTTCCTGGGCATCGCCCTGGGTCTGACGAGCGGGCTGGCCGGGATCCTGGGCGCGGTGCTCGGCGGGCGCCTGTCGGACCGGCTGATCGCCAAGGACCTGCGGGCCCACGTCTACCTGCCGGCCGTGTTTGCGGGCCTCGCCCTGCCATTCGTGGTCAGCGCCATGCTGGTCCCCTCGGCCGTCCTCGCGATCTTCCTGCTGGCCGGCGCGGCCTTCCTCAACACTGCCTGGTTCGGCCCCGTCTACGCCTCCATCCAGGGCCTAGTACGCCCGCAGACCCGGGCCACGGCCGCGGCGGTGCTGCTGTTCATCCTGAACCTGATCGGCCTGGGCTTTGGGCCGCTGGCTGTGGGCGCGATCAGCGACCTGCTGGCCACGTCCGGCGGCATGGGCGCGGCCGAGGGCCTGCGCTGGGCGAAGATCATCGGAGAGCTGGTGATCGTCGTCTCCATCGTCCTCTTCGGGTTGGCGGCCCGGACCATCCGCGACGAGACCGTGAGCTAGGGGCATGGCTGGAACCTGCAAGGAGAAGCCGGGCGAGGGACCCCTCGCCGGGCTGAAGGTCCTCGACCTGGCGCGGTTCGTCGCCGGACCCTACTGCGCGATGATCCTCGGCGACATGGGCGCCGAAGTGATCAAGGTGGAGAGCGGCGCTGGCGACAGTCTGCGCCACTACCCGCCGGACCTGGGCGGTACGAGCCTCAACTTCCACGTCATGAACCGCAGCAAGCGCGGCCTCTCGCTGGATCTGCGCAACCCTGAGGGGCAGGCGGTGCTCAAGGCGCTCGTCGCCGAGGCCGACGTATTGGTGGAGAACTTCGTCCCCGGCACCATGGAGAAGATGGACTGCGGGTGGGAGGCGCTCAGCGCCATCAATCCCCGGCTGGTGATGGCCCGGATCAGCGGCTTCGGCCAGGACGGGCCCTACGCGTCGCGCCCCTGCTTCGACTCCGCGGCCCAGGCAATGAGCGGGCTGATGGACCTCACAGGACCAGCGGACGGGCCCCCGGTGCTGATGGGTGTCTTCGTCTGCGACCATGTGGCGGGCCTCTATTCGACGGTCGGCATCCTGGCCGCCCTTCAGGCTCGCGAGCGCACGGGCCGCGGACAGGTGGTGGACATCTCGCTGCTGGAAAGCGGCGCCTCGCTGCTCATGACCGCCATCCCCAACCAGATCCTGAACGGGGTCACCGCCACCCGGAACGGGGCGCGCGGACGCACCGTGGCGCCCAGCAACGCCTTCGAGTGCGGCGACGGCGGCTGGGTTCTGATCCTCTGCGGGGGCGACGACATGTTCGAGCGCTTCCTAAAGGCTGCGGGCCGCCTCGAGCTGCTGGAGGATCCACGCTTCGCCACCAATTCCGCGCGGGTCGCCAATCTCGCGGCGACGGAAGCCGTCGTGCAGGCCTGGACGGCCCAGCATTCGGCGAGCGAGGTGGAGGAGATCCTGGGACGGGCCGGCGTGCCCAGCGCCCGGATCGCCACGGTCGCCGATGTGGTGGAGAACCCCCAACTTCGCCATCGCGGCTTCATCGTCGAGATCGACCAGGGGGGCGGGGCCGTGCTGCCGATGCAGGGGCCGGTCACCCGGCTCTCGGACACCCCCGTGGCGCCCCGCAGCCCGACCCCGCTTCCCGGCGAGCACAGCGACGAGATCCTGCAGAGCTGGCTGGGCTACGACGCCGGCCGGATCGCGGCTCTGCGCGCCAAGGCCGTGATCTGATCGCCGGCGCTGATTGACAGACCCGGGCGGCCTCCCTAAACCGTACAGAACTGTATGGTGAGTTTTGTGGGGCTTTGGTGGTGACGGAGTTGTCTGCCGAGAGCGCGGAGGCCGCGGGGATGACGCGGCTGCTGGCGCTTGACGAGGTGCCGGAAGGCGAGGTGCGTCGGGTGCGGCCGCCCGGCGTGGAACCGATCGCGGTGGTTCGGGTCGGCGGGGCCTGCTTCGCGACCCAGGACGGTTGCAGTCATGCGAAGGCGTCGCTCAGTGAGGGCTGGGTGGAGGGGCACGAGCTCTGCTGCCCGGTGCATGACGGCCGTTTCGACATCCGCGACGGCCGGCCGATGTGTTTCCCGGCCACCGATCCGATCCGCACCTTCCCGGTGCAGGTCGTCGATGGCGTGGTCTTCGTCGATCTCCGCGGCGCGCGGACGGACCAAGAGGTGTCAGGATGACCGTGCAGGTTCAGCAGGAGGAGTGGGCCCGTCCATCGGCCCAGGCGCTGCGCGAGATGGTCGACGTTGGCCGCGGGCGGATTTCGCCCCGGATCTTCTGGGACGAGGCGATCTACCGGCTCGAGCTCGAGCGGATCTTCGCCCGGTGCTGGATCTTCGTGGCCCATGAAAGCCAGATCCCCAATCCCGGCGACTTCCTCACCACCACCATCGGCGAGGACGGGGTGATCGTCTCCCGCGCCAACGACGGCCAGGTGAAGGTGCTGCTGAACGCCTGTCCGCACCGCGGCAACCGGGTCTGCTTCGCAGAAGCCGGCAACGCCCGGCGCTTCACCTGCAACTACCACGGTTGGGCCTTCGGTCGGGACGGCGCCTTCCTGGGCATGCCGGCCGAGGAGATCTACGAGAAGACCTGCCCGGATTTCGACAAGTCGGAGCTGGGCCTGATCCAGGCGCGGGTGGCCGGCTACAAGGGCCTGCTGTTCGCCACCTTCGATCCCGAGGCCCCGACCCTTGACGAGTTCCTCGGCGACTACCGCTGGTACCTCGACGTGCTGCTCGACAATGACGAGGGCGGCACGGAATTCCTGACCGGCAACATCAAGTCGTGGATCGACTGCAACTGGAAGGTCCCGGCCGAGAACTTCGTGGGCGACTCGCTGCACGCCCAGTGGACCCACAACTCCGGCGCCGTGGCGATGCTCGGCATGGGCGTGGGCAAGGCCAAGCAGGACAGCGTCTACCAGGCCAACGTCAACGGCCACGGTATGCAGTTCGGCTTCGATATGGTCGGCAACGCCATGACCCTCGGCGAGCCCGAGGTGGTCCAGTACATCCGCGAGCGCGAGGCCATCATGGCCGAACGACTGGGCAAGCTCCGCTCGCGCATGGTGGGCGCCATGGGGTCGGCGACGCTGTTCCCGAACTTCTCGTTCCTCGCCGGCCTGAACACTGTGCGCACCTGGAACCCGCGCGGCCCGCATCGGACCGAGCTGCACACCTGGGTGCTGGTCAACAAGAACGCGCCGGACTCGATCAAGGAGAAGTACCGCAAGGGCGTCATGCGGACCTTCTCGCCTTCGGGCACGCTCGAAATGGACGACGGCGAGAACTGGGAGGCCGCGACCCGCACGGCCGCCGGTGTGGTCGCCCGCCGGCAGAAGCTCCACTACAGTCTAGGCCTGCACAGCCAGGTGGAGCACGAGGAACTCCCCGGCAACGTGCACCAGCGGAAATTCAACGATTCCAACCAGCGGGCCTTCTACGGCCGCTGGCTGGACCTGCTGTGCGCCGAAACCTGGTCGAACCTCCCGGAGGGCCGCTGACATGAGCCAAGCGCAAGCCCAGAACCCGGCGGACGCCATCCGCGATCCCCGGCCGCCCCAGTTTCCGCCGCTTCCCGACCGCGACCTGGTCTTCGAGGTCGAGCAGTTCCTGTACCGGGAAGCCCGGCTGCTCGACCAAGAGCGCTACGAGGAGTGGCTGGGGCTGATGACCGAGGACATCCACTACTGGATGCCTGGCGTGCAGGCCCGCTTCCGCAATGACACCTCGAGCGGTCCGCTCATCGAACGCATGGCGTTCTACGACGACGACCTGCTCAACCTGCGCCGGCGGGTGACGCGCTTCATGCACGCCACCGCCTGGGCGGAGGATCCGCCCACCCGGGCCTGCCACATCATCAACAATGTGGAGGTCGAGCTCACCGACAACGCGCGCGAGTACCGGGTCTATTCCACCTTCGTGAACTGCCGCGGGCGGAACGAGGCGGAGGAGACCTGGATTGCGGGGCGGCGGACGGACCTGCTGCGTCGGGACGACGCGGGCGCGCTCCGCCTGGCCCGGCGCGAGATCCACATCACCCAGGCCGTGCTGTTGGCCAAGAACCTCAACGTGTTCCTGTGACCGGCTGGCTGACCGATCAGGTGGCGATCGTCACCGGCGCGTCAGCCGGCATCGGCCGGGCCGTGGTCGACCGCTACATCGCCGAGGGCGCCCGCGGCGTGGTGGCGGTGGACCGCGACGCCGCCGGGCTCGAAGCCCTGTCGGCGGCGCACGGCGACCGGCTCCGGGTGGTGGTCGGCGACGTGCGCGAATGGGCCACCCATGAGGCGGCCGTGACCGCCGCCCGCACAGCCTACGGGCGTCTCGACGCCGCCGTCGGCAACGCCGGGGTGTTCGACTTCCACCGTCCGCTGGCCAAGTACACGCCCGAGAGCCTCGTGTCGGCCATGGACGAACTCTTTGCGATCAATGTCCGCGGCTACCTGCTGCTGGCGCTGGCCGCCCGGGAGGCCCTGGCGGAGAGTCGCGGCAGCTTGGTGTACACGGCGTCGGTGGCCAGTCAGGAGGCCGGCGGGGGCGGGGTCCTGTACGTGTCGTCGAAGCACGCGGTGCTGGGCGTCATCCGGCGCCTGGCGATGGAGTTCGCGCCGGACATCCGCGTCAATGGCGTGGGACCGGGCGGCACGCTCACCCAGCTGCGCGGGACCGAGAGCCTGGGGCAGGCGCAGCGCTCGCTGGGCGCGGACCGCGAGGCGTCTGCGGCGCGTATCGCTCCCACCAACCCCCTGCGCCTGGCGCAGGAGCCCGAAGACCATGCCGGACTGTATGTTCTTCTGGCGAGCCGTCGCGACTCCAGGGCCATGACCGGGCAAGTCCTGTACAGCGATGGCGGCGTTGGCGTGCGCCCGATCGCGGCCTTCTAGGTCGCTGGTTGACAGCCCGGTGACGCTCCCCTAATCCAAACAGAACTGTATGGTCAAGCCTGCGGCGGCGGGGCGACGGGCGGGCCGCCAAAGTCCCGCGTCCAGGAAGGAACTGAGCGAATGGACCAGGCCCAGATCGCCGAAGTCGCACGACGGCTCGACGACGCTGAGAAGACGGGCCGACCCATCCGGCAGCTGTCCCTCGAGTATCCGGACGTCACCTTCGCCCAGGCCTATGCCGTCCAGGAGGCGTGGGTGGCCCTGAAGCTCGCCGCCGGCCGCGAGGTCCGGGGGCACAAGATCGGGCTGACGTCCAAGGCGATGCAGCAGCTGGCCCGCATCGACGAGCCGGACCACGGCGTGCTGTTCGACGACATGATGCTGGAGAGCGGCGCCCAGATTCCGCTGTCGCGCTTCATCGAGCCCCGGCTGGAGGTGGAGCTGGCCTTCCACCTGAAGAAGCCTCTGCAGGGCCCCAACTGCACCCTGTTCGACGTGCTCGACGCCACATCCTATGTGACGCCCGCCCTGGAGATCATCGATGCGCGCATGCAGCGCGTCGATCCCGAGACCGGCGCCACCCGCAAGGTGTTCGACACCATCGCCGACAATGCGGCCAATGGCGCGGTGGTGCTTGGCGGGCAGCCCAAGCGTCCGGACGACCTGGACCTCCGCTGGATCTCCGCCCTCATGTTCCGCAACGGCGAGATCGAGGAGTCGGGGGTCGCTGCGGCGGTGATGAACCACCCGGCCAACGGCATCGTGTGGCTGGCCAACAAGGTGGCCCGGTTCGGCGGCCGCCTGGAGGCTGGCGAGGTGGTCCTCGCCGGCTCGTTCACCCGCGCGGTGCCGATCGGCGTCGGCGACACCTTCCACGTCGAGTACGGCCCGCTGGGCTCGGTCTCCTGCCGCTTCCTCTGACCATGGACGATCGTCTCACCAACCGGTTCAAGGCGAGGCTGCTGGCCGGCGAGTTGCAGGTGGGCCTGTGGTCCGTGCTTGGAGACGCCCTGGCTGCGGAGGTCTGCGCCGGGGCCGGCTTCGACTGGATGCTGCTGGATATTGAGCATGCGCCCAACGACCTGCGGAGCATCCTCGGGCAGCTGCAGGCGCTGGCGGCCTATGACGCCCATCCCGTGGTGCGCCCCCGCTCAAGCGATCCGGACGTCATCAAGCAGCTCCTCGACATCGGCGCGCAGACCCTGCTCGTGCCGATGGTCGAGAGCGGCGATCAGGCCGCGCGGCTGGTGCGCGCCATGCGCTACCCGCCCGGCGGGACCCGCGGCGTCGGCGCCGGGCTCGCCCGAGCCTCCCGCTGGGGGCGGATCGGCGGCTACCTCCAGCGGGCGGACGCGGAGGTCTGTCTGCTGGTGCAGATCGAGTCCCGCCGGGGCCTCGAGAACCTGGAGGCGATCGCCGCCACCCCTGGCGTGGATGGGGTGTTCATCGGCGCCGCCGACCTGGCCGCGGACCTTGGTCGGCTGGGGCAGGCGAACCATCCGGAGGTGGTCGCCGCCGTCGAGGACGCCATCGCCCGCATCCGAGCGCTCGAGAAGCCGGTGGGCGCCCTGTCCGTCGACGAGGGCGTCGCGCGCGGCCTTGTCGCCCAGGGCTGCCGCTTCGTGGCCGTTGGCGCGGATGTGCAGCTCCTCGCCCGGGGCGCGGACCGCCTCGTCCGGGCGTTCCGGCAGGGGGGCGGTGGCCAGCCTTAAGCCGTCAAAGGCGTTCTAAAACATACGCATAAGTATGGTCTGAAAACGCAGACTTACGACAGCCAACGGCGAGATTGCAAAATACGACGGCGTATGTTGTATTCCGCCTCAACCACGCAGAGCCGGCATAAGCCGCAAGACAACCTCCAGGGGGGACTCATGAGATTCCGACGGCAAGCCCATCTTTCGAGCGCGGCGCTCTGCGCCACCCTGATGGCGAGCTTGGGGACTGGGGCGACGGCGCAGACGGTCGCCGCGGCCGGCGCCGGCGGCGACAGCGTGGCGCTCGAGGAACTGGTGGTCACCGCCCGCAAGCGGGTGGAGACCCTGCAGGACGTGCCCGTGTCGGTGGCGGCCGTGAGCGGCGAGGCCCTGCGCGACGAAAAGATCGTCAACCAGGTGGACCTGGCCATGCGCGTTCCTGCGTTCAAGCAGACGACGGCGGGCGTCAACACCTACACCTTCATCCGCGGCGTCGGCTCAGGCGGCAACCCGTCCTTCGAGCAGTCGGTGGCGAGCTTCGTGGACGGCGTCTACGCCGGCCGCGGCCAGCAATCGCGGATCCCGTACTACGACCTGGAGCGCGTTGAAGTCCTGCGCGGCCCGCAGGTGGCGCTCTACGGCAACAGCGCCATCGCCGGCGCCATCAGCGTGGTCAGCCGCAAGCCGGGCGACGTCTTCGAGGGCGACCTGACGGTCAGCTACGAGACCCAGCACCAGGAGACTGTGCTGCAGGGCGGGGTCACCATCCCGATCAGCGAACGCTTCCGGATCCGCGCCGCGGGCTACTACGCCGACCTCAACAAGGGCTGGCTGAAGACCATCCGGCCCACCGGCGTCACTCACGATCCGCGCCGGCGCGACCGGGCGGGCCGCATCATCGCGGAGTTCGACGCCACCGACGACCTGACCGTTGAGCTGAAGTACGACTCCTATTCGCTCCTCGGTCTCGGCGGCTCCAACCAGGCCACCGCCAACATCGGCAACGGCTCTGTGACCGAGTTCCGGTTCGACCGGGTCCGCTATTTCGGCAACGGTCCGCCGCAGAACGGCAAGACCGAGGACACCTCCCGGATGAACAACCAGGCCGTCCAGGCCACGGTGAACTACGAGATGGGCCTGGGCACCATCACCTCGGTCACCGCCTACACCTGGTACGGCTTCTCCCAGGACACCGAGGGCGACATGAGCCCTCTGCCGATCTTCGACTATGACCACCACGAGCACTACAATCAGTTCAGCCAGGAGATCCGGCTGACCTCGGCTGGCGACCAGCGCTTCAACTACATCGTCGGCGCATACTTCCAGCAGGACGACCTCAATCCGTCCGCCCTCAACAAGCTGAACTTGGCCGCTCAACCGGCCCCGTTCGGCGCGCCGCTGCCGCCCATCTCGCGGCTGAGCTACCTCGACCAGCGCACGAAGAACTACTCGGTGTTCTTCGACACCAACTACCGGATCACTGACGCCCTGAAGCTCAACGTGGCGGCGCGGTACATGCACGTGGAGAAGGACGCCGAACAGGGCTCCTACTCGGTCCGGATCAACACGACGATCCCGGATCCCAGCATCGAGCAGTCGCCGGCGCCGGGCGTGCCGTCCATCTACTCGCGGGTCTATGGCGTGCCGCACATCTTCCGCGACCTTGAGATGTCGGAGTCGCACTTCATGCCGGAAATCGGCCTGCAGTACGACGTCGGCAACGGCATGTTCTACGCCAAGGTCGTCCGCGGGGCGAAGGCCGGCGGCTTCGACTGGGTCTATGCCGGCGCCGACCGCAACGCGCTGAAGTTCCTGCCGGAGAAGGCGACGTCCTACGAAGCCGGCTACCGCGGCACGCTCTTCGACGGGCGGCTGTTCTTCGGAGCGACCATCTATCGGATGGACATCGAGGACCTGCAGGTCAGCGTCTTCGACGGCCGCACGGCCTATGTGGTGGGCAACGCCGCAGAGCAGCGCGCCCAGGGCTTCGAGACCGACTTCAGCTGGCGGCCGATCTCGTCGCTGCGGATCAACGGCGCCCTGGCCTACAGCGACTCCTATTGGGAGAAGTACGAGGACGCCGCCTGCTACGTGGAGCAGCGACTGGCCACGCCGGCCGGCACCGTGTGCCGGCAGGACCTGACGGGCAAGCCCGCGCCGGTGAACGCGAAGTGGTCAGCCGCGCTGGGCGTGACCCACACGGCCGACCTCGGCCCCTACGTGCTCACCAGCCAGGCCAACTACAACTACCGCACGAAGTCCAACCTCGGGCTCTCCAACGACCCGATGCAGGTCCAGAAGGCCTTCGGGATCCTCGACGCCCGGGTGGCGCTCTCGACCCCGGACAAGCGCTGGACCCTGGCGATCTTCGGCAAGAACCTGACCGACGAGCTCTACAGCGACTACGGCACCGACGCACCGAGCGTCACCGGCGTCCGCTTCCGCGCCACCCAGCGCACCCGACAAGTGGGCGTGGAGCTCTCGACGCGCTTCTAGCGTACCGACTTCGGCTCCACCTTCTCCCCGATAAGGAGCTGACCTGGCCCCGGGCTCACGCCCGGGGTCTTTCCGCGTCAGCGTCGCGGACGCCGCCGGCGTCGCGGGCGCACGAGGGTCCGGACTTATTCCGGGCGAAGGCGGACGGCCAACCCGCGCGGTCACCGCTGCGAGCTCCCGCCTCCAGCCCGTAACGTTCCCGCCCCCCAAGCTGCCGACATCGCGCCCCGCCAACACCGAGAGGGGGAGGCTTCTGTCGCAACTCCGGGACTTAGGGCGTCGCCGGAAGCTGCGGCGGGCGGGGCGACATCTCGGACTGGAAGCGCAGGAGGTGGTCTTTCAGCGTTCAGAGCAGGCGTCCGTCGCCGCGCCCCGCAGCGCCAGGGCGTAGCCGTAGCAAACCGCCACATCGAGGTCCTCGATGGCGAGCTCGCCCAGGAGCCAGTGCAGCATCCCCGACGGGAAGGTGAAATCCAGTTCCTGCAGCAGCAGTTCGAGATTCACCGCCCTTTGGCTACGCGGGGCGGCCGGGGCTGGGTCCGAGCCCCTTCGTCGTGGCAGGGCACTGCCGGCTTCGCCCTCCCCAGGGCTTCCATCCGGAAGCCCTGGATCGGCAAGCCCGCTGCACTGGGAGACCCGATCGGGGGCGAACGCCCAGATCGGGTGCGAACGCCTGGCCTACTCGGCGGCGATGGTGTGGGGCGAGGTGAGGTTCGCCAGCAGGTCGGCGCGCAGCCGTTCCGCTTCCGCCACCCGGGCGTCCTTGATGTAACCGAATCCGTAGATCTCAGCAGGCAGCTCGGCCAGCTTCACCACGATGGCGATGTTGCCGGCGTCCAGCACTTCCAGGGCCCGTTCCATGTCGGCGCGATAGGTGCGGATCAGCTGCCGCTCCATCCGGCGCTCGGCTGTGCGGCCGAACGGATCGAGCGGCGTGCCGCGCAGCCCTTTCAGGGCGGCCAGGACCTTGAAGCCGGTGAGCATCCACGGGCCGAAGGTCATCTTCCGGGGCCGACCGTTGTCCGGGTCCTTCGGCGCGATCATCGGCGGCGAGAGGTGGAAGGTGAGTTTCAGGTCACCCTCGAACTGCGCCTTCAGCTTCTCGGCGAACTCGCCGTTGGTGTAGAGCCGCGCGACCTCGTACTCGTCCTTGTAGGCCATCAGCTTGAAGAGGTTGCGCGCTACGGCGCCGGTGAGGGCCTCGCTGTCCGGGGAGACGGCCTGTTCGGCCTTGCGGACGGCCTCGACGAAGGTTCGGTAGCTCTCGGCGTAGGCCTGGTTCTGGTAGCCGACCAGGAATTCGACGCGCCGGGCGATCAACTGGTCCAGGCCGCCGGAGAGCGCCAGGGAGCCGCTGGCCGCAGCGCCCGGCGCAGGGGCGGCGAGCGCCGCCACCGCCTGCGGGTCGATCGCCGCCCAGCGACCCAGGGCGAACGCCAGCAGGTTCTGCTCCACCGACACCCCATTGAGCCGCACCGCCTCCTCGATCGAAGCGCGGCTCAAGGGCAGGAGGCCCAGTTGGCAGGCGGCGCCCACGATCATCATGTTGGCGGCGATGGAGTCGCCCATCAGCCGTTCGGCCAGCGCCGTGGCGGGGACGAAGGCGGTTCCTGCGGGATCGAGGACGTCCTGCAGCTTCCGCGCGGTCTGCGCCTCGTTGAAGTTGATCGTGCGCTGGACGGTGAAGGCTGCGGTCGGCGTGACGTTGCTGTTCACGATGCCTGCGGTCACGCCGGGACGCAGCATCTGCGCGGCTTCACCGCCGCCGGCTGTGATCATGTCACAGGCCAACAGCACGTCGGCGGAGGCGGTGTCGACCCGGGCGGCGTAGACCGTATCCACGCTCGGCGCGATCTTCAGATGGCTGAGCACGGCCCCGTTTTTCTGCGACAGCCCAGTCATGTCGACGATCGAACAGCCCTTGCCCTCCAGGTGGGCGGCCATGCCGAGCACGGCGCCCACGGTGATCACCCCGGTGCCGCCGATGCCGGTGATCAGGATCGACTTGGCGCCGGTCGCTTCGACGGGTTCGGGCAGGGCCGGCACGGCGACCCCGCCGGAGACCGGCGCGCGCGCCCGCGGCTTGCCGCCCTCGACGGTCACGAACGAGGGGCAGAACCCGTTCACGCAGCTGAAGTCCTTGTTGCAGGAGGACTGGTCGATGCGGCGCTTGCGGCCGAACTCGGTTTCCAGCGGCTGCACGCTGACGCAGTTCGATTTCACTCCGCAGTCGCCGCAGCCCTCGCACACCAGGTCGTTGATGAAGACCCGCTGCGGCGGATCCGGGAACTCGCCGCGCTTGCGTCGGCGGCGCTTCTCGGCGGCGCAGACCTGGTCGTAGATGATCACCGTCACGCCGGGGACCTCGCGCAGCTCCTTCTGGATGCCGTCGAGCCGCTCGCGGCCGTACAGGGCCACATCGCCCAGCTGCGCCTTGACCTCGTCATAGCGGCCGAGATCGTCGGCCACGATCAGCACCCTGGCCGCGCCTTCGGCCTTCAGCTCGTGGGCGATCTGCAGGGTGGTGAGCGTGCCTTCCACCGGCTGGCCGCCGGTCATCGCCACCGCGTCGTTGTAGAGCAGCTTGTAGGTGATGTTCACGCCGGCGGCGATCGCGGCGCGGATGGCCAGCACGCCCGAGTGGAAATAGGTCCCATCGCCCAGGTTCTGGAAGACGTGCGGGGTCTCCGTGAATGGGGCGGCCCCGATCCAGTTGGCGCCTTCGCCGCCCATCTGCACCGGCCAGGCATGCTTGCGGTGGGGCATCAGCGCCGCCATCACGTGGCAGCCGATCCCTGACAGGCCGACGCTGCCCTCCGGCACCACGGTCGAGGTGTTGTGGGGGCAGCCGGAACAGAAGAAGGGCGCCCGGGCGTGCTCGGTCAGCGGCGCGGCCACCACCCCGGCGCGGCGCGACCTCGCCTCGGCGATCTGGGCGCGGGCCGGGTCGTCGAGCAGGTCGTGGGCTTCCAGGCGATCGGCGATGGCGGCGAGGATCGATCCGGGGGAGAGCTCCCCGAAGCCCGGCAGGAGCGGGGCGCCCTCGGGCGTGGTCTTGCCCGAGACCGTCGGTCGGCGGTCTGCCCGGAGGTGGAAGAGCGCGTCCTTGACCTGCGTCTCGATGAACGCGCGCTTCTCCTCGACCACGAGGACCTCGCGGCAGCCGTCAGCGACGGCGCGAACCGTCTCGCCGTCCAGCGGCCAGGTGAGGCCCAGCTTGAGCAGGCGGATGCCCAGCTTCCGGGCCCGTGTCTCGTCGATCTGCGCTGCGGCCAGGGCCTCGCGGACGTCGAGATAGGCCTTGCCCGCCGTGATGATGGCCAGGCCACCGGCGGGGGCGTCGAAGATCACCCTGTTGAAGCCATTGGTTCGGGCGAAGGCCTGCGCCGCCGGCAGCCGGAAGTCGACGGTGCGGCGTTCCATGCCAAGCTGAGACTCGCCCACCAGGATGTTCAGGCCCTCGGGCGGGATGACCACGTCGTTGGGGATGCGGAAGTTGCGCGGCACCGTCTCCAGCCGGGCGCTCATGGTGGCGTCGGCGGTGTCGTTCACGCACTTGAAGCCGGCCCAAAGCCCGGTAAAGCGGGACAGCGCAAAGCCGAACGCGCCGAACGCCAGGAACTCCTCGACGTTGGCGGGATAGAGGACCGGGATCAGGGCGGCGGCCAGCGCCTGCTCGGACTGGTGGGCGGTAGTGGAGGACTTGGCGCCGTGATCGTCGCCCGCGAAAACCAGGACGCCGCCGTGGCGAGAGGCGCCGGCGAGGTTGCCATGCTTCAGCGCATCGCCCGCCCGATCGACCCCCGGGCCCTTGCCGTACCAGGCGCCAAAGACGCCGTCGTACTTGGGCCCCTGGAAGAACTCGAGCTGCTGGGAGCCGTACACCGCCGTGGCGGCGAGCTCCTCGTTCACCCCGGGCTGGAAGACGATGTCATGGGCCTTCAGCTGCTTGCGCGCGCGCCACAGGGCCATGTCGAACCCGCCGAGCGGCGACCCCCGGTACCCGGAGATGAACCCCGCCGTCTTCAGGCCGGCGGCCGCGTCCGCGCGCTTCTGGCTCAGCAACAGGCGGGTGAGGGCCTGGGTGCCGGACACGAAGACGCGGCCCTCGTCGAGTTCATACTTGTCTTCGAGGGTGACGTTCTGCAGCATCGACAAGCCTTTGCAATTCGCTCTTGGGAGCCACAACATTCGGACCCGTATGTTTCCGCGTCGGGCGCGGGCATTCGGTTGAGAATGGGGGGTTCCAGGTCCTCGGAGATTGAACTTGAGATTTTCGCTATTGAAGGAGCCGGCGCGCGGCACCGTTCAGCCTTCGGTTCAGCCTAGGCGCCGGGGCTGGTTCGGTCAATACGGTGCCGTATGAACATTGGACTTGAGTCGCGGAAGCGGCTGGATCGGGAGGATTGGATCCGGGCGGCCCTTGAGGTGCTGGTCGACCAGAGCGTGGAGTCGGTGGCGGTGGAGCCGCTCGCTCGGGCGCTGAAGGTCAGCAAGGGCAGCTTCTACTGGCACTTCAAGGATCGCGAGGATCTTCTGGAGGCCGTGATCGAGTACTGGCGCGACAACTCCACCCGCAACATCATCCGCTATGTGGAGACAAAGGGGGACAGTCCCGCCGAGAAGCTGCACCTCCTGTCGAAGATCGCCATCGACATGTCGCCGGGCAATCCTCTGGCGAGGATGGAGGTGGCGATCCGCGCCTGGGCCCGCCGCGACCCGCGGGTGCGCGCGGTGCTCACGGAATGCGACCGGGAGCGGATCTCGTACCTGGCGCAGCTCTTCCGGGAGTGCGGTCTCGAGGCGGACGAGGCCGAGGCCCGGGGCGCGCTGCTGTTCGGCTTCGCGGTCGGCGAGCGGAACATCTTCCGCGAGGAGGCCAGGCGCGCGCAGCGCGGCCGGCTCGACCGGCTGCTGGAGTTGCTGATCGACGAACCGGTGGGGCAAGCCGCGCCGAAGGCCGGCGCGCGCAAGCCGGCGCCGCCCGAGACGGCGAAGGCGCCCAAGGCCGCGAAGGCGGCCGAGACCGCGAAGGCGGCCAAGGCGCCGCCGCCGCGTGCGCGCGCCCCGCGGCGGGCCCCCTCCAGGAAGCTGCCTTCGGCCGAAGACTAGCGACGTCCGTCCCGCGGGACTGCGGTGGCCGGCCCGGGGCAGGCGCAGCCTTGGCTCAAACAATACGCCGGCGTATTGTCTGGGCCGGGGCGCTGAGCTAGCCTCGGCGCTGGTCGCACCTGACGCGGGAGCGCTCGGCCCGATGCCGAGGCGCCGAGGCGCCGGGCGACGGCGGAGGAGCGTACATGTCTCAGGTCATCGATCAGCCCAGCCCACCCGTGACGAGCCCGGCCGCGGACTACGCGGCCGAGCCCTGGCGGGTCCATTACGGCAAGGCGGCGATGCGCGCGGACAGGCTGCGCCCGTTCCCGCTGTTCGACATGCTGCTCTGGGCCGAGCGGCACTTTCCCGACCGGCCCTATGTGACCTTCCAGGATCACACCATCACCTATGCGGATGCGCTGGCGATGGTCGATCGTCTGGCCGCGGGGCTCGCCGACCTCGGGGTGGGGAGGGGCGATCGCGTGGGCTACTGCATGGCCAACCATTCCGCCTTCGCGGTGCTCCACTTCGCGCTCTGGAAGATCGGCGCCGTCGTCGTCAGCATGAACCCGCTGTACCCGGTGAGCCGGCTCGCGGACCAGGCGGCCGACGCCGGGGTCAAGGCGATCCTGACGACGGACGAACCCGAAGTCAGCGACCGCTTCCTGGCTCTGGCGAAGGTCGAGCCGCAGCGGCCCCGGATCATCCTGGCGCGGCATGACGCCGGCGACCTGGAGGCGGCCCCCCGGCTTTCGGAGCAGGCCCGCGCGACCGGCGCGGTGCGGCTCTCCGACCTGCTCACCGTGGGGAGCGACGTTCCGACGGCTCGGGTCGATACCGACGACCTCGCAGCCCTGGCCTACACCGGCGGCACGACCGGTGCGCCCAAGGGGGTGATGCTGACCCACGCCAACCTCTCGATGAACTGTCAGCAGATGAGGAGTTGGTACCCGCAGCTGAGCGCGGGCGTGGAGGCGACCTGCGTCGGCGCGCCCATGACCCACATCGCCGGGATCAGTCCGATCCTCAACTTCATGACCCTGCTGGGCGGCGAGATCATCATCCAGCCGCGCTTCGATCCGGCGGGCCTGCTGCAGGCGGTGGACGAGGGGCGGGTCACCCTGCTGCTGCTCACCCCCACCATGCTGGTGGGAATGCGAGATCTGATGGAGAGCCGCCCGATCGACTGGTCGCGGGTGAAGCTGATCCAGTGCGGCGCCGCGCCCCTGACGCCGGAGCTGACGCGGGTCTTCCGGGCCATCACCGGGCAGCCCATCGTCAACCTATTCGGCATGACCGAGACCTCGCCCGCAGTGGTCTACGGAATGCCCGCCGCGCCGGGAGGCGAGCTGGCCACGGGATGCCCGCTGCCGCTCACCCGGGTGCAGGTGCGGGCCAAGGACGACCCCAGCCGCTGCGTGCCGCTGGGCGAGGCGGGCGAGCTGTGCTTCGCCGGCCCGCAGGTGACCCGGGGCTACTGGAACCGGGAGGACGAGAACGCCACCTTCTTCGTCGACGGCTTCTTCCGCACCGGCGATGTGGGCTACGTCACCGCCGATGGCTTCGTGCACGTCGTCGACCGCCTGAAGGACGTGATCATCGCCGGCGGCAACAACGTCTATCCCACCCAGGTCGAGAGCGTGCTCGCCGAGCACCCCGCGATCGCCGAGGCGGCGGTGATCGGCACGCCGCATCCCTACCGCGGGGAGACAGTGAAGGCCGTCGTGCGTCTCCGCCCAGGGGCCGAGCTCACCCTCGACGAGCTGCAGCAGGATCTGGCCGGCAGGCTGTCTCCCGTGGAGATGCCGAAGGTGCTCGAGATCCTCGAGGACCTTCCGCGGACGCCGAACATGAAGGTCTCCCGCCAGGCGCTGCGCGAGCGCGAGCGCCAGCTGACGGGCGTCGACGGGCCGGGCGCAGCCGGCTGACCGGCCGACCCGCGACTGCCGCGAGATCTGGCTTGACATCTGTCAAGGCGCGGCTGCAATCAAACCATACGGTTGCGAATGTTTTCATTCGCCAGTTCGAAGCGAGGGAACGAGGATGGCCAGCCCGCAGGGATCGTTCGTCACGGTCGGCGATGTCCGGACGCATTATCACGACGTGGGCGCAGGCCCCCCGGTGGTCCTGCTGCACGGCTCCGGCCCCGGCGTCAGCGCCTGGGAGAACTGGGGCAGGGTGATCCCGCGCCTGGCCGACACGCACCGAGTGATCGCGCCCGACATGGCCGGGTTCGGCCTCACCGAAGGGCCGGCCGGCCAGCCGCTCGATATCAAGCTCTGGGTGGCCCAGCTCACCGAGCTCCTGGACGCGCTCGATGTCGGCCCGGCGGTGCTCGTCGGCAACTCGTTCGGCGGCGGGCTGTCGCTTGCCACCACCTTCAGGGATCCGTCGCGAGTCCGCGGTCTTGTGCTGATGGGGACGCCGTTCGGCCGTTTCGAGCAGACCGCGGCCCTGCACCAGGGGACCGAATACACGCCCTCGCTCGAGAACATGCGCGCGATCCTAGGCCGCTTCCCGCACGACCCCGCGATCGTCACCGACGAGATGGTGCGCACGCGCTACGAGATGAGCCTGCGCCACCCCGACAACGCCGCGCTGCGGGCGCTGATGCCCGAAAAGCCGACCGACGGGCAGCCGGTGATCGTGCGCGGCGCGCCGTTCGAGCGGCTGGCGACGCTCACCCAGCCGACCCTGGTGCTGCACGGGCGTGAGGACATCGTCATCCCGATGGAGGTGGCGGTGGACGCAGCCCGCCACATCCCCGACAGCGAGCTGCACCTGTTCGGCCGCTGCGGACACTGGGTGCAGTTGGAGCGGCCCGAGGCTTTCGTTCTCCTGGTGCGCGACTTCCTCGCCCGTCGGTTCCCCGCAGATGCGCCGGCCTGAGCAAGCCTTGCGCACCCTCTCAACTCGCCAAATCGGTGAAGGACATCCCCATGGCTGACATCCTCCAAGCGAGGGCCCCCTCCGCGGCGGACCTGGACTTTCATCGCCTCGTCGATGCGGAGAACGGCTGGATCGACCGCCGCATCTTCTGGGACGAAGGCATCTACCAGCTGGAGCTTGAGCGCATCTTCGCCCGCTGCTGGGTGTTCGTGGGCCACGAGTCGCAGTTCGCCGAGCCGGGCGACTTCGTCACCACCTACATCGGTCAGGACGCGGTGATCGCCGCCAAGGACCGGAAGGGAGGCGTCAACGTCTTCCTGAACTCCTGCTCCCACCGGGGGAACCGGGTGTGCTTCGCCGAGGCCGGCAACGCGCGCCGGTTCACTTGCAACTTCCACGGCTGGGCCTTCGGCCTCGATGGCGCGCTGCTGGGCGCCCACGAGGAGGAGCACTACGAGCGGTGCAGCACCTTCGACAAGTCCAAGCTGGGCCTACACCGCGCCCGGGTTGGCATCTACAAGGGCCTGGTCTTCGCCACCTTCGATCCCGAGGCGCCCTCGCTCGACGACTACCTGGGCGACTACCGCTACTACCTCGACGTCCTCCTGGACAATGACCCCGGCGGCACGGAATTTATCGAAGGCAACGTCAAGTCGCGGCTGGGCTGCAACTGGAAGTTCGCGGCCGAGAACTTCGTGGGCGACGCCTATCACGCCGGCTGGACCCACGCCTCTGCGGCCCGGGCGATCTTCGGCAAGGACGTGAAGGTCAATGTCGAGCGCTCCTACCAGGCCAACATCAACGGCCACGGCACGGAGTTCGGCCTCGACCTGATCGGCAACGCCATGGGCCTGGCGGAGCCCGAGGTGGTCGAATACCTGAAGGAGAACGAGGCGCGCTTCGCGGAGCGTCTGGGCAAGCTGCGTTCGCGGATGGTCGGCGCGATGAGCTCGTCCAACGTGTTCCCGAACCTCGCCTATCTCACCGGCTTCAACACCTGGCGCACCTGGACGCCGAAGGGGCCGCACGAGATCGAGCTGCACACGTGGGTGCTGGTGAACAAGGACATGCCCCAGCGCCTGAAGGACGCCTACCGGCGCGGCGTGTCGCGCACCTTCTCGCCGACGGGCATGTTCGAGTCCGACGACGGGGAGAACTGGGAGCACTGCACGCGCTCCAACGCCGGCGTGGTGACCCGCCGGCAGAAGCTGCACTACGGCCTGGGCATGGACTCGCGCATGGAGCACGAGGAGTTCCCCGGCGCCGTCTACAAGGTGCAGCTCAACGATGCCAACCAGCGCGCCTTCTACCTGCGCTGGGCCGACCTGATGTCCGCGGCCAGCTGGGCCGAAGTTCCGCAGCGCTGAGGAGCCGTCCATGAGCGTCAACACCCTGGAGCCGGCCGCCGCCGGCGGCCGTCAGGCTTCGCTGGAGCTGTTCCACGATATCGAGCAGCTCCTCTACAAGGACGCCCGTCTGCTCGACGAGCAGCGCTACGACGACTGGTTCGAGCTGATGACCGAGGACTTCACCTACTGGGTCCCGGTTCCGCAGTCCCGCTACCGCCGGGACAGGAAGGGGCTCTACGAGCCGGGGCGCATGGCCCACTTCGACGACAGCCTGGCGGAGCTGAAGCTGCGCGCCTCGCGCTGGAAGGAGACCACCGCCTGGAGCGAGGACCCTCCGACCCGCCACGTCCACTATGTGACCAACATCGAGGTGGAGCCAGCCGAGGCCAGCAGCGAGTGGCTGGTCCGCTCGGTGGTGATCAGCCTGCGCAATCGCAACGAGGACGAGGAGAACTGGCTGGGAGGGCGCCGGGAAGACCTGGTCCGCGAGACCCCGGCCGGGCTGAAGCTGGCCCGACGCAAGGTGTTCATCGCCCAGTCGGTGCTGCTGGCCAAAAACTTCAACACCTTCCTTTGATGACTATTCCTGAAGAGATGCAGGCCTGGGTTCTCTCGGGCTTCGGCGACCGCGCCAATCTCGCCTTCACCACCTGCCCGACGCCGATGCCGGCGCCGGGCGAGGTGCTGGTGGAGGTGTGCGCCGCCGGCATGAACTTCGCGGACGGTCTGATGATCGCCGGCCGCTACCAACTGCGGCCGACGCCGCCGTTCGTGCTTGGTGCCGAGCTCACCGGGCGAGTGGTGGCGGCAGGGCCGGACTCGGCCTTTCGGCCCGGTGACCGAGTGGCCGCCCAGGTATGGAGCGGCGCATACGGCCAATACTGCGCGGTGGAGGAGGGGCGGCTGATCCGGCTGCCGGACGCCATCAGCTTCGCGGAAGGCGCAGCGCTGCCCGTCTCCTACACGACCGCGCACATCGCCCTGTTCCACGAAGGCGGGTTGACGGCGGGCAAGACCGTCCTGATCCACGCCGCGGCCGGGGGGATCGGCGTGGCCGCCACCCAGCTGGCCAAGGCCGCCGGGGCGCGGGTGCTGGCCACCGCCAGCTCGGATGACAAGCTGAAGATCGCCGAAGCCAACGGCGCTGACGTGCTGATCAACTATCGCCGCGAAGGCTGGATGGACGAAATCCGCCGCGTCTGCCCTGACGGCGTCGATCTCGTCGTCGACCCGGTGGGCGGACAGACCACCCTGGACAGCCTGCGCTGCCTGGCCTGGCGCGGCCGCATCCTGCTGATCGGCTTCGCCTCGGGCGGTCCCGCCCAGATCCCGGCCAACCGGCTGCTGGTGAACGCCGCCGCGGCCGTGGGCATCTACTGGAACTACGAGAAGGATGGCCCGCTGGTGACCGCCGTGCAGGCCGAACTGGCCGCGCGCTTGGCCGCCGGCGAGCTCCGCCCGCGGATCGGCGCGCGCTACCCCGTCGCCGACTTCCTCACGGCGCTCGACGCGCTCGAGGGTGGTCGGACGACGGGGAAGGTGGTCCTCGACTTCTAAGCCGCCCCCGCTTAGGCGGGGGCAGGGGCGGCCGTGCTGAACATCGCCCGGATCGCCTGCCGCGACAGCTTGGCGTTCTCCGTCTTGGGGATGGCGTCAAGGATTTCCAGCCGCTTCGGCATCTCGATGGGCGACAGCTTCTCGCGCAGGAAGTCCTGCAGTTCCGGCAGCGAGAGACTGGCGCCGGGACGCAGGGTGACCACGCTGAGAACGGTCTCCCCCCGGTAGTCGTCGGGCGCGCCCACCGCGACGGTCTCGGCCACGGCGGGGTGCTCCAGCACCGCATCTTCGATCGTCCGAGGGTAGACGTTGTAGCCGCTGCAGATGATCACATCCTTCAGCCGGTCCACCACGTAGAGCGCGCCATCCTCGCTGAGGTAGCCCACGTCGCCGCTGCGGAAGAGGCCGTCCGGGGTCAGTTCGTTGTCCGTCAGGGGCCGGTTCCAGTAGCTCGCGATGACGTTCGGCCCACCAAAGCAGACCTCCCCCGGCTCGCCCGGCCCCATCCGGCGGCCCGGATCGTCCACCGACCGGATCTCGATCGGCACGTCGTGCATGGGGAGGCCGGTGGCGCACTCGTGGCCCGGGACGGCGGAGCTGGGCATGGCGACACCGCTGCCCGACGTCTCGGTCATCGCGTAGCCCTGCTGCGGCCACAGGCCCGTCAGATCGTGGAAACGGCGCGCGAGTTCCAGCGGAACCGGAGCTCCCCCCACCAGGACGTGGATCACCCCGCTCCAATCCAGCTCGCCAGCGTCGGGTTCTGCGACGATGGCGCTCAGCATCGTGGGAATGGCGGTCAGGATCGTCAGCCGTCCCTGGCGCACCAGTTCGAGCAGCTCGCGGGGCGAGAAGCGCTCGGTGAGAATGGCTTCCCCGCCGACGATGGCGGGCTCGACGATGTAGTTCACCAAACCCGTGATGTGCGAGAACGGCGCGGCCGCATACCAGGCCTCGCGCCCGTCCCGGATCCGATGCAGCCAATTCCGGATCTGGTGGGCGGCGAACCAGATGTTCCTGTGGCTGAGCATGGCGCCCTTCGGGGCGCCCGTCGTGCCGCCGGTGTACTGGATCATGGCCAGCGCCTCGACCTCGGGTTCTCCCCACCCGCGCGCCGGTGCGGCCTCCAGCAGGTCGCTAAGCGCAACTTCCCCGTCACAGAGGTCCGGCGGCGGACCTCCGGCGAGGTCGGCGGCGTCCGCCCGGCAGACGATCAGTCGACAGCCTACCTGCGCGGCGAGCTCGCGCAGCTTGCCGATCGACGCGGGGTGGTCGGACGTCACCACCCACCGGACGCCGGAATCAACGGCGATCCCGCTCAGCTGGCGGAGCGAGTAGAGCGGGTTCATGCCGACGCCCGCGGCGCCCAGCCCCCAGAGCGCGAAACAGGCGAGGGGATAGTGCGGAAGATTGGCCAGGCAGACGCCGACCCGGTCGTCCGCGCCCACCCCATGCGCCTGAAGGCCTGCGGAGAGGCGACCGGCCAGGTCGTGGGTTTGCTCGAAGGTCCAGGTGCGGTTCAGGAAGGTCAGATGGGGTCGCCTGCCGAACCGCTCGGCGGCCCGCGCGAGAAGCCGGCCGAGGGGCTCGGGAGGGGGAGTCCGCCGCTGGAACTCAGCGAGATTGGCAAACTTGGACGTTTCGCTGTTCGTGGAGTCCATTCCGTCGACCCTCGTTGTCGTTGTCGGTCCGTGCGAGCACGGTAGTGTATGGATTATTTCAAGGGCGCGATGCCGGACTCGAACCCTAAGAAACCAGGGTAATAGATGATCGTCCTGCGGTCGCAAACAGACAGTAGCGTATGCATTTGGGCTCGGCTACAGGAGAGCCCGCGCCAAGTTCCGGCGCAGCAGGGACAAGCCATGCCGCTCGATACAGCCCCGCAAAAGACGTTCCGCTGGGACGACCCGCTGGACCTGTCCTCGCGCCTCTCCGAGGAGGAGCGCATGGTGTGGGAGGCGGCCCGCCAGTACGCCCGCGAGAAGCTGTTGCCGCGGGTGGTTTCGGCCTACGCCGAAGAGCGGTTCGACCGCGAGATCATGACCGAGATGGGCGAGCTGGGCTTCCTGGGCCCGACGCTGCCCGAGGAGTACGGCTGCGCGGGCGTGAACCACGTGGCCTACGGCCTGATCGCCCGCGAGATCGAGGCGATCGATTCCGGCTACCGCTCGGCCATGAGCGTGCAGAGCTCGCTGGTCATGTACCCGATCTACGCCTTCGGCTCGGAAGACCAGAAGCGCAGGTTCCTGCCCGGCATGGCGGCGGGGAAGATCGTCGGCTGCTTCGGCCTGACCGAACCCGACGGCGGCTCCGATCCCGCCTCGATGCGCACCACCGCCCGTAAGGTCGACGGTGGGTATGTGCTGAACGGCGCGAAGATGTGGATCACCAACTCCCCGATCAGCGACGTGGCGCTGGTCTGGGCCAAGCTGGACGGCAAGATCCGCGGCTTCCTGGTCGAGCGGGGGACCGAGGGCTTCGAGACGCCCCAGATCAAGAACAAGCTGTCCCTGCGCGCCTCGGTGACCGGCGAGATCGCCCTCTCCGACGCCTTCGTCCCCGAGGACATGATGCTGCCGGGCGTCGAGGGCCTGCGCGGGCCGTTCTCGTGCCTGAACAAGGCGCGCTACGGCATCGCCTGGGGGGCCATGGGGGCCGCCGAGTTCTGCCTGCACGCCAGCCGCGACTACGTCTCCAGCCGCAGCCTGTTCGGCCGCACCCTGGCCTCGCGCCAGCTGGTGCAGAAGAAGCTGGCCGACATGCAGACCGAGATCGCCCTGGGCTTCGAGGGCGCCCTGGCGCTGGGCCGGCTGATCGACGAAGGCGCCTGGGTGCCCGAGGCCATCTCGATGCTGAAGCGCAACAACTGCGGCAAGGCGCTCGACATCGCCCGCGTCGCCCGCGACATGCACGGCGGCAACGGCATCTCCGGCGAGTACCACGTGATGCGCCACGCCTCGAACCTCGAGACGGTGAACACCTACGAGGGCGCCCATGACGTGCACGCGCTGATCCTGGGTCGAGCCATCACCGGCGAGAGCGCGTTCTAGGCGCTGAACCACTGCAGAACGCAGGTTCTCAATCCGGCCTGTTGGCGCCCCAGCGTTACAAGCTTGACCGCACGAAGCTCCCGATCTGCGGTCGGCTAGGCCGGCTCGGCTACACCACGGCATCCCACGTACCGCCCTGCGGGACAGGCCACACTCCCCCAGCCCCGCGACCGCCACGGAATGGACGTGTGTCGGCGGAGTGAGCCGTTTGAGAGCCGGAGCTTGGTGTGAGCTGTGCGAAGGCAACGCAAGGTGCACTTCGCGTACGTCGGACTCCCGCTTGTTCGAGCGCACTACTATCACCGCGACATGAGGGGATCGTACTCCATCAAGGCGGTGCTCCCGGTGGTGGCGCCGCATCTCTCCTACTCGGACCTGGAGGGTGTGCGGGATGGGCAGGGCGCGCAGATCGCATATCTTGAAGCCACCGCGCCGGAAACGACGCTGCAACGCCGAGTCCAGCTGCATGGCCAGCTCAGCAGCTATTGTGGACTCGATACCCTGGCCATGGTCGAGCTGGTGCGGGCGCTTTCGGCATGAAACGCTTGGATGAGGTGGTGGTCCACCTCCTTCGGCCTCATCCGAGCAGAATATTGAAGAGGATTGGCCTGGCCGTCCAATCACCCTCAGCGAGGCGCGCGGCAGGGTTCTGGATTGCCTGCACCTGCGCGCGATCGGTCAAACAATTTGCCACAAGATAGAGCCAGAATTTATCGCCATGAGTTTGGGCCGCACGAAGTTCGCCGGCGGTGAAGTCGATGCTGGTGAAGGCTGCGGACACGGTTCCTTTCACCTCGACGCGCTGCAGTTCACCGGATGAGTCGACATAGTCGATGTCCCAGCCCGGCCTTTCGCCCTCGGCGGCTCGGTGCACCAAAGTTGCTGGGCCCAGAGTATGACGAATGAAGGCGAGGGCGGCGCGTTCAGCCCAATCGCCAACTTCCTTAGCGCGCTTGGATTTCCGGTAGCCACCATTGGCTCCGCCGCCCACAGTTTTGCCTCTGGGTACGATCAGGTTATCGGCGGCTTGCGGCGTGGCTGGCTGTGGAACGATGGTCGGGGCGCTTGTGCCCGTCGGGCGTCCGGCGGCCGCGACAATCCGTTCAAACACGTCCTGATCGAGGGTGCGGACGCCGTTGCGCCACATGTTTGGGGCGATCTGCTCGTAGAAGACGCCATCCGGCTTGGCGGGGACGGGCGGTGTAAACGGCACATAGTCTTCAATGGTGCAGAACCAGGACGGCCGCGAACTCCCCGTTGTTGCAGGATCTTGCCGGATTTCCCCGATCCGGCCGCGACCAAAGTATTCGGCCTGGCCGCGAGGACCATCCTTCCGGTGAACGCCGCGGTAGTAGACGAATGGTTCGCCCGTCCGGATCTTGTTCTTGTACTGATTGGGGTAGTGATACTGGACGCCCGTGATGTCGTTCCAGGCGTGGTCGGGATTGAGAACAACGTCGTTGGTGGTCAGGACAATCGGCATCAGGCGGTTCTGTATGAGAATGGCGGACGCCAAATGGGCAACCGTATTCATTACAGTGGCACGTCGATGTGAGGCGGCGCCAGCCTCTGAACTGGCCAGCACGGGTGGCTGACGGTTGCAGGCGTAGACGTCACACGCGCTGTTCGCTTGCCCGCCTGCCCACCGGCTGCCCGATGGGTTCGTTCATGCTATGTCCCGGAAGCGCAACTCGCGCCCTGCTTGATTCGGAATTGAGCGTCGGTGACGGATTTCAGCTTCTACGAGTTTTTCGCCGGCGGCGGCATGGCGAGAGCTGGCCTAGGGCCGGGCTGGACGTGCCTGTTCGCCAACGACTTCGATCCGATGAAGGTTCGCGCCTATGCTGACAATTGGGGCGACGAGCATCTTGTCTGCGAGGATGTGGCCAAGATCGCTGTGGCCAACCTTCCGGGTCTAGCCGACCTCGTCTGGGCCTCGTTTCCTTGCCAGGACCTTTCGCTAGCCGGGGACTACAAGGGACTTGGTCGTCACGATGCCAACGAAGTCACCCGTTCGGGAACCTTCTGGCCGTTCTGGCGACTGATGCAGGACCTGAAGAGGGAGGGGCGTGCTCCGCCCGTCATCGTACTCGAGAACGTGCTCGGCGTGCTGACCTCAAAGCGGGGCGCCGACTTCGCTGCGATCGCAGAGACCTTAGCAGCCAGTGGATATTGCTTTGGTGCGCTCGTGCTCGACGCCCGGTGGTTTGTCCCCCAGTCGCGGCCGCGGGTGAGCCCATGGGCTTCTTGAAACGTCCCTTCGGCTTGGATCGTCCGCAATCCCGCGACGCCTCCGAATCCTCCCAACGCTCAATGATCGTCCAAAGCTCCAGCGAACAGAGCGGCGACGTGATGGATCGCTACTATGACAGTATGGGGCGCATCCAGGCGGCTAGGCATGCCTCCACGACCATCCCAGCAGGGAAGCCTTGAGCCAGATCATTAGCGGGAGCGGGCCTGGCCCCTAAGTTTTTATGTATGAAGCGCATTCTCTTCCTTTGCGTCACCAACTGCGTCGCTTACCACACCAAGATGGCGCACCAGCACGGCGCCACCCGGGAAGAGGTCGCCGAGACGGCCGCGCTGGCCATCTACATGGGCGGCGGCCCGGCGGCGGTGTACGGGGCCGACGCGCTGCGCGCTTATGACCAATTCAGCGCCATCGGCGGTGGCTAGATGCGCCCGTGTGCGCGGCACGGCCAATGACCAGCAAATCGCGCCCACAGACGCTGCTGGAGGTGCTCGACCGGGGGCCTAGGCACCTGTTCTTCACCGGCAAGGGTGGCGTCGGCAAGACCTCGCTGGCCTGCGCCAGCGCGGTCCAACTGGCCGACGCCGGGCGTCGCGTGCTGTTGGTGAGCACCGATCCGGCCTCAAATCTCGACGCGGTTCTGCAGACGGAACTGGCAACCGCCCCGAGAGCGGTCGCCGGCGTCGAGAACCTTCAGGCGATGAACATCGACCCTGAGCAGGCGGCCCGAGACTATCGGGAGCGGACGACCGCACCCTATCGCGGCGTCCTGCCGGCCCACGACCTGGCGGCGCTTCAGGAACGGCTGTCCGGGGCCTGCACGACCGAGGTCGCCGCCTTCGACGAGTTCGCGCTGCTGGTCAGCGACCCCGAGAGAACAGCGGCGTTCGATCACATCATCTTTGACACTGCGCCCACGGGGCACACCCTACGGCTACTCGAACTGCCGGCGGCCTGGAGTGGGTTTCTGGAAACCGCGCCGGGGGACGTCTCCTGCCTGGGCCCCCTGTCGGGCCTGAAGACGCAGCACGACCGCTATGCGCAGACGCTCGCGGCCCTGGCTGATCCCGCCCTGACGGCGATGGTCCTGGTCGCGCGCCCCGATCGTATCGCCCTCCTCGAAGCCGCCCGGACCCGGACCGAACTGCACGGCCAGGGTATGGACAACCAGCTGCTGGTCATCAACGGCGTCTTTCACGCGACCGATCCCAGCGATCCGCTGGCCGTCGCCTTCGAACGCCGCGGCGCTTCCGCCCTGTCGCAGATGCCGCACGAGCTGATCGGGCTGCCGCGAACCGACATCGCGCTGCGTCCCACCAACATGGTGGGGCTCGACGCCCTGCGCTCGCTTCTGAAGCCGGCGGAACGGCTGACGCCGAGTCCACCCGCGCCCGTCACCGTGCCGTCCGGCGTGTCCAGCCTGTCCGCACTGGTCGACGAGATCGCCCGGTCCGGGCATGGCCTGGTGATGGTCATGGGCAAGGGGGGCGTCGGGAAGACCACCGTGGCCGCCGCGGTCGCCATCGGCCTGGCCAAGCGTGGACTGCCGGTGCATCTGACCACTACCGATCCGGCGCAGCACATTCGCGAGACCCTGCAGTCCGAACTCGTCGGGCTGCGCGTGAGCTACATCGACCCAAAGCAGGAAGTGCAGCTCTACCGGGCGCGCACGGTAGAGGCGGCGCGATCGACGCTGTCCGCCGAGAAACTCGCGCTCCTTGAAGAGGAGTTGAGATCACCCTGCTACGAGGAGGTCGCCGTGTTCCAGGCGTTCTCCCGCATCGTCATAGCCGGACGCAAAGAGTTCGTGGTCATGGACACGGCCCCGACCGGCCACACGCTTCTGCTTCTCGATACGGCGGGAGAATACCACCGACAACTGACCCAGCACCCGGTCAGAGGCGTCCGAATCCGAACGCCTCTGATGCTGCTGCAGGATCCGGACTTTACGAAGATTCTGATCGTCGCCCTGCCTGAAACGACCCCGGTGCTTGAGGCGAGCGCCCTCCAGGATGATCTCCGCCGAGCGCAGATCGAACCGTTCGCCTGGGTGATCAACGGGAGTCTCGCCGCCGCGCATCCGAGCGATCCGGTGCTGCGAGCTCGGGCCGCCGCCGAAATATCGCAAATCCGCAAGGTCAGGGGGCACCTCGCGCGACGGGTCGCCCTGATCCCGTTCCAGATTGAGGAGCCGGTCGGCATCGACCGCCTGGGCGCTCTCGCCATTGACGGAGGGTCATGACGCGCACACGGGAAGGGGGCCGGGCCGCGCATCCCCGGCGCTCAGGGTCTTCATGACGACCACGGGCGCAAAGCCCCCGCCCGGCGTGCGGAAATTGGTCGTCTGCCCCTGGTAGAGGCGCGCGGCCGCTAGGAGCGTCTCGCCGGCATAGGTGTAGAGCCGGACGTCCAGCTTCCGGGTCTGCGGGTCGCCCTCCACCTGGACCCGCCGCGCACTCGGCGCGGCGAAAGCCTGGGCGATGAAATCGCCCTCCAGGATGCCCGCCCAGGCCCCGCGCGTCAGCTTGTCGCCGCGATAGACCGCCTTGCCGGCATGGCCGCCGGCGGGCTTAAAGAACAGCGACTTCCGTTCCGCCCAGAGCTCCGCGGCGTTGCCCGCCGTCACCCGCTTCGCCTTCGGAAGCGCTGCAAGGATCCGACGCTGCTCGGCGTCGACACCTAAGGCTTCGAGTTGCTCGGGATCCGAGAGGAGGGTGAGGTTGCGCTTGTCGGCTAGCAGCGCGTGGTTGCGCGGGTTGGGCGTCACGACGACGGCGTCGGCGAGATAGGCCTGCTTCAGCGCGGCAGACTGCGGGCGGTCGAAGGTGAAGTCGACGAGGCGGTTGTAGACGAGGTCGATATTGAGCTCCCCCAGGACCAGACGTCCTCTGTCGAAGCGAAGATCACCCGGATCGGCGATCACCGCTTCGAGGCCCTGGCGCGCGAAGAACGCCTGGGCCAGCAGGAACTCGGGATAGAGGTATTGGTCTGCTGGAGCATCATCGACGATGGCGACGACCCTCGGGCGGCCGGTTCGACCTTGCAGTTCCCATTCGGCCGAGAACATCCCCCACACTGCAGCTTCGAAGTCCGCCAGGGGATCGGCAGCGGGGACCAGCGCGCGGACCTCGGGACAGCAGGCGACCTGGGCCTGCGCCAGAAGCGCATTCAGGAAGGCCCCGCCGGCGTTGGTATTGACCTCAATCAGCTTGGGGCCGGTTGGCGTCAGGTGGAAGTCGTAGCCCATGAACGCGCCGCGTGGGCCGGTGGCGACCTTGGCGATTTCCGGCGCCCAGGCGAGAACCGTCTCTTGATAGCTCGCGAGTTGGGCCGTTGCTTCGATGGCCTGGACGATCTTGCTCATCGCCGCCAGGTCGGCCTCGGACAGGAAGACCGGCGCGCTGGAGAAGAGATGGGCCCGGTGCTGCTTGAGCAAGTTGACGGGCACGACGTCGGCCGCCGCCTGCTCGACCGCGGCCCAAACCTGGGCTTGGTCGATGTCGATGCAGAAGCAATCCTGGTTGAGCCGCTCCTCCAGGGTGAGCGAGTTCATCAGCCGGCCTTGCGCTCATGGATCATCGCCATGGCTCCCAGTTCATCGCCAGCCGTGACGCGGCCGTCGGCCTTACGCTCACTGTAGCGGTCGACGAGGTAGTCCGCGCGGTCGCGCGTCAGCAGGGTGAATTTGTAGAGTTCCTCCATCACGTCCACGACGCGGTCGTAGTAGGCCGACGGCTTCATCCGGCCGTTCTCCTCGAACTCCAGATAGGCCTTGGCCACCGAGGACTGGTTCGGGATGGTGATCATCCGCATCCAGCGGCCGAGCAGCCGCAGAGTGTTCACGGCGTTGAACGACTGCGACCCGCCGCTGACCTGCATCACCGCCAGGGTCCGCCCCTGGGTCGGTCGCACGCTGCCGACCTCGAGCGGAATCCAGTCGATCTGGGCCTTCATCACGCCGCTGATTGCGCCGTGGCGTTCGGGGCTGCACCAGACCTGTCCCTCCGACCACTGTGACAGCGCCCGCAGTTCCTGCACCTTCGGATGGTCCGGCGTCTCGGCGTCCGGCAGCGGCAGGCCGCGCGGATCGAAAATCCGGGTCTCGGCGCCGAACCGCTGTAGGATGCGCGCGGCCTCTTCGGTTAGGAGGCGGCTGTAGGACCGTTCCCGCAAGGAGCCGTAGAGCAGCAGGATCCGGGGCGGATGGGTCGAGACCGCAGGCGGCTCCAGCTTCTGCAGCGTCGGCGTGTCGAGGAACTGCGGCTGCAGGGCGGGGAACTCGGACATCATGGCCTCAAAAGAAACGCGAGCGACTTCCAACTGTCGCAATATTCTTATATCGTGGAAATATGGAAACGAAACCTGCCGTCGCAATCCTCGCCGCCCTCGCGCACGAGGGCCGCTTGGCCACCTTCCGCCTGCTGGTGCAAGCCGGATCGCAAGGTTTGGCCGCCGGCGAAGTCGCGAGGCGGCTCGACGTGCTGCCGAACACACTTTCCGCCAGCCTCAGCGTGCTGAGCCACGCGGGCCTGATCACTTCGCGCCGGGAGGGCCGCTCGGTGATCTACTCCGCCAACTATGACGCCATGCGCGAGCTGCTCGCCTTCCTGATGGAGGACTGCTGCGCAGGCACCCCCGAAATCTGCGCGCCGCTTGCCGCCCTCGCCAGCCAGGGCTGCAAGGCCGAAGCCCTGCGCGCTTGAGGAACCGCCATGACCGACAAGATCTACAACGTCCTCTTCCTCTGCACCGGCAACTCGGCGCGCTCGGTGATTGCCGAGGCGCTGATGAACCGAGAGGGCCGCGGCCGCTTCAAGGCCTTCTCGGCCGGATCGATGCCGACCGGGCGCGTCAATCCTCATACGCGACCGATCGTCGAGAGCCTGGGTTTCGACTTCGGCGATTTCCGCTCGAAATCCTGGGAGGAGTTTGCCCAACCCGGCGCGCCTGTGCTCGATTTCATCTTCACCGTCTGTGACAACGCCGCCGGCGAGGTCTGCCCGGTCTGGCCGGGCCAGCCGATGACCGCCCACTGGGGCGTGCCGGACCCGGCGGCGGTCGAGGGTTCCGAGGCCGAGATCGGCGCGGCCTTTTCCGAGACCGCTCGGCTGCTGGGCAATCGGATCCGCCTGTTCCTGAACCTTCCGCTCGACAAGCTCGACCGGATGTCCCTGCAAGCTAGGCTTCGCCAGATCGGCGAAGCCGCCCATGAGACGAATCCCGCCCAATGACCATCGCAACGCCGGCCGTCGCCGAGGCCCCCAAGCCCATGTCCCGCTTCGAGCGCTTCCTCACCGTTTGGGTGGCGTTGTGCATTGTGGCCGGGGTCGGCCTCGGTCACCTCTTCCCAACCGCTTTCCAGTCGATCGGCTCGGCCGAGGTCGCCAAGGTCAACCTGCCGGTAGCGGTGCTGATCTGGCTGATGATCATCCCGATGCTGATGAAGGTCGACTTCGGCGCCATGCGCCAGGTCGGCCGGCACTGGCGGGGTATCGGGGTGACCCTGTTCGTCAACTGGGCGGTAAAGCCGTTCTCAATGGCGGCCCTGGGCGCCTTCTTCATCGGATACCTATTCCGGCCCTACCTGCCGGCCGGAGAGATCAACAGCTACATCGCCGGCCTGATCCTACTGGCGGCGGCGCCCTGCACCGCCATGGTGTTCGTCTGGAGCAATCTGACGCGCGGCGAGCCCAATTTCACGCTCAGCCAAGTGGCCGTGAACGACGCGATCATGATCGTGGCCTTTGCGCCCATCGTCGGCCTGCTGCTCGGCCTCTCGGCGATAACGGTGCCGTGGGAGACCCTGCTGATCTCGGTGGGCCTCTACATCATCGTGCCCGTCGTGATCGCCCAACTGCTGCGCACGGCGCTCATGCGGCGTGGCGGCGAGGCGCACCTCCTGCAAGTCCTGGGCAAGATCGGTCCGGTCTCGCTGACGGCACTACTTGCCACCCTGGTGCTGCTGTTCGGTTTCCAGGGCGAGCAGATCATTTCGCAGCCGGCGATCATCGCGATGCTCGCCGTGCCGATCCTCATCCAGGTCTACTTCAACTCGGCCCTGGCCTATTTCCTGAACCGGTTCACCGGCGAGGCGCACTGCGTGGCCGGCCCTTCGGCTCTGATCGGCGCCAGCAACTTCTTCGAGCTCGCCGTCGCCGCCGCCATCAGCCTGTTCGGCTTTACCTCCGGCGCGGCGCTCGCCACCGTGGTCGGCGTGCTGATCGAGGTGCCGGTGATGCTCACTGTCGTCGCCATCGTGAACCGGTCGAAGGGCTGGTACGAGCGCGGCGGCGCAGTTCAACGGGTGGCGGCGCAAAGCGCCCCGCCGATCATACGGTGACAGCCATGTCCGATTTCCCGATCACCATCTTCCACAATCCGGCTTGCGGCACCTCCCGCAACACGGTGGCCATGGTCCGGGCCGCCGGCTACGAGCCGGAAGTCGTCGAGTACCTGCAGGCCGGTTGGACGAAGCCCCAGCTTAAGGACCTGCTCGCCGCCATGGGCGCAGGTCCGCGCGACATCCTGCGGGAGAAGGGTACGCCCGCGGCCGAACTCGGACTCCTGGCCCCCGGCATGTCGGATGAGGCGATCCTGGATGCCATGGTCGAGCACCCCATCCTCGTGAACCGGCCGATCGTCGTCACGCCCAAGGGCGTGAAGCTTAGCCGCCCGTCGGAAGTGGTGCTCGACCTGCTGGAGCGGAAGCCTGAGAGCTTCATCAAAGAAGACGGCGAGGTCGTGCGACTGCGCGCATGACGCGCTTCGCCTCGACCGCAATGGCGTCGGCCGCTTGGGGCGTGGCGGGTGTCGCGGCGGCGCTGCTCCTGGTTCAGCTTCTCGCGCCCTTGGGGGCGACGGGGTCGTTACTGGCGTTGTCGGCGGCGGCCGGTTACGCAAGCCTGACGGAGTTCGGCGCGCGGCGGGGGCGGGATCCGGCGCTCGGCTCGCTGGCCGAGGCCGCAGCGGCCGGTCTGGTCCAGTTTCTGGGTGTCTGGACGCTTATAGCGCTTACCGGGCCCTGGGCGGCCCAGGCCGATGAGTTCCTCACGACCACGCGCTTTCGATTCTACGCCGCCGTGGCGCTGGGCGGCGCCTTCACCGTTTCGCTGCTGCTGCGGCTGGTCGCGCAGCGGCGCCCGGATCTTCCGGGACGACTTCTCGTCCAGGGCATGACCTTCTGGGTGAGCCCGTTCTTTGGCTTCTTCAGCCCGGTGGTGTTCGCGGCCATGTCGGTCTCTGGCTTCGGCGGAGCGCCGACTGGTTTGGCCGGGCTTGGTGTCGCGGCGGGTATGGTCGCGACGCATCTCGCCGGCCGCTTCCTGGCCGATTGGTTCACCGAAGCCCGCTGACCTTGAGGTGCCCTAAGCCGGCGCAAGCGCCTCGGCGATCTGGCGCGCGGTGTCACGTGCGGATCGCATGACGCCCGTCAAGGTCGCGGACGCAAAGCCCGTCCACTCGCCATAGCCGACTAGCCACAGGCGCGGCTCCTTGACTGAGCGCGTGCCCTCGACCGCCACACGTCCGGACGGTTCAACTACGTTCAGGTCGGCCAGATGCTGCAGGGCCGGTCGGAAGCCGGTGCACCAGATCACTGCATCCACCTCGGTTTCCCGCCCGTCGGGCCACACGACACCGCGAGGGGTGAAGCGCCCGAAAGGACGGACCGCCTTCAGCACGCCGCGGTCGCGGGCCGCCCTCACGGGCGGCACCATGACGACATCGCCGAGCCCGCCCGGAGGCGGCGCGTCGGCGCCGATCCCTTGCTTTGCCTGCCAGCGAGCGGTGGCCCGCTCGAACAGCACGCGGCCGTCCACGTCATCCGGGAGGAAGGTCGGCGGTTCCGGTGTCACCCAGGTTGCGTCGGCGACCTGCGACACCTCGGCGAAAATCTGCGCCCCGCTGTTGCCGCCGCCGACCACCAGTACCCGTTGGCCCTTGAAGACCTCGGGGTTTCGATATTGCGCCGAGTGGATCTGCACGCCTTCGAAGCGCGGCTGGTCGGGATAAGGCGGCCAGTAGGGCGCGCGCCAAGTGCCGGTTGCGCTAACCACGGCTCGAGTTCGCCATGTGGCGGGGCAGGTCTCGACCACGAGCGCACCCGCCTCCGCGTGGACGAGGTCAACCTCGGCAGGCCGGATGACCGGCAGTTCGTAGCGCGCCTCATACGCGGTGAGATATGCGATCACCTCATCGCGGGTCGGATAGGCTTCGCCGCTTGACGGCATGGGCCAACCGGGAAGCGAGCTCCACTCAGCGGGCGAGAACAGCCGAAGCGAGTCCCAGCCGTGGCGCCAAGCCCCGCCGGGGTCGGGCTCGCCATCGACGATCGCAAAGCGCAGGCCAGTCCGGCGCAGGAAATATCCTATGGCGAGCCCAGCCTGGCCGCCGCCGATGACGATGACGTCGAAGCTCGTTGGAGAGGACTTCGTCATGCGTATTTGCCTCCTGTAGTCGGCAATACCTCAAGATGGAGCCTGGGGCGCTGCTCAGCATCCCCCGCCGGTCTCTCGATTTTCTGAGACTGGAAGTTGATAGTTGACCCCGAGCGCCGGCGGTAGCGGCCGGCTGGCCGAAGCCGGCGCGATGCTTCGCGACCCAAATACCTAGCCGACGAGCTCTGCCAGCGGCGCGGCCAGAGCCCCGGCGATCTTCTCCAGCACAGTGATCGTCGGATTGCGAACGCCCCGCTCGACGCCAGAGACGTAGGTGCGATGCACGCCTGCGCGGTCGGCGAGGTCCTCCTGCGAGATGCCCTGAGCCTCCCGCAGCCGCTTCACGTTGAGCCCCACTCGCCGACGCACGTCCATGGCCCGAAGGGGCCGGGACGCAGCCTTTTGATCTACAGCCTATGAGTCTCAATTGAGTTGACTGCTCGCCACTGCGTATGGCTGCTCAACCTCCAGTGAGACTCATAGGATACGGAGAAAGCAATGGGTGCGGGCGGCCAGAGCCAAGACGAACAGGCGAAGGGGATACTGGCGCCGGCCAGCCAGAAGGTGTGGGTGATCACCATCGGGGTCGCCTGCCTGATCGCGGGCGTCATTATCACCAACACGCGGAATGGCGGAGACGAGCATAAGAGCGTCGTCGGGAGCGCAGACACCTCGGCGGCCTCCGCCACCCTGACAGAGGAAGCGACCGCCATCTGGACGCAGTTCGAGACTTCGGCTCAGGCTTGCGATCAGGCGAGCGACCGGGTGAAGGCCGAACTGCAATCGCCGGACGGGACGCCCTATTCGACCTATCCCCTGGCGAAGGACGCCGTCTATGCCTGCGACGCCGCCACGAGCGCCATCTTCGCGCTTGAGCCGCCGAAGGGCGCGCCGGACGCCCTGAAGGCGGAGTTTCAGACTGCGCTCAGCGCCTGCTACCGGGCCTACCGGGGCAAGCAAAACGTCTTCCAGCGCCTCACCAAAGTCTTGGACGGCGACGCGCGGCCATCGACCATGCAGGCGGTTCAGAACGAGATGCAGACGGCCGAGGGCCACATGGTAACCTGCGTGCCCGGCCTGATGGCCGCCGTCGAACAGGCGACCGGCAAGTTCCCCGAACCCGCACAGCGGTGATCACCGCCGCACCACCTCTCGGCGCTCGACCACCTGTCTTCGCTCAGGCGTTCGGCGCACCAGCGGCCCGCTACGGGCGTTGCGGCCGGTAAGATAGTCGAGCGCCTGGCTGGTCGCATCGACCTGGTCGTCGTGCTTGCCAGCAGGGAAGGCGAGCAGCTCCCTCACATACTCCCCCAGCCAGGGCGCTTCCTGGGGCAGGTGTACCTGTCCCGCTTCGAAGCGCGCGGACTGCGCCTCCAGTCGCACGCGCTTCTCATGATAGGGCCGGATCAGGATCGGGCGCAGAAGGCCGGCCCGCCGCAAGTCCTGCCCCAGCGCCCGCCCAAGCTCGGTGTCTTCGATGATGGTCGTGTCGGCCTCCCAGCGCATGGCGACATCAACGATGGTGCGACGCAGATCCGGCGCCTCCAGCCGGTCGCGCACGACATCGAGCAGATAGTAGTCGAGCCCCTTGGCGCCCCACACCTGACCGACCGACCAGTCCGAGGTCTCGTTCAAGGTCGAGGCCGTATCCCAGGAGACGATGACCCGGTCGAAGGTCTCGGGCAGGGCGTCGCAGTACCTCAGCCACTCGCGCCGAATGACGTTGCCGCCAGCCGGCGCCGGCTGCTGCTGGTACTGGGCCTGGAAGAGCAGACTGCCCTGGGCGCGGCGAAGCTCGTTCAGCACCTCGATCGGTTCGCGCTCGGGCATGAGGAGATCGCCAGCGCGCCGACAATGCATGTCGCCGCGACGACCACTTAACGGGTGGACCGTGTCCTCGGTGGCGATGGCGGGGAAGGAGACCACCTCCCAGTCACCGCGCTCCAGCACGTGGCCGACGAGATCGTCTTCGTGCAGCCTCTGCATGATGATCACTACCGCCCCGCGGGTCTTGTCATTGAGACGGGTGATCAGGGTGTTGTCGAAGAAGTCATTGACCCGCCGGCGCGACGCCTCCGAGAGGGCGTCCAAGCCCTTCAGAGGGTCATCGACAATGATGACGTCCGCTCCGCGGCCGAGGATTGCGCCGCCCACGCCCGAGGCGAAGCAGGAGCCGAAGCGCGAGGTTCGAAGCTCCAGATCCCGGAGCCGGGCCATCTGGGTGTCGGGGAACAGCGACTGATACCAGTCGCTCTCGGCGATTGCCCGACGCTTGATGCTGAAATCCCGCGCCAGGTCCTCGGTGTGCGAGACGCAGATCATCTTCAGGGTCGGATCATGCCCCCAGAGGAACATCGGCCAGGCGATGGTCGCCAGGACCGATTTTCCCGACCTAGGCGGGACATTAATGATCAGCCGGCGGCATTCGCCGCGCATGACGCGGGCGAGCTGCCAGGCGATCGCCTCGTAATGCCAGCCCATGACGAACTGGGTTCCGGGATCGATGTCCCGGAACACGCGCTGTACGAAGGCCAGCAGATCCTGACGTAGAACGGCTTCGAGAAGCCTTGTCCGATCAGACACAGGCGCCTCCGCGGCCGAGCCGTCGCAGCGCTTCGGCGAGGAGTGCGGCGTCCTCGTCGGTCATGCCCTCGCCGTCGGCGTCGGTCTTCGGCTCCAGGGCCGAGAGCATGTCGACGATCATCGGAAAGGTCCTGATCGCGATCTTTGGATCGTTGACGGCGGCCCCCATCATGCGGCGAAGGACCGCTTCCATGACCGTGAGTTCCCGGTCGCCCGCTGAGATTGAGCTTTTCAGGACCTCGACGAGGATCTGGTGGAGCTCGTCCTTTAGCGACGGCGGCTTCTTCGCCCGCCGTCCCGCGGGGTTAGGGGATGGGCCGCCCTTCTTCCACTGGTGCTCCTTGCCGATGTTCTTGTAGCCGGGCTTGCCGTCACCGGGCTGACGGCCGGCAGGCTGATTGCGGTGCTTTCCCATGACGGCGACCTCACGCGGCGGCCGCGGACGAGGCCGCGCGCTGGTCGAGGAGGGCCTCCAGGGTGAGGCCGGTCTCCTCATGGATCATGGGGCGATCCACGACCGCCTGCAGCCGGCGAACCGCCACCTCGAAGTAGATCGGGTCGATCTCGACGCCGACGCCCACCCGGTTCACCCGGTTGGCGGCGACGACCGTGGAGCCGGTGCCCATGCAGGGATCGAGGATCACGTCGCCAACGTTCGTCACGTCCAGGATCGCCTCGGAGAGGAGCTGGACCGGCTTGACGGTGGGGTGGGCATCCAGCGCGGCCTTTCGGTCGACGCCGAACTGAGCCATGCCACTGCTGGACCACAGGGTCGTCCGATTGCGGCCGTGCTTGCCGAGCTGGACGTTGTTGACGGCGATGCGCTCGCCCTTGGCCAGCACCAATACGAACTCCACCTGGTGGCGATAAAGGCCGCCCATGCCGCCGGCGGTCTTATCCCACGCCACCGTGCAGATGTGGCTCAAGCCCAGCGATCGCGTGGCCTGGGTAAGGCCGTACATTCCGCGGTGGTCGATGAAGAGGAAGACCGCCCCGTTCCGGACGACATGCGGCGCCGACGCTCCCAGCAACTCGGTGAAAAAGCCGATCGCCTCCGGCTCGCTCATGGAGGCGCCTTCGACGAAGTCCTTATGCTTGGCGCTGACGACGCCCTCGATCGGCACCAGGCCGTAGGGCACGTCGGAAAACAGCATCTGCACCGCCTTGCCGCCCACGGCCTGGGCGATGACGGTCGGGTCCTTCGCGTCGCCGCAGACCAGCCGGTGCATCGGTGCGCCATCGGCGGGCCCGAAGATGAAGGCGTCGCCGTGTTGTAGGAGGGAGGTCTTCTCCGCCGTGGGGATGTCTGCGTCGGCCGGCTGGTCGAAGCCGGAGAGAAGCAGGCCGTCGATCTTGCCCATGGGAAGCAGGGTGTGGGCGACCAGATCTGGGTCGATCTGGATCAGTCCTTCGACGCTGAGCTTGAGCTGCTCGACGTCCCATTGCCCCATCTCGAGGAGGGCGTGATGGGCGATGCGGAACGTCTCGACCTCAGCCTCGCTCAGGTGGTCGGCGCGCTGGACGTAGACGGTGGTGTGGCCGAGCGTCTTCAGCGCCTCCCAGAGGAGGTGGCCGTCGATGATGCGATTGTCCTTATCGACCAATATCGGGGCGACTACGCTGAATCGGCGGATGGTCGAGACGAGTTTGTCGAGCTTGCCGCGCGGATGCTTCCGCACCCGGCGCTCGGCGGGTTTCAGCTGATCGATGGGGATCTGTGTGAAGGTGGAAGGACGCTCAGTTTGCAGAGCTGTCGAGGTCTGGGGGCGCTGACGAACGCGCACGGCGTTCGAGTTTGGCTGGGGCATTTGGGCCTCCGAGAAGACGTGAACCCGGCCATCGACGTCGTTCACCTCCTTTCAGAGGCGCCTGTTCGTCGATTGGCCAGCTTCGCCGCTGCTCGGAACCATTCGGTCCCAAAATGCCGCTCGCTGTCCGTTGGGTGTTCAGACCCACGCATACTGGCGACGATTCGGCGAATTGAGAAGATAGGGGCAGTTCATGCGTCAACTCGGCCCCTGCGCCACCCGAGGTGCCGTCGATGTGGGCGCAGTGGGCTCATCGATGAACTCGGCAACGTCCGCTGTGGGGGAAGGGGCTATCCACGCGACGTCAGCTTCACGGTCTCAGCACCTTGAACTATGAGCGGGTTCCTACTGGACGGACTTCCGAACCTCATAACCGACCCGGCCAGCCGCGAAGCCCCGCCGGCGATCATGATCGGCCTGTTCGGAGAAGTTCCCTGCGAGTAAGGACCGGTGGCACAGTGACCCGGGGCGTAATTGTTAGAACTTGCGAACACCACGTCGGGATGCAGCTTTGACGCTCCGAACACCGGCTTGTCTTTCGTTCGCGTCCGCGATCTCTTTTCGCGCTGATCGGACGGGCGGGGCATGGTGCAGTTCAACGATTGGTGTGTCTCGGTCGACCAGCCGGTCGGAAACCATTTCCGCCGAGTGATGACCGGCCAGGCCGCAAGGCTGCCGACCGGCATTCAGGCGACGGCGGCGATCGTCCGCGGCCACTATGCCTCGGAGGAGCAAGTCGCTCGTGCGCTGGCCCGTCTTGGCAAGCCTGCGGCTGCCGCGCTGATCGAAGGCAAGCTCCCGACGACCAAGGCCATACGATCCGGTGACCTTGGCGAGATCTACGCCACGGAATGGATCGACGCCCACAGTGGCGGCTATTGCGCACCGATCAAGCGGCTGCGCTGGAAGGACCACCGCAACATGGCGATGCGCGGTGACGACGTGATCGGCATTCTGCAGGATCCGCAGAGCCAGCGTCTCAGTTTCCTGAAGACCGAAGCGAAGAGCCGGGCCGCGCTTACGACGCAGGTGCTCACCGACGCCCGCGTCGGCCTCGACAAGGATGGCGGCCTGCCATCCGCCCACGCGCTATCCTTCATCTCGGCGCGACTGCTCGAGCTGGGCAATCTGCCCCTGGCCGATGCGATCGACGATGCGCTGCTGAAGCATGGCATCCCGACTCAGAGTGTCCGGCACCTGTTGTTCACCTTCTCGGGCAACGCCCCGGAAGCTCTGCTGACCGCCTCGCTCCAAGCCTATCCTGGCCCCTTCAACCAATGGGGCATCGGCCTGCACGTGGAGGGACACGCCGCCTTCATCGGCGCCGTATATGACCGAGTGATCGCCGATGCCAACAACGCCTGAGGCAATCGCCGCCGAGATAGCCGAAGCCGCGACCGCCGGTTTCCGCGGCCGCCTGATCGCCCGTGGCCAGGCGCGCGCCATGATCTGGCGCGACGGTGCTCTGCCGGCGGATGCGCCAGCCTTCGCGCCGCAGCTCAGCTACGATCTGCATTCCTATGGCTATGCGCTTCTCGGGCTCGGTCTGCGGCTTCGAGAATTAGGTGGCGATCCGGCGCGCGCCCGCACCGCCTTCGAGCAGGCGGCCACCGCGCTCGAGGCCGTTATGGCCAAGGGTGATCGCCTGGAGGTGGACCGCGACTTCCACTTCGTCATGGCGGCGGCCAGCTATCATCTCGCGCATCTGTCCGCTCGCGCCTACTCGCTGCTTGCGATCGTCCAGGCGGACGAGAACTTCGCGCCGGCGGAACGGATGCTCGCCCTCCTGATGCGGAGAGACTTCCGCGCCCTCCAGGCCAGCGTGCTGGATTATCGCGCTACAGGCCGCGGCAGTGATCAGCGGATCTCGGCTGACCTCCAGGCGCAGCTCGATCAGGCGGCGGACGCGGCCGATGGCGGCAATGATTTTCTCTTCGAAGGTCTCGACACCGCGCTGACCGACGGCTTCATGGCCGCGATGTCTCTGTTCCTCCTCGCGCTCGAACGTGGAGAACGGCCATTGGTCGATCTGGCGCTGGAGCGTCTGCGGACAGGGCTCGCGGTTTGCAGCGAATTGAACATGCTGCCGCAATGGTGGAGCCACCGCGTCGCGATCCACCTGCTGTCGGATCTCTGGTCCAGCACGTTCCATGAGAAGGTCCCGCTCCAGCCCGCCGGCGGCGGCGCGGCTGATTGGCCCAAGCTGCGCGAGTTGTTCATCGCGCTGCTGCAACGGCGATCGAAGGCCGAGGTCGACCTGTGGCCATCGCAGATCGAAGCCGCGATCCGCGCCGTCGATCAATCCGACGACCTCGTGGTTTCGCTCCCGACCAGCGCCGGCAAGACGCGCATCGCCGAACTGTGCATTCTGCGCTGTCTCGCGTGCGGTAGGCGGGTCGTCTTCGTCACTCCGCTTCGCGCGCTCTCGGCTCAAACCGAGACGACCTTGCAGCGGACCTTCGGTCCCCTCGGAAAGACGATCTCGGCGCTCTACGGCAGCATCGGGGCCAGCGGCTTCGACGAGGATGCGCTCCGCGAGCGCGATATCGTCGTCGCCACGCCGGAGAAGCTCGACTTCGCGCTGCGCAACGATCCCTCCCTCCTCGACGATGTCGGCCTGCTCGTGTTCGACGAAGGCCACATGATTGGCGTCAACGAACGCGAAGTTCGATACGAAGTGCAGATTCAACGGCTGCTTCGCCGTGCGGACGCGCAGCAGCGGCGGATCGTATGCCTATCCGCGATCCTGCCTGACGGCGACCAGCTCGAAGACTTCGCCGGTTGGCTGCGGCGCGATCATCCCGGCGGACTTATCAAGCTCGACTGGCGCCCAACCCGATTGCGCTTTGGCGAGGTCGTCTGGTCATCCTCCAGCGCCCGTCTCAACTTGCGCGTCGGAGAAGAGCGCCCTTGGGTCCAGCGTTTCCTGACAGGCGCCGCGCCTCCACATTGGATCCCGCCCAAGCGTCGCCGCACCCGCCTGTTTCCCGACGACCAGCGTGAGCTGTGCCTTGCGACCGCCTGGCGCCTGGTCGACGACGGCCAGACGGTTCTGATCTTTTGCCCGGAACGACGAAGCGTCGAACCGTTCGCGGACGTGATCGTCGACCTTCACGAACGTGGCGCGCTGCGCTCGCTGCTCGAGGCCGACCCCGTTGTCCTCGACACCGCGATCGCGCTCGGTACGGAATGGCTTGGTGCCGATAACGCGATCCTCAAATGCCTGCGTCTTGGCGTCGCCCTGCATCACGGCGCGCTTCCGACCGCGTATCGCAAGGAGGTCGAGCGCCTGCTGCGCGACAATGTGCTGAAGGTGACGATCTCCTCGCCGACGCTCGCCCAGGGCCTCAACCTGTCGGCTACGGCCGTCATCATGCACTCGCTTCACCGCTTCGGGGAGCGGATCGACGTCTCCGAATTCAAGAACGTTATCGGCCGCGCCGGGCGGGCCTATGTCGATGTGGAGGGCTTGGTGCTTTTCCCCATGTTCGACGACATCGCCAAGAAGCGCCGCAATTGGGAAGCGCTCATCGACGATCTCGGCGCGCGCAACATGGAAAGCGGGCTCGTGCAACTCGTCGGCGCGCTCCTGTCGCGCATGTACGCTCGGATCGGCGGCGACGTGGCCCAGCTCGTCGAATATGTAGTCAACAACGCCGCTGCGTGGACCTTCCCCGAAGTCGCCTACGAGAGGCCTGAGGACCGCGAGCGCGCGCTCGCGGATTGGCAGCGGCATGTCGCCACGCTCGACACGGCAATCCTCAGCCTCATTGGCGAGAGTGACATACCGGACGAGGGAATCGAGGCAGCGCTCGATGACATCCTTCAATCCTCGCTCTGGCACCGACGGTTGCTTCGCCAGAATGAGCCGGTCCAGCAGGCTCTCAAGGCCGGTCTCTTGTCGCGCAGCCGGCTCATCTGGAACCAGTCGACCGCGGCTCGCCGCCGCGGCTATTTCCTTGCCGGCGTTGGACTGACCACCGGCCAGGCGCTCGACGCGATCGCGGCGGAAACCAACCTCCTGCTCATCCAGGCCAACGGCGGCATCCTCGCAAATGATGCCGAGGCCGCGATCACCGCGATCACCGGCATCGCCGAACGCGTGTTCGCCTTCTACCCTTTCACGCCCGACCCCATGCCTGCCAACTGGCGCGACATCCTCCGCGCCTGGTTGCTCGGCCAGCCGCTTTCCGAGATGGCCGTCGGCCAGGAGTCTGAAACCCTGCAATTCGTCGAGGGCGGTCTCGTCTATCGTTTGCCGTGGGCCATGGAAGCGATCCGCGTCAGGGCCGCCGCCAACGGCGACACGGTCGGCATGTTCGACCTGCCGCTTGAAGATCATGAACTTGGCGTTGCTGTGCCGGCAGTCGAAACCGGCACGCTGAACCGCTCCGCCGCGATCCTCATCCAGGCAGGTTTCAATTCAAGGCTCGCCGCCATCAAGGTCGTCACCGACACCGGCGCGACGTTCGCGACGGGACAGGAACTTCGGCAGTGGCTCGGCTCGGACGCCGTCGCGGCCTGGAGTGCGCTGCCCGATTGGCCGACGGCCGAAACGCGGGCGATGTGGACCGAGTTCGCGCAGAGCTTCACCCCGCGTGCCAGTCGGACCTGGGCCGACCGCCGCTATTGGGCGAATGTCACCTGGCTCGGTGCTCCTCCGCCCCCTGGCACGCCGGTCAACGTGCATGATTGGGATGGCCAGCCGCGTGTCCTCGCCGCCGACGGAGGGCCGCTCGGCACAGTCCAGGCCGCGCTGAACCCCAACCGCGCCGGCCAGCTTCGCGCGCAAGTCGCCGCGGACGTCGCCCGAATCGACATCACTTACCTCGGACCGGATGATCTCACTGGCGCCTAAGCCCGTTGACGCCCTTCCTGATCTGCGGAAGTGAAAGGCGACCATGACCGACCACTACGCGCAGCTCGATCTCGAAGGTTCGCGGGTCGGAACCTGGGAGTTCACCGACACCGAGTGTTATCGACTCGACAGCGAGCCGCGGCGCGGCGGCCTCCATCACTACACCGCCGCCGACCAGGACGCCCTGTGGACGCTGCTAGGCGAGAAGAACGGCTGGTACAAGGAGGGGCCGACCGCCACGTTCCACCGCCTGGACCTTTTCGCCGGCAAATTTCACCGGCGCATGGCCCGTCCCGAACAGCCTGGCCGCGGCCGAGACAACATTTGGTATCCCGGTGAGGCGGAGGAACGCACAACCATCGCCAAGGCGCGCGGTCAGTTGGCTGTGCTGACGCGGAAGCTTGAGGAGCTCTGCCAGACCGTCCATCCAGAGGGCACCAACCTCGACGTCTACGGCCACGACATCCGCAACCTGTTGATCCTGGCCAGCACCGAGGTGGAGGCGCATTGGCGCGGGGTGCTGACCGCCAATGGCCAGGTGCTGGAGCGTCCGAACACGGCGGACTACGTGAAGCTCGCCGCCCCCATGCGCCTCCGCGAGTATTCGATTTCGATCGGCGCCTTTCCTTGGCTCGGGCCCATCGCCCCGTTCGGGAACTGGGGCACGACGGGTAAGCCGACTCAGGAGTTGGCTTGGTATGCGGCCTACAATGAGACCAAACACGACCGTGACGGTCAGTTTCCGCGCGCGACGTTGCGACATGCCATGGAGGCCGTCTGCGCCAGCGTGGTCATGACCGTGGCGCAGTACGGCCTCGAGCGCGCCCTAGGCGATGGGTCGCTGCTGATTGCGAATTACGCGCTCGTGGACACGCCCGATTGGAAACCGGCCGATCTCTATACGCCACCCTACGATGCTGCGGGGTGGACGGGCGTGCCGTTCGCCTTCTGACCGCCGGTCGTTACGCGGCCTTCTCCTGCCGGCTCCGGATGTCTGCGATCCACTTTTCCAGCGCTCCGATTTCGGCTGTGATCACCGATGGCGCGGGCAGCCGCGGATTGATTTCGCCGGGCTGACTGTGAAGGAGCGCCGAGCACCGCCCGAACGCGTCGCGCATGGCGGTACAATCGGTATCGGTGAGAACGGTGAGCTTGATGAGTCCCGTCGTATCCACCTTTCGGGACAGGCGGCGGATCACCGGCATGATCACTTCCTCGACGGCGCGTTCCCAGGTCGTGCGGAGCTGGTCCTGGAAGGATGTCACCTCGCGCAGCCATTTGGCCTGATCGCCGCGTTCGTGATGGATTTTCACGTTGGCGAGGTGGGCCTTCATTCCGTCGATCACCTTGTCGAGCGGCATGACATTTGCGGGCGGATCCTGATGGCAGTAGCCGGCGTTCTCGGCGCCCCGGCTGATCAGGCGGTACGCCACCGGTGTCGCGTCCCGGTCCTTGGTCGCCCGACACGCCTCATCAAGGAGAAGCAGGAACGCCATGTCGTGGGTGAACACGATCACCTGGCGGGTCTGGCCGGCCTCGGCCAATCGAGCGGCGACCTTATCGCGATGCAGATGGTCCAGCGACGAGACGGGGTCGTCGAACACGATCGCCGACTGCGCATCGATCGTCGACAGCTCCGCGAGAAAGGCCGCCAGCGCGACGCAGCGATGTTCTCCCTCGCTCAGGACTTTGCCGACCGGCTCGGTCGGCTTGTTGATCAGCTGGACCTGGAAAAACGGGACGCCGGCGGAGGTCTTGGCCTGCTGCAGTTCGATGGCGAGACCGGCGACTCCGAGCTTGTCCACCTCGATCGCGAACCTTCCCCGCAGGCGATTGGTGACGAGGGCCTGCGCGATGCGGGCGCTTTGGGTCGTGATCTTGTTGGTGGCGGTGTCCTTGCTGGCTTTCTCCGTCGTCTCGATGGTCCTGAGGCGATCGATCTGGGCGAGCACGTCGGCCTTCACCACGCCGAGCCATTTGCGGTCAGTAAGGCCGTCACGCTCGGCGATGAGCGCCGCGCGCTGAGGGGAGTTGGCCTCTGCCTGCAGGCCATCGATACGCGTGGCGATCCCGCGGAGGGCCGTGCGTAGGGGATCGAGGGAGACGGTGACTGAAGCCGGAAGAGCTGGCTGGGCCGCGAGGCAGTGGGTTCGCAGGATGGCGCGCAGTCGCCAAGCCAGCTGCAGGGTGTCGCGGCGAAGGGTCCTAGCGGCTTCCTCCTGACCGACATCATCGCGCATCGTCGCGACGATCGCGATAAGCGCCTTCATCGAGACGGCCTTTGACGAGACCTCCTCCAGCTTGTGGTCATACGCGTTCGCGGCTTCCTGCTCGCGCCGCTTGCTTTGGTCCTGCACGAACGCTTCGAAGCTGCTCAGCCTCTTTGCGGTCTCCTCACTGAGCGGCTGCTGACACAGAACGCAATGATCTCCTGTCGTGGCCGCGGGGAATGGCCGGTCAGGATAGGCGGACGCGCGAGAATAATCGCGGGCCGCTTCCCACAGAGCCTTCCAGACGTCGGAGCCGACGTCGGGGAGCGGCTCGTCGGCGAACAGGTTGGCGGAGGCGGCCGCGGCGGCGGAACGCGCGGTCGCGAGGTGCGTATGGGCCTCGCGCAGCGCTGCCTGATTTTCGTCCGTGGCGGCGGCCATGAGCTGGTCGAGCTTTTCGATCGCCGACCTGATACGGGCTTCCTGGCTCTGGAGCTGGCGAACCGTGCGCGCAGGGTCGCTGGCCAGGTCGGTGTTGAGCGTTTGCAGCCGAGCTTCTTCGTCGGCCGTCAGGCCCGCGAGCTTTTCGACGGCGTCCTGTTTCGTCTTTCCGGACAGGCCGGCGACCAGCTTGCCGACGGGCGTGTCTGGCTTGCATTCGGGCTTCGACAGGACCGCGGGGGTCTGCTCCTGCAGCGCCTTGATCTCGGCAGCCAGTTTAGCCCTCACATCCTGGCATGTCTGCGCGAGGCCTGCGAGGATCCGGAGCGGCAGTGGCGTGTAGGCGAGATCGTTAGTGTTCTCGACGTGGACATTGGCGGTGCGGGAATCGAAGACGCTGACAGCCGAGAGCATTGGGTCGGGCGCTTCCCCCTGCGTCCAGGATGCGCTTCGCTTCTGTCCGCCGATGAAGAAGTCGATGCTGGCGCTGGGGGTGCCGGAGCTAGCCGCGTAGATGTTCGGGAGGATCGCGTCGCCCTTCGGCGAGCGAGCCCGACAGAGTTGCTTCAGAACACGAGCATAGCCGGATTTGCCGGCGCCGTTGTCGCCGTAAATGACGGTCAGGCCCGCTTTGCCGAATGAGAGGCGCTCGCCCGGCGCCAGCGCGTTGACATGGGACAGGCCGTGAAGGGCACCGAGGCTGACGACAGCGTGGCTGGCTGAAGGGTCCCTGATGTGACTCGCGTCGAGCGGGACGGCGGCCGCATCGCCCTTGCAGATCGCGACGAGGGCCGTGATGTCGGCTGTCTCCAGCTTGGGCTGGCTGCATAGCCGCCGCAGCGCATCGCGTTGCCATGCCGGCAGGTCCGTCGACCATTTAAGGACGTCGGCGAGCGCCGCTGCCTCATTCGAGAGATCGTTCTCCTGCGCATCCATCGCTCTGCCCCCTTTGCGCCGCGTCTGGTGAGGCCGGCCGCTTCCCCGTATTGCTCAAAGCTCGATGGCTGGCGTCGCTCCGGACCGAGTGGGACAATCCAGCCGCCGGCGGTCAGTGCCAGCAAATTCATCCGAGCGCGCAGTCTGGGTCAGACGAGTTCGCACGGGCTGAGGCTCAGGAACATTGGATCACTATAACAAGCGTGCGACCGCGAACTACCCATGGCGATCTTCGCCAGGTCCGCTCCGAGAACCCCGCAGCTGAGCCGTGCGAACGTCCCGAAATTGGAGCAGTCTCAACGTCTGTAGATGGTGCGCGCCGACCATTGGGCGGCAAGAAAATCCAGCTCGACGTTCCAGGCAGCGTGGTCCTGAACACCGCTGGACTTCGGCCCGGAAGGGAGCGGTAGTGCACACACGCCCGGGGAGCCGGGCTCGTCTCAGTACGGGGACCGCGATGGGCGGCCTCGATGAACGGAGGCGAGTATGACCAAGCCAAAGACCAAGACCCAGTCCGCCGAGACCGCGCGCGCAGCCGGTGACGTCGCAGGCCCGAAGGGCAAGCTCGGCGCCCTGGTGGCGCTGCTGCTGCGCCCAGAGGGCGCGACGCTCGAAGCCATGCAGGCGGCGACCGGCTGGCAGGCGCATTCTGTGCGTGGCGCCATCGCGGGCTCGATCAAGAAAAAGCTCGGCTTCGACGTCACGTCGGAGAAGGCCGACGGCGGTCGAGTCTACCGTATCGCGAAGGGAGCCGGCGCGTGAGCGCCGGCGACCACCTGGCCGGGCTGGATGCTATGTCGCTTGCCGACTTGCGTGCCGCCTGGACCGAACGACTCGGCGGCGAACTGCCGAAGCTGCGCACACGGGAGCTGATGGCGCTGGCTCTGGCGCATCGACTGCAGATCCGGGCCGACGGCGATTTGTCCGGATCGTCAAAGCGCCGAATGGCCGAGCTGGCGCGAAGGTTCCGCGAAGACCGTGGCTACATGCCCACGCCCGGCCCGAACCTGAGACCTGGCACGACCCTGATCAAGGAATGGCGCGGCGTGCGTCATGAGGTCTGGGTTCTGGAGGAGGGTTTCAGCTACCTGGGACAGCGGTTCGGCTCTTTGAGCGAGGTCGCCCAGCACATCACAGGCACAAAGTGGAACGGCAGGGTGTTCTTCGGCCTGAAGGAGCGGCGCCGATGAGCGTCGTGCGCCTGCGCTGCGCCATCTACACCCGCAAGTCCTCGGAGGAGGGGCTGGAGCAGAACTTCAACAGCCTGCATGCCCAGCGGGAGGCCTGCGAAGCCTATGTGCTATCCCAGGCCGGTGAGGGCTGGAACGCCGTCAAAACGGCTTACGACGACGGTGGCTACTCGGGTGGCTCTATGGATCGGCCTGGGCTGCAGCAGCTCATGGCCGACATCCAGCGCGGCCTGGTCGACGTCGTGGTGGTCTATAAGGTCGACCGTCTGACCCGCTCGCTGGCCGACTTCGCCAAGATCGTCGAGCTGTTCGACACCAAGGGTGTCTCCTTCGTTTCGGTCACCCAGGCCTTCAACACGACCTCCAGCATGGGGCGCCTCACGCTCAATGTGCTGCTCTCCTTCGCCCAGTTCGAGCGGGAGGTGACCGGCGAGCG
>NZ_MEEX01000015.1 GCF_001724605.1 Phenylobacterium sp. SCN 70-31
CGACCTCAAGCTCGGCGCTTCCGACCAAGCCCCCTCCACCCTGCTATGCAGGGTCCCCCTCCCCCCGTGGGGGAGGAGGAATGGCGCCGCAAAGCCACCACGAGCCCCTAGCAGCTTCTGAGATGGGCCGGTTCCGGGATGGCCCGGTTCTGGGATGGCCCCGGGGGATTGGGCCGAGGCCCGACACACCCTAGATTCAGTCGGATGCGCACTCGTCTTCCCCTATTCCTCCTCCTGGCCGGCTGCGCCACCCCGGTGGCGCCGGCGGCCTCGGCCCTCCAGGCCGTTCCTCATTCGGCGACGCCCGCCGCCGCAGACGCCGCACGTCCGGCGCAGGCCTCGGTGGCGCCCCCGACGGCGTCCGGCGACATGATCTTCGACGCCTGGGCCTCGGACTTCCAGGGCCGCGCCCTGGCCGCCGGGATCGACCCCGCCGTGTTCCGGCGCGAAATGGCGGGCCTGACGCCCGATCCGCGCATCGCGGCGCTGGATTCGCGCCAGCCCGAATTCTCGAAGCCCATCGGCGATTATCTGAAGGGCGTGGTCACCGCCGATCGCGTGACCATCGGCCAGCGGCGCCGCGCCGACGTGGCGGAATTCGGCGCCATCGAGAGCCGCTACGGCGTGCCGCGCGACATCCTGATCGGCATCTGGGCGCTGGAGAGCGGCTACGGGTCGATCCAGGGCGACAACGACGTGCTGCGCTCGCTGGCCACCCTGGCCGCGCAGGGCCGCCGCCGCGCCTGGGCCGAGGGCGAGATGATCGCCACGCTCAGGATCATCCAGTCGGGCGAGCATCCGCGGTCGCGGCTCAAGGGCTCGTGGGCCGGGGCGATGGGGCAGACCCAGTTCATCCCCTCCACCTATCTCGCCACGGCCGTGGACCAGGACGGCGACGGGCGGCGCGACATCTGGGGCTCGCGCGCCGACGCGCTGGCCTCGGCCGCCAACCTCCTGGCCAAGGCGGGCTGGACACGCGGCCAGGGCTGGGCGCGCGAGGTCACGGTTCCGGCGGGCTTCGACTTCGGCCTGACCGAAGGACCGCGCGAGACCCCCGCATGGTGGGCCGACAAGGGCGTGCGGCCGGCCGACGGGCGGCCGTGGTCGGCGGCGGACCAGGCGGCCAAGGCCCAGCTGGTGGCGCCGGCGGGCGCCGGGGGGCCGCTGTTCCTGCTGCTGCCCAACCACTTCGTCCTGCGCCAGTACAACAACAGCCTGGCCTATTCCCTGGGCGTGGGCCTGCTAGCCGACCGTCTGGGCGGCGGGGCCGGGGTGGTGCGGCCCTGGCCGGCGGAGACGCCGCTCAGCCTCGTGGACCGCATGACGGCCCAGCGGGCGCTGGCGGCCCTGGGCTTCGATCCGGGCGCGCCGGACGGGGTGGTCGGCATGGGCACCCGCCGGGCGCTGCGCGAGTGGCAGAAGGCCCGAGGCCTGACCGCCGACGGGTACCTCTCCGGCGACATGGTGCGACGCCTGCGCGACGAGGCCGCCGCGAAGCCGGCGCGCTAGACCAAGGGGCGCCAGACTACGGCGTGTCCGGCGCGAGCGCCGCCGCCAGCTCCAGGAGCCGTGCGGCCACCCGGTCTGGATGGGTGATCATCGCCAGATGGTTCAGCCGCTCGCGCCGCACGGGCCAGCCCAGGGCCTCGGCCCGCGCCGCCGTGTCGTCGTAGGCGCGGCTGAACTGGAGGTAGGCCTTGGGCAGGACCTCCCATTCCGAAGCCTCGGGCGCGGGCGCCTCCAGGAAGGCGAAGGGCGTGCGCGGCAGGTCCGCGACGAACGCCGCCCGCGCGGCCGGGTCGGGGATGAGCCGCTCGCTCGGGTCGGCGTCGAACCACTCGGTCCAGGGCCGCAGGCGGCCGGCCTCGGTGCGTTCCCGCAGGCGACGGGCGAGCTCGGGCGGGGCGTTGTCGATCACGCTGACGCCGGGATGGGGCAGGATCGCGTCGGCGAAGATCAGCCCGGCGAGGGTGGGCGACTGCCGGGCGAGGGCGGGAGCGAAGCCGCCTGCGCCGCTGTGCAGGACGGCGATCCAGGGGGCTCCGGCCATCCGCCCGCCGACCTGATCCGCCACGCGCGCGGCCACGCCCCCGTACCAGTCCGGCCCCCGGACGCCGCCGTAGTCGGCGGCCAGCGCGCCCGACAGCCGCCCGGCGACGGCCCGCCATCCGGACGGGCCGGTGAAGGGACTGGGGATCAGGATCAGTCGGGCCACGGATCGTCCTTCTCTCGCTTGCTCTCGGGGGACAGGCGGATGGGCCCGGGGGCAGGCCGCCCGATGTTGCCTTGCCTGGCCGCAGGGCGTAACGGGACGCTCCTTCAGACTTCAAGCCTTCAGAGTTTCAGGAGACGACCGATGGGTTATCGGGTCGCCGTCGTCGGCGCCACGGGCAACGTGGGCCGCGAGATGCTGAACATCCTCGAGGAAGTGAACTTCCCCGTGGCGAAGATTCACGCCATCGCCTCGCGCAAGTCCATCGGGGTCGAGGTCTCGTTCGGCGACAGGATCCTGAAGTGCGAGGACGTCGAGCAGTTCGACTTCTCGAAGGTCGACGTGGTCCTGATGAGCGTCTCGGGCTCGTTCTCGAAGGAATGGTCGCCGAAGATCGGCGCCGCCGGGCCCATCGTGATCGACAACTCTTCGGCCTGGCGGATGGACCCCGACGTGCCCCTGGTCGTGCCCGAGGTGAACCCGGACGACGTGACCTGGGCGAACCGCAAGAACATCATCGCCAACCCGAACTGCTCCACCGCCCAGCTGGTGGTGGCGCTGAAGCCCCTGCACGACCGCGCGAAGATCAAGCGCGTGGTGGTGGCGACCTATCAGTCGGTCTCGGGCGCGGGCAAGGAAGGCATGGACGAACTCTGGGACCAGACGAAGGGGATCTTCGTCCTGGGCCCCAGCGAGCCCAAGAAGTTCCCCAAGCAGATCGCCTTCAACGTGATCCCGTTCATCGGCGCGTTCCTCCCCGACGGCTACACCGACGAGGAAGCCAAGATGTGGAACGAGACCCACAAGATGATCGATCCCGAGATCAAGCTGACGGTCACCTGCGTCCGCGTGCCGGTGATGGTGGGCCACTCCGAGGCCGTGAACATCGAGTTCGCCGAGCCGCTGGACGAGGACGAGGCGCGCGACATCCTGCGCGAGGCGCCGGGCCTGATCGTGGTCGATAAGCGGGAGCCCACCGGCTACGTGACGCCCAAGGAAGTCCAGGGCGAGTTCCCGGTCTACGTCAGCCGCATCCGCAACGACCCCACCGTCGAGCACGGGCTGTCGATGTGGGTGGTGGCCGACAACCTGCGCAAGGGCGCGGCCCTCAACGCCGTCCAGATCGCCCAGCTGCTGCACGAGCGCGGGCTGCTGCGCCAGACGACCGCCGCCTGATCCGAGCCCGGCCGGGGGGCGAGGCTGTCGGCGCCGCCGGGCGATGGCGCGCGCCGTTCGCGTGACATGCGAAAACGCATAACGATCAGGCGAAATCGCTGATCTGTGCAGTGTTCAGATGCTGGTAGACAGAGGGTGTCCACACGGACGGCCCCGCTCCCCCGGGGTTCCCACCCGAAGACCCACGAAAGGTGCGTCTCATGCTCTCTCGCATCCAACGCCAGTTCGACCGCCTGGTCCCCGGCTACCTCCTCGGCCTGGGCCTGATCGCGGCCTTCGCGACCGCCGGCCTCGGCGCCTGACGCGCGGGCTTTCCCGTACGCGTCGGAGAAGGGCCCTTCGGGGCCCTTTTTCGTGGGCGCGGATTTGCGGGGCGAGGGCCGTCTACAGCGCCGCGTAAGCGGCTTCGATCAGCCGCTTCGGCCGTGCGTCGCCCATCAGGGCCGCGCCCTGGCGGTTCATCACATAGGCGCCGCCCAGACGTCGTTCCGGGTCGGCGAAGGCGCAGGCGCCGCCCCACCCGGAGTGGCCGAAGGTCTCCGCCCCCGGCCCCCAGGGGAAGTTCGGGGCGTTGCGCATCACCCCCGCCCCCCAGCTCATCACGAACGGCAGGACCAGGTCCTGGCCGACGATGCGTTCGCGGGCCATCTCGGCGACCAGGGCCGGCGACAGGATCTCGCCGCCGTCCAGCCAGCCGTCGGCGGCGAGGGCGCCCATCAGCCGGGCCAGCGCCTCGGCGGTGGCGTAGCCGTTGGTGGACGGAACCTCCAGGCGCCGGTACTCGGCGCCCGCCTTGCCGGCGGCCGACGACCAGGGGGCCAGGAACGCCGCGCGGGTGGCGTCGTTGATCTCGCCGAACTCGGGCAACGCGCCGGGCCGCTGAAGCTCGGAGAGGCGGTCCTCGACGCCGTCGGGCAGGCCGATCCAGAGGTCGAGGCCGTAGGGCGCGCCGATGTCCTCGCGGAACGCCCGGCCGATGGTGCGGCCGTCAACGCGCCGGAAGATCTCGCCCACGACGTAGCCCACGGTCACGGGATGGTAGCCGCTGGTCGATCCGGGCGGCCACATGGGCGGCATGGCCGCGAGCCGCGCGCAGATCGCGTCCCAGTCGGCCCAGAGCGCCGGGTCCATCGGCTCGGGGAAGCCCGGGAGGCCCGCCTGGTGCGAGATGGCCTGCTCGACCGTCACCCCGGCCTTGCCGGCCTGGCCGAACCCGGGCCAGACGTCGGCCACCGGCTGGGCGTAGTCGAGCCGTCCGGCGTCCACGAGGCGGGCGATCATCAGCGCGGCGACGGCCTTGGTCACCGAGAAGACGGCCGTCAGCGTGTCGGCGGCGAACGGCCGGCTGCGGGCGCGGTCGGCCCAGCCGCCCATCAGGTCCAGCACCACCTCGCCGCGCTCGACCAGGGTGAAGCGGGCGCCCAGCTCGGCGCCGGCTTCGAAGCTGGCGGCGAAAGCGTCCTTGACGGCGGCGAAGCGGGCCGGGGCGAAGCCCGTGATCTCAGCGCTCATAGGCGCTCAATACGCACTTCCGCGGTGGGTTTCACGATCCGATCGGCCAGGGCGACGATCGGAAGCTCGGACGCCCTCCAAGCCTTGGCCGCGGCCACCGCCTCGGCCGCCGCGCGGGCGGCGCGCTCGGCGGCCCGCACGGGCTCCAGACCCTCGATCAGGCCGGCGCCGAAGCTGGCGGTCACCAGATCGCCCGTGCCGCTGGGCGCGCTGGCTTCGCGCCGGTGGGCGAACAGCACCGCGTCCTCGCCGTCCACCAGCAGGAGGCCGATCTCGTCGTCGCCGGCCGGGACCGAGGTGACCAGGGCGGGCCGTCCCAGCGCACGGGCCGCCCGTCGGGCCTCGGCGACGGTCTCGATCTTCTGGTCCGCCAGGAAGCCCAGCTCCCAGAGGTTGGGCGTGATCCAGTCGGCCAGGCCGACCAGGCGACTCTCCACCTGCTCGGCCACCTCGTAGGTCACGTAGAGGCCCTTGGGCGCGTCGCCCAGGATCGGGTCGACGATGACCAGGGGGCGCGCGCCCGCGGCGGCGGCGTGGTCGGCGTCGCGGACCCGCTCGATCACCCCGGCGGCGATCTCGACCTGCTCGGGATCGGAGAAGTGACCGGTGATGATCAGGTCGACCATGCCGAACAGGGCGTCGGCCTCGATGTCGCCCAGCATCCGCCGGAACACGTCGGGCGAGGTGACCTCGCCACGGCCGCCCCGGGCGGGCGTGCGGCCGAACATCACCGTGGGCGCCAGGACCGGGTCGATGCGGTGCGCCGCCAGCACATATTGCTGCGCCGCCCCGCCGATGCGGGACGCGGCGACGAACGAGGAGAGGATGAGGGCGAGGGGCACGAAAATCGCCCCTAACGCAGCCCCTTGCGGCGAACCAGCGATATTCTACCAGAAATGGTGAATAACGTCGAATTAACTACCTATGGTAATCGATCGTTAACCCTGCGCGCGCGGCGCGCAGGGTTGCGTCCGATCCGGGACCCGGCCGGGTTCAGTACCGGTAGTGCTCGGGCTTGAAGGGGCCCTGGACCGTCACGCCGATGTAGTCGGCCTGGTCCTTGGAGAGCGTGGTCAGCCTGGCCCCCAGCTTCTCGAGGTGGAGCATGGCCACCTTCTCGTCGAGGTGCTTGGGCAGGGTGTAGACCTTCTTCTCGTACTTGGCGCCGTTCACCCACAGCTCGATCTGGGCCAGGGTCTGGTTGGTGAAGGAGGCGCTCATCACGAACGAGGGGTGGCCCGTGGCGTTGCCCAGGTTCACCAGGCGGCCTTCGCTGAGGACGATGATCTTCTTGCCGTCCGGGAATTCCACGTGGTGGACCTGGGGCTTGATCTCGTCCCACTTGAAGTTCTTCAGGCCGGCGATCTGAATCTCGGAGTCGAAGTGGCCGATGTTGCAGACGATGGCGTTGTTCTTCATCCGCCGCATGTGGTCGACGGTGAGGACGTCCTTGTTGCCGGTGGCCGTGCAGAAGATGTCGCCCTTGTCGGCGGCCTCTTCCATCGTGACGACCTCATAGCCCTCCATCGCCGCCTGCAGGGCGCAGATCGGGTCGATTTCGGTGACCATGACGCGGGCGCCGCCGTTGCGCAGCGAGGCGGCCGAGCCCTTGCCCACGTCGCCGTAGCCCAGGACGACCGCAACCTTGCCGGCCAGCATCACGTCGGTGCCGCGGCGGATGGCGTCCACGAGGCTTTCGCGGCAGCCGTACAGGTTGTCGAACTTCGACTTCGTCACGCTGTCGTTGACGTTGATGGCGGTGAAGGGCAGCTCGCCGCGCTCGTGCATCTGGTACAGGCGGTGGACGCCCGTCGTGGTCTCTTCCGACACGCCCTTACAGGCGTCGCGGATGGCGGTGTAGAAGCCGGGCTTCTCCTTCAGGTACCGCTTCATCACCGCATAGAGGGCTTCTTCTTCCTCGTTCTGCGGGTTGTTGAGGATCGAGGGGTCCTTCTCGGCCTTGGGCCCCAGCACGCAGAGCAGGGTGGCGTCGCCGCCATCGTCCAGGATCAGGTTCGGGTAGCCGCCGTCATGCCACTCGAAGATCCTGTGGGCGTATTCCCAGTACTCCACCAGGGTCTCGCCCTTGATGGCGAAGACCGGCGTGCCCTTGGCCGCGATGGCGGCGGCGGCGTGGTCCTGGGTCGAGAAGATATTGCAGGAGGCCCAGCGCACCTCGGCGCCCAGCGCCTGGAGCGTCTCGATCAGCACCGCGGTCTGGATCGTCATGTGCAGGGAGCCGGCGATGCGGGCGCCCTTGAGCGGCTGGGCCTTGCCGTATTCGGCGCGCGTGGCCATCAGGCCCGGCATCTCGGTCTCGGCGATTTCGATTTCCTTGCGGCCCCAGTCGGCCAGCGACAGGTCCTTCACGACATAGTCGGTCATCTTCGATCCTGATCGGAGTGTCAGCGTTGACGGCCCCTATAGCCGCGCGCCCGCGAGGGATCAACTTTCACATAAAGAAATCTTTATACGACTTTCGTTGCCCGCCGCAGCGTGACCGGTCTATCCGAGCCGTTCCTTCCGTGGAGTAAAGACCCATGAATGCGCCCCTGCGTCCCTTTGGGCAGAGTGCTTCGGGCCGTATCGCCGACCCCGCCGAGCCGCGTCACGACTGGACACTGGAGGAGATCGAGGCGCTGTTCGAGCTGCCGTTCACCGAGCTGGTGTTCCGGGCCGCGGAGGTCCACCGCCGCTGGTTCGACCCGGCCGAACTGCAACTGTCCCAACTGCTGTCGATCAAGACGGGGGGCTGTCCCGAGAACTGCGGCTACTGCAGCCAGTCCCAGCACTTCAAGACGGCCACCAAGGCCTCGAAGCTGATGGACGCCGACGCCGTGATCGCCCAGGCCGCCGAGGCCAAGGCCGGCGGCGCGCAGCGGTTCTGCATGGGCGCCGCCTGGCGCGACGTGAAGGACCGGGACCTGCCCAAGGTCGCGGCCATGATCTCGGGGGTGAAGGCCCTCGGCCTGGAGACCTGCGCCACGCTGGGGATGCTGACCCCCGACCAGGCCAAGGCGCTGAAGACGGCCGGCCTCGACTACTACAACCACAACCTGGACACCGGCCCGGACTATTACGACCAGGTCGTCACCACCCGGACCTACCAGGACCGCCTCGACACCCTGGCCGCCGTGCGCGACGCGGGCATGAGCACCTGCTGCGGCGGCATCGTGGGGATGGGCGAGACCCGGCGCGACCGCGCCGGCCTGCTGCACCAGCTCGCCATCCTGCCCTCGCATCCCGAGAGCCTGCCGATCAACGACCTGATGCCCATTCCGGGCACGCCGCTGGGGAATTCCGAGGCGGTCGATCCGCTGGAGTTCGTGCGCATGATCGCGGTGGCGCGGCTGGTCTGCCCCAAGTCGATGGTGCGCATCGCCGCCGGGCGCGAGCACATGTCGAAGGAGCTGCAGAGCCTCTGCTTCCTGGCCGGCGCCAACTCGATCTTCGTCGGCGCCCGCCTGCTGACCACCGACAACCCCGGCCGCAACGCCGACGACGCCCTGCTGGCCGACCTGAAGATGCGGCCGATGGGAACGGCGTAGGACGAGCCTACTCGCCCGATCCCGCCCAGATCTCGATACGATAGAAGGAGGGATCGACGTTGAGCGCGGGCGAGATGCTGATGTCGAGGGCGATGGGCACCATGCTTTGCCGGTCATTCCGAGGGGTGACCGAGTACTCGATGGTTTTGCCTGACCGCACCATCGGCACGACGATCTCATCGTCTATCCGATCCTTGCGCTCGGCGACCGCCTCCGGCACGAAGATGATGTTCTCATCGCGCTCCGTGCCACCGAACATCGCGGGCAACATCAGGATTGCGACAAGATCCCCGCGTTCGACGGCGCGCCACGCCTTCTCACGCGTGTCCAGGGCCGAGTAGTCCGCGCCCGTCGCCGCGCTTACCGAGACGATCTCCACACGCACCTCCATCACAGGACTCCCAGAAACATTGGCACGGCTCCAATTTTTGCACCCCGCGGCGCAAGCTGCTGACATGTCCTGACACCGTGCGCCATTAGACCGACGGTTGTCGGGGGGAGGCTAGCTCCGCCGTCCTCAGAACCCTATCTCGGATAGCCGAGGAGAACGCGTGCAGCCGATCATTTCCATCCAGGGCCTGACGAAGACCTACGCCGGCGGATTCCAGGCCCTGAAGGGCGTGGACCTCGACATCCGCAGGGGCGAGATCTTCGCCCTGCTCGGCCCCAACGGGGCGGGCAAGACGACGCTGATCGGCATCGTCTGCGGCCTGGTCCGGATGAGCGGCGGCACGGTCACGGCCGACGGGCACGACATCCAGAAGGACTTCCGCGCCGCCCGGGGCAAGATCGGGCTGGTGCCGCAGGAGATCTCCACCGACGCCTTCGAGACCGTATGGGCCACCATGAAGTTCAGCCGGGGCCTGTTCGGCAGGGCGCCCGACGACGCGCACCTGGAGCGGGTGCTGAAATCGCTGAGCCTCTGGGACAAGCGGGGCGAGAAGATCATGGCGCTCTCGGGCGGCATGAAGCGGCGGGTGATGATCGCCAAGGCGCTGTCCCACGAACCCGACATCCTGTTCCTCGACGAGCCGACCGCGGGCGTCGACGTCGAGCTGCGCCGCGACATGTGGGAGATGGTCCGCGGACTGCGCGAGCAGGGCGTCACCATCATCCTGACCACCCACTACATCGAGGAGGCCGAGGAGATGGCCGACCGCATCGGCGTCATCTCGCACGGCGAGCTGATCCTGGTGGAGGAGAAGGCGGTGCTCATGCGCAAGCTGGGCAAGAAGCAGCTCACGATCCAGCTCCAGGCGCCGCTGGCCGCCGCGCCCGACATCCCGGGGTTCCCGCTGGAGCTGGGGGCGGAGGGGACCGAACTCACCTACGCCTTCGACGTGCAGGCGGAGAGCACGGGGATCGCCGAGCTGATGAAACGGCTGGCCGAGCGCGGGATCGACTTCAAGGACCTGCGGACCCACGAGTCGAGCCTGGAGGACATCTTCGTCAGCCTGGTGCGGGGAGGCCGCGCATGAACCTGCACGCCGTCCGGGCCATCTATCTCTTCGAGATGCACCGCTGGCTGCGCACCATCGTCCAGAGCGTGGCCGCGCCCGTCATCACCACCTCGCTCTATTTCATCGTCTTCGGCGCGGCGATCGGCAGCCGGATGCCGCAGATCGACGGGGTCAGCTACGGCGCCTTCATCGTGCCGGGCCTGCTCATGCTGTCGATCCTGACCGAGAGTATCTCGAACGGCTCGTTCGGGATCTACATGCCGAAGTTCTCGGGCACGATCTACGAGGTGCTGTCGGCGCCGGTCTCGGCGGCCGAGGTGGTGACGGGCTATGTGGGCGCGGCCGCCACCAAGTCGATGATCCTGGGCCTGATCATCCTGGCCACCGCCCGCCTCTTCGTGCCGTTCGAGATCAACCACCCCTTCGTCATGCTGGCCTTCCTGGCGCTGACGTCGGTGACCTTCGCCCTGTTCGGCTTCCTGACCGGCATCTGGGCCGACGGGTGGGAGAAGCTGTCGATCATGCCGACGCTGGTGGTGACGCCGCTGGCCTTCCTGGGCGGCAGCTTCTACTCGATCGACATGCTGCCGGGCGTCTGGAAGACGATCGCCCTCTTCAACCCGGTGGTCTACCTGGTCAGCGGCTTCCGCTGGAGCTTCTACGGCACGTCGGACGTGGGGGTGGGGGTCAGTCTGGCGGCCACCCTGGGCTTCCTGGCGCTGTGCCTGGCGGCGGTGACGGTGATCTTCCGGACGGGCTGGCGGCTGAAGACGTGACGCGAAATTGCTCCCCTTCTGGGGAGGAATGTCTACTCGTCTTCTTCGAACCGGCCCCGGACCAGGGCGGTGAGGGCGGCGATGGCGGCGAAGGCGTCCTCGCCGCGAGCCTCGATGTCGATGCGGCAGCCGGGCGAGGCGGCCAGCATCATCAGGCCCATGATCGACCGGGCGTCGACGGTCTGGCCGTTGTTGGTGACCTGGACCTCGGCGTCGAAGGTCCCGGCCAGCTTCACGAACTTCGCCGAGGCGCGGGCGTGCAGGCCGCGCTTGTTGACGATCTCGACGGTATTGCGCGCGACGGTCAGCTCACTTCTCTCCGGCCAGGACGTAGGAGGCCACGGAGATGTACTTTCGCCCGGCTTCCTGCGCCGCCGCAACCGCGTCTTCCAGGCTGAAGCGGCTGCGCACGCTGGCCAGCTTGATGAGCATGGGCAGGTTCAGCCCGGCGATCACCTCGGCCTTGGTCTGCTCCATCACCGAAATGGCGAGGTTCGACGGCGTGCCGCCGAACATGTCGGTGAGCAGGACGACGCCCGCGCCGCTCTCGACCCGCTCGCAGGCGACCAGGATGTCCTGGCGGCGGCGTTCCATGTCGTCGTCGGGGCCGATGCAGATGGCCTCGACGGCGACCTGCGGCCCGACGACGTGCTCCATCGCGAACACGAACTCTTGCGCGAGCCGGCCGTGCGTGACGATCACGAGGCCGATCATGCCGAACAGTCCAAAGGGTATCCCCACCCGATGGCCCCATGAACGGGGGCGAGCCCAGCTAGATACCTCTCTTGCGCGCGGCGTCAAAGGCTTCGAGGGCGCGGCCGAGTTTCGCAGGGGCCGACAATTCGAAGGCCGCCGCAGTCAGGAGTGGAACCTCGATGCCGGAAATCGCCTCGGTTGCAGGCTCGGGCATGCGCTCGGGCGTCCCGAGGCGAACGACCAGCCCGATCTCGGCGAAGGCCACGGGCTCCACGGGGATCACCCCCAGCCCGCGCGCCTCGATCAGGCCCCGCAGCGGCGCGGGCGCGCGGCCGAAGACGCGCCCGTCTGCGGCCCAGACCAGCACGCGGTCGTCGGCCACCAGGCGAAAGCCCCAGTCCAGCGCCCGGAGCGCCAGATCGCTCTTTCCCGCGCCCGAGGGCCCCTCGATCAGCGCGCCCAGCCAGCGGCCGCGGATGCGGCGCGCGATCAGGCCGGCATGGCGGATGTCGTCCATCAGGCCCCGGCCACCGGCAGGATCAGGGTGAAGATCGCGCCGATCACGCGATTGTCGGCGCCGAGCTGGTTCTCGGCCCGCAGGGTCCCGCCGTGGGCGGCGGCGATCTGGCGGGCGATCGACAGCCCGAGGCCGGAGTTGCCGCCGAACGCCGCGCCCTTGGGCCGCGAGGTGTAGAAGCGTTCGAAGATCGTCTCGAGGTTCTCGGGCGGGACGCCCGGTCCCCGGTCGGCCACCGTGACGATGGCCTCGCCGCGCACGCGCACCAGGCCCACCGTGACCATGCCGCCCTTCGGGCTGAACGACCGGGCGTTGTCGATCAGGTTGCGGACGATCTGGCCCAGCGGCCCTTCGCGGCCCATCACGGTGACGGTCTCCGAACCCTTGTGGGGGGCGAACTCGACGGTCACGTCGCCGGGCTTCGCCGTGGCCTGATAGATACCCGCGATGTCGGCGATCAGCCGCCGCAGGTCGACGGCCCGCGGCTGGTCCCGCGACAGTTCGGCGTCGAGGCGCGAGGCGTTGGAGATGTCGGTGACCAGCCGGTCCAGCCGCTGGACGTCGTTCTTGAGCACGTTCAGCAGGCGCTCCCGCGCCGCGGGGTCGGTCACGAGGTCGAGGGTCTCGACCGCGCTGCGCAGCGACGTGAGCGGATTGCGGATCTCGTGCGCCACGTCGGCGGCGAAGGCCTCGATGGCGTCCATCCGCTCGGACAGCGCCTGGGTCATGGCCTCCAGGCTGCGGGTCAGGTCGCCCACCTCGTCGTCGCGGCGGGCGAGATCGGGCAGAGAGATGGCCCGGGCGCGGGCCTGGCGCACGCGGTCTGCGGCGCGGGCCATCCGCAGCACCGGCTGGGCCACCAGGCGGCTGATGAGCAGCGACGAGGCCAGGGTGACCGCCACGGCGATCAGGATGAAGGGGACCAGGGCCGCCCGCTCGCGCGCGATGATGGCGTCGACGTCGCTGGCCTCCAGCGTCACCACGCCCAGCACCGCGCGGACGTGCCGGATCGGGATCGACACCGACACGACGCGCCGTCCGCGGTCGCCCTGGCGCATGCCCGCCCAGGCGCGGCCCTGGAGCGCGGTGGACACCTCGCCCTGCAACGCCTGCTGGATCTGGTCGCGGGTGGGCGCGCGCGCCGGCGGCAGCAGGCGGAAGTCCATCGGCTGGTCGTCGCGGGCGCGGGCCGGCGGCAGCACGCGGCGCTCGACCTCGTCGGCCATCCATTCGCTGTCGGCGACCAGCCGGCCTTCGCTGTCGAAGAGGCGGGCGCGCTGGGCCCTTGGGTTCGACAGGGTCTGGAGCAGCTCGGTCGCCAGGGCGGCGTCCATCTGGGGCGTGGGCTCGCCCACGGTGGCGGCCTGGTTCAGGATCGAGGCGATCAGCTCGCCCTGGGTCGTCAGGCTGTCGATGCGCGCGTTGACCAGGCCCCGACGCAGCTCGTTGAGCACCAGGGCGCCCGAGACCAGGATCATCAGGCCCAGCAGGTTCAGGATCAGGATCAGCCGGCCGAGCCGCGAGCCGGGCAGCCCCGGAAAGCGGCGGCGACCAGCCGTCCGCTTCCGGAACGGCCGACCTGCCGAGTCGGGACCTGCCGGATCAGGATTCGCGGTATCGGTAGCCGACGCCATAGAGGGTTTCGATCGCGTCGAACTCAGGGTCCACCTCGCGGAACTTCTTCCGCATGCGCTTGATGTGGCTGTCGATGGTGCGGTCGTCGACATAGACCTGATCGTCGTAGGCCGCGTCCATCAGGTTGTCGCGGCTCTTCACGAACCCCGGACGCTGGGCCAGCGACTGGAGGAGCAGGAACTCGGTGACCGTGAGCTTCACGGGCTTGCCGTCCCAGAGGCTCTCGTGCCGGGCGGGGTCGAGGGTGAGCTTGCCGCGCTTCAGCGCGCGGGAGTTGGGGTCGCCGGCCGCGGGCGGCGGCGCCTCGTCGCCCTCGCCCCGGCCGCCCCGGCGCAGGATGGCCTTCACCCGCTCGATCAGCAGCCGCTGGCTGAACGGCTTGTGCATGTAGTCGTCGGCGCCCAGGTTGAAGCCCAGGATCTCGTCGATCTCCTCGTCCTTGGACGTCAGGATGATCACGGGCACGTCCGAGGCGCGGCGGAGGCGGCGCAGCACCTCCATCCCGTCCATGCGCGGCATCTTCACGTCGAGGATCGCGAGATCGGGCGGATCGTTCTCAAGCGCGGCGAGGCCCGAGGCGCCGTCGTAGTAGGCCTTCACCGTGTGCCCGTGGCTCTCCAGCGCCAGGCTGACGGACGTGACGATGTTCTCGTCGTCGTCCACGAGGGTGATCTTCGCCATGTCCGGTGGAACTCTCCTCAGCTCGTCGGGAGAAGGTATTGAGCCTTCACCGTGTTCTCAATGGGGCCGCCCGTTCGGGGGCGGACCAAGTCAATACGACTTTAAGCTTATTCGCAGAACGTCGGCCCCTTCGTAGGGGGATGCAGGGGGGCCGCGGGCATGGATGGGTCCCGGGTGCATTTCGAAGTCTTCGTCCGCAAGGTCGCCGGCGGCCCGTGGACGCTGGACCGCGCCACGGAGAGCCGCGCCGCCGCGATCGAGATCGCCGAGGGGCTGATGGCGGCGGGCCGGGTGGCCGCCGTGCGCGTCAGCAAGGAAGTCTTCGACGAAGAGACCCGCGAGTTCAACAGCGTCGTCATCCTGAAGCTGGGCCAGGCCGAGGTGGTGGCCAAGGCCCGGCCCCAGGTCGAGGCCCAGCCGCTCTGCGTCACGCCCCAGGACCTCTACACGCTGCACGCGCGCGAGCGGATCGGCCGCCTGCTGGAGGGCTGGCTGGAGCGCAACAACGCCACGCCGTTCGAGCTGCTGCATCGCCCCGACCTGGTCGAGAAGCTGGAGGCGTCGGGCGTCGACCTGCAACACGCCATCCAGAAGATCGCGGTGCCCGAGGCGCATGCGCGGGCGATGTCGGTGCACGAGCTGATCCGCGTCTTCCAGGCGCTGGTGGAGCGCGCCATCGAGCGTCTGCTGAAGGACCACCGGCGCGGCGCGCTGCCCAACCTCGACAAGGAAGGCTTCGCCCGCGCCGCCGACCGGCTGGCGACCGACGCCGAGCGCGGCTACCTGCTGGGCGCCGGGGTGGCCGCCTCGATCGCCGCGGCGGCGAGCTGGGCCGACAAGGTCGAGCGCCTGCTGGACCTGGCCGATGCGGCCCCGGCGAAGGGGCAGGGCCGGCCCCTCGCGCTGTCCACCCTCCAGCAGCCGCTGGCCGAGATCCTGGAGGCCAAGCCGGGCATCACCGACGTGCTGGGCAAGGGCCAGGACCTGGGCGCCAGCCTGGCGGCCATGACCCGCCTGGTGGCCTACGACGCCGTCCAGAAGCTCATGGCCATCGAGCCTTCGGTGTCGCGCGTCATGCCCGAGCTGTCGCCTCTGGCCGTTCGCCTGGCCGGCTGGCTGAGCGGCGAGATCTTCCAGGACACCCGCGCGGCCATCGGGCGGCGCATCCTGCGCGAGCTGAAGGGCCCCCGGCGCCTGTGCCCCGGCGAGGCCGCCCGCGAGATCGACATCCTGCGCGCGCTGGCCATGTCGCTCACGGCCGCCGCCGGCAAGCTGATGCCCCTCGAGGAGGTGCAGGACGCCTTCGCCGCCCGCTCGAAGATGCTGGTGACGGGCGACTTCGTGGAAGCCTACCTGGGCCAGGGCAAGAGCGCCCACCAGGAAGTCGAGGCGCTGGTCTGGCTGGCCGAGAACGTGATCGGGGCCGCGAACAAGCGGCTGGCGGCCGGCTGGCTGAAGGCCGTCGTCCAGTCGCTCCGTTTCGAGAAGGAGATGACCGGCGCCGACGAGACCCCGGGCGTCCGCCTGGCCCAGCTCGCCGCCCTGCACCGCGCCGCCGGGCGCTGCGGCCTGGCGACCGCCGACAGCCAGCCGGTCCAGGAGAAGCTGGGGGAACTGGGCGGCCGGATCGAGAGCCACGCCCGGCTGGCGGCCAGCGTCGCCCAGGCCAAGGCGCCCCTGGTCCACCGGCTGACGCTGCTGCTGAAACTGGCCGCCGGCGAGGCCGCCCCGCTGGGGCCGGCCGCCAACCGCGCGCGGGTCGAGGCGCTCAAGCTGTTCCGCCTGGACGCCACCCGCGCCGAACTGGCCGAGCAGCCCGAGCAGATGCGTCAGGTCCGCGACCTGATCGAACAGGCGGGCCTGGCGGCCTGAGGGCTTCGACGACCGTCCGCGGCGGTCTTCGGATTGCTCCGGAAGCGCGAAGAAGAAAGGCGGCCGGGTCGCCCCGGCCGCCTTCATCCGTTCGGGAATGACGCCCAGGCCTACGCCTCGGCGGATTCCTCGGCCTTTTCCGACAGGTCCTCGCCCGTCTCCTGGTCGACGACCTTCATGGAGAGGCGGGTCTTGCCGCGGTCGTCGAAGCCCAGCAGCTTGACCTTCACCGACTGGCCTTCCTGCAGCACGTCCGAGACCTTGTTCACGCGCTCGCGGGAGATCTGGCTCACGTGGACGAGGCCGTCCTTGGCGCCGAAGAAGTTCACGAACGCGCCGAAGTCGACGATCTTGACCACCTTGCCGGTGTAGATCGTGCCCACTTCCGGCTCGCTGGCGATCGACTTGATCCAGTCGCGGGCCGCGTCGATCTTGGCCTGGTCGGCGGCCGCGATCTTGATCGTGCCGTCCTCGCCGATGTCGACCTTGGCGCCGGTTTCGGCGGTGATCTCGCGGATCACCTTGCCGCCCGAGCCGATCACTTCGCGGATCTTGTCGACCGCGATCTTGATGGTCTCGATCTTGGGCGCGAACTCGCCCAACTCCTGGCGGGGCGCCTCGAGGCCCTTGTTCATCTCGCCCAGGATGTGCTCGCGGCCGGCCTTCGCCTGCTCGAGCGCCTTCTTCATGATCGCCTCGGTGATCCCGGCGATCTTGATGTCCATCTGGAGCGAGGTGATGCCGTCGGCGGTGCCGGCGACCTTGAAGTCCATGTCGCCCAGGTGGTCTTCGTCGCCCAGGATGTCCGACAGAACGGCGAAGCCGTCCGACTCCAGGATCAGACCCATGGCGATGCCCGACACCGGCTTCTTGATCGGCACGCCGGCGTCCATCAGGGCCAGCGAACCGCCGCAGACCGTGGCCATCGACGACGAGCCGTTCGACTCGAAGATCTCGGACACGAGGCGGATGGTGTAGGGGAACTCGTCATAGGCGGGCAGCATCGGGCGGATGGCCCGCCAGGCCAGCTTGCCGTGACCCACTTCCCGACGGCCGGGCGCGCCCATGCGGCCGGTCTCGCCCACCGAGAAGGGCGGGAAGTTGTAGTGCAGCATGAACTTCTCGTAGTACTTGCCTTCGAGAGCGTCGATCAGCTGTTCGTCGTCGCCGGTGCCCAGGGTGGCCACGCAGAGCGACTGGGTCTCGCCGCGGGTGAACAGCGCCGAGCCGTGGGCCCGGGGCAGCACGCCCACTTCGCAGACGATCTGACGGACCTGGTCCACCTTGCGGCCGTCGATGCGGACGCCGGTGTCGAGGATGTTGCGGCGGACGACGTCGGCCTCGAGGTCCTTGAAGATGGCGCCCAGCTTGTCGGGCGCGAGGCCGGCCGGGTTGTCGTCGGACTTGCCGAACTTGGCGACCGCCTTCTCCTTGGCCGCGCCGACAGCGGCGTGGCGCTCCATCTTGGCGACGATCTTGTAGGCGGCGGCCAGGTCCTTGCCGATGGCCTTCTTCACTTCGGCCTTGATGGCGTCGGTGTCTTCCGGCTCGAACGCGAAGGGCTCCTTGGCGGAATGCTCGGCCAGCTCGATGATCGCGTCGATCACCGGCTGCATCGACTTGTGGGCGAAGGTGACGCCGCCCAGGACCTGCTCCTCGGAGAGCTCCTGGATCTCGGATTCCACCATCATCACCGCGTCGTGCGTGCCCGCGACGACCAGGTCCATCTGGCTGTCCTTCTGCTCGTCGAGCGTCGGGTTCAGCACGTATTCGCCGTTCACGTAGCCGACGCGCGCGGCGCCGATCGGACCCATGAAGGGCGCGCCCGAGATCACCAAGGCGGCCGAAGCGGCGACCAGGGCGACGATGTCGGGATCGTTCTCGAGGTCATGCGCCAGCACCGTGGTGACGACCTGGACCTCGTTCTTGAAGCCCTTCACGAACAGCGGGCGGATCGGACGATCGATCAGGCGGCTGGTGAGGGTCTCCTTCTGCGAGGGCGCGCCCTCGCGGCGGGGGAAGCTGCCGGGGATCTTGCCCGCGGCGTAGAACTTCTCCTGGTAGTTCACCGTGAGCGGGAAGAAGTCCTGACCGGGCTTCGCGCTCTTGGCGAAGACGGCGGTCGCCAGGACCATGGTCTCGCCGTAGGTGGCCAGGACGGCGCCGTCGGCCTGACGGGCCATGCGGCCGGTTTCGAGCGTGAGGGTCTTGCCCCCCCACTCGAGCGTCTTTCTTTTGATGTCGAACATTTCTGCTTCTTTCTGGTCTCGCGGGCGTATTCCCAGCGAGCGCGGACAGGAGATCGTCTCTACGAATCCTCTCCAGTGAACAGGCGGTGAGAACCCCCTCGGGCCCTCGGCGTGTGTGGAGCGCGCCAACTACAAAGCGGCTGGCTCCGGCGCCGCATTCGCCCCCCGGCCTGTGAACGGAGGAGCGGCCCCCGAAGCCCTCCGAGGACGGCTTCGAGGAAGCAGGGACGGGAGCGCGATCACGTCGCGCTCCGATATGAAACGGACCCGGTTCCCACCCACGATGCAACAGGGGCGGGAAACGGGTCCGGTCGAAAGACTAGCGGCGCAGGCCGAGCTTCTCGATGAGCGCCTGATAGCGAGCCACGTCGGACTTCTTCAGGTGGTCGAGGAGCGAACGGCGGGCGGAGACCAGCTTCAGCAGGCCCCGGCGCGAGTGGTTGTCCTTCTTGTGCGTCTTGAAGTGCTCGGTGAGGTTCGAAATCCGTTCGGACATGATCGCCACCTGCACTTCGGCGCTGCCCGTATCCGCGTCGCCGCGGGCATGGGTCTTGATGACTTCGGCTTTACGTTCGGCCGTGATCGACATCGGAGTCTCCAGCTCGGCTAAAGATTGAAGACCCGCGACGGCTCGAGCCGGCCGGCGCGCATCTCGCAGAGCGCCACCATCATCCCGCCCGCCATCGCGGAAACGGTGCGCGAGCCGGGTTTGAGCCCGGCCTTCACCGCTTCGACCTGTCGGGGAACGAGAACGATCGATCGTCCCTGCTTCAATCGGAAGGCGTCTTCGTCGGTCACGGCCAGCACCGGGATGTCGTCCAGTGCGGTCTCGACCGGAAGCAGGGCCTCCGACTGGCGGGCCTCATAGCTCAAATCCTCAAGCATTTCCAGCGTCACGGCGTTCTGCGTCGTGAAGCCGCCCACACGCGTGCGGCGAAGCTCGCTCACATGCCCGCAGGCCCCGAGCGCTTCGGCGATGTCGCGGACCAGGGCGCGGACATAGGTCCCCTTGCCGCAGTCGGCCTCGAGCGTGACGTGGTCGGCGTCCGGGACGTCGGCGACGCGCAGGTCGAACACGTCGATCTTCCGCGAGGCCAGTTCCACGGTCTCGCCCGCCCGGGCCAGGTCGTAGGCGCGCTCGCCGTCCACCTTGATCGCCGAATAGGCCGGCGGGACTTGGTCGATTTCGCCGATGAAGCGCGACAGGACGGCCTCGACCTCGCCGGCCGCCGGCCGCACGTCCGAGGACGCCAGCGTCTCGCCCTCGCGGTCGTAGGTGGCGGTGGTGCGGCCCCAGGCGATGGTGAAGCGATAGGCCTTGTCGGCGTCGACCAGGAACGGGACCGTCTTGGTCGCCTCGCCCAGGGCGATGGGCAGGACGCCGGTGGCCAGCGGATCCAGCGTGCCGGCGTGACCCGCCTTCTGGGCGTCGAACAGCCGCCGGATCCGGCCGACGGCGAAGGTGGACGTCAGGTCGTAGGGCTTGTCGAGGTTGATCCAGCCCGAGATCGCCTGGCCCTTCTTGCGGCGGGCCATGCCTAGTCCTCGTCCTTCCAGCTGTCCGAAGGCGCATCCGGCGTCAGGTCCTGGCGCACGCGCGGATCGTCGAAGAGGCGCGCCATCCGCGCCGCCTCGTCGAAGGTCTCGTCGTGACGGAAGTGCAGGTCGGGCGTGAACCGCATGTCGATCATCCGGCCCAGGTGGCCGCGGACGAACTTCGAGTGCTTGTTCAGCGCCTTGACCACCTCGTCGGCGTTCTCGCCGCCCAGAGGTTCGACGAAGACGGTGGCGTGACGCAGGTCGGCGTTCACCCGCACCTCGGTCACGGTCACCGACACGCCGGCCAGCACCGGATCGTTGATCTCCTCCTCGCGGAAGATCTCGACGAGGGCGTGGCGCACCAGTTCGCCGGCGCGCAACTGCCGCTGCGACGGACCCTTGGGCGCCGCGCGGCCGTGGGATTGGGGTCGTTTCATGGAAATTCCGCCTCGAAACCTGACGGGCGGATCGGACACCCGTTCAGGAAAGCGGCGGCTTCTAGTTCATGCCCCTGGCGTTGTCATCCGGGTTCTGGCCGCGCGGAACGAACGTGGGGCGGCGCGTCAGGCGCCCGTCCGCTCCCGGAAGAACGCGATCACCCGCTGCTCGGCCGCCTTGGTGGGGCCGTCCTCCTTCAGGTGCAGGGTCAGCACCGAGTGCGGCGGGATCAACGCCGGGGCGGCGTCCTCGTCCTCCAGCTCGATGGCTTCGAAGCGGTCGCCCAGCTCGCGGCGATAGGTCTCGAAGCGGGCGTCCGGGACCAGCTTGTCGCTCTTGAACCGCAAGCCGATCACCGACAGGTCCTCGGCCGCCAGCCGGCCCTTCACGCACGACAGCTCCTCGCGGGAGACGCCGATCGTCGGCGCTCCCTTGCGGCCGACCGGAAGCGACGGTTGCGAGAGCACCGGGGCCACGACGCTGGGATCGGTCATCATCGCCAGGGCGAAGCCGCCCGTGAAGCACATGCCCACCGCGCCCACGCCCTTGCCCCCGCACTCGCCGTGGGCCTGGCGCGCCAGCGCCCGCAGCCAGTCGACGACCGGGCTCGACCGGTCTCCGCGCCAGACGAGGAACTCGCGCCGCATGCACAGCACGCCCAGCATCGTGGCCGTGACATAGCCGCGATCCACGGGCCGGCCGGGCTGGCCGAACAGGCTGGGGCAGAAGACGGTCATGCCCGCCTCGGCCACCCGGTCCGCGAACCGGATCACCTGGGGGTGCAGCCCCGGCATCTCGTGCATGACGACGACCGCCGGGCCGGCGCCGCGCCGGTAGACCGGGAAGGTCCGGCGATCGTGCGTGAAGTCGAACTTCGTGTAGGCGCCCAGCGCCGCCTCGTGTCCCATGCCCCGCTCCCTCTCGTGGGCGGGAGCTTAAGCGGATCAGCCGGGCAGGCGCAGCATGGAAAGATCGCCCTCGAAGCCCGAGAGGCGCCAACGGCCGTCCGGCGCCTCGGTGAAATAGAGCAGGCACGGCCCGCCCTTCTTCGACATGGCGCAGACCCGGCCGTCGGGAACGCGCTGCAGCAGGGTGGAGACGGCCATCGGGCCGGGGATCTTCGTGTCGCGCCGGTAGCCGTAATACTCCGCCACCGCCCGGAACACGTCCGGCCGCAGGAAGGCGTCGCCGGCCAGGTCGGCCAGCGCGGGCGCGAGAAGGGCCGTCAGGGCGGCGGGCGCCCGCGAGTCGCGCCGGGCCTCGGCCACCAGGCGGGCCTGGATCTCCTGCTTCAGGGCGCGCTTGTCGACGAGGGCGTCGAACGTCGCCCGGTCGCCGTCGCGGATCGAGATCAGCAGGGCGTGGACGTCGGAGGCGGCGTCCAGCTTCTGCACCGTGGCGCAGGCCGAGAGACAGAGCGCCATCAGGCCGATCAGCACCGCGCGCATATGTTTCTCCCGCCGTGAAGCCGCTCGTCGCGAAGCTTGCGTCCGCCAGCCTGGTCCCCGCAACCCGAACGGGGGATGAACGGGCGGCGTTCCCTTCCCATGCCCGTTCCCTTCACGCCGTCCAGACGTCGCCGTCGCGGGCCTCGACGGGCCAGGGCGTCAGGCGATCGCCCGCGCAGGGGCCGGCCACGCACAGGCCGCCCGGCTCGAACAGCGCGCCGTGGCCCGCGCACAGGATGTAACGGCTGTCGCGCGTGAGGTAGCGGTCGTCCAGCGCGCTGAGCGGCCAGCCGGCGTGGGGGCAGGAATCCACGAAGCCGCGGACCGTGTCGCCCTGGCGCACGACGAAGCCCGCGAACAGCTTCTGGTTCTCACGGAAGCGGAACCCGCGCGCGCCCGGATCGGCGATCTCGGTCAGGGCGCAGAGACGCAGGCCGGGCGCCGGGCGCGCGGGATTGGCGTCAGAGCTGGCCAACCGTCGCCCGGAACGGCCGGATCTCCACGCGCTCCCACAGGCCCGCTTTGGTGTAGGGGTCCTCGGCGTTGAACTTACGGGCTTCCGAGATGTCCTCGGCCTCCATGATCAGCAGCGAGCCGGCCATGTCGCCGCTCTCGGACAGGATCGGGCCGCCCACCTTGATCCGGGGGCCGTAGCCGCGGGCGAACGCCAGGTGCGCCTCGCGGGTGGCCATGCGCAGGTCCAGCGAGTCGGGCTTGTCCACGCAGAGCAGGACGAAGTGCGGCATCAGTTTTCCTCTCGAAGGGGACGGGACAGCAGGTCGCGGATCGCCTCGTCCACCTGGACCTCGCCGGCCAGGATGGCGGCGACGGCCTCACAGATCGGGGTCTCCACGCCGAGTTTCGCGGCGAGCTGGCGGACGGCCGGGGCCGAGGCGACGCCCTCGGCCACAGAGAGCTTGCCCGCGAGGGCCTCGGCCAGCGTCTGACCGCCGCCCAGGGCTAGGCCGACGCTCATGTTGCGGGACTGAGGGCTGGAGCAGGTGAGCACCAGGTCGCCCAGGCCGCAGAGACCGGCCACCGTCTCGGCCTCGCCGCCCAGGGCGACGGCCAAGCGGGTGAGTTCCGAAAAGCCGCGCGTGATGAGCGCCGCGTGGGCCGAGCGGCCCAGATTGCGGCCTTCGACGATGCCGCAGGCGATGGCCAGCACGTTCTTCACCGCACCGCCGATCTCGGCGCCGATGACGTCGTCGGCGAAGTAGGGCCGGAACGCCGGCGTCGCGATCGCCTCGCCCAGCGCCTCGGCGCAGGCCATGTCGGCGCAGGCCAGGGTGACGGCGCTGGGCAGGCCGCGGGCCACCTCGCCGGCGAAGCTGGGGCCGGCGAGGACGGCGGCGCGGGCCTGGGGGATGGTCTCGGCGAGGACGTCGGTCATCAGCTTGAGCGAGCCCTGCTCGACGCCTTTCGAGCACAGCACGACGGGCGTCCCCGGCCGGACACGCCCGGCGAAGGCCGACAGGGTGGCGCGCATGTGCTGGGCCGGCGGCACGGCCAGGACGAAATCCGCCGCGCCGAGGTCGGCCAGGTCGCCGGTGGCGCGGATGGAAGGCTCGAGAGCCACGCCGGGCAGGAAGGGCGGGTTCTCGTGGCGGGCGTTGATGGCCTCGACCACCTCGGGCTCGCGCGCCCAGAGCAGGACGTCGCGGCCCGCCCGGGCGCACACCTGGGCCAGCGCCGTGCCCCAGGCGCCGCCGCCGATGACGCCCGCCGATCGCAGGGGAGCTGAGGTCATGCCTTGGCGCCTTTCCGGCCGGCTTTGTGGGTCGGCGCCGCCGCCGCGGCCGCCGCGTCGAGGGGCCAGCGCGGCCGGGCGACGGCGTCCAGCGGGTCGGACAGGCCCAGGGCCAGCCGCTCGGCCCCGGCCAGGGCGATCATGGCGGCGTTGTCGGTGCAGTAGGCGAGCGGCGGTGCGGCGAAGCCGAAGCCGCGCGACCGGGCGACGGCCTCCAGTTCGGCGCGCACCGCGCCGTTGGCGGCCACGCCGCCGGCCACCACGAAGCGCAGGCCCCCCGCGCCGGCGTGTTCGCGGGCGTAGAGGTCCATGGCGCGGGCCGTCTTCTCGGCGAGCTGGCCCGCGATGGCGGCCTGGACCGCGGCGGCCAGGTCGCGGCGCCGCCCCTCGGTCGTCGCGCCTTCGGCCAGCCGGGCGGCGGCCGTCTTCAGCCCCGAGAACGAGAAATCGCAGTCCTTACGGCCCAGCAGCATGCGGGGCAGCACATAGGCCGAGGCGTCGCCGCCCTCGGCCAGCCGCTCCAGCGCCGGTCCGCCGGGATAGGGCAGGCCCAGGGCCTTGGCGATCTTGTCGAACGCCTCGCCCGCCGCGTCGTCGATGGTCGAACCCAGCCGGCGGCAGGCGCCCACGCCCTCGACGCTCAGGAGCTGGCAATGCCCGCCCGACACCAGCAGCAGCAAGAACGGATAGGGGATGTCGGCGCCCAGCCGGGCCGAGACGGCATGCCCCTCCAGATGGTTCACCGCCACCAGCGGCAGACCGCGCGCCAGGGCCACCGCCTTGCCGAACGACAGGCCGACCATCACGCCGCCCACCAGCCCCGGCCCCGCCGTCGCCGCGACGCCGGTGAGGTCGCCGTAGCCGAGGCCGGCCTGGACCAGCGCCGCCTCGGCGATCGCCTCGATGCTCTCGACGTGGGCGCGGGCGGCGATCTCGGGCACCACGCCGCCGAAGGGGGCATGGGCGGCGATCTGCGATCCCACGACGGAACTCAGCACCTCGGCCCGGCCGTCCGCGTCCAGCCGCACCACCGCCGCCGCGGTCTCGTCGCAGCTGGTTTCGAGGCCGAGGACGGTCTGATCGGAGGGAGGCGTCAGGGTCATCCGGTTGCCGGGGATGGCCCGCTCCTGTAGCAGGCCGCTTCAACTCGTGTCCGAGGTAGACTGCCGACCGTGCCCACGCAACCGCCCGGCCTCAAACGTCCGATCCGGATCGGCGCCCGTGGCTCGAAGCTCAGCCTGACGCAGACGGGCCATGTCCGGGGCCTGATCGCGGCGGCCCTGGGCGCCGATCCCGCCGACCCCGCGCAGGTCGAGGCCCTGACCGAGATCGTCGTCATCACCACCACGGGCGACCGGGTGCAGGACCGCCGGCTGCTGGAGATCGGCGGCAAGGGCCTGTTCACCCAGGAGATCGAGGAGGCGCTTCTCGAAGGCCGCATCGACTGCGCCGTCCATTCGCTGAAGGACATGCCGGCCGAGCTGCCCGACGGCCTGTGCATCGCCGCCATCCCCGAGCGCGAGGATCCGCGCGACGCCTTCCTGAGCCGCGGCCCCGAGCGCCTGGAGGACCTGCCGCAGGGCGCGCGCCTGGGCACCGCCAGCCTGCGCCGCCAGGCCCAGTCGCTGAACCGCCGGCCCGACCTGGACGTGCGGATGCTGCGCGGCAACGTCGACACCCGCCTGGCGCGGCTCGAGGCGGGCGACGCCGATGCGATCCTGCTGGCCTATGCGGGTCTGCGCCGGCTGGGCCTGGGTCACCTGCCCAAGAGCCTGATCGACCCGCGCGAGGTTCCCCCGGCGCCGGGCCAGGGCGCCCTGGCGATCGAGGCCCGCACGACCGACCGCGACCTGCCCTGGCTCGCCGCCCTGCGCTGCCAGGCCACCACCCTGCGGGTCACCGCCGAGCGGGGGGCGCTGGCCGCCCTGGAAGGGTCGTGCAAGACGCCCATCGGCGCCCACGCCTGGTTCGAGGGCGACCGGCTGGAGCTGGTGGTCGAGGCCCTGTCGCCGGGCGGGACCGACCGTTTCCGCCGCGCGGGCGCCGTGGACGCGCCGGGCCTGGAGGCCGCCCACGGCCTCGGCATGTCGCTGGGCGCGTCGATCAAGGCCGAGGCGGGCGACGCCATCGTGCTCTGACGCCGGTGACGTTCCGCATCGCCCCGCATTCCGCATCGCCCGGCATTCCGCATCGTCCCGCGTTCGGCTAACACCCCCGGACCATGGCGGCCCGTCGGCAGAAGATCTGGATCACGCGCGCGCAGCCCGGCGCCGACGTCACCGCCGCGCGGGTCCGGGCGCTGGGCCACGACGCCGTGGTGGCGCCCCTGCTGGCGGTGCGCGCCCTGCCCGATGCGCGGATCGAGCTGGACGGCGTCGTCGCCCTGGCCTTCACGAGCGCCAACGGCGTCCGGGCGTTCGCCGACCTCAGCGGCGAGCGGTCGCTGAAGGTGTTCGTCGTGGGCGCGGCCACCGCCCAGGCGGCGCGTCAGGCCGGCTTCCGCTCGGTCCTGTCGGCCGACGGCGACGTCGAGGCCCTGGCCGACGGGATCGCCGGCCGCCGGGCCGAACTGCGCGGCGTCGTCCTGCATCCCGGCGCGGCCGAACCGGCCGGGGACCTCGCCGGCTCCCTGGCGCGGCACGGCGTGCAGGCGCGCCATCTCGTCCTGTACGAGACGACGCCCGTCGACCTGCCGGCGTCCGAGATCCAGGCGTTGCTGCGGAGCGACGCGGTGCTGTTGCACTCGCCCCGGGCCGCTCAGGTCCTGGCGGGCCTGCTGAAGGCCACGCCCGCCCCGGAGCTGCGGGCCCTCGGCCTGTCCCGGGCGGTGATCCGGCCCCTGGCGCGCGCGCGCCTGGCGGCCCGCGCGCATCCGCCCTTCCCGCTGGAGGCGGCGTTGCTCAACCTCATCGACCGACGGCCCTGAGCCATGCCGGGTCCGCGGATCATCTACCTCACGCCCTACGCTCAGGTCCTCTCGGGCGGCACGAAGATGGTCTACCGGCACGTCGAAGCCCTGAACGCCATGGGCTTCGACGCAGTGGTCCGCCGGCCGGCGGAGGTGGACCCGCCCGGCTGGTTCCGCCACGAGGCCCGCAGCGAGGACATGGCCTCGCCGCTCCGCCCGGACGACATCCTGGTGCTGCCCGAGGACGCGCCCGAGGCGCTGATCCGGTGCGCGCCGCTGCCGAACCCGAAGGTGATCTTCTGCCAGAGCCTGGTGGCCATGCCGGCCTTCTGGTCGTCGGCCGTGCCGCGCGAGGTCCAGGCGCGGTACCGCACGTTCCTGACCGGCAGCGAGGGCATGGCGGCCTTCGTGGCCCGCCACTTCGACTACGACCTGATCTCGGTGGTCCCGGTGTTCGCCGACGAACGGCTGTTCCGGCCCGGCCCCAAGGCGCGGCTGATCGCCTGTTCGCCGCGCAAGCGCCCGTATGAGCAGCGGGCCATCCGCTACATGTTCGAGCGGCTGCACCCCGACGCCGCCGGATGGCGCTGGGAGATCCTGGAGACCGAGACCGAAGCCCGGACCGCCGAGGTGATGGGCCGCGCGTCGGTCTTCCTCAGTCTGGCGCGCATGGAGTCCACCTGCCTGACCAACCTGGAGGCCATGGCCAGCGAATGCCTGATGACCGGCTTCACGGGCGTCGGGCCGCGCGAGTACGCCAGCCCCGTCAACGGGATCTGGGTGGACGAGGACGACTGCGAAGCCGCCGCCCACGCGCTGTCGCGGGCCTGCGCCCTGGCCGACGCCGGAGGCGGCGCCGCGGCGCTGATGCGCCACGCCGCCCGGACCACGGCCGCCCGCTGGACCTACGCCGGCTTCCGCGAGCGGCTCGCCTCGTTCTGGCGCGACCGGATGGGCGTGACCGCATGACGCCGCGCTGGCGCCTTTGCAAATCGAGGCCTTGCGGTTAAAAGCCCGCGTCCCCGGACAGGAGCCGCCTTAGCTCAGCCGGTAGAGCGGCGCATTCGTAATGCGTAGGTCAGGTGTTCGAGTCACCTAGGCGGCACCATTTTTTCAATGACTTAGTGGCGTCTGGGGCGGCAAGCTCGAGCGTCCCGGATGATCTTCTGCCGTCGCCGGAAGCGCGGCTATGGGGGTCTTCTTTCCGAAGGTCTCCGTTGCTCCGGATCGGTGAGCTCCGTAGCTTCGTCCCTAACCGGCCTTGCGTCTCTTCGGCCGGGCGGTGGTCGCCTTGGCCCGGCCGGCTTTCGCCGGCGTCTTGTCCTTGGCCGCGAGGCTGGCGCGGAGGGCCTCCATCAGGTCGACCACGTTGGTGTCTTCCGGCTCGGGGACGGCGGCGAGCTTGCGGCCCTTCCGCTTGTCCGCGATCAGCGCCTTCAGCGCTTCCTCGTAGCGATCGACGAACTGGCTGGGGTCGAACGGCCCTTCCTGCTGCTCGATGATCTTCTCGGCGATCGCGACCATCTTCGGGTCGGCCTTCACGTCGCGGATGGCGCCGAAGATCTCGTCGGGTTTCCGGACCTCGGCGTCGGAGCGGAGGGTGTAGGCGAGAATGCCCTTCCCCCGCGGCTCCAGCGCGAGGATGCGTTCCCGGGTGGACATGACCACGCGTCCCAGCGCGATCTGACCCGACGTCTCCATGGCCCTGCGAATGACGGCGAACGGCTCCTCGGCGAGCTTGCCGTCCGGAGCGAGGTAGTAGGGATTGTCCCAGTAGATCCGGTCGATGTCGGCCGCCGGCACGAAGCGCTCGATATCGATGGTGCGGGTGCTTTCCAGCTTGACCGATCGGATCTCCTCGTCGGTCAGAAGAACGTACTCGCCCTTCGACACCTCGTAGCCCTTGACCAGGCTGGACCGTTCGACCGGCCCGGTGTCGGGGTCGGTGGTGATCATCCGAATCCGGTTGTTGGTCTCGGGATTGATCAGGTTGAAGTGGACGTCGCCCCCCGCGCTGGTGGCGGTGTAGAGCGCCACGGGACAGGTGACGAGCGACAGTTTCAGGTGGCCCTGCCAGGTCGGGCGATACGCCATGTCGATATCCCTTCGGGCCCTCGCCCGACCGACTCAACGGACGTCCGGCCGATTCGTTCGGCCTATTCGCAGGAGCGGGTCTCGCCGGTGTCGAGGTCGATCCGGAAGCAGCGCTCGCCCCCGTCCTCCAGATTGCGCACGATGACGCTCAGGTCGTCGCTCCCGTCGACGGCCGGATGACAGGTCTCGACGTAGGCGATCGCGGCGGCCTCGAACGAGGTCTCCTCGACGATCCGCGAAGGGCCGCCGGCGAGCCGCGGGTGAACGCGGAAGGATCGTGGGGGGCTTTCCGTGGCCTGCGGCATGTCGGGCTCTCCTGACGCAGGATCAACGCACCGGCCGCCGAAAGGATTCATCGCGGCGCCCACGCCGGGCTGGATCGGCCGGGCGACCCGTTCGTTCAACACTCCGAAACCGAGTGGGATACAGGCGATGGCCGCGACCAAGCTCGCCAGATACCGGAAGATGCGGGACTTCTCGCAGACGGCCGAGCCGTCGGGGGACAGCGGTCGGGTGTCCGCGTCCGCGGCCCTGCGCTTCGTGATCCAGAAGCACGCCGCCAGCCATATGCATTTCGACCTGCGTCTTGAGCACGAGGGGACCTTCCGCTCCTGGGCGGTGCCCAAGGGGCCGTCCCTCGACCCCAAGGTCCGCCGCATGGCGATGGAGGTGGAGGACCATCCTCTCGACTACGGCGACTTCGAAGGCGTGATCCCCAAGGGCCAGTATGGCGGGGGCACGGTGATGCTCTGGGATCGGGGCTACTGGGCGCCGGAGGCGGGCTTCGAGGCCATCGGCCGGGCCCTCGACAAGGGCGAGCTGAAGTTCGTCATGGAGGGCGAGCGGATGCACGGCTCCTGGGTCCTCGTGCGGCTGAAGGGCGGCCGCGCCGCGTCGCCGAAGGCCGCCTGGCTGCTGATCAAGCATCGCGACGCGGGCGCGGCGGAGGGGGACGACGCTGCCCCGTCAGACGACGACCGCTCGGTGGCGTCGGGCCGCACCATGGCCCAGATCGCCGCGGGCAAGGGCAGGGCGGCCAAGCCGTTCATGACCGTCGAGGGGACGGCGCCCGACGCACTTCCCGACGCGTCTCGGAGCGCCCGCCGGCCGGAACCGCCCGCGTTCATCGTCCCCCAGCTCACCAAGCCGGTGGCGGCGCCGCCGGCCGGCCCGGGGTGGGCGCACGAGATCAAGTTCGACGGCTACCGCATGCAACTCCGCACCTTCGGCGGCAAAGCGATGCTGCTCAGCCGCAAGGGACTGGACTGGTCCGCGACGTTTCCCGAGATCGCGGCGGCCGGCGCAAGGCTCGGAGACGGCGTGATCGACGGGGAGGTGGTGGCGCTCAATCGCGCCGGAGCGCCGGACTTCGCCGCCCTGCAGGCCGCCATATCCGAGGCGAAGACGGGCGATCTCGTATTCTTCGCCTTCGACCAGATGTTCTCGGGGTCGGAGGACCTCCGGCCTCTGCCGCTGGCGGCGCGCAAGGCGCGGCTGCGGGCCCATATCGAGGACGCCCCGGCCAACATCCGCTACGTGGATCATTTCACCGCCGCGGGGGACGCCGTGTTGCAGTCGGCCTGCCGGATGGATCTCGAGGGGATCATCTCGAAGCGGCTCGACGCGCCCTATCGGTCCGGGCGCAGCGAAACCTGGACCAAGTCCAAGTGCCGGGCCGGCCACGAGGTGGTGATCGGCGGCTACGCCACCACCGGCGGCGCGTTCCGCTCGCTCATCGCCGGCGTCTACAGGGACGGCGAACTGATCCACATCGGGCGGATCGGTACGGGCTTCGGCCGAGACAAGGTCCGGCGCCTGTGGCCGAAGCTGAAAGCGCTGGAGACCGACGCCAGCCCCTTCTCCGGACGTGGTGCGCCGCGCAAGACGGCGGGGGTCCACTGGGTGCGTCCCCACCTGGTGGCCGAGATCGAGTACGCCGGCTTCACCGCCGAGGGGCGCATCCGGCAGGCGTCGTTCAAGGGCTTGCGCGAAGACAAGCCGGCGGCCGAGGTGGAGGCCGAGACCCCGGCCCCGGCCGCAACCCCGGCCGTCGCCGTCGCGCCCTCGCCGCGGGGTTCATCTGAGATGAGGGGTTCATCCCAGGTGATGGGCCTGACGATCTCCAACGCGGACAAGGCTCTCTGGCCCGCCGCGGCGGACGAACCGCCGGTCACCAAGCTGGACCTGGCGCGATACTACGAGGCGGTCGGCGAATGGATGCTGCCTCACCTGAGGGGACGTCCCTGTTCCATCGTTCGGGCGCCCGATGGGGTCGACGGGGCGCAGCGGTTCTTCCAGCGCCACGCCGGCAAGGGCCAGTCGTCGCTGATCACGGCGGTGGAGATCGGACCGGATCGCAAGCCCTACATCCAGTTCGACCGGGTCGAGGCGCTGGTGGCCGCGGCCCAGATCGGCGCCCTCGAACTCCACCCGTGGAACAACGCGCCCTTTGCGCCCGAGCAGCCCGGTCGGCTGGTGTTCGATCTCGATCCGGCCCCCGATGTCGCCTTCGAGGCCGTCATCGCGGCCGCCCGGGAAGTCCGGGATCGCCTGGACAGGCTCGGCCTGGTGGGCTTCTGCAAGACCACGGGCGGCAAGGGCCTTCACGTGGTCACCCCGATCAAGGCGGAGGGGATCGGTTGGGACGCCGCCAAGGCGTTCGCCCGGGATGTCTGCCGGGCCATGGCGGCCGACTCGCCCGACCGCTTCCTGATCCGCATGGCCAAGAAGGATCGCGGCGGCCGCATCTTCCTCGACTACCTGCGCAACGACCGCATGGCGACGGCGGTGGGGCCGCTTTCCCCACGGGCCTGGTCCGGCGCGCCCGTCTCGATGCCGATCAACTGGAGCCAGGTGAGGACGGGGCTCGATCCGGCCCGGTTCACGTTGCGCACCGCCCCGGCCCTGATCGGCAAGTCCACGGCCTGGCGGGACTATCGCGCCGGCGAGCGACCGTTGGCGGCCGCGATCGCGCGGCTGGCGAAGACCTAGGGCGACCGCCCCGCGCCGGGTCATGGCGCGGGGCGGGGCCTCAACGGCGTTCGCCGCCCCAGGCGTAGGCTGCGGTGAGCCGCACCTCGCGCTTGTCGCCCCAGACCGAGCGGTTGGTGTCGCGGATGGCCTCGTAGGTCCTGTCGAACAGGTTCTCGGCCGACAGCTCCAGGCGCCAGGCGTCGTTCGTGGCGCCGACCGCGCCGCGGGCGAGGCTGATGTTCGAAGCCTTCACCTGGTTGTTGAAGTTGATGAAGCCGGTGAATCCGCCGCGCTCGGCGCGGTAGGAAAGCGCGGCGAAGGCCCGCCAATCCCCGGCGACGGGCCGTTCCCAGTAGAGCTGGCCGGTGATCATCCACTCGGGGATGTTCTCGATGGTGAGGCCCTTGTAGGGACCGCTCTTCACCTCGCCCTGGATCCAGTTCACCGCGAGCGTTCCCGACAGCAGCGAGCCGTCAGACCAGCTCTGCGAGCCCGAGGCCTCGAAGTCGACGCCATAACTCTCGGCCGACCCGGCGTTGTTCCGGTAGGAGCGGGCCACGAGGTCGGGCCCGAAGTCCACGAGGCCCACAAGCAGCTTGCCGTAGCGGTTGTAGAAGCCGCTGGCGGCGAAGGCGACGCGTCCCACTTCCCACTTGGCGCCCGCCTCGTAGGCCGTGGCCGTCTCCTGGCCGAAGGTCGGCGGGATGCCCAGGTCGAAGACCGAATTGCCGTTGAAGCCGCCGGCCCGTTGTCCCCGGGCCACGGACGCGAACACGCGGAAGGTGGGGCTCACCGCGTAGCGCAGCGCCAGCGACGGGGTGAAGCTCTTGAAGGTGTCCTCGATCAACGCCCGCCCTTCGGTGCAGGCGGCGCCGAGGGCCGGCGCCTGGAACGGCGTCTGGTAGGGGCAGGCGACGGCGCCCGACATCCGGCGCACCACGTAGCTGTCGAAGTCCTTTTCGGATTCGCCGTACCGCAGCCCCACATCGACGGTGAAGGCCTCGGTGACTCGCGCGTTCACGGCGGCGAAGACCCCCCAGGTCTTCTCCTTCTCGATGGAGACCGTGTTGTTGTTGAGGGCGGGGCTGGGCGCGAGGTTGGTCGCCGAAACCGTCCGGCCGTCGCTGAGGACGAACGAGCGCGATTCCTTGCTGACGACGTTGGCGCCCACCTGGATGTCGACACGGTCGCTGAGCGAGGTCTCGTAGCGCAGGTCTTCGCTGTAGATTTCGGTGCGGTCGTAGAAGATCAGGACGCACGACAGCGTGCCGCACGAGGCCGGGAAGGCCGGTCCGAATCCGGGGGCCGAGCGGTCGGCGTCCTGAGACCAGTTGGTGTCGCGCAACCGGTAGAGCGACGTCGAGGTGATCCGCCCCTTGCCGGTGTCGTAGCGGATCTCGGTCAGCCAGTTGTTGAGGTCGCGGTTGACGTCGTTCGACGCGTTGTTGGCGTACAGGAACGGGCCGTCCGTGTCGGCCGGGAAGACCTGGGCCGGCGGCAGGGTGCGGTCGTTCACCTGGCTGGTGGTGTTGACGAAGTTCGAGGTCGAGCGCTCGTCCGAGCGATCGTACACTGAGAAGACCGACAGGGCGTCGGTGGGCGTCCACTGGGCCGAGACGCGGAAACCCTGATACTTCTCGCGATCGCCATAGTCCTGGGTGAAGCGATTGTAGAAGAAGCCCTTGTCCTTATCGACGACCTGGGCGCCGACGCGGACGGCGAAGGTGTCGGTGAGCGGAAGGTTGCCGATGACGTCGATCGCCGTGCGCTCGATCTTGGGCGAGTAGGTTGTCCGGACCATGAAGCCGGGCTCGGCGCGGGGCCGGACGCTGATGGCCTGCATCACGCCCCCCACCGCGTTCACGCCGTACAGCGACCCCTGGGGGCCGCGGATCACTTCGACCCGCTGGAGGTCGAAGAGGTCTGCCCGCGTGTAGACCCGGCCGCCCAGGTTGCCGCCGGTGATGCTGGCGCCGTCGCGCAGGACGGCGACCGGCGAGTCGGCGTTGTTGGTCCGTGTGGTGCCCGCGCCCGCGCCGCGGATGTTGTTCTCGGCGTTGATCGTGCGCGCGTTGGCCAGGCCGACGCCGGGCAGCATGTAGGACAGGTCGGCGACGTCCTTGACCCCGCCGCGCTGCCGCAGCGCGTCGGCGGTCACGGCGCTGACGGCGGCGGGGACGTCGCGCAGCGCTTCCTCGCGCCGGCGGGCGGTCACCACCAGTTCCTCGATATCCGACGCGCCGGCCTGCGCCATCGCATGGCCGGCGACGGGCGTGGCCAGGATCGCGGCCAGCGTCGCGGTCCCGAGAAGCCGGGTCTTGTTCATGTGCGTCCTCCCCCTTGACTTTCGGGAAGGCGTAGGTGCTTGCTGACGCATTGTCAATAATCTACAAAATTGGGACGGAGGCGGCATGAGGGGGATCGTGAGGCGCTCGGTGCTGGCGGCTGCGGCGTTTGCGCCGGCGGCGGGCGCGCGGGCGCAGCCACGCTTCCAGGATGTCGATTCGCTTCTGGAGCGCCTCGTGGCCGAGGGGTGGGTGGCGGGGGCGGCGATCCGGGTGGCCCGCCGTGGCGAGGTGCTCTACCGCCGCGCCCTCGGCTTGGCCGACATCGACCGCGGCGCGCCTCTGACCGACGATGCGATCTACCGCGCCTATTCGATGACGAAGCCGGTGGCGGCGGTCGCGATGCTGCAACTCGCCGAAGACGGGCGTCTCGACCTCGATGCGCCGATCGCGAAGCTCGTCCCGGAACTGGCCCACCTCGATGTGCTCCGCGAGCCCGCCGCCGGGCTGGCCGATGTGCGCCCGGCGACTCAGCCGGTGACCGTCCGGCGCCTGCTCACCCATACGGCCGGGTTCACCAACAACTGGAGCGGCGGTCCCGTGGCGGCGCGCTACGCGGACCTGGGGCTGGTCGGCGGGACGTGGTTTCGCGCGGGCGGTCCTGGCGGGCTGTCGGACTTCGCCGCGCGGCTGGCGCAGGCGCCCCTCGTGTCCGAGCCGGGGCGGCGATGGGTCTACAGCCTGGCCTTCGACCTGTGCGGCCTGGTGGTCGAACGCGCCACGGGCCGCAGCTTCGGCGAGCATCTGCAACGCCGGGTGTTCGAGCCCCTGGGCATGACCGACACCGGCTTCCATGTTCCTCCGGAGTCTGCGGCGCGCCTGGCCTCGGTCTACGGACGCAAGGACGGCCGGCTGACGCTGCACGAAGCCGCCGAGGGATCGCCGTTCCTCTCGCCGCCGCGGGCCGAATCCGGCGCCTCGGGGCTGGTCACCACACTGGAGGACTACGGCCGGTTCGCCGACATGATCGCGGGTGGGGGACGGCGGGGCGACGCCGTGGTGCTGCAGGCCGAAAGCGTCCGGCAGATGACGACGGCGCAGGTTCCAGCCGCGGTCCTGGGTGATGCGCTCGTCCGCTTTTCCGCGGTCGGCTCCGGGGCCTCCGGCGCGGGCCTGGGCTTCGGGTTGGGCGGTTCCGTGGTGACCGCCCCCGGCTCGGCAGGGGCGCCCGGCCGGAAGGGCGACTATTCCTGGGGCGGCGCGGCCAGCACCACCTTCTTCGCCTCGCCCGATCTCGGCCTCTCGGCGGTCCTCATGACCCAGCTTTTCCCTTCGGGCCAGATTCCGCTGCACGACCGCCTGAAGGCCGCCGTGTTCGCCGACCTCGGCCTCCCGGCCGCGGCGTGAGGCGCGCGGCCGGCCACGCCTCCCCGAGAGCCTGGGGTCGCCGCGGTCGCGAGCCGGCGGCGGCGACCCCGTCCTTTCGCGCCACCCTTCCAGCCCCGGCTGGGATTGCACGGGACACCGCAACGGCATGACTTCGACGACCCGCCAGACGGGCCTGACCCCGCTTCCGCTCTTCCTGTTCCTGATGTTCCTGACCTCGACGGCCAACATGGCCGACCGCCAGGTCATCGGGATCGTGGCCGAGCAGATCAAGCTGGAGTTCGGGCTCAGCGACACGATGCTCAGCCTGATCAGCGGCACGGCCTTCGCCCTGGTGTATCCGCCGCTGGGCCTGCCGCTGGCCTGGCTGGCGGACCGTCGGAACCGCCGCAATCTTCTGGTGGGCTGTCTCAGCTTCTGGAGCGCGGCGACGGTCGCCTGCGGGTTCGCGCCCGGCTTCTGGACCCTGTTCCTCGCCCGGATGGGGGTAGCGGTGGGCGAGGCGGGATACGCCCCCTGCACCCACTCGCTGATCGCCGACTACACGTCGGCCGAGCGCCGTGCGCGGGCGTTCTCGGTCCTGCTCCTGGGCATCTCGGCCGGCGGCCTCTTCGCCTCCGTCGTCGGGGGCTTCGCGGCCGAGCACTACGGTTGGCGCGCCGCCTTCGTGGCTGTGGGCCTGCCGGGGTTCCTCACCGCCATCGCGATCCTCTGGTTCGTGAAGGAGCCGCTCCGACAGCAGGCCCATGTGGCGCCGCCGCCCGCGTTGCAGACGCTGAAGCGCCTCCTGTCGACGCCGGCCTTCACCTTCTGCATCACGGGATCGGCGGTCCACCTGATGGTGACCTACGCCAAGGCCGCGTGGGCGGTGGCGTTCTTCATGCGCGTCCACGGGCTCAGCGTCAGCGAGGCGGCGATCCTCGTCGGCTCGGTGGGCGCGGTGGCCGGGGCGATCGGAACCGTCGCGGGCGGGATCATCGGCGACCGGCTGGCCGTGATCGATCGCCGCTGGCTGGCCTGGTGGCCGGCGATCACGGTCCTGCTGGGCTTCGCGGTCGGGGCGCCGGCGTTCCTGACGGGGAACCTGTTATTCGCCGTCGCGGGGGTCTCGGTGGCGGTGTTCCTGAACGCGCTCTACCAGCCGTCCACCTACGCCCTGGTGCAGACCGTCGCCCAGCCGCGCGAGCGGGCCACGGCGGCGGCGCTGATGATCTTCATCCAGAACATCACCGGCCTGGGCCTGGGCCCGCTGCTCACCGGACTGCTCAGCGACCGCCTGGCCCCGGTCTACGGCGTGCAGTCGCTGGGCTACGCCCTGGCGGCGGTGTTCGGGCTGAACATCGTGGCGGCGGTTCTCTACGTCTTCTCCGGCCGGGCGTTCGGGCGGGGGTGATCGACGGGTGGATGTCGATCATCGACATTGACCCTCTGCGCTTCATTGTCATTAATTTACAAAAATCAGGGAGGGCAGGATGAACAGGTGGGCTTTGGGGTTGGGCGTGTCGGCTCTGGCGGTCCTCGCGGCCGCGGACGGCGCCTGGGCGCAGAACGCGGCGACCGATGTCGAGGAGGTCGTGGTCACCGGCACCTTCCTGGCCGGGACGCCCGAAGGCGGCGCGCAATCGGTCGATGTGATCACCGCCCAGGAGCTGGAACAGCGTGGCGCGCCCACGATGGTCGAACTCATCAAGACGATCGGGGCGTCCGGGAGCGTCGTGGGGGAAAGCAACCGCTTCCTCGGCGGCACGGCCGGCGCGGCGACGGTCAACCTGCGCGGCTTCGGCGCGGCGCGGACACTGGTGCTCTTCAACAGCCGGCGACTGGCCTATGCGCCCAGCGCCGCGCCGTCGGTCTCCAGCGCCGTGGACATCAACCTCATTCCGCAGGCCGCCATCGGCCGGATCGAGGTGCTCCGTGAAGGGGCGGCGGCGACCTACGGGTCCGAAGCTGTCGGCGGGGTGGTGAACTTCCTCTCCCGCCGGGACCTGGAAGGCCTGGAGCTGGATGCGAGCTACGGGTTCGTCCGCGGGTCCAACGGCGACTACGGCGTCAACGGCGCGTACGGCTGGCGCAACGACCGGGGGAACCTGCTGCTGACCGCAGGCTATCGCCGCCGCAGCGAACTCTGGCTGATCGACCGCGACGAATGGTCGATGCGGACGCCCGACATCAACGCGGCCGGATGGTCGACGGCCTCGACCCCCGGCGTCTTCCTGACGGGTACGGCGGCGCAGCTGGCCAGCGGCGCCTTCGCCACGTCGTTCCTGGACAACGGCTGCGTGGAGCTGGGCGGCGTCCTGGCCAACCCCGCCTCGCCGGCGGCCGGATGCCGCTATCACCCGACGATCAGCGACAACCTCGTCAACGACGAGCATCACTATCAGCTCTATGGAGAGGTGAACTTCGACCTCGCCGACGACCTCGAGTTCCACGGCGAGGCGATGTGGGTCCGCCGCGTCGTGCCGCACGAGCGGGTCATGGCCGCCAGCTCCACCACGCAGTTCCCATCGCCCATCGCGGCGTCGGGCGGCTCGCCGGGCGGCGGCACGTCGCCCTATCCCGCGGTGGGCCTGAACCAGCAGTCGCGCTTCTATGTGCCCAACACCAACCCCGGCCTCGTGGCCTTCCTGGCCCAGAACTGCCCCGGACTGGGCGCGCCCGTCTGCACGAACGCCGCCGCCAACGGGGTGGTGGCGTCGCCCACCTTGTGGCGGCCCCTGGGCTTCGGCGGCAATCCGCTGACGGGCGGGGCGGCGCTTCAGAGGCGCCAGGCCGAGGCGTTCCGGGTGGCCGGCGGCTTCAAGGGCCGGCTGCCGGTCCTCAACGCGAAATGGGATGCGGGCGTCACCTACATGCGGGCCGAGGGCTATGCCGAGAACGGTCCCGGCACGTCGGTGAGCCGTCTGCAGCTGGCGCTGCGGGGCCTGGGCGGGCCGGGCTGCAACCCCGTGACCGGGACGCCGGGCGTCGGCGCGTGCCAGTACTTCAATCCGTTCGCCAACGCCTACCCGGGCAATCCGATCACGGGCGAGCGCAATCCGTTCCATGCGCCCGCCGCCGCCAACTCGGCCGAGGTCTGGGGCTGGATCGAGGAGAACACCTTCGTCAGGTCCGTGAACCAGCTCTTCACCGCCGACGCCGTGCTGTCGGGCGAAGCGCCGATCACGCTGCCGGGCGGCGCCGTCGCCTGGGCGGTGGGCGGCCAGTGGCGCTATGACTCGACGCTCCTGAGGTCCTCGGCGGATCTGGGCGCCACGCCGTGCGTGGATAGTCTTCCCTACGGAGACGGCCTCCCGCTCTGCACCGGCGGCACCGGGCCGTTCACCTTCGTCTCGGCCTCGGCGCCGATCGACGTGGACCGCAGGGTGACGGCGGGCTTCGCCGAGCTGAGGCTCCCGATCACGACCGACTTCGAGATCACCGGGGCGGTCCGTCACGAGCGTTTCGGCGGCGCCTTCGGCTCGACCACCAATCCGAAGCTGTCGGCCCGCTGGCAGGCGACGCCGTGGCTGGCGGTGCGCGGGTCGGTCGGCACCACCTTCCGCGCGCCCGACCAGACGGCGCTGTCGCCGGGATCGATCCGCAGCGTCTCGTTGTTCAATCTTCCCGGGGTGGGCGCGCTCTATCGCACCGTGGACGTGGCGGGAAACCCCGGCCTCACGCCGGAGAAGGCGACGACCTACAACGCCGGCCTCGTGGTGCGGGCGGGCGGCTTCTCGGCCACGGTGGACTACTACAAGATCGCCTTCCGCAACGAACTGACCAACGAGGTCGCGGGCCGGGTGGTCTCGACGATGTTCCCGGGGACGTCTCCAGCCACATGGGGTTGTGCGAACGCCGTCCTGCGGGCGCGCTTCACCTTCTCGGACGACGGTGATCCGACCACCGACGACTGCACGCCGGCCAAGCTGCTGGGAGTCCGCACCAACCTGATCAACGGCCCCGACGTGGACACCTCGGGCGTCGACTTCAGCCTGCGCTACGACATGCCGTTCGCCGACGGCGAGCTGTCGTTCGCGGCCGAGGGCACATACCTGATCGCCTACAAGCGGGGCGATGTGGTCGCGCCGGAGGGCTTCCTGATCACCCCGGCGGCAAATCGCGCGGGGACCAGCGAACTGCTGAACGCCTTCTATTCCTACCCGCGCCTGAAGCTGATCGGCAGCATCAACTACAATCGCGGCGACCATAACCTGCGGTGGGTCACGCGCTTCCAGGAGGGGACCGACAACCTCGTGACCGGCGCGCCCACGCTCCGGACCAAGGACGAGATCCAGCACGACCTGATCTATGCCGGGACGGTCGGCTGGGACACCCGTGTCACCGTCGCGGTGAAGAACATCCTCGACAAGGACCCGCCGTTCGCGCGCAGCCAGTACAACTACGACTACACCCAGGGCAGCCCGCTGGGGCGCGTGGTCGAGATCGGCCTGCGTCGGCGGTTCTGACCCGGGCCTCTCTCCGGCGCCGGTCGATCCGGCGCCGGCTCAGGCTTCGTTCCGCAGGCGCAGGATCTCGTCCAGGGACTCCAGCACGATCCGGCGCCCTTCGGCGTCGGCCGCCTCGGCGTCGCCGTCCCGGACGGCCCGGACGATCCGGGCCCAGGTGTCGGAGGACCGATGTTGGCGACCCTTGCCGAAGACGCCGGCCCAGGGCGCCGCGATCTCGCGCTCGAAGTCCACGAGGATGTGCGCCAGGTACGAGGCGCGTCCGATGCGGTTTATGATCTCGGAGATCCGGCGGCGCACCTGGATGTAGTCGGCCACCGGGCCGTCCGGGTCGTCGGCGATGCTCCGCAGCAGCGCCACGCCGGCGTCCAGGGCGTCCAGCGCCTCGGCAGGCCGGGGTTCCGTCTCCGCGGCCATCCGCATCCCCAGGCCGCTCAGGTCGGCGCGGATGTGGAAGATCGAGGTCAGTTCCTCGGCCGTGAACTCGCGGACCACGGCGCCCGCCCGGCCTTCCAGCCGCAGGAGGCGCTCACGCTCCAGAAGCTTCAGGGCGTCGCGGACCGGGCCGCGGCTGACGTCGAATTCCGCCGCCAGTGGCACCTCCCGGATTCGCTCGCCGGGCTTGATCTCGCCGAACTGGATGCGTTCGCGCAGGCGATCGGCGATCTGCTGCGCCAGGTTCGGCGACGAGCGTTGCGCGCCGGCGCCGAGGTGGGCGGTCGCCTTGAGATACCGCTGCGTCTCGGTCATGCCGCGCCCTGGAGCAGAAGGCGCTGCAGGGCGACCCGCTGGAGCAGTTCGCTCAGCCGCGGGTCCTGGGCGCGCTGTCCGAGGCGCTCCAGCTCGGATCGGGTCGCCAGCAGCTGGGCGTACCGATCGCCGCCGCGGGCCGGGCCTTTGAAGGCCCTGTCCGCCTTGGCCTGAAGCAGGTTCAGCAGCACCTGCCACACCCGCTCGACCTCTTCGATTCGAAAGTCAGAGGGTCCCAGGATGGTCGCGCCGCGCCGCGAGCTGAAGCGTACGGCGCCCAGCATCTGCAACCGGTGAATGACGTTGCGGGCAAAGGCGTGGGTGCCGCCGCAGACGTCGGCGACATCCCGTTCGGTCAGTCGGGCGCCGGGCGCGAACGCGCCGCCGAACACCTGCTGGACTATGTATTCCGCAGCGTCTTCAGGATCCATGGCTCGGTCGGTCGACGCCTCCTCCGTCGGGCGGAAGTTAGCGGAACCTCGCGCGGCTGCGAAAGGGGCCATTGTCACTGGGGCCGAGGTCCAGGCGTCAAAGTCTCGAGTTCAGATGTAAATTATTGACAATAGAAGTGCGTTCCCTAGGGTGGTCCCTCAGGAGGCGGCGTGAGCGGCGGATCGGACAGTTGGGCGGGATGGCTGGCGTTGCGTCGGGTCGGGCCGGGCTGTGCGATGGCGCTAGGGCTCGGTGCGCTGGCCATCGCCATATCGCGTTTCACGGCCTTGCCGGCGCCGCTGCTGGCCCTGGCGGCCGGCGTCCTGGTCCGTCCGGTGGCTGTCGGAGTCGATCTCGCGCCCGGCGCCCGCCTGGCGGCCGGCCCGCTGCTTCGGGTGGGGGTGGTGCTCCTGGGCCTGCGCATGGACGCCGAGGTCGCGAGCGCCGTCGGGTGGCCGACGGTGGCGCTGCTTGGGAGCCTGGTTGCGGCGACCCTGGCCTTCGGGCTGGGCCTGGGCCGGACGTTGCGCCTGGATCCCCGGTTCAGCGCCGTGCTGGCGGCGTCCACGGCGATCTGCGGCGCGGCGGCGGCCCTGGCCGTCTCGGCCGTCATGCCGGCGTCGCCCGAACGCGAGCGGCAGGCCGCGGTGGCGGTGGCGGCCGCCACCGTCTTCTCGACCGTGGCCATGATCGCCCTTCCGGGACTGGCGGTCCTGTTCGGATTCGACGCCCGGCAGGCGGGCTTCTTCCTGGGCGCGTCGATCGCCGACGTGGCCCAGGTGGTGGGCGCCGGCTATGCGCTCTCGCCCGAGGTCGGCGACGTCGCCGTGGCCACGAAGCTGACGCGCGTGCTGTTCCTGGTTCCGGTGGTGCTGATGGCGGCGCTGGCGTTCCGCGGACGGGATTCGCTGGGACCCGGTTCCTTGGGACGGGTGCGCGCGCCGCTGTTCGTGCTGGCGTTCTTCGGCGTCGCCATCGTCAGCATCCTGGGCCTGGCCCCCGCCTCCCTCAGGCCTCCGGGCCAGGCCTTGTCGGACCTCGCCCTGGCGGCGGCGGTCGCGGGGCTGGGCCTGACGTTGCCGGTGCGGGCCGTGTTCGACCAGGGCCCGGGACCGCTGGTGCTCTCGTCCTGCGGCATGGCGTTCATCACCGCTGTCGCGGCGGCCGTATCTCTCCTATGATGTCAATAATCGACGATTGGCCTGAGGCCGGAGGACGTTCATGAGTTTCAAGGTCGAAGCCCGCACCGCCAAAGGTCCGCGTGTGCGCAACGCATCCGGCCGCGCCAGCGATTTCCGGCACATCCACATCCGGCGCGTCACGCCGCTGATCGGCGCCGAGATCGAAGGGGTCGATCTTTCGCAGCCGCTGTCCGACGAGGTCTTCGGCGAGGTCCGCCAGGCGCTCGAGGATGGTCTCGTCATCTTCTTCCGCGGCCAGGACATCACCCCCGAGCAGCAGCTCGCCTTCGGCCGCCGGTTCGGCGACCTGCACGCCCACCCCGCGGCGCCCCACGTGCCGGGTCATCCCGAGCTGATGATCATCGAGGCCGACGAGAACTCCGAGCGTGCGAACGGCGAGGGCTGGCACAGCGACGTCTCGTGCGACGAGGAGCCGCCCATGGGCTCGATCCTGCTGATCCGGGAGTGCCCGCCCGAGGGCGGGGACACCCTGTTCGCCAACATGTACGCGGCCTACGACGCGCTCTCGGACCGGATGAAGGCGCATCTGGAGGGCCTCACCGCCGTGCACGACGGCGAGCATGTCTATCGTGGGCTCTATGCGAACCTCGGCGTGGCCGACAAGCCGACCTACCCGCGCGCGATCCACCCGGTCGTGCGCACCCATCCCTGGACCGGGCGGCGCAGCCTCTATGTGAACCCCGCCTTCACGACGAGCATCGTCGGCCTGCCCCGGGACGAGAGCGACGCGCTGCTGCGCTATCTCTACCAGCACCTCCAGCACCCCCTGTTCCAGTGCCGGTTCCGCTGGGAGCCGAACGCCATCGCCTTCTGGGACAACCGCTGCGCCCAGCACCATGCGATCTGGGACTACTGGCCCCACCGTCGCTCGGGACACCGGGTCACCATCAAGGGCGAGCGGCCGGTCTAGCCGCCGGCCCTCCCCTTCCGCGCCCACCGCCCTTTTCGCCATCGACCCGGCCGCCCGAGGAGCCTGCATGACCGACGATCCCCTGTTCGACGCCCGCTGGGCGTCCCTGGCGATCACGCGCGACGGCCCGACGGTGGAGGTGGCGATCCGGCGGCCGGAAGCCCGCAACGCGCTGGACACCGCGACGCTGGAGGAACTGACGGCTGCGGCCCGGCTGCTCCGCCGCCGCCCCGACGTCGCCACGGTGATCCTCACGGGCGCAGATCGGTACTTCTCGGCCGGGGCCGATCTCAACAGCGTCCGCGACCGGATTTCGCAACCCCCCCTGATGAGCGCCCGCAACGCCATCATGGCGGGCCCCGACCTCTGCCAGGCCTGGGACGAGGTCGAGGCGGTCACGATCGCGGCCATCGAGGGCTACTGCATCGGCGGCGCCTGTGCGCTTGCGCTGGCCTGCGACTTCCGCGTGATGTCGCGGACCGCCTACCTGCGCCTGCCCGAAGCGCCCCTGGGCATCAACATGAGCTGGCGGACGCTGCCGCGGCTCGTGGCGCTGGCCGGGCCGGCGCGGGCCAAACGCTTCGTGATGTTCGGCGAAGCGCTGGAGGGCGAAACCGCCCTGGCCTGGGGCCTGTGCGACGATCTGTCGGAAGAGGGCGACGCCCTGGCCACGGCCCGGACGTGGGCGTCCAAGGTCGCCGGCCTGCCGCCCCTGCCGGTTCGCATGACCAAGGAGGCGGTCTCGGCCATCAGCGCCGCGACGCATCACGCGAGCATCTACATGGACCGCGACCAGTACCTGCTGACGGCGCGCAGCCAGGACTACCGCGAAGGCGTGGCGGCGTTCTTCGAGCGTCGCGCCGCGCAGTTCCAGGGTGACTGAGGCGCCAGTTTCCCGCCCCGAGATTCCACAAACCGCTCTCAGAGGAAGGCCGCGACATGTCGCAGACGCCGTCGATCGACGACGCCACCCTGGACCAGTTCGTCACCGTGGTTCGCCGGTTCTTCCGCGAGCGCCTGCGGCCACTGGAGCCCGTGGTCGCGGCCGACGACCGGGTGCCCGATGAGGTCTATGCCGAGATGCGCGACCTGGGCCTGTTCGGGCTGTCCGTGCCCGAGGCCTATGGCGGCCTGGGCCTGTCGATGGAGGGCGAGTGCCGGATCGCCTTCGAGACCGGGGCCGCGTCGCCCGCGTTCCGCAACTGCTTCGGCACGAACATCGGGATCGGCAGCCAGGCGATCGTGATGGTGGGTTCCGAGGCGCAGAAGATGGAGTGGCTGCCGCGCATCGCCAGCGGCGAGATCATCACGGCGTTCTGCCTGACCGAGGCCGAGGTGGGGTCGGACGGCGGCGCGGTGCGCACCCGCGCCGTCCGCGAGGGCGACACCTATCGCCTGACGGGCGCCAAGCGCTTCATCACCAACGCCGACCGGGCCGGGCTCTTCACCGTGATGGCCCGAACCGGCGACGAGGGCTCGGGCGCGCGCGGCGTCTCGGCCTTCCTGGTCCCGGCCGCGTCGCCGGGCCTCTCCGTAGGCCGGCCCGAGCGGAAGATGGGCCAGCATGGCACCCACGTGTGCGACGTGGTCTTCGACGACGTGGAGGTTCCGGCCTCGAACCGGCTGGGGGCCGAGGGCGAAGGGTTCCAGATCGCCAAGCGGGTGCTGGATCGCGGCCGCCTGCATCTGGCCGCCGTCGCCGCGGGGGTGGCCGAGCGCCTCATCGGCGACATGCTGGCCTACGCCGCCGGACGGCGGCAGTTCGGGCGCCCGATCGCCGAATTCCAGCTCGTCCAGGGCCTGATCGCCGATTCGCAGACCGAGTACATGGCGGCCCGCGCCCTGGTGCTGGAGACCGCGCGCCGGCGCGACGCCGGCGCGGCGGTCGTGCTGGACTGCGCGGCCTGCAAGTATTTCTCGACCGAGATGGTGGGGCGGGTGGCCGACCGGGCCGTCCAGGTGTTCGGCGGCGCGGGCTATGTGGCCGACTACGGGATCGAGCGCCTGTATCGCGACGTCCGCCTGTTCCGGATCTACGAGGGCACGAGCCAGATCCAGCAGATCGTCATCGCCAAGGAACTCCTTCGGCAGGCCGCGGTGTCCTGAGTCTCCCCTGAGCCGGCCCCGCGGCGCCTTCGGGCGACCTCAGTTGGCGCCTTCCAGCAGGCGCCTGGCGATGACCTGGGCCTGAATCTCGCCGGCCCCCTCGAAGATGTTGAGGATGCGGGCGTCGGCGAGCACGCGGCTGATCGGCGTCTCCACCGCAAAGCCCGTGCCGCCGTGGATCTGCACCGCATTGTCGGCGGCGGCCCAGGCGATGCGGGCGGCGGTCAGCTTGGCCATCCCGGCCTCGAGGTCGCAGCGGCGGCCCTCGTCCTTGGCGCGGGCGGCGAACCACGCCAGGCGGCGCGCGCCCAGGATCTCGGCCGCCATCATGGCCAGCTTGTTGGCCACCCGGGGGAAGCGGGCGATCGGCTCGCCGAACTGGCGCCGGGTCAGGGCGTAGTCCACCGCCAGGTCCAGGGCGTTCTGGGCCACGCCCAGGGCGCGGGCGGCGGTCTGGATGCGGGCGCTCTCGAAGGTGGCCATGAGCTGGACGAAGCCCTGGCCTTCCTGCCCCCCCAGCAGGTTGGCGTGCGGGACCTCGAAGCCGTCGAAGCCGATCTCGTATTCCTTCATGCCCCGATAGCCGATGACCCCGATCTCGCCGCCGGTCATGCCGGGCGCGGGGAAGGGCTGGCCCTCGGTCCCGCGCGGCTTCTCGGCCAGGAACATGGACAGGCCCCGATGGTCCTTCCTGTCGGGATCGGTGCGGACCAGCAGCGTCATCAGGTCGGCGCGGGCGGCGTGGGTGATCCAGGTCTTCGCGCCGTAGACCTTCCAGACGTCGCCCTCGCGGACGGCGCGGGTGCGGAGGCTTCCGAGGTCTGACCCGGCCTCGGGCTCGGTGAAGACGGCGGTGGGAATGGTGGTCCCGGCGGTGATGCACGGCAGGAAGCGCTCCTTCTGGGCCGGCGTGCCGTGCGCCAGGATCAGCTCGGCGGCGATCTCGGAGCGGGTGCCCAGAGACCCTGTGCCGATCCAGCCCCGCGACAGGGCTTCCGACACGACGCACATGGCCACCTTGCCCAGGCCCGAACCGCCCCAGGCCTCGGGCGCGGTCAGGCCGAAGACGCCCAGGTCGCCGAGCTCCTGCAGCAGGGACAGGGGAATCAGCTCGTCGCGCATGTGCCAGCCGTGGGCGTGGGGGACGATCCTCTCCTCGGTGAAGGCGTGGAACTGGTCGCGGATCGCCTCCAGGGTCTCGTCCAGGCCGCTGGCCTCCAGCGACGGGCGTCCGCGGGCCTGCTCCAGCAGCTCGACGATCCTGTGCTTGACCGCCTGCGACGCGCCGGGCCGCAGCCGGCCCAGGACATGGCTCAGCCGCTCGGCGGGGGCGAAGACGTCGGCCGGGCGGAAGATCTCGCCCTGGTTCATCGGGACGCCGCCCTGCAGCTGGCTCAGGTACTCGTGCGCCAGGAGCTGGGCGGGCAGGGCCTCGGCCTCGGTCAGCCGACCCTCGGCCTCCAGCGCGTGCGCCCACGCCGCGGTCTGGCGCAGCGTCTCGGCGTAGGCCGCGGCCCAGGCCAGGCCGTGCGCCGCATGCTGCTCGGCGTCGACGGCGGCGCGGTCCACCCGGCCGTCGCGGAGCACCCGTCCGGACACGGCGGCGCCGATGGCCGACGCGAGGCTCGCCGCTTCCGCCGCGGCGTCGTCCAGGAGCCGGGGGAGGTGCGGCAGGATGAGGGAAGATGGCGTGACGGTCATGCCGGCCTTATGCCACGCTTGCGTTGCGTCAGGTCAGGCCGCTTTTCTACGCCAGCCGCAATCCGAGGAAGCGCTCCATGATCGTCGTCCAACATCTGAACGACTCCCGTTCCCAGCGCGTGCTCTGGCTGCTCGAAGAGCTCGGGACGCCCTACGAGATCAAGTTCTATCAGCGCGACGCGACAACCCGCCTGGCGCCGCCCGAACTCTCGGCGGTGCACCCGCTGGGCAAGTCGCCCGTGATCACCGACGACGGGCGCACCGTGCACGAGTCCGGGGCGATCGTGGACTACATCCTGCGCCGGCACGGCGGCGGGCGGCTGATCCCGGCGACTGGCAGCGACGCGTACGAGGCCTACAGCCAATGGCTCCACTACGCCGAGGGCTCGGCGATGCTGCCGCTGATGCTCATGCTCTATACGGGCCGCCTGGGCGAAGCCGCCGCGCCGCTCCAGCCGCGCATCGAGAGCGAGCTGGCCAATCACCTGGGCTATATCGACCGGTCGCTGGCCGGCCGCGACTGGCTGGTGGGCGAGGACATCACCGGCGCCGACATCAACCTGAGCTTCGTGGGCGAGATCGCGGGCGTCTTCGGCCGCCGGCCCCAGTATCCCAACATCGAGGCCTGGGTGAAGCGCTTCCAGACGCGTCCGGCCTACAAGGCGGCCCTGGAGAAGGGCGGCGCCTACAGCTACGCGCGGTAGGTCCGGCGACGGCTCATTCGAACGGCGGGAAGTCGTCCTCGTCGGGGATGCCGTCCAGGAAGTCGAGGACCGCCGCCTTCAGCGCTCCGTGCGGGATGGCCGAGAAGTGGTCGCAGCCCGGCAGGCTCTTGCCCTTGCCATAGGGGAAGACGGCGGCCAGCTCGGCCGGATCGCCGGCCAGGTCGTCCCGGGCGCCGGCCACGACCAGCACGGGCATGGGCAGGCGGCCCAGCGCCGCACGATCCAGAGGCGGGCTGACCGCGGCCGACGAGGCGGCCAGGGCCTTCCGATCCTCGCCCTGCTCGTCGGCGAAGTGGCGGAAGCTCTTCAGGAAGTCGTTCTCGATGGTCTCGGGGTCGTCCGTCCCCATGGCCTGGGCCATCGCTTCGGCGGCGCCGGGCCGCGGCGGATCGAACAGCTTGCCGCCGACGCCGCCCAGCACGAGGTTCGAGACCCGATCCGGGGCGTCCAGGGCGAGCTGCATCGCCGTGCGCGTGCCCATCGAGTAGCCGAACACGTCGCAGCGCCCGACGCCCAGGTGGTCCAGCAGCGCCAGCGCGTCGGCGGCCAGATTCTGGCGGCCGTAGTCGGCGGGGTCGTGGCTCTTGACGCTCTCGCCGTGGCCGCGCTGGTCCAGGGCGATCACCCGGGTCCCGCGCCGTTCGAAGGCCGTGTACCAGCCGGTGCGCTTCCAGCCCTCGGCCCGGTTGGACGCGAAGCCGTGCAGCAGCAGCACGGTCCGTTGCGCGCCGCCCGGCGGGGCGATGTCGTCGTAGGCGAGGGTGACGCCGTTCAGGGTGGTGATGGTCATGGGGCGGGACCGTAAGGCCGGTGCGGCCACGCCGTCCACTGTCCACGCCGTCCTTTGGCGGCAGCTTCAGGTTGGACGTCAGGGCGCGCGTCCCGTCCACTCCCAGTGCCAGGGCTCGAACAGATAGTTCACGAATCCGAACCGGGCGGCGTTCGCGACCAGCCAGCCGTAGGCGGCTGTGCCGCTCATGTGCCGGCGGCTGGGCGCGGCGGTGGAATCGGCGCCGAATCCCTCCGCGTGGCCGACGTAGAGGTCGAGGGCCATGCCGGTGCGGTGCGCCGAGCAGCGGGCGCGGGCGATCCCGTCGCAGTTCCCCTCGGCCAGGCAGCGCGCGGCGTCCAGGGTCGGGCTGCGATAGCCGGAGAAGGGGCGCAGCGCATCCGGGTCGGCGGCGATGGCCGGCTCCTCCTCGCGGGCGGCGGCGACCATGCGCCGCCAGGCGTCCAGCGCCGCGGGATGCGCCCAGACGGCCTTGTCGCCCAGGGCCTCGGCCGGGCGGAAGGCGGCGATCACCTCGGCGGTCTCGGGACACGCGCCGGCCGCCACGCGGGCCACGAACGGCCGCGCCGCCTGGGACCGGACGCGGAAGGCCTCGAAGGCGACAGGAGTCATCAGGCCGTCGGCGGGCAGGCCTTCGCGCCCCTGCCAGGCCGCCAGCGCCGCGGCGAAGCCCTCGCTGCCCGGCGGGCAGCGTGTCGCGAGCGTCTGGGACAGCGCCGGCGCATAGGCGGCCCAGCCCGTCTCCGCACGGCCGAAGGGCGCCCAGACCAGGGTCTCGAGCGATCCGGCGTTGGCTTCGGCCGCGGCGGTCCAGCCGGGAGCGGCGCAGTGGTCGGTCGCCCGCGCCGCGCCTGCGCCGAGCGATGCGGCCAGCGCCACCGCACAGGCGCCGGCCCAAGCGCCTGCCCAGGCGCCTGTGGGGCGGATCGAGGCCCGGCGCGGGCCTAGCTGCGCCACCGCAGGGTCGCCGGCTTGACGGGATTCTCGAACGGCCGGCCCTCGCGGCGGCTCGCCGCCCATTCCCGCTTCAGCGCCTGGTACCACTTGGCCTGGCGGTCGGCGTCGTCGATCCACAGCAGGGTGGGATCGTGCTTCAGGCCCTGGTTCTGGAGTTCGACCATGTGCGCGTCCTGGCGCAGGAACGTGCGCGCCATCACGCCCACCACGGGCTTGAGGAGGCCCAGGGCCGGGTGGTCGGACCAGACGATCTGGCTCACCTGGGTCCGGTGGGCGTCCAGCGGCGTCAGGCCGGTGAGCGAAAGCACCTGCCGCTTTCCCACCGTCACATGCTCCCAGCGCAGGCCCGGCAGGCGGAACACGATCTCGGTCTCGGGGCGGCCGCCCAGGATGGCGTAGGCGCGGCTGTTGCTGGACGGCGCGTGTCTCACCATGGCGAAGCCGGCCTCGCGCGGTTCGAACCGCTTTTCCTTGTCGTGCATGCTGGCGGCCGTCCGCCACCACCACTGGCGATGCACATAGGGCCCGTGGGCCGGGTCCATCAGGCCCACGACCGCCTGGTCGATGTGGGCGTCGAAGACCATACGGTCCACCAGTTTGGGCGCCCCCCCCACCACGCCGGGGAAGGTGGGCGGCGGGTGGTCGGGTTCGCCCTCGGGCGCGCCGCCGACCCAGACGAAGATCAGGCCCTGGCTCTCGACGATCGGATAGCGGCGCACGCGGATTCGCGCGACGTCCATCGTCTGGTCCGCCGTCAGCGAGGGGATCGCCGAACAGGCGCCGTCGGCCCGGAAGCGCCAGCCGTGATAGGGGCAGGCGATGCTCTCCACCCCGAAGGCGTCGCGATGAAACGCGCCGGCCGAGAGCGGCGCGGCGCGGTGGGGACAGACGTCGCGCAGCGCGAAGAGCTGGCCGCCCGGCGAGCGGCCCAGCACCACCGGTTCGCCCAGCAGGTCCATGTGGATCGGCCGCCCGGGCTTCAGGTCCCGGTCCAGCGCCGCCAGATACCAGGTGTCGGTCAGGAATCCCTGGCCGAACCGGGCGTCGGCGCGGACCGTGCGCGGGCTACCGTCGGGCATCTGCTTCCATAGGGCTGAGGTCACTCCTGCGGCGATTCCCGGAACTGGAACGCGGGGCCAGGGCGGCCATTTCGCCACGAAACGCGGCCGGCTCCAAGCGACTGTCCCGGTGCGGGCGACGCCGGCCAAACCAAAGGGCGGCCGCCTCGCAGCGACCGCCCCCTGGTTGTTCTGCTTCGGGCTGTTCCGTTTCGGGTCGTGCCGTCGCCGGCGGTTACGCCGGCTCGGCGCTGGGCCGGGGCGAGATGGGCACCGCGACCGCGGGGCCGGCAGGCTTGCGGACATCGGCGTCGGTGCGGGTGGGCGCGACGCCGTTCAGCACCTGGACGATCTCCTCGCCGCTCAGGGTCTCGTACTCCAGCAGCGACTTGGCCAGGACGTGCAGGGACTCGATCTTCTCGGTCAGGATGCGGCGGGCCTCGCTCTCGCCGGCCTCCACAAGGCCGCGGACCTCCTCGTCGATGATCTTGGCGGTCTCTTCCGAGACGTTCTGGTTGCGCGCGACCGAATGGCCCAGGAACACCTCTTCCTGGTTCTCGCCGTACTCCACCGCGCCCAGGCGGTCCGAGAAACCCCACTTGGTCACCATGGCGCGGGCCAGCTTGGTGGCCTGGCTGATGTCGGAACTGGCGCCCGAGGTGATCTTCTCCTTGCCGAAGATCAGTTCCTCGGCCACGCGCCCGCCGAACAGGATCGCCAGCCGCGAGGTCATCTGCTCGTAGCTCATCGAGAACTTGTCGCGCTCGGGGAGCTGCATGACCATGCCCAGGGCGCGGCCGCGCGGGATGATCGTGGCCTTGTGCACCGGGTCGGTGGCCGGGACGTTCAGCGCCACCAGGGCGTGGCCGCCCTCGTGATAGGCGGTCAGCTTCTTCTCGTCCTCGGTCATGACCATCGAGCGGCGCTCGGCGCCCATCATGACCTTGTCCTTGGCGTCCTCGAAGTCGCGCATGGTGACCATGCGGCGGTTCTTGCGCGCGGCCATCAGGGCGGCTTCGTTGACCAGGTTGGCCAGGTCGGCGCCGGAGAAGCCAGGGGTGCCGCGGGCCACGACCTTGACGTCCACGTCGGCGGCCAGGGGCACGTTCTTCATGTGGACGCGCAGGATGCGCTCGCGGCCGTTGATGTCGGGGTTCGGCACCACGACCTGGCGATCGAAGCGGCCGGGACGCAGCAGGGCCGGATCCAGCACGTCGGGACGGTTGGTGGCGGCGATCAGGATGATCCCTTCGTTCGCCTCGAAGCCGTCCATCTCGACCAGGAGCTGGTTCAGCGTCTGCTCGCGCTCGTCGTTGCCGCCGCCCAGGCCCGCGCCCCGGTGACGACCGACGGCGTCGATCTCGTCGATGAAGATGATGCAGGGGGCGTTCTTCTTGGCCTGTTCGAACATGTCGCGCACGCGGCTGGCGCCGACGCCGACGAACATCTCCACGAAGTCCGAGCCCGAGATGGTGAAGAACGGCACGCCCGCCTCGCCGGCGACGGCGCGGGCGATCAGGGTCTTACCCGTGCCGGGCGGGCCGATCAGCAGCGCGCCCTTGGGAATCTTGCCGCCGAGGCGCTGGAACTTCTGGGGGTCCTTCAGGAAGTCGACGACCTCCTGAAGCTCTTCCTTGGCTTCGTCCACGCCGGCCACGTCCTCGAAGGTGACGCGGTTCTTGTTCTCGGTCAGCAGGCGGGCCTTCGACTTGCCGAAGCCCATCGCCCCGCGGGCGCCGCCCTGCATCTGGCGCATGAAGAAGATCCAGACGCCGATCAGCAGCAGTATGGGCAGCATGTTGAGGAACAGGCTGGTCAGAAGATTGCCGCCGCTGCCCTTGACCGAGATGTCGGCGCCCTGCTGTTCGAGCCGGCGGACGAGATCGTCCTGGTTGCTGGGCGTGACGGTCGAGAACGTGCGGTTGGACTGGTCGGTCACCTCGACCACCGGTCCGCGGATGATCGCCTTCTTCACCTCGCCGGAATCCACCTTCCGGAGGAGCTGCGAATAGGTGACCTCGGCCGCCTGGGCGCTGGCGCGGGTGCCGCCGGCCATCATGCTGTAGAGGCCGACCAGGGCGACGACGACGACGCCCCAGATCACGAGAGTGCGCATGTTCATAGACGACCGTTCCCAGGTAAGCGGCGCATGTCAGACCACAGATAGGACGCCGACCGACGACATGCCATTCGGCGCATTGACGCCGCGACCCTACACCGCGGCATGACCAGATACGCAAAAAGGGCCGCGCCGGCGGCGCAGCCCTTCAGATAAGCATCATTCGTGCCAGCTTTTAGGCCCGTGGTGGCCCAAGGACTTACCGCGACGGCTTCTTCGGCGCGGCGATCAGGCCTTCGCGCTGGGCGCGCTTGCGGGCCAGCTTCCGGGCGCGGCGGACGGCTTCGGCCTTCTGGCGCGCGCGCTTCTCGGAGGGCTTTTCGTAGTGGACGTGCCGCTTCATCTCGCGGAACGAGCCTTCGCGCTGCATCTTCTTCTTCAGCGCCTTCAGGGCCTGATCGACGTTGTTGTCGCGGACGAAAATCTGAACCAGAGGAACCTCTCCTGCCTACGCTAGCCGCCCGCCTCCGCCGGCTGAAAGGCGGCGAGCGTGCAAAAATGGATCGCCCGAAGGTGTTACCCTTCGGGTTTGAGGGCGGGCTGATACCAGAAGCGATGGTCGGTGTCCACGGGACTCGCTGTGCGCAGGACCGCCAAAGGACGCGCGGCGGCGAGCGCCGCCTGGAAGGCGGGCGCCCGCGCCGCCGGGGTCCGAAACCCTACTTCCGGGTCCAGGCCCCGCCCGCAGGCTTGTAGTACTCGCCCGGCTTCAGGAGCGACTGGACGACGGTGTTGTAGGCCGATGCGCCCGCCGCGGCTTCGGACACGCCGTTCTTGGCCGCGGCTTCGCGGTAGAGCTGGGCGCGGCCGGCGTTGATCTCGGCCACCGCCGCCTGGATCGCGGGGTCGGACGCCGGCTTCACGAAGCCGAGGAAGCCGTCGGCCTGTTCGCCGACCACGCCCTGAGCCTTGGCCGCGTCGACCACGGACTTGCTGTTGGCCGACTGGGCGACCGCCGGCTGGGCGAGGGTGAGGGCGGCCAGAACGGCGGCGCCTACGTTGAAGAAATCGGTCTTTTGCATCTGTCGGTCTCCTCTCCCGTCAGAAGAGGTTGGGGTTCTTCTGGATGAGGGCCTTGACGTCCTCGTCCAGTTGCAGCCGGACGTTGGCGTCCAGTTTCGCGTAGATGGTGATGGGCGCGACCTCGACCCGCACGGTCGGGGCGCAGGCCGAAAGGCCCGCGAGCGCCAGGCTGGCCAGCGCGGGCACGACGACGGCCTTGGCGGCGGCGATCCTCATGGGGCGATATTCCTCATCATGTCTCCAAATCTGAAGCTTCAGGGCTGAACGGGACCTGAACTGCGCGCCTTCTGGAAGTCCATCCAGTCCGAGACGAGATCGTCCAGGTTCAATGTGGTGTCGAGGGTCAGGTTCACGCCCGTTCCCGAGGGCAGCGGCAGTTTGCGGCCCAGGAAGCGGCGCTGGATCAGGTCCATGAGGGTCAGGCGGATTTCCTGCTTCTGCGGCGGATCGTGGCGGCCGACGATGTGGAACAGGAGACCCAGACGGCCGTCCTCGCGGCTGGCGAGCGTCAGGTCGAGGGTCTGGAACGCCAGGTTCTCCATGGCCTGGTAGGCGAAGTCGGTGAAGGTCTCGTTGGGGTCGGGCGCGCCGGGCGGCGCGGCGTCCGCCGGCACGCCGCCGGCGGCGACTCCCGTCAGGGCCGCGCGGTCGATCGACAGCCGGCCCGGCTGGTCGGCATGGAGTTCGCCGCCCGAGATGCGGATGCGGGACCCGGCCATCTCGAACGGGATGCGGCCGCTGACCTTGGCGTCCAGATCCACCTTGTCGCCGAACGGCGAGGCCTCGACGATGTCGTGGAGCTGCACGCCCTCGACGATCAGCACCCCGCGCGTCGGCGCGCCGGGCGCCAGCGGCACCTCCAGCGTTTCGACCCGCACCTTGCCGCCGCCGACGCTCGCCTCGCCGCCCTCGACCTTCAGAAGGTTGTCGGCCAGCTCGAAGCGCGCCGTGAGCGCGCTCAGCACGACCATGGACTGGACCTCGTCCACCGCCAGCTCCTGGCCCGGCGCGGCCTTGAGCGGCGCCAGGCTGGAGAAGGCGATCTGGCCCCGCAGCCCCTTCACCGGTCCCGCGGGGCTGCGGAAGTCGAGGCCCGGGATACTGACGACGCCCGAACTGGCCGAGCCTTCGGGCGACCAGTCGAACCGGCCCGAGAATTTCGCCGACCCGACCGCCGGCGCGCCGACCGCTTCGGCCAGGGGGGAGAGATCGGCCGGCTGGAGTCCGCCCTCGGAGAAAGTCAGCATCTCGGTCTCGATGACCGCGACGCCCAGGCCCAGACGGCCGTCCTGGGTGACGAGGGCCGTTCCCAGCGGCGCGCCGTCCGGGCGGCGGAAGGCGAGGTCCGCGCGCCAGATGAACTCGGACAGCGTCACCTCCCCGTCCATCAGGAAGGGATTGAACCGCCGCTCGGGCGCCAGGTCCTCCTGGCGCGCGGAGGTCACGTCGATGCGGGCCGTCACCTCGGCGCCCCGGCCCTGCGCCAGCACCCGGCCGGCGCCGTCGGTCACCAGACCCTGGACGAACGGCGCGGCCGCCCGCACGCCCTCGGCGCGGCCCGCCACGCGCCAGCCGCCCCCGCGCACCGCAAGGACCGGCCCGCCCGCCGGGCACAGGCGGCCCGAAAGGTCGGTGATGTCGTTGGCGCCGAAGTCCAGTTCCGCGGCGCCGATGGCGACGCAGCGATCGGCGGCGAAGCTCAGGTCGCCGTCGGCCACGGTCAGGCGGCCCGAGGCGTCCACCTTTCCCTCCCGCAGGAACCCGAACGAGCCGGCCGCCCGCAGGCGTCCGTCGAGCACGGCTCCGTTCGCGGTCGACGTCACGCGCGCGACCTCGGCGTCCACCTGAGGCAGGCCCCCGCCGTTCACCGACAGGACGAAGGCTCCCCCGTCCGGGCCGAAGACGGGCGTCCCGGCGCGCCGGGCGGACAGCCGTGCGACCGCGCCGCTGGCCGCCACGACCTGGGCAGGTTGATCCAGGGCGACCGTCAGGCGCGCGCCGTCCAGCCTGACGCGGACGCTGGGCGCGCTCAGCCGGACGTCCCGCGCGGCCCGCTTCATCGCCGCGACTTCGGCGCTGTCGCCCGCGACGGCCGGCCCGAGCCCGCGCCAGGCGCCGCGGGCCGCGAGCGCGGCGGTCAGGTCGGCCTTCACGCCCGCCGCGGCGGCCTCGACCGGCCCCCGGGCCTCGGCTGCGACCGTCTTCAGATCCAGGTCCGCCGCCGCGACGCGCCCGGCCGTCGCCTTGGCCACGACGGGTCCGCTCACCTTGTCTCCACCTGCGCGGGTCCACCGCACGGCGTCCGAGGCGAGGGCGATCCCCAGGCCCTCGACTTCACCTTCGGGCGCCGAGACGCGCGCCGCCGCGGCGTCGGCGGCCAGCCGCCCCTCGACGGCGAGATCCGGGATCCAGCCCCGCGCCTGACCCGTGAACGTCGCCGTCACCTTGGCCTCCGACAGCCGGCGTCCCGCGTTCGCGGCGGACGCCGCCGTGAACTCGAACCGGGCGCCGATCGCGCCGTCGCCCTTCCGGGTCTTCAGGTCGGGATAGGGCGCCTGGAGGGTCAGGACGACCCGCCCGTCTTCCGCGGTCGCTTCGCCGATCCGGGCGCGGGCGAATGGCAGCGTGGCCGAGAGGTCGATGCGGTCGGCGCGGGTGATCTCCCGCACCACGCCTGCGCCCGTCGCCACCTCGAAGCCGGGGCCGCGCAGACTGGCGGGCGCCGTGGTTGCGCTGAGGCTCTGGAGTCGGCCGTCCTGCACGCGGGCGTCGGCGACGGCGCGAACCGGGCCATAGTCCGTGTCCAGGACCAGCACGCCGCCGTCCACGTCGATCCGCGGCTGGGTCGCGTCGGGGCGGGGCGGCCGACTCAGGAACTCCTTCACCAGCGGGTCCAGCGGCCCCATCCGCAACTGACCGTCCCGGAACGCCGCGCGGAGTTCGGGCTTGCGGAGGGCGACCGAGCGCACGTCCAGTCCGCCAAGGCCCAGTCGGTAGCGGACGTCCACCTGATCCGCCCGGAAGGTGGGCTGCGCGGGATCTCCGACCCACAGCCGCGCCGCGAACCGGCCGGGACCGATCTCCTGCACCTCGACCTGGGACGCGACGCCTTTCGAGCGCAGCCACCCGGTCAGCGCCTCGCGCGCTAGGGCCTTGCGGTTGAGCCAGGTGAGCCCGGTCGCCAGCACGAGCGCCACGCCCGCCAGCGCCAGCACGAGGCGCAGGGGTCGGGATTTCGCGGGGGTGGCTTCGGTCAAGGGCGGGCGGCTCGGCGCAATGGTCGAGCCTTGATAGCGCAGTTGCGGCCGATTGGATGCGGGGCGCCCGCAAACAGGCGCCGAAGCGGGCGCCGGATCGGATGGTGGAGGGGGCGAGAACAGGCTCGGGGCGCTACGCTACGCCGCCCGCCGACGTCGGGAGACAGCCGATCCCCCTCCATCGGGACGTACGCGCGCCGGCGCGGCGCAGACGCAAGGACGTCCCGGGGACCTGCCGCGCTCCGGTCCCGCGCCGCCGGCCGGGGAAAGGCGCTTGCGCCCGCGGGCCTCTAGAGGCCCGGAAGCTTGATGCGGGACTGCCCGCCGCGCTGGATGACGATCGGCTTGTCGCCGGTGAGCGACTTCACGCGCTCGGCCTCGGCGGCGGCGTCGACGGGCGCGTTCGAGCCGTCCAGCCCCGACTGGGCCGGAGACGACGCGCCCCCGCCGCGCCAGAACATGACCCGATCGGCGAAGGTCTTCTCCTTGTGAGCGATGCCGCCGAACTCGTCGTCGACCACATAGCGCACCAGCGGATCGGCGCGGTCGGCGCCGGCCTTGGCCACCAGCAGCTTCTCGCCGTCGGAGCGCTGCTCGCCTTCGCGCTGGCCCAGCAGGGCGTTGCGCGCGGCGCTCTCGGGCTGAAGCTCCTGCGGGCGCGGCTCGCCCGGCGCCGGCGGGCGCAGCGCATAGTCGGGGGGCACCACCAGCGGCGCCTTGGTCACGACCCGGAACTCGTCCGGCGTCACCTTGGACATGCCCAGCGCCTTCTGGGTCGACTGGCACCCCGCCAGGCCGCCGGTTGCCGCCAGGGCGGCCGCGGCCATGCCGGCGGTCACGATCACGCGATTGAAGCTCATGGACCTCGGACGACTCCTGCGGCGCGGACCTGCGCCTTGTTCTTCCAGTCTGCGCCCGTCCCGTGGCCGGAAAACGGCGGTCGGGCGCTTTCAGGGTTTCGAATAGCGCAACCCGAGGCCCGCGCCAACGGCGACCGAAGGTCCCGACGGCGTCTCGGCCGCCTCAGGCCGGCCGCTCGCGGCGGAAGCTGTCCAGCAGGATCAGGACGACGCCCACGGTGATGCCGCTGTCGGCCACATTGAAGATCCAGGGGAAGAATCCGATGCGCGAGACGTCGATGAAGTCGATCACCGCCCCGAACAACGCCCGGTCGATGGCGTTGCCGAGCGCGCCGCCCACGATGAGGCCCAGGCCCACGGCCGGAAGCCACCGGGTCTGGTTGCGCGCCCAGACGGCCAGGGTCACGCCCACCAGCACGCTGAACGCCACCATCGCCCAGCGCATCAGGTCGTGCTGCGCCTGGAACAGGCCGAAGCTGACGCCCTCGTTCCAGATCCGGGTCCACTGAAGCGGCCAGAAGACCTCGACGGTCGCGCCGACCGGCAGCGCCAGGATCGAGACGATCCAGTATTTGGTGACCTGGTCCAGGATCACGGTCGCCGCGGCCAGGGCGAAGGCGCGCCGGCCCCAGGCCGTGATTCCGCGGGGGGGCGGAGCGGCGGTGTCGGTCATGCGTCCCTCGAACCCTTCGCGGCGTCCCAGGCGGCGACGGCGTCGGCGTCGCGCAGCGACAGGTCGGGATAGCGCGGGTCGGTCCCCACTTCGGGCAGGATGCGCCAGGACCGCGCGCACTTCCTGCCCTCGGCCTTCAGGGGCTCGACGGCGACCCCCGCGACTTCGGGAAGGCGGAAGGCGCCGCCCGGCCCTTCGCCCGCGACCAGGGTCGCCTGGCTGGTGCGGAACACCTCGGCGGCGTCCAGGCCTTCGAAGGCGGCCAGCAGCCCGGCGTCGGCGACGTGGACGCGAGGGGCGGCCTCCAGGGCGGCGCCCATCCGCTTTTCGCGCCGCTCCACTTCCAGCGCGCCGGTGACCACCGAAGTCACCTTCTGCACCTTGGCCCAGCGCTCGGCCTCGGCGTCGTTGCGCCACTCGGCCGGCGTCGCCGGGATCGTCCGCAGGCTGTTGGAGTGGGCGTCGGGGAAGCGGGTGAGCCACGCCTCCTCCATCGTGAAGGGGATCAGCGGCGCGAGCCAGGCCGTGAGCCGTTCGAAGGCCGCGTCCATCACCGTGCGCGCCGCGCGGCGGGGCAGCGCGTCGGGGCGGTCGCAGTAGAGGCTGTCGCGGCGGATGTCGAAGAACAGCGCCGACAGTTCGTTCTGGCAGAAGTCCAGCACCGGCCGGATCACGTCCTGGAACAGATAGGCCTCGTAGGCGGCGCGCACCTGGCCGTCCAGCTCCCACAGGCGGTGCAGGACGAAGCGCTCCAGCGGCGGCATCTGCTCCAGCTCCACCGCTTCGTCGGGCGAGAAGTCGGCCAGCGCGCCCAGCATGTAGCGGACGGTGTTGCGCAGCTTGCGGTAGGCGTCGGACGTGGTCTGTAGGATCGTCTTCCCGATCCGGCTGTCGTCGGCGTAGTCGATCATCGCCGCCCACATGCGGATGATCTCGGCCCCGCTCTCGCGGATCACCACCTCGGGATCGACGGTGTTGCCCTTGGACTTCGACATCTTCTCGCCGTGCTCGTCCATGGTGAAGCCATGGGTGAGGATGGCGTCGTAGGGCGCACGCCCGCGCGTGCCCGAGCTTTCCAGCAGCGAGCTCTGGAACCAGCCGCGGTGCTGGTCCGAACCTTCGAGATAGAGGTCGGCCGGCCACCGGGTGTCGGCGCGGCCTTCGAGCGTGAAGGCGTGCGTCGAGCCCGAGTCGAACCAGACGTCCAGGATGTCCTCGACCTTCTCGTACCGGTCGGGATCGTGGGCGCCCAGGAAGTCGGTGACGGGCCGGTTGAACCAGGCGTCGGCGCCCTCGGCGGCGATGGCGTCCACGATGCGCTTGTCCACATCGGGGTCATGCAGCGGCTGGTTCGTCTCCTTGTCGACGAACATGGCCAACGGCGCGCCCCAGGCCCGCTGGCGGCTGATCAGCCAGTCGGGTCGGCTCTCGACCATCGCGCGGATGCGGTTCTTGCCCCCGGCCGGATGGAAGGTGGTGGCCTCGATGGCCTCCAGCGCCGCCTCGCGCAGGGTGCGGCCGCCGAGTTGCGGGGTCTCCACCGGCTCGTCCATGCGGATGAACCACTGGGGCGTGTTGCGGAAGATGACCGGCGCCTTCGAGCGCCAGGAATGGGGATAGCTGTGCTCCATCCGCCCTCGCGCCAGCAGGCGGCCGGCCTCGATCAGCTTCTCGATCACGGCCGGATTGGCGGGACCGAACTTGCCGGCCTTCTTGCCCTCGGTCTCCAGCACCTTCAGGCCGCCGAACAGGGCGACGTGCGGGTAGTAGGCGCCATCGGGATCGACCGTCTCGGGGATCTCGCGATGACCGTGGGCCAGCCAGACCAGGTAGTCGTCTGCGCCGTGGCCCGGCGCGGTGTGGACGAAGCCCGTGCCGGCGTCGTCGGTGACATGGTCGCCGGCCAGCAGCGGCACGCCGAACCGGTAGTGCGGATCGAGGTTGGCCAGCGGGTGCTCGCAGACCATGCCCTGGCAGTCCACCGGCTCGATCCGGCGCGCCTCCGCGATCTTCGCGGCCTTGAAGACGTCGTCGGCCAGCTTGTCGGCGACGATCAGTCGGTCGCCAGGGCGGGCCCAGGGCTCGAACTCCAGGCCGGTCTCCATCGCCTCGACCTGATAGACCGAATAGGCGACCGCCTCGTTGTAGCTGACGGCCCGGTTGGCCGGGATCGTCCAGGGCGTGGTCGTCCAGATCACCACGCTGGCGCCGCGGGCCGCGTCGCTGCCCTCGGTGACGGGAAACTTCACCCAGACCGTCGGGCTGACGTGATCGTGATACTCCACCTCGGCGTCGGCCAGGGCGGTGCGTTCCACCGGGCTCCACATGACCGGCTTCGACCCGCGGTACAGCTGGCCCGAAGCCACGAACTTGTGGAACTCGGCCACGATCGCGGCCTCGCTCGAGAAGTCCATGGTGGCGTAGCGGTTCTCCCAGTCGCCGAGCACGCCCAGGCGCTTGAAGCCCTGCTTCTGCACCTCGAGCCAGTGGGCGGCGTAGTCGCGGCACAGCTTGCGGAACTCGGCCTTGTCGACCTCGTCCTTGCGGCGGCCCTTGGCGCGCAGTTCTTCCTCGATCTTCCACTCGATGGGCAGGCCGTGGCAGTCCCAGCCGGGCACGTAGTCCACGTCGTAGCCCAGCAGGAACCGCGACCGGATGACGAAGTCCTTCAGCGTCTTTTGGAGCGCGTGCCCGATATGGATGGCGCCGTTGGCGTACGGCGGCCCGTCGTGCAGCACGAACAGCGGCGCGCCCGCCCGCTGCCGGTCGGCGCGGAGGGCGTGGTACAGGCCCTGCTCGGCCCATTTCGCCAGGATCTGCGGCTCCTTCTGCGGCAGGCCCGCGCGCATGGGGAAGGGCGTCTCGGGAAGGAAGACGGTCTCGCGATAGTCGCGAGCGGTCGTGGGGGCGTCGTCGGCCATAACTCTGTCCAGTGGGTCCCGAGGGTTCGAGGTTGCGGGTGCTACCCGGCGCGCGCTGGAGAAACGTCCGGCGGCGTCACGCCGGGCGGATAATTCGCAGGCTCGTCCGAACCGAAGTCATGGCCCGAGGCTCTAACAGAGACGGGCGTGGAACCCAAGGGCGCCTTGGGCCTCGCAGTCGCCTCAGCTCGCCGGAACGGGGCGTCCCGGCGTCGCCGTTCGCCCGCCATTGGCGATTTGATTGGTGCTGGGCGTGTTTTTCGCCTAGAAAGGCAAAATCAAATTCCGTTTTGGTTCGGTTGCTCTCCACGCTTGTTCTTCGGATCGAGCCCGGACTTCCCACGATCCTCTCCGAAAATTTGATGCCGTTTCCGGTCGGAAACGCACCAACACTCCTGATCTGAAGGAAATTCCTATGACTATCGGCACTGTGAAGTGGTTCAATCCCACCAAGGGTTTCGGCTTCATCCAGCCCGAGGACGGAAGCGCGGACGTGTTCGTCCATATCTCCGCCGTCGAGCGCGCGGGCCTCGGGTCGCTCTCGGAAGGGCAGAAGCTGAGCTTCGAGCTGGAGCGCGACAAGCGCAGCGGCAAGATGTCGGCTGGCCAGCTTCAGTCCGTCTGAATCCTCGACCGGACGCCGCCGCGCCGCGGCGGCGTCTGCGTCGGCGGTGATCCCCTATGACGACGTCCACCATCGAACGCGCCTATCAGCTCGCGCGCGCCGGGGCCGCCCCGGATGTCGTGCGGTTGAAAGAACGCCTCAAAGCCGACGGCTGCCGTGCGGTTGACGCTCTCCTGGCGCCCCGGTCCATCCGCGGGCACCTCGAGGCCATCTGCGCCGCCGCCTATGCCGCGCATCGTTCTGCGCCACCGGATTCGGCGACCCCCGAGTTCGATAACCCCGAGGAAGCATGAACGAATTCCAGCGGACCGGATTCACCGAACGCCTCAAGACGGCCTCCGACGCGAAGAAGGCGCTCCTGGCGGCTTTCCGGCCCCGTCCGGCCGTCGCCGCCACGGATTTTCAGCCCACCGCGGCGCGCCGCAAGGCCGAGTTGGAGCAGGTCCGCCGCGACCGCGCCGACGCCAAGACCGCTCGTCTGCAGGCCGCCGAGGACGCGATCCTCGCCAGGCGTCTGCAGGCCGAGGCCGAGGCCGCCGCCTCGTTGGACGCCAAACGCGGCGAGCGCAAGGAACGCAAGGCGCTCACCAAGGCCGAACAGAAGGCCAAGCGCGATGCGCGCTACGCCGCCCGCAAGGCCCGCGCCTGACCGGGCGTGGCCCGATGACACTCCAGGAGCCCTCATGGCGAGGAAGCCGAACTACGATTTCGAGCGTCGCGAGCGGGATCGCCTCAAGGCGATCAAGGTGGCCGAGAAGGCCGCCGCCAAACGCGAACAACGCGAACGCGATCGCGCCGCCACCCCCGATCAGGGTGACACCCTGTCCGACCCTCGGGCCGAGGACAGCTGAACATGCCCGACGGCGTCATCTATAGTCACGAGACCGTCGTCCTCGACGGCGAGGTCTTCACGGATTGCGAGTTCCGTAATTCCCGCCTCGTCTACGCCGGCGGCGAACCTCCGGACTTCCGCGGTTGCAGCTTCATCGGCTGCGACTGGAGGCAGGACGGCGCCGCGGCTCGCACCCTCGCCTATCTCCGGCAGGTGTGGAGCGCAGGCGGAAAGGCCCAGGTCCAGGCGTTGATCAAGGACATCACCGCCGCACGCTGACGGAGGGCGCCGGATGGCCGGCCTGAAGGACAAACGCGGCTTCATAGACCTCGACCGCCTCGATCTCTCCGAGCGGCGGGCGGTCGAATACTGGATGAAGCGCTGGGGCGTCACGAAGGATCAGTTGACGGCGGCCCATCGCAAGGTCGGCCGTCTGACCAAGGACATCGCCGCCGAACTCGGCAAGCGCCGGTGACGATCTTCCGGGGCGCGAAGCCTCACTCCGAGGCGGTGGTCAGCCGCAGGCCGACCGCGCCCGCCATGATCATGGCGACGAAGGCGAGCTGGAGCGGGCCCAGCTTCTCGCCGAACGCGAACGCGCCGATGGCGCCGGCGGCGGCGATGCCCACCCCGGCCCAGATGGCGTAGGCCACGCCCACGGGGATCGTCTTCAGCGCCGGCGCCAGCACCCAGAAGCAGGCGGAGTAGAGCGCGATCGACGCCACGCCCCAGTGGACCTTCTCGAACCCGTTCGACAGCTTCAGAAAGAAGGTGGCCGCCACCTCCAGCGCGATCGCCGCGGCGAGGTAGAGCCAGGCGGTCATGCCCGGAGCACGGCCTTCGCCCGTTCCGCGTCCTTCATCACCTGCGCGGTCATGGTCTCCAGGTCCGGGAACTTCTCCTCGGGGCGCAGGAAGGCGATGAGGTCGGTCTCGATGATGCGGTCGTAGATGTCCTCGTCGAAGTCGAACAGCCAGACCTCCAGCAGCGGCCGGGTGACGCCGTGGACGGTGGGATTCACGCCGATGTTGGCCACCCCGTCGAACTGGCGGCCGTCCGACAGCCGGGTGCGGGTGGCGTAGACGCCGAACCGGGGGCTCACATAGTCGCCCAGGTCGACATTGGCGGTGGGAAAGCCGAGCTGACGGCCCAGTTGCCGGCCGCGCTGGACCGGGCCCTCGATGGCGAACGGCCGGCCCAGGATCTCGGCCGCGACCTCGGGGCGGCCGTCGCGCAGCGCCTCGCGGACCTGGGTGGACGAGAATTTCTCGCCGCGCCCGCCGCCGTTGGCCCCGACCGGATCGGCCACCGAGACGCCGAAGCCCAGCTCGTCTCCGTACTGCCGCATGGTGTCGGGCGTGCCCGTGCGGCCCTTTCCGAAGCTGTTGTCGAAACCCACGGCCACGTGGCGGGCGCCCAGGCCCTCGTGCAGCACCCGGGTGGCGAACGCGCGGTCGCTCATTCCGGCCAGTTCGGCGTCCAGCGGCAGGACGTACAGGATGTCGACGTTCAGCGTCTCCAGCGCGCGGGCCTGCTGGTCGGTCTTCATCAGGCGGAAGGCCGGCTCGTCGGGACGGAAATAGACGCGGGGGTGCGGATCGAAGGTGATGACGCCCAGCGGCGCGCCGAGGTCGCGGGCCGCCCGGTGCGCCAGTTCGATCACCTGCTGATGGCCGCGATGGACGCCGTCGAAACTGCCCATGGCCACCGCTGCGCCGCGGTCGCCGGGGGGCAGGTCCTTCCAGCCGCGGATGACCCGGATGCGCTTCATGCGCCCCCGATTGTCACGCCGCGCGGCGGGGCGCAATCACCACGGCCTCGCCATCGACCACGGTCTTGCCGTCAACCTGGCAGACCGTCTCCAGTGTCACCCGGCCCTTGGCCGCGTCCAGGTCCGTCACGGTGGCGCGCGTCACCACCAGATCGCCGATCTTCACCGGACGTCGGAAGCGCAGCGACTGCGACAGGTAGATCGCGCCCGGCCCCGGCAGCTTCATGCCCAGCACGGCCGAGATGTAGGCGCCCGACAGCATGCCGTGGGCGATCCGCTCGCCGAACGGCGTGGCCCTGGCGTAGTCCTCGTCCAGGTGGACGGGATTGCTGTCGCCCGAGACCTCGGCGAACGCCTCGATGTCGGCGGCGCCCACCACGCGATGCATCTCTGCGCTCCGACCCACAGTCAGATCCTCGAAAAAGATTCCCTGCACGGACAGCTCCCCTCCGTCGTGTGCGTTTCAGCCCTCTTTGACGGGGGCCCCCGAGGGCGCACGCCCCCGCGTGCGCCGTTGCGGCGGGCCGAACAGACGTTACGCGCCGACCCACGGCTTCGCGCCTACCAGACGAGGTCGGCGATGGTCCAGTTCGCGTTGAGGGCGTCTTGCCGCAGGAGGTCGGCGACCGCGCGTGCGTTCAGGGTTCCGTCCGGGCCGACGGTCTCGCCCCCGTGGATGCCGTTGGCGACGAAAAGAACGTCCAGGCCGCGGGCGTTCGCGCCGCGGATGTCGGTGGGCAGGCCGTCGCCCACGCACAGGACGCGCGCCGGATCGACCGGGCGGCCCAGCTCGGCCGCCGCCGCCTCCAGCGCGAGCGCATAGATGGGGGCGTAGGGTTTGCCGGCCATCAGCACGCGGCCGCCGAGGCTTTCGTAGAGCTGGGCCAGGGCGCCGCCGCAGTAGATCAGCTTGGACCCGCGCTGGACCACGATGTCGGGATTGGCGCAGATCAGCTCCAGGCCGCGCTCCACGCATCCTGCGAAGCGGTCGCGGTAGTCGGCCGGCTCCTCGACCTCGTCGTCGTAGGGGCCAGTCACCGAGATGAAGGCCGCGTCTTCCGGGCCGGCGAAACCCAGGTCCAGGCCCTCGTAGAGCACGCGGTCCCGCTCGGGGCCGACGTCCCAGACCGGGCCGGGCGCCCGCTCGGACAGCAGGGCGCGGGTGGCGTCGCCCGAGGTGATGAGCTGCGTCCAGGCCGTACGGGGTACGGCGAGGCTGTCGAGCTGCTCCACGATCGGCGGATGCGGCCGGGGCGCGTTCGAGATCAGGATCACCGGCCCCACCTCGGCGCGGAACCTCGCGAGGGCCGCGCAGGCGTCGGGGAAGCTCTCGCGTCCGTTGTGGATCACGCCCCACACGTCGCACAGCAGCACGTCGTAGAGACTCGCGACGGACGAAAGCCCGGCGATCGGTGTCGGCGAAGAGGCGGTCATGGCGCGGCGGGTACAGAGCCGCGCCGCCAGCGTCAACGATGGTGCGACGCGGGCGAGCCGTCAGGCGGCGCGGGCCTGCTGGCGGGCGGGGGCCGGGGCGCCGGCCTCGGACAGCACGTCGCTCTTGATCGCGCGGGGTTCGCCGAACAGGTGCCCCTGGCCGAACTGTATGTCGAGGTCGAGGATGTCGACCACCTGCCGCTCGTTCTCCACCTTCTCGGCCACGAGGTCCACGCCGTAGCGCCGGGCCAGCAGGGCGAAGTCCTCGGCAGCCAGGTCGGGCATCGAACGCAGGACCAGCCGGCCGTCGATGTCGGCCAGTTCGTCCAGCAGCGTCTGGGCCGAGATCTTCACGAACTTCACGTCGGCGCGCTGAAGCTCCTGGAGGTCGAGGTCGAGGGTCTGCACCTTGTCGAGGCTGAAGCGGAAGCCCAGGTCGGCCAGCTTGGCCATGTTGCGGGCCTGCACCGCGTTGCGGCTGTCGAAGGCGGCCTGGCCGACCTCGAACACCAGCGCCGGCGACAGGTCGCGGTTGGCGCGCAGCAGGTCGAGGAACTGCGGGAAGAAGGCTTCGTCGCCCAGGCTGGCCATCGAGATGTTGCAGAAGATGCCGACGCGGCGATCCTGCCGCGCGAGGCGGCGCACGATCTGCACGCAACGGAACAGCAGCAGATTGTCGATGGCCGTCACCAGCCGGCCGGGCTCGGCCACCGCCAGATACTCCGCCGGCATCAGCACCCGGCCGCTGGCGTCGCGCAGGCGCGAATAGCTCTCGTAGAAGACGGTCCGGCGCTGCGGCAGCGCCATGACGGGTTGCAGGTAGAGATCGACGCGATTCTCGATCAGGGCCTCGCGGACGATCTCCATCAGGCCCTGGGGCTGATGGAGCTGGGACGCCGCCGCCGACTGGCCGTTGCGCAGGACGCCGTTGTGCAGGGGATAGGGCGCCTGCTGCTCGTCGAAGCGCCGGCCCATGTCCTGGACCAGTTCCTCCAGCATGTGGACCTCGTCGGTCAGCGCCTCGGCGCGGCCCATGTCGGCCTCGACCACGCGGGCCACGTCGGTCACCCGGCCGTCGATGGCCGTCACCTGATCCAGCAGGATGCGGTGGGCCTCGCGCACGGCCTCGACCTCGCCGCGGATCTCGCGCATCTCGAGGAAGCGCATGATCATGCCGTGGGACGCCAGGCACAGGCCCAGCGCCGCCATCATCGCCGACACCGCGACGCCCCAGCCCAGGCCGTTCCGCCAAAGGGTGAGCGCCACGATCAGCGAGAGACAGAGATAGGTCGCACAGAGGAGCGCGAGGGTCAGCCGCCGCATGGGTCCTGCATCCGAATCACCCGCGAGTATCCGACGCGGACACCCGGAAGGTCGAATTCATTAACCATGCCCCCGGTTCGGGTTTGGTTAACGCCGAATCGGAAAGAGCCGCGCGAGCGTCGGACCCTACAGCCGGGGGTCGCCCCAGGCGGCCAAGCCGGTGGGTCGCCTCGCCGTAGATCTCCCGAATGACCTCGGCGGGGAACGCCGCGCTATGTCGCCGCCTGGTTCATCGACCAGGACACCCCGAACGGATCGGCGCACTGGCCGTAGGTGTCGCCCCAGAACATCTTCTGCGGCGGCGTCACCTCGGTGCAGCCCGCCGCGATCGCGCGCGTCCACCACGCATCGATGTCGTCGACCTGGAGGGTGAGGTTGAAGGCCTGGGGCCGTTCGAAGCCGTGCCCGTACTCCTCGAAGAAGTCCGACAGCATCACCGAGGCGCCGTTGACGTAGAGGTGGACATGCATGGTCCGCCCCTTCTCGTCCGGGGGATAGGCGGCGGCGATCTCGGCGCCGAAGGCCTTCACGTAGAACTCGGCCGCCTTCAGGGCCCCGTCCAGCGAGAGATAGGGGGTCACGCCGCCTTTCGTCTCGACCTTGGGCATCTCCGCCGCCAGCGCTTCCGACATCGTTTCCTCATCCGTGGCTTGGGGGTGTTCCTGACCGGAGGACGCACGTGGGCGGTTCCTCCCGACAGCCTAGTCTGCGCCCGGCGCAGATTTTCCCGCCGCCGGCGGCGGTCGGTCCGGGGCGGCGCGATCCGGGGGCGCATGGTCGGCGGCCAGCCGGTCCAGGTGCTGGCGGATATGGGCGGCCTCCGCGGCGCTTCCCGCCAGGGCGATGGCCCGGTCGAAGGCGGCGCGCGCTTCGGTGGCGCGGCCCAGCTCCAGGTTCAGGGCGCCGGTCAGGCCGTGGAAATGGAAGTAGCCCGCGAGCCGCTCGCCCAGCGGCCGGATCATCTCCAGCGCGGCCTCCGGCCCCCGCACCTTCGAGACGGCCACCGCGCGGTTCAACGTGACGATCGGCGACGGCGTCAGCCGTTCCAGGCCGGCGTAGAGGGCGTCGATCTGGGCCCAGTCGGTGTCGGCCGGCGTGGCCGCGCGGGCGTGGAGCGCGGCGATCGCGGCCTGGACCTGGTAGGCGCCCGGCCGCCGGTGGCGCATGGCCTTGTCGATCAGGGCCAGTCCCTCGGCGATCATGCGGCGGTCCCACAGGCGGCGGTCCTGGTCTTCGAGCAGCACGATCTCGCCCTCGGCGTCGAAGCGGGCCGGCGTGCGGGCGTGCTGCACCAGCATCAGGGCCAGCAGGCCCATGACCTCGGGTTCGGCCGGATAGAGACGCAGCAGCAGGCGGGCCAGCCGGATCGCCTCTCCGCTGAGGCCCGTCCGCGCGGGATCGCCCGCCGCCGAATAACCCTCGTTGAAGACGAGATAGAGCATGGCCAGGACGGCGGCGACGCGCTCGGCGCGCTCGGCTGGCCCCGGGGTCTCGAAGGCGGCGTCCCCGGCGCCCACGATCCGCTTGGCGCGCGTGATGCGCTGTTCCATCGCCGCCTCGCCGACCAGGAAGGCGCGGGCGATCTGCCGGACCGAAAGCCCAGAGACGATCCGGAGCGCCAGCGCGATCTGCTGGGTCGCCGGCAGGTCGGGGTGGCAGCAGATGAACAGCAGGCGCAGGACATCGTCGCGGTAGTCGGCCTGGTCCACGCGGTCGGCGGCGCCGGCCTCCGCGTCGCCCAGGTCGGACAACATCTCTTCGGGGGGCAGCTCGGTCAGGCGCGCGCGCTTGCGCACGCCGTCCAGCGCCGCGTTGCGGCCGACCATGATCAGCCAGGCGGCGGGGTCGCGGGGCGGCCCGTTCTGGGGCCAGGCCTTCAGCGCCCGCAGGCAGGCGTCCTGGAAGGCTTCCTCGGCGGTGTCCAGGTCCCGGAAGTAGCGCAGCAGGGCCCCGACCGCCTGGGGCCGCGCGGCGGTGATCGCCGCGTTGATCCAGGCGGGGTCCGTCACCGTCCTACGCGCCGGCCGCGGCTGCGAGCGCCGCCCCGCCGTTGTAGAGGGCCAGGGGGCGAATCTCGTACGCGCCGCCGGGGTTGGCCTCGCCCAGGTCCTTGGCGACCGCCAGGGCCTCGTCCAGGTCGGCGACGTCCAGGATGTAGAAGCCCAGGAGCTGTTCCTTCGTCTCGGCGAAGGGGCCGTCGATCACCAGCGGCGGGTCGCTCTTGCGCAGGGTCGTGGCCGCGGTGGTCGGCAGGAGTCTGAGGGACGGCCCCAGTTTGCCCTGGCGCTCGAGGCGTTCCCGAACCTCGCCCAGCCGCCCCATGACCGCGGCTTCCTGCTCGGCCGTCCAGGACCAGACTGCCGCCTCGTCATTGTAGCAGAGCAGCGCGTAGAGCATCGCCGGCCTCCTCGTTCGATCCCAGGAACGAACGAGCATGGCAGACGCCGACAGGCGGGTGCAAAAAGTCTTCCCGGCCCGCGGCGCGGGACGACGGCGTCACCGCGTGGGAACGGGCTTTTCGCCGCGGTAGTCGTAGAAGCCGCGGCCGCTCTTGCGGCCCAGCCAGCCGGCCTCGACGTACTTCACCAGCAGGGGGCAGGGCCGGTACTTGCTGTCGGCCAGGCCGTCGTACAGCACGTTCATGATCGACAGCACGGTGTCGAGGCCGATGAAGTCGCCCAGTTCGAGCGGGCCCATCGGATGGTTGGCGCCCAGGCGCAGCGCGGTGTCGATGGCGTCGACCGTGCCCACGCCCTCGTACAGCGTGTAGATCGCCTCGTTGATCATCGGCACCAGCACGCGGTTCACGATGAAGGCCGGGAAGTCCTCGGCGTTCGAGGTGGTCTTGCCCAGCGACTGGGCGAAGGCGACCGCGAGGTCGTAGGTGTCGGCGTCGGTGGCGATGCCGCGGATGATCTCGACCAGCTTCATGACCGGCGCCGGGTTCATGAAGTGCAGGCCGATGAACTTGCCGGGCCGGTCGGTCGACGAGGCCAGCCGGGTGATCGAGATCGACGACGTGTTCGACGCCAGCAGCGTCTCGGGCTTCAGGTGCGGCCCCAGCGCCTTGAAGATGGTCTTCTTCGTCTCTTCGTTTTCGGTCGCGGCCTCGATGGCGAGGTCGGTTCCACCGATGGACTGGAGCTCGGGCGCGGCCTTGATCCGCTTCACGGCGGCTTCCATCGCGTCCTGCGCGATCACGCCCCGCGAAACCTGGCGCACCATGTTCTTCTCGATCTGGGCGATGCCCTGGTCGATCCGGTCCGGGCTCACGTCGTGGAGCAGTACGTCGTAGCCCCCCAGGGCGCACACGTGAGCGATGCCGGAACCCATTTGGCCGGCGCCGATGACGCCGACCGTTCTGATGTCAACCACAGGCCTCAATCCTCGATGCGTGAACCGCACATTTGTGTGGCGGCTTTCTAACACGCGTATGGCGCGCTGCGGCAAGGAGTTTGCTGCGGCGCAAAAGGTCGGGGGCGGCGCAATTCGGGCCGATCCCGTCGGTCGAGGGCCTCAATCGGCCGTGAAACGCTCGACCAGCCGGACCAGGACGTCCTCCAGCCGGGGATCGGTCAGGTGCGGCGACTGTTCCAGCACCGCGGCGCGGATCACCCCGGTCACCGCCCGGTCCAGGACGAAGGCGTCGAACGGGTCCATCCTCGGCAGCAGGCGCGTGGCGGCGCGGGTCTCGCGTGCGAGCCCTTCGACGCCTTCCTCGGCCATGATCGCCTTCAGGGCGGCCCGGCGGGTGGCGGGGCGGCCGGCGAGCGCGTGGATCTGGTTGCGGATGGCGAGGCGGACGGGCGAGTCTCCGCCCGCCCGGACGTGGGCCGCCAGCGCCGCGCGGTTGCGTGCGTTCTCCTCGCGCGCCATCGCGGCCAGGATCGCCTGCTTGGAGCCGAAGTACTGGTAGAGCGTGCCGACGCTGACGCCCGCGCGCTCGGCGACGCGGTTGGTGTTGAAGCCCGCCTCGCCCTCGGTCTCCAGAATCTGAGTCGTGGCCTCGAAGATCGCGGCGCGGGTGGCGAGCGCGCGCGCCTGACGCGGCTGTCTCCGCTGGGCGTTCGGCATCGGCGCGGCTCTCCCCGGAAATGCGAGTACCAGAATCCGAGCTTAGCTCGGATTCTGCGGGTCCACATGGAGGAACGCGAGTTGACCTGGGCCACCGAACGACTGGACGCGATCATGACGCCAGGCTTCGTCCCCCCGCGCATCGTGCAGCGGCTCGGGCTGGGCCTGCTGGACGACTGGGGTCCCGGCTGGGTGCGCAAGGAATGGCGGCCCGACGCCGAGGACCTCAAGATGGCCGACGACTCGGTGTTCGGCGGTTATATCGCCGCCCTGGCCGACCAGGTTCTGGCCTTCGCGGCCATGACGGTGGTTCCGGACGACTGCTGGTGCCGCACCACCGACCTTCAGGTTCGTTTCGTGAAGGTCGCGCGCAACCACCCGCTCCGCATCGAGGGGCGCGTGCTGGCGGCCACCCGTCGCCTCATCACGGTGGAGGCCGATTTCCATCGTCCCGACGGCGTGCTCGTGGCCAAGGCGTCGGCCCAGCAGATCCTGCTGCCCAAGGGCGAGACCTGATACGGAAAGGGGCGGGCCTCGGCGGCCCGCCCCTCGAAGTTCCGCGATGGCGTCGGGGTCTACTTCCCGGCGGCCGTCAGCGCGCTCATCAGTTCCGGCACGGCGCCCTTGTAGTCGGCGACGAGACCGAAGTCGGCGACCTGGAAGATCGGCGCGTCGGCGTCCTTGTTGATCGCGACGATCACCTTGGAGTCCTTCATGCCGGCCAGGTGCTGGATGGCGCCCGAGATGCCGATGGCGACATAGAGCTCGGGAGCCACGACCTTGCCCGTCTGGCCGACCTGATAGTCGTTCGGCGCGTAGCCGGCGTCGACCGCCGCGCGCGAGGCGCCCACGGCCGCGCCCAGCTTGTCGGCGAGCGGTTCGATGACCTTCTGGAACTCTTCGGCCGAACCCAGGGCGCGACCGCCCGAGACCACGATCTTGGCGGCGCCCAGGTCCGGGCGGGCCGACTTGACGATTTTCTGGTCCACGAAGTGGGTCTTCGCCGGCGCGGCCGGGGCCGCCACCGACTCGATCGCCGCCGAGCCGCCTTCCGCCGCGGCCTTGAAGGCCGTGGGGCGCACCGTCAGCACCTTCTTGGAATCGGTGGACTGCACCGTCTCCATGGCGTTGCCGGCGTAGATCGGGTGGACGAAGGTGTCCGCCGAGACCACTTCGGTCACGTCCGAGATCTGGGCCACGTCCAGCTTCGCCGCGATGCGGGGGCTGAAGTTCTTACCCTGCGAGGTCGCCGGGGTGAGGATGGCGTCGTAGCCGCCGGCCAGGCCGACGACCAGGTCCGCCACCGCTTCGGCCAGGCCCTGGCCCAGCTCGGCGCTCTCGGCGGTCAGCACCTTGCGCGCGCCCGCGATCTTGGCCGCTTCGGCCGCGATGGCGGCGGTGTTCGCGCCGGCGACCAGGATGTCGACGTCGCCGCCGATGGCCTGGGCCGCGGACACCACCTTGTGGGTGTTGTCCTTCAGGGTCGCGTTGTCGTGGTCCGCGATGACGAGAACGGCCATTAGAGGACCCCCGCGGTCTTGAGGTTGGAGACGAGGTCGGCGGCGGTCTCCACCTTGATGCCGGCCTGGCGCTTGGCGGGCTCGGTGACCTTGACCACCTTCAGACGCGGCGCGGTGTCGACGCCGAGCGAGCCCAGCTCCTTCACGTCCAGCGGCTTCTTCTTGGCCTTCATGATGTTGGGCAGCGAGGCGTAGCGCGGCTCGTTGAGGCGCAGGTCGGCGGTCACCACCGCCGGCAGGTCGACCTCGATGGTCTGAAGGCCGCCGTCGACTTCGCGCGTCACCTTGGCCTTGGAGCCTTCGATCACGACTTCCGAGGCGAAGGTCGCCTGAGGCCAGTCGAGCAGGGCCGACAGCATCTGGCCCACGGCGTTGTTGTCGCCGTCGATGGCCTGCTTGCCCATCAGCACCACCTGGGGCGCTTCCTCGGCGACCACGGCCTTCAGCACCTTGGCCACGGCCAGCGGCTCGAGGTCCTGGTCGGTCTGGATGAGAATGGCGCGGTCCGCGCCCATGGCCAGGGCCGTGCGCAGGGTCTCCTGCGCCTGCGTCGGACCGACCGAAACGGCGACGACCTCGGTGGCCGCGCCTTTTTCCTTCAGCCGCACGGCCTCCTCGACCGCGATCTCGCAGAAGGGATTCATCGACATCTTCACATTGGCGAGGTCGACACCCGTCTGGTCGGCCTTCACGCGGGCCTTGACGTTGTAGTCGATCACCCGCTTCACCGGGACCAACACCTTCATGGGTTGCTAGCGCCTCAAATTGTTGCGGAAAGAATGAGCCGCAGGGGCAATAGCGGTTCCTCGGAGGTTTGCAAGCGCGCGCGCCTCCGAAATGCCGCAGGATGCGCCGCTAGTCAGAGACGCGTCCCCCTGGGTAGAAGGCTCGGATGAACCCCAATATCGAACGCCTAAAGCTGATCTTCATCGGCATTTTCGCCCTGGCGACCGTCGGCGTGGGCGTATGGCAGGTGGGATGGGCGATGCCGGCCAAGAAGTGCGCCGAGGCCAGGAAATGGTGGGATCCCTCCGAGCGCGTGTGCGCGACGCCGGTCCTGATCTCGGACATCACGGGCCGCGTCATCACCGACCAGAAGGCGCTGGCCGAGGCGAAGAAGGCGCTGGGACGCGGTGACGCCGCGCCGGCGAACCCGCCCGCGAAGTAGACTCTCGGGGGAATGAGACTAGCGCGTCGCGCCGGCCTGCCAGAAGACCTCGGCGGCCCCGCGGTCGTTGGCCCAGCGCGCGGCGACGAACAGGAAGTCCGACAGCCGGTTCAGATACCGCATGGCCGGGCCGCTCACCGGTTCCCCGGCTTCGACGAGGCGCACGGCCTCGCGTTCGGCCCGCCGGCAGACGGTGCGGGCGAGATGCAGCGCCGCCGCCGCCGCGGTCCCGCCGGGCAGGATGAACGAGGTCAGCCCCGGAAGCTGGTCGTTGAGCTGGTCGATCTCGGCTTCGAGCCGCGCCACCTGGGACCCGAGGATCCGCAGGGCCGCGCCTTCGGCCTCGTCCGCCGCCGGCGGCGTGGCGAGGTCGGCGCCCAGGTCGAAGAGTTCGTTCTGGATGCGGCCCAGCATGGCGTCGAACGCCGCGTCGGCGGCCGTGTGCAGCCGCGCCAGCCCCAGGCAGGCGTTGGTTTCGTCCACGGCGCCGTAGGCCTCGACGCGCGGGTCCGACTTGCTGACCGGCTGGCCCGTGGCCAGGCGGGTGGAGCCGGCGTCGCCGGTGCGGGTGTAGATGCGATTGAGCGTGACCATTCGTCGCGATCAGCCGTGCTGGCCGCGCCACCAGACCGCGGCCACGAGGACGGCCACGGCCACGGCCTGGGTCAGCACCCGCAGGCGCATCAGCTTGTTGGACCACGATCGCCCGAAGTCGCCGCCCCGGAACAGCGAATAGATGCCCAGAGCCAGCACGAGGCTGACGGCTCCGAGCGCGGCGAAGATGAGGTAGTCGAACACGTCCATGATATCGAACTTAGGCGCGTCTGGCCTCGGTGGAAACACGCGACGATCTTGTCCGGTGAAAACTCGATTGCGGTCGATATGATCATGTTCATCGAGCGCGGATTCCGGCCGAACGCCGAGATTTGACGTGACGCCCCGGGCCTTGTGCCATAAGGAATTCCGCGGCGCTCGAAGCGCCGCTCGGATCGGTTTTCCACCCTGGGTTTTAAACCCGAAGCGAAGTCGAATACCAAGTTGGTTGAACGCGTTCATAGCCGACGCTAGATCGGCCCTTCCTCCCCCACCTGTGTCGCGCGCCGGCTCCCCCCTGACGGGCGCGCGCCCAGAAGAACAAGAGTGGCATGAAGCATATCTCCCCCAATCAGGTCGCCGTCGACATTCCGGCGCGCGCCCCCACCCGCCGCGCCCTGGCCAAGCAGCAGACGCGCCTCAAGGTCCTGGCCGCCGCCCGCCGTCTGTTCAGTGAACAGGGCTACGAAGGCGCCACCATCCGCGACATCGCCGCCGCGGCCGGCATGTCCACCGGCGCGGTGTTCGCCAACTTCACCGACAAGTCGGACCTGTTCCGCGAGATCATGACCGACGACATGGAGGCCCTTCTGGCCGCCATGCGCGACGCGGCGGCCCGGGGCCGCGGTGTCGAGGACGCCGTGCTCAAGGTCTTCATGGCCGGCTACACCTTCTACAAGAGCCGCCTGCAACTGGCCCGCGCGGCCTTTTCGGTGTCCTGGGACCTGGAAGGCGGGCCGGTCCTGCGCGGCCTGCCGTCCTCGCTCGCGCTCCAGGACGTCTTCGGCGAACTGCTGAACGCCGCGGTGGAACGCGGCGAGCTTTCGCAGGAGGCCGAGGTCAAGCTGCGGGCCCAGATGCTGTTCGACACCTACCTGTCGAACTTCCCGCAGGCGATCTTCGAAGGCTGGAGCCTGGAGGCGTTGCAGACGCGCGCGCGGGATCAGGTCCGGATCCTGCTGGCCGGCGCCCGTCGGGGCTGAACCGGACACCGCTGTGGGCGCCGAGGTCGAACACACGCCCGAAGCGGTCGGTCTCCGCCGGACACAGAAGGAAGCGACGCGCGCCCGGGTCCTCGCCGCGGCGCGCGAACTGTTCGACGCCGAAGGCTACGACGGCGCCACCATCCGCGAGATCGCCCGTCGGGCGGGGGTGGCGGTCGGCAGCGTCTTCACCACCTTCGCGTCGAAGGGCGAGATCCTGTCCGAGGTGATGCAGGCCCGGCTCGATCCGCTCTACGGCGAGATCAACCGCGTCATGCCGCATGTGCGGGGCTCGACCGTCGATCGGCTGCGCACGCTGTTCGCGATCCACTTCGAGTTCGAGAACCGGCACCTGCGGCTGTTCCTCGCCCATATCGCGGCGGCCTACGACTGGACCCTCAGCCCTGCCGCGCGGCCCTACGGGCGCAATCCGCGTCTCACCGCGATCCTGCGGGATACGGTCGAGAAGGGCGTCACCACCGGGGATGTCCGGCCCGACGTCGATCTGGACGAAGTGGTCGGCCTGCTGCTGGCCGCCTATGCCTGGACCTATCAGCTCGCCATCACCCAGGGGGCCGGCGTCGCCGAACTGATCGCCGCGATGGATCGCCGGATCGGCGTCCTGGCCGAGGGCTTCAGCAAGCGGGCCTGACCGCGGGTCCAGGCGCGGTGCGAAGGCGATCCGGTTCGTCCCGCGATCCCGGCCGGACGACCTCGCCGCCTTCGCCGGCGAACGGGCGGAAACCGGTGGCGGGCGGCCCGGCTTTGCAGCGAACGGCGGGTTCGGGACGACGAGCGGACTGGTCCCCGCCGGCGTTTGCGACAGAATGGCGACGGACGGGAGAGCCTTGCGCGTGCGCCGGCCCATCAAATACCTCATCGCCAACATCGTCCTCTGGACGCTGACCTTCCTGGTCGTCTCGGCCCAGATGGCGACCGAGCCGATGCCTCACGCCGGGCAGATGGCGCTGCGTCGCGCGGGCATGGCCCTGTTCGGCTTCGTCGCCTGCCTGGGCGTCTCGCGGATCCTGGCGGCCCTGGCCGACCAGCCGCTGTGGCGCCGGATCGCCGCGGCGGTGGGCCTGTCGATGGCCGGAGGGTTCGCCTATGCGGTGCTGAACTACGCCGCGTTCTATGTGATCCACCCGCTGTGGGGCGCCGAGCCGTTCCAGATCTGGCGGGTGACCTATATGGCCACGGTCTTCTTCTGGACCTTCCTGGCTTGGTGCGCCCTCTATTTCGCGATCCGCTACGAGGCGGATCTCAGGGATCGCGACCTGCGCCTCGCCCAGGCCCAGGCGCTGGCCATGGACGCGCAGAACCGGATGCTGCGCTACCAGATCAACCCCCACTTCCTCTTCAACACCCTGAACGCCCTGTCGTCGCTGATCCTCGCGCGCGAGAACGAGCGCGCCGAGCGGATGGTGCTGTCGCTCTCCGGCTTCCTGCGCCACACGCTGGAGACCGAGCTTCCCGACAAGACGCCGCTGGCCGACGAGATCCAGGCCCAGCGCCAGTACCTTTCCATCGAGCAGGCCCGGTTCGAGGACCGGCTGAACTATATCGAGGCCATCCCGCCCGATCTGGCCGACGCCCTGGCGCCCAGCCTGATCCTCCAGCCCCTGGTCGAGAACGCCGTGAAGTACGGCGTGGCCGGCTCCAGCGCGCCCGTGACGATCGAGATTCGCGCCGAGGCCGCGGGCGGCCGGCTCCGGCTGACCGTCGCCGACGACGGCGGCGGCGTGGCGGACCCGCCGCCGCCGCGGCTGGGCCTGGGCCTGGAGAACGTGCGGCGACGCCTGGAGCTGATCTATGGGCGCGCCGGCTCCCTCACCTGCGGCCCGCGGCCGTCGCGCGGCTTCGTGGCCGCGGTCGAGATCCCGCTGGAGCGCGCATGACGACGGCGGGCGGACTCCGGGACGCCACGAGCGCGGGCCGACCGTTGCGTGTGGCCCTCGTCGACGACGAGCCGCCCGCGCTGCGGCGGCTTCGCCTGGCGGTCGAGACGGTCGGCGGCGCCGTCGTGGTGGGAGAGGCGGCCCACGCCGAGGCGGCCCTGGCCCTGATCGCCCGCGGCGACGTCGACGTGGTGCTGCTCGACATCCGGATGCCGGGCGTCTCGGGACTGGAACTGGCGCGGGCGGTCGAGTCGCCCAGGGCGCCGGCGTTCATCTTCGTCACCGCCTACAGCCGGTTCGCCGCCGAGGCCTTCGAGCTGGCGGCGGTGGACTACCTTCTGAAGCCGGTCGAGTTCGAGCGGCTGCAGGCGGCGCTGGAGCGGGCGCGCCAGCGGCTGGGCTCGCGCACGGCGGGCCGGCGCATCGCCGAACTGGAGGCCGCGCTGCGCGCCGCCGAGGCCCGCCCGCCGCCTGCGGCCGCCGCGCCGCCTCCCGGTTCGAGGCGCGCGTGGATGGAGGAGCTGTGGGCGCCCGACCGCGGCGACCGGGTGCGGATTCCCGTGGAGACGATCGACTGGATCGAGGCCGAGCGCGACTATGTGCGCATCCATACCCGCGGCCGGAGCTTCCTGATCCGCAAGCCTATACGCGCGTTGCAGGGCGAACTGGACCCGGAAGCCTTTCTGCGCGTCCATCGGGGCGCCCTCGTGCGGCGCGACCGCATCGCTCGCCTGGCCCGCCGGACGGGCGGCCCGACCGCCGTCGTTCTTCAGTCCGGCGTCGAAATTCCCGTGGCGCGGCGCGAGACCGCCCGTGTTCGCCGCCTGATCGGCCTCCGCGATCCGGGTTGAGGCTGGGCTCCCCTCGCGGCGGATCGGCTTTGACGCGGCGTCACCGTTGCCAGCCGGGCCGCAAAGGATGACCGTTCGCGAAACAACCGCTCGGGAGGACCGCGTGGCGGCGACGGATGCGAGGCCTTCGGCGCCTGTGAAGGTCGTCTACGGACTGGGCGCGCTGGGCGAGGCGGCGTTCACGACCGCCATGGGGTTCGTCTTCTTCTACTACACGGCGGCCCTCGGATTCTCGGGCGGCATGGTGGGCGCGGCGCTGTTCCTGGGCCTCTGCGCCGACGCGATCGTCGACCCGTTCTTCGGCTCCTGGTCCGACAACATCCGCTCGCGCTTCGGGCGCCGCATCCCGCTGATGCTGGCCGGCGGCCCGCTGCTGGCGCTGTCGGTCGGCATGCTGTTCGCGCCGCCCCAGGGGCTCCTGAACCAGGAGCTGGCCGAACCGGTGGTGTTCCTCTGGCTGGCCTTCTGGGCCGTGGCCGTGCGGACCTTCTTCTCGATGTTCCACGTGCCCTATGTCGCCCTGGGCGCCGAGATGTCGGGCGACTACCACGAGCGCAACAGCATCGTGGCCTGGCGGACCCTGTTCCTGATCCTGGCCGGCTTCCTGGTGAACGGCCTGGCCTATTCCGTCTTCTTCGCGGGCGAGGGCGGGTTGCAGCAGGCGGGACGCTATCCCGCCTTCGGCTGGGCGGTGGCCGCGCTCGTGCTGTTCGGCGCCGGTCTCTGCGCGGTGGGCAGCGCCCCCTACGCCGCGCGCCTGCCCGGCGTGCCGCCCGTGGACGAGCATCTGCTGCGCCGCCTGCCGTCAGAGATCGTGGAGATTTTCCGCAACCGGTCGTTCCGCGTGCTCTTCGCTTCGGCGGTCCTCTCCTATGTGGGCGTGGGGGTGAACGCCTCGTTCAACAGCCACGCCTACGTGTTCGTCTGGCAACTGCGGCCCGAACTGATCCAGGTCGTCGTCTTCGCGTTCCTGGGCGGCCTGCTGGTCGGCGTGCCGCTGACCCCGCTGGTCTCGCGCGTGGTCGAGAAGCGGACGACGGTGCTGATCGGCATGGGGCTGGTGGTCGCGGCCTGGATGACCATCGCGTTCTCCCGCCTGGCCGGCGCGTTTATGGCGACCGGGGCCGACGCGGTCCTGCCGCTGGCGGTGCTGATCGGCGTGGCCGGCGTAGGCGCGGGCTTCTGCGCCATCGCCTATCCTTCGATGATGGCCGACGCCGCCGACGAGCATGAGCACGTGTTCGGCCGGCGGCGGGAGGGGCTGTATTTCGCGGGCCTGGGCTTCGCCTTCAAGGCGGGGCAGGGCGCCGGCATGCTGGTCTCGGGCATGGCGCTGGATCTCATCGGCTTCCCCAAGGACGTGGGCCGGCAGGTGGGCGTGGTCCTGCCCGAACCGCTTCTGGATCGGATCGTTCTCGCCTGGGGGCCGGGCGCAGCGATCTTCACCATCGGCTCCATGATCGCCCTGGCCGCCTACGGCATCACCCGGCGCCGTCACGCCGAAGTGGCCGCTGCGCTCGCGCTCCGGCGCGAGACCGCTCCCGCGGAATGACGCGGTGCGCGGAATGACGTGGCGTCAGAGTTGCCACCGCCGATCAGCGGCGTAGCGTCCCTGCCAAACGAGAACCGGGCGGGAGGAACCAGGTGGCGGTCGCAGAAGGGTTCAGCGGCGCCGGCGCGCCGACCATGCAACCTGCCGAGGGGGAGCTGAAACCCCCCGCGTCGGTGAAGTTCTTCTACTGTTTCGGCCAGGTGGTGGAGTCGAGCTACCTCGCGGTCAACACCTTCGTCTTCTTCTACTACACCGCGGTTCTGGGCCTCTCGGGCAGCCTCGTCGGCGCGGCCGTGGCGATCAGCATGTGCCTCGACGCCGCGCTCGACCCGCTGATCGGTTCCTGGTCGGACGGGGTGCGTTCGCGGCTGGGCCGGCGCCTGCCGGTGATGCTGATCGGCGGCCCGCTGACGATGGTGACGATGGGCCTGCTGTTCGCGCCGCCGGCCGGGATGTCGGTGGTGCTGCTGTTCGTGTGGCTGACCCTGACGAAAATGGCCGTGCGGGCCTTCGCCTCCATGTACAACATCCCCTACTTCGCCCTGGGCGGCGAGATGGCGGACGGCTACCTGGAGCGGTCGCGGATCGTCTCGTACCGCCTGCTGGCGGGCATCCTGGCCAGCGTGACCGTCACCGCCCTGGCCTATTCGGTCTTCTTCGCCGGCGAGGGCGGCCTCCAGCGCCCCGACCGCTATCCCGCCTTCGGCTGGGCCATCGGCGCGGTCGTCCTGGTGGGGTCGCTGATCTGCTGCGCGGGCGTCTGGCGCTATGCCGCGACGTTGCCCCAGCCCACGGGCCGGCCGTCGTCCATGTTCCGCCGGCTGCCGGGCGAGGTCGCCGAGATCTTCCGCAACCGGTCGTTCCTGATCCTGTTCGGCTCGATGCTGGTCTTCGCCAGCGCCGCCGGCATCCACGCGGCGCTGCAGAACCACACCTACGTCTTCGTCTGGAAGCTGCGCCCCGAGGTCATGCAGATCCTCAGCTACACCTATCTGTTCGGCATCCTGGCCGGTGTGCCGCTCACGCCCTTCCTGCTGCGATACATCGAGAAGAAGTCGGCGGTGTTCGTGGGGTTCGGCCTGGTCGTCTGCGCCTTCATCCTGCTGCCGGGCGTTCGCGCCGCGGGCCTCTTCACGCCCACGGGACAGGAGGCGCTGGCCTGGCTGATGCCCACCAACCTCGTGGTGGGGCTGGGATCGGGGATCATCTTCATCGCCTTCCCAGCGATGATGGCCGACGCCGCCGAGGAGCACGAGTTCCTGTTCGGCGCGCGGCGCGAGGGCCTGTTCTTCTCGGGACTGGGATTCGCCGGCAAGGCGGCGGCCGGCGTCGGCACGCTGCTGGGCGGCCTGGCCCTGGACCTGCTGCGCTTTCCCAAGGAGATGGGGCGCGAGGTCCACGCCGCGATCCCCGAGGATGTTCTGGCCGGGCTGGTCTTCGGCTGGGGGCCGCTGCCGGCCCTGCTCAGCCTGGCGGGGGCCTTCATCTTCCTGCCCTACGCCATCGACCGGGCGCGCCAGCAGGAGGTCACCGCCGCGCTCCGGGCCCGCAGGGCGCGGGCCGCGGACGGCGAGACCGGGTCCTGACCCGGGGTCCGACCGACCTCGACGGGGCGGCCGTCAGGGCGCGCGCCGCGACAGGGTCACGGCCTGGGAACGACCGGCCTCGGTGAGGCGGCCTGTCCAATGGCCGCCGGACGGATGCAGCACGGCGATCGAGTCGTCGGCGAAGCGCAGGGTCAGTTCCGCGCCGCGTGGCACGTCGACGATGAGTCCCGACGCCTCCGGCGCGCCCGGCCGGCGCGGGTCGCGCCACGCCCCGTCGATCCAGCCGTCGCGGTCCACGAGTTGCAGCAGATACAGCTCGTGTCCGCCGGCCGACAGCGTCCAGGCGCCCTCCATCGGCCCCTGGAAGGCGCGGATCGCCGCGGCCGACGACTTCAGGCGGGCGTCATAGGCGATTTCCTCCGCCGTGGGCGGCCCGCCGGGCGATCTCCCGGTCTCATGGATGAACACCGGGCCGGCGGGCGAGGCGGAGGGTGGCGGCGCTTCGGCCGACTGCGCCTGGGCCAGGGAGGGGGCGATCGCCAGCATTACGGCCACCCACGCCCCCGCCGGACGACGCCCGCGCGCGGGGCGACTCGCGCGTGCGGGGCGACGGGGTGCGGACGCGGGCGAATTCATCGGGGTTCGGGCTCCGTCGCGCATTGGCGGCGGCCGAGTCTTAGCGTTTAGGATGGGCGCATGGCCACACGCCCGATCCGCTACGACGCCGGAGCCCGGAACGTCCTGGGGCTGGACCTCGTCCCCTGCTCCCTCGACCCCGTGACCGGGTTCTTCCGCAACGGCTGCTGCGAGACCGGCCCGCACGACGTGGGCATGCATACGGTCTGCGCCGTGATGACCGCCGAGTTCCTGGCCTTCTCGAAGGCGGTGGGCAACGACCTGTCGACGCCGCGCCCCGACCTGGGCTTCCCAGGCCTCAATCCCGGCGACCGCTGGTGCCTGTGCGCCCCTCGCTGGAAGGAGGCGCTGGACGCCGGCGCCGCGCCGCAGGTGGTGCTGGAGAGCACCCACGAGGAGACCCTGGCCATCGTCCCCCTGGGCGTCCTCAAGGACCACGCGGTCCAGGCCTGAGGCCCCTTGTCAGACCGCTTCGAGGCGTCGGCCTTGACCTCTCGCCTCATCACGTAATATCAAAAGTTACATGAGAATGGACAGCCGCCTTTCGGGCGTCCTGCACGTGCTGTTGCACATGGCCGAGCAGGACGGGCCGGTCACATCCGAGACCCTGGCCGCCGCCATGGGGACAAATCCGGCCGTCGTGCGCAGGACGATGGCGGGCCTCCGCGAACAGGGGTTCGTATCCTCGGCCAAGGGGCACGGCGGAGGCTGGGGGCTCGCCCGCGACCTCGCCTCGGTCACGCTGCGCGACATCTACGGCGCCCTGGGCTCGCCGCGCCTGCTGGCCCTGGGGCACCGCAGCGACGCGCCCGACTGCCTGGTGGAGCAGGCGGTGAACGCGGCGCTCGACACCGCCTTCCGCGAGGCCGAGGCCGTCCTGCTGGCGCGCCTGGGCGAGGTGTCCCTGGCCGCGCTCAGCGCCGACTTCCATGCCCGCTACGCCGCCCGTCCCAGGGACCAGGTGACCCATGACATCCAGGTGACCCATGACCGCTGACTCCGGCGACAAGCCGTTCCTGGCCAATTTCGAGGACCCCGAGGCGGTCGCCGCCTACGCGGACGGCCCGCGCCGCTTCGTCCCGGGGCTGGACGCGCTGCATCGCATGACGGGCGTGCTGCTGGCCGAACGTGCGCCGCCCGACGCCAGGGTCCTGGTCCTGGGGGCCGGGGGCGGCCTGGAACTGAAGGCCCTGGCCGACTCCCATCCCGGCTGGACCTTCACCGGCGTCGACCCCGCCGGGCCGATGCTGCGGCTGGCCGAGCGCACGCTGGGGCCGCTGAGCGAGCGGGTCGAACTGGTGAAGGGCTACATCGAGGACGCGCCCGAGGGGCCTTACGACGCCGCCGTCTGCCTGCTGACGCTGCACTTCCTCGACCCGGAGGAACGACGGCGGACGGCGGGCGAGATCCGCCGCCGGTTGCGGACCGGCGCGCCGTTCGTCGCCGCGCACAGCAGCTTCCCGCAGGACCCCGCGGCCCGGGAGGTCTGGCTCGGGCGCTATGCGGCCTATGCGGTCGCCTCGGGCGTCGAGCCCGACAAGGCGTACGGCGCGCGCGACTCGGTGCGCGCCGCCCTGGACCTTCTGGATCCGGACGCCGACGAGGCCGTCCTGCGGGCGGCCGGCTTCCGGGACGTGGCGATGTTCTACGCCGCCTTCACCTGGCGGGGGTGGGTCGGCTACGCCTGAAGGGCCGGACGGAAGCCCGGCCCGGCGCCGGCCGTCAGTGCTGGCTCTCCGGCATGGTGACGCGCAGGCCGTCGAGGTCGTCGGTGACCTTGATCTGGCACGAGAGGCGGCTGTTCTCCTCGACGCCCTCGGCGAAGTCGAGCATCGACTCCTCCATGGCCGATTTGGTCCCCGTCTTCGCGAGCCAGTCGCCCTCGACATAGACGTGGCAGGTGGCGCAGGCGCAGGCGCCGCCGCAGTCGGCGTCGATGCCCGGGATGTTGTTCTTCACCGCGCCTTCCATGACCGACAGGCCCGTCTTCACGTCGATGGTGTGCTCGGTGCCGTCGTGCTCGACGTAAGTGATCTTCGCCAATGGAGCCCCCTAATGAGCCGCGGTCTGCGCGGCGACCTCTTTCATGGAAACGGACGGATCGGCAAGCTTGGCCTTGTCGATCGACTTGCGGTTGAGGATGAGCTGCTTGCCCATCATGAACTCGGGCGGGGCGTTGATCGCCTCGACCGACTGGAGCTGGTCGCCCTTCAGGTGGAACACCGCGAACTTGCCGCTGGCCGGGTCGCCGCGGATGACGATCTCGTCCACATCGAAGGCGTAGCCGGCGATCTGGAGCTTCAGGTCGTACTGGTCGCTCCACTGCCAGGGGCATTCCCCCGAGGGGCGCGGGCGGCCCATGATGGCGCTGGCGGCCTGCTTGGCCTGTTCCAGGGCGTTGGGCACGCTCTCCATGCGGAACATGCGGTCGTAGATGGGCATGGGCCGGTGGGCCACGTCCCCGATGGCGAAGACGTTCGGGTCCGAGACGCTGCGGGCGTCCAGGTCCACCACCACGCCGCGGGCGCAGTCCAGCCCGGCGTCGCGGGCCAGTTCGTCGTTGGGGGTCGCGCCCACGCCCACGACCACGGCGTCGCAGTCCAGGACCCGGCCGTCCTCCAGCTTCACGCCCGTGACACGGCCGCTCCCATCTGAGTCCTCGAAACCCACGACGCTGCAACCCAGCTCGAACCTGACGCCGTGCGTCTCGTGATAGCCCTGGAAGAAGTCGGACAGGGCCTGGCAGGCCACGCGGGCCAGGATACGGCTCTCGCGCTCCAGCACCACCACCTCGGCGCCCAGGGCCCGGCCCGAGGCGGCGACCTCCAGGCCGATGTAGCCGCCGCCCACCACGGCCAGCCTCTTGCCCGGCCCGACGGCGGCCTTCAGCGCCTCGGCGTCGGCGGCGGTCCGCAGGAACAGGATGCCCGACAGCCCGGCGCCGGGGATGGGCAGCGCGATGGCCCGCGCGCCGGTGGCCAGGATCAGCGCGTCGTACGAGACGCTCGAACCGTCCGACAGCGCGACGGTCTTCTCGCCCCGGTTGAGGGCGGTCGCGGTCACGCCGGGGCGGAAGTCGATGTTCGCCTCGGCGTAGAACTCGGTGGGCTTCAGGGCCAGCGACTCGGCGTCGGCCTCGCCCTTCAGCCAGGCCTTGCTCAGCGGTGGTCGCTGATAGGGCGGGATGGGCTCGTCACCGACCATCGTGATCGGCCCTTCATGGCCGTACTGGCGCAGGAGCGCCGCCGCCGTCCCGCCGGCGTGGCCGGCTCCGACGATCACCACATGTGCGTTCGCGCCGCTCATATTACTCCGATGCCCAAAAGTGACACTGGCGTCAACTTCCCTTGCGTGAGCCTCCCGCGGGCTTCCGCGTTTGCCCTTCTTGGCAGACTTGATCCGCGGAGAGCAAATGTTCCTGGTCCTGTACGAATGGCGCGCCAGACCCGGCAAGGAGGCGCAGTTCGAAGACGCGTGGCGCCGCGGCACCCTGGCCATCACCCGAAAGTACGGCAGCTACGGCTCGCGGCTGGGCCGGACCCAGGACGGCCGCTACGTCGGCGCCGCCGAGTGGCCCGACGAGGCGACCTGGCAGGCGGCGATGGACGACGGCATGGCCTATGACGACCCCGAGGCCCGCGCCGATTTCGAGGCCGCGACTCTGGACGGCGGCGCGCCGATCCTCGGCATGACCATCGTCAGCGACGAGATCGTCCGGTAGCGCCGCGTGCGATCGCCCTTGCCGAACAGTGTTTGGATCGGCCTCATGCTCCCGAAGGGCCGTCAGCGCCCGGGAGGAAAGCCATGGACGACGGTTCCATCGACCTGAAGCAGGCTGCGGCGGCCGAGGCCTGGAGCCTGCCGATCGAGGCGCTGAACCCCGCCCAGTCGGACCTCTTCGCCGCCGACGCCATGTGGCCCCTGTTCGATCGTCTGCGGAAGGAGGCGCCGATCCACTGGTCGGCGCCGAACGACGAGTTCGACGGGTTCTGGTCGATCACCCGCTACGCCGACATCATGACGGTGGACACGAACCATCAGGTGTTTTCCTCGGCGGACGGCATCGTGCTTCAAACGATCGAGGGCAAGATCGAGGGCGACAAGCGGCCCCGCGGCAACAGCTTCATCGGCATGGACCCTCCCGGGCACGACGTGCAGCGCAAGGCGGTCAGTCCCGCCGTCGCGCCGGCGAACCTGGCGGCGATGGCGCCCCTGATCCGCGAGCGCGCCGGCGCCATCCTGGACGGCCTGCCCATCGGTCGGGAATTCGACTGGGTCGACCTGGTCTCGAAGGAGCTGACGGCCATGACCCTGGCCACGCTCTTCGACTATCCCCAGGAGCGTCGCCGCGACCTGACCTTCTGGTCCGACATGTTCACCAACGCCCCCGGCCACGGCCCGGCGAAGAGCTGGGAACACAAGCGCGAGCAGGCCGACGCCTGCTTCGCCGCCTTCGACGAGCTCTGGGCCGAGCGGGTCGACGCCCCGCCGAAGTTCGATCTGGTCTCGATGATGGCCCACGCCGAGGCGACGCGGAACCTCAACGTCCACGACTATCATTCGAACGTGGTGCTGCTGATCATCGGCGGCAACGACACCACGCGGAACACCATCTCGGGCTCGGTCTACGCGCTCAACAAGAACCCGGACCAGTATGACAAGCTGCGAGCCGATCCCTCGCTGGTCACCTCGATGGTGTCCGAGACCATCCGCTGGCAGACGCCTCTGGCCCACATGGCCCGCACCGCGACCAGCGACTTCGAACTGGGCGGCAAGACCATCAAGGCCGGCGACCGGGTGGTGATGTGGTACGTCTCCGGCAATCGCGACGACGCCCAGATCGAGAACCCGAACGCCTACATCATCGATCGCGAGCGGCCGCGGAATCACCTGTCGTTCGGCTTCGGCATCCACCGCTGCGTCGGCAACCGCCTGGCCGAGCTTCAGCTCACCATCATCTGGGAAGAGATCCTCAAGCGCTTCCCCGAAGTGCGCCTGCTCCGCGAACCCGAGCGCACGCACTCGGTCTTCGTGAAGGGCTACGAGACCCTGCCGGTGATCATCCCGACGCGGACCTGACGTTTCGCTCGGGCGGCTGCGCGCCCTAGCCACGGCGCGCAGTCGGCCTAAACTGCCCCGATGTCCCTCGGACGCCGCTATCACGTGGGCGACCTGCCCAGCCGCCTGATCCGCGAGGCGCGGGCGATGCTGGAGGAGGGCGACCTCAAGCAGTTCAACCTGCGCGCCCTGGCGGCGCGGGCCGGGATCACCACCGGCTCGATGTACCACCACTACGAGAGCAAGGCGGCGCTGCTGGGCGACCTGGCGGCCATCGGCTTCGGCGAGCTGCGCCGGTCGCTGGACCAGGGCGATCGCGCGGTGGCGGAGGGCGTGCGCCTGCGCGCCTGGGCCACCGGCTACTTCGGCTTCGCCGGTCGCGAGCCGGCGATGTTCGCCCTGATGTTCGATCCCGAGGTCGCTGATCTGCCCAAGGTGGTCGACGCGCGCGCCGAGGTGCTCTCGGTTCTGCGCCGCACGGTCGTGGAGGTCGCCGAGGCCCTGGGGCGCCGCGACCCGCCCGTGGACAAGATCACCCTGGCGGTCTGGGCCGCGGCGCACGGCGCCGCCTCCCTCGCGGGGCCGGCGCGCGATCCCGAACTGATCGAGGACGTCATCGCCGGCCTGGAAGCCCTGTTCCGGCCCGGCACGACGACCCTGCCGGCGCCGTGAGTTCGGCCGGCCAGCTCAGTTCGTAGACCACCCGCAGGGCGTCGTGGTCCGAGAGCGCGGGGCTGTCGGGCCGCCCGTCGAACATCGTCTCCACCCGAATGGGCCGGATCGTCATGCGCCGGCCATCCTCGAAGAGCTGCAGGTCCTGGGTGTCCATCCAGGGTTCGTCGCCGTCCCACGAGGCCTTCACCGCGCACTGTTCCGGCGCCTCGACGCAGTAGCGGTGCACCAGGGTGAGCGGCAGCAGGAAATCGAAGATCTCGAAGCGCGCGTCCGAGCCCCGCATGTTGAAGTCGCCGCCCAGCACCGCCGCATGGTCCGGATTGCGCCGCACGGCCATGAAAGCCGACAGCTCCACCGCCTGGATCGCGTGCGCCGCCGCCGTGCGTCCCCGCGGCGCCCGCGAGGCCTTGCGCGAGTTCATGTGGGTGTTGAACACGTCCACCGGCGCCGGGGCGCCGGGCACCGCGATGCGGGCGAACAGCGCGCCCTTGTTGCTGAGGCAGTCCAGGCCGGCGCAGCCGCGCCGGCTGAACGGCTCGCCCTCGGCCTCCACGATGGGATAGCGGCTGGAGATCGCCAGCCCGCCGGTGGTGAATCTGAGGCCCAGCTCCCCCCGGATCCAGTTCCGCCGGCCCGTCGAGCCGGCCGCGGGCAGATCGCGCCGCGAGCGCCGTCCCGGCCCCGCCGTCTGGGCCGGATAGCCGGCGGCGTCCACCGCGCCCACCGCCGCCTTCGAGAACACCTCCTGGAACAGCACCACGTCGGGTCCCTGGCCCGCCGCCCGCAGCGCCGACAGCCGCGCCCCGATCTCGGCCAGCTCCGACGCCCGCCCCCGCCGCGCCGGCCAGCCCAGGCCCTCGATGTTGTAGGTCAGCACGTCCAGCGTCGTGCTCGCCGTCCGCCCGTCCGCCGAAACGGCGACATCCGGCATGGCGATTCCCGAGCAATCCACCGCCCGCGCCTCGGGCAGCGTCGCACACCCGGCCAGCAGGAGGCCGACCAGCAGCAGGCCGCTCAGCGCCAAGCCGGCCGTGAGCGGCGTCTTGCGAACGAACATGGAGGGCATGGGGCGAGACTGGAACAGCGCCTTTCCTTAACCGCGCCTGCCTCCACACGCTAGCAGTCAAGCCGGCGCCCTGCAGGGAACTCGAAACCCAGCCACCCTGGGAAGCCGCGTGAGTGGCGGCGCGTCAGGTACGCGGGGTGAGCGTCGCGCCCCTCGACCTCAGCGCCCGGCCAAGAACATCGGCCAGTTCGGCGAGTCGACGGTCCGAGAGCGCTCCATACCGCCAGAAGGCGCCGACCGGCGCGGACGCGGGACGCAGGTCGTGTCCCGGCCACTCGGTGATGTTGATCTCGTTCGCCACGATCCAACTCGGCCGCGTCAGCCCCAGCGTCCCGGCTGTGAGCGCCACCTTGAATGCGTGGGCCGGCTCCGCGCTGGTGATGGGGACGACGGCCACCCGCGCGCCGCCCTCCAGCAGGCGCACGACCACGCACCGACGGTCCTTCGCGGCCTCCACCTGTCCGCGGGCGGCCTCGTGGCTCCACAGAAAGGCGAACTCGATGACGTCGCCGGGCCGGGGTCCAAGCTGGGGCGGCTGCGGTTCAGTCGACGATGGGGTCGCCATCACGAGCCGCCCCGCGTGGCGCCGCGAGGTCGGCCAGCCCCCCCAGGAGGTCCTCCGCCACATCCGCAGGGATATTTGCGGTGTTGTAGGCCTGGCGCGTCTGGCGCCGCAGGCGCGCATAGTCCTCGTAAGCCATGAGCACGTGCCGCGGGCGGCCGTGCGACGTGATCACCACCGGCGCGCGCAGCGCCTTGTCGGTCACGTCCTTCCAATGGCGTTGCGCCTCCTTGGAGGTGACGCTGCGCTCAGCGTCGGTCAGATGGGTCACCTACGCCTCCAAGCTCGGCCCGTGCCGAGCAATACCCCCTCGGTCTGTTCCGAGAGCGGAGAAGTTCAGCCCAAAATACAGCTTTTACGGAAAAGCCGTCAAGTGCGGAGCTTGGTGTAGGTGGCGGCCGTCGCCGACCGCCGCGCCCCGCATCACACCACCCGGTCGACCAGCTTCTTCTTGATCTCGGCGATGGCCTTGGCCGGGTTCAGGCCCTTGGGGCACACCTGGGCGCAGTTCATGATGGTGTGGCAGCGGTAGAGCTTGAAGGGGTCTTCCAGGTCGTCCAGCCGCTCGCCCGTGGCCTCGTCGCGGGAGTCGATGATCCAGCGGTAGGCGTGCAGCAGGGCCGCCGGCCCCAGGTACTTCTCCTGGTTCCACCAGTAGCTGGGGCACGAGGTCGAGCAGCAGGCGCAGAGGATGCACTCGTAGAGGCCGTCCAGCTTCTCGCGGTCCTCCGGCGACTGGCGCCATTCCTTCTGCGGTTCGGGCGTCTCGGTGTGGAGCCAGGGCTCGACCGAGGCGTACTGCGCGTAGAACAGCGTCAGGTCCGGCACCAAGTCCTTGACCACCGGCATGTGGGGCAGGGGGCTGATCGCCACCGTGCCCGACGGGCAGTCCTCGTGGCCGTGGATGCACGCCAGCGTGTTGCGCCCGGCGATGTTCATCGCGCACGACCCGCAGATCCCCTCGCGGCACGAGCGCCGGAAGGTGAGCGTCGGATCCATCGTGTTCTTGATGTGGATCAGGACGTCCAGGACCATCGGGCCGCACTGGCTGATGTCCACGTCGTACGTGTCCCAGCGCGGGTTCTGGCCGTTGTCGGGATCGTAGCGATAGACCTTGAAGGTCTTCACCTTGCCCGCGCCGGCCGGCGCGGGGTGGTGCTTGCCGCCCGTGACTTTCGAGTTCTTGGGAAGGGTGAGCTGGACCATCTGCGTTGCTGTCCTTCCGGCCTAGTAGACCCGCGCCTTGGGCGGGAACGGGGCGATCTCGTTGGTCATGGTGTAGTCGTGCACCGGGCGGAAATCGATCTTCACCGCGCCAGTCGCGTCGTCGAGCCAGGCCAGCGTGTGCTTCATCCAGTTGGCGTCGTCGCGTTCGGGGAAGTCCTCGTGCGCGTGGGCGCCGCGGCTTTCGGTGCGGTTCTCGGCGCCGACCACCGTGACCAGCGCCTGGCCGATCAGGTTGTCGAGTTCCAGGGTCTCCATGAGGTCGGAATTCCAGATCATGGAGCGGTCCGAGACCTTCAGGTCGGGACGCTTGGCGTTCACCGCCTTCATCCGCTCGACCCCGGACTTCAGGGCGTCGGAGGTGCGGTAAACGGCGGCGTCCTCCTGCATCGCCATCTGCATTTCCAGACGCAGCGCCGCCGTGGAGGTGCCGCCGTCGGCGTTGCGGAAGCGGTCCAGGCGGGCCAGGTGGCCGTCGGTCATGGCGGGCTTCAGCTCGGGCTGGGTCGCCCCGGCCTTGACCGTGTCGGCTGCGCGCAGGGCCGCCGAGCGGCCGAACACCACCAGGTCGATCAGCGAGTTCGAGCCCAGGCGGTTGGCGCCGTGCACGCTCACGCACGCCGCCTCGCCCACGGCCATCAGGCCGGGCACCACCTTGTCGGGGTCCTCGCCCGCCTTGGTCACCACCTCGGAGTAGAAGTTCGTGGGGATGCCGCCCATGTTGTAGTGCACCGTCGGCAGCACCGGGATCGGCTCCTTCGTCACGTCGACGCCGGCGAAGATCTTGGCGCTCTCCGAGATGCCGGGCAGCCGCTCGGCCAGGATCTTCGGGTCCAGGTGGTCGAGGTGCAGGAAGATGTGGTCCTTCTTCGGACCCACCCCGCGGCCCTCGCGGATCTCCATGGTCATGGCCCGGCTCACCATGTCGCGCGGCGCCAGGTCCTTCACGGTGGGCGCATAGCGCTCCATGAAGCGCTCGCCCTCGGAGTTGGTGAGATAGCCGCCCTCGCCGCGGGCGCCCTCGGTGATGAGGCAGCCCGAACCGTAGATGCCGGTCGGGTGGAACTGCACGAACTCCATGTCCTGCAGCGGCAGGCCCGCCCGCAGGATCATCCCGCCGCCGTCGCCGGTGCAGGTGTGGGCCGAGGTGGCCGAGAAGTAGGCCCGGCCGTAGCCGCCGGTGGCCAGGATCACGAGCTGGGCCTGGAAGCGGTGCAAGGTGCCGTCGTCCAGCTTCCACGCCGTGACGCCCCGGCAGACGCCTTCGTCCATGATGAGGTCGAGGGCGAAGTACTCGATGAAGAACTCGGTGTCGTGCGCCAGGCTCTGGCCGTACATGGTGTGCAGCATGGCGTGGCCGGTGCGGTCGGCCGCC
>NZ_MEEX01000016.1 GCF_001724605.1 Phenylobacterium sp. SCN 70-31
AGCCCGCGGAGAGACGCGGAAGGCGAAGCTGCGCTTTCCGCGCCCTTCCGCGTTTTCCGCGGTCCCATGACCGAGCCTCCGCTCCCGCGGAGGCTCAGGGCGCACGGCCCGTTGCGGCCCCTTCCGTGTTTTCCGTGTCTTCCGTGGTTCCAGAAAGACTCAGCGCCCACAGCCCCGGCGCCACGGGGGTGTCACCGAGCCGCCGATCGGCTTACTAACATTTAATGCAAGCTATCTTGCGTCACTCAGTACCTTGCCGTACCTCATGGACGAGCAAGGAGGCGCAAGAGCGTGCCTGAGGCCATCGAGATCCAACTGAAGAAGGGCGCGCTGGAACTCTGCGTCCTGGCGCTCCTGTCCCACCAGGACAGCTACGCCTACGAGATCGCCAGCCGCCTCGCCGACGCCATCGGCATGGGCGAAGGCACAATCTATCCGCTGATGCGCCGCCTCCAGGGCGACGGACTCGTCGAGACCTATCTGGTCGAGAGCCCGTCCGGCCCGCCGCGCAAATACTACCGGCTCTCCGAGAGCGGCCGGAAGACTTTCGAGGGCCAGAAGGACGCCTGGACGTCCTTCTCCGGCGCCGTGGACCAGATCGTATTCGGAGGGGCCGAATGACACGTCAGGCGTTCATCGCCCGGTTGCGCGAAGGCCTTCGGGGCCTGCCGCCGCAGGCCGTGGCCGACATCGTGGCCGATTACGAGGCCCATTTCACCGACGGCGAGGCCGCCGGGCGCACCGAAGCCGAAGTGGCCGCGGCCCTGGGCGACCCCGATCGCCTGGCCCGCGAGATCCGCGCCGAGAGCTCCCTGAACCGCTGGCGCGAGGAACGCACCGCCTCCTCCGCTGCGGCGGCGGTCTTCGCCGTCATCGGCCTGGGCGCCATCGACATCCTGGTGCTGCTGCCCATTCTCATGGGCGTGGCCAGCGCCATGATCGCCGTGGCGGTCGCCGCCATCGTCGCCTTCTTCGCCGGCGCCGTGGTGTTCGCGGCCGGGCCGTTCCTCGCCCCGCCCGGCGGACCGGTGGCCGCCGTCCTGGCCGGCATCGGCATCATGGCCGGGTCGGCGTCGGCGGGCGCGGTGCTGACCATCCTGTCGATCGGCCTGATCAACGCGCTGGTCTGGTACGGCCGCCTTCACTACCGGCTGCTGAAGCCGGCGCTCGAACCCCAGAATGCTGCAAGCCAGGGCTGAGGAGCACACCATGATCCGCACCCTCGTCATGATCGCCGTCGCCGGCTTCGTCCTCTCGGTCGGCGCCATCTCGGCCGCGGTCGCCATCGGCGGACCCGACCTGGTCGCCCGCGGCGGCTGGAGCGCCGTCTCGGGCAAATGGAGTCCATGGCGCGGCTGGAACGCCGATTGGGACGGGAACTGGGACGTCGAGTGGAAGCACGACCGCGACGGCTCGGGCGCCCCAGGCGGCATGGGCGGGCCGGGCGACACGGACGGACCCGAGACCACGCGCACCCTCGACTGGAGCGGCGCCGACAGCCTCGACATCGATCTGCCCGCCGACGTCCGCTACATCCAGCAGGCCGGTCCCGGCCGGGTCGAAGTCACGGGGCCGCAACGGGCGGTCGAACGCGTGGTCGTCCGCGGCGACAGCATCCGCTACGACCAGGGGCGGCGCTGGAGCCGGCCCAAGCTCACCATCGTGGTGCGTGCGCCCGACGTCCGCAGCTTCGACGTCTCGGGCCGCAACACCCTGTCCATCGAAGGCTATCGCCAGGCGCGCCTCAGCCTCGAGGTCTCGGGCGACGCGTCGGTGAAGGCCGAGGGCCAGGCCGACGAGGTGAGCCTGGAGGCGTCGGGCAGCGCTCGCGCGGACCTCGGCCGGCTCAAGGCCAAGGGCGCCGACGCCGAGGTCTCGGACGCGGCCGAAGCCTTGCTCGCCCCTGCCGACTGGGCGCGGCTGGAGGTCTCGGGGGCAGCCGACGTGCGATTGCTGACCAACCCGCCGCGACTGGAAAGCGACGTCTCGGGCGCCGGCCGCGTCCGCCGTGACGGCGCCTCCACTCCGGCTGGCGAGGCGTCCCGAGGCGAGGCGCTCTGAGACGAGGTGCTCTGAGACGGGCCGTCAGGCCGGGACGAACTTCAGCGCCACGCCGTTGTTGCAGTAGCGCAGACCCGTCGGTCGCGGCCCATCCTCGAAGACGTGGCCGTGATGTCCCAGACACCGGGCGCAGTGGTACTCGGTGCGGGCCACGCCGATCCTGTAGTCGGTCTTGGTTCCCAGCACGCCCGGCAGCGGCCGGTAGAAGCTGGGCCAGCCCGTGCCGCTCTCGAACTTGGTCGCCGAACTGAACAGGGCCAGGTCGCAGCCCAGGCAGTGGTAAGTCCCCTTGCGCTTCTCGCGGTTCAGCGGGCTGGTTCCCGCCCGCTCGGTGTCCTCGTGGCGCAGGACGCGATAGGCGGCGGCCGGCAGGCGCTTGCGCCATTCGGCGTCGGTGACCCGCCGCCAGGGCGAGTCCGCGTAGGCGTCGGGCTTCGCGGCCTGGGCGGGCGACACCGCTGCCGCGGCGGTGAAGCCGGCGGCCGCCACGAGCAGCCGGCGGCGGTCGATGGAAGGACGGTCGGGATGGGGACGGGTCGGAACCATGCCGGGATTACGCCTCCGGGGCGATCGGGGATGCAAGCCGACATCGCCGCATTCCTGCGGCGAAACCGTGGCTCAGGGCCTCCAGAGGTAGCGCACGTCCGGTGTCCGCTCCTCGTTGCCCTCGCCGTCCGTGAACTCGACCGCACGGAAGCCGCGGGCCTCGTAGAAGCGGCGCGCCCGGGCGTTGGCCTGGAAGGTCCAGAGCTGCTTCGGCGTCCCATCCGCCAGCGCGGCGTCCAGCAGGGCCGGCCCGATCCCCTGCCCTTGCCGGTCGGGATCGACGTACAGATGGTCGATCCAGCCATCGCGCCAGGCCACGAAGCCCGCGATCCCGTCGCCCGCCTCGGCGACCCGGACGGCGCACTCGGGCAGCACCCGGCCGGCCACGAACGCCAGATCCTCCTGGGGCGTATGGAGTTCCGGCAGGAACGGCAGCGACGTCCTGAGCGTACGCCGCAGCAGGGCCGCGATGGCCGGCGCGTCGTCGGCCGTCGCCGGCCGCAACGTCACAGGCCCGCGCCCTCGGGCAGGCCCAGCATCAGGTTGAGGTTCTGGACGGCGGCGCCCGACGCGCCCTTGCCCAGGTTGTCCAGAACGGCCGTCAGCCGCGCCTGGCTTCCATCGGCCGACCCGAACACGAACAGCCGCATCCGGTTCGTCCCGTTCAGCGCCTCGGGATCCAGATCGCGGACATAGTTCGCCGCCCCGGCGCGGGCCTTCTGAAGCTCGGCGCAGTCCTCGCGGCTCGCGACCTCCACGAACGCCTCGCCCGCATAGGCCGCGGCCAGGGCGGCGTGCAGGTCGTCCGGCGATGGCCGGCCCGGCAGCGCCCGGAGCTGAAGCGGAACCTCCACCAGCATCCCCTGGGCGTACCGGCCGACGGACGGCGCGAACACCGGCGGATGGGTGAGGCCCGCGTGGAGCTGCATCTCGGGCAGGTGCTTGTGCGCCATGGGCAGGCCATAGGCGCGGAAGGCGTCGCGGGTCCCCTCGGGCGCCGACGCCTCGAACTCGGCGATCAGCCCCTTGCCGCCGCCCGAATACCCCGAGATCGCATTGACCGTGACCGGGAAGTCGGCCGGAACCAGGCCCGCCGCCACCAGCGGCCGCATCAGGCCGATGAAGCCTGTCGGGTAGCAGCCCGGGTTGGCGACCCGGGTCGAGCCCTGGATCTCGGCGCGCTGGCCCTTCGACATCTCGGCGAAGCCATAGGCCCAGCCCGGCGCCGTGCGGAACGCCGTCGAGGCGTCCACCACCTTCACGCGGTTGGACGCGATCATCGACACCGCCTCGCGCGACGCGTCGTCGGGCAGGCACAGCACCACGGCGTCGGCCGCGTTCAGCAGTTCGCGCCGCGCCTCGGCGTCCTTGCGCCGCTCGGGATCGATGGACAGGACCTCGAGGTCCGGACGGGCCGCCAGCCGGTCGCGGATCTGGAGCCCCGTGGTGCCGGCTTCGCCGTCGATGAAGACTGTGTGGGCCATACAGGCCTCCGGAAAGCTTAAGGACGCCTCGGTCGTCCGAAGCGCCCTGCAAGGGTCGTCGTGTGGCGCGGACTGCATATACCGCAAGATGGGAAAGATCACGCGCCGACGTGGACGAGGCTCACGAGGTCGCCAACAGGCGTCAAGGCGCCTGCGTGATGTGGTCTTCGACCGTTCTGGCGGCCACGCTCGCGAGAGCCTTCAGCGCCTCTTCCATCAGGCCGCGCACAATGTCCCCCGCCGGCTCGACCCTGTTCGTGAACGCGCCCGCGGGCCCGAACGAGACGATGCCGGCGTTGGTGTCCCCCTTCAGATAGACTTGCTCCTTCGTCCGTGACGACAGGATGAGATCACCGTAGTCGCGATGCGCCTTCGCCACACCGGCGAGTTCCAGGTCCCGCACCTGCACGGCGGCGTCGTTCCGCAGCACCCGCCAGGTGCTGAGGTGCGCCATGATCGGTATCGAGGCGTGCTCATCCGACTCGATGATGCGTTGCTTGAGCGCATCGTGGGCCCAGACTTCGGTCGCCGCCATGAACCGGCTCCCCATGACCACAGCGTCGGCGCCCATCGCCAGAGCCGCCGCGATCTGCGCGCCGCTTCCGATCCCGCCGCCGAGCACGAGGGGAGTCCTCTCGAGCCGCTCGAGCGCGAACGCGCCGTTCACGAAGGTCGAAAGCTGGTTGAACCCCGGGTGGCCGCCCTCCTCCATCCCGACGAGCGCCACCGCGTCGACGCCGAGGCGCTCGGCCGAGAGGGCGTGGCGGACGCTGGGGCACTTGTGGAGCAGCAGTCCCCCGGCGTCATGGATCACCGGGACGATCTGATCCGGAGAGTTGCCGGCCGACTCGAAGTGCCGAACGCCTTCCTCGAGCGCGATGCGGATGTGGTCGACGATCTCGGCGTTCTGCGCCGCGCGACTGGCGAATGTGAGATTCACACCGAACGGCCTACCGCCCGTGAGCTCCCGGCAAAGACGCAGTTCCTTGCGATAGTCCTCAAGGGTGTCGAACGAGCGCGGCGTGATGTAGCCCATGCCCCCCGCATTCACGACGGCGGCGACGATCCGGGCGTCGGACAGATGCATCATCCCGCCCAGCAGTATGGGATGTTCGATGCCGAAGAGTTCGGTGATCCGCGTCCGGATTCGACGTGCCGCCATAGTCCGCCTTGCCTCTTCGCCGGGCGCGTCAGCCTGACGCGCCCTCTCCAATTGTATTTTCCTGATCGAACCCCAGACCGATCGGTTCAGGTTCCACGCCAGCCACGTATGGGGCGATGATGGAACGGGGCGCCGACTGTCGCGGACGTTTCGCGGGTCACACCTGCGTCCCGGCGGTCAACTCCAGCCCCGGCATGTCGCCGCTGGCCCGCCAGTGGTTGAGCAGATCGATGAACTTCAGCGAGCCGCCCAGGTAGAACCCGTTTCGCGTCGAAACCGCATCGGGCATCCCCTCGTTGTTGTAGTAGCCGGGCGTGCATTCCTGGTCGAAGGATCGCCGCAGCGGGGCGAACGACATCACCTCGTCGACCCATGCGGCCTCGGCCGCCTCGGTCGGCTCCACCGTGGCGATCCGGCGTTCCAGGCAGGTCTTCACGATCCAGGCGACGTGCCGGCTCACCTCGTTCAGCATGTGCGTGAAGTTGGGCGTGTTGGCCTGCTGGGCGTTGCCGAGCACGAAGCAATTGGGAAAACCCCGCGTGTGCACGCCATAGAGGGTGGACGCGCCGTCCTTCCACTTCTCGGACAGGGCGCGGCCGTCGCGGCCATGGATGTCGTAGCCGGCCCGGCGGGCGAAGTCGGTCTGGAACTCGAACCCCGTGGCGTAGATCAGGACATCCAGCGCGTACTCGCGGCCGGCGACCACGACGCCCCGCGGCGTAATGCGGTCCACGCCCCGCCCCTCGGTGTCCACCAGGGTGACGTTCGGGCGGTTGAACGTCGCCAGGTAGTCGTCGTGGAAGCAGGGGCGTTTGCAGAGCTGGTTGTACCAGGGCTTCAGCGCGGCAGCCGTGGCGGGATTCTCGACTATGGCGTCCACCCGGGCGCGGATCTGCTCCATCTTGATGAAATCGGCCCGTTCGCGGCGCGCCAGGGCGTCCGCGTCGGAACCCTCCGCACGACCGATCCGGCCGAGCACCTCGGTCCAGCCGTCATCCACGAGATCCTCGTTGGCGTGGCCACCCGAGACCCACTGGTTGAAGTTGTCCATCCGCGCCTGCTGCCAACCCGGCCCGAGTCCGGCGGCCCAGGCCGGATCGGTCGGCCGGTTGCGACGCTCGTCGATCGACGATGGCGTGCGCTGGAAGACGTAAAGCTCCTTCGCCCAGCGGCCCAGGTGGGGCACGCACTGCACGGCGGTGGCCCCGGTGCCGATGATGCCCACCCGCTTGTCCGACAGGCCGGTCAGACCGCCGTTGGTGTCACCGCCCGTATACGCGTAGTCCCACCGGCTGGTGTGGAAGGTATGGCCCTCGAATGTCTCCACCCCCGGGATACCCGGCAGCTTGGGCCGATGCAGCGGCCCGGTGGACATGCAAACGAAGCGGGCGCGGATCGTGTCGCCGCGATGGGTGGCGGCGTCCCAGCGCCGGGTGCGCTCGTTCCAGTCGAGCGCCGTGATCTCGGTCTGGAACAGGGCGCGCTCGTACAGGCCGTATCGCCGGCCGATGGCGCGGCTGTGCTCGAGGATTTCCGGGCCGTGAGCGTACTTTTCCGTCGGCAGGTAGCCCAGCTCTTCCAGCAGGGGCATGTAGACGTAGGATTCGATGTCGCACTGTGCGCCCGGATAGCGGTTCCAGTACCACGTGCCGCCAAAGTCGCCGGCCTTCTCGACGATGCGGATGTCTTCGACGCCGGCTTCCATCAGACGCGCCGCCGCCAGCAGGCCGCCGAACCCGCCGCCGATCACAAGCACATCGACCGTCTCGTCGCGGGGCTCGCGGTGGAAGCCCGGCGTCACATAGGGATCTTCGAGGTAGCGGGCGACCTCGGCCGCCGCGACCCGGTACTGCCGAGTTCCCTCGGCCCGGAGCCGCTTGTCCCGTTCCTCGCGATACTTCGCGCGCAGCGCCACGGGATCGATCCCGTCCTGCGCCGCCATCGCGCCCTCCGGCTTGTCCACGTTCACCCCCAAGGATTCTACGTTTGAGTGCGCAACGTCACCGGCGAGAAGGTTGCGGTCAAGGAATTTCATCCTTTGCGAGACCTGATGCACTCATTCGTTAAATGAATTCGCAATCGGCGTGATCCGACGCCATGCTGCGATCGCATTGGCCCGCGAGCGCCGCGGCGGCGCGCGCTCCGTTTCATCTTGGAGCGTACGTCCCCGCAGCCCTCTCCACATGTCCCGAGGCGCGTGGCCGTGAGACGAGCCGCTAGACGGGCATCAGCCCGATGCGGGTGAGTTGCGCCAATTCCCCGGCCGCCGCCGCGCGCTCATCGGCGTCCATGGTGTCGAACCACTTCGGAAGCCACTCGAACGCGCCGGGATGCACAGCCAGCGTGGCGCGGGCGTCGGTCTTTCGGATCGTGCCCTCCGCGACCCCGTCGGAAAGCAGCTTCAAGTAGCTGTCCATCAGGCGGCTGGACGACGTGTTGATCTCCTGGCGGACAGCGTCCGGCAGCGCGTCGAAGCCGGCGAGCGGCGCCAGCGGCGCGATGTCCTCGCGCAAGCCGGCCTCGGCCAGGGCGTGGGTCGAAGCGCACAGGGCGTCGATGCGCGAGCCCTCGTAGCGGTGGTTGCGCGCGCCAATGTCCTCATAGAACCGGAAGGCGCGGCGATAGCAGGCGACGACCAGCGATTCCTTGTCGCCGACATTGTGGTAGATCACCTTCTTGGTGACGCCCACCCGGAGCGCGACCTCCTCCAGCGAGGTGGCGTCGACCCCCTTCAGGTTGAACAGCCACGAGGCCGAGGCGAGGAGAGCCTCCTGCTTGGCCGCAGCCAGTGTCTCGGGGTCGAAAACCCGGCCCACCGGCACCTCGGCGGCGGTCAGGTCGTAGGGTCTGTAGGTGGCCGGTGCGGCCCGGTCCGCGGCCATGCCCCAATGCAGCAGCGACTTGATCGCCTCCACCATATGCCGGTGGGAAAGGGGGTCGCTCGTACGCCAGCGCCGGGCCATGGGTATCCACGAAATGACGCCGACGATGGCGGGAGCCACCAGGCCCGCCGCGCAGGGACGCACCTCACCTCGCCGGACGCCGCCGTTCAGGATCTCGGCGATGCTGGCCATGATGGCCTCGTAGAGCCCCAGGATGGTGCTTCGCTGGTCCGGCCTCAGGAAGGCGATTTCGCTGAGCGCGGCGATCTCGGCCTGTCCTTCCGCCAGCATCCCGTCGATGAAGCGGTCGATCACGTCTATCGCGCCACCGGGAGGATGCGAGGCTTCGCTCAGGCGCCGCGCCATGATCTCGCAGGACCGCCGATAGCTCTGGAAGACCAGGTCCTCCTGATCCTCGAAGTAGTAGTAGAGGGCCGCGCGGGAGACCCCGACCCGCTTGGCGATCTCGGCCAGCGACATCTGGGACACACCCCGGCTGTTCAGCGCCTTGGCGGCTTCCTCCAGGACACGGGCGCGTTTCGCACCCCGGGTCGCGCGATCGTCGGCGGGGGAACTCTTCACATTGCGGCCTTCAACATGCAGCGGGTTCTACGTCAACAGCGATAGGTGCACTCAGACGTCAAAATGCTTGACAGCAACTTGACACGCTGATGTAGCATTGCCCCCAGATGTAAAAAACAGACCGGGGAGCCCGCCATTCCGGCGCGGCGCCGGCCATATGCGCCAGCCAATGGCGTGTGGCATCTGAGGGGGAGACCACCATGCGGACCACGCTCCGAATTCTGCTGTGCGCCTCGGCCGCACTGGTGACGCCGGCCATCCTGTCCGCCCCCGCCCTCGCCCAGCCCGGAAACGCCGGAACCGAGGTCGGCGAGTTGGTCGTCACCGCACAGAAGCGGTCCGAAAATCTCCAGGAGGTGCCGGCCTCCATCAGCGCGGTGACCGGCGCGACTCTGGAGGAGCGCGGCATCACCCAGCCCTCGGACCTCCAGTTCGTGGTGCCAAGTATGCAGGCCGGCCGCCTGCTGGGGCAGACTTCGGTCACGATCCGCGGCGTCGGTCTGAACCAGGGCTCGCCGGGCGTGGCGATCCACGTGGACGGCGTCTACCAGCCGCGCCCCTCCATGGGCGATCTCACCCAGGTGGACGTGGAGCGGGTGGAGGTGCTGCGCGGCCCGCAGGGCACCCTGTATGGCCGCAACGCCAACGGCGGGGTGGTCAACTTCATCACCAACGCGCCCAGCGACCGGTTCGAGGGCTACGTCCTCGGCAGCTACGCCTCCTACCAGGACTATCGCCTCCAGGGCGTGGTCAACGTTCCGGTGACGGACCGCCTCGCGGCTCGCCTGGTGGTGGATCGGACCGACCGCAACGAAGGCTTCGTCAAGAACGTGCTTCCGAACGGCCGGGACGTGGACAAAGGCCAGTCGACCGCGGCGCGCCTGCGCATCGGCGCCGAACTGACGGAAGACCTCCGGCTGGACATCTCGGGCTCGGTGCTCACCGCCACGGGTCCGACCTCGTACTTCACCCTGTACAATGCGCCCACCGCCACGGCGATCGCGCGCAACCCCTACCTCGCGAACATCGTCGTGCCGCTCAAGCCGCGCCGCACGGCCGCCAACGACCGCATCGACCATGATCGCGAGTACTACGGCGGCTCGGTGACCCTGACCTGGCAGTTGGGCGACGCGCAGATCAAGGCCATCAGCGGCTATGCCCGCATCGCCGACCGTGAGTTCCGCGACGACGACGCGATCAATGTCAGCGCCTTCCCGGCCCGCCGCAACGAGCGCAGCCGTACGTTCACGCAGGAACTCAACCTCAGCACCTCGCTGGGACCGATAGATGCGGTTGTGGGCGCCTTCTACATGCGCGACCACAAGTACGAGCAACTCGACTACGACTTCCCGCTCGGCATCGCGCCGCTACCGGCGAACAGCGACCTCTTCTTCGAGACCTACCGCTACCTGTCGCGGGCGACGGCGGTGTTCGGCGACGCCACCTTCAACATCAGCGATCGCGCCCGGATCATGGGCGGCATCCGGGTTTCTCGGGACAAGCAGAGCAACACACAGCGCAACTACCTTCAGTTCGGACCGCTCGCGCCGCGCACCCTCACCTGTCCGCTGCAGACCAACGAAGTCACCTTCAAGTCGACCACCCCACGGATCGGCGCACAGTTCGACGTGTCCGAGGACAGCAACGTCTATGCGACGTTCTCCAAGGGCTTCAAGGTCGGCGGCTTCAACTTGTCGGCCTGCAACCAGCAGTTCCGACCCGAGAAGGTCACGTCCTACGAAGCGGGCTGGAAGAACCGCCTCGGCGGCAATCTCGTGATCAACGCCTCGGCCTTCTATTACGACTACACCGACCTGCAGCTGAACCAGGTGGTGGGCCTGACCTCGCTGATCACCAACGCGGCGGCGGCCAGGATCAAGGGGGTCGAGGTCGAGGGCACGTGGCGGCCCGAGAGCCACTGGACCATCAACGGCAACGTCTCGCTGCTGAGGGCCAAGTTCACCAGCTTCCTGAACGTGGATTCCCTGGCGCCGGCCCTGGGCGCCCAGGACGTCTCCGGCAACTACCTCTCCAATGCGCCCAAGCTTTCCGCCAACCTCGGCGTCGCCTACCGGTCCGATCCGGTCCTGTTCGACGGCCGGATCACGGCGCGGGCCGATCTCAGCTACCGCAGCAAGATCTACTTCCGCGAGTTCAACGACGCCCTCGACCAGCAGGACGCCTACGCCGTCCTCAACGCCTCGCTGATCTGGGACAGCCCCGACGACACCTACCGGATCAGGCTCTTCGCCACCAACCTGACCGGCGAGGACTACATCGTGCGCATGGGGTCGTCCGACAACTTCGGGGCCCGCTTTGTGAGCTGGGGCGCCCCCCGGCAGGTGGGCGTCGAGTTACGGGCGAACTTCTAGAGCGGCGCGCGGATGGAGGACAGGCCATGCGCATCGCCGTCGACCTGAACCGCTGCCAATTCTACGCCCAGTGCTGCTTCCTGGCGCCCGAGGCGTTCCGGCTGGAGGCCGAGCAGGTGCTGGCCTACCACCCACACCCGGACGACGCCCTGCGGGAAAAGGTCGTCCGCGCCGCGGCCGCCTGCCCCACGGGAGCGATCCTGATCGACCATCGCGACCTGTCGCGATGAGCGACCATATCCTCATCGTGGGGGCGTCTCTGGCGGGCCTGCGGGCCGCCGAGGCGGTGCGCGGCGCGGGCTTCGCAGGCCGGCTGACGATCGTCGGCGAGGAGCCATGCGCGCCCTATGACCGGCCGCCGCTTTCCAAGCAGGTGTTGAGCGGTTGGGTGGAGGCCGCACAGACCGAACTGCCGGCGCTCCGGCCGGTGGACGCCGATTGGATGCTGGGGATGCGCGCCACGGGGCTGGACCTCGTGGCCCGTAGAGTGCGCCTGTCCGACGGCAGCCGCATCGGCTTCGACCGGCTTCTGGTCGCCACCGGCGCCCGGGCGCGGCGCTGGCCGGTGGCCGCCGAGGCTCGACTGGACGGCGTGACCGTTCTTCGAACCCGCGACGACGCCGCCGCGCTTCGGGTTCGTCTGGCCGCGCGGCCCGAGCGGGTCGTGGTGGTCGGCGGAGGCTTCACCGGCTGCGAGGTCGCCTCGGCCTGCATCGACCTGGGCGCGCCGGTCACGGTGATCGAAGCCCTCGAGGCCCCGCTGCTGTCCGCGCTGGGCGCCACGGTGGGCCGCTACGCCGCCGCCATACAACGCGCGAAGGGCGTGGACCTGCGCACCGGCGTGACCGTGACGGCCCTGGAGGACGATGGCGCCGGTCGCCTCGCCCGTGTCCGGCTGAGCGATGGCCAGGCGGTCGAGACCGCGCTGGCGGTAGTCTGCCTGGGGGCCGCGCCCAACGTGGAATGGCTGGGCGGCTCGGGCCTCGCGGGCTCTCCAAGAGGCCTGCACTGCGACAGCGCCGGCCGGGCGCTGGACGCCGCCGGGCGGCCAGTCGATGGGATCTTCGCCGCCGGCGATGTGGTGCGAATGGATCACCCGGCGTTCCCGGGGCCGCCTCTGCGCACCGAACACTGGGCCAGCGCCTGCGAGCAGGCCGCCGTGGCCGGCGCCAACATCGCGCGCCCGGGTGAGCCCGCACGTCGCATCGCCGCCCTGCCCGGTTTCTGGTCGATGCAGTTCGGCGCCTGTCTCAAGCTGGTCGGCGCGCCGGAGAGAGCGGACCGGACCGCGCTTCTGCATGGTTCGGTCGAGAGCGGCCGGTTTGTCGTCGGCTACGGCCAGGCCGGCCGGTTGGTGGCCGCCGCCGCCGTGGACCATACCCACTGGCTGCCGTTCTACGAGGCCCAGATCGAGGCCGGCGCAGCCTTCCCGCCGACCTTCGCCCGCGTCGATCCACCCGCCGCCGCATGGGATTTCGCCCCATGACCGACGTCGCCGCCGAACCGCGCGTGGACACCCTGATGCAGCGTGTGCTGGACGCCGACAATCGTCACGACCCCTACCCGCTCTACGCCCGGATCCGCAGCCGTCCGGTGTTCCGGGAGCCCGACGGGAGCTATGTGGTCTGCGGGTACGCCGAGGTCTCGGCCCTGCTGCGCGACCCGCGATTGAGCGCCGACCCGGTCAATTCCCCGGCGCCCGTCGGCCCCGGCTTCAGCTTCCTCAACATGGACCCGCCGCAGCACGACCGACTGCGGCGGATGACCATGCGCCACTTCGGCCCGCCCAACGATCCCGGGCGGGTGGAGGCGATGCGCCCGCACCTGCTGACCATGACCACCTCGCTCATCGATGCGCTGAAGGGCCGTGACGAGATCGACCTCGTGGCGGACGTGGCCTATCCGCTGCCGGTCACCGTGGTCGCCGACCTGTTGGGCGTGCCGCGTGAGGACGAGCCCAAGTTCCACGTCTGGGCCGAGGCCATCGTCCAGGCCGCCGACCGCGATCCCCGCGACCGTCGCCCCTCGGAGGGGATCCAGAACGCGCTCGTCGGGCTGGGCGGCTACATGATGGGGCTGATCGAGGCCCGGCGGAGCGCGCCGCGCGACGACATGCTTTCGCGGCTCGTTCACGACGACGGCCCGGACGGCGCCATGAACCCGGCGGAACTCACCACGACCGCGATCCTGCTGCTGCTGGCCGGCCACGAGACCACCGTGAACCTGATCGCCAACGGCATGCTCACCCTGCTGCGGATGCCGGACATGATGCGGCGGCTCAGGGAAGAGCCCGGCATCGAGATCCCCATGGTCGAGGAACTCCTCCGCTACGAGCCGCCGGTCCACATGACCTTCCGCTCGACGCTCGCCGATGTCGAGGCGGGCGGCGTGACCATCCCCGCCCGCTCGGCGGTGCGGCTGCTGATCGCCTGCGCGAACCGCGATCCCGCGCGGTTCGAGGACGCCGAGCGTTTCATCCCCGACCGACCGAACAACCAGCACCTGGGCTTCGGCAGCGGGATCCACGCGTGTTTCGGGGCGCCTCTGGCCCGCCTGGAGGGCCAGATCGTGCTGAGGGAACTGGCGCGCCGGCTGGTTGCGCCGCGCCTGGTGGATGACCCGCCGCCCTACCGGATCAATCCCGCCCTGCGCGGGCCCCGCAGCCTCAGAGTGCAGATCGAGGGCGTCGTCGACTGACGCCCCCTCAGTCCCGCTTCAGGACGTGGGCGTAGCAGACCGATCCCAGGCCCACCATGTGGGCCAAGCCGACCTTCGCGCCCTTGTGCTGGCGTGCGCCGGCCTCGCCACGGAGCTGGGTGACCACCTCCGCCACCTGACCGACGCCGGTCGGACCGATGGGATGGCCCATGGCGATGAGACCGCCTGAAGGACTGACCGCGCACTGGCCGCCGATGTCGAACGCGCCGTCCTTCAGCAGGTGGATCGCCTGGCCCTCGCCGCACAGGCCGGCGGCTTCGGCGTAGAGCAGTTCCTCGATGGTGAAGGCGTCGTGCACCTCCAGCACGTCGAGATCGGCCCCCTTGATCTGGGCCTGAGCGAGGGCGCGGGCGATCACGTCCCGGGTGAGAGAGGCGTCGGCGTCGTTGCCGGCGCCCACCGTCTCGCTTCCGACCGCCGACGCCGTGACGCGGATCGCCCGACCGGTGTCGACCCCCAGCCGACGGATGGCGTCCTCCGAAGCCAGAATCACCGCCGAGGCGCCTTCGCCGACGGGGCAGCACTGGAGCGAGGTCAGCGTTCCGGAGATCCGCTTGCCGCCCAGCACCTCGTCGAGCGTCCGGGCCTTCTGGCGCTGGGCGTTGGGGTTCTTCGCGCCGTTGCCGTGGTTCTTCACCGCGACCAGGGCCACGTCTTCCGGCGAAACGCCGTTGCGGGCCGCGTACTGGTTGGTCAGCAGGGCGAAGTGCGTGAAGGCGACGAACGCGTCTTCCGCCAGCCCGCCCAGGCCCGATCCGGTGCGCGGCCGCGGAATCACCTTGTCGATGCCGAGCGCCACGGCGGTTTCGGCCATCCCGCTGGCCACCTCCAGGCAGGCCGCACGGAAGGCCGCCGAACCCGAGGCCGAGGCGTTCTCGATATGCACGAGCTGGAGGCCCGTGGCCCCGAGATGGCGCAGCATCGGCCGCCCCGAGGCCATGCCGAGCAGGGCTGTGCCGATGAAGGCGGCGTCCACCGCCGGCCACTCCACGCCCGCATCGGCCAGCGCCTGGCGCACCGCCGTCAGCCCGAGGGTCACATAGGGCTCCTCGGTGGCGTAGCGGTATGGATGCCAGCCGACGCCGATGGCGTAGACCGGCCGCAGATCGCCCAGCGCCCTCACGCCGCCACCTCGAAGCGCATGTCGCGGACCCGCTCGCCCGGTTCTCTGCCATCCACCTCGACCAGCACCGCACGGACCGCACGGCCGGGCTGAGGCGGATCGCCCACGCTGGCCAGCAGGGTCCGGATCACCGGGCCGTCATCCAGCTTCACGACGCAGACGTCGAACGGCGCCTGTCGGCCCTTGCCCGCGTGCAGGTGGACGGTGGCGGAGGCCACGATACTGCCCGAACCGCTCAGTCGCCGGGGATGAAGGTCCGCGCCATGGCGACCGCAGACCTCGCAGCCGAAGGTCTGCCACGGAAAGAACACGTGACCGCACTCGCACGCGCCTCCGCTCAGCCAGATCGCGCCTTCCTCACCCTCTTCGTAGAGCTCCGGCTTCAGTCGCGGAACGCCGACCATGCAATCCTCCGTCCTCGAATTTGTTTGTTGACGACACAACAAACATAACGCTCTCATGAGTTCAAGGCCCGATGATCAGCGGGCCACGCGGGAGGAGCACGGACGTGAACGCCACGGTGGGCAGCGTCGAGTACTGGGCCGGGCTGCGGCCCGACGATATCGCGGTCGTCGAGGGCGAGCGCACCCTGACCTTCGGCGATTGGAACAACGCCGCGGACCGCCTCGCCGAGGGGCTGAGCCGGCGGGGCGTCGCCGCCGGCGACATCGTCGGCGTTCGCACACAGATCCGGCTCGAGTGGGCCATCCTCAGCGCCGCGCTCGGCAAGCTGGGCGCGCGGCTGCTCGTGGCCAACTGGCGGCTCACGCCCGAAGAGATGCGGTTCATCCTCGAGAACAGTCGCGCCAAGGCCCTGATCCTCGACGATCCCGACCCCTCGCCCGTCCTCGCCGTGGCCCGCCAGGTGGGCGTCGAGTTGATCGTCGGCATCGGCGCCGCGCCGGGCGGCGTCGAGCCGCTGATCAACCTCTTCGTGGACGATGCGCCCAGGCGTTTCGCCGCCGCCGACCCGTCGCTGGTGGTCTACACCTCCGGCACCACCGGCCGCCCCAAGGGCGTGGCCATGCCCGAGCGACCACCGCCGCCCACGCCGGAGGCGCTGGGCCCGGCCGGGGCGATGCTGGTCACCATGCCGATGCACCACGCCGCGGGTCCCAACCAACTCTGGACCGGACGCGCCACCGGGCGGCTGACGGTGCTGATGCGCAGGTTCGACGCCGAACAGGCGCTGGCGCTCATCGACCGCCACCGCATCAACTACTGGGCCGCCGTGCCCACCATGTGCCAACGGATCTCGGTCCTGCCGCCGGAGGTGCTGGCCCGCTACGACGTGAGCTCGATACGCTCGATCAGCCTGGGCGCCGCGCCGGTGCCCTTCGCGCTCAAGCAATGGGTGATCGGCCACTTCGGCGAAGGCAAGCTCAGCGAGGGTTACGGAACGACCGAGACCGGCATGATCACCGGCCTTTCGCCCGCCGAACAGCTCCGCAAGCCGGGGTCGAGCGGCCTGGCGCTTCCCAACGTCGACATCCGGATCCGGAACGGTGAAGGCCGCGACCTGCCGCCCGGCGAGACAGGCGACATCTGGGTCCGCACGCCGACCACCATTCCGGCGTACCTCAACGCCGGCGCGCTGGGCGCCGACACGCTCGACCCCGAAGGCTTCTTCAAGGTCGGCGACGTGGGGCGGCTGGAGGCCGACGGGCATCTCTACCTGACCGACCGGTCCAAGGACATGATCGTGGCCGGCGGCGTGAATATCTATCCCGCCGAGATCGAAGCCGAGCTCCAGGCTCATCCACAGGTGCTGGCCGCCGCGGTCGTCGGCATACCGGACGACGACTTCGGCGAGGCGCCGATCGCCTTCCTGGAGATGCGCCCCGGCGCCACGGCCACGCCCGACCAGGTGGCGGCCTCCGTGCAGGGCCGGCTGGCCTCCTACAAGCGGCCGAAGGCCATCCACATCATCGACGAACTGCCGCGCAACCTCATGGGCAAGGTGCTCAAGACCGAGTTGCGTGCACCGTACTGGAAAGGGCGGGAACGACTCATATGACCGACATCCTCGATCTCAAGGGCAAGGTGGCCATCATCACCGGCGCCGGCCAGGGCGTCGGCCAGCAGGCGGCCCTGCACTTCGGCGCGCACAACTGCGGCGGCGTGATCGTCAACGATTTCCACCTGGACCGCGCCGAAGCCGTCGCCGAGGAGGTCCGGGCCGCGGGCGGCAAGGCGCTGGCCATCCAGGCCGACGTCACCGACCTGGCCGCCGTGAAGGACATGGTCTCGCGCGCCGAGGCCGAACTGGGGCCGGTGGAGATCCTGGTCAACAACGCCGGCAACGCCGGGGCGGCCCCCACCCGGGAGACGCGCGCGCCGTTCTACGAGGTCGGACCCGAAGTCTGGGACCACTACATCCGGGTCAATCTGTACGGCGTGATCAACTGCACCTCCGCCGTCGTACCGGGCATGATCGCGCGCGGCGGCGGCCGGATCGTCACCGTCATCTCCGACGCCGGCCGGATGGGCGAGACGGGGCTGGAGATCTACTCCGGCGCCAAGGCCGGGGCGGCGGGGTTCATGCGCGGCGTCGCGCGCTCGCTGGGCCGGCACAACATCGCGGCCAATTGCGTGGCGATCGCCGCCACCCTGACCCCCGCCATCGAGGGCCGCCTGCGCGCCGATCCCGAGCGTCTCAAGAAGATGATGTCCAACTACGTGATCCGCCGTCCGGGCCGCCCGGACGATGTGGCCAACATGATCCTCTACCTCTCGTCCGACGCCGCGGCCTGGGTGACCGGCCAGACCTATCCGGTGAACGGCGGCTTCTCCTTCGCGCTGTGAGTCATCCAATGTCCGAAACCGCATCTCCTGCACACGACCGCGTCCTCACCGAGCGGCGCGGCCACGTTCTGGTCATCACCATCAACCGCCCGGACACGCGCAACGCCTTCGATCGCGCCACCGCCGAAGCCCTGCACGCGGCCATGGACCTGCTCGACCAGACCGACGAACTGTTCGTGGGCGTGATCACGGGTGCGGGCGGGACCTTCTCGGCCGGCGCCGACCTCAAGGCCGTGGCGCGGGGTGAATCCGCCCGCACGTCGCGTGGAGGGTTCGGCCTGTTCGCCCGCCCCTCCCGCAAGCCGCTCATCGCGGCCGTCGAGGGCTTCGCGGTCGGCGGCGGCTTCGAGATGTGCCTGGCCTGCGACCTCATCGTGGCGGCCAGGACGGCGCGGTTCGGCCTGCCGGAAGTCCGCCACAACGTTGTGGCCGTCGGCGGCGCGCTGTTTCGCCTGCCCTACCGGATCCCCTACCATCTGGCCATGGAGCTGGCCCTGACCGGTGAGTTCAAGGACGCCGAGTTCCTGCACCGCGCCGGGCTGGTCAACCGCGTCGTTGACGAGGGCAAGGCGCTGGAGGCCGCGGTGGACTGGGCCAACGCCCTGCTGGTCAATGGCCCCACCGCCCTGGCCGCGTCCAAAGAGATCGCCTTCCAGGCCTGGAACTGGACCGAGGCCGAAGCGTGGCGGGCGCAGATGGATGTAGCCCGCCCGGCGTTGACCGCGGAAGACCGGACCGAGGGCCTCAAGGCGTTCGCAGAAAAGCGCAAACCCCAATGGAAGGGGCGCTGATCAGGCGCCGGTCCAGCTTCGCCTGAATCCCGCCACCAGTGCGTCGCGGCTCCGCTCGATGTCGATCTGCTCGGGCGCGAGCAGCCACTGGGTCATCAGCCCCCGCAGCGCCGCCAGCACGAGCACGGCCTCGGTGTCGGGATCGAGATCGGGGCGGACCTCTCCCATATCTAGCGCGGCGCGGATGCTGCGGGCGAAACTGTCGACCGAATCCCGGTTGAGCCGCGCGACCGCGGGCGCGATGGCCGGGCGACGCAGCCCGGCGTTCAACACCTCGTAGAAGCCTCGCAACCGCGTCGCGGACTTTCGGCTGTCGTCGACATAGAAGGCGACGCCCGCCAGAACGCCTTCCAGACCCCTGGGCGCCTCAGCGCGGTCACCGGCGCGAAGCCGGGTGCGGTAGGCCTCCACGACGTGCTCCGCCACGGCGGTGAGCAAGGCTTCGCGCGAACCGAAATAGTGCGCGGGCAGCGCCCGACTGTAACCGGCCGCCTCGCCGGCTTCCGCGAGGGTGAGTTGGTCCATGCCGCGCTTGGAGATGATGCGCAGAGCCGCCTGCAGGATGGCGGTCTCGGCCTCCCGCCTCCGCTCGGCATGGCTCCGGCCAGCCGTCGACTTTCGCACTGCCGCGACCATCGCCCTCCGATTACGCGACCGTGGAGCCCGAGGGAAGGATCGTCCGCGACCACATGGTCGCGAGCAGGCGGATCGCCGCGCCTACGGCGCGACGTCGGCGCCGCTCTGCGGGGCGCAGCGAGGCGCGATCGGTTCGCCATGCAGGACCTTGCGGACGAAGGGCAGGCTGTCCTTGAGCGAGGCGTTCACGGTCCCTGAATGATCAAGCCCTTCGTAGAGATGAGCTTCGACGACCGTGCCAGCGTCGCAGGCTTCCCGCGCGAGCTGCATCTGGCCGGACGGCGCGACATCCTTGTCGGCCGTTCCCGCGCCCATGAAGATCGGCATGTGCAGCTTGAGCGTCGGATAGACGAAATGCGGCAGGAAGGGCATGAAGGCCTGCGCCTGTTGGCTGCCCTTGAACGCGTTGTCCGACGTCAGCCCGGCGTCGACGACCGCCTGCACCAGAGGACGAATGCACATCGATCGCGCCGACTCCAGAAGCGGCATGGCCTTGTCGGTATAGATATCCGACGCGGCGATGTCGGGCCGCAGCTGCTGAAGCGTCAGAGTCAGATAGAAGGCGTAGGCGATCGTCGGATCGACCCGACTCCCATCGCTGTAGGTCTTCGTGGCGTCGATCTTCTTCGCCGAGACATAGGGCGTCCCCGTCGATACGACGCCCCGTATGTCAAGCTCCGGGGCGTAGGTGGCGGCGAAGCCAGCCGCCGTGAAGGCGGCGCTCGCGCCCTGCGACTGCCCGACAAGAATGACCTTCCGCGACAGCCCGCGCTGACTCGCCACCACAGCCCGAATGCTGTCGAGGACGCTGTAGGCCACCGGCCGCGTCATCATGTAGCCGTGCGGTCCCGCCGTTCCGATTCCCTGATAGTCGCTCGCGACGACCGCGAAACCTTCCGAGAGCCAGCGGTTCAGGTAGTCCGTGTCGCGCGCAGAGCGACCCGCCCAGGACGGCGCGCAAACATCGGCCAGCCCTACGGTTCCATGCGCCCAGGCGACGAGCGGCCAGCCCCCTTTGGGCGGCTTGCCCTTGGGGGTGAAATAGGCGCCCGAGACCACCACGCGCTCCGCTCCGCCGATTCCGTCGGTGGATGTGTAGAGGATCCGCACGCCCTGCCCCGCCTCGGAGAGAACCAGTTCCGGGGGCAGGGGCTCCTGCCGCAGCAATTTGCCGGGCCGCTGGATCGGCCCGGACCAATCGTAGAATGCGGAAACACCGCCATCCCCAAACCGGGCGTCCGGGGTCGCGCCGAGCGTCGGCGTGGCGCTCAGGAGCAGAGCGGTTGTCATCGCCAGGACGGGAAGGAGCGGCCTCATGTGTGACATCCGTTTCAGTTGGAGGAGGTAGGGATCACGCGGGTGAAGACGGGGCTGCCCAGTCTTGCCGCCGGCGCGCGGCGATCGGCTTCCCAGGGTGTGTCTCGCGTAAGCCAACTAGGATCTTCCGCTCGCCGCCCCGTCGATCTCGACGACGGCGTCGACTTCCACGGCGAAGCCCAGCGGGAGGCGATAGACGCCGACAGCCGAACGGCTGTGGCGCCCGGCGTCCCCGAGGACATCCACGAGCAGGTCCGAACAGCCGTTGAGGACCGACGGGATGTCGCTGAAGTCGGGACCGCACTGTACGAAACCGCCCAGCTTCACGACGCGGCGCACGCGGGCGAGATCGCCGCCAGCGGCGACCCTCATTTGCGCGAGGAGATTGACGCCGCAAAGGCGGGCCGCGTCGCGGCCCTGTGTCAGATCGAGATCGACCCCGACGGTTCCGCGGATCCCCCCGTCGGCATCGGACGAAACCTGGCCCGAGACGTAGGTGAGCCCTCCGGCCGCCACCGCCGCCACATAGTTCGCCACGGGGTTGGGCGGCGTTGGAAGCGTCACGCCCAGTTCGGCGAGGCGGGCGTCGATATCTGTCATTCGTTGTTCCCTCGAAGCGCCTGCGTGGCGGAGGCCTCCTCCTCGCGGCCGGCGGCGGGCATCCCGCCGCTCGATCAGACAGGATGCGAGCACGACGGCCCGAACCTCCTCCAGCATTCCGATGAGTCAGACGGACGAGCGGGCGAAACCCCCTGCCCCGTCGTCGAGAAACGCCTACGCCTCCGGCAGCAGGTAGATCGTTCCGCCGGCGCCCTCGACCGTCCGGACATTGAAGCCTGAGCGCAGGGCGCCAAGGAACTTGTCCGCCTCGAGCACGCCGAAGGTGCCGCCAATGCGGACACCCGCCAGCTCAGGATCCCCGACGACGAGCTTTGCGGTCCGGTAGCGATTGAACTCGGCGACCGCCTGTTCGAGGGTCTCGCCCCGTAGTTCGATGACGCCGTCGCGCCAGGCCACTCGACGTTGCATCGCCTCGGGATTGAGGGGCACCTCCGCCACCGCCCCAGGCCCCACGACGGCGCCTTGCCCGGCGACAAGCTTACGCGCGAGGCGCGGTGTGGCGACCGTCTCGGCCTGCTTCCCGCCGATCTGCACGACGCCTTCCGTCACGGTGACCTCCACGAGATGCTCGCGAAGACGGACATTGAACGCCGTGCCGATGGCCTGCACTCGCGCATCGCCAGCCGCAACGACAAAGGGCCGCTCGGCGTCCTTGGCGACCTGGAACAGCGCCTCGCCGGCGATGAGCCGCACGGCTCGCAACTTTCCGCTGAAGTCGACTTCCAGTCGGCTGCCGGTGTTCAGCTCGACGATACTGCCATCGACGAGGGTCGCGCGCTTGCGTTCGCCGAGCGCCGTCTCGAACACCTCGTGCGCATTCAGCCAGCGCCAGCTCGCGGCGCCGCCCAGCGCCAAGACGCCGATGGCCGCGGCGCGGCGCGTCCAGACCGGCGCAATGCTGGCGCGCGATACGGCGGCGGCGCGAAGGGGCGTCGCCTGCAGGCGCTGAGCACGTTCCCAGGTCGCCTCGGCTCGCGCGTAGGCGACGGCGTTGTGGGGCGCGTCCATCCAAAGATCGAAGTCGGCGCGGTCTTCGGACGTGACTTCGGCGCTGTGCAGCCGCGCGAACCAGGCGGCGGCCTGCTCGTTCAACGCTTCTGCCGCTGGCTTCTCCATGCTGGTCCCGCGTCTCCGCTCCTGATCGGGTCGCTGTCTTGCAGGGCCTTCGTAAGGGCCGCGATCGCCTTCGTGAAATGCCCTTCTACCGTAGAAACGGATAAGTTGAGCCGTTCCCCGACCTGGCGCTGTGAAAGATTTTCCACCCGTCGCAGCAGGAACACCTCCCGCGCGCGCGGCGGCAGCCGATCTACGGCCGCCTGGAGGACCCGCAGTTCGTCGCGGGTTGTCAGGACGGCTTCCGCCGACGGCTGGGCGTCCACAAGCCCGAGGGCGTCGAGGTCGGCCACGGTCTCGAAGGCCACGATCTTTTGTCGCCGCGCTGCGTCGAACACGAGATTGCGGGCGATGGTGAAAAGATAGCTGCGGCCGTTGGTGATCCGCCGCCAGTCCTCGGCGGCGTAGGTCCGCGTCAGGGCCTCGGACACCAGGTCGTCCAGGTCCATGTCGGGCGCGCCCGTGCGCCGCAAAAACCGCCGCAGACTGGCCTCATGCGGCAGCACGCCAGCCTTGAACCAGGCGATGCGCGCGGCGCGGTCAGACACCCCTGGCTCCTCCCCGGCGATGCGGCCGGCGGCTGACGGCCACGCGGCAACGACCCCGCAGGAGCTGGATCGGGTGGAATCTCGGAACGTCCGTGATGCGGCGGAGCCTGCCCATGTTCCCAACCTCCAACGCCATGGCTCCATGTTCGATGGTGGGGGACAAGACTGTTTCTTCTCGGACCTAGGGCATTGATTTTCCACACCCGCGCCTACGGTGTTTGCGGGATATTCAACACCGGCAACATCGGCAGGGCGCCTGTCGGCGACGGGCCGCGCAGGCTTGGCCGCGAGCGGGCCGGCCAATACGCGATCTCGCGCGTCGCAGCGCCCCGTCAGAAGCGCTCGCGTGCGCCGCGGACCTGTTCCTGAAGGAATTCGATGACAGTTCGCACCCGTGGGAGATGACGTTCGTCCGAATGGCTGACCAGCCAGTAGGTCCGCTCGATCGTGACGGCGTCGGCGAGCACACGCTCGAGACTGGGGTCCTGGTCGGCGACGTAGCAATGCAGCACGCCCAGGCCCAGGCCCGCGGCGACGGCTGCGTGCTGGGCGGCGATCGACGTCGAGCGGAAGGCCGTTCGCGCCCCGGCGGCGATCTGGTCGAAATACCGCAACTCGGGAATGTCGATCATCTCATCGATGAACCAGACCAGAGGGCGGGTTCGGAGTTCCTCCAGGCCGGTTGGCGCGCCGTACTCCGCCAGATAGTCGCGGGACGCGTACAGCCCGAGCCGATACGGGGTGAGTTTCTGGACATGCAGGCGGCCTCTCGGCGGCCGGCTGAGGGTGATGGCCAGATCGGCTTCGCGCTTGGTGAGGCTGACGGCGCGAGACTGCGCGATCAGTTCCACCTGGATTTCGGGGCGCAGGTCGTGGAGCGCTCTCATCGCGGGCGCGACGAAGTTCGCGCCGAAGACCTCCGGCGTGGCCAGGCGCACCACGCCCGCGGGCTTCAGGTCGGTCCCGCCGAGCCGCGCGCCGGCCGACATGACCTCGGTCTCGATCCGTTCGGCGTGCAGCGCGAGCGCGGCGCCGGCTTCGGTAAGACGCGCGCCGCGCGGCGAGCGGACGACCAGTCGCGCGCCGACGGCAGCCTCCAGGGCGCCGAGCCGTCTGGCCACGGTCGTGTGGTCGATCTTCAGCCGCGCCCCGGCCTGGGTGAGCCCGCCGGAGCGGCTGATCGCAAGGAAGATCCGCAGGTCGTCCCAATTCATGATGCGTATTTTTGCACATCGGCTGCATGAATGTCCGCCTGGATATCGCAAAAATGTTGAGGCTTATGACGGGACCGTCTGATCTGGAGGTCCACAATGCGCAAAATCGCCCACTACGTTCAGGGTGAAGCCCTTTCCGTGGCCGGCGCCCGCACCCAGCCCGTCTTCAACCCCAGCCTGGGCGCGCCGCAGGCGACGCTGGAGTTGGGGGACGGCGAGGTCGTGGCGCGCGCCGTGAAGAGCGCACGGCTCGCGCAGCCGGAATGGGCGGCCGTGAACCCGCAGCGCCGCGCGCGCGTGATGTTCGAATTCAAGCGCCTGCTCGAGGCGCACATGGACGAGCTTGCGATGATGCTCGCCGAGGAGCACGGCAAGGTGTTGGCCGACGCCAAGGGCGAACTGCAGCGCGGCATCGACATCGTCGAGTTCTGCTGCGGCGCCCCCCACCTCCTCAAGGGCGAGTATTCCGAGCGCGTCGGCCCCGGGATCGATGTCTATTCGATGCGCCAGCCGCTGGGCGTGGTCGCGGGGATCACGCCTTTCAACTTCCCCGCCATGGTGCCGCTGTGGATGCTGGCGCCGGCCATCGTGTGCGGCAACGCGTTCGTCCTGAAGCCCTCGGAGCGCGACCCCTCCGTGAGTCAGCGCCTGGCCGAACTGCTGATCGAGGCCGGCTTGCCGCCGGGGATCCTCAACATCGTGCAGGGTGACCGCGTCGTCGTCGACGCCCTGCTGGATCATCCCGACATCAAGGCGATCAGCTTCGTCGGCTCCACCGAGATCGCGCAATACGTCTACGAACGCGGCGCCGCGCGCGGCAAGCGCGTACAGGCCATGGGCGGCGCCAAGAACCATGGCGTGGTCATGCCCGACGCCGACCTGGACCAGGCGGTCGCCGACATCGTCGGCGCGGCCTTCGGTTCCGCCGGAGAACGTTGCATGGCGCTACCCGTGGTCATGCCGGTGGGCGCCGCGACCGCCGAAGCCCTGCGGGCGCGGCTGATCGACGCGATCGCGGGGCTGCGCGTCGGTGTGTCCACGGACCCGCAGGCGCAATTCGGCCCGGTCGTCAGCGCCCCGCACAAGGCTCGGGTCGAATCCTACATCCAACTCGGCGTGGACGAGGGCGCGGAGCTGGTCGTCGATGGTCGCGGCTTCTCGCTGCAGGGCTATGAAGCCGGCTACTTCCTGGGGCCGACGTTCTTCGACCACGTGACGCCGACGATGAGGAGCTACCAGGAGGAGATCTTCGGCCCGGTGTTGCAGATGGTGCGGGCCGCCTCCCTCGACGAGGCGATCCGTCTCGTCGATCAGCATCCCTACGGCAATGGCGTGGCCATCTTCACCCGCGACGGCGACACCGCGCGGGAGTTCGCGTCGCGGATCGAGGTCGGGATGGTGGGCGTCAACGTGCCCATTCCCGTTCCGGTGGCCTACCACTCGTTCGGCGGTTGGAAGCGGTCCGGCTTCGGCGACCTCAACCAGTACGGCATGGACGGAATCCGCTTCTACACCCGCACCAAGACCGTCACCCAGCGCTGGCCCACCCAGGCGGCGGGCGCCGAACCCGCGGATCAGTCGTTCCACTTCCCGACGATGCGATAGGGGGTGCCACGGCGACCGGGATTCCCCAGCCCGGTCGCCAACCGCCGCCATCCCACCGCGGCCGCCGCTAGGACGTCCCCGCCCCCGCCGTGCGGGCCGACCTCGCGCGAGTCCGTTGACACCAACGTTTACTCATGTAATCGATACATCACGATTACGGATGTAAATGACATGAAGATCAGTCCGGCCGAAGCGGTGGTCATGGAGGTGCTGTGGCGGGCGAGCCCGCGTACGGCCGAGGAGGTCTTCGCCGAGGTGGGCGGCCCCCAGCGCTGGACCGAGGCCACCGTCAAGACCCTCATCAACCGGCTTCTCAAGAAGAAGGCCGTGGCCGCCGAGCGCGACGGCCGACGCTATCTCTACCGGCCCGTCCTTGAGCGCGCCGCCTACATTCGCGGCGAAAGCCAGAGCCTCCTCGACCGGCTGTTCGACGGCCGGCTTGCGCCTCTTGTCAGCCATCTGTCCCAGTCCCGCGCCCTCTCGCCCGAGGACATGGCTGAGCTCAAACGCCTGATCGAGGAGATGGACGAATGAGCGCCGACGCCCTGGCTCTCCTCGCCCGCGCCAACATCGTGGGCGCCGTCGCGGTCCTGCTGGTGCTGGGCCTGGGCGCGCCGGTGCGCCGCGCCTTCGGCTCTCAGGTCGCCTACGCGCTGTGGCTGCTGGTTCCGGCCGCCGCCTTCGCCGCCCTCCTGCCCCGGCCCGAAGCCGCCACGATCCTCAGTCCGGTCGTGCTGGCCGCCTCCGAGGCGGCGTCCCGGGACATCGCGACAACGGCGGACCGCTCCGCCGATATGCTGTTCGCCGGCTGGCTGCTCGGCGCCGGGGGGCTGGCGGCAGTCTTCGTGGCCCAGCAGACCCGCTATGTGGCCGGCCTGGGTCGCCTCACGCCCGCGGGACCGGGACACTTCCGGTCGGACCGGCTCGACGCGGGTCCTGCGGTCATCGGCGCGTTGCGTCCCCGGATCGTCACCCCGGCCGACTTCGACGTACGGTTCGACGCCCGGGAGCGGGAGGTCGTGCTGGCCCATGAGGCGGCGCACCTGGCGCGCGGCGACGCCCTGGCCAACCTCGCCGTCGCCGCGGCGCTGTGTCTGTGCTGGTTCAACCCGCTGGCGCACGTGGCGGCCCGTCGTTTCCGGATGGATCAGGAACTGGCCTGCGACGCCGACGTGCTCGCGCGCTTCCCCACCGCCCGGCGGGCCTATGCCGCGGCCCTCCTCAAGACCCAGCTCACGACCCAGCCCCTGCCGCTCGGCTGCCATTGGCCGTCGGCGGCCGAACACCCCCTGAAGGAGCGCATCGCCATGCTGACCCTGCCCCAACCCGGACACCGGACCCGCGCCATCGGCCTGGGCGTCGCCGGCCTCGCCGCCCTGGCCGCCGGCGCCGCGGCCTGGGCCGCCCAGCCGCCATCGCCGCCGGTTCTGGTCGCGGCGCCGAACTGGATCCAGCGCCCCGACGCCAAGGACATCGCCAGGGTCTACCCAAGAAAGGCTCTCGCCCAGCGCCTGGCGGGCCGCGCCGTCGTCACCTGCCGCGTCGCGGGCGATGGGCGGCTCGAGCGCTGCAGTGTGACGATGGAATCGCCCGTCGACGCCGGGTTCGGCCCGGCCGCCCTGGACCTGACCGATCGCTTCCGGATGGACGCCGTGGGACGCGACGGCCAGCCCACCGCCGGGGGGGAAGTCCGCATCCCCATCATATTCATGGCGCCGGTCTGACCGGCGCGCCCTCACCGGCCGCCCATTCGATGAAGGGCCGCCAGGCGGGCTCGACGGGCAGGCCGAAGACCTCGCGAAGAGTCTGCTCCAGGCCGTCGGCGTCGAGGACGGTCTGGACCGGCGCGCCGTCGCGGGGACGGACGGTGAGGCGATTGAACAGGAGGCCGTAGCGCGCCTCGTCCCGCGTCGCCGCCACCATCAGGGTCGCGCGGAAGGGCGAGGTGGGATGGGTGGCGGTGAACCAGTTGGCCATCTCGTAGTCGCGCGGCTCGCAGGGGACCATCGACAGGTCGTAGGCCGGGACCCAGCCCGCCTCGCGCCGCACCTCCTGGGCGAAGCCGCCCGGAATGGGGACCAGGCGATAGGTGTCGTGATCGGTCGGCTGCTCGACGTCGGCGACGAACCGCAGCGGCGCGGGGAGGACGCAGCCCCCGAAGCCCACGTCCACGAGCCAGTCCTCGCCCCCGGCCGCGACCTTGAGGAGTTGGTGGGTCCGAGGCTGGGCCGGCGCGTCGGGCGGGGCGTTCCAGCGCACGCGGGCGGCCAGACCCTCGACCTCGAAACCCAGGGCCGTGAGCACCCGGGCGAACAGGCTGTTGTGCTCGAAGCAGTAGCCCCCGCGGCGACCGTGGATCAGCTTGGCGTCCACCGCCTCGGGCGAAATGTCGATTCCGCGCTCCAGGAGCACGTCGATCGCCTCGAACGGGATCGCGGCGGGATGCAGGCGATGCAGGGCGCGCAGCGTCGACAGGCTGGAGTCGCGCGGGCCGTCGTAGCCGATGCGGGCGAAATAGGCGTCGAGGTCGGTCATGCCCCTAACCTAGGGTGCGCAAGCGCGATTGCGAGGGCGCTCGTCCCCCGGCGCTCGCTTCCCTCAGGCGTCGAAGTCGAGTCCCATGTCGCCGTAGAAGGCGCGCTTGTCGGCCCAGCGTTCGTCGACGGCGACGTGCAGGAAGAGGTGGACCGGGCGGTCTAGGATCACGCCCAGTTCCTCGCGCGCCTTCTGGCCGATCCACTTCAGGGTCTGGCCGCCCTTGCCCAGGATGATCGGCCGCTGGCTCTCGCGCTCGACATAGATGGTCTGCTCGATGCGCACACCGCCGTCCTTGCGCTCCTGGAACGCGGTGGTCTCGACCGCAGCGGCGTAGGGCAGTTCGTCGTGCACGCGCAGGTACAGCTTCTCCCGCGTGATCTCGGCGGCCAGCAGGCGGGCCGGCAGGTCGGCGGTCTGGTCCTCGGGATACAGCCACGGCCCCTCGGGCATCAGGGCGGCCAGGCGGGCGCGCAGGTCCTCGACCCCCGAACCGGTGACGGCCGAGATCATGAAGACCTCGGAATAGACCCCGGTGTCGAAGAGGCGCTGCGACAGCGCCAGCAGGTCCTCGCGCTTCAGCTGGTCGACCTTGTTGAGGGCCAGGATCACCTGGCGGCCGGCGGTCTTGAGCCCCGCGACGATGGCCTCGACATCGGCCGCCGAGCGGCGGTCGGCGGCGCGGCCCTCCGGCCCGGCGGCGGCGATCTCGGCCGGAGCGTCCACTAGGTGGACCACGGCGTCGGCGTCCTCGGCCCCGCCCCACGCGGCGCGCACCATCGCCCGGTCCAGCCGGCGGCGCGGCTGGAAGATGCCGGGGGTGTCCACCAGCACGATCTGCGTCTCGCCCGCCAGCGCCACGCCACGCACGGGGAAGCGGGTGGTCTGGACCTTCTGGGTGACGATCGAGACCTTGGCGCCTACCAGCCGGTTGGTGAGCGTCGACTTGCCGGCGTTGGGCGCGCCGATGATGGCGGCGAAACCTGCGCGGGTCGTACTCATTCGTGACCCTCTCGCTTGATGAGCATGGCCTGGGCGGCGGCCTTCTCGGCCGACTGGCGCGAGCCGCCCTCCCCGCGCTCGGGCTCCAGCCCCTGGACCCGGACCTCGATGGTGAAGACAGGCGCGTGGGCGGGGCCCTCGCGGGCCACGACCTCATAGGCCGGGAGCGGCAGGCCGCGGCCCTGCACCCACTCCTGGAGCTGGGTCTTGGGATCCTTGGCGCGCGGGGCGTCCACGTGCGGGAACTCCTCGGCCCAGAAGCGCTCGAAGAACGCGCGGGCGGTGTCGAGCCCGCCGTCGATGTAGAGGGCCGCGATCAGCGCCTCGCAGGCGTCGCCCAGCACGGCGTCCGACTTACGCGCGCCCACCTTGGTGGCGCTGGCCGACAGCCGCAGCGCCGCAGGCAGACCGACGCGCTCGGCGGCGCGGGCGCAGGCGTGGTAGTTCACGAGGCTGGCGAGGCGTCGCGACATCTCCCCTTCCCGCGCATCGGGATCGAGGGCCATCAGCCGCTCGGCCGCGCAGAGATTGAGGACGCGGTCGCCCAAGAACTCCAGGCGCTCGTTGTGGCGCACCTCGCGCGCGCCGTCGCCCACGCTGGCGTGGGTGAGCGCCCGCTCCAGGAGGTCGCGGTCGGCGAAGGTATGGCCGATGCGGTGTTCGAGTTCCTCGACCGCCGCGATTCTCGCGTTCATTTCAGGACTTTGAAGAACCGGCTGGGCCGTGCGTCGAGGACCCAGGTCCAGGGCTTGAAGATGGTGGCCTCGGGCTTCCACGAGAGCAGGATGATCTCGGCCTTGCCCACCAGGTGGTCGGCGGGCACGTATCCGACGCCGTTGAGCGCCGGCGGCACGCGGCTGTCCAGCGAGTTGTCACGGTTGTCGCCGATGGCGAAGTAGTGGCCGTCGGGCACGATGTAGACGTCGGTGTTGTCGAGGTCGCCGTCCGTCCCGAAGTCCTGGGTCACATAGGTGCGGCCGCCCGGCAGGCGCTCCTGATAGCGGGCGACCTCGCGGATCTGGCCGTAGCCGACGTCGGTCCGCACGGGCGACAGCGGCTCGCGCTCGATCAGCTTGTCGTTGATGTAGAGCAGGCCGTCCCGCATCTGGAGGCGGTCGCCCGGCAAGCCCAGGATGCGCTTGACGTAGTCGGTGCGCCCGTCGCTGGGCAGCTTGAAGACGGCGATGTCCCCGCGATTGACCGGCCGCTCCATGATACGACCCTCGAACAGCGGCGGGCTGAACGGGATCGAGTGCTTGGACCAGCCGTAGCTGTATTTCGAGACGATGATGTAGTCGCCCTCGTACAGGTTGGGCTCCATCGAGGCCGACGGGATCGTGAACGGCTGGAAGAAGATGACCCGCAGCACCAGCGCGATCAGCAGCGCGAAGACGATCGTCTTGACGATCTCGACCAGCTCCTTGAGGGCGCTGGATTTTTCCGGCGTCTCGACGCCCTGCACGTTCTGGCTCATCGACTGTTCCTGATCGTCCCGGCGCGCCGGGACGGCGCCTGCGTATCCGCTCCCTAGCGCATGAGCAAGTTCGGCGCCCGTGAACATTGCGACATCCGGTCGCCGCGCCGCCCGCGGCGGGCCGGAGCCACCCTGCGGCGACTGGACCGGTGACACGGCCGCCGGGCGGCCTATGTAGGCGGCATGAGCCGCGACGCGCTGCCTCCGCTACACCTCCTGCTGGCCCTGGCGGTCGTGGCCGTCTGGGGAACCAACTTCGTCGTGATCAAATGGGGACTCGAAGCGTTCCCGCCCCTCACCTTCGCGGCGCTGCGGTTCACCTTCGCGCTCCTGCCCGCCGTCTTCTTCCTGAAGCGGCCCGACGTCCCGTGGCGGAACCTTGCGACCTACGGCGTGCTGATCGGCGTGGGCCAGTTCGGCGTGCTCTACATCGCCATGACCCAGTGGATCTCGCCCGGGCTGGCCAGCCTGGTGGTGCAGGTGCAGGCTTTCTTCACCATCGGCTTCGCCATGCTCCTGGCGGGCGAGCGGGTGCGGACCTACCAGATCGCGGCCCTGACCCTGGCCGGCGGAGGGCTGGCCTGGCTGCTGACCCACACCGACGGCGACGCGACCCCCCTGGGTCTGGCGCTGGTGCTGTTCGCCGCCCTGGCCTGGGCCGGCGGCAACACGGCGCAGCGGGCCGCGGGCCCGATCAACGTGCTGGCCTATGTGGTCTGGGCGAGCCTGTTCTCGGCCCCGCCCCTGATCGCTCTGGCCCTCGTGCTGGAAGGCTGGCCGGCCGTGTCCCAGTCGATCGCCCACGCCACGGCGGCCGCCTGGGCCGCCGTGGCCTGGCAATCGGTGGGGAACACCATCTTCGGCTATTCGGCCTGGGCGTGGCTGCTGGCGCGGCATCCGGCGGCGTCGATCGCCCCTCTCGCCCTTTTGGTGCCGGTGTTCGGCATGGGGGCCTCGGCCTGGCTACTGGGCGAGAGCCTGGCGTCCTGGAAGCTGACGGCGGCGGCGCTGGTGCTGAGCGGACTGGCGCTGAACACGCTGTGGCCGCGGTTCGCCGCACTGCGAGCCGCGCGGACGGCGCCCTGACCGGCGTCGCCGCCGCGGGCCTCAGACCTGCCGCGGCGCCGCAGGGTCCGGGACGGCCGGCACGGCCTCGATGATCACAAAGGCCTGGGCGTAGGGATGATCGTCGGTGAGCGACAGGTGGATCGTCGCCGTCATGCCCGGCGGCGTCATCTGCCGGAGGCGCGCCAACGCACCGCCGGTGAGCGCCATCGTCGGCTGGCCCGAGCGCATGTTGACCACGCCCATGTCGCGCCAGAACACACCCCGGCGGATGCCGGTGCCGAGCGCCTTGGCGCAGGCCTCCTTGGCGGCGAACCGCTTGGCGTAGCTGGCGGCCGCGTCGGCCTTGCGATCCGAGCGCGTCCGCTCGATCTCGGTGAAGACCCGCTGGCGGAAGCGGTCGCCGAACCGGTCCAGCGAAGCCTGGATGCGGCGGATGTCGGAAAGGTCGGAACCGATGCCCAGGATCATCTGACGCCCGTCACGCGGCGGCCGAGGCCCGCGCCTCGTCCATGAGGGCGCGCATCCGCTGGATGGCCGGTCCCAGCCCGATGAAGATCGCCTCGCCGATCAGGAAATGGCCGATGTTGAGTTCGGCGACCTCGGGAATCTCGGCGATGGGCTTGACGGTCTCATAGTCGATGCCGTGGCCGGCATGGACCTCGAGGCCGAATTCGGCGGCGCGGGCGGCCGCAGCGCGGAGGTTGCCCAGCAAGGCCTCGGCCTGGGGCCGGCGCTCGCGCACGGCCTCGCAATAGGCGCCGGTGTGCAGTTCGACCACCTGGGCGCCGACGCTCTTCGCGGCCGCCACCTGGGCCTCGTCCGCGTCGATGAACAGCGACACCCGGATACCCGCAGCCGCCAGCCGGCGCACGGCGGGCGCGATCGCGTTCTGGCCGCGCAGGACGTTCAGACCGCCCTCGGTGGTCACCTCTTCGCGGCGCTCGGGCACGAGGCAGGCGGCGTGCGGCCGGTGGGCGAGCGCGATGGCCTCCATCTCGGGCGTCACCGCGCACTCGAAGTTGAGCGGACGGCCGCGCCGACGGCAGATGACGGCAAGCTGGTCGATATCGGCGTCGGAGATGTGGCGACGGTCCTCGCGCAGGTGGGCGGTGATCCCGTCGGCGCCCGCGGCCAGGGCGACCTCGGCCGCGCGCACGGGATCGGGATAGCCCTCGCCCCGCGCGTTGCGCACGGTGGCCACGTGATCGATGTTGACGCCCAGTCTCAGCCGCGACACGCGCTCATCCTCTGCTGCTCATCCCCGCAGCCGCTTCGAGCCCGGCTCCTCGGCCGGGATGGCGGCCAGCTCCGGCGGGATCTCGTCCGGCGCGTAGGAGGGCACGTCCACGGTCGCCAGCGCGACCAGCGGCCAACCCACGTCGGCCTTGCCGCCCGACCGATCGACGATGCAGGCGCAGCACAGGACGACGCCGCCCGCGGCCTCGACCGGCTCGACCGCCTCCCGGAACGAACCGCCCGTGGTGATGACGTCCTCGACCACCACCACCTTGGCGCCGGGCGCGATGGTGAAGGCGCGCCGCAGGCGGAACCGGCCGTCCTCGCGCTCGACATAGATCGACGGCACGCCCAGCGCCCGGGCCACTTCGTAGCCGGGGATGATGGCGCCCACCGCCGGGGCCACGATGACGTCGGGCTTTCCGAACCGCGCCACGATCCGGTCGGCCAGCGCCCGGCACAGACGCTCGGTGCGGTCGGCGTACTGGAAGACCAGGTTCTTCTGCAGGAACATCGGCGAATGGCGGCCGGAGGCCAGGATGAAGTGCCCCTCGCGCAGGGCGCCAGCGCCGCGGAACTCTTCGAGGACGTCGTCTGTGTTCATGAGGCGCTCCCTTACACTGGCTCGTGCGCATTTGTCGCGCCGCGCGACGGCCCGGATGGCAACCTCGCCTTAGGAAGCGCCGTTCTAGTCTGCGGGCGAGACACGGGGAACAGGTTGGCCAAAGACGCCGCATCACGCCCGCCGGCCGCGAAGCCGAGCGCTCTGCCGGACGGCTTTCCCGAGGGCCTGAAGCCGCGCCTGCGCCTGTTCTTCAGCGTCGATCTGGAGGGGGCGACCCACTACAAGCAGTCACACAACACGTGGCGACCGGAAATCCTTCGATTCTACAGAGATTTCGATCTGATCCTTCAGAGCGAGTTCCACGCCTTCGCGTCGAACTACGCCGGGACGCTGAAAGCGCCGGAGTACTGGAAGAGCAACGGCGACGAACTGCTCTACACCTGCGAACTGACCAGCCTCAGCCACGCCTATGCGCTGATGCACGTGTGGATCTGGGCGCTGCACCGGTATCAACTCCAGCACGAGCCGGGAACCGAACACCTGGAGGCCAAATCCACCGCCTGGATCGGCCTCTTCCCCACCCCCAACGCCGAGGTGTTCTTCCGGCGGGGCGGCGAAGTGGTGGACGGCGACCTGTCCCGCGACGCCATCATCGTGCAGTCCGAACTGCGCGACGAATGGTACGCCAACCCGTCGAACGCCTCGATCACCCGAGAGTTCGTGGGCCCGTCGATCGATACGGGGTTCCGCCTCACCTCCTGGGCGACGCCGCACCAGCTCATCCTGTCGGTGGACCTCGCATTCCTGCTCACCAGCGGCGAGCCCGAGGGGATCGGACCGCTCACGCTGCGCCTGTCGGGCAAGCAGAAGCTGAAGGGCGTGATCGACGACCAGCCCTATCCCACCCTGTGGATTCCCGTAGGCGGCCTGGGTCTGGCGCGCAGCGCCGGCGGCCCCGTGGTGACCGACCGGGCCGAGATCCGCTCGGCCTGCGAGGCGGTGATCGAGCAGAACTACCAGTCGATCACGCCGCTGTTCCTGGACGACCGGCAGGACGGCTACGACTGGGCCCCGCCCTACATCCTCAAGCGCATCCTGGCGCTGTGGGAGGACGAGCAACGCCACGCGCGCGAAGCGGGCAAGCCGCCGACGAAGGCGAGCGACGCGGCCTGATCGGCGGTTGAAGGCGCCTCATCCCTTCGCGCGTTCGACATCTTCCACGCTGGGATTGGCCCGGAGCGCCGCCGAGATGTGGGTCAGGTGCCGGGCGTCCGTGACCTCGACGTCGAAATCCACCCCGAAGAAGTCGCTCTGGCGGTGGTGCATCCGCAGGCCCACGATGTTGCCGCCGGCCTCGCCGATCACCGTGCAGACCTGACCCAGGACCCCCGGCGCGTTCTTGATGGTCGCGGTGAGGCGGGCGCGGGCCACGGTGTTGCGCTCGGCCTCGGGGGTCCATTGCAGGTCACGCCAGAGTTCCTCGCGATCCTCGTAGTGGGCGAGCGTCTCGCAATCGATGGTGTGGACCGTCAGGCCACGGCCGTCGGCCTCGATGATGCCCACAATGCGGTCGCCCGGCACAGGCGAGCAGCATTCCCCGAAGTGGATCGAGACGCCCGGCGTCAAACCACCGCCGCGGACGTAGAGGCGCGCGCCCGCACCGGCCTCGATACGACGCCGCGCGGTCGCCGCCTCGCGCTCGTCGGCCCGCAGGCCCGGGAACACCGTCTCCAGCACCTGCCCCGGCGTGGCGCGGCCCCGGCCGACCGCCTCGAACAGGTCGTCGTCGGTGGCGACCGCGAAGCGGTCGAAGGCGGGGCGTAGCGAGACGTCCTTGCGCGACTTGCCGGCGGACTCGAAGGTCTGGTCCACCGTGGCGCGACCCAGGCGGACGAACTCGTCGCGCTCGGTCTGGCGGATGTGGCGGCGGATGGCGCTGCGCGCGCGGCCGGTCACGGTGAGCGAGCGCCAGTCCGGAGGAACCACCGGCTTGCCGCCGCGGATGACCTCGACCACGTCGCCGTTGACCAGGGCCGTGCGCAGCGGCTTCAGTTCGCCGTTGATCTTCACCCCGATGGTGGTGTCGCCGATGTCGGTGTGGACGGCGTAGGCGAAGTCCAGCGGCATGGCCCCGCGCGGCAGGCTGACGAGCTGGCCCTTGGGCGTGAAGACGAACACCTGGTCGAGGAACATCTCGAGCTTGGCGTGCTCGACCAGCTCCTCGGCGTCGCCGCCGTGCTCCAGCACCTGGACGAGGTGGCGCAGGTTGACCAGCGGGTCGCGGCCGCCGGCGGCCTTCTGGTGTTCGGCGTCGAAGCCGTAGGATTCGTTCTTGTAGCGCCAGTGCGCGGCGACGCCCTCTTCCGCCACGCGGTCCATCGCCTCGGTGCGGATCTGCATTTCGATGCGCATGCCGCGATAGCCCACCACCGTGGTGTGCAGGGAACGGTAGTTGTTGCGCTTGGGCGTGGAGATGAAGTCCTTGAACCGCTCGGGCACCGAGGGCCAGGCGCGATGGATGACGCCCAGGGCCCGGTAGCAGTCGTCCTCGTTCTCCACGATCACGCGGAAGGCGTAGATGTCGGAAAGCTGGGAGAAGCCGATCGACTTGCGCTGGAGCTTCCGCCAGATCGAATAGGCGTGCTTCTCGCGGCCGAAGACCCGCGCCGGGATGCCGGCGGTGTCGAGACGCGCCGAGATCTCCTGGCTGACCAGCGAGACGGCCCCGCCCTGCTCGTGACGCAGCGTCTCCAGGCGACGCAGGATGGCGTTGCGGGCCACCGGGTTCAGATGCGCGAAGGCCAGCTCCTCCAGCTCCTCGCAGATGCGGTGGACGCCGATGGAACGGGCCAGAGGGCCGTAGATGTCGAGGGTCTCGCGGGCGATCCGCTCGCGCTTGGCGGCCTGCTTGATGAAGTGCAGGGTCCGCATGTTGTGCAGGCGGTCGGCCAGCTTCACCAGCAGGACGCGGACGTCCTTCGAGATGGCCAGGATGAACTTCCGAAGGTTTTCGGCCTGGCGCAGGTGCTCCTGGCTGAGCTCCAGCTTGGAGAGCTTGGTGACGCCCTCGACCAGTTCGGCGACTTCGGCCCCGAACAGCTCCGCCACCTGCTCGCGGGTGGCGTCGGTGTCCTCGATGACGTCGTGCAGGAGGGCGGTGACGATCGTCTCGGTGTCGAGCCGGTAGTCGGTGAGGATTCCCGCCACCTCGATGGGGTGGGCGAAGTAGGGATCGCCGGAGGCGCGCTTCTGCGAGCCGTGCTGGCGCATCGCGTAGACATAGGCGCGGTTCAGGATCGCCTCGTCCGCGGTCGGATCGTAGGAGCGGACCTTCTCGATCAGCTCGAACTGGCGAAGCATGCGCGGCCGCACGACCCCGGGAACGACCGGAGCCGGCATGGAGGCGTCCCTCAAGGGTGCATCCCTGGGGAGCGCATCGTGGGAGGACGCGTCCGTTGCGGGTGCGTCATTCGGCGGGGCGGCGGGCTGTGTCGCCGCCTCTTGGATCAGCGGTTCTGCGCCTTCGGGGCTCAGTACCGCTCCTCCTGGCCGCCGTCGCGGTCGCTTTGCAGAGCGCGGACCAGCTCAAGCTCGCTCATCTGCATGTGGGTGGGATCCGCCAGCAGGGCCAGGGTCTCGGCCTCTTCCTCGGCTTCCGAGCGCTCGTCGACCCGTTGCAGCGTGCCGATAAGGGTTTCCTTCAGCTCCTCGGCGTCGACCACGTCCTCGGCGATCTCGCGCAGGGCCACGACCGGGTTCTTGTCGTTGTCGCGATCGACCAGGAGCGCCGAGCCGGCCGAGATGGCGCGGGCGCGGTGAGCCGACAGCAGAACCAGCGAAAAGCGGTTCGGGACCTTTTCGATGCAGTCTTCGACGGTGACGCGAGCCATGAAATCTCTCGGAGGCGGAACGTAGAACCGCTCAAAATAGAGGTTCGGCCGCCATTGTGCAACGCCACACACGACCATACCAGCGCGACGGGCGCGAAGCCGCACCGATCCCCGACCGGCTGGCTCGACATTACCTCCGCGAATTAAGAGAACGATGTTCGATATTGAGGCCACCATGCCGGAACTTCTGCGCGCGCCGAGTCGTGAGTACCGCACCGCGCTCATGGACAGCCACCGCTGGGACGGCTTCCGCCCGCGCCCAGGCGACATCGTGGTGGCCACCTATCCCAAGTGCGGCACCACCTGGACCCAGCGTATCGTCGACATGCTGATCCACCAGTCGACGGCGGCGCGGCCGATCACGGAGACCTATCCGTGGCTGGATGCGACGTTCTTCAATCCCATCGAGGCGGAACTCGCTCTCCTCGAAGGCCAGACCCACCGGCGAGCGATCAAGTCCCATCTGCCGTTCGACAGCCTGCCGATCTACCAGGGGCTCAAGTACATCCATGTGGCGCGGGACGGGCGCGACGCCTGCTTCTCGTTCCACAACCACATGCGCGGGTTCACCGAAGGGGCGAAGATCCGGGTGGGACGGGCCGCCGCAGAGCTGTTCGGCGCCGAAGGCCCGCCGCCGCCCGATCCGCCGGAGGACCCCGTGGAGTTCTACCGCGGCTGGATCGCCGAGGCCGAAGCGCCGCCCGGCGCGCCGGTGGAGATGCCGTTCTTCGATTTCGAGATGACCTACTGGCGCGAGCGCGCGCGGGCCAACCTGTTGCTGGTCCACTACAACGACCTGAAGGCCGACCTGCCCGGAGAGGTCGCACGCATAGCGGCCTTCCTCGACATCGACACGCCGGCCGCGATGCTGGGCGCGATCGCGGAGGCCGCCCGGTTCGACAACATGAAGGCTCAGGGCGCTGCGCTGCTGCCCACGGTCGAGATCATGTTCGATCGGGGCCACGACCGATTCCTGAACAAGGGTTTCAACGGCCGCTGGAGAGGCGCCCTGACCGACGCCGACCTGGCGCGGTTCGACCGGCTGGCGAGCGCGAAGTTCACGCCGTCGGCGCGGGCGTGGATCGAAGGCGGCCGGCTGGCGGCGGGCGATCCGGCCGCCCTGCCCGACTGACCCGCCCAACCGCCCCCTGGCCACACCCGGCCGGCGACGCTTCAGCCCTTGGCCATGATCCGCTCGGCGTCGGCCTTGAGTTCCGGCGAGAAGGCGTCGCCGAAGTCCTCGATCTCGTAGAGCGGCCTGACTTCCAGTTCGACCTCGCCGTTCGCGTCGAGGGCGGGCCAGCGCCGGACCCAGACGAGCACCGCCTCCAGAGAATCGGCCTCGACCAGGGTGTATCCGGCGACGATCTCCTTGGTCTCGGTGAACGGCCCGTCGGTGACGAACGGCTTACCCTTGCGGAACTTCACCTTCGCGCCGGCCGATGTGGGCTTCAGGCCGTCACCGCCCAATATTCTGAGATGGCGCCCCATCTCCTCGTGGTGAGCCATCATCGCTTCGGCGAGTTCACGGCTGGGCGGGGCGCCGGCCTCGGTCTCGGCGTCGCCCTTGCGGATGATCATGAAGCGCATCGGTCAGTCCTCCTCGCGGCCATCGGCATGACGCCGCCTGGGCTCAGGACGAAACGGCGCCGACGCACCCGACATTTCCGGACGTCGAACACCTTGTCGATCGATCGACGCCGCGTTCAAGCCGCGGGCGCGGCGTCCGTTCCCACCGTCGCGTCGGCGGCCAGATCGGCGGCGGTGCGGCCGAGCACGGGATGGACCCAATCCGACGCGATCTGGGCCAGCGGTCCCATCACGAACAGACGCTGGTGCGCCCGCGGATGCGGCACCACCAGGCCGGGCCGATCCAGCACCCGGCGGCCGTGGGCGATCAGGTCCAGGTCCAGGGTGCGGGCGGCGTTCCGCCCGACGCGTTCCCGGCCCATGTCGGCTTCCAGCCGCAGGAGCGCCGCCAGCACCTCGTCCGGCCCCGCCGCCGCCTCGACAAGCGCGACGCCGTTGCGGTACTCAGGGCCATTCGGATCGGGCCAGGCGGCCGACCGCCACCAGCCGGACCTTTCAAGGATTTTCAGACCGACGGATGGGAAGCGCGCCAGGGCCTCCTCCAGCAGGGCTTCGGACGAGCCATAGGCTCCCGCAAGGTTGCTGCCGAGCGCCACGACGACGACCTCGTCCAGGTCCCGACATTTTCGGGAGATGTGCGTAGCGATGACCTTCTACCCCACGGACCGGCTGGCCCTGTTCATCGACGGGGCCAACCTCTACTCGACCGCCAAGAACCTGGGCTTCGACATCGACTACCGGAAGCTGCTGGAAGAATTCAAGAAGCGCAGCATCCTGGTCCGGGCCTACTACTACACCGCCCTCGTGGAGAACGAGGAGTACTCGCCGATCCGCCCGCTGGTCGACTGGCTGGACTACAACGGCTACCGCCTGGTGACGAAGGCGGCGCGGGAATATGTCGACGCCAGCGGCCGCAAGCGCTTCCGCGGCGACATGGACGTCGAGATCGCCGTCGACATGATGGAGATGGCCGAGCACGTGGACCACATGGTTCTGTTCTCGGGCGACGGCGACTTCCGCAAGCTGCTCGAGGCCGTGCAGCGCCGGGGCAGCCGGGTCACGGTCGTCTCGACGGTGAAGTCGCAACCGCCGATGGTCAGCGACGATCTGCGGCGCCAGGCGGACAGCTTCGTGGACCTGGCCGACCTGTCCGACATGATCGGCCGTCCGGCGCGACTGCCCAAGTTCATCTCCGAAAGCCGCGCCGCTCACGACCGGACGCCGGACGACGAGGCCTAGAGACGCATGAACGTCCCTGCCGAGGCCCCCGCCGACTGCCCGCTCTGTCCGAGGCTGGTGACCTATCGCGAGGCCAACAAGGTCTCCGTGCCGGGCGGATTCAACGGGGCGGTGGCGTCGTTCGGCGATCCGGACGCGAGGCTCTGCGTGGTGGGGCTGGCCCCCGGCCGGATGGGCGCCAACCGTACGGGACGGCCGTTCACGGGCGACGGCGCCGGCTGGATGCTCTACGAAACCCTCCTGAAGACCGGCTTCGCCCGGGGCGCCTATGCGGCGCGGCCGGACGACGGCCTGGAACTGATCGACTGCATGATCACCAATGCGGTGCGATGCGCGCCGCCCGGGAACAAGCCCGAGACCAAGGAAGAGGCCAACTGCCGTCCGTTCCTCGCCAGCCGGCTGGACGCCCTGCCCCGGCTGAAGGTGATCGTCACCCTGGGCGACGTCTCTCGGCGCAACGTGCTTCGCGCGCTGGGCCTGAAGGCGTCGGCGGGAATTCCCGGACACGGCAGCGAGTTCGAGGCCGGCCCCTACACGGTTCTGAACAGCTATCACTGCTCGCGGCTCAACACGAATACGGGCCGACTGACCGCCGAGATGTTCGAGGCGGTGTTCCAGCGGGCGCGGACGCTGATCGACGCGGCATGACGGCGGCCCGCGGCCGAACATGACCCGATAGAATTGACCGGCGCCGTGGCGCCGATAGGGTTCGGTCCCGCCTCCACATCATGGACGTCCCGGTGCATCGATCCCTTCCGGCCGGCCTCGCCGCCGCGCTCCTCGCCTCTTCCGCGCTCGCCGCCCCGCCGAAACCCGACCCGGCCCTGCACGCCGAGGCGCTGGAGATCCTGACGAAGGGCATCGGCTATCGCACCGTCGCGGGAAGCGACCAGTTCGTCCCCTACGCCGAGTTCCTGAAGTCGAAGCTGGTGGCCGGTGGCTTCTCGCCCGCCGAGGTGACCATCGAGCCGTTCGCGGACTCGGCGCTCCTGATCGCGCGCTATCCCGGCAAGGACCCGAAGAAGCCGGCCATCGTGATCTCGGGCCACATGGACGTGGTCGAGGCCAAGGCCGAGGACTGGACGCGCGATCCGTTCACCGCGGTGGTGGAGAACGGCTACGTCTACGGGCGCGGCGCCTCGGACAACAAGTTCGACGTCTCGGCCATAATCGCCGTGCTGGCGAAACTGCGGTCCGAGGGCTGGAGGCCCGGCCGGGACGTGGTGCTGGCGCTGTCGGGCGACGAAGAGACCAACATGGCCACCACCGCCGAACTCGCGCGCCGGCTGAAGGGCGCGGAGATGGTGCTGAACATCGACGGCGGCGGCGGCCTGCTGAAGGCCGGCCAGGCCGTGGGCTACGGAATCCAGGGCGCCGAGAAGACATACGCCGACTTCACCGTCACCTTCACCGACCCTGGCGGGCATTCCAGCCGGCCGACGCCCACCAATGCGATCTACCGCCTGTCGAAGGCGCTGGAGCGCATCGCGGCCTACCGCTTCCCCACCCAGTGGAACGAGATCACGCTGCAGTCCGCGGCGGCGCAGGCCGACAGCACGCCGGGCGAACTGGGGGTGGCGCTGAAGCGCTTCGTGGCGGACCCGAAGGACGCGGCGGCGGTCGAGATCCTGTCGGCCGACCCCAACACCAACCCCAGCCTGCGCACCACATGCGTGGCGACCATGCTCCAGGCCGGGCACGCCCCCAACGCCCTGCCCCAGCGGGCCCAGGCCACGGTGAACTGCCGCATCTTCCCGGGCACGCCGTCCGAGAGCGTGCGGCGGACCCTGGTCGAGGTGATCGGTGATCCCACGGCGGTCGTCACCCGGCTGGAGGACGGCTCGGTGGACAGCCCCGCCTCGCCGCTGCGGGCCGACGTGATGGCCGCGGTGAAGAAGGCGGTGCACGCGCGCTATCCCGGCGTTTCGATCGTGCCTGCCCAGTCGGCCGGCGCCACCGACAGCATGCACTTCCGCGCCGTGGGCATCCCCAGCTACGGCGTCTCGGGGATGTTCACCGAACCTGGCGAATCGTTCGCCCACGGCCTGAACGAGAAGGCGCCGCTGGCGACCCTGGACGGAGCCCTGGCGCACCACATCTCACTGCTCAAGGACCTGGCGAAGTAGGCCCTCGGAAAAAGCCCTTCCGTTTCCGTCGCGGCGCCATGCCTATCCTTCCGGAAACACGTCACCAGCACGTGGGGAGGATTGCGATGCACGACCTGATCATCCGTGGCGGGACCATCGTGGACGGAACGGGCGAGGCGCCCTTCGCGGGCGACGTGGCCATCGACGGCGACCGGATCACGGCGGTGGGCCGGGTCGAGGGACCGGCGAGGCGCGAGATCGACGCCACGGGCCTGATCGTCACGCCCGGCTGGGTGGACATCCATACCCACTACGACGGCCAGGCCACCTGGGACCCTGTGATGGCGCCGTCATCGTGGCACGGGGTGACGACGGCGATCATGGGCAACTGCGGCGTGGGCTTCGCGCCCGTGCGGCCCGGCCAGGAGAATTTCCTCATCGAGCTGATGGAGGGCGTGGAGGATATTCCCGGTTCGGCGCTTGCCGAGGGCATCGACTGGAAGTGGGAGAGCTTCCCCGAATACCTGGACGCCCTGGAGGCCAAGCCGCGCGCCATCGACGTGGGCACGCACGTGCCGCATGCCTCGGTGCGGGCCTATGTGCTCGGCGACCGCTGCAACACCGACTACGAGCCCGACGCCGACGAGATCGCCGAGATGGCGCGCCTGGTGCGGGAGGGCGTCGAGGCCGGGGCGCTGGGCTTCTCCACCTCGCGCACGCTGCTGCACAAGGACCTCAAGGGCGTCCACATGCCGGGCACCTTCGCCGGCTCGGACGAGATGCTGGCGCTGGGACTGGCGCTCAAGGGCCTGCGCCACGGCGTGTTCGAGATGGTCTCGGACCACCTGGGCGACGACGACGAGTGGATGTGGGTCAAGGGCTTCGCGCAGGAGACCCGCCTGCCCGTCACCCTGGTCGCCACCTCGGCCGGCGCCTACGAAGGCGACAAGATGTACAACATCGCCGAGGAGAGCCGGCGGCACGGCATGGACATCCGGCCCCAGATCGCCGGGCGCCCGACGGGCATCCTCCACGGCCTCACCTCCAGTTTCCACGTCTTCATGGCCAGCCCGACCTGGAAGGCGAAGCTGGCGGACGCGCCGCTGGACGAACGGCTGGCGCTGATGAGGACGCCCGAGATCCGCGCGGCCCTGCTGTCCGAGGACAGCCCGCTGATCCGCGCGGCGGTGGGCGACGGCGTCGCCGGCGACCTGGCCGTGGCGTTCGGCGGCAGCCTGCTGTGGCGGGTCTTTCCGCTGGGCGAGCGGCCCAACTACGAGCCCGACCGCGAGCAGAGCGTGGCGGGCCTGGCGGCGGCGGCCGGCGTCTCGCCGCTGGAGACGATGTACGACCTGCTGCTGCGCGACGAGGGCCGCGAGTTGTTCTACCAGCCGCTCGGCGGATACCAGACCTACAACTTCGACTTCTTCCGCAAGAACATGCAGCACCCCAACGTGCTGTTCGGCCTGTCGGACGGCGGCGCGCACTGCGGCGTGATCGCCGACGCCGGAATGCCGACCTTCATCCTCAGCTACTGGGCGCGCGACCGGGTGAAGGGCGACCGCTTCCCGCTGGAGTTCCTGGTGCGCAAGCTGACCAGCGACACGGCGCGGGCCTATGGCCTCAACGACCGCGGCCAGGTGAAGCCCGGCCTGCTGGCGGACCTGAACCTCATCGACTTCGACAAGCTGGATCTCCACCGGCCCGAGGCCATCCACGACCTGCCGGCCGGCGGGCGGCGACTGGTGCAGAAGGCCGAGGGCTATCGCTACACGGTGAAGTCGGGCCAGGTGACCTTCGAGGACGGCCGGCACACGGGCGCCCTGCCCGGCGGCCTGGTGCGCGGCGGCCGCGAAGCGGTGATCCTGCCGCTGGCGGCGGAGTAGGCGTGGGGCGGCGGTCGCCGTCTCTCCCGCCCACGGGGCGAGGCAGGCCTCACCGCCAGTAGCGGTACCGCCAGGCCTCCTCGAAACCCGCGCGGCGGTAGAGGTTCTGGGCCGGATTGCCCTCCTCCACCTGGAGGAAGACGCGCGAGACCTGGCGAGCCTGGGCCGCGGCGCCGAACAGCGCCAGGAGGCGGCTGGCGAAGCCCGAGCCACGGCGATCGAGCGCCGTGCGCATGCCGTGGACGCCCGCCCAGCCGTGACCGAAGCTGACCACGCCGACCGCCACCGTGCGCCCAGCCTCCCGGACCGCGCCGTAGAGGGCGTCGGGCGATTCGGTCAGCCGGCGGACGCGGTGCGCGCCATCCTCGGGATCGAAGCCCTCGCCCAGGAACACCTGGCCCCACGCCTCGTCCGGCCTGTCCAGAAGATCGGCGAAGGGCACGGCGATCTCGGCCACGCTGCGGGCCGGCGCCACCATGACCAGGGTGGGCTGCTCGCTGGCGAAGCCCCGGCGGGCGATGTCGGCCGTCACCGCCTTGAGGCCGGGCGCCTCGGCGACGCGGAACGCCGGCGGAAGCCCGCGCTGGCGATAGGCGGCCTCGACCTCGCCCACCTGCCCGGCGTCGATGTCGTGCGACAGGGGCGCGGCGCTCTTGGCCCGCCCGACCGTGCCGGCGTCCAGCGGGACCAGCCAGGGCCCGATCTCCAGCACCTCCGGCGGGGCCACCGCCTCGATGGTGGCGCGCTCCAGACTTTCGACGTCGGCAGGGGTGAAGTTCGTCATTCCACGTCTTCCTCCCCCTCACAGGAGGAGGCTGCAGTTTACGCGCAGGGACACGTCAGCCCTTCTCCCGCAGGAGCCGGGCCTTGTCGCGCTTCCAGTCCCGTTCGGCGGCGACTTCACGCTTGTCGTGCGCCTTCTTGCCCTTCGCCAGCGCGATCTCGAGCTTGGCCAGCCCCTTGTCGGACCAATAGAGCTTCGTCGGCACCAGGGTGCGCCCGTCGCGCTGGACGGCGCCGATCAGCCGGTCGATCTCGCGACGCTTGAGCAGCAGCTTTCGATGGCGGCGGGGCTCGTGGTTGAAGTGCGGCCCGGCCTGGGCGTAGGGCGGGATGTCGGCGTTGACGAGCACGATCTCGTCCCCCTCCACCGCCGCATAGCTCTCGGCGATGTTGGCCTTGCCGTTGCGCAGGGACTTCACCTCGGAGCCGGTCAGGGCGATGCCGGCCTCGAACGTCTGCTCGAGGAAGTAGTCGAACCGGGCGCGGCGATTCTCGGCGATCAGTTTCCCTGCCATGTCAGCACTTCATGCGGATCAGTCGACGAGGCCCGCATCGCGCATGGCGGCCAGGACCTCGGTGCGAGCGGCCTCGGAGCACGGGACGATCGGCAGGCGGGTCTCCTCGCCGCAGAGGCCCAGGTGCGCGAGCGCGAACTTGGTGGGGGACGGCGAGGCGTCGGTGAAGAGGGCCTTGTGCAGGCGGACCAGCCGGTCCTGGAGCTGAAGCGCGCCAGCCCAGTCCCCCGACAGCGCGTCGTTGTGGAACTGGGCGCAGAGATCGGGCGCGACGTTGCAGGTCACCGAGATGCAGCCGTGCCCGCCGTGGGCCATGTAGCCCAGGGCCAGCGGATCGTCGCCCGAGAGCATCACCCAGTCGTCGCCGCAATGGAGCCGCTGGAAGCTGGCGCGGACGATATCGCCGCTGGCGTCCTTGATACCGACGATGTTGGGCAGCTTCGACAGCCGGTAGACCACATCGTTCGAGATATCGACGCTGGTGCGGCCGGGCACGTTGTAGACCAGCACGGGAAGCTGCACGGCGTCGTTGATCGCCTTGTAGTGGGCGTACAGCCCCTCCTGGCTGGGGCGGTTGTAGTAGGGCGTCACCACCAGCGCCGCATCGGCGCCGATGGCCTTGGCGTATCGCGTCAGCTCGATGGCCTCGGCGGTGGAGTTCGAGCCCGTGCCGGGAATCACCGGCACGCGGCCCCGCGCCGTGCTGACGCACAGCTCCATCACCCGACGATGCTCGTCGTGGTTGAGGGTCGAGGCCTCGCCGGTGGTGCCGACGGGCACGAGGCCGTGGACGCCCCCGGCGATCTGACGCTCGACGAGGGCGACGAAGGCGTCCTCGTCCACCTCGCCGTTGCGGAACGGAGTCACCAGCGCCGGAAGGACGCCGCGGAAGAGAGGTTCGGACATGCGTGGGTTCGAAAAGCAAAAAGCCGTGAAAATGCCGCCGTGTGAGGCGACGTTCAGATTTGCGCGGACAATATGTTGCCGTGGGCGTCGCCCGCAACGCTGATTCCTGTCATCCCCGGTCGGGGGGAGTTCGTTTGGATACCAGAATTCGTAACGCCCTGCTCGCCGGTTGCGCCATCCTGGTGGCGACGACCGTGGCCCGCGCCCAGTCTCCCAATCCCGCGGGCGACCCGATCGGCGACCTCCTGGGCGGCGCGCCGCTGCCCGCAGCCCCCCAGCCCTACACCGCGATCCGCCCCAGCGGCGGTCCGGTGAGCGCCAGCGACCAGACGCTCCTGGCCCAGGGACTGGCGGCCGCGCGGCGCAGCGACACGGCGGGCGCCCGCAACGCCATCGCGGGCCTGTCGAACCCCGTCGCACGCCAGATCGTGACCTGGGCTCTGGTGGACACAAGCGCCAACATGCTGGGCTTCGCCGAACTGGACGCCGCCCGGCGCGACCTGGCGGACTTCCCCCGGGCCGGTCGGCGCCAGATCGCGGCCGAACGCGTACTGGAGACTTCGGGCAAGTCGCCCGCCGAGGTGGTGGCGTGGTTCGAAGGCCTTCCACCCGAGAGCCCTCAGGGGGCGATGGCGCTGGCGTCGGCGCTGCGCAGCCTCGGACGGGGCGCCGAGGCGCAGACGCTGATTCGCAGTTGGTGGCGGGACCGCAGCTTCGAGGCCGACGTCCAGCGCACGCTGCTGACGCGGTTCGGCGACATGCTGGGACCGGACGACCACGCCCGGCGGGCCGACATCCTGCTGTACGGCGCACAAGGCCCCGCCGCGCGCGACATGATCGCTCTCCTGCCGCCCGACCGCCAGACGATGGCCCAGGTGCGCATCGCGCTGCGCGGCGATTCCGAGGCCGGCTACGGCGCGCTTTCCGCCGCCGACCAGCGGAGTCCAGGCGTGGCCTTCGAGCGCGTGGGCTTCCTCCGACGCAAGGGCCGCGAGGCCGAGGCCATCGCCCAACTCGCGCACGCCCCGCGCGAGGTGGCGACCGCGGAACAGGCCTCGCGCACTTGGAAGGGCGACCGCTACCGGCTGACGCTGTCGTCGATCCGCGCAGGCGACTGGCGCAGCGCCTATGCAGCGGCGGCCAACACCGGCCTGACCCAGGGGGCCGACGCGGCCGAGGCCGAGTTCTACGCCGGCTGGATCGCGCTCACCCGGCTGAAGGATCCCACGTCGGCGGCCCGGCACTTCGCGGCCATCGAACGGATCGGATCGTCGCCCATCACCCGCAGCCGCGCGCTCTACTGGCAGGGCCGGGCCGCCGAGGGCCGTGGCGACGCCACCGCGGCCGACAACTTCTACGCCCTGGCGGCCGAACACCCGACCGCCTTCTATGGCCAACTCGCGGCCGAGAAGCTCCGCCTGCCGATCACCCTGCCGAAGGACCCCACGCCGACCGCCGCCGAGCGGGCGCGGTTCGAGAGCCGGCCGGCGGTGAAGGCCATGCGCCTGCTGGCCGAGCAGAACCAGATGGACCTGTTCCGGGTGTTCGCGCTGCACCTCGACGACACCCTGCCCGACCGGGCCGAAGGCGCGCTGCTGGTGGACGCCATCCGCGGCTACGGCGACCAGGACACCTCGATGAAGGCCGTCCGGGCGCTGGCGACGCGGAACCTCGTGCTGATCGATCGCGGCTATCCCGTGCGCGCCACACCGGAGGTGCCCGGCGCGCCGGAACCGGCGCTGATCCTGGGCATCACCCGCCAGGAGAGCGGCTTCGACCCCAAGGTGCGCTCGCACGCGGACGCGCGGGGGATGATGCAGCTCCTCCCCTCGACGGCGGCCACCGTGGCCCGCCGCATGGGCGTCGGCTATTCGGCGGCGATGCTCTACGAGCCCGACTACAACATGCGCCTGGGAACCAGTTTCCTCGGTCAGCTCGTGAACCAGTTCTCGGGGTCCTACATCATGGCGGCGGCCGGCTATAACGCCGGGCCCGGCCGCCCGCCCCAGTGGGCCGGGTTCTGCGGCGATCCTCGCGCCGGTTCGAACGACCCCATCGACTTCATCGAATGCATCCCGTTCTACGAGACGCGCAACTACGTGATGCGGGTGATGGAGAACATGGTCGTGTATCGCGCCAAGCAGAACGGCGGGACCCTGCCGGCCACGCTCTCGGCCGACCTGCGGCGGGGTGGCTACGGCTATGCGGTGGCGCAGCAATCGACGCCGGCGGCGCCATAGGCGTCGTCGCGACGCCAGGGCATTCGCGACCGGCCGGGCTCAGTCGATGACCAGCCCGTGCAGCATCCCGTCCAGCGTGACTCCCATCAGCTCTTCGCGATCCGCCCACTCGAAGGTCGGCCGGCCGATGACCAGGGCCACCAGGCCGTGGCACGCCGTCCAGATCGCCTGGGCGGCCGTGTCGGCGTCGCCGATCCGGAGCCGGCCGGCGGCGGCGACCTCCTTCACCACGCCGGAGAAAGCCTCGTAGCATTCGCGGGCGAGGTCGGACGTCCGATCGGGCGACGGATCGGTCGAGGCGGGCGGCGTCGCGCAATAGACGAGGTGATAGGCGTTGGGATGCTCGAACCCCCAGCGCATGTAGGCATCCAGCATCATCCGCGTGCGCACCACCGGGTCCAGCGGCTTGGCCGCGATCTCGGTGTTGCTGCGCAACAGTTCGTTCAGCGTCCCCTCGACGATCTCGTGGAGGATGCAGGCCTTGTCGGCGAAGTGCATGTAGAGCGCGGTCGAGGACACGCCGACCTCGTCCGCGATCTTGCGGATGGTGGCGCCCTCGTAGCCCTCGGCGACGAAAATCCGCTCGGCGGCGGCCAGAATCTCGGCGCGGCGGAGGTGCCCATCGCCCTTCGCCTTGCGCGTGGTTTTCCGCGTCGCAGGCGCAACAGTGCCCATGAATCCTCCCCGCATACTCTAGCGGGGGGGAACGGACCCCAATTCCGCAACTGTGACAAGTCCTTGTCGGCCCACTGGACGCATAGCGCCCACTCCGCGTAAGGGGCCGGCATGAGCCCGCCCCTCGTCGCGCCCGAGCCCGCCGTGATGCGTACGGTCGGCTGGTCGGACTATGCGCTGCTGGATTCCGGCGGCGGCCGGAAGCTGGAGCGATACGGTCCCTATCGCGTCGTGCGGCCCGAACCTCAGTGTCTCTGGACGCCTCGCCTCCCCGAGAGCGCGTGGTCCTCGGCCGACGCGGTCTTCGATCCCAGCGACGAGGAGGACGCCGGCCGCTGGCGCTTCCGGGACAGGCCGCGGGAGGCCTGGCCGCTCGCCTGGGGCGATGTCCGGTTCCAGGGACGCTTCACGGCGTTCCGTCACCTCGCCTTCTTTCCCGAACAGGCGGCGAACTGGGCGTGGCTCGACGGAAGAGTGCGGGCGTCCGCGGGCGCGCCGCGGGTGCTGAACCTGTTCGGCTACACGGGAGTGGCCAGCCTGGCGATGGCCGCCGCAGGCGCCGCGGTCACCCACGTGGACGCCTCGAAGAAGGCCGTGGCGTGGGCGCGCGAGAACGCGGAGCTATCCGGCCTTTCCGACCGGCCTGTCCGATGGATCGTCGAGGACGCCAAGAAGTACGTCCAGCGTGAGGCCCGGCGGGGATCCCGGTACGAAGGGATCGTCCTCGACCCGCCCAAATATGGCCGTGGCCCCGATGGCCAGGTCTGGCGACTGTTCGAGGATCTCCCTGAGCTTGCCCGCCTATGCGGTGAACTTCTCTCGGAAAACGCCCGCTTCCTGGTTCTCAACGCCTATGCCGAACGGATTTCGGGCGCGGCGCTGGCCGGTCTCCTGGCCGAAGTGCTGGCCGACCGGGGCGGTCGCATCGAATGGGGCGAACTGGCGCTCGAGGAGGAACGCGGCGACCGCGCCATCGGCATGAGCTTCTACGCGCGGTGGTCGGCTTGAGCGCGCGGACGATCACCTCGCTCCAGAACCCGACGGTCAAGGCCGTCCGCGCCCTGCACATGCGCAAGACCCGCGACGAGACCGGCCTGTTCCTGGCGGAGGGCCTCAAGAACGTCATCGAAGGGATCGACACGGGCCATCCGCCGCGCGTCCTCCTGCACGGCCCCGACGCCATGTCGCACCCGATGATGCGCAAGGCCGCACAGGCGACGCTGGCCGCACGTGGCGAAGTGATCGAGGTGTCGCACGACATCCTGGCCAAGGTGTCGCGCCGCGAGAACCCCCAGGCGGTGGTGGGCGTCTTCCGCCAGGCGTTCACCGCGCTCGACAACGTGCAGCCCGGCCCGGCGCGGTGCGTGGTGGCCCTGCACCGCGTACGCGACCCCGGCAATCTCGGCACGATCGTGCGGACCGCCGACGCGGCGGGATGCGGCGCGGTGATCCTTGTGGGCGAGTGTTGCGATCCCCACGCGGTGGAGGCGGTGCGGGCCACCATGGGCTCGATCTTCGCCGTGCCGCTGGCCAGGGCGGGCGAGTCCGAGTTCGCCGCCTGGCGTGCCGGCTGGACGGGCTCGGTGGTCGGCACCCTGCTCTCGGCCTCGGTCGATCACCGGGCGGCGACCTATGCGAAGCCTGCGCTGGTGCTGATGGGCAACGAGCAACAGGGCCTGCCGCCCGAGATGGCGGCGCTCTGCGACGTGAACGTGAAGATCCCGATGCGCGGCCGCGCCGACAGCCTCAACCTGTCGGTGGCGACGGGGGTGATGATCTACGCCGCGACGAACTGATCGTTCGACGGTTTACATCCCCGCGCGCCGCCCCGAAGATCGTTCCGTCGGCTATCGACCGACCGATGGCTCAAAAATGATTTCAGGGCGGAAATGCGGATGGCCGAAATCACTTCGTCTGACACCCCCTCCGCGGCCGCTTCGCCGGCCGTGACGACGCCGAAACCCTCGCTGTGGACCAAGCTGGCCTACGGTTTCGGATCGGTCGCCTACGGGGTGAAGGACCAGGGCTTCAACTATTTCCTGCTGCTCTTCTACAGTCAGGTGATCGGACTGGACGCGCGCCTCGTCGGCTTCGCCATCACGGCCGCCCTGGTCCTGGACGCCATCAGCGACCCCGTGGTCGGCTACTGGTCCGACAATTTCCGGTCCAGATGGGGCCGGCGGCACGTGTTCATGTACGCCTCGGCGATCCCCGTGGCGGCGACCTACTTCCTGCTGTGGAACCCGCCGGAAGGCCTCTCCCAGATGGCCCTCTTCTGGTACCTGCTCTGCATGGCGGTGCTGATCCGGACCTCCATCACCTTCTACGAGACGCCCAGTTCGGCGCTCGCCCCCGAACTCTCGGACGACTACGACCAGCGCAGTTCGCTGCTCAGCTTCCGCTACTATTTCGGCTGGAGCGGCGGCAACGCCATGTCGGTGCTGATGTTCATGGCGGTGTTCCCCGCCTTCGCCACCGCCACCATCGCCAACGGCCAGTTCAACCGCGACGCCTACGCTCTCTATGGCGTCATCGGCTCGGCGCTGATCTTCGTCGCCATCCTAGTTTCCGCGCTGGGAACCCATTCGCGGATTCCCCACCTCAAGCCGCCACCGCCGAAGCGCCGCATCACCCTGATGGCCATCTTCCGCGAGATCTTCGAGACCCTGGCGAACCGCTCGTTCCTGGCGCTCTTCGTCGCCGCGATGCTCGGCGCCGTCGCCACGGGCCTCTCGGCCGCCCTGGCCTTCTACTTCTCCACCTATTTCTGGGGCTTCTCGCCGCAGCAGATCGGCCTGATCACCATGAGCGTCTTCGTCTCGGCGATCATCGGCTCGGTCCTGGCGCCGATCGCGACGCGCACCCTGGGCAAGAAGCGCGGCGCCATGATCATCGGCTTGATCGCGTTCCTTGGCGCGCCTCTGCCCATCGTCCTGCGGCTGATGGGCGTCCTGCCGGACAACGGTCATCCGCTCGTGTTCGCGCTGGTGCTCGGGACGACCATGATCGACACCGGGCTGATCATCTGCTTCCAGATCCTGTCCGCATCGATGCTGGCCGACCTCGTCGAGGCGGCGGAACTGAGGACCGGGCGACGCTCGGAAGGCGTCTTCTTCGCCGCCTCCACCTTCATCCGGAAGTCGGTGCAGGGCCTGGGCGTGATCACCGCGGGCTTCGTGCTGACGGCGGCGCAGTTCCCGGCCGGCGCATCTCCGTCCGAGGTGCCGCAGGACGCGCTCCTGCGTCTCGGGACCTACTACGTCCCGACCATTCTCTGTCTGTGGATGGCGATGATGGCGGTGATGGCCACCTACAAGCTGAGCCGCGAGGGGCACGAGGAGAACCTGCGCCAGCTCGCCGCCAAATCGGCCGGAGATTCGAAGGCCGACTGACGCCGGGGTTTCGCAACCCCGACGCCGGCATGGCCACGCGCGACAAAGGCCGTCGCGGGGCGGATCGGGCGATCTAGGCCGTCACAGCCACCCGCCGCCGCTGGCGCAGCATGGCGCCGGCGGCGCCGAAGCCCACGATCATCAGAGCCCAGGCGCCAGGCTCTGGCGCCGCCGCCATGACCGAAGGGGTCAGTTCCAGGCGCCAGCCCCCGTAGACGCCGGAGACGCCGCCCGACGTGTCGGCGGCCTTAAGGGTCCAGGTCCCGGCCGAGTTCAGGCCGTTGAACGCGCCGAGCGCCTGGAAGGGCCGATAAACCGCGATGTCGACCAGCGGGAAGCTGGTGATGGCGGTGGCCGCGGCGTCGTCGAAGGTGAGCGTGTCACGCAGATAGCTGTTGAAGCCATGGTTCCGGAAGAGCTGGACCACCACGTCGCCCTTCGAGAGGAAGAACTGCACATCGCCCGAGAAGTTGTGCGACAGCCCGTCGATGCTGAGGTTGACGTCGTCGATCAGGAACGAGTCCGCGATCTCGATGGTGGAGAGCGTGAAGCTGTTGTCGGGAATCAGCGCGCCGGCGCCGCTGTAAGTCACGGTCGTTGCGGCGGCGGCCGGGCTGGCGAGGATCGCGGCGACGGCAAGCGGGGCGGCCACGAAGGGCGACAGGAAACGGATCATTCTCGGATAACTCCAATGAGGTGGGTTCAGCAGCCCTTCTGGGCGTGCAGGTCGGTGAGGCGGGTGAGGCGTTGGCTCTCGACGCTGGCGTCGACGGCCTGGCCGGTGGGCGCGGGCGACGCGTCGTAGCCGCCGAAGCCGGGGGCGCCGAAGCCGGGCGCGCCGGCCATCATCTGCTGTTACATGGCCTGGGCCTGGACCTGGGCCTGAAGCGAACCCAGCGCCTGCTGGGCGATGTAGCCGCTCTGGCCCCCTCCCCCCAGGCCGCCCAGACCTCCGGGGCCGCCGCCCTTGCCCAGCACACCGCTGCTGCTGGCGATCTGAAGCGCCGTGCTGGCGAAGCCCAGCAGCTTGCGGCCGGACTCGGCGCGCTTCGCGGCCTTGGCCTTGGCCGACGACAGCGCGTTCATCTCGTCCGCGAGCGCCTGGCAGCTCATGTCGGCGTCGCCGGCGCGGACCAGCTCGACGGTGTCGGCCGAGGCCGAGGCGGTGGCGAGCAACGCCACCAGGACGCCGCACGCGAGGCGGCTGGATCGAAACATCTCGTGAAACTCCATGGAGCCGGTCCTGAGCCTGGAAACATCTTCCTCGGGGCGGACCCGGCCGTTCGATGGCCGCGGCTTCTGGCGACGCCCAGGGCGCCTGTCAGGTCGAATGCGCCGGACATGGCCAAGCCTGCGGTGGGCATGCCGGCTTTGCGCCGAACACCGCCCTGGATGCGGTGGAGACGGAGGCGCAGGCGCCGATCTGCGTCTATGGTCCCGCCGACCTCGCTTCCCGGGAACGCCATGAGCTTCGGCTGGACATCACTGTCGGATCGCACGCGGACCGCGCTCAGGGCCGCGATGGTGCTGTGGACGCTGGGCTACGCGCTGGTGATCGCCGTGATCACCATCTTCGGCGCCCGGACGGCGACCGTCGATCTGGCCATCAGCGCCGGCCTGTGGTGCGTCGCCGTGGCGCAGGCCGTGGCGCTCTACGCCCTGTGGCGGCGGATGGAGCGGCGCCCACCTGTGGGACGCTGGATCGCCATGCTGGGCGCTTGCCTCGCCGCGGCGGCGCTGCAGACCGCCATCGACATCAGCATCTACTATGCCCTCGCCCAGACGGTTCTGCCCGAGTGGTCGGACTGGGCGACGATGGAATCCGGACGGGTGGGCGGCGTCTGGATTCTCTACTCCTGGACCTTCCTCCTGAACCTCTCGCTCTATTGGGCGCTCAGCCTCAGCGAGCAGGCGCGCGAACAGGGCCGCCGGGCCGCCGAGGCCGAGGCGGCCGCCGAGCGGGCGGAACTCACGGCCCAGCGGGCGCAGCTCGCGGCGCTGCGCCTGCAACTGAACCCGCACTTCCTGTTCAACACCCTGAACGCGATCTCGACGCTGGTGATGGAACGTGACGTCTCCCGGGCGGATCAGATGATCGAGCGTCTGTCGGACTTCCTGCGCGCCTCGCTGTCGATGGACCCGGCCGCGACGATCCCACTGGGCGAGGAGATGGACATCGCCCAGGCCTATCTGGAGATCGAGGCCGTGCGCTTCGAAGGCCGCCTGGCGGTGGAGTTGGACTGTCCCGAGGCGCTACGGACGGCGCAGGTTCCCGGCTTCATGTTGCAGCCGCTCGTGGAGAACGCGATCAAGTACGCCGTGGCCCCGTCCCTGCGGCCCGTGACCGTCCGCGTGTCGGCGGCGTCGGACGGCGAGACGTTGATCCTGCGGGTGGCCGACGACGGCGATCCCGTCGACCCGGCCATGATCCTGGCCGGGGCTGGCGTGGGCCTGGCCAATACCCGGGCGCGCTTGAAGAACCTGTTCGACGAACGTGGAACGCTCTCCGCCGGCCCGCGCGACGGCGGCTATCTGGCGGAGATTCGCATGCCCCTGGTCCCGCGCCCGTCCGGCGCCCGCAGCGGAGTGGCGGCATGACGTTGCGGGTGGTCCTGGTGGACGACGAGCCGATCGCGCTGCGCCGGCTGGCCCTGGCGTTGCAGGACGTGGCGGGCGTCGAGGTGGTGGGCTCGGCGGGCGATGGCCTCTCAGCCGAGGCCCTGATCGCCGAAAAGAGCCCGGACGTGGTGATCCTGGACATCCAGATGCCGGGTCGGACGGGCCTGAGTCTCGCCGCCGCGCTGCCGGCCGAGAGTCGCCCCGAGGTGATCTTCGTCACCGCCTTCGAACACTACGCCCCCGACGCCTTCGACGTGGAGGCCGCCGACTACGTCCTGAAGCCCGTCCGCATCGACCGGCTGAGGCAGGCGATCGAGCGGGTGCGGCGGCGCCTGGCGCTGCGCGAAGCCGAGGCCAGCGTGGCCACTCTGACCGCCGAGATGGAGGCCCTGCATCGCCAGCGCCAGGGCGACGCCGACGACGGTCTGCCCAACGCCGTCTGGGCGCCGGCCAAGGGCGGCGACGTCCGGGTGACCGCCGCCTCCATCGTCTGGATCGAGGCGGCCGGGGACTATGTGATCCTGCACACGGCCCATCGCAGCCACATGCTGCGCGCCACTCTCACCGAACTGGAGAAGGTGTTCAGCCCCACCCTGATCCGGCGCGTCCACCGCTCGGCGATGGTGAACATGACCCTTGTCGAAGGCGTGAAGCGTCCGGGCCGCGGGGCGCTGACCCTGGTGCTGGAGGCCAAGACCGAGGTGCCGGTGGGCCCCAACTACACGCAGGCGGTCGCGACCGCGCTCAGGATCGAATGAGAGAGCGGGCCGGGCTCAGCGTGGAGGCGAGCCCGGCCTTTCGTCCCGCGTCCGGTGGCGGCCGGCGTCTCCACGGGGGAGTCGCCGGCGCCCGACGCGGACTTAGGCGGAGACCCGCGCGCCGATCCTGCGGCCGCGGATGGCGGCTCCGGCCATTCCGAAACCAAGGATCATGACGGCCCAGGTGGACGGTTCGGGAATGCCGCCCGTGATCGGCGTCGACACGTCGGCCGTGAAGCCGATGTTCTGGAAATCCACTTCCCGGTTGGAGCCGGTCAGGAAGGCCGTGACGTATCGGACGTTGAGCGGCGCAGCCAGCGCAATGTCCTCGGCCTTGATGCCGCCCGGACTTCCCAGGGCCGGGTTCACCGACAGCGATCCCACCAGGGCGTTGGCGCCGTTGTAGAACGTGAAGAGGATATTATCGACGTCGTAGCCTTCGGCCGTGTAGTTCCAGAAGTGGAGTGTCGAGATGTCGTACTCTTGCTGGAAGTCGAACAGCAGTTCGAGCCCACCGCCCACCGCGTCGGCGGTGAACCAGATGTGGGTGTTCTGGTCGTGAAACTCCTCGGCGTCGGCCGACGGCGCGTCGATGACCTTCTCGATGGTGAGGCCGGGACTGTTGGTAAAGGTGTTGTTGAAGGTGCCCGGCGACGTGCCCGGACCGACCGCGACCGTGATCAGATCCTTGTTCAGGTAGATGGCGGACATCGCCGGAGCGCCGAACGACAACGAAGCTGCGGCGACGAGACCGCCCAGAGCCAGGACACGCGAGGGGAGCATTATTCCCATCCTCATAGATTTGCGTGTCGACCAGACGTTAAGCCGCGTGATGGCTCGGGGTCAAGACTTGTAGAAGCGCGCTGCAAACCGATCTTCGTCAGTAGAGTTGTATAATACGCCTCGCAGGCGAGTACAGAAGTGCTTCGGAAACCGCGCGCTGGATTGACCAGTCCCCCCGGAGCCGCACGACATGCCGCCAAAGGGCGACCCGCCTGCTGTCACGTCCCTCGCGGCTTGGCCCGTGTCGTCGGTTGCGCCGTCGCCGGGTCCTCGGGCCAGACATGTCTGGGATAGCGGCCGCGCATCTCGGTGCGGACGTCCTTCCAGGACCCCTTCCAGAAGCCCGGCAGGTCCTTCGTCGTCTGGATCGGCCGATGCGCGGGCGAGAGCAGCGCCAGTGTGAGCGGCGCGCCCGCCACCGTGGGATGCTGCGTCAGGCCGTACACTTCCTGCACGCGAACCTCGACGCGCGGCCCGCCCTCCGCGGCGTAGTCGACGGCGAAGCTGGCCCCGGTGGGCGCCGTCCAGCGCGCCGGCGCCTCGGCCTCGAGGCGTCGCTGCCGATCCCACGGGACGAGCGTCCGCAAGGCGCCCTCCAGAACCTCGGGCCTGAGGTCGGCCAGGCGGCGCACGTCCGCCAGGACGGGCGTCAGCCACTCCTCCAACCGGGCCAGCAGCGCCATGTCGGAAAGGTCAGGCCAGGCCGGATCGTGGGCGTGGAGGAAGGCCGCCCGCTCGCGCAGGCCCCTCGCCGCCGCGCCCCAGGGCAGGATGTCCAGACCCTCACGCGCCACCCGCGCGGCCAGGGCGCGGGCGACGAGCGCCGGGTCCGGGTTGTCGTCCACCGTCTCGCGCACCGTCAGGCGGTCCAGCCGCGTGATCCGCTTGGTGCGCAGGCGTCCGCCGCCGCTCTCCTCCAGGCGATCCTCGGTCTCGAACTGGTCGGCGAAGGCCTGAAGGTCGTCGAGATCCAGGGGCGCGGCCAACAGGATTCGATCGCGGCGATCGCCGCCGCCCAGTTCACCCACCGCAAGCCACGGCTCACGCGCCAGGGCGTCGGTGGGCTCGACGAAGGCCCCGCGCCCGCTGGCGAGCTGGAACTCACCCTGTCCGCCCCGCGCCCTGGCCACCCGTTCGGGAAAGGCGAACGCCAGCAACAGGCCATCCGGCAGCGGCTCGCCGTCGTCTCGCCCCTGCCGCGGCCTGGGCGCGAGGCCAGCCCAGCGGTCGGCCAGGGCGCGGGCGTCCCGGGCGCGCGGGCTGCGGTCGCGCTCCAGCATGTCCAGCCGATGGCGCACATCGACGTCGCGCCCGCCCAGGCCGCGTTCAGCCAGCAGGGCCGCGATGCGCGCCGCACGGCGCGCCTGCCCCGTCGCCGCGGCCTTCAGAACCATGTGAGCCAGGCGCGGCGACAGGGGGATGTCGGCCAGGGCGCGCCCGTGCTCGGTCAGCACCCCGTCGCCGTCCAGGGCTTCCAGCCGCCCCAGCAGCGCGCGGGCCTCGGCGAAGGCGGCGGCGGGGGGCGGGTCGAGAAAGGCCAGCCCCTCCGCGCCCCGGGCGCCCCAGCGGGCCAGATCCAGCGCCAGGCCCGACAGGTCCGCCTCGCGGATCTCAGGGTCCGCGAAGGCCGGAAGCGCGCGCGTCTCGGCTTCGTCCCAAAGGCGGTAGCAGACGCCGGACTCCGTGCGGCCCGCCCGGCCCCGGCGCTGATCCGCGGCGGCGCGGCTGACCCGTACGGTGGCCAGGCGGCTCAGGCCGCTGGCGGGATCGTAGCGCGGAACCCGCGCCAGGCCGCAGTCCACGACCACCCGCACGCCCTGGATGGTCAGGCTGGTCTCGGCGATGGCGGTGGCCAGCACCACCTTGCGAACGCCGTCGGGCGCCGGCCGGATGGCGCGATCCTGGTCCTTCGGATCGAGAGCGCCGTAGAGGGGCGCGATCTCAACACCCGGCCGCCGCCGCTCGGACAGCCGCTCGGCCACACGCCGGATTTCCCCTTGTCCTGGCAGGAAGACGAGCAGGCTGCCACCCTCTTCGGCGAGCGCGCGCTCGACCACCCGGACGATCTGATCCTCGATCCGAGCCGCCGGATCGCGACCGACATGCCGGGTCTCGACCGGAAACATCCGGCCCAGGCTCTCCACCACCGGCGCGCCGTCCAGCAGGCGGGCGACGGCCGCGCCGTCCAGCGTCGCCGACATCACCAGCAGCCGCAGGTCGTCGCGCAGCAACCCCTGGGTATCGCGCGCCAGGGCCAGCCCCAGGTCGGCGTCCAGGCTCCGTTCGTGGAACTCGTCGAAGATCACGCACGCCACGCCCGCCAGTTCGGGATCGCCCAGGATCATCCGGGTGAAGACGCCCTCGGTGACCACCTCGATCCGCGTGCGGGCCGATATGCGCGACTGCATCCGCACCCGATAGCCGACCGTCTCGCCCACCGCCTCGCCCAGAGTCGCGGCCATGCGCTCGGCGGCGGCGCGGGCGGCGAGCCGACGCGGCTCGAGCATGATGATCCGCCCCGACCCGATCCAAGGCTCGGCCAGGAGCTCCAGAGGAACCACGGTGGTCTTGCCGGCGCCCGGCGGAGCGACGAGCACGGCGGCTGCGCCTTCGCGCAACGCCGCCTTCAACGCGGGCAGGGCCTCGTGGACGGGAAGCATTCGCCCGCCTCTACCGCGCGCCGGGGGCATATGGAAACGCCTCGGGGCCTTGGCGCTTGACCGCCCCCCCGCAAGCACGCCACCGTCGCGCCAAATTTTGCCTTGGCGGCTCGGGGGCCGCTGTTCGGAGGGACAATGTGGCGTGTCAAGCCGCTCGACGCGATCCTCGCGACGGCTGAGAAGAAATCACTCACCCGCTCTCTGGGCCCCATTCAGCTCACGCTGCTGGGCGTGGGCGCCATCATCGGGACCGGCATCTTCGTCCTGACCGCCGAGGCCGCCCAGAAGGCGGGACCCGGCATGATGATCTCGTTCATCATCGCCGGCGCGGTCTGCGCCGTGGCGGCGCTCTGCTACTCCGAGCTGGCGTCGATGGTGCCGGTGGCGGGCTCGGCCTACACCTATTCCTACGCGGTCATGGGCGAGTTCATCGCCTGGATGGTGGGCTGGGCGCTCATCCTCGAATACGCCGTCGCGGCCAGCGCGGTGTCGGTGGGATGGTCCGGCTACTTCGTGGGGCTCATGCAGAGCTGGGGGATAACCCTGCCCCACGCCCTGTCGGTCGGCCCCTATGCGGGCGGCATCGTGAACCTGCCGGCCCTGACCATCGCCCTCCTCGTGACCGGCCTGCTGATGATCGGCACCACCGAGAGCGCGCGGGTGAACGCCATCCTGGTGGCCATCAAGGTGACGGCCCTGACGGTTTTCATCGCCCTCACCCTTCCGGTCCTGAACGGCGCGAACTTCGAACCGTTCGCCCCGAACGGCTGGTTCGGCAACGGCAACGGCACCGGCCTGGGCATCGTGGGCGCCGCCGCCTCGATCTTCTTCGCCTACGTCGGCTTCGACGCGGTCTCGACCGCGGCCGAGGAGACCAAGAACCCGCAGCGCAACGTACCTATCGGGCTGATCGGCTCGCTGGGCATCTGCACCATCTTCTACCTCCTGGTGGCGGCGGGCGCGATCGGCGCCCTGGGCTCGCAGCCCGTGATGGGCCTCGCCGGCGAGGTGCTCGAGCCCGGCACGGCGGCCCTGGCCGCCCAGTGCCAGTCGCTGACCGCGATGGGCCAGGAACCTCTGGTCTGCTCGCGCGAGGCCCTGGCGCACGTGCTCCGCGCGGTCGGCCACGAACGGATCGGCGACCTCATCGGCGTGGCGGCCTTCCTGGCGCTTCCGTCGGTGATCCTGATCATGCTGTTCGGCCAGACCCGGATCTTCTTCGTGATGAGCCGCGACGGCCTGCTGCCCAACTTCCTCTCGGCCATCCACCCGAAGTGGAAGACGCCGCACGTGGTGACGGCGATCACCGGCGTGGCCGTGGCGATCTTCGCAGCCTTCCTGCCCGTCGGCCGGCTGGCGGACATCTCCAACTCGGGGACGCTGTTCGCCTTCTTCATGGTGGCGCTGGCCGTCATGATCCTGCGCCGCAAGCAACCCGACCGGCACCGCCCGTTCCGCACGCCGCTGGTGTGGGTGGTGGCGCCGCTGGCGATGCTGGGGACGCTGGGACTGTACCTGAGCCTGCCGGTCCAGGCGATCCTGGTCCTCCCCGTCTGGGGCGCCATCGGCCTGGTGGTCTACTTCCTGTACGGCTACCGCAACAGCCACGTGGCCCGCGGCCTGATCGAGACCCACGAGCTGGATCCCGACGCGCCGCCCGAGCCGCTGGCGCCGATGCCCGGCGCGCCGACCCCCGGCGGCCGGGACAACTGAGCCGCCCGGACGACGACCTGCGAAAGGCCCGGGTTTGCGCCCGGGCCTTTCCATTTGCGCGCCGTGACCCGATCATAGGGACGCCATGAACGCACAGACGCCGCCGCCGCTGCCCATCCGCGCGATGATCGCCCCGGTCACGCCGCTTCAGCAGAACTGCACCATCGTCTGGTGCGTGAAGACGAAGAAGGCCGCCATCATCGACCCGGGCGGCGAGGTCCCGCGCCTCATGGCCGCGCTGAAGGAGCAGGACCTCACCCTCGAGAAGATCTGGATCACCCACGGCCATCTGGACCACGCGGGCGGCACGGCGGCCCTCAAGGAGCTGACCGGCTGCCCGATCGAGGGGCCGCACCCCGACGACCAGTTCTGGATCGACGACATCGGCACGTCGGGCGCCAAGTGGGGCATGCCCGAGGCCCGCAGCTTCACGCCCGACCGCTGGCTTCAGGACGGCGACACGGTGAGCCTGGGCGAAACCGAGTTCGAGGTCGTCCATTGTCCCGGCCATACGCCCGGCCATGTGGTGTTCTTCCATCGCGAGGCCAGGTTCGCGCAGGTGGGGGACGTGCTGTTCCAGGGCTCGATCGGCCGCACCGACTTCCCGCGCGGCAACTTCCAGGACCTGATCCAGGCGATCACGAAGAAGCTCTGGCCCCTGGGCGACGACGTACGCTTCGTGCCCGGCCACGGTCCGATGTCGACCTTCGGCCAGGAGCGGAAGACCAATCCGTTCGTCGCCGACGACGTCCTCGCCGAGGATTAGCCGCGACGGCGTTCTTGCAGATGGGGACATCTGGGTTTCAGTTGGGACATTCGCACGTTACGGCCGGCGACGAAGCTGGCGCGCATGGAGATTGCGACTGACATGTCCGGGGCCGGCGCCCGCATCCTGATGGTCGACGACGATCCGGGCATCCGCGACGTGGTGTCCGACTTCCTCGGACGCCACGGCTACAAGGTGGAGACGGCCGCCGACGCCGCCGAGATGGACCGCGCCCTGGAGCGTGGGCCCGTCGACCTGATCGTGCTCGACATCATGATGCCGGGTGAGGACGGACTGGCCGTCTGCCGCCGCCTGACCGGCGCCGAGGCCGCCCCCCCGATCATCATGCTCTCGGCTATGGGCGAGGAGACCGACCGGATCGTCGGCCTGGAGCTGGGCGCGGACGACTATCTCGCCAAACCCTGCAACCCGCGTGAACTGCTGGCCCGCGTCCGGGCCGTCCTGCGCCGCTCGGAACAGCGCCCCACCTCCGGGCCGCTGGGGGCGGGCTGCGAGTTCGCCGGCTGGCGCCTGGACCTGGTGCGGCGCGAGCTGCGCTCTCCGGCCGGGGTGGTGGTCAACCTGTCGTCGGGAGAGTTCTCCCTTTTGCGGGCGTTCGTGGAGCGCCCGCAGCGGGTGCTGACCCGGGATCAGCTCCTCGAGTTCGCCCGGGGGCCCGACAGCGAAGCCTTCGACCGCGCCATCGACGTGCAGATCAGCCGCCTGCGCCGCAAGCTGGACGATGGCGGCGGCGGCCACGACCTGATCCGCACGATTCGCAACGAAGGCTACATGTTCACCGCCAAGGTGAAGCGCACGTGACGCCACTCCGGCCCAAGGGGTCGCTGTTCGTCCAGCTCCTGACGCTCACGAGCCTGACGCTGGTCGCCGCCTGGGTGATGAGCAGCGCGCTGCTCATCCTGCTGCCGCCGCCGGCGCCGGACTTCTACCGCATCAGCGAGATCGAGCAGACCTATCGCGGTGCGCCGCCCACCTTCACCGAGCGGCGCCAGCTGGTGCTTTCGCACCAGGATGAACCGCCTCGCCCGCCGCTGGAGGGGCGGACGATCCCCGACATCCGCGCCCAGATCGCCGCCGACCTGGGGGTGCCGGTCGACCACGTGGTCCTGGCGGGCGAGCGCGGCCCGCTGTCGGACCGGCGGGTGGGTCGCATCATCCGCGACCGGGCGGTCCAGGCCGGCATCCGCCAGGACGAGCATTTCCTGATCAACCCCTTCCAGGTCGGCGTACGCCAGTCGGACGGGCGCTGGGCGGTCGTTCGCTCGGAACCGCGTTTCGGACTGGACGACTGGCAGCAGCGGGTCGCCCTGTGGTTCGCGCTGTCGGCCTTGCTGATGACGCCGGTGACGTGGATCTTCGCGCGCCGGCTCTCCAAGCCGATCCAGGTCTTCGCCCAGGCGGCCGAACGGCTTGGCCGCGACCCCAAGGCCCCGCCCCTGGCGCTGAAGGGCCCCGCAGAGATCGGCGTGGCGGCGCGCGCCTTCAACGAGATGCAGGAACGTCTCCAGAGATACGTCGAGGACCGGACAGCCATGGTCGGCGCCATCGCCCACGACCTGCGCACTCCCCTCACCCGACTGCGCTTTCGCATCGAGAGCCTCCCCGACGACCAGCGCGCCAAGTATGCCGCCGACCTGGACCAGATGGAGGCGATGATCGCGGCCACGCTCGCGTTCGTGCGCGACGCGACCAGGCCGGGCGAGCGCACGCCGCTCGAACTGTCTTCCCTGATCGAGAGTCTCTGCGACGAAATGGCCGAGACCGGAGCCAGGGCCGAGGCCGAGGCCGGCGAGAAGGTGGTGCTGGAGGGCGACCCCATGGCGCTCCGGCGGCTGTTCGCCAATCTGCTGGAAAACGCCGTCAAATTCGGCGGCCAGGCGCGGGCCCGGGTGTTCCGCGACGCCGGCCATGCGGTGGTCGAGATCGACGACGATGGCCCGGGGATACCGGCGGCCGACACCGAGAGGGTCTTCGAGCCCTTCTACCGCCGCGAGCCGTCGCGCAACCGCCAGACCGGCGGCATCGGGCTGGGTCTGGCCGTGGTGCGCTCCATCGCCCGCGGGCATGGCGGAGACGTGAGCCTGATCAATCGCCAGGGCGGCGGACTGCGCGCGCGCGTCCTGCTGCCTCTCTAGCCCGCCTTCATCTCCAGGCCGGGCGCCGCAATTCGGTATCGGAAATGAAATCGGCCGGAAAAGCGCTTCTGGCCTAGTCAGGCGGGGTTCATTCGGGCCCCTTACACTTGGGACGACATGAGCCTGAACAAGACCTCCCGTCGGCGTTCCTTCCGCCTGTCGCGCAACATCTGGATCGGACTGGGCCTGGTCGTGCTGGCGATCGCGGCCCTCGCGGCCTGGCAGATGCGGCCGAAGCCCGAGAAGGACCCCTATCGGTTCGCCACCGTCGAGCAGGGCGACATCACGCGCTCGGTCTCGGCGTCGGGCACGCTCCAGGCCCTGAACACGGTGGACATCGGCTCCCAGATCTCGGGCCAGGTGATCCGCGTGCTGGCCGACTTCAACGACCAGGTGCGCGCCGGCCAGACCTTGGCGGTGATCGACCCCCAGACCTTCCAGTCGCGCGTGGCCCAGGGTCAAGCCGACATCGCCGCAGGCGAGGCTTCGGTGCGGCAGGCCCAGGCCACCCTGGCGAACGCCCAGGCCGACTACGACCGCAAGAAGACCCTGGTGGACCAGGGCTGGTACTCGCCCTCCACCCTGGATCAGGCCACCGCCGCCCTACGCACCGCCCAGGCCAACGTCGCCGCCGCCCAGGCGCGGGTGAACCAGAGCCGCGCCGCGCTGCGCAGCCAGCAGGCGGACCTGGGCCGCACCACCATCGTCTCGCCGATCGACGGCGTGGTGATCGACCGCAAGGTCGAGCCCGGCGCCACGGTGGCGGCCAGCCTCCAGGCCCCGGTCCTGTTCACCATCGCTCAGGACCTGTCCAGGGTGGAGGTGAAGATCAGCGTCGACGAGGCCGACGTGGGACAGGTCCGGGAAGGCCAGCAGGTGCGCTTCACCGTCGACGCCTTTCCGGACGACACGTTCGAAGGCGTGGTCACCCAGGTGCGGATGCAGCCGACCACCGAACAGAACGTCGTCGCCTATACGGTCATCGCGGAAGCCGCCAATCCGCAACGGAAGCTGTTGCCGGGCATGACGGCCAACGCCGACATCCTCATCGACACCCGGCGCAACGTCATGAAGGTCGCCTCGGCGGCCCTGCGCTGGTCGCCCCCCTCGGAGGGCGGCCGGACCTCTCGGGGCGGCGTCGGCATGATGGGCGCGCCCGGCCTTGGCGGTCCGCCGGGCGGGGGTCAGCAGACCAACCGCCAGGGCGGGATGATGGGTTCGCGGATCGTCGAACAGCTCGACCTCGACGCCAGGCAGAAGGCCGCGTGGGAGACCATCAGCTCCGGCCTGCGCGAAAAGATGCAGGCGGCGCGGGCGTCGGCGGCCGGCAATCCGCAGGCGATGCGGGACGCCATCTCGAAGACCCTGGGCGAGGCCTTCGCCAAGCTGGAGCCGATGCTTCGGGTGGACCAGAAGGCGAAGCTGGCGGCGTTGCGCGCCAACATGGGTCAAGGCGGCCGCGAGGGCCGGAACGGCGAATCCCTGCGCGCCGGCACGCTGTACGTCCTCCGTGACGGCAAGCCGACGCCGGTGGTCGTCCGCTCGGGGGCGACCGACGGCGCCTCGACCGAGATCGTCGCCAGCGACCTGAAGCCCGGCGATCAGGTGATCGTCGGGGGCGGGCCACGCCCCAAGGCGGAACTCCGCGGGGGCGCCGCCGGTCCGGCCGGCCCCGGCGGCGGCGTGCGCGTGCGGATGTAGGCGGATGATCGAGATCCGCGACCTGACCAAGGTCTATCTGATGGGCGACGAAGAGGTGGCGGCCCTGGCCGGCGTGAGCCTCTCGATCGACCGCGGCGAGTACGTGGCGGTCATCGGCCCCTCCGGGTCCGGCAAGTCGACCCTCATGAACATCCTGGGCGGCCTGGATCGGCCCACAACCGGCCGCTACGCCTTCGACGGCGACGACGTGGGGAACTTCACCGACGACGATCTCGCCGACTTCCGGCGCCGGCGCATCGGCTTCGTGTTCCAGTCGTTCCAGCTCCTGCCACGCCTCTCGGCATTGCAGAACGTCGAGCTGCCGATGATTTACGCCGGCCTGGATCGTGGCGAGCGGCGCGCCCGGGCGGCGGAACTCCTGGAACGTGTCGGCCTGGGCGCGCGGATGAGCCACAGGCCCACCCAGCTCTCGGGGGGCCAGCAACAGCGCGTGGCCATCGCCCGCTCACTCGCGAACCGGCCCGACCTGCTGCTGGCCGACGAACCGACGGGCGCGCTCGACACCCACACCGGCGAGGAGGTGCTGCGCCTCTTCGAAGAGTTGAACGCCGACGGCCTCACCCTGGCCATCGTCACCCACGACCCCGACGTCGCCGCCCAGGCCGGGCGACGGGTGGCGTTCCGCGACGGACACATCGTCTCGGACGAGCGAGGACGTGCGGCATGAGCTTTCTCGAACTGATCCGCTTCGCCCTGGGCGCGATCGTCGCCCATCCCATGCGCAGCGTGCTGACCTCGCTGGGCGTGGTGATCGGCGTCGCCGCTGTGGTGATGATGACCTCGATCGGCCTGGGCGCCCAGCAGCGCGTGACCGAGGCGATCTCGGGCCTGGGCTCGAACCTCATCATCGTCACGCCCAACTTCCAGCGGGGACCGGTCAGCCAGGGCGCGGGCGGTGGGTTCTCGCTCCGCGACAGCGACGCCGAGGCCATCGCACGTCAGGTCGAAAACGTGACCGCCGTCGCGCCGCTGGTGCGCGGACAGGCTCAGCTGGCCTCGGACGGCGCCAACTGGAACACCCAGATCCAGGGTGTGACGCCCGACTACCTGCTCGCCCGCGACCTCCGGGTCGCGTCCGGGCGTATGTTCGACGAGCGCGAAGGCCGACAGGGCCGCAAGGTGCTGGTGGTGGGGCCGACCGTCGCCCGCGAACTCTGGGGCGACGCCGATCCGGTAGGTCGACGGGTCCGCGTACGCAGCGTGCCCTTCGAGGTGATCGGGGTGCTGGAATCCAAGGGCCAGGCGGGCTTCGGCCAGGATCAGGACGACGTCGTTCTGGCGCCGCTGAGCGCCGTGCGATCACGCATTACCGGACGGCGTTTCCGGGGCGATGCGGTCCAGACGATCTATGTGAAGGCGGCCGACGAACAGAGCCTCAATCAGGTGCAGGACGACGTCACCAACCTGCTGCGCGAGCAGCACAAGATCCGGCCCGGCGACGATGACGATTTCCAGACCCAGAATATGGCGTCCATCCTGGAGGCGAGCCAGGCCGCTGTCGGCGCCTTCACGGTCCTGCTGGCGGCGGTGGCGGGCGTTTCGCTGGTCGTCGGCGGCGTGGGGATCATGAACATCATGCTGGTGGCGGTGACCGAACGGACCCGCGAGATCGGCCTGCGCATGGCGGTCGGCGCGAAGCGGAGCCATATCCTGATCCAGTTCGCCCTGGAGTCGGTGTCCCTGTCGCTCGTCGGCGGGCTGATCGGCCTTTCCCTGGGCGTCCTGGGCGCGTTCGCCATCGCCCGGCTGGGCGATTGGCCGGCCGCCGTTCCGCCCTGGGCCGGCCCCCTGGCCCTGGGCTTCTCGATGGTCGTCGGCCTGGTGTTCGGCGCCTATCCGTCGTGGCGGGCGGCGCGGCTGGATCCCATCGAGGCGCTGCGCCGCGAATAAGTCTCACGTCGGGACGCAACCTTGACCGCGCCTCGGGGGTTCTCAAACGGCAAGCCCCCAGAGGAGACCCCCTCGATGCCTACCCTCGACCCCGGCAAGCCCCGCGCCCGGCGCGGCTTCGCCGCCATGAACCCGGAACGCCGCCGTGAGATCGCCCGCAAGGGCGGCGCGAGCGTACCCGGCGAGAAGCGCAGTTTCGCCAAGGACCGCGACCTCGCCGCAGCCGCCGGCCGCAAGGGCGGCGAGGCCTCGCGTGGCGGCGGACGCAGCCGCAACCGCGAGAGCTGAACCGCAGGCCAGGCTGAGCCTGTCCGGAAACTGAGCGCGGACGCCCTCCCCCAGGCGTCCGCGCTTGTATGTCCGCGGATGTGTATCCCGGAGCTGCGGCCGCAGCCCGGCCGTGCAGCCGAAACGGCGGATGATTGAACTCCGCAGTCAGTCGCCCAGTCAGCCGCTGAGGCGCACCAGGGCGAAGGCGGGCTCGGCGCTGATCCACTGCGCGTCGACTCGCCAACCGGCGCCCGCAGCCAGCGCAGCGAACCCCTCCATCGTGAACTTGTGCGAGTTCTCGGTATGGAGGGTCTCTCCGGCGGCGAAGTGGAACGCCCGGCCGCGGACGACGACCGTCTGCTCGCGCAGGCTCACCAGGTGCATCTCGATCCGGCTGCGCGCCGCGTTCCACAGGGCGCGGTGCGCGAAGGCGTCCAGGTCGAAACGCCCGTCCAGCTCGCGGTTGATGCGGACCAGAAGGTTGCGGTTGAACGCCGCCGTCACACCCTGGGCGTCGTCGTACGCCGCCACCAGCACATCTGGGTCCTTCGCGAGGTCGATCCCCACCAGGAACGTCGCTCCGGCCCCCAGGAGGCGTCGCGCGCCCACCAGGAAGGCCTGCGCCTCGTCCGTCGTGAAATTGCCGAGGGTGGAGCCCGGGAAAAACCCCACGACCGGACGATCTTCCACCTCGGCCGGCAACCGGAGCGCGTCGGTGAAGTCGTCGCGAAGGGGCGCGACGACGAGCCCCGGATAGTCGGCCCGGATGGCGGCCGCCGCCGCGTCCAGCGCCGAGGCGCTGATGTCGATGGGGGCGTACACCGCCACCTGAGGCGCCGCGTCCAGCAGGATCCGCGTCTTTGTGCTGGCGCCCGAACCGAACTCGATCAGCGCGGCGCCCTCCGGAATGCCGGCGGCGATGTCGGCGGCGGAAGCCTCGAGCAGCGCCACTTCGGTGCGGGTGGGATAGTATTCCGGAAGCTCGGTGATCGCCTCGAACAGCGCGGAGCCGGCCGCATCGTAGAAGTGCTTCGGCGGGATCGACTTCGGCGTTCGGGACAGCCCGGCCAGAACATCGGCCTCGAAATCCGAAGGCGCGCGCCCCTCTCCCACGCCGTCCAGCGCCAGCCGCACGCCCGAGAACATCCAGCGCTGATGCGGATAGAAGAAGTTGCGGTAGGTCGACCGCACATGGCCTGGCGGCGTCACGCAGGCGCCGCCGCGCAGGACGAACTGACCCGACATGAACTTGCCGTTGTACTCGCCCACCGCCCCGGCGGCCGGGCGAAAGCCCGCATAGGGCAGGTAGGCGCTGCGGGTCCATTGCCAAAGCCGCCGATACATCTGCTGGAGGCCCGCCCCCGCCCGCGCCGGCGCGGGATCGAGCCAGAGGCCCTCGTCGACTTCGGGGGCTGCGCTCCGGACGGCGTGCTCCCACTCGGCCTCGGTGGGGAGGCGCGCGCCGGCCCAGGTCGCATAAGCGTCGGCCTCGTAGTAGCTGACGTGGCTGACCGGCCGGTCCGGGTCCAGCGGGCGCAGGCCGTGCAGACCCATCACCCGCCACCGCCCGTTGTCGTCCGGGCGCCAGTAGGCCGGCGCCGCCCACCCCTCCTCGCGCACCCGCGCCCAGCCGTCCGAGAGCCACAGCTCAGGGCGCCGGTAGCCGCCATCGTCCATGAAGGCCAACCACTCGCCATTGGTCACCAGCCGTTCGGCCAGCCGGAACGGCTCCAGCCACACGCGGTGTCGCGGCCCTTCGTTGTCGAAGGCGAAGCCCGCTCCGTCATGCCCGATCTCGACGAGGCCGCCCGCGAAGTCGGCATAGGTCACCGGCGCGACGGGCGGCGTGATCGCCCCGCCCCGCGGAGGCGCATAGGCGGGCGCCAGCGGCGACTGGGCGAAAAGATGCAGGACATCCATCAGGATCAGTTCCTGATGCTGCTCCTCGTGGGCCAGGCCGAGATCGAGCAGGGCGGCGATCATCTCACCCTCGCCGGCGATCAGGCGCTCCATCCCCGCGTCGACATGGGTGCGATAGGCGAGGACGTCGGCCACGGTGGGCCGCGTGATCAGGCCGCGCGCCGGTCGCGGATGCCGCGGCCCCACCTGCTCGTAGTAGGAATTGAAGAGGTAGCCGAAGCGCGGGTCGAACGGCCGGTAGCCCGGCAGCCGCGGTTCGAGCAGGAAGGTCTCGAAGAACCACGTCGTATGCGCCAGGTGCCACTTGGTGGGGCTGGCGTCAGGCATCGATTGCGCCGCCATGTCCTCGGGCGTCAGCGACCGGATCAGGGCCTCCGAACCACGACGCACAGCCCGATAGCGCGCAAGCGCCGACGGGGCCTCGACATCCCGACCCGGGCGGGTCTCCTCGACGGCGCGCATGGGTCCGACTCCTCCAGGCCGCCATCGGCGACGACGGCGCGCATCATGGATACAAAACAAGAACGCGACAATGGGCCTGCGCGGCGCCCAGAACCATGCCGCCTCACTCGGACAGGACCGCATCGGCGATCCCGTGGCCCCGCGACAACGTCATCCCTAGGAACGCGGTTCCGGCTGGAACGCCCGGCGCTCCGCCGCGTTCAACCTTTGCTAGTGTATGCTTAACCCCTGGTCGTAGAACCGGGTCGCGAGGGCGTGGATGGAATGGCGTGACGAGGTCGTGGCCCTCATACCAGCGTTGCGGGCGTTCGCGTGGTCGCTGAGCCGCAATGGCTCGGACGCCGACGACCTGGTTCAGGACACGCTCATCAAGGCCTGGTCCAATCGCGAGAAATTCCAACCGGGCACGAACCTGCGGGCCTGGCTCTTCACCATCCTTCGAAACACCTACTACACGACCGTGACGCGCCGCCGTCGCGAGGTGAGCGACGAGAACGGAGAATACGCCGAGACCCTGACGGCGCCGCCGAGCCAGGATTGGAGCATCACCCTCCGTTCGCTCCAGGCCGCGCTTCAGCAGTTGCCGGACGAGCATCGCGAGGCTCTCATCCTGGTCGGCGCGGCCGGCCTGTCCTACGAGGAGGCGGCCGAAATCTGCGGCTGCGCCCTGGGCACCATCAAGAGCCGGGTGAACCGCGCCCGCGCCCGCCTGCTGCGGATCATGGACGCCGACGATCCGGCCGAGGTCCTGATGGTGGAGACCCGCACCGCGGCCAGCGCCTGACGGGTCCGATCCCCCGGTCCCGCCCCAACGGCCGCACCTTCGCGACGATGACCCTACGTGGGGTTTGGCCGGACGCCCGGCATCGGCTAGCTATCGCCGGAACGACGGGCGAAACGCCCGCTGGGAGCGAAACGGCGCCGCATGCAAGACGATCCTATCAAGACCCTGATCGACATCGCCACGGTCCACGGCCGCGAGCGCGGCGACCGCGTGGCCGTGCATTTCGAAGGCCGAGACCTGACCTACGCCGAACTGGACCGGAGATCCGACCAGGCGGCGGGCCTCTTGCAACAGGCGGGCGTCAAGCCCGGCGACCGCGTGGCGTGGCTGGGGCGACCGTCCGAGGCCTGGTACGAAATCTTCTTCGGCGTGGCCAAGGCCAGGGCCTGTTTCGCCCCCATCAACTCGCGCCTGGCCGTGCCCGAGGTCGCGTTCATCCTGAAGGATTCCGGAGCGGACGTCTTCTTCGTCACGCCCGAGTTCTTCGACTTCGCCGGCGAGGTTCTGGCGGGGATGGACCGCTCGATCCGCACGATCGCCGTGGGCGGCGAGCATCCCGTCTTCGGCTCGTATCATGCCCTGCGCGATGCGGCCCCGGCGCCCCGGATCGAACCCCCGCAGCCCGAGGACGACGTGCTGCAGCTCTACACCTCGGGCACCACCGGCCTGCCCAAGGGCGTGCGCCTGACCAACGCCAACTATTCGGCGTTCCTGGCGCTTCGTCATCTGGTCGACGGCTTCAGCTACGAGGCGGACGACACCGTTCTCATCCTCATGCCGATGTTCCACGTCGCGGGCACCAACATCAGCTTCTCGGGCCTGGCGGCCGGCGGCCGGCTGGTGCTCCAGGCCGACTTCGTCCCGCCCGCGGTCCTCAAGGCCTTCGGCGAGGAAAAGGTGGCGCACGTCTTCCTGGCCCCGGTGATGATCAACGCCCTGCTCCAGACTCCGGGGGTCGACCAGGTCGACTATTCCAGCCTGAAGACGGTGTCCTATGGCGCCTCCCCGATCTCGGAAGCGGTGCTGGCCAAGGCGACCCAGACCTTCGGCTGCGGCTTCATCCAGTTCTACGGAATGACCGAGACCACGGGCGCCGGCACCACGCTCGCGCCCGCCGACCATCGTGGCCAGCTCCTGCGCTCGTGCGGGCGGCCGTGGGCGACTTTGGAGACCCGCATCGCCAGCGAGGACGGCGAAACGCTGGGGCCCGGCGAAATCGGCGAGATCGAAATCCGCGGCCCCATCGTCATGGCAGGCTACTGGAACCGCGACCAGGCCACGGCCGAGACGATCCGGCCCGACGGCTGGCTGCGCACCGGCGACGCCGGCTACATGGACGAGGAAGGCTTCTTTTTCGTCCACGACCGGGTCAAGGACATGATCGTGTCGGGGGGCGAGAACGTCTATCCGGCCGAGGTGGAGAACGCGATCCTGGGCTGTCCCGGCGTCGCCGACGCCGCGGTCATCGGGGTGCCCGACGAGAAGTGGGGCGAAGCGGTGAAGGCCATCGTCGTGCGAGCGCCGGGAACCGACCCCTCGGCCGCCGATATCATCGCGTGGGCGCGCGGACGCATCGCCGCCTACAAGGCGCCCAAGACCGTGGAGTTCATCGACGCCCTGCCGCGCAATCCGTCCGGCAAGGTGCTGCGCCGCGAGCTGCGCAAGCCCTACTGGGAGGGCCTGGGCCGCAACGTCGGCTAAGGGCCTGCGGCCACGTCCGGGCTCCGGTCGAGCGGCTCGGGACGCGGACGTGGCGAGAGCTTGAGACGGAGCAGGCTCACCCCGGCGGCCGCGAGGGCGAGCCCGGCGGCCAGGGCGAGGATCGTCGTCGTCGCCGCCGTGCCGGCCAGATGGAAGAAGGCGGCCGTGGTGACGGCCCCCGCCGTCTGGCCCAGCAACCGCGCCGTCGCCAGCGCGCCGCCCGCCGCGCCGCTGCGGTGCAGCGGGGCCGAGGTGACCATCGCGCGGTTGTTGGGCGCCTGGAAGAAGCCGAAACCCAGGCCGCAGAGCGCCATGCGCCAGACGATGTCGAGATCGGCGGCGCCGGGCTTCACCAGGGACAAGGCGGCAAGTCCGGCGGCGAACACGCCGAGCCCGACGCCGCCCAGCATCCCCGCGCGATGACGATCGGCCAGCCGCCCCGCCAGCGGTGCGGCGACCCCCACGGCCAGCGGCCAGGCCGTCATCAGCAGCCCCGTCTCCACGGCGCTGCGACCCAGCACGGTCTGGAAATAGAAAGGCAGGCTGACGAAGGCCATCATCTGGGCCGTGAACGAGACGATCGAGGTGGCGATCGAGAGGCCGAAGATCGGAATCCGCATCAGGTCGAACGGCACGAGCGGCGCATCGCGCGACAGCTCCCGTCGGACCAGGAGCACCGCCGCTACGGCGCCGACCGCCAGCTTCCACAGCCCTGACGCCAGGCCTTCGCGCGCCAGACTCTCGGCCCCCAGGATCAGGAAGCCGAACGCGAGGGCGTTGAGCAGCGCCGACACCCCGTCGAAGGGGCGCGACGACCCCACCGTTCGCGGCAACGCCCGCACGCCCAGGACGATGGCCAGCAGGCCGATCGGGACGTTGACGGCGAAGAGCCAGGGCCAGGACGCGTGCGCCAGGATGCCCGCGGCCACCGTCGGCCCCGTCGCCGCCGCCATCGAGATCACCAGGGCGTTCAGCCCGATGCCGCGGCCGAGAAGCCGCTTGGGATAGGTGAACCGGACGAGCGCGGCGTTGATGCTCATGATCGCGCCCGCGCCCAGCCCCTGGAAGACGCGCGCCGTGGTGAGTTGCGGCAGGGTGTCGGCCAGGGCGCAGCCCAGGGACCCCAGGGTGAACACCATCAGGCCGGCGATGTAGACCCGCCGATATCCCAGCCGGTCGCCCAGGGCCGCCAACGGCAGCAGCGTGACGGTGATCGCGAGCTGATAGGCGTTGACCACCCAGATGGACGACGCCGCGCTGGCGCCGAGGTCGGCGGCGATGGTGGGCAGGGCGACATTGGCGATCGCCCCGTCCAGAACCGACATGGCCATGGCCAGCCAGATGGCCGCGACCGACCAGTAGCGCTGCGGGACCGGCAACCCGTCCTGCGCCGGGACCGGTGACCGGGCGTCGGTGTCGGCCACCGGGGTTTGGGAGCCCGAGCCCTCCTGGCGGCCGGAACGGCTCACGCGCTGGCGGCGGCGCTGGGACGGGCCTTCACGCGGGCGAACCAGTCGCTCACCTTGGCGTATCCGGCGTCCAGCGGCTGCCCGACCGCCGCGCCGAAGTCGAGGAAACTGAACAGCAGGATGTCGGCGAGTGTGAACCGCCCGCCCGCGATCCACGGTCCCTGGAAACCTTCCTCGAGCCAGGCGAGGCCGTCCTGCGCGACCGCTTTCAGGCCCGGAGCCGCCTCGGGCAGACACCGCATGCGGCTCTCGAACATGGGCAGGCCTTCGGCGAACCGGAAGCCGTTCGCCATCGGCTCACAGATCTTCAGGTCGACGCGGCGCGTCCACATGCGGGTGACGGCCCGTTCCTCGGCCGTGGTCCCGATCAGGGGCGGGTTCGGCGTCACCTCCTCCAGGTATTCGCAGATGGCGGTGATCTCGGCGAGATGCGCGCCGCTCTCCAGCTCCAGCGCCGGGGTCTGGCCCGCCGGGTTGACCGCCAGATAGGCCGCCTGACGGTTCTCGCCGGCGCGCAGGTCCACCTCGACGCGCTCGACGTCGATCCCCTTCTCGGCCAGGAACATCTTCACGACCCGCGGATTGGGGCCGATGGAGGTGTAGAGCTTCACGTCGAATTCCCTTCCCCGTTCTCGATCTTCGCGTGCCGGCTTAGCACGCCGGCTTCGTGGCGGGGTAGAATCACGGGCCTCGATATCGTATACCGACGTTATATCAGAGCACAGCTTCCGCCCCGATCCGACGGGCCCGGACGAGAGCCTGGACGACATGCTCTCGCGCCTGAAAGCGCAGCTTTCGCGGCCCAGGGCGCGCCCCAACCGCTACCCTCCGCCGGACGCCGGCCACTTCGCCATCAGCCGCCGGCCCCAGGGCGGTTCAGGCGGCGCCGAGGCGCCGATCCCGGTCGACCGCCCCCTGCCCGACGGCCACACCACCTAGCGGTTCACCAGCGACTCCATCGTGAAATGGGCGGCCAGCACGCAGGTCGCCCGGCCCTCCGCCGTGGAAACCGTCGCGGGCTGGCCAGGTCCGGGCAGGAAGAACCATTCGCCCCGGACCGTCTTCACGCGCAGGGCGTTGGGACTGGTGAACTGGCAGACGGGATAGGTTTCGGTTCCCCAGCCCGCGCCATATCGCAGGGAGTCGCACGACATGTGGCCGAACTGCCGGGCGAAGACGACATCGCCGTAGAACGTGGCCTTCGGCGCCTTCAGGCCCCGCGCCTCGAACTCCGCCCGGCTCAAGGCTTCGCAGGGCGGCCCCTCGATCGTGGCGCCCGCGGCGCGTGTCAGGGCCGCGTCGCGCTGGCGCAGATAGCCTCCGCCGAAGAGGAACGCCGACATGCCCAGGCCGGCGAGGAATCCCACCGCGACCAGGACATTCCGGCCGCGACGGCCTCGTGGTGCATGCGTGCGCACATTCGCCATCTGTCGATCCTCCCCATCGACAGATTACTTATGTAATTTTCTAATGCAAGCCGGCCCGCGTCAGGCCGCCAGCTTCTCGGGCGCCCCCGCCGAACGGCCCGCCGCACGCGAGAACCGCAGCACGCCATCCTCCAGCTTGGAATAGCGCAGGCTCATCAGGTCGAGCGCGTAGTTCTGGTTCAGCTTCCACGGGACCTTGTTCCCCTGCTTGGGGAACTTCGCCATCGCCCGCTGGACGTAACCCGACGAGAAATCCAGCCACGGCTCGAACGTGACCGAGGGATCGTCGTTGACCGGGACGACGGTGGTGGAACCCGTCTTCTTCATATGGTTCAGCAGGCGGCAGACGTACTCGCACGTCAGGTCGCACTTCAGCGTCCAGGAGGCGTTGGTGTAGCCGAAGGCCGACGCGAGGTTCGGCACGCCTTCGTACATCATGCCCTTGTAGGCGAGCGTCCGGCCGGGATCGACGGCCTGCCCGTCCACGCTGACGGCGATGCCGTTCCAGACCTCCAGCACCAGACCGGTGGCCGAGACCACCACGTCGGCGTCCAGCTCCTGACCGGACTTCAGGCGAACGCCCCTCTCCGTGAAGGTCTCGATGTGGTCGGTGACCACCGAGGCCCGACCGGACTTGATCTCGTTGAACATGTCGGCGTCGGGCGCCAGACACAGTCGCTGGTCCCAGGGGTTGTAGGTGGGGGTGAAATGACGGTCGACATCGTAGTCGGGGCCGAGTTGCTCGCGCACCATCTTGATGATGTTGGCCTTGACGGCTTCGGGCTTCTTCCGCGCGAGATTGAAGAAGTACATGCCGAACAGCACGTTGCGCCAGCGCACGATGTCGTACGCCAGCTTGCCCGGCAGCTTCGCGCGGAGCCAGTTGGCCATGGCGTCCTCGGCCGGGCGGCTGACCACATAGGTGGGCGAGCGTTGCAGCATGGTGACGTGGCCGGCCGTCCGGGCCATCTCGGGCACGAGGGTGACCGCGGTCGCCCCAGAGCCGATCACCACCACCTTCTTGCCGGCGTAGTTCAGGTCTTCGGGCCATTGCTGGGGATGGACCAGCGCGCCCTTGAACGACTCCACCCCCGGGTAGTCGGGCGTGTAGCCACCGTCGTACGAGTAGTACCCGCCGCACATGAACAGGAATCCGGCCGTGAAGGTGCGGGTTTCGCCGCCGACCCGCGCCTCGACGGTCCAGCGGCCGTCGATGTTCGACCAGTCGGCGCGCGTCACCTTTTGGCCGAAGCGGATATGACGATCCAAGCCATTCTCGGCGGCGGTGTCGCGCACATACTTCAGGATCGAAGGCCCGTCGGCGATGGCCTTGGCCTGGGTCCACGGCTTGAAGGCGTAGCCCAGGGTGTACATGTCCGAGTCCGAGCGGATGCCGGGGTAGCGGAACAGGTCCCAGGTGCCGCCGATGGCGTCGCGGCCCTCCAGGATGACGAAGCTGCGGTCAGGGCAGGCCGACTTGAGATGATAGCCCGCGCCCACGCCCGACAGGCCCGCGCCGACGATCAGGACGTCGAAGTGCTCGATGGTCATTCCCGGTTTCCGTCCCCGAAGTGGGCGCCAGGATAACTGATCGACGTTCAGTTGTCAGGATGCCGAGGCGGGACCATCGCCGACTTCGCGCCTGGCCCCTCCCCTGCGCCCCTTCAGCCGCGCCGCGCGGCCTCGATGGCGGCCACGTCGATCTTCCGCATCTCCATCATGGCCTCGAACGCCCGCTTCGCCTCCCCACCGCCGGCCGCCATCGCCTCGGTCAGCACACGCGGCGTGATCTGCCAGGAAATCCCCCAGCGATCCCTGCACCAGCCGCACATGCTCTCCTCGCCACCGTTGCCGACGATGGCGTTCCAGTAGCGGTCGGTCTCCTCCTGATCGTCGGTGGCGATCTGGAACGAGAAGGCCTCGGTGTGCTTGAACGCCGGTCCGCCGTTCAGGCCGATGCAAGAGACCCCGGCCACGGTGAACTCGACGGTCAGGACGTCGCCGGCCTTGCCCGACGGATAGTCTCCCGGCGCCCGATGGACGGCGCTCACGAAGCTGTCGGGAAACGTCTCGGCGTAGAAGCGTGCGGCCGCCTCGGCGTCGGTGTCGTACCAGATGCAGATGGTGTTCTTGGCGATCGCCATGGCTTTTCCTCTCGATCCGAAGGCGTCTCCCGCCGTCATCGCTGCGGACGAAGCGGAAGATGATGACTTCAAGACGTTCGTCGAGCCGGCGTTCCGACACGCCGTCGCCCCGGAGGCGTACTGGAACGCGGATGTGACGGCCACAGGTTGCAAGGCTCTTGATTGTGACCGCCGATAGGCCTGAACTGCGCCGGCGGGCCGGGCTGTCCCGTGGCCCTTCGGGAAGGCGCCTCGGCGGCCCGATCGGGCTTCGCACCTGTAGCGTTCGGGTTTTCCGCCCCTGCGGGCGGCGTCGGCTCCGGCCGGTCGCCGGGAGTACATTCCAGACTGCCAATTGTTCCTTCCTTGAAGCCCTTCGTTCCGGGAGAACGCCCATGAGATGGTTCGTGAAGGCCGCGGTCGTGAGCGGAACCGGCGTCATGCTTGCGGGCTCCGCCAGCCCGCCCAGCCTTTCCGCCGACGCCCTGGCCCTGCTCGATCCCACCCGTCTCGCCGCATCGATGTGCGCGCCGCGAACGTCGGGAGGCGCCCTCACCCGCGAACTGCTCATCGCGGCCGCCGTCGCCGCGCCTGCGGCGCAACTCAGACCCATTCCGCTGTATCCCGACCTGGCGACCTCACCGTTCGGCGTGACGACCGCAAGCGCCGAGGCGCAGCGCTACTTCAGCCAGGGCCTGCTCCTCACCTACGGCTTCAACCACGCCGGCGCCGTCCGCTCGTTCCGCGAGGCCCAGCGCCTGGATCCTGAGTGCGCCATGTGCTGGTGGGGCGAGGCCGTCGCGCTCGGTCCGAACATCAACGCCCCGATGGACGACCGGGACCGGGACGCGGCGCTGGCGGCGATGGACAGGGCGATGGCGTTGCGCGGCCGGGCAAGCCCTCGGGAACGGGCGCTGATCGAAGCCGTCGCCCATCGGTATTCCCGGGATCCGGCGGCGGATCGGGGAACGCTGGATGCGGCGTACGCCGATGCGATGCTCGCCGTGGCGCGCCAGTTCCCCGACGACCACGACATCGCGGTCCTGGCCGCCGAGGCGGCGATGGACACCACGCCGTGGAACTACTGGGAGGCCGACAAGCGTACGCCCGTGGGGCGGAGCGGCGACGCCGTCCGCCTCGTCGAGAGCGTCCTGAAGCGCGATCCCGCCCATGTGCAGGCCGCGCATCTCTACATCCACCTCATGGAGGCCAGCGATCCCGAACGGGCCGAGGCGGCGGCCGATCGCCTCTCGTCCCCGCTGACGCCGAGCGCCGGCCATCTGGTGCACATGCCCGGCCACATCTACGCGCGGCGCGGCCGCCACGCGGACTCGATCCGGGTCAATGTGGCCGCGGTCCGCGCCGACGAGGCCTTCATCCAGGCCACCGACGACCAGGGCCTGCTGCGCTACGGCTACTATCCCCACAACATCCATTTCATCGTGACCTCGGCGCAGATGGCCGGCGACATGACCACCGCCATCCGGGAGGCGCAGCGGCTCCGCACGGTGCTCGACCCCGAGACGTCATCCAGGATCGCGTGGATTCAGGTGATCGACGCCGCGCCCTATCTGGCGTTCGCGCAGTTCGCCGAGCCCAGGGCGATCCTGGAGATGCCCGCCGCCGACGCCCGGCTCCCCTATGCCGTGGCCATGCGGCGCTACGCCCGTGCGGTCGCCTATGCCCAGTTGCGCGATCAGAAGGGCTTCGACCGCGAGATGGCGGGCATCGCCGCCCTCAAGGACTCGGACGCCTTCGCGGACATGATCGAACAGGGCATGCCGGCGAAGGATCTCCTGACGCTGGCCGAGGCGGTGGCCCAGGGCCGCATGGCGTCGGCGCGGGGACGGCATGGCGAAGCCGCCGCGCACTATCGCCGCGCGATCGCCATCGAAGACGGCCTTCCCTACCAGGAGCCGGCCTTCTGGTATCAGCCCGTCAGCCAGTCCCTGGGCGCGGCGCTGCACCAGGACGGGCGATACGCCGAGGCCGCCCAGGCCTTTCGCGCCGCGCTGGCCCAGACGCCCAACAACGGATGGGCGCTCTACGGTCTGATGCAGAGCGAAGCGGCGCAAGGGCGGCGGCTCGAGGCGGCCGCGGCGAAGCAGGCGCTGTCCAGGGCGTGGCTGGGAAATCCCCGCTGGCTCCGCATGGATCGCCTCTGACGCGGGGTGGCGCTCCGTCCCGTCGAGCGACACGTGTCCGGCGGCGGCGAGGGCTTGCCGAGGCGCGTACTGCTCGAAATCTACCCGAGGCGGATCAATGGAGCCTGCAGGTCCGGCAGGAGGTGATATTGTCCAGAAATCGTCCACGCCCACCGAGGGCGGCGTGATTTCCCCCTAGGAGGAAATGGCGGTGACGGAGGGATTCGAACCCTCGATACCCTTTCGAGTATGACGATTTAGCAAACCGTTGCCTTCAGCCACTCGGCCACGTCACCGGCTCGCAGGCGACCGAAGCGCCCACGGGAGGGCGGTTCTTAGCGGACGAAGACGCCTCTGCCTAGCCGGTCGGACGCGCGGATTTCGCGCCCGCTCCGGATCGGTCCAGCTTCAGGCCGGCTTCAGGCTCGGCTCAGGCCTGGGCCAGCCATTGCCGGGCCTGGCGCTGGGCTTCGGCGACCTCGTCGCTCGCCATCTCGCCGGCGAGTTCCTTGCGGTAGACCTTGGCCTCGACCGAGCCGCGCATCGCGGCCAGGTTGAACAGCATGTGCGCCGAAACGTAGTCGAGCGGCGCGCCGCCCTGGCCCGTCGAATACAGCAGGCCCATACGGAACAGTTCGTCGCCCGTCGCGTCCGGAGTCGGCAGCGGCAGGCCATCGGACTTCATGTCGATGCTCGCCAGCATGGTCTTCGTTCCCATCCGGCCGGCGAGCCCGCTTTTCGAGCCCTGTCACCAGCCTGTGAGCGAAGAAAATCGCCCTCGGGCTGAACACATGGTTAAAGCCGCGGTTGTCATATTGTCAGAATAGCGCCCTGGGACACCCTGCCGCAGTTCAGGTCATGGCGTGCGGGAAAGAGGTCGGCTCTGTTCAGGGACAGTTCAGCCCCGGGGACGATGATCGTCGGCGAGATGAAACGTCGGTTCCTCGTCATCGCGGCCCTGGCCGCCCTCGCCTCGGCTGCGCCGCACGCGGCCTCGGCCCAGTATCGCGGCGACGACCGCGGTCGCGGAGCCGAGCGTTCGGAACGCGGCCGTGGCGATCAGGGCCGCCCGGACCGGAGTCGCGCGGAGCGCAGCGACGGGCCCCGAAGCCAGCGACCGGCGGCGGAAGGGCGCGACAGCCGCCGCTGGGTGGATCAGGACCGCGGGCGCGAGGGCCGCGCCGAGGTCCGGCGCGACGACGACGAACGCCGCGCCCGCGTGCCGGCCCTGGGCTATGGCGACGCGCGCCGGGGACCGGCCCAGCGCTATGACGGCGGCCCGCCCGCCCGCGGCTTCGCGCCGCCCGCCTCGGCCCGCCGCGGGGGCTATCTGCCCGACAGCTACCGGGGCTCGGTTGTCGAGGACTACCGGCGCCATCGCCTGCGCCCTCCGCCCCAGGGCTACGCCTGGGTGCGCGTGGGCGACGGCTTCGCCCTGGTGTCGCTGGCCGACGGGCGCGTCTTCGACATGGTGCAGTAGGCGCTCAGAGGCCCAGCTTGGCCTTCAGGAGCTGATTGACGGCCCCCGGGTTGGCCTTGCCGCCGGTGGCCTTCATCACCTGGCCCACGAACCAGCCGATGGCCTGGGGCTTCTCCTTCACCGCTTCGGCCTGGCCGGGGTTGGCGGCGATCAGGTCGTCGACGATCTTTTCCAGGGCGCCGGTGTCGCTGACCTGCTTGAGGCCCTGCGTCTCGACGATCTCGGAGGCGCCGCCCTCCCCCGCCCACATGCGCTCGAAGACGTCCTTGGCGATCTTGGAGGAGATCACGCCCTCCTCGATGAGCTGCACCAGTTCGGCGATGGCCGCTGGGCTGATAGGACTGTCGGCGATGTCGATCCCGCCGGCGGTCAGGCGCGCGGCCAGGTCGTTGGTGACCCAGTTCGACACCAGCTTGGCGTCACGGCCTTTCGCGGCCGCCTCGTAGAAGTCGGCGCGGGCCTGTTCGGTGATCAGCACGCCGGCGTCATAGGCCGACAGGCCGTACTGCGACTGCAGCCGGGCCTTCTTGGCGTCGGGCAGCTCGGGCAGGTCGGCCTCGATGCGCTTGATCCACGCCGGGTCCAGCACCAGCGGAATGAGGTCCGGATCGGGGAAGTAGCGATAGTCCATGGCGTCCTCCTTGGACCGCATGGACCGCGTCTCGCCCTTGTTGGGGTCGAACAGGCGCGTCTCCTGCGTGATCGAGCCCCCGTCCTCGAGAATCTCGATCTGCCGGCGCGCCTCGTACTCGATCGCCTGCTGGATGAAGCGGAACGAGTTGACGTTCTTGATCTCGCAGCGCGTGCCCAGATGCCCGAAGTCACCGGTCTCGCGGAACTTCTCGTAGTCGCCCGGACGGCAGACCGAGACGTTCACGTCGGCCCGCAGGTTGCCCTTCTCCATGTCGCCGTCGCAGGTGCCCAGGTAGACGAGGATCGTGCGCAGCTTCTTCACATAGGCGGCGGCCTCTTCCGAGGTGCGCATGTCGGGGCGCGAGACGATCTCCATCAGCGCCGTGCCCGCGCGGTTCAGGTCGGCATAGGTGAAGTCGGGGTCCTGGTCGTGCAGCAGCTTGCCGGCGTCCTGCTCCAGGTGCAGTCGCTCGATGCGCACGGTGAAGGCCGAGCCGTCGTCGCGTTCGACGATGACCTCGCCCTCGCCCACGATCGGGTCCTTGAACTGGCTGATCTGATAGCCCTGGGGCAGGTCCGGATAGAAGTAGTTCTTCCGGTCGAAGCGCGACCACGCGTTGATCTTGGCCTTCAGGCCCAGGCCGGTGCGGATCGCCTGCTCCACGCAATGGCGGTTGATGACCGGCAGCATGCCGGGCATGGCCGCGTCCACCAGCGACACCTGGGTGTTGGGCGCCGCGCCCGCGCCGACGGCGGCCCCCGAAAACAGCTTGGCGTTCGACGCCACCTGGGCGTGGACCTCAAGGCCCAGGACGATTTCCCACGGACCGGTCCGGCCCTGGATCACCTTTGCATTCGTCACGTCGTTCATGCCGCCGGTACTAGCGCCGCGCGCGCCGGACGTGAAGCGGGCGCAGAAGCCCTCTTGCGCAAAGGCCGGGAATTGGAGTCAAAGTTCGGCGCGTCTTAACGGCGTCAAGACCGGGGAAAAGGAACACCCATGAAGACTATCGCCCTCGCCGCCGCCCTCGCCCTGGCCGCGGTCTCCGCTCCGGCGCTCGCCCAGGCCCAGGACCATGCCAACCACGGAGCCGCCGCGGCGCCGGCCGCCAAGCTTTCGGTCGAGTCCACGCCGATCGGCGACATCATCAAGAACGACAAGGCCAAGGCCGCGCTCGAGAAGGCGTTGCCCGAGATCACGCAGTTCTACGATCAGATCGCCACGATGACGCTGAGCCAGGTCGCGCCGATGAGCCAGGGCGCCATCGACGACGCGAAGCTCAAGGAAATCCAGGCCGAATTCGACAAGCTCTGATCCCGGACGGCCGCCTCCGCCCAGGACACCGTTCAGGGCGAGGCGGCCGAAACCGCAACAGGCGCGGGTTCACGCAGCAAAGGCGTCACGATCGCGTCCAGACTCTTCGCCGTGAACGCCCCCGCCTCGGCGTGGCGAAGCACGCCGGCCCGGTCGATCACGTAGTTGGTCGGCACAGCCCCTTGGATCCGGCCGTAGCCACGGCCCTTCAGGCGGGCGACCATCTCGAACGACAGCACGGACGCCAATGGCCCCAGATTCTGGCGCGGCGCCCCCGACACCTCGACCGCATAGATCGCCAGATCCCGGCCACGATGGCGGCGCAGGTAGTCGTCCAGTGCGGGCAGCTCGACGCGGCACGGGGCGCACCAGGTCGCCCAGTAATTCAGGATGACCACCTTGCCCCGCAGGTCGGCCAGACGGACTTCCCGGCCCTCGTAGGTCACCAGCGTCATGGGCGGCGCGGCTTCGCCCACCTTCGGCGCGGCGGACGCCGAGGCCGGCGCAATCAGGAGCGCCAGCGCGAGCAGGACGGTTCGAACATCGATCACGACAACCCCCCGGACGCCGGCGAAGCTGTGGAACGTCCGGGTTGAAGTCAAGCTTGCGGCGTCACCACCAGCGCTGGGGCTTTGCGCGGAAGTCGGCGGCCTTCTCGATCGCCGAACCCAGCGAAAAGAGCGTGCCCTCGTCGAGGTTGCGGCCGATGAGCTGGAGGCCCAGCGGAAGGCCCTGGGCGTCCAGGCCCGCCGGCACGCTCATCCCCGGCAGGCCGGCGAGGTTCACCGTCACCGTGAAGATGTCGTTGAGGTACATCGCCACCGGGTCGTCCGACTTCTGGCCCAGCGCAAAGGCCGCCGACGGCGCCGTCGGGGTCAGCAGGGCGTCCACCTTTTCCCAGGCCTGGTCGAAGTCGTCGGCGATGCGGCGGCGCACCTTCAGCGCCTTCAGATAGTAGGCGTCGTAGTAGCCGGCCGACAGCACGTAGGTTCCGATCAGGATACGGCGCTTCACCTCGGCGCCGAAGCCCTCGGCGCGGGTCTGCTCGTACGTCTCGATGAGGTTGGCGCCCTCGACGCGCAGGCCGTAGCGCATCCCGTCGTAGCGGGCGAGGTTCGACGACGCCTCGGCCGGGGCCACGATGTAGTAGGCCGGGAGCGCATATTTCGTGTGCGGCAGGCTGACTTCGACGATCTCGCAGCCGGCGTCGCGGACCCAGGCGATCCCCTGCTCCCACAATGCCTCGATCTCGGCCGGCATGCCCTCGACGCGATACTCCTTCGGGATACCCACCCGCAGCCCCTTGACCGACTGGCCGCAGAAGGCCGGGAAGTCCGGCGTCTCGACCGGAAGGCTGGTGGAGTCCTTCGGGTCGTGGCCGGCCATCGACCTCAGCAGGATGGCGGCGTCCTCGACCGTCCGCCCCATCGGGCCGGCCTGGTCCAGCGACGAGGCGAACGCCACGATCCCCCAGCGCGAGCAGCGGCCGTAGGTGGGCTTGATCCCGACCGTGCCGGTGAAGGCCGCGGGCTGGCGGATCGAGCCGCCGGTGTCGGTGGCGGTGGCGCCCAGGCACAGGTCGGCGGCGACCGCCGCGGCCGAGCCGCCGGACGAGCCGCCGGGGGTCAGGTCGGCGTCGCCCCCTCGCGCCCGCCACGGGTTGACCACCGGCCCCCACGCCGAGGTCTCGTTGGACGAGCCCATGGCGAACTCGTCCATGTTGAGCTTGCCCAGCATCACCGCCCCGTCCCGCCACAGGTTGGCGGTAACGGTGGACTCGTATGTGGGCTTGAAGCCCCGCAGGATGTTCGAGGCGGCGGTGGACTCCACACCCTCGGTGCAGAACAGGTCCTTGATCCCCAGCGGCGCGCCGTCCAGCGGTCCGGCGTCGCCGGACGCCCGACGGGCGTCGGAGGCGCGGGCCATCTCCAGGGCGCGCTCCGGAGTCTCGACCACATAGGCGTTGAGCGCCCGCGCGCCTTCGATCGCGTCCAGGTGGGCCCGGGTGATCTCCTCGGACGAGAACGACCGGTTCGCCAGTCCGTCCAGGGCGGACCTGAGGGTGAGCCCGGTCAGGGCGGAGTCCTTCGACATCTATTCCACCACCTTCGGCACCACGAAGAAGCTCTTCTCCGACCTGGGCGCGTTTGACAGCACGCGCTGAGGGTCGCCACCGTCGGTGACGACATCTTCGCGCATCGGCAGCGTCACGGCCTCGGTCGAAGCCATCGGCTCGACGCCGTCGGTGTCGACCTCGCTCAGTTGCTCGATCCAGTTCAGGATGCCGCTCAGCTCCCGGGCCAGCGGCTCCAACCGGTCTTCCGGCTCGGCGATGCGCGCCAGCCTTGCAACCTTCCTGACGGTCGCGACGTCGATGGCCATGACCATCCCTCCTCGAAACAGAGGGCGTGGGTTAGCCGCGCCCCCCTGCCCGCGCAAGGGGGCCGGCGATTTCCGACGTCGCGGGACGGCGGTCGGTCGCCAGGAGCGCGGTCAGATGTCGGCGTAGACGTGCGTTTCAGCCGCCCCGCCCGGATGGGTCGTGGCGCCCAGGTGCGCCGGCCCTACCGCCTGGGCGAACTTCCACACCGCGCCGCTCTGGTAGTTGGTCCGGCGCGGCTTCCATTCGGCCTTGCGGCGCTCCAGTTCGTCGGCGTCGACCTCCAGGTCGATCGTGCCGGCGTCGGCGTCGATGCTGATGATGTCGCCGTCGCGGACCAGCGCGATGGGGCCGCCGTCCTGGGCTTCGGGACCGACGTGGCCGATGCACAGGCCGCGCGTGGCGCCCGAGAACCGCCCGTCGGTGATCAGGGCGATGTTCTCGACCCCCTGCCCCTTGATGGCGGCGGTCGTGGACAGCATCTCGCGCATCCCCGGACCGCCCTTGGGTCCTTCGTACCGGATGACCAGGACCTCGCCTTCCTTGTAGTCGCGGGCCTCGACGGCGGCGAAACAGGCCTCCTCTCCGTCGAACACCCGCGCCGGGCCGCGATGCTTCACATGCTTGAGGCCCGCCACCTTCACGATGGCCCCTTCGGGCGCCAGCGAACCCCAGAGGCCCACGACGCCGCCGGTGGGCGTGAAGGGGTTGGAGACCGGCCGGATCACGTCCTGGTCGCCGTTCCAGACCACGCCTTCCAGGTTCTCCCGGATGGTCTTGCCCGTCACGGTCATGCAGTCGCCGTGGATCAGACCCGCATCCAGCAGCGTGCGCAGCAGCATCGGCACGCCGCCCGCCTCGCCCATCTTCTTGGCCGGATACTTCCCGCCGGGCATCAGGTCGGTCAGGTACGGCGTCCTCTTCATGATCTCGGCGACATCACGCAGGGTGAAGCGGATCCCGCACTCGTGCGCCATGGCCGGCAGGTGCAGGCCGCCGTTGGTCGATCCGCCGGTGGCCGCGACCACGACAGCCGCGTTCTCGAACGCCTCGCGCGTGCAGATGTCGCGCGGGCGGATGTTGCGCTCCAGCAGCGCCATGACCGCCTCGCCCGTGGCCTCGGCGTACTGGTCGCGGTGCAGATAGGCCGCCGGCAGCGCCGACGACAGCGGCAGCGCCAGACCGATGGCCTCGGACACGCAGGCCATGGTGTTGGCCGTGTACTGGCCGCCGCACGCCCCGTCGCCGGGACAGGCGTGCTGTTCCAGATCGCACAGATCTTCCAGGCTCATCGTCCCGGCCGAGTGCTGGCCGACCGCCTCGAACATGTCCTGAACGGTGACGTCGCGGCCCCGCCACGAGCCCGGAAGGATCGAGCCGCCGTAGATGAACGCGCTGGGCACGTTCAGGCGCAGCATGGCCATCATCATGCCCGGGAGGCTCTTGTCGCAGCCGGCGACGCCGACCAGGGCGTCATACGCGTGGCCCCGCATGGTCAGTTCCACCGAGTCGGCGATCACCTCGCGGCTGACCAGCGAACTGCGCATGCCTTCGTGGCCCATGGCGATGCCGTCGGTGACGGTGATGGTGCAGAACTCGCGCGGCGTTCCGCCCGCCCGCTTCACACCCTCGGCGGCGGCGTGGGCCTGGCGCATGAGGGCGGTGTTGCAGGGCGCCGCCTCGTTCCAGCACGACGCGACCCCCACGAACGGCTGGGCGATCTCCCGCGAGCCGAGGCCCATGGCGTAATAGTACGACCGGTGCGGCGCCCGGGCGGGGCCTTCGGTCGTATGGCGGCTCGGCAGCCGGGCCTTGTCCCAGGATCCGTCGGGCTTCCGATGCATGGGTCACTCGCCTCCGCGGTTTTTCGCGGCCCTCTCTAAGGGTGGCGGGCCGCGGGCGAAAGGGGCGTCCGAAAAATCAACTTCAGGATGAATTTTCCAGACCGCAACCCGCGTTGCTGCATTGCGGATAACGTCGGTCTCCAAACCAGCCCGAGCCTTTATTGCGCAAGGGGTCTATTTGTTTCGCAATTGCGAAATATTGGCTACTTGCGGCTCAAATGCGTCAGCAAAATACAAAAAGGGCGCGCTTTTCGCGCGCCCCTAGGTTGTCATTGGGATGAACAAAGTCAGAAACCAACAGATCATCACCCAATTCCTTCGACTCTACAAGTCTCCATGCGACTCCTGCTTTTGCACAACAGCCACACTAACTGAGTCTAATTAACTTATCGACGTTCATATTCGGCAATTGCGTTGACGACACCCCGCACCTGCTTCAGCCTTCGTGAGCAGGCGCAGGCAATAGCGCCGTCATCGAAGCTGCGGGGAGGCACTTCAGATGGGGTTGAGGCATCAGTTGCTGGCGGCCAGCCCCTCGCTGGCCGCCCTGATCGGCGCATCGGCCCAGGCCCAGTCGGCCGCGAACACCCTCGCGGAGCAGGTCGTCGCCGCGGAGAAGCGCGAGCAAGGCCTCCAGGACGCACCGGTTGCGATCCCCGCCTTCACGTCGGAACGGCGCGACGTAGACATCCAGTCCATTCGGGACATCACGAACTTCACGCCCGGCCTCCAGCTCGACGGATCACGTCTCGCTGCGAGGCCCCGGCCGGCTGACCCACGTGCTCTCGGCGGACGCGTCCGTGGCGGGCGACGCCGAAGTTCTGGTGACTGCCGCGGCGCCAGCCTCACGGGCTGGCGCCGTTCCAATTTTCACAAGAGGGCGCACCAAAGCGCCGCGCTGCTGGGAGGTCTCATAATATGAAGTTGAAAGCGTTTCTGTTCGCCTCGGGCGCATTGGCCGCGGCTGTCGCCGGCTCGGCCCACGCCCAGAGCGGCTTCACCATCGAGGAACTGGTTGTCACGGCTGAAAAGCGCGAGCAGAGCCTGCAGGACGTGCCGGTGGCCATCTCGGCGTTCACCAGCAAGCAGCGCGACATGGTTGGGATCAGCACGGTCCAGGACCTGACCAATTTCACGCCGGGCTTCGTCTACCAGTCGTCCAACGACCGCTCGAGCATGCGGGGCATCGGCCGCCTCACCAACGTCCACGCGGTGGACGGGGCGGTGTCGATCTACATCGACGGCCTGTTCACCACCTCGACGGTCCTGG
>NZ_MEEX01000017.1 GCF_001724605.1 Phenylobacterium sp. SCN 70-31
CTTCGACAACGACGGCGAGGACCTCTGGCGGTTCGCCGGGTGGAACTGGAGCCAGGACTTCTGGTGCGAAGGCGATGGAACGCCCGTCGCTTTCATCGAACTGGACGCCGTGACCGCCCCCGATCCCTCTGCCGACGCCTGGGAACTGGTCGATAAGCTCACCAGGGCGCTTACGGGACTGACGTCCGGCGGCTCTGAGTTCTTTGTTCGTTGCGGCGAACGGTTCGTCGCTGACACCGATTCCTGCCTCGCCTACATCAAGGCCGCGCGCGACGGGCGTCTCGCCACTCTCAAGGCCGCCATCGCCGCCAAGCAAAAAGCTCAGGCCGAAGCCGACGCCCTACGGGCAGAGAACGAGCGGCTGAGGGCGGAGAACGCCGAGTTGGCCGCCGCGAACCAGCGCCTCGGACGTCTAGGTCGCATCGTCGAACGCGAGCGCGATGAACTCGCCGCCCGGAGCGTGGAGGGCCGCGATGGGTAAGCTGACACCCCACGCGCTCATAATGCGCGAGGCTCGCTCGACGGGGCAACTGAAGGACAAGGCGTCGACGCCGAGGAAGGCGCAACGGGATGCGCTGATCTACATCCTAGAGAACGGCCCAGGCACGATCCCGATGACGAAGGCGCTCCGCGTCCCGGCGCCTGTCCAACAGTGCGTCGAAGCGGGTTGGCTGGAGCCCCTGAACCGGCTGCGGCCGGGCCCACCAATGTACGAAATCACCGCGTCCGGCCGCGCAGCCCTGAAAGGTGGCGAGCATGACTGACCTGACCTCCCTCATCGAACGTATCGAAGCCGGAGACGGCGCGGATCGGGCGCTCGAATGCGACGTCGCTCGCGCGTTCGGATGGCATCGGGTCGAGCCGCGCTTCACCCGCAGCCGGCGCGGCGGTTGGATCGCGCCAGAGGACTTCATGGGCGTGGATCGCGACGGGCGCCCGATCCTCAGTGAAAGCGGAACCCCCATGTGGCCCGATCCGCCTCGGGTCACCACAGACCTGAACGCCGTCATCGCGCTGTGCGAGCGGGTGTTGCCGGGGTGGCAGGTTGTTCTTTCGACGGGCGACGCAGACCGAGTTCGGGATGAAGAGCGGCTGCCCAGCGCCACCTTGATACCGCATCTGCTCAATGACGCAGGGTGGGCGCTTGGGTCTAAAGCGCGCTCGCCATCATACGCCAAGACCCCCGCCCGCGCCCTTCTGGCGGCGCTGCTGCGGGCGAAGGAGGGGCAGAGCCATGACCCCCGCTGAACGGCGCGAGGCTATCGCGCGGATCGTGGACCCGGAGGGTTGGGAACTCGCAGACCAGAAGCAGGCCGCATTTCCTAATGACCCGCTTATCTACGAAACAGTACGCCTGAAACGTTCCCTCTCCAAGGCCGAACAGATCATGGCTCTGGAGGAATCCATGGGCACAAACGATGGATTCTTTTCGCAAGTATTCAAGATGTTGATCTCAGAGGCGGACCCAATGCCTCACGGAAGGTTGCTCTATCTGAGTGGCGAGCAATTTCGAATGGTCGAGCGTGCTTACGAGAAAGCCTCAACCGTCCTGAAAGCCCCCTCCCATGACCACTGAACCAGACATCAACGCCGCTGTTGAGCGGGTGAAGGCCAAAGCCGCGCGCCTGGAACGCCTCGCCGGGAACATGAGGGAGTCGGGCCAGAAGACGCTTGCAAACGAGCGAGCGAAGAGCGCCGCCGACCTCCGCCTCCTCCTCTCAGCCCTCAAGGCAGAGCGGGAGAAGGTGGCGGGGCTGACTGGGGAGCGGGACGAAGCGCGAGCGGTGGCAGGATACCCCGGATACGTTCGCGACCTTGTGCCTATGTGTTCCGACGAGATCGAGGGGCTGGCCGAGAAGTGGCCACGGGTCGTCAACACGATGATGGCCGCAGAGCGCGACAAAGAAGCCGCCGAGTCCCGCGCCCAATCCGCCGAAACCCTACTCGCTGAAGCGGCGGGGGTGCTGGAGGAGCTTGAACCCTTCCTGGACGCGATTGTCTGCTACGCGAGCAGCATGGACGAGCACGACCCCAATCGTCTCGCATTCAACGCCCGCACCCTCTCCGCCAAGCTGAAGGACCGTCAGCAATGACCGAGATCACCGACATCGACCGCGCGAGGGCGGAGGAAGCGAGGGCTCGCCACTTTGCCCAGTTCGCCCATTCCAGCGAAGCTGAGAGCGAAGCTGAGATCGCCGCCATGCTGGCCCGCATCGGCTGGGAGCCCGTCGATCCCGACCTGATCGCCACAAGGGAGCTTTGCGCCGAGGACGCGCGGCGCTGCGGCTTCGGAGAGTGGATGGCCGTCCAGTACCTTTCCGGACGACGCGACAGTTGCCCTCTGTTTCAACGCTCCCTCGCCGCCATCAAGCGAGGCCGCCAGCTTGAGCGGGAGGCAGGCCGATGATGCAGGTCATCCCAACCGGCCCATGCCGCCGATGCGTCCAGTGCGAGGGCATGGACCACCACTGGATGTATGTCGGCGACGAGGACGCGGACGGTGAGCCCGTCATGTCCTGCAAGCACTGCGACGCCGCGCGGCCATTCGAGGACGACGATGTCTGACCTCACAGACCAAGAGCTGATCGCGGCGCTGCGGGCTATGTCCGGCGAAGACGAGATGATCCACACGCTGCCCTGGCCGCTCATCAAACGGCTCCTCTCCCTCGCCGCCGACCGCCTTGAAGCGCAGGGGTGGAAGCCGATTGAGAGCGCGCCGAAGGATGGGACGCGGGTTCTCGTAACTCGCTGGCCTCGCACGGGACACACAGACCCGACTAAGATCGCGTGGTGCTACGCGGACAGTCCGGCGTTCAAGGAGTGGCGCATCCGACTCAACAAGGGCCTGCGTTACGATCCCACCCACTGGCGTCCCCTCCCCGCCCCTCCGAGCGAGGAAGCGTGAGCATGGCCGATCACATCAACATTTCTCAGATCGACCGCTTCGACTCCGAGTGGAACAGCCGGCTGGAGTTCAACAAGCTCAAGGCCGAATTGGACATCATGACCCAGCGCTTCAAACAAGCGCAGTCGAACCTGGACGCGATCTTCACCCGCATCGCTCGGGGTGAGGACGTCGAGTTGCACTACAGCAACGGGGACGTTGTTCGCGTCGGGCGGCTGAGCGAGGAAGCATGACCCCCGCGATCCTCGCCGCCGCCTTCCTGGCCAGCCTGATCGCAACGCCTGCCCTGGCAGACCCGTGCAAGGCGATCCCTGATCGCGGGCCCATGCCGACGTACCTGGCGGCCGGAAGCACGTTCACCGGCCCCGTCTCGTACATCGGTGACGGCGATAGCCTGTGCGTCTCGGTAGGCCCCTCGCCTGACGAGTGGGTCGAGGTTCGCGTCGCCGACTTCTACGCGCCCGAGCTGCACGAGCCCGGCGGCCCTGAGGCCAAGGCTGCGCTCGAACGCATCGTCATGGGCCGGACGCTCCACTGCACCGCGGGCCGTCGGTCCTATGACCGCGTTGTCGCCAGATGCACGCTCGATGGCGTCTCTGTCGGGGATCTCATGCGCCAGGCCGGCGTGCAGGAGGGAGGGAGGCGGTAGATGGAACAGAAGCTTTCATACACGATCCCCGAGGCCGCTCGGATGACGGGCGTGTCGAGGTCGTCCCTCTACAAGCTCATCAAGGCCGGCGATCTGCGCACATTCACGTGGTGCGGTCGCACGCTCATTCGGGCGGAGGAGCTGGTTCGCCATCTTGATCAGGCTTCGCGGGCTGCATGAGATACGTCGCCCAGGCATCCATGAGGTCCCTGCGTTTAGCCAGCGCGTCCCCGCGGCGGTAGGCGCGCTCGGTTTCATCCCCCACGACGTGGGCAAGGGCCGCCTCTATGGTCTCCTTCGCAAACTCCGTCCTGTCGCCCGCGTAGTCGCGAAAGGTGCTCCGGAACCCGTGCACCGTGATGACGCCTTGGTACCCCATGTCATCGATCGTGCGATCCATCGCGCCAGTTGAGAGCGGCTTTCCCCTTCGAAACAAGCTCGGGAACACCCACCCCGTCGCCTTCGCCGAAGCCGGGTTCTTGGCTTTCGCCAGGATGTCTAACGCCGCCTTGGATAGCGGGACTCTGTGCGCCCGGCCCGCCTTCATACGGCCGGCCGGCACGGTCCATATCTTGGCTTCAAGGTCGATTTCCGACCACGTCGCATTGATGACTTCGGACGTGCGAGCCGCGGTCAGGATCGCAAAGCCCAACGCGTAAGCCGCCATTGCATCCCGCTTCCCCAGGTCCGCCATGAACGCGGGCGCGTCGGCATACGGAAGCGCGGGATGGTGGCGGACCTTGATCTCCTGGCGCGGAAGGAGGTGTTGGAGATGGCCCTTCCATCGCGCCGGGTTCGGCGAGTCTGCCGGCGCCTTTCCCCCAGCGCGGGCGGCGTCCAGCACAGCTTCAATTCGCATACGCATCCGCCGCGCTGTCTCGGGTCGTGATGACCAGTAGGGTTTGAGCGCTGCGATCACGTCTTCCGTGGTGACCTCGCCGACGGGCGTGGTCTTCAGGGCGCCGACCCACTCCGTCATCATCCGCAGCCAGGCCGCGTGAGCCTTCTCCTGCTTCGGAGCGAGCGCGGGCGCCACCTCCCTCGCCCAAGCCGAGAACGTTAGATTGCGCGCCGCCATCGCAGCTCGGTTGGCCTTCCTCGCTGTGATCGGGTTGACGCCTTCGCGGATCAGCTTCCGAGCCTTGTCCCGCTCGGATCGAGCCTCGGCCAAGCTGACCTCCGAGGGGGAGCCCAAGCCCATCTCGGATCGCTTGCCGGCCAGGTGAATGACGAGAACCCACCGCTTGAAGCCGTCTGTGCCTATGCGAAGGTAGAGCCCCCCGCCGTCCGCGTACCAACCCGGTTCACGCGCCTTTCGCACCGCAAGATCGGTCAGCCGATTGAGGGTTCGGGGAGCCATCTACCGTCCTAAGTCTCGTCCTAAGCCGCGCGCGCGCTTCGTAGGCGATCACATGGACGCGGGCGGACGATCAAGCCTGGAAAGTTTAATGTTCACAAGGGCCGCATGGACGGATATCGTATCCCTTGTGTTCGCGTTCGGAAGGTGCTCGGGGAGCCACCGCAGAGAATTTCCCGGTTCCTTCCGTGCATTAGAGCGTGACCGCTTCGGCATGAAGCGTAACCGCTGTTGACGAGGTAGTTGGCGCACTCGGTCGGTGTGAAGTGGTCGAGGAGTTGTCCGATGCGTCGCCAGGTGGCTTCGACGGTGCGCTCGGCGGCCTTGCGCAGGAGAGTCTTCAGCTTGGCCAACACCTGTTCGATGGGGTTGAGATCGGGGGAATAGGGCGTCAGGAAGATGAGGTGGGCGCCGCGGGCCCGGATGGCTGCGCGGGCGGCCTTGCCGCTGTGGCTGCCGAGGTTGTCCATGATGACCACATTGCCGGGCTGGAGCACGGGAGCCAGGATCTTCTCGACGTACAGCCGGAAGGCCTCGCCGTTGATCGGCCCGTCGAAGACGAAGGGCGCGTCGATCCTGTCGTGCCTGAGGGCTGCGATGAAGGTCAGCGTCTTCCAGTGGCCATGGGGCGCGTAGGCCCTTAAGCGGCGGCCGCGCGGTCCCCAGCCGCGCAAAGGCGCCATGTTGGTCTTGATCCAGGTCTCGTCGATGAACACCAGGCGCGAGGCCTCGATCCGCCCCTGGTGCGCGCGCCAGCGGGTCCTGCGGCGAGCCACGTCAGGCCGCGCCTGCTCCTGGGGCGGCAGCGCTTTTTTGAAGCTCAGCCCCTCGGCGTGGACGGTCCGGCCGCGATCCGCCGCCGAAGCCACTCGGCGACCTCGCCAGACAACGTCCGCGGCTTGTAGCCGCCAACCTGCGCCGGCGCCGGCGAGCCGGTCTCCCGAACGCGCTTGGTCCACTTCGACACGCACGAGGGGGCGATTTGCAGGGCCTCGGCGATCTGCCGGTGCGTCTCACCCGCTGCCTTCCGCGCCAACGCGCGCTCACGAAGGTCCATCGAATAAGGAGTCGTCATCCAAGCTGCCTCCAGCCAGCTACCCAGATGAATCAGCTCCCAAGTGCCTTGAGAATCCCGATTCCGTCAGATCGGGGCACGCTCTAGATCAGCCGCCTCTCTGCTCCCACCCCACCAGGAGTAGGTGGACCCGTTCCTGCGATGTCTGCGGCGCACCGGAGGGCTGACGGACTGTCGGCGCAGGTCGATCGGGGGCTTCGGCGGTCTTTGGGGAGAAATTTCCGCCAATCTAAGCTGGGATCGTTGCTTTCCGGCGGTCTGCTAGGACTTTAAAGTACTTCCGCGCCGCATCTTCGAATGGATACGCGATGCCCGCGACGACTATGATGCCCGCCAAGTAGGGAAGGGCCAGTAGGTCACCCACCGCGCCCACGTCCATCCGCCCCCCCTCGGAGCTCCAGCCGAGAGCCCGCCCGATGTGCCAGAGCACAGCGACGACCAGCGCATGCACGATGTAGGCCGTGTACGACCGCTCTCCAAGCCATTGAACGGGCCTTGAGCGGAGCCAAGACGTCAGGCGTCCTCGCGACCCTGCAAAGACATACACGGCGGCGCCGAAGACGAAGGGCGCCACGAATTGCGCTTCCCCCGACGCGACGAACACTACCACACTGATTGCGGCGACCGCCTCGCCCCAGGTCCCGAAATCTCGTATCGGCGCACGCGCGATCAAGGCTCCCACAAAGAACCCAGCAACCCCCCTGGCAACCCCGAAATCAAACGTCGATCCCATGCCCGCTGGCGCGAAGGAAAAGAGGATGAAAATCGCTATGACAACGAGCGCCGCATAGACGAAGCGTCGCCACGGCACGAACGCCAGAAAGGCGAACATCAAGTACAAAAACCACTCGACGCTGATGGACCAACTCGGATCGTTCCACGTCAGCTCTCGATGAACACCCCAGGAGTGCACCATGAAGATATTGGTGATCAGGGCGATGGCGGAGTGCCGTTCGTCCGCGTTGAAATCGCCCTGAACCAGCGAAACAAGTACGAAGGCCAGCAGGACAGCCATATGCATTGGCCAGATACGTCCGAACCGCTTGAGGAGAAACGGCAGAGTGGCATCCGGTCGCCGATCCTGCACCGCCGCGATCACGAAGCCAGAAAGTACAAAGAAGAAATCGACGAACAAATAGCTGTGGCGAATGAACTCGTTCCCGGAGATCTGGCCAACGACAGGGAAGTGAAAAAGCGCTACCAGCAAGGCGCACAAGCCTCGCCAACTATCTAGCGAATTTCCTCTCAACGCATCCACTGTCGCACGCTAACATAACGATGATTCATGAGAACTCCTCATGCGGTCTGTTACTCACTATCCTCTGCGGCGCGCAAGTTCACGGCATAGGCGACGAATTCATCGACGGCGTCGAAGCTGTCCCCATTGTCTATGAAAAGTGCGGCGACATGAAAAAGCAAGACATCGCATGCCTTCTCCTACCCAAGACTAAATGAAGCGGTAGAACGGGTCCACGCTTTGACGACGCTTGCTCAGAGAGCCGCCGACATCCGCCCGAAGGCGGACCTTCGCGAACCCACACATCACCCTGCCGCATCGGCGCCCTCAGCATCCAGCGCCGCGACGCGGGCCTGGAGGTCGGCGAAGGACTCGGGAGTCATGGTGCGATTCAGGATGGCCAGCTTCAGGTCGAATCCCCTGCGCCATTGACCCGGCGTGGGCGCCGCCACGCCCTCGATCTCCCGCAGATGATCGGGCCAATGGCGGACGACCATCCACAGCGCCGCAGCCAGGTCGTCGATATCTACAGGGCCCGAGACGAACGCGCCCTCCCCCGCCAGTTCGTCCAGCAGGGCGCGCAGCCGATCGTACTGCTCGCGCATGAGGCCGGCGCCGGCCGAGGCGCGCCGGGCCGCCGCGTCCTCGGTGAGGAACCTGTGGTCCCACATCGCCCGCATGGTGCCCAGGGTGTAGCGGACGTAGCGCTCGGTCGCCGGCGCCGGGCCGTCGGCCTGTCGGAGGGCGGCGCGGTAGTCTCGGGCCGCCGCGAGCGACAGGGCCGCGCGAAGGTCGTCCCGGGTTCGGAAATGGTACCAGAGGTTTCCCACGGCGATACCCGCCGCGGCGGCCACCTGCTGGTTGGTCGTGTGCGCCTCGCCCTGTTCGTTGAACAGCCGCCGGGCCACGTCCAGGATGCGCGCCTTCGTCTTCATCGCCCCCTTCCTGCCTGTCCCCGCTCGCCTTGTCCCGCCTAGAATTAGGCTATACGACCTAGACTCGCCCGACCTGCGACGAACCGCGAGGTGGCCCGACGCAGGAGGCGAACCATGACCGCGCGAGACCACCTCTCCCCGCCCCCCGGCTACTATCCCTCGGTCTGGCCGGGCGAATGCGGCGGCCCGCGGCGACAGAAGGTGACGCGTGCGCCGGGCCTGCGGCTGCAACCCGGGGAAGCCCTGGCCGCCCGGACAAGGCGTCTGGACGACGACCGCTGGCCGGTGATGTTCGTGCTGCGAGATCCCGGCGAACTGTACCTCCAGGGCGGGACCCGGGCGGGCCAGAACCGCACCTCGTACGGCTGGGTGGAGCAACTGCACCCCGAGACCCTGGAACCGGTGAAGCGCTCGCCCGATCTTCCGTCCGGCGGGCACAACTGGTGCGGCGCAGCCTGCGTCCACGCCAACGGCGACATCTATGTGGTCAACGGCGCCTACGCCCACCGGCTGACGCCGGACCTCGAGGTCGTGGCCGAGCGCCGGCTGTCGGTGGACAACGCCCACAACGGCCACCTCGTCCTGAGCGACGGGGCGCTGGTGGCCAAGGACATCCAGAACGACCCGGCCAGGCGCTCGGTCTTCACCGTGCTGAGCCCGGACCTGGAGATCATCGACCGCTACGAGTTCCCCTGGAACAGCGTCGGGCGCTTCTCGGCCGACGCGCAGGACGGCGAGGACCACCTCTACGTCACCAGCGGCGCCGAGATCCGTCGGCTGATCTACCGGGACGGCCGGCTCTCGCTGGATCCCGACTGGTCCGCTGGATACCGGATCGCCGGCGAGGATCAGGCCTTCGCCTGGGACAGCACGCTGGGCGACGACTGCGCCTGGTTCATGGACATGGGCGAGAACGCCGTGGTCCGCGCCGTTCTGGCGGCCCACCCGATCGGGACGCAGGCGGTCGAGGTGCTGCCTCCCGCCGCGCTGGAGGCGCCGGACTCCCTGCGCCCGGCCCTGCGCCAGACGACGATGCAGCGCTATCCGAACGGCGCGCCGATCCATGCGGCGCCGCAGCGCCTGTTCCGCGTCTCGCTCCGCGACGCCGCCGACCGGGACGCCTTCGTGCTGTTCGATCAGCCCCAGGGCAACATCATCGCGCCGCCCCTCTACGACCAGGACCGCCGCATCCTGGTGGCGTTCGACACCGCGAACCGGCGGCTGGGCGCGTGGCGCTATCACGGACCGGGCGACCTGCGGCCCCTGTGGCAGCATCCGTGGCGGACCAGCAACCAGCTCACCCTCTACGCCGACACCGGGGAACTGTTCGTCGACGACTGCACCACGCCGGGACGTTGGGACGCCGTCGTGGTCGATGTCGAGACCGGCGTGGAGCGTGGCCGGGCGGACACTGGCTGCATCCTGTCCGGAGGCATGTGGTACACGCCCGGCTTCGGTCGCGACGCCTACACCAGCTCTCCGCTGGGCGCCATCGCGCGGCTGCACGTGGCCGACAGCTGAGGCCGCGGCGACCCCTTCCGGCGAATCAAGCGGTTGCCATCGCCCGAAATCCCGAATACGGACGCTAACCAGAATAGTAGTTCCGATTCCAATTAGCGGACTGATCCGGGAGGGATGAGATGCAAAGAGACGCTGGACGTCGTCGATGGCTGCTGGCGGCCACAGCCCTGGCGGCTGGAGGCCTCGCCACGGGCGCCTGGGCCCAGGCGGGCTCGGCTCAGCTGGAGGAACTGGTGGTCACCGCGCAGAAGCGGGCCGAGAACGTGCAGGACGTGCCGCTGTCGATCACGGCGGTGAGCGGCCGCGACCTCGAGGCGGCCAACGTCACCAATTTCCGCGAGCTGACCGCGATGGTCCCCGCCCTGCGGATGGAAGGCTCCAACAACACCCGCAACACCACCGTGTCGCTGCGGGGCATCGGTAATTCCGGCAACAACCCAGGGATCGAATACAGCGTCGGCGTCTTTCTGGACGGCGTGTACCTGCCGGGCCTGAGCGTGCTTCAAGGCGACCTCGTCGACATCCAGGCGGTCGAGGTCCTGCGCGGGCCTCAAGGCACGCTCTACGGCCGCAACACGCCGGTCGGGGCGATCAACATCATCACCCGCGAGCCCCAGGCCGAGCCCGAGGCGATGGTGACCGCCGGCTTCGGCAACTACCAGCAGCGCTACGCCAAGGGCTATCTGGGTGGCGCGCTGGGCGAAGACCTGTCGGCCCGAGCGTCGTTCTGGCTGCGCGACCGCGACGGCTTCGCCCGCAACCTGGCCACCGGCGGACGCGTGAACGACATGAAGGGCGGCGGCGCCCGGCTCCGCACCATGTGGACGCCGAACGACGACCTGAAGTTCAACCTGGTCGGTCACTACTCGATCGTGCGGTCGAAGGGCGGCGTCGCCGATGCGATCAACCCGACGGGTCCGGGTGGCGTGGCCACACCGGGCTTCCTCGCGGCGACCGCAGCCCTGGGCTACACCTTCCAGAACTTCACCGGCGGCGACTTCGTGGTCCAGGCCGACGACGTGACCAACGACAAGGCGATCTCCTACGGGGCCTCGGTCACGGGCGAGTTCGAGCTGCCGGCCGGCCACACCCTGACCTCGATCACCGCCTGGGACGTGAACGTGGGCGGAGCCGACCCCTACTCGGCCGACGCCCTGCCGCAGAACGTGGCCAAGCTGATCGAGCGGGGCGAGATCGAGTCGTTCAGCGAGGAATTGCGGCTGAACTCTCCGACCGGCGGCTTCTTCGAGTACATCGCGGGTGTCTACCTCTACCGGCAGACCTACGACTTCTGGTCCACCTTGACGGTCGGGCCGGACGCCAACCGGCTGTTCCCGCTCCCTGCGGCGGCCGGCGGGCCGCAGCCATTCCGCCAGGGCGACCAGCTGCGCTCGGAAGCCGACCTGAAGACGCGCAGCACCGCGCTGTTCGGCACCGGCCGGTTCAACTTCACCGACCGCTGGCGGGCCTCGCTGGGCGCCCGCTACGTCTGGGAGAAGAAGGACGGCGTCATCAATCACACCAACTCGCCGGGCGCCAACGCCGCCTTCCAGGCCCTCTTCGGGCCAAACCTGATCGGAGCGGTGGAGCGTAGCGAGGAGAAGTTCACCTGGCTGATCAGCACCCAGTACGACCTGACCCCCGACATCATGGCCTTCGCCAGCGTCTCGACGGGCTACAAGTCCGGCGGCTTCAACGCGCGTCGGCAAGCGCCGACCGCGCCGGTGCAGTTCGAGCCCGAATCCTCGATCGACTACCAGCTCGGCCTGAAGTCGCAGCTCCTCGACCGCCGGCTGCGCCTGAACCTGACGCTGTTCAACATGGTGCTGAGCGATTTCCAGGAGTCGATCCTGAATCCCGTCACCCGTTCGGGCTTCCTGACCGGTAACGCGGGCGAGCGGCGCGTGCGGGGCCTGGAGGGCGATTTCGTCGCCGTGGCCGGGCCGAACCTGAGGTTCTCGGGTGGCCTGACCTATCTGGACGCCGAGTTCACGGACTACACGATCGGCCCCTGCTTCGCTGGCCGCACGCCCAACGGCAGCCTGCCCAACACCTGCTCGTTCAACGGCCTGACACCCGTCAGCTCGCCCAAGTGGAAGTTCAACCTGGCGGGCGACTATAGCCGCCAGATCGCCGACGACCTGATGTTGAACGCCCGCCTGGAGGTGCAGCACACCAGCACGATGCTGCTCGACGCGGCGCTGGACCCGCGCTCCAGGCAGAAGGCGGTCACCCTGCTGAACGGCAGCCTGTCGCTCGGCGCCGAGGCGCGCGGCTGGTCGGGCCGGCTGTGGGTCAAGAACCTCACCGACGAGCACTACTACCAGCGGATCGGCGGCATCCCGCTGGCGCCGTTGGTCAGCACCGGCGGCACCGCCGGGGCGGAGGGCTTCCACGGCTACTACGCCGAGCCCCGGACGTACGGGCTGGAACTGACCTACCGCTACTGAGGCGGCGGGGGCCGGGCGGATCGCCCGGCCCCTCGCCTCGTCCATCCCCAGAAGACCGGAGTGCTCACATGGCCCAGAGCCACTACCTCATCCACGGAAGCCTCGGTTCGCCCTATACGATGAAGATGCGGGCGGTGATGCGCTACCGGCGGCTGCCGCACGTCTGGATCCGCGACGGCAACAGCCGGCTGGCCGGCCGCACGGGCCTGAAGGTCGCGGTGATCCCGGTGATCCAGTACCTGGACGGCTCGTATCACAACGACTCCACGCCGATGATCGACGATCTGGAACGGCTGCACCCCGGCGAGCGGTCGATCGTTCCGGACGATCCGGGCGACGCCTTCCTGGCCTATCTGCTCGAGGACTTCGCGGACGAGTGGGTGACCAAGGCCATGTTCCACTACCGATGGTTCCGGGCGCGCGACCAGGACCAGATGGGCCACTGGCTGGGCTTCGACCTCTATCAGGGACAGGGCCTGGCGAAGATCCGCGCCTTCGCGCGCGAGTTCCGCGACCGCCAGGTGGGCCGCCTCGCCCTGGTCGGATGCACCGAGGCGAACCAGTATCTGGTCGAGGAGACCTGCCGGCGCACGCTGGCGGCGCTCGAACGGCACGTGACCGACAGCTGGTTCTTCTTCGGCAGCCGGCCGTCGCGCGCCGAATTCGGACTGTACGGTCAGCTCTCGCAGTTCATCGTCGACCCGACGCCGACCGACATCCTGCGCGCCACGGCACCCTACACCGCCCGCTGGGTGATGAACATGGACGACGTGGGCGGGATCGACGGCGAGTGGTCGGTGAAACCCGTGTCGGCCAGCGTGGAGGCCATGCTGCAGCTCACCGGCGAGGTCTATCTGCCATTCCTCGTGGCCAATGCGCAGGCCTATGCGCAGGGCGCGGAGACGATGTCGTTCACCGCGCTCGGGGAAACCTATTCCCAGGGCGTGTTCCGATACCAGGTGAAGTGCCTGGAGACCCTCCGCACAGCCTACGCGGCGCTCGACGAAGCCACGCGAGGTCGGATCGATCCGCTCCTCGATAGGACCGGCTGCCTGCCGTTCCTGTGCAAAGCCTGACAGGGCCGGAGATCAGGGCCGGAAGATCAGGGCCGGAAGATCGCCGCCTAACCCGGCCTGTAGCCATAGCGGGCGAGGTAGGGATAGGCGTCGATCCCGCCCGGACGCTGCTGGTCGGGACCCGCAACCCGGGTGAGGCCCCACTGCTCGCCGGTTCCCGGCGGCAGGGCGACGATGTTGGAATCGCCCCGGCCCGGCGTCTCCGGCGCCGCCCGGCCGTTCGCCGGCGTCGCGAACGGCGCGAAGAACCAGCACACCTCATAGCCGGCGGCCTGGAACGTGCGGATCACCTCCGCGGTCGCCTCCGGGTGCTGGATCGTGGCCTCGACCAGCCAGACGGCGCGCCGGGCGGCGATCAGCGCCGCCGCCCCCGCCAGAACCTGCGGCTCGAATCCCTCCACGTCGATCTTCACCAGCCGGACATCCCGGGTGGAGATGGCGTCGAGCGTGACCATCGGAACCGGTCGCATCACCTCGGCGACGCTGTCGAAGCCGATGTCGCCGAAGTTGCGCTCGCCTACCAGCGGGACCGCGGGGAACTCGGTCACGCCGGACTCGGCCCCGGCCGCCGCCCGGACGACCGAGAGATTCGCCAGGCCGTTGGCCGCCGCATTCGCTTCCAGGATGTCGGCCAGTTCGGCATGGGCCTCGATCGCCAGGACCTTCCAGCCCGGCCGGCGATGGGCGAACGGCAGGGAGATCGCGCCGATATTGGCGCCGACGTCCAGCAGCGCACCCGCCTCGTCCGCATGATCGACGAGGAAATCCAGAATCACGCGGGCGAACTCGCCATAGTCGCGCAGCGAGGCGCCCACGGCGGTGTCGCCGGCCGGGAACCGGAATTCGAGGTCGTAGGCCCGAGCGGTCTCCAGCGGAACGGCCGACACCGTCACCACGTCCCCACATTGGGCATCGAGGCCCAGGGCTCGGCCGGCGCAAGGGCGGGGCCGGCCTGCAGCAGTTCCACGGAGATGTTGTCGGGGGAGCGGACGAAGGCCATGCGGCCGTCGCGCGGCGGCCGGTTGATCACCACCCCGGCGTCCTTCAGACGCTGGCAGACGGCGTAGATGTCGTCGACGGCGTAGGCCAGATGGCCGAAATTGCGGCCGCCCTGATACGCCTCGGCGTCCCAGTTGTAGGTCAGCTCCACCGTGGGCGCCCGCGCCTCGCGGGCAGCGGCCTCATCCCCCGGCGCGCAGAGGAACACCAGCGTGAAGCGACCGGCCTCGTTCTCGGTGCGCGAGACTTCCTTAAGCCCCAGCCTGTCACAATAGAACGCGAGTGATTCGGCGAGGTCGGTCACGCGGACCATGGTGTGGAGGTATCTCACGAGAGTGTGCGTCCTTCGATCATCGGGTATGGCGTTGGGCTGGCGCATGCCTCTTTACCGCGTAAAATGACACCGATGCGGACGACCGCATCGGCGAGGCTCCACCGAGACGTGCACTGAACTCTGGCCATGTTCCGATTAGACCCGCGACGCCACGTGACCGCAATTTCATTTGCGCTGACAGAACGGCGGCATCACAACCGGGCCAAGCCGCGAGATGACGGCGCCCGCGCATGGTGGAGACCACAGCGTACGTCGCCGGCTACCGAGCCGGGTCTGGTTCCGGGTACGGGGGAAGTCGCGTCATGCGCCTGAAGTCTCAGCACATTTTCATCCTCGCGGTGATCGGCGTGCTGATGATCTATTTCGTCGGCAGCCTCATCTTCCGACCGCTGAATCACGGCGGCGAACGGGCCGAGGCCAAGGCCGATCCCCTGCCCACGGTCCAGACACGGGTGACCCCCGAGACCACGCGGCCCGTGCAGGTGCTGATGCGCGGCCGCACCGAGGCGGCGCGCGCCGTGGTGGTGCGTTCCGAGACCGCCGGCGTGGTCGCCGCGACACCTACCCCCGAAGGCAGCCTGGTCCGCGAGGGGCAGGTTCTCTGCCGGCTGTCCGTCGACGCCCGCCAGGCCAGCCTTGACCAGGCGCGCGCGCAGCAGAAGTCGCGGCAGCTCCAGCGCGAGGCCGCGGCCCAGCTCGCCGAGAAGGGCTTCCGCTCGCCCACCCAGGTGCTCGAGGCGCAGGCCAACCTCGACGCCGCCAACGCCTCGGTGCGGGCGGCCGAGATAGCCTTGGGCCAGGTGAACATCCGGGCGCCGTTCGCCGGCGTCTTCGACCGCCGCGACGCCGAGATCGGGACCTATCTGTCGCCCGGCCAGCCGTGCGGCACGATGATCGAGCTCAATCCCCTCATCGTCGTGGGCGACGCCCCGGAAACCCAGGCCGTGAAGCTCCAGGTGGGCGCGCCCGCCCAGGCGCGGCTGGTCTCGGGTCAGGTGCTGACCGGCAAGATCCGCTACGTCGCGCGCGACGCCGATCCGCAGACCCGGACCTATCGGGTGGAGGTGGCGGTGGCCAACCCCGGCAACGCCGTGCGCTCGGGCCTCTCGGCCGAGCTGCGTGTGAGCGCAGGCGCAGGCGCGGCCCACCTGGTGCCCGTCTCGGCCCTGGTGCTGAACGCCGATGGCCGCCAGGGCCTGCGGTATGTCCAACCCGACGGTCGGGTGGCCTTCACGCCCGTGACCGTGCTGGAGGAGACGGCGGAGGGGATCTGGGTCAGCGGCCTGACCGGCCAGGCGAACGTCATCACGGTCGGGCAATCGTTCGTGGCCGACGGACAGAAGGTGCGCGTGACGGCCGCCCGCTAGGGCGCCGTCACCGGGGAGCAACAGATGATCGGTCCGCTCATCGACGGCGCCATCAAGCGAAGGAAGGTCGTCCTCGCGGTCACCCTGATCGCGGCGCTGTTCGGCCTGTTCGCCTATATTTCGATGCCGCGGGAATCCGAGCCCGACATCGACCTGCCCTACATCTCGGTTGTCGTTCCCTACCCCGGCGTCTCGCCCGAGGACGCCGAGCGCCTGCTGGTCAAGCCGCTGGAACTGGAGCTCCAGACCATTCAGGGCATCGAGTCGATGAATGCGGTCGCGCGCCAGAACGCGGCGGTCGTGACCCTGGAATTCGAGGCCGATTTCAACAAGGACAAGGCGCTCGAGGACGTGCGCGCCAAGGTCGACATGGCCCGCGGCAAGTTCCCGCCCGACGCCGAAGAGCCGATCATCCAGGAAATGAACTTCTCGGGCGAGCCGATCATCGGCATCGTCATCTCCGGCTCGGCGCCCGAACGCGAGCTGTTCCGCGTGGCCAGGCAGCTCAAGGAGCGCCTGGAGGGGACCGACGGCGTCCTGGAAGTCTTCATGAGCGGCGGACGCGAGGAAGTCCTCGAGGTCGCCATCGATCCCTTGCGGATGGAAGCCTACAACGTCACCACCAGCGAGCTGGCCCAGGTGATCGGGCGCAACAACCAGCTCGTCCCGGCCGGCAATCTACGCTCGGGCTCGGGCCAGTTCGCGGTGAAGGTGCCGGGGGTGGTCCAGGAGCCTGCCGACATCATGGCTCTGCCGATCAAGCGCAACGGGGACCGGCTGGTGACCGTGGCCGACATCGGCGACGTCCGGCGCACCTTCAAGGAGCCCACCTCCATCAGCCGGTTCAACGGCCATCCCGCCTTCGTGCTGGAGGTGACCAAGCGCGGCGGCGCCAACATTCTCGCCACGGTGGAGACGGTGCGCAAGGCCACCGAGGAGGACGCCCGGAGGTGGCCGTCGACGGTCCGCCTGGACTACATCTACGACGAGAGCGAGTTCATCGCGCGCACGCTGGTGGTCCTGGAGAGCGGCCTGATCATCGCCGCCATCCTGGTGATGATGATCATCGTGGTCAGCCTGGGCATCCGCCAGGGCCTGATCGTCGGCACCTCGATCCCCCTCTGCTTCCTTATCGCCTTCCTGCTGATCAACAGCATGGGCGTGACGCTGAACATGATGGTCATGTTCGGCATGGTCCTGGCCGTGGGCATCCTGGTGGACGGCGGCATCGTCGTGACCGAGTACGCCGACCGCAAGATGGCCGAAGGCATGCCGAAGGAGGAGGCGTTCACCGCCGCCGGCAAGCGGATGTTCTGGCCGGTGGTGAACGGCACCCTGACCACGCTGTGCGCCTTCGTGCCGTTCATGTTCTGGAACTCCATCGCCGGCAAGTTCATGAGCTACCTGCCGCTGACGCTGTTCTTCGTGCTCGGCGCCTCGATCTGCATCGCGCTGATCTTCATCCCCGCGCTCGGTTCGCTGGCCTCGCGGAAGACCGCGGTGGACGAAGAGCACCTGGCCGAGATCATGAAGTCCGAGCACGGCGACCCGCGCGAGATGTCGGGCTTCATGGGCTGGTACGCGCGGGCGCTCACCTACCTCGGCCAGCGCCCGACCCGGACGATCGCCGCCGGCGGCCTCATCGTGCTGGCGATCGTCGTCTCGTTCGCGATGACGAAGCACCGGACCGAGTTCTTCTTCGAGGACGACCCCGAATTCACCCAGGTCTTCGTGAAGGCTCGGGGCAACCTCTCGCCCGAGGCCCAGGACGGACTGGTGCGGCAGGTCGAGGAACGTCTGGTCGGCGTCAAGGGCGTGGAATCGTTCTACGTGCGGGCGGGCGGCTTCAGCGCCAACGGTGGTCCGAACTCGGCGCCCAACGACACGGTGGGCCGGATCCGCGTCGACTTCCTGGACTTCGAGGAACGGACCGCCCTCGGCCTGACCGGCAAGGCGATCGAGGACGAGGTCCGGCGCCGGGTGACGAACATCCCCGGCCTGCAGATCGAGGTGCGCGGGCCGCAGAACGGCCCCCCTGTGGGCAAGGACGTCCAGGTCCAGCTCCTCAGCAACGACCCGACGGCGCTGAACAAGGCCGCCGACCTGGTGTTCGACAAGCTGGCGTCGGACCGGCAGCTCATGGAGCTTGAAGACAACCGGACCTCGCCCGGCATCGAATGGAACCTGATCGTCGATCGCGAAGCGGCCGGCCGCTACGGCGTCGACGTGCTGTCGGTGGGCCAGACCATCCAGTTCCTCACCGGCGGGGTCCTGATGGGACGTTTCCGGCCCGACGACGCCGACGACGAACTGGACATCCGCGTCCGCTTCACCGCCGACGCGCGCAACGTGGCGGCGCTGGAGGAGCTGAAGGTCACGACGCCGCTGGGCCCCGTGCCGGCCAGCTACTTCATCAAGCAGGCCCCCTCCCAGCAGGTGACCCAGATCCAGCGCCGGGACGGCCAGCGCCTCGTCATCCTCCAGGCCAATGCGGTCGAGGGGGTCGCGGCGAACCAGAAGATCGCCCAGCTCCGGCCCTGGCTTCAGCAGGCGCCGATCGATCCGGCCGTGACCTGGAAGTTCACCGGCGCCGACGAGGAAGGCGCCGAGGCGGCGGTGTTCTTCGCCACCGCGATGCTGGCGTCCCTGTTCATGATGTTCGTGATCCTGCTGTGCCAGTTCAACAGCTTCTACGGGGTGTTCGTGACCCTCTCGGCGGTGATCCTGTCCACCGTGGGCGTGTTGCTCGGCGTGCAGGTGAACTTCGCCGACACCTTCCCGTACATCTCGGTGATCATGCTGGGCACGGGCGTCGTGGCCCTGTTCGGGGTGGTGGTGGGCCACAACATCGTGCTGGTGGACACCTTCTACCACCTCCGGCAGGCGGGCTATGCGGCGGACGAGGCGGCGATGCGGGCGGCGGTCCAGCGGTTCCGGCCGGTGCTGCTGACCACTCTGGTGACGGTGGTGGGCCTGTTGCCGCTGATGTTCCAGATCCACCCGAACTTCCACACCGGCCACATCGAGTACAAGGCGCCCGGCTCGGCCTGGTGGGTGCAGCTTTCGGCCTCGGTCGTCTGGGGCCTGTCGTTCGCCACCCTGCTGACGCTGGTGCTCACGCCCGTCATGCTGGCCGCGCCCAAGGTCTACTCGCGCCGGTTCGGCTGGCTGCGCGACCACCTGCCATGGGTGCGTCGGCGGGTGGCGACGCCGCCGGCGGCCGACCGGTCCGACGACCTGCCCCGCGCCGCGGAGTGACGGCTTGAGCGAAGGGCTGACGCATCGCCTGGCCACGCCCGAAGACGCGGCCGCCCTGGCCGCGGTGATGGACGCGGCGATCGCCGAGCTGCAACGCGGGTTTCTCGACCCGGGGCAGATCGCATCCAGCCGCACGATCATGGGCCTGGACCGGCAGCTCATCGCCGACGGCACGTACTTCCTGGTTCAGGACGGCGCGCATATCGCCGGTTGTGGCGGCTGGAGCCGGCGCGCCACGCTCTACGGCGGCGACCACACCCCCGGGCGCGACGCCGCCCTGCTGGACCCGGCCACCGAGCCGGCGCGGGTGCGGGCGATGTACACCCATCCCGACTTCGCCCGTCGGGGCGTGGGTCGCCTGATCCTCTCGCTGTGCGAACAGGCGGCCCGGGCCGAGGGCTTCCGGCGCGTGGAACTCATGGCCACGCTGTCGGGCCGCGCACTCTACAGCCAGTGCGGCTACCAGGACATCGAGGCGATCGAGGACGCCCGCGGCGGCGCCCCGGTGCCGCTGGTCCGGATGGGCAAGGCGCTCTGAGCGATCCCCTCCCGACCCCCGCGTCCTAAGGAGGCCGCGGGCGCGCATCCAGGCCATGAAGTCGGCCGGCCGCTGCATCGGCGTGGCGCCCTCGCGGCCGGGATAGCCGTAGCCGTGTCCGCCCGTCTCATAGAGATGAAGTTCGACGGCGCCTCCCGCCTCGCTCAACTCGGCCTTGACCGCGCCAGCCCGGGGATGCCGGTTCAGGGTCGGCGCCTCGCCCATGAACCGACCCGGGTGAAAGACGCTTCGCACGACGGTGATATGGGCCTCCGTACCGGTACCTAGGGGACGGACCCGGATAGTTGCGCCTCCGTGCTGCGGGCTATCTCCACAGCCGTCGCCGCCATGGGAGCGGCGACGCCGACATCACGAGAAGCCGCCATGTCACCTCCCCCGATCGACCTGACCGTCACCCATCGGCCCCGCGGCCTTTCCGACCGCGTCGCGTTCGGCTTCGTCAAGGCGCTGCGCTTCTGCGCCGACACCTTCTTCGCCAAGCGCTACGGCCACCGCGCCGTGGTGCTGGAGACCGTCGCGGCCGTGCCCGGCATGGTAGGGGCTACGCTCAACCACCTGAAGTGCCTGCGCCGGATGGAGGACGACCGCGGCTGGATCAAGACGCTGATGGACGAGGCCGAGAACGAGCGGATGCACCTGATGACCTTCATCGAGGTGGCCAGGCCGACGGCCTTCGAGCGTTTCGTGGTCGTCGCCGCGCAGTGGGTGTTCTACCTGTTCTTCTTCGGCCTCTACCTGATCTCGCCGCGGACGGCGCACCGGGTGGTGGGCTACTTCGAGGAAGAGGCCGTGATCAGCTACACCCACTACCTCGCCGAGATCGACAAGGGACGTTCGCCGAACGTCGCGGCGCCGCAGATCGCCCTGCGGTACTGGAATCTTCCCGCGGACGCGACCCTGCGCGATGTGGTCGAAGTGGTGCGCGCCGACGAGGCCCACCACCGGGACGTGAACCACGCCTTCGCCGACGAACTGGCCGGCGTGCGGCCGGCGACGAAGATCCCGGCGGTCTGGCCGCACGAGCCGCTGGAGCCCCACTGGCGCGAGGCGGCCTGATGGAGCCGCACCTCCGGATCGGCCCCGGCGTCGCCGCCGGCGTGGACGAGGCGGTGATCCGCACCCAGGTGCATACCTTCTATGGCCGGGTGCGGGTTCATCCCGTGCTCGGCCCCGTCTTCAATTCCGCCATCGACGACTGGGACGAGCATCTGGCCAAGCTGTGCGACTTCTGGTCGTCGGTGCTGCTCATGACCGGCCGGTTCAAAGGCTCGCCCATGGCGGCGCACGCGCGCCGGCCCGACATCCGCGACGAGCATTTCGCCGTCTGGCTGGACCTGTTCGAGGCGACCGCGCGCGAGGTCTGCCCGCCCGCGGCCGCCGACCTGTTCATCGACAAGGCCCGGATGATCGGCCGCAGCCTGCGCCTGGGGCTGGCCGTCCAGCGAGGCGCGCCGCTGCCGCGGGAGTGAGGCGCGCCAGGCCGGCGCGTCGCAGGCGCCGTATATCTTGGCTGCGAACCCGCACAAAACCACGAGCGGGCCCGAACTCCTCCTAGGCCCCTCGCGAGCGGAGGATCCGTCATGGAAAACCACGGAAGACACAGAAGGACACGGACGGTGAAGCTGCGATTTCCGTATCCTTCTGTGTCTTCCGTGGTTCCTTAGATTTGGAAGGCGCCGCTTCGCAGCCTTGCAGAACCAAACGCGGCGATCTCCATCGCGCGTCCATGGCTTTCAAATGCTGCCGTGGCCCATTTTTCAGCTGCGCCTAACCCGCCCGCGTCTGACGCCGCCAGAGGGCGGCGTACTCGGCGCCCTTGGCCAGAAGCTCGTCGTGCGTCCCGCGCTCCACGATCCGGCCGCGGCGCAGCACCAGGATCTGGTCGGCGTCGGCGATTGTGGACAGGCGGTGGGCGATCACCAGCGTGGTGCGGCCCGCCTTCACGCGGCGCAAAGTCTCCTGGATCGCCGCCTCCGTCGGGCCGTCCAGGGCGCTCGTCGCCTCGTCCAGGATCAGCAGCCGCGGGTCGGCCAGCAGGGCGCGGGCGATGCCGACACGCTGGCGCTCGCCGCCCGACAGCTTCAGGCCCCGCTCGCCCACGCGGGTCTCGAGGCCGTTCGGAAGGCCGTCGATGAACGGCCCCAGTTCGGCGGCGTCGGCTGCCGCGCGAACCTCGGCCAGCGTGGCCGACGGCCGGGCGAAGGCGACGTTGGCGTAGAGGGTGTCGTTGAACAGCGCCACGTCCTGGGGGACCAGGGCGACGGCGCGGCGCAGGTCGGCCTGGCGGGTCCGGCGCAGGTCGACGCCGTCCAGGGTGATGCAGCCGTCCTGCGGGTCGATCAGGCGCATGGCCAGCCGCACGGCCGTGGTCTTGCCCGCGCCCGAAGGCCCGACCAGGGCCACGGTCTGGCCGGGCCTGGCCTCGAAGCTCACCCCCAGCAGGCCCGACGACCTGGCGTCGTGGCGGAAGCTGACGTCCTCGAAGGCCAGGGCCGCCCCCTGCCCGCTCGCCGGCGGCAGAGACCGGGCGTCAGGCGCATCCACGATGTCGGGCGCCCGAGCCTTCAGCGCCACCATCTGCTCCATGTCGATGAGGCCCTGGCGGATCTCACGGTACTGGAAGCCCAGCATGCCCAGAGGCGCGTAGAGGCCCGAGAGCAGGAACACCGCCATGGTGATGTCGCCGATGTTCAGCCGGCCGCCCGAGACCTCCATCCCGGCCATGACGGTCATGGCGGCCAGGCCCACGTTCAGGATCAGCGCCTGGGCGCCGTTGAGCAGGTTGAGGGACGCGTTCGCCCGGGCGCTGGCGTCGACGTAGCGGCCCATGGCCTTCCCATAGGCGTCGACGAGGCGGTCCTCGGCGCCGAAAGCCTTGAGCGTCTCGTAGTTCATGAGCGCGTCGGACGAGAGGCCGGCCGCACGCGTCTCGGCCTCGTTCAGCTCCCGGCGGTGCGACAGGCGCCAGTCGGTGATGCGGAAGGTCAGCACGGCATAGACCACCAAGGTGGCGAAAGCCGTCAGGGCGAAGCGCCAGTCCAGCCGCACGGCCATGACGACCATCGCCAGGATCAGCTCCAGGAAGGTCGGCCCCAGGCTGAAGATCACGCTGCGGATCAGGAAGTCGGTGGACCGCGCGCCCCGATCGATCACCCGCGCCAGGGCACCCGACTGCTTGGTCTGGTGGAAGTCGAGCGACAGCGACAGGGCGTGGCCGAAGCTCTCCACCGCCGCGCGGGCCATGGTGGACTGCGAGACCCGGGTGAAGATGGCGTCGCGGGCGTAGGGCGCGCAGGCCGCCACCAGCCGCAGGATCGCGAAGCCGACCGCCAGGCCGATGAAGCCGGCGCCCACGACGACGGCTCCCTGCGCGACGGGCGTCAGGGTGTTGATCGCCTCGCCCAGGAGAACCGGGGCCAGGACTCCGCACAGCTTGCCCACGAAGACCAGCGCCAGGGCCGTCGCGATCCGCAGGCGAAGCTGTGGCGCGCCCGAACGCAGGACCAGCGCCACGAGGTCGCCCATCGCCCGCCAGAAAGCGAACCGGGCGTCGGCGGGCTCGACCGCGCCGGGGCCCGAAAAATGGGGGTGGGTCGTGTGGGCGTGAACCAAGGCGTCAACTCTCCCGGCCGACCGGGCGGCGCCGCGCAGGGCGATGGTGGGGCGCACAATTCACGGTTTACTTGTCACTCCATAACCCCGAGCCTAGCGACCTGGGACCCGGCGCTTCGCGAGCGCGTTGGGCCCGTGTGTTTCCACTGGAGTATGCGCGATGCGGCGTCAGAGCCAGCGCCTCGAATCGGCCTGCGTGTTCTGCGGCTCCTCCGACGCGGCGGACCCGGAGTTTCTGGCGGCGGCGGCGACCGTCGGCAAGGCGCTGGCGGACTCGCGTATCCGGCTTGTCTACGGCGGTGGCGGAGTCGGGCTGATGGGCGCGACGGCGAAGGCGGCGCACGAGGCGGGCGGCGACGTCCTGGGAATCATTCCGACCTTCCTGGTGGGCGTGGAACGCGCCCTGGAGACGGTGGAGCACATCATCGTCGACAACATGCACGAGCGGAAGATGTTGATGTTCCAGCGCTCGGACAGCTTCGTGGTCCTTCCGGGCGGGATCGGCACGCTCGAGGAGGTGGTGGAGCTGCTGTCCTGGCGGCGGCTCGACCTGCACGCCAAACCGGTGGTGTTCTACAATCCGCGCGGCTTCTGGGACCCGCTGTTCGCCCTCTTCAAGCACACGGTGGACGAGCGGCTGACCCCGCCCGATTTCATGGAAGCCTGGGTCTCGGTGACCGAAGCGGACCAGGTGGTGCCGGCGCTTCTGGGGCAGGCTCGCGAGCCCTTCCCCTCCGAGGCTGCGGTCGGGCGACGCGGATGAGGGGCGGCCGTTTCGCGCCTTAGCCGCCCCCGACCGCCGACGGGGGTCACCCGCCCCAGTAGATGTACTCGCCGTCCGGCGTCTGGGGCTCGGCCAGGGTCTGATCGAGCATGACCGGCGACAGGCCGAGCTGGGGCCAGAGCGGCTTGACCTGGGTGGCGTTGTGCCCGGCCAGCAGACGCTTTAGTTCGGCCACCTTGTCGGGCATGTTTTCGGCCAGGTTGACCCGTTCGGTGGGGTCGTTGGCGAGGTCGAAAAGCCAGTCCTTATCCGGACGGTCGGTGACCTGAAGCTTCCAGTCGCCTGCACGAACGACCTGATAGTCGCCGCTGCGCCAGAAGAGGACCTCGTGCGGCCGGCCCCGGGCCTTGCCCGTCACGTAGGGAACCAGGTCCACGCCGTCGATCACCCGGTCCTTGGGCAGGCCGACCTTCGCCGCCGCGACGGCCGTCGCGAAGATGTCGAAGTGCGAGACCGGCGCGCGATAGATGGTCCCGGCCGGGATGGCCGCCGGCCAACGCATGAGGTAGGGCGTCCGGACGCCGCCTTCGAAATAGGTCAGCTTCCATCCACGGAAAGGCCGGTTGAGTTCGGGCAGTCCGACGTAGCCGGCCCCGCCGTTGTCGCTGACGAACACCACGAGCGTGTTGTCCCGAAGGCCATCCTCCTCGAGCTGCTGCAGGACCCGGCCCACACCCCGGTCCAGCGCTCGGATCATGGCGGCGTAGACCCGCATCCGATGATCCTTGATGTGCGAGAGCGCGTCGTAGTCCGCCTTGGTCGCCTGTAGCGGCGTATGCGGAGCGTTGTAGGCCAGATAGGCGAAGAAGGGCCGGTTGCGGTTGGCGTGGATCGCCTTCACAGCTTCATCGGTCAGGTAGTCGGTGAGATAGGCCTTGGGCTGGAAGCCCGGACCGCCGTCTTTCTGGGCGTAGAACGGCATCGACTGCCAGAGGAACCGGTCGATCGGATCGAAATCCTGCTTGGAGTTGACGACGCGCGGGTCGTCCTTCGGCAGGTACATCGAGCCGCTGGTCAGCAGGCTTTCCTTGAAGCCGCGCTTCGTCGCCGCGAATTCGGGGGACTCCCCCAGATGCCACTTGCCGAAGTGAAGGGTGTGATAGCCGGCGCGCTGCAGCAGATCGGCAAGGGTGATCTCGCTCTGGGGCAGTCCCATCTTGGCGAACGGGATCATGTCCTTCTCCCGCTCGGGGAAGGAGATGCCGTTGTGAATGCCGTAGTTGAACGTCCGCATGTTCTTGGTGAGCGCAGCCGGGGCGGGCGTGAACTCGAAGCCGAACCGGGTCGGATAGCGTCCGGTGAGAAGGGCCGCACGGGACGGCGCGCAGGTCCCATGACCGGCATAGCCCTGTGCGAAGTTGACGCCTTCCCGGGCGATGGAATCGATATTGGGCGTGGGCGCCGCGCCGCCGGCGATCCCCCCGCCATTCACCGACAGGTCGTTGTACCCGAGGTCGTCCGCGACGATCAGCACGATGTTGGGCGGACGGCGCGTCCCGGACGGACGATCCGGGCCCTGCTGCCACGTGATCTCCACCGGCGGCCCCACCTCGGCGGGTCCGAAGGCTTTCGGGGCGGCCGGCGTCTGCGCCCGGGCGTCTGCGAAGATCGATGTGCTGGCCGCGAACGCCAGGACGGTGGCGACGGCCGCCGACGCCGCCAGGCGAAATTTGGTGTGTAGGATCATCTGCGAGCCTTCTTCGTATAAGCTGGGCGGACCTGCCGCCGTGGGTCGCCGCGCGGCGCGCGCTCTCACTCCTGCCCGCTAGGGAGCTTCGGCGACGACCTCGTTGCGAACATGCGGCCGGGTGCGGATATTCAGCTGGCCGGCGAGGCCGGCGTGGCGATGGTGGGAGATGGCCTGCATGCCCGGGCATCGCATCATCTCGCTCATCGCGGCGAGAGACGGGTACTCTGCGAGCGCGATCATGTCCCAGAGCTCCCCCACCTCACCGAGCAGGATCCCGGTCACGGCGCCAGCGTAGAGCGAACGACCGCCATACGAGGCCAGGAGCTTGCGCACCTCCACCGTGTAGCGCGCATACGCCTCGGCGCCCGTGATGTGAGCGTCCGATCCGTCGGGGTACTCGGCGAAGGGCTTGAACTTCAGAAGGTTGACCATGACGAAGCGACCGTCCTCCGGCCCGCTGAAGAACGCCTTCGCCTGTTCGCCGCCCGGCTGCACTGCGTTGGTCACCAGCATCACGACACCTCATCGGATTGGAGGTCCCGCCGGCCTTCCGGTGCGGAAATCGGAACCATAATTCCTATTTGTAAGCTGGAATCGCCGAAAGCATCAAGACGCTCCATCCGGATCGCCGGATCGAACCCTCGCCAGGAGCGCGCCATTTCAGAACACGGGCAGAGGCCGGGGACGCGACACGCGGACACTGCTGTCGCGGGTCACTGCGGGCGGCGTCAGCGCAGATCCGCGTCGCATGAGGGCGCGCTGCCGCCCAGCTTCGCCGTCACCCAGCCGGACGGCGCGGCCGGCGTTCCTCGCTGCGACCTTCGGCTTGGGAGCCAGATGGTCGGCTCACCGACCTAAGGAACGTTCGCCTCCAGTTCCTCCAGCCAGACCCGGGCCGTCCCGTCGCTGGGCGCCCGCCAGTCGCCGCGCGGGGAAAGCGCGCCCCCCGAGATGACTTTGGGACCGTTGGGCATGGCCGAGCGCTTGAACTGGCTGATCTCGAAGAAGCGGAACAGGAAGACCCCCAACCATTTCTTGATGGTGGCCAGGTCGTAGGCGTTGCGCGCCTCGGGCGGGAAGTTCTCCGGCCACAGCCCGTCCTGCACGTCGCGCCACGCATGCCAGGCCAGGAACGCCACCTTCGACGGCCGCAGGCCGTAGCGGGTGATGTGGAACAGGTTGAAGTCCTGGAGTTCGTACGGTCCCACCTTGGCCTGGGTGCTCTGGATCGCGCCCGTCGCGTCGGCCGGCACCAGTTCGGGCGAGATCTCCGTGTCCAGGATCGATAGCAGGGTGGCGGCCGGCCCGTCCGGGAACTGCCCGGTCTTCACGACCCAGCGGATGAGGTGCTGGATCAGCGTCTTCGCCACGCCCGAATTGACGTTGTAGTGGCTCATCTGGTCGCCGACGCCGTAGGTGCACCAGCCCAGGGCCAGTTCCGAGAGGTCGCCGGTGCCCAGGACGAAGCCGTTCCTCTGGTTGGCCAGCCGGAACAGGTAGTCGGTGCGCAGCCCTGCCTGCACGTTCTCGAAGGTGATGTCGTAGACCGGCTGGCCGTCGGCGAAGGGATGGCCGATCTCCTCCAGCATCAGGCGCGCCGTGGGGCGGATGTCGATCTCGGCGCCGGTGACGCCCAGGCCGTTCATGAGCGCCCAGGCGTTGGATTTCGTCCCCTCGCTGGTGGCGAAGCCCGGCAGGGTGAAGGCCAGGATGTTCTCGCGCGGCAGGCCCACGGCGTCGAACGCCTTGGCCGCCACGATGAGCGCATGGGTCGAATCCAGGCCGCCCGAGACGCCGATGACGATGTGCCGGCTCTTCGTGGCCTCAATCCGCTTGGCCAGCCCGTGGACCTGGATGTTGAAGGCCTCGTAGCAGTCCTTGTCCAGGCGCGCCGGATCGTCCGGCACGAAGGGGAAGCGGTCCAGCGGACGGATCAGGCCCACGTCGGCGAAATGCGGCTGATGGGCGAAGCGCACGCGGCGGAAGCGCTGCTCGGGATGGCCGGCGGCTGCGGCGGCGTCGTTGAAGGTGGGCGTGCGCATCCGCTCCAGGCGCAGGCGCTCGACGTCGATGTCGGCGGTCGCCATCTGCGACGCGGCGGGGAAGCGGTCGGTCTGGGCGAGGCGACGGCCCAGTTCGTGGATCGAGGCCTGGCCGTCCCAGGCGAGGTCGGTCGTGCTCTCCCCCGGCCCCGCCGCGGAATACAGGTAGGCCGACTGGCACCGCATCGACTGGCTGCCGCAGAGGATCTCGCGGTCGTCGGCCTTGCCGACCACGATGTTCGAGGCCGACAGGTTGCAGAGGATCAGCGCGCCGGCCAGCGCGCCCTGGGTGGAGGGCGGCGCAGGCGCCCAGAAGTCCTCGCAGATCTCGAGGTGGAACACGAAGTCGGCCAGATCCTGAGCCTCGAAGATCAGGTCGGTCCCGAACGCGACCTCCTGACCGGCCAGCACGACGGTCAGCCCCGTGACGCCCGCGCCAGGCGCAAACCAGCGTTTCTCGTAATATTCCCGATAGTTGGGCAGGAAACTTTTCGGAACGACACCGAGAATCCGCCCCCGCGAGATGGCGATCGCACAATTGTAGAGCCGCCCCGCCCGCGCCACCGGCGCCCCCACGACCAGCACCGGCTTCAGGCTTTCCGTCGCCGCCGCCAGGGCGGCGATCTCGGCCTCCACGCGCTTCAGCAGGGCGTCCTGCAGGAACAGATCATCCACCGCATAGGCCGAGATCCCCAGTTCGGGGAACAGCATCAGGTCGCAGCCTTCGGCGTCGCCCTGCCGCGCCATGCGCAACGTCTCGGCGGCGTTGAAGGCCGGATCGCCCGGCAGCACGGCGGGCGTACAGACGGCGGCGCGGACGAAGCCGTGCGTGTGGATCGCGTGGAACGGCCTCGTCACCGATCGCCCCTGTCCGGAGTAATGCTCAATTTGAGCATATATATATCACCGCATCACGGCCCGCAAAGCCGATCCCGAAGGCCTCGGATGTGCGAACGCCGGACGCGCCGGAGATTCACGCCGCCTGAAACGGACGGGAGCGGCCCAGGACGACAGGCTCAATCGTCGCGGTGGACGCGCTCGCGGCGCTCGTGGCGCTCCTGGGCTTCGAGGCTCAGGGTGGCGATGGGCCGCGCCTCGAGCCGGGCCAGACCGATCGGCTCGCCCGTCTCCTCGCAGAAGCCGTAGCTGTTGTCCTCGATGCGGCGCAGGGCCTCATCGATCTTGGAGATCAGCTTCCGCTGCCGGTCCCGTGTGCGCAGTTCAAGAGCGCGGTCAGTCTCCGAGGACGCCCGATCAGCAAGATCGGGATGGTTCTCGGTTTCCTTCTGGAGATGAGAGAGCGTTTCGCGAGATTCGCGAAGGATGTCCTCTTTCCATGCCAGGAGCTTCTGCTTGAAATATTCAAGCTGCCGCTCGTTCATGAACTCCTCGTCCTCGGAGGGACGATAGTCGGATTTGTCAGCCAGGACCGTGGCTGTCTTCATGAAAACCTCACGCCCCTTGGGGACCTTGAGACACGCGGCGGCTGTATAGCAAAACGACCGGCGGTTTCAACGCCGCCGAAAAGCACGGTTTCGTCAGGCCGCGCCAGCGGCCGACTCCAGCTTTGCAAGCTCCACCGCCGCGCGGGTCTCGATCTCGTCCAGAACCGCTTCCAGCCTGGGATCGTCGGTGGCGGCCCTCTGTTCGCGAGCCGCGCGGGCCAGGCGTTCCACCTGGGCCTTCGAGAGCTCTCCGCCCAGCAGGGCGACCTTGAGACCGTCCAGTTCGTCCAGGAGGCGGCCGGCCCGGTTGACCGACCGACGCCGACGCTCGACCGCGCTCTCCACGTCCTGCAACGCCAGCAGCGCCTCGACGCCCATCACGCCCGCAGGCCCGGCGACCGAAGAGGGCTGAACCGGAGCCGCAGGCGCGGCCGCGCCGGAGACGCTGAAACCCTGGCCGCCGGCCGCGCCGCGCGCGGGCCGGGCGACCGACGCGGGCGCGGGCCCGCTGGCGCCGTTGACCTTCATGGATGCGCTGTCCGGGCATTCCAAACCATGCGCCACCTTTTACCGGCTAAACTTGCAGCATGGTTAACAGGCGGCGGAATCTGCCTAGTCGATCTTGCCTCCCGCCGCATCGGGGCGCTGTTTTTAAAGCATTTTTCTCTTGGCATGGTTCTGGCCCTACTCTCCCGAACCCATACGCCCGAAGGTTGCCATGCGTCCGGCCCGCTTCCCGCTTCTCCGCCTCGTCTCCGCCCTGGTCCTCGCCGCCGGCGTCGCCGCGAGCGGCCCGGCCTGCGCGAAATCGCGGATCAAGGACATCGTCGAATTCGAAGGCGTCCGCGAGAACCAGCTCGTCGGGTACGGCATCGTGGTGGGCCTGAACGGCACCGGCGACGCCCTGCGGAACGCGCCGTTCACACGCCAGAGCCTGGAGGCCATGCTGGAGCGGCTGGGGGTCAATGTCCGCGACGCCAACCTCAACACCAAGAACGTGGCGGCGGTGATGGTGACGGCGAAGCTGCCGCCCTTCGCCGCGCCGGGCTCGCAGATCGACGCCACCGTCTCGGCGATGGGCGACGCCAAGAGTCTTCTGGGCGGCACGCTGCTGGTGACGCCGTTGCTGGGCGCCGACGGCCAGGCTTACGCCGTCGGACAGGGAACCATCCAGACAGGTTCGGTGAGCGCCGGGGGCGCCTCGGGTTCGGCGGTGCTGAAGGGCGTGCCCACGGCGGGTCGCATCGCCGGCGGGGCCACGGTGGAGCGCGAGGTGGGCTTCCAGCTCGCCAACATGGGCCAGATGCGCCTGACGCTGCGCAATCCCGACTTCACCACCGCCCGTCGCATCGCCGACGCGGTGAACACGCTGCACCCGGGGACGGCCGTGGCGGAAAACCCCACCATCATCGCCCTGCGCCCGCCCGCGGGCCGCGACATGGTCAGTTTCATGGCGCAGATCGAGAACCTCACCGTCGAACCGGACAACGGCGCCAAGGTGGTGATCGACGAAGTCGCCGGCGTGATCGTGATGGGCGAGGCGGTGCGCGTCTCCACCGTCGCCATCCAGCAGGGAAACCTGACCATCACCGTGCGCGAACAGCCGGCGGTCAGCCAGCCCGGAGCCTTCGCCCCGCGCGGAGCCGAGACCGTGGTCATCCCTCAGTCCGACGTCTCGGTGGACGAAGAGAAGGGCAAGCAGTTCCTGACGGTCCGTTCGGGCGCCTCGCTCTCGACCCTGGTGGCCGGCCTGAACGCCCTGGGCGTCACGCCCCGCGACATGATCTCGATCCTCCAGACCATCCGGGCGGCCGGCGCGCTTCAGGCCGAAATCGAGGTGATGTGATGACGTCTCCGCTCTCCCCGGCCCTCCTGTCCCCCACCCTGCTGTCGCCGACCTCGACCGCCACCGCCCAGGACATGGCCCGCAGCAAGGCCAGGGACGCCGCGCAGAAGTTCGAGACCCAGTTCCTGTCGGTCATGTTCCAGCAGATGTTCGCCGGTCTGGAGACGGATGGCCCCTTCGGCGGCGGCGCAGGCGAGGAGATGTTCCGCTCGCTGATGACCGACGCCATGGCGCAGCACACGGTGAAGGCCGGCGGCGTCGGCATCGCCGACACGATCCAGCGCGAGCTTCTCAAACTTCAGGAGTCGAACTGATGGCCATCGCCGCCACCGACGCGACCGACCGTGTCGACCAGCTCATCATCCTGACCGAACGGCTGACCGAGATCATCGCCGCCCAGGCCCAGGCCTTCGAATCGCGCCGACCCCAGGACGCGGCGAAGATGCAGGAAGAAGCCTCGCGGCTGGCCAACCTGTACCGGCACGAGAGCGCCCGCGTGCGCGCCGACCCGCGCCTGGTGGAAGGCGCGCCGGCCAAGGACCGCCAGCGGCTGATCCAGGCGACCGAGGCGTTCGACGCGGTGCTGGCCCGCCAGGGCCGCGCCATCGAAGCCGCCCGCACCGTGACCGAGGGGCTGGTGAAGTGCATCGCCGAGGAAGTCGCGGCCCAGCGCAGCCAGGCCAGCGTCTACGGCGCCACCGGAACCCAGAACGCCGCGCCGCTGGCGACGGCGATCACCCTGAATCGGCGGGCCTGACGCGGCGTTCGATCGGGCGACCACCTTCAAACACTTGTTTGACGGCGTGCAGGCGGCTTATACTCGGTCCGCCGTCGGATGGACCGGCGGCCTACGTTCTCAGGGCGGGGTGAAACTCCCCACCGGCGGTAATGCCCTCCCCTCGCGAGAGAGAGGGACGAGCCCGCGGGCGCCCTCCCGAGCTTCGGCGACGGAGGGGACGAGCAGAGCCGGTGCGATCCCGGAGCCGACGGTCATAGTCCGGTTATGAGAACGGTCATGTCGCGCATGAGGGACACTGTCCGTCGCGCGCCCGTGGCCTGCCCCTGAGTCGTGGTCCTTTGAACCCGGTCAGGGAGAAGACCATGACCCAAACTGCGACCTCCAAGCTTGAGACCCCCAAGCTCGAGACCCTCGAATTCCCCACCGCCAACGGCGCCTTCCGCGCCGGCCGCATCGCCTTCGTGCATGCGCTCTGGCACGCCGACATCGTCCGCGAGGCCTACCACGGCTTCGTGGAGGAGCTGGAGGCCCTGGGGCTGCCGGCCTCGGCCGTCGAGAAGTTCGAGACGCCAGGCTCGTTCGAGATCCCCCTGCATGCCCAGACCCTGGCGCGGACCGGCCGCTACGCCGCCATCGTGGCCGCGGGCTTCGTGGTGGACGGCGGCATCTACCGGCACGACTTCGTCGCCCAGACGGTGATCCAGGGACTGATGCAGGTGCAGCTCGCCACCGAGACGCCGGTGTTCTCGGTGGTTCTGACGCCGCATCATTTTCACGAGCACGAGGAGCACCAGACGTTCTTCCGCACCCACTTCCGGGTGAAGGGCGCCGAGGCGGCGCGGGCCTGCAAGGGCACGCTGGAGAGTCTGGCCAAGTTGGCCGGCGCCGCATGAGCGACGCCGCCAACGTCCCCGCGGGTTTCGAGCGCCACGACCGGCGCAGTCCCGTGACCGAGCCCTGGGAGCCACTGTGGCGGCGGCTCCAGGACGACGTGATGGTGCTGGGCGTCAGGGCCGCGCAGGCGCACTGCAACAGCCGCGGCTTCGTCCACGGCGGCGTCATCTCGGCGCTCTCGGACATCGCCATGGGAATGAACGGCTCCCGGCGCCTCGGTGGAGTGTCGATGCTGGTCACCGTGAATCTGTCCGTGGACTTCCTCCACAGCGCCCAGATCGGGCAGTGGCTGGAGTTCGAGACCGTGTTCGTGAAGACAGGCGGGACGCTGTGCTTCACCCAGGCCTTCATGAACGCCGACGGCCACCCCTGTGCGCGGGCCAACGCCGTCTTCCGCGTCGGGCGCAAGGCCGTCGCGGCCTGACCTGAGGGAGATCGCCCGGCTTCACGCCAGGGCGATCTCCCGCTCCACGCCGATGGCGGCCAGGAAGTCCCGGTCGTGGCTGACGACCAGGAGCGCGCCGTCGTAGCCGCGCAACGCCGCCTCGACCGCGCCGATGGAGTCCAGGTCCAGGTGGTTTGTCGGCTCGTCCAGGATCAGGAGCTGGGGCGGCGTCGCACCCGTCAGCACGCAGGCGAGCGCCGCGCGCAGGCGCTCGCCGCCGCTCAGCGCGGCGACGGGCTTCTCGGCGGCCGTGTTCCGGAACAGGAAGCGGGCCAGCGCGGGCGGCGTTTTCCCCCAATGTGGGATTCAACCGGCGGAACGCCGCGACCAGACTGACGTCGTCGCCCAGTAGCGCCGTCTGCTGATCCAGGAACGCGGTGCGCACGCCACGGCGGACCTGCCCGGCGGTGGGCTCGAGGTCACCCGCAGCCAGTCGCAGCGCCGTGGTCTTGCCGGCGCCGTTCGGCCCCACGATCGCCACCCGCTCGGGCCCGTCCAGGCGGAAGGTCAGGCCCGAAGGCCGGGGCGCGGCGCCGGGCCAGGCGAAGCCGGCCGCCTCGAACCTCAGGAGAGACCGCCCCGCGGGCAGCCCCGACGGCGGCAGCTCGAAGGCCAGCGTGCGCCCGCGTTCGACACGGGCCTCGGCCGCAGCGAGGCTTTCCGACGCGGCGGCCATCAGCTTCTCCGCCAGGCGACGTTCGCGGCCGCCGCTGGCCTCCGCGCGCTCGGCGCGGGCGTCGAGCAGCAGCTTGGGCGCATCGTTCTTGGCGCGGGCGCGTCGCCCGGCCGCGTCGCGCCGCGCCTTTCGCTCCGCCGCCTGCTGGACCTCGCGCGCCACCCGGGCGGCGGCCTTGCCGGCCTCGGCCACCTCCCGGGCGGCGGCAGCCTCCATCTCGGCCTTGCGTGCGGCGTAGGGGTCGTAGCCGCCGCCGTAGACCTGGGCGCCCAGGGGAGACAGCTCCACGATCCGGTCCAGGCCGCGCAGCAGGGCGCGGTCGTGGCTGACGACGATCGCCCCACCCTTCCACCTCGCAAGCGCCTGGGCGACGAGGCCGCGCGCCTCAGCGTCGAGATTGTTGGTGGGCTCGTCCAGCACCAGCAGGTCGGGTTGGGCGGCCATCAGGCCGGCCAGGGCCGCGCGCGTCACCTGACCGCCGCTCAGCGTGGCGGCGGGGCGGTCGAGGGCGAGGCCGGGCAGCCCCACGTCGGCGAGGGCCGCGTCGAGACGGGCCTCGAGGCTCCAGTCGGCCTGAGCGAGATCGGCTTCGGTTCCCTCCCCGGCCTCGATCCGGCGCAGGCGCGCGAGGTCGGCTTCGATCCCGAGCAGGGCGGCCACGGTCGCGCCGGGCGGCGGCCGGAGCGCCTGGCGCAACACGCCCAGCCGCCCGCGCACGCTCACCGCGCCGGCGGCAGGCGACAGTTCGCCCAGGATCAGGCGCAGCAGCGTGGACTTTCCCACGCCGTTCCGCCCGACGAGGCCGGTGCGCTCCCGCCCGAAGGCCAGGGTCAGGTTGTCGAAGAGAACACGGCCGTCAGGCGTGGCGTAGCTGAGACCGTCGAGCGTGACGAAGGCGGAGACAGGAGCGGACATGGGAGCAGGACATCGCGGCGTGGACGTTCGGGGTGGTCGGATTGTCCAGCGCGCGCCGCATCGGCCTGCTCCTCGTTCGCGGGCGGTATCTAGGAGCATCGGCGCCCGCCCGCAAGCGGACGCCGACGACGCCTCACGCCCCATGTCTCAGGCCCCATGTCTCAGGCCCCATGTCTCAGGCCTCGGGGAAGGTCTCGCCGACCATCGCCTCGCTCAACGCCCAGAGCGCCCGTGCGCGATCGGGGTCCAGCGCATAGGGGCGCACGCCGCCCCGGAGTCCCTCGCCCTCCACGATCCCGGCGACGTGGCAGTCCTCGCAATAGCGGCCCCCGACCTCGTCCGCGGGCGCCACGACCCCGGCCCAGACGCTGGTGGCCGCCCCCTGCGGGATCGTCTTCCAGGAAAACGCCTCCCCGCCGGCGTTCCGCATGTTGGCCACCAGGGCGTCCATCGTCTCCTGGGTCATGTGACGACCGAGTTCGGTCTGGATGCCGCCGGGATGCACCGCCGTAGCCCGCACGCCGCGGTGGCGGTGACGCCGGTCGAACTCCACCGCGAAGTGGATGTTCGCCGTCTTCGACCGCCCGTAGGCCACGAACTCGGCATACGGCGTGCGATCGAAGTTCGGGTCCTCCAGATCCACGTCCGAGAAGCGGTGCCCTGCGGACGACAGGTTCACCAGGCGCGCGCCCGGCCCCATCAGCCCGGCGATGCGGTTCACCAAAACGAAGTGGCCCAGGTGGTTGGTCCCGAACTGGGTCTCGAACCCGTCGGACGTCTTGCCGAACGGCGTCGCCATCACGCCGGCGTTGGCGATCACCAGATCGAAGGTCTCGCCGCGGGCGACCAGGGCGTCGGCGCAGGCGCGGACGCTGGCCAGCGACGCGAGGTCCAGTTCCACCAGATCCAGTCGCCCGCCATTGGCCGCGCCGGAGCGTACGATTTCCGTGGCCTTGCGGGCCTTGTCCAGGTCGCGCGCGGCGCCGACCACGTGCGCGCCGCGGGCCGCCAGCACGCGGGCGGTTTCCACGCCCAGGCCCGCCGAGACGCCGGTCACGAGAATTCTCCGACCGGAGAGATCGACGCCGTCCAGGACGTCGTCGGTTGTGGACTGGGCGCCGATGGCCTGGGTTGCGCTGGTCATGGTTGGTCGTCCTTCCGGAGTTTCGCTTGACCTTCATCTGGGGCCGCCCGGGAGGCGCCGTGCGCCTGTTCGTCGCGAAGTCTTGCCCGATCCTCTCAACCCGGCCAGTGGCGGGCGAGCGCCCCTTGCCGCCGCGCTGCCGCGATCCGATCATCTCCCCATGCAGGATATTCTGTCCGAGATGGGCGATATCGCCGCGCGGCACACGTTCGGCGCCCGCAGCCAGACGCCGGCGCCGCGCGTGTCGCTGTTCCAGAGCTTCGCCCGCACGACGCTTCAGCCGGTGCTGTACGAGCCGATGCTGTGCGTGGTGATCCAGGGCGCCAAGGCGGTGACCATCGGCGACCGTCGTCTCCGCTACGATCCGGCCAGCTACGCCATCGGCTCGGTGGAGATGCCCGTCACCAGCGGCGTGATCGAGGCCAGCGCCCAGCGGCCATACCGGGCGGTGTCGCTCGGGCTGGACCGGGGAATCCTGGCCGGGCTGCTGCCCCAGGTGGACGGCGGCGCGATGGAGCCCACCCCCTTCGGCTTCGACGTCTGTCCGATGACGCCGGACCTCGCCGACGCCTGGCTGCGGCTTCTTCGGTTGCTGGACCGGCCGTCCGACATCCCCGTGCTGGCCCCCATGCTGGAGCGCGAGATCCTGTATCGCCTGCTCCAGGGCCCGCAGGCGCGCATGCTGCGCCAGATCGCGGCCGCCGACAGCCGCCTGTCGCAGGTGCGCCGGGCCATCGCCTGGATCCGGGAGCACTACAGCAAGCCCTTGCGGGTGGAGCATCTCGCCGGACGGGCGGGCATGAGCGTGGCCACCTTCCACCGGCACTTCAAGGCCGCGACGGCGATGAGCCCGCTCCAGTTCCAGAAGACGCTCCGCCTTCAACACGCGCGAAGCCTGCTGATCGCCGAACCCGACGCGGCCCGCGCAGGCTACGCGGTGGGCTACGAGAGCGCGTCGCAGTTCAGTCGCGAGTATGCGCGGCTGTTCGGCTCGCCGCCGGCGCGGGACGCCCAGCGCCTGCGCCGCGACGCGGCCATGCTGGAGGGCGTGATCGCCCCGTGAAGACAGGAGACTGACGTTCTCGTGAGTCTGGAAACCAAAGGGTTCTGAAGGGGTTATGACGGTCGGTTCCATAAGGGAGATCGACCTTGTCCCACCGTCTTCCGGTTCTTCTGGCCGCCGCGGCCCTGGCCGCAGCTCCGCTGGCCGCCCACGCCCAGCCCGCCGCGCCGGCGACGGCGGCGTCCGGCGCTTCGAAGATGGCGGCGAGGGCTGAGGCGAAGCCGGCGCAGCGCACGCCGAAGCTGCGGGCCGTCCCCCGCATTCTTCCGGCGCCCTCGGTCTCGGAACGACTGGCGGCCCCGTCCCGCGACGAGCTTCCCGACGTGGGCGTACGCGCCAGGGCCGAGTGGTTCGACGACCAGGGCCTGCGCGTCGACGGCACGAAGATCGCCTATCGGCAAAGGTTCTGATCCGCCCTCGCCACGGCTGCGCCACAGATCCGATCTGCTGACAGCGTGGTGTCAGCAGGCCCTTCGCGCCCGCGAGACGCCGGCTTTGTTCCCACTCCGTTCCCGTGTTATCCGTGAGTCGCCTCACCTACATTGGGCGGTCCCGCGGGCGGTGGCCCGGCGGGCCGTCCCAGCTTACGGACTCCCATGGCCGACCCGCACAATCTCATCCGTGTCCGCGGCGCGCGCGAACACAATCTGAAGGACGTCAACGTCGACATCCCGCGGGGCGAGCTGGTGGTGATCACCGGCCTCTCGGGTTCGGGCAAGAGTTCGCTCGCCTTCGACACCATCTACGCCGAGGGGCAGCGTCGTTACGTCGAGAGCCTGTCGGCCTACGCTCGCCAGTTCCTGGAGCTGATGAGCAAGCCCGACGTGGACCTGATCGAGGGCCTGTCTCCGGCCATCTCCATCGAGCAGAAGACCACCAGCCGCAACCCGCGCTCCACCGTGGGGACCGTCACCGAGATCCACGACTACATGCGCCTGCTCTGGGCGCGCGTGGGCGTGCCCTATTCGCCGGCCACGGGCCTGCCCATCGAGAGCCAGACCGTCAGCCAGATGGTCGACAAGCTGACCGCCCTGCCCGAAGGGACCCGCATCTACCTGCTCGCGCCCGTCGTCCGGGGCCGCAAGGGCGAGTACCGCAAGGAATTCGCCGAGTGGCAGAAGGCGGGCTTCCAGCGCGTGAAGGTGAACGGCGAATTCTTCCCCATCGAGGACGCGCCGACTCTCGACAAGAAGTTCAAGCACGACATCGACATCGTGGTGGACCGGCTGGTGACCAAGCCGGGCCTGGAGGGCCGCTACGCCGACAGCCTGGAGACGGCGCTGCGGCTGGCCGAAGGGATCGCGGTGGCCGAATGGGCCGACAGGGCCGAGGGCGAGGCGGAACCGAAGCGCCTGATCTTCTCCGAGAAGTTCGCCTGTCCGGTCTCAGGCTTCACGATCAGCGAGATCGAGCCGCGCCTGTTCTCGTTCAACAACCCGTACGGCGCATGCCCGGTCTGCGACGGCCTGGGCGCCAAGCTGGCCTTCGACGCCGACATGATCGTGCCCGACAAGGACAAGAGCCTGCACAAGGGCGCCGTCGCGCCGTGGGCCAAAGGGCCCTCCCCGCTCTACACCCAGACGCTGCAGGCGCTGTCCCGGCATTACGGCTTCTCGATGGACGAGCCGTGGCGCAAGCTTCCGGAGCCGGCGAAGAACGTCGTGCTGTACGGCTCGGGCTCGGAGAAGATCCGGTTCGTCTACGACGACAACGCCCGCAAGTACGAGGTCAACAAGACCTTCGAGGGCGTGCTGCCCAACCTTGAGCGCCGCTGGCGCGAAACCGACAGTTCCTGGGTGCGCGAGGAGCTGGGCCGCTACCAGTCCGAGACTCCGTGCCTGGCCTGCGAGGGCTATCGCCTGAAGCCCGAGGCTCTGGCGGTGAAGATCGCCGGCCGGCACATCGGCGAGACCTCGCGCCTGTCGATCCGCCACGCCCAGGAGTGGTTCGAGGGGCTGGAGAGCCAGCTCACCGACAAGCAGATGGAGATCGCCCGGCGGATCCTGAAGGAGATCAACGACCGGCTCCGGTTCCTCGTCAATGTCGGCCTCGACTATCTCAACATGTCCCGAAGCTCGGGCACGCTGTCGGGCGGCGAGAGCCAGCGCATCCGTCTGGCCAGCCAGATCGGCTCGGGCCTGACCGGCGTGCTCTATGTGCTGGACGAGCCCAGCATCGGCCTGCACCAGCGCGACAACACCCGCCTGCTCACCTCGCTCAAGGGTCTGCGCGACCTGGGCAATTCGGTGCTGGTGGTGGAGCACGACGAGGAGGCGATCCTCACCGCCGACCATGTGATCGACATGGGTCCTGCGGCGGGCGTCCATGGCGGCCGTGTGATCGCCTCGGGCAAGCCGGCCGACATCATGTCCAACCCGGAGAGCGTCACGGGCCTCTACCTGTCGGGCGCGCGCGAGATCGCCGTGCCCGAGGACCGCCGCCCGATCTCGAAGAAGAAGGTGCTGCGCGTCGTCGGCGCGACGGGAAACAACCTCAAGAACGTCACCGCCGAAATCCCGGTCGGGACCTTCACCTGCATCACCGGGGTCTCGGGCGGCGGCAAGTCGACCTTCACCATCGAGACCCTCTACAAGGCCGCCGCGCGCCGGCTGCACAACGCCGCGGACGCGCCCGCGCCGCACGAGCGGATCGAGGGCTTGGAGCACTTCGACAAGGTCATCGACATCGACCAGTCGCCCATCGGCCGCACGCCGCGCTCGAACCCGGCGACCTACACCGGCGCCTTCCAGCCGATCCGCGACTGGTTCGCCGGCCTGCCGGAATCCAAAGCCCGCGGCTACGGCCCCGGCCGGTTCAGCTTCAACGTCAAGGGCGGGCGGTGCGAGGCCTGCCAGGGCGACGGCCTGATCAAGATCGAGATGCACTTCCTGCCGGACGTCTACGTCACCTGCGACGTCTGCCACGGCCGCCGCTACAACCGCGAGACGCTGGAGGTGATGTTCAAGGGCAGGAACATCGCCGACGTCCTGGACATGACTGTCGAAGAGGCGGCCGAGTTCTTCAAGGCCGTGCCCCCGATCCGCGAGAAGATGGAGACCCTGAAGCGCGTGGGCCTGGGCTATGTGAAGGTCGGCCAGCAGGCGACCACACTCTCGGGGGGCGAGGCCCAGCGCGTGAAGCTCAGCAAGGAGCTGTCGCGGCGGGCCACCGGCAAGACGCTCTACATCCTCGACGAGCCGACCACGGGCCTGCACTTCGAGGACGTCAAGAAGCTGCTCGAGGTGCTGCACGAACTGGCCGACCAGGGCAATACGGTCGTGGTCATCGAACACAACCTGGACGTCGTGAAGACGGCCGACTGGCTGGTGGACTTCGGCCCCGAAGGCGGCGACGGCGGCGGCGAGATCGTGGCCCAGGGCTCGCCCGAGGCCGTGGCGGACAATCCGCGGAGCTGGACGGGCCGCTACCTCCGGGAACTCCTGGAACGGCATCGGGCGCGGAAGGCCCCGCCGGCCCGGCAGATGGCGAGCGCCTAGGACCAGCTTCCTCCGGCGAAATGGGACAAGGCGGAAGCAACCTCTGCCTTGGATGAACCGTTATGGCGTCTGACAGCACTCCCGGAGGCGAGACCATGGGCATCTTCAGCTCGATGATGGACAAGATCTTCAACCGCAAGAAGCCGGCGGCCCCGGCGGCCGCCCCAGCTTCAGCGCCCGCCGCCACGGCCGCTCCAGCGGCGGCCCCGCCTGCCGAGCCCGTGGACGTCGAGGCCGTCCTCGTGGAACTCGCCGCCTCCAAGGGCGGCGGCGGCAACTGGCGCACCTCGATCGTCGACCTGCTGAAGCTCCTCGACCTCGATTCCAGTCTTGCGGCGCGCAAGGAACTGGCCGCGGATCTGGCGGTCGACGCCGGGCCGCACGGCAGCGCCGAACAGAACATCGCCCTGATCAAGGCGGTCTGGGTGGCCCTGGAAAAGAACGGCGGCAAGGTTCCGGCGTCGCTCCGCGACTGAGCGCGGCAGGCGGTTGGACGGCGGCCTGGCCGTACCGACCGCCCCTGTTGCTCCCGGGCGCATTTGCACTACCGTCCTCCCAAACAAGACCGCCCGGGAGGTGAATTTGATCCTGTATGGCGCGCCGATGCCGGCGCCGAATCCGCGCCGCGTGCGTATCTTCCTGGCCGAGAAGGGCGTCGAGCTGGCCGAGACGCCGGTCAGCCTCATGAAGCGCGAGCACAAGAGCCCCGAACACCGGGCGCGCAACAGCCTGGGCCAGGTGCCGACCCTGGAACTGGACGACGGGACCTGTATCTCAGAGACCGTGGCCATCTGCCGGTACTTCGAGGAGACGCATCCCAAGCCGCCCCTGTTCGGCACGACCGCCGTGGAGAAGGCCCAGGTGGACATGTGGATCCGCCGGGTGGAGTTCACCGTGATGTCGCCGGTCGGGAACTTCTGGCGCCACGCCCACCCGCTCACCGCGTCGCTGCTGACCCAGTACAAGGACTTCGGGGAGTCCAATCGCGAGACCTACGCGGGCGCACAGCGCTGGCTGGACGGCGAGCTGAAGGACAGGCCGTTCGTGGCCGGCGACCGTTACAGCGTGGCCGACATCTGCCTGATCTCCACGGTGGACTTCGCCGACTGGATCGGCCTGCCGATCGCCGACGAGCATGCCAACCTGAAGGCCTGGCGCGAGCGCGTCTCGTCACGGCCCAGCGCCGCCGCGTAGGCGCCTATTCCGTGCGCCCCGTCAGCCCCCGGTAGGCCCACGCCCCGGGGGCGGCGATGACCGCGTAGTAGACGGCGGTGAAGATGGCGCCGACCACCATGTAGGCGATCATGAAGGGGTTCAGGTACGTCCGGATCGTCGTCTCGTCCGGCTGGAACACGCGCGAGAGGTCGGCGAGGCTTCCGCCGATCGACAGCATGACGATCCCCGACAGCATGAAGAAGATCATCATCACCAGGATCGCCACGACGATCACGCAGCAGATCGCCAGGACATAGGCGCCCAGAAGCCGCGGGAACTGTCCTCTGGTGAGCGCCCACGAATCCAGGATCGCCAGCCGCTTGCGGTCGAACGTGACGACCGGCGCCAACGACATCCTTACGGCGACGTAGAACAGCAGGCCGAGGAGAAACAGTTCGGCGGCCATGAAGACGAAGGTGAAGGCGGCCTGGCCGGCCAGCGAGGCCACGAAGGACACCAGCCCCACCGCGATCTGGCCCGCGGCGAACAGACAGACGCCCAGCACGACATAGATCAGCGTGAGCGCCATCAGCCGGAACTCGTCAGGGCCCAGCCGCAGGTAGCTGAACTTGCCGTCCTCGGGCGCCAGGACGATCCGGTAGACCGCGGCCGCCATTACGCACTGGACCGCCAGACCGAAGAGGATTACCGGCGAAAGGACCGTGAGCGTCTGGATCAGCACCGCAGGGTCCGGCGGCTGGCTGGGGTCGCTCTGAAGCTGCTCCATCGCCTCGCGCGCCTCGGCCGGCATGTTGACCGTGATCAGGACGCTGACGACGCTGACCGCGAAGCAGAAGAGGGTCCAGGCAATGAGGGCTCGGGGCCTTTCTCGGGTGATCCGAAAGCCTTCCAACGCGGCGTCAGTCGCCGAAAACCCTGTCATCCTCATCCCTTCGGCCCGGCGTACGACGCAGGCCACCCTTCCCGTCGCAATGTGGCGCGCACCGGGGCGCGCCCGCAAGGCCTCGCTCGCGATCCTGCGACGGAGTTGCTACTAGGCCACGCATGTCGAAACCCATCCATGTGATCGGCGGGGGCCTGGCCGGCTCGGAAGCCGCCTGGCAGATCGCCCAGGCGGGCGTGCCCGTCGTGATCCACGAAATGCGTCCCGTCCGCGGCACCGACGCCCACCAGACCGACAAGCTGGCCGAACTGGTCTGCTCCAACTCGTTCCGGGCCGACGACTGGGCCGGCAACGCCGTGGGCCTGCTCCACGCCGAGATGCGGGCGCTGGACTCGATCATCATGGCGGCGGGCGATGCGCACCAGGTCCCGGCCGGCGGCGCCCTGGCCGTCGACCGCGAAGGCTTCAGTCAGGCCGTGACCGACCGCCTGTCGGCCCATCCGCTGGTCACCCTCGCCCGCGAGGAAGTGGCCGGCCTGCCGCCCGCCGAGTGGGACAGCGTGATCGTGGCCACCGGCCCCCTCACCTCGCCGGCCCTGGCCGGGGCCGTCCTGGCGTTGACCGGCGAAGACCAGCTCGCGTTCTTCGACGCCATCGCCCCGATCGTGAACGTCGAGTCGGTCGACATGGACGTGGCCTGGCGGCAGTCGCGCTACGACAAGGAAGGTCCTGGCGGCGACGCGACCGCCTACATCAACTGCCCGATGGACCAGGCGCAGTATGAGGCCTTCATCGACGCCCTGCTGGCCGGTCCGAAGTCCGAGTTCAAGGACTGGGAGAACGTGCCCTACTTCGACGGCTGCCTGCCGATCGAGGTGATGGCCGAGCGCGGGCGCGAAACCCTGCGCCACGGCCCCATGAAGCCTGTCGGCCTCACCAACGCCCACAAGCCGGACGAGAAGCCCTACGCCGTGGTCCAGCTCCGGCAGGACAACGCGTTGGGCACGCTCTGGAACATGGTGGGCTTCCAGACCAAGCTGAAGCACGGCGCCCAGACCGAGATCTTCCGCACCATTCCCGGCCTGGAGAGGGCGGTCTTCGCGCGCCTGGGCGGGCTGCACCGCAACACCTTCATCAACAGCCCGCGCCTGCTGGACAGGTCGCTGCGGCTGAAGGCCCAGCCGCGCCTGCGGTTCGCGGGCCAGGTCACCGGGGTAGAGGGTTATGTGGAGAGCGCCGCCGTGGGCCTGCTGGCCGGGCGCTTCGCGGCGGCCGAACGCCTGGGTCGCCCCATCGACCCGCCGCCGGCGACCACGGCCCTGGGCGGCCTGATCGGCCACATCACCGGCGGCCACCTGGAAGGCGGGGCCGGCTCGTTCCAGCCCATGAACATCAACTACGGGCTCCTGCCCCCCATGGCGCCGCCGAAACGCGACGCAGAGGGACGCCGCCTGGGCGCCAAGGAGAAGACGCGGGCGAAGAAGCGCATGATGGGCGAGCGCGCCCTGGCCGATCTCGCCGTCTGGCGAGAAGACGCCCGGGCGGCCGAACCCGCATAGGCTCCGCGCGGCTCAGATTCGCCCGCGGGCGACCGCCCAGGTCACACGCAGGCGCTTGCCCAGTTCGGTGCGCGCCGGATGCAGGGCCAGGGCGGCGTGGGCCACCGCGGGAAACGCCCGGACGCCCAGCCGGCGCGCGCCGGCCCTTGCGCCAACGGTGAGGGCCGCAGACAGGTCCGAGGCCGGCTTCGACACCAGGGCGGGATCACGTCGTCCCATCGCCCAGACGGCGCCGGCGTCCAGCGCGGCATCCGACGGCCCCCGGGGATCGAGGATGTACGCGACGGCCTCGGCCGCCCGTCCGCCGGTTTGCCTCGCCCACTCCAGGACCTCCGTCTCCGTCATCGGCGTGGCGTCCAGTTCGCGATAACGGCCGTCGATCATCGCCTCCAGCGGCGCCCGCGACAGGCCGTGGCGCGCGACCGCGGCCGCCAGCGCCTGGGCGGTCGGATGATGGCGGACGTGGCGCCCCTCGTAGATCTCGTCCAGCGCCTCGCGCCACCAGGTCAGGCGGATCTCGGCCAGCAGCGGATTGGAGGCCACGCGCGGCGCGCGGGCCAGTTCGTGATCGTAGGCGTAGATTGCGACCGCATCGGCCCGCAGGCCGCCATCGGCCACGAACCGGCTGGAGAGCCAGCGGTCGGGGTCGGTGCGGCGGATCAGGTCGTCGAGGTCGTCGCTCATGATCTCGAAACGCGGAATGGGGCGTAAAACGAAAAAGGCCCGCCGCAGGGGCGGGCCTTCCCGTCGGATGACTCCGGCCTAGCCGAAGATCGTCTGGCTCATGGTCATGGTGACCAGCATCGGCACCGACAGCAGCGTGTTGGTGCGCGAGAAGATCATGGCCTTGCGACCGGCCGCAGCCTTGGCGTCGGCGTCGCCCTCCACGATACCCAGCGCGATCTTCTGCGCCGGCCAGATGAAGGCCCAGACGTTGAAGAACATGATCGTGGCCAGCCACATGCCCAGGCCGATCAGCGTGATCTGCGGGTTGGCGAAGCCGCTCAGCGCGCCCAGGCTGAACGCGTCGAACAGATAGCCGCGCAGGTACGCCAGGATCACGCCCATGACCCAGGTGGCCAGGGCGGCGTAGCGGAACCAGAACAGCGCCTCGGGGGCGATGTACTTGGAGACCGCCGGCTTCAGCTCGGCCGGGATCTCGGGCATCTTCCGGATCTGGACGAAGTTGAAATAATACAGCAGCCCGATCCACAGGATGCCGAAGAAGGTGTGGAGCCAGCGCGCCACCGCCGTCCAGAAGATCTGATCCGCGCCGCCGCCGCTGTGTGCCGCGTAGCCGCCCACGATGACCAGCGCCAGCACGAAGCTGACGATCATCGTGTTGCGAAAGTTGGAAAGTAGTCCTGCCATCAACTTGCCCTCGTGAATCCCTGCCCTGGCGTGGAGGTATAGGGCCATTCGCGGCCCGCCGGAAGCTGACGCTCAGACAGCGATCAGCGCGGCCGCCAGCCGCCGGCCTTCCGACGTCAGCAGATTGTAGAGCCGCGCGGCCGAGGGGGTGTCCATGAACTCCAGGCCGATGCCGGCCGCCTGGAGCCCCTCGCGCACGCCGCGGGGCGGCAGGGCGTTGCGTGCGCCCACACCCAGCAGGACGAATTCCACCTCCGACGCCCCGGCGGCCAACACCGGTTCGAAGTCCGCCATCGTCAGGTCGGACAGCGCGCCGACAGGCCAGTTCCGCGGCTCGTCCCCGAGGATGAGGACCGACCCCTCGTGTCGCCCGCCCGACAGGCGGAATCCTCCGCCGCCGTAGGCCTCGATGACCGGGGCGTCGCGGGCCACCGCGTCAGGGCCGCGCGTCGAGCGGCTTGGCGGCCTCGGTCTCGGTCTCCTCGCCGCGCTTGACGCCGAGCAGGAGAACCACCGAGGCGGCGATGTAGAACGACGAGTAGGTGCCCACGACGATGCCGAAGATCATCGAGATCGAGAAGCCGAACAGGGTGTCGCCGCCGAAGGCCGCCAGCACGCCCAGGGCCATGACCCCCGTCACGCCGGTGATGATCGTCCGCGACAGCGTCTGGTTGATCGACAGGTCGATGACTTCGGCCAGCGACATGCGCTTGTATTTCCGCAGATTCTCGCGGACGCGGTCCAGAACCACGATCGTGTCGTTCACCGAGTAGCCGATGATGGTCAGGATCGCCGCCACCGCGTTCAGCGAGAACTCCATCCCGGTCACGGCGAACAGGCCGAACGTCAGGATCACGTCGTGGAACAGCGCCGCCATGGCGCCCAGACCGAACGTCAGGCCGAAACGGAACCAGATGTAGACCGCCATCAGGCCGATGCCGAGCAGCAGCGCCAGCACGCCGTTGGTCAGCAGTTCGCCCGACACCTTGGGACCGACCACCTCTGTCCGCACGAAGTTGACCGGACCCAGTTCACGGGTCAGCGCCGCCTTGACGCCCTCTGAGACGGCGTTCGCGTCCTGCCCCTCGGGGCTCTCGAAACGGACGAGCACGTCGTTGGGGCTGCCGAAGGCCTGCACCTGGACGTCGCCCAGGCGCATGCTCGACAGGGTCGAGCGGATCTGGCCGATGTCGGCGGGCTGGACCGTCTTCAGTTCCAGGACCGTGCCGCCCCGGAAATCGACGCCGCAGTTCAGTCCGCCGCATGGCGGCTTCAGCGGAAAGACCGTGACGGCGAGCGACGCCAGGCTCACGGCGATGGACAGCCCCAGCGCCAGCTTGGCGTAGCGCATGAACCGGAAGTTGGTCTGGACCGGCAGCAGCTTGATGAGCGGCCACCAGGACGAACGGGTCTTGCTCATGGGCGGGCTCACACGATCGGAAGAGACTTGGGACGGGCCGTCTTCAGCCAGACCGCCAGCAGGACCTGGGTGATCAGCACGGCCGTGAAGACCGAGGTGAACACGCCGATGGAGAGAGTCCAGGCGAAGCCCTTCACAGGGCCGGCGCCCAGGCCGAACATGATCAGCGCGGCGCCCAGGTTGGTGATGTTGGCGTCGAGGATCGTCAGCATGGCGCGGCCGAAGCCTGCGTCCATCGCCGATATGATCGTCCGTCCCGCACGAATCTCGTCGCGTATCCGCTCGTAGATCAGCACGTTGGCGTCCACCGCCACGGCCAGGGTCAGGATCAGGCCGGCGATCCCCGGAAGTGTCAGCGTCGCCTGGGTCAGCGACATGGCGGCCACGATCAGCAGGCCGTTCACCAGCAGCGAGACGATCGCCACGCCCCCGAAGAGGAAGCCGTAGGCCAGGATCATGAAGGCCAGCACCAGCACGAACGATCCGACCGCCGAGATCTGGCCGGCGACGATGGCGTCGGCCCCCAGTTCGGCGCCGACGGTGCGCTGCTCCTCGACGTTCAGGCGGGTCGGCAGCGCGCCGGCGCGAAGCACCACGGCCAGGTCGTTCGCCGTCTGCGGCGTGAAGCTGCCGCTGATCTGGCCCGAGCCGCCGGTGATCGGCTCGTTGATGTTGGGCGCCGACATGATGCGGTCGTCCAGCACGATGGCGAAACGCTTGCCGACGTTCTGGGTGGTCACCTGGCCGAACCGGCGGGCCCCGGTGGAATTGAAGCGGAAGTTCACGACCGCCTGGCCGGTCTGCTGGTTGAAGCCCGACTGGGCGTCCGTCAGCATCTCGCCGGTGATCAGCGACCGGCGCTCGACCACCAGCATCCCGCCGTCGTCGCTGGGCAGCAGCAGGCGGCCCGGCGGCACCCGGCCGGCCATCGCCGCGGCGACGTCGGCGGTCTCGTCCACCATGTGGAAGGTCAGTTTGGCCGTGCGGCCCAGGATGGCCTTCAGGCGCTCGGGATCGCTCTCGCCGGGCGCCGCCACCACGACACGGTTGACCCCCTGACGGACGATCGTCGGCTCACGCGTGCCGAGTTCGTCGATCCGCCGGCGGATGATCTCGATGGACTGCTCGACCGCCTTGGCGGCCTCGGCCGAGAACGCCTCGGGCACGAATTCGATGCGCAGCCGTTGGTTGCCCCGGTTGCTGATGTTGACGTCCCGCCCGCCCATCACGCCGACCAGCGCGTTGCCGATGTTGTTCCGCAGGAGCGTCAGCGCCGGACTCACCTGCCCCGCGTCGTTGATCCGCAGGTTGATGCCCCCATCCGCCACGGCCAGTTCCGAGAACGCGATGTCCTCGCCGCGGAGCGTGGTCCGCACGTCCTCGGCCATGTTGGCGAGCCGCTCGGCGCGCAGCGCCTCGGTATCCACCTCGAGCAGCAGGTACGAGCCGCCCTGGAGGTCCAGCCCGAGGTTCAGCGTGTTCTTCGGTATGAAGCCGGGAAGGCTGTCCCGCACCGACTGCGGCAAGAAGTTCGGCAGCGCGAAGAGCACGCCGAACACCACCGACACGACGACGAGAATGACCTTCCAGCGCGAAAGGGTGAGCATCGGAAGGGGCGTCCCTTAAGGGCCTCAGGCCTTGGAATCGTTGGCGGGCGCCGGTTCGCCCTTGGCGCGGACGTCGGCGATCATCGACTTCACCACCTTGACGGTCACGCCCGAGGCGACTTCGACCCCCACTTCGGCGTCCTCGACCCGGACCACCTTGCCCAGCATCCCCGAGGACAGCACCACCTGGTCGCCGCGCTTCAACCCGTCCAGCATGGAACGGTGCTGCTTCATCCGCCGCTGCTGCGGCCGGATCATCAGGAAGTAGAACAGGACGACCAGCGCGATCAGCGGCAGGAAGTTGATCAGCATCGCCTCCATGCCCCCCGGGGCGGCGGCTCCGGCGGCTTGGGCGTAGGCAGGGGTCGCGAACATCGTCTCTCCGAGAATCTCGCCGTGTATGGCCGCGGGCGCTCCCGCATATGGGCGCCCGCCAAAGTCGGCGGAAGCTATGCGCAGCGTCCCGCTTTTGCAATGGAACGGGACCGTGTGATAGGCGCCACGCCATGCAGAGCGACACCTCCCCCTTGCTGGCCCGCATCGCCGAGGCGCTGGAGCGCCTGGCGCCCCCGCCGCCCGCCCCGCCCGCGTTCGATACGGCGCGCCTGTTCCGGCACGACCCGGCCACCGGCGCGTTTCATCCGGCCCCCGACTATCCGCTCGGCCTGGACAGCCTCGTGGGCGTCGATCGGCAGAAGGCCCGGTTCGTCGAGAACCTGGATCGCTTCGCCCGCGGCGTGCCCAGCAACCACGCCCTGCTGTGGGGCGTCCGCGGGACGGGCAAGAGCTCGCTGGCCAAGGCCGCCTTCATGGCCGTCGCGACCCAGCGGACCGATCTGAAGCTCGTGGAGGTGGACCGGGATCAGGTCACGGCGCTGCCGGCCCTGTTCGATGTCCTGCGCGCGCGGCCCGAACATTTCGTCGTACTGTGCGACGACCTCTCGTTCGAGGAAGGCGCGGCGGCGGCCAAGGCGCTGAAGTCGGCGCTGGAGGGCGGCGTTTCGGGACCGCCGGCCAATGTCATGTTCGTGGCGACCTCCAACCGCCGCCACCTGATGCCTCGCGGCCACCAGGAAGATCGCGGGATGCTGGCCGCCAACGAGGACGCCGAGGAGGAAGTCAGCGTCTCAGACCGGTTCGGCCTCTGGATCGGCTTCCCGCCCATGGACCAGCCCACCTATCTGGCCGCCGTCGCCGCCTATGCCGAGCGCTTCGGCCTGGCGGCGCCTGACATGGAGCGCCGGGCCCTGCAATGGGCGCAACTCCGCGGCTCCCGCTCGGGCCGCGTGGCCTGGCAGTTCATCCGCGACCTGGCCGGGGAGCAGGGCAAGGCCCTGCCCCTCTGACGCCGACATTCAGCGCGGCAGGACCAGGTTCGGGTCGATCGGCCGCGCGCGTTCCTGCGGATTGGGCGCGTAGCGGATCTCGAAGTGGAGCTGGGGCTCGGACACGCCGCCCGTGGCCCCGGCCTGGCCGATCTGCTGGCCCTGGGTCACCTTCTGCTGCATCCGGACGTCCACCCGGCTCAGGTGGCCATAGGCCGTGACCCAGCCGTCGTCGTGCTTGACCAGCACGAGGTTGCCGAAGCCCGGCACCTGATCGCCCGCATAGACCACATCGCCATCGGCCGCCGCGCGGACCGGCTCGCCCGCTCCGGCGCGGATGTTCAGGCCGTCGTTGCGCGGCCCCTGTCCCCGACCCCCGAAGTTCGAGATGATCGCCCCCCGCAAGGGCCAGATGAACAGGCCGCGGCCCATCTCGGCGATCTGGGCGTCGGACGGCGCCGGCGTCGGAACCGGTGCGCCGGCCACGCCGCCCGGCGGGGCCTGGTACGGCTGCGGGCGGTCGGGCAGGCCTGACGACGGCGGGCGCGGCGGCGGACGCGAAGGCTGCGCCACGGGGGGCGGCGGCGCCACGGACGGCGGCGTTTCGGACGTCGGCGGCGGCGCAGGGCGTCCCGGCGCCGGAGTGGGCACGGGCGCCGGAGCGGGTGCGCGCACGGTCGTGGTGATCGGGCCGCGGTCGCGGTATCCCGCCGGCAGCGTCAGGCGGCGTCCCGCGGCCAGGCTCGCGCCCCGGCGCAGGCCGTTGGCCGAACGGAGCTGGGCCTCGGTGACGCCGAATCGACGGGCCACGTCGGCGACCGTGTCGCCACGCACCGTCACATAGGCCTTGGCCGTGCTGCCCGGTCCGCGGATCGTCTGCCCCGGCTGCAAGGTGTAGGGCGTCTTCAGCTTGTTGATGCGGGCCAGCTCGGCGACCGTGCTGTCGAGGCGTCGGGCGATGCGGTCCAGGTTGTCGCCAGCCTTCACCTTGTAGGCTTCGCCCGGGACCTGAACGTCCACCACCCGGCCGGTGACGAGACGCGTGGTGGTGGTCCGCTCGCCATCGGTGGCGGCGCTCGGCGCGCGGGACGGCGGACCCTGGGATGGCGGCGGCGACTCGGGGGCGACCTGCGTGCGGGACGCCAGCCGTTCGGCGAGTTCAGCGTCCTCGTCGGGCGCCGGCGCAGGGGCGCCCTGCCCCGGAATGCGCAATGTGCGTCCGGCCAGGAGCTGCGCGCCGTCCGACATGCCGTTGGCGGCGCGAAGGGCGTCGACCGTGACGCCGAAGCGCACCGCGAGACCGAACAGGGTGTCGCCCGGCTGCACGCGGTAGCTTTCGCCGGAACCCGACGCCGGAGCCTGCGCCGGCCGCTCGGGCGGACGGGCCCTGGCCGGAGGCGCGGCGTTGGGATTCTTGAGCACCTGGCCCGGCCGGATGCGATAGGGCGAGTTGAGGTCGTTGGCCCGCGCCAGGGCCTGCACGTCGGTCCCCAGCCGCTGGGCGATGGCCGCCAGCGTATCTCCGCTGCGAACGGTGTAGGTCGCCGGCCCTCCGCGCCCCTGCGCGCGGGCGGCGGCGTCCTGGCCGGTCGGAGCCAGCGCCAGGACTGGAGGTTCCGCGCGCGGCGTCCCGGCCGAGTACGGGGTGGCAGAGTACGGGGTGGCCGAGTTCGAGGTCGTCGAGTTCGGGGCGACCGGGCGTGGGGCGGCGGGAGCCAGCGGCGCGAGTTCCGCCGCCTGGACCGGCGTGGTGGCGGTAGGAACCGTCGGTGACGCGCCCCAGGAGTCGCCGGGCGCCTGGGCCAGCCCCGCAGGCGGCGGCGCCGCAGGATGGGGTGGGACCTGAACGAGCGGCGTGTGGATCGGATAGCTGGGGCTGGCGCAGGCGGTCAGCGCCGTGCCCGCCAGGAGGATCAGGGCCGTGCGTTCGAGGGGAAGAGTCATCGCCGCTCCGGGGTCGTTATTCAGAATCAGTCGGGGGCTGTCGGATGATGGCGGCGGGGCAGCGCCCCCGCCAACCCGCCTGCCGAACACGAAAAGGTCAGAGTTCCTTGGCCACGCCGTCCAGCAGCGGGACGAAGCGGACGTCGATCAGATCTTCCACCGCGAAGCCCCCCTGCCCGTCGCCGACGTATCGCCGCAGCACCTGCACCGGCCCACGGCCGATCGGCGCCACGAGGATGCCGGCCGGCTTGAGCTGGGCGAGAAGCGCCGCGGGCTCATCAGGCGCTGCAGCTGTGACCATAATGCGGTCGAACGGGGCCTGTTCGGGCCACCCTTCCCCGCCGTCGCCGAAGCGGGTGATGATGTTGGTCAGCGTCAGTTCCCGGAACCGCGCCTCGGCCTCGCGCATCAGCGTGCGGTATCGCTCCACCGTGTAGACCAGCCGCGCCAGCTTGGAGAGGATGGTCGTCTGGTAGCCGCTGCCGGTGCCGATCTCCAGCACCCGGTCGCGTCGGTCGATCTTCAGCGCCTGGGTCATCAGGCCCACGACGAAGGGCTGGCTGATGGTCTGGCCGCAGGCGATCGGCAGCGCCGAATCCTCGAAGGCCCGATCGCGGAACAGCTCCTGGGTGAACAGCGGCCGCGGCGTGGTCTCGATCGCCGTCAGCACCTTGGGCTCGGTCACGCCCTGCGAACGCAGCGCCAGCACCAGGCGCGCCATCTGGGTCTCGGGCGGGTCGATCGGCTCGGCCATGCTCAGACCTTCGGCGGAACGCCGCCGAGCTGCCCTTTCAGGTCGCGCAGGGTCGCGTTGTGCGTCAGGTCGATGTGAAGCGGGGTGACCGAGATCTTGCCGTCGTACAGCGCGCGCAGATCGGTGCCTTCCGGCGGGCTGGACCGCTCCTGGCGGAAGCCGACCCAGTAGTACTCCTTGCCCCGCAGGTCGGTGCGCTTTTCGGCGTGGCGGACGTGGACGTCCCGGAAGCCCTGCCGCGTCACCTCGACCTCCTGGATCTCCTCGACGGGCCGGTTCGGGAAGTTGATGTTCAGCACCACGTCGCCGGGCCAGCCCAGCTCGACCAGCCGCTTGACGATCCCGGGGCCGAACGTCTCGGCCGCCTCGTACGACGCGCCGGGTTCGTAGAAGCCCATCTGCGAGAGCGCGATGGCCGGAATGCCCAGCGCCATGCCCTCGATGGCCCCGGCGACCGTGCCCGACATGGTCACGTCCTCGGCGAGGTTCGCGCCCCGGTTCACGCCCGAGAGGACCAGATCGGGCCGCGCCCCCTGCACCAGTTCGTGGACGCCCAGCATCACGCAGTCCGTCGGCGTGCCGGTGGTCGAGAACTTGCGATCCGAGAGTTTGCGGATGCGGATCGGTTCGTCCAGCGTCAGGGCGCGGCTGGCGCCCGACTGCTCGTATTCGGGCGCGACGATCCAGACGTCGTCGGACAACGCCCGCGCGATGCGTTCCAGCGCCTCCAGGCCTTCGGCGTTGATGCCGTCGTCGTTGGTCACCAGGATGCGCATCAGCCCCGCCCCCCGATGTGCGTCACGCCGGGCATGTAGGGGTGCAACGCCTGCGGGATGGCGATGCGGCCGCCCTCGTCCTGGTAGTTCTCCATGATCGCCACCAGCGTGCGGCCCACGGCCAGGCCCGATCCGTTCAGGGTGTGGACGAACCGCGTGCCCTTCTCACCGGCCTTCTTGGTCCGGGCGTCCATCCGGCGGGCCTGGAAATCTCCGCAGTTCGAGCACGAGCTGATCTCGCGGTAGCGGTCCTCGGACGGCAGCCAGACCTCCAGGTCGTAGGTCTTGCGGGCCGAGAAGCCCATGTCGCCGGCGCACAGCAGCATGGTGCGGAACGGCAGCTCCAGGCGCTTCAGCACCGCCTCGGCGCATCCGACCATCCGCTCGTGCTCGTCTTCCGACTGCTCGGGCGTGGTGATCGAGACCATCTCGACCTTCTGGAACTGGTGCTGGCGGATCATGCCGCGCGTGTCGCGGCCCGAGGCGCCGGCCTCGGCCCGGAAGCAGTGGGTCAGCGCCGTGAGGCGCATCGGCAGCTCCTCCTCGGCCGTGATCTGCTCGCGCACGAGGTTGGTCAGCGAGACCTCGGCGGTGGGGATGAGCCAGCGCAGCTCGGGCGCCTCGCTGGGGTCGGCCACCGCGCGGGCGGTCTCCAGCCCCGGGAACGCCGCGAACTGATCGTCCGTGAACTTCGGAAGCTGGCCGGTGCCGAACATCGTCTCGCTGCGGACCAGCAGCGGCGGCGCCACTTCGAGATAGCCGTGCTCGCGGGTCTGGATGTCGAGCATGAACTGGCCCACCGCCCGCTCCAGCCGCGCCAGCTCGCCCTTCAGCACCACGAACCGGGCGCCGCTCATGCGGGCCGCCGCCTCGAAGTCCATGAGGCGCGACGCCTCGCCCAGGGTCGTGTGATCCTTCGGCGCGGCGATCGCGAAGGGCTGGCCCCAGCGCCGGACCTCGACGTTGTCGTTCTCGTCGGCCCCCGGGGGCACGTCGGGCGCGGGAAGGTTCGGCAGCGACGAGACGATCGCCCGGAGTTGCTCGCCGGCGGTCCGCTCGGCCTCGGCGTGCTCGGCCAGGGCGCCCTTGAGGGACTCCACCTGCGCCATCAGCGCCTGGGCCTCGGCCTCGTCCTTCCGGGCCTTGGCCTGGCCGATCCGCTTCGAGGCGTCGTTCCGCTCGGCCTGCGCCTGCTGACCGGCCGTCTGGGCGGCGCGCAGCCGGGCGTCCAGGTCCAGGATCTCGGCCACGCGGCCGGACGAGCCCTTCGCCGCCCAGGCTTTCTCGTAAAGCTCGGGGGTTTCGCGAATGGCTCGGATGTCGTGCATGGGCGCCGCTGGAGGATGTGGGAAGCGGTTTCTCTAGAGCGCGTCGGAAGCCGCGCCAACCCTTACCTCCCCCCTTACTTCCCCCGCCCTACTTCCCCTGCGAAGCGGCGGGGGCGGGATCAGGTGGCGACGATGTCCGTGCCAGGCGCTTCGTCGGCCTTCTTGCGGCGCAGCTCGATCAGCTTCACGCAGCCGATGGAGACGAAGTAGAGTCCCACGATGGGCGTCGCCAGCAGGAGTTGGCTGATGGGATCGGGCGGCGTCACGATGGCGGCCACGACCACCACGCCGAAGACGGCGTAGCGCCAGCCCTTCATCAGCATGGCCGAGTTCACGATCCCGGCCAGGCCCAGCAGCGTCAGCACCACGGGGAGCTGGAAGCAGAGGCCGAACGCCAGCAGCAGGGTCGTGACCAGGGTAAGGTAGTCCGACACCTTCGGCAGCAGCTCCACCGCCACGCCAGCGCCCATGATCTGCTGGCTGAGCGAGAACCACAGCACGAACGGCAGGATGATGAAGTAGACCAGCGCCGCACCCAGCAGGAACAGCAGCGGCGCGGCGAACAGGAACGGCAGGAACGCGTGGCGTTCGCGCTTGTAGAGCCCCGGAGCCACGAAGGCGTAGACCTGCCAGGCCAGGATCGGGAAGGTCAGCACCACCGCCCCGAAGCCGGCCAGCTTCAGTTTGGTGAAGAAGAATTCCAGCGGTGCCGTGAACATGAGACGCAGGTCGCCCGAGGCCGCCGGAGCCTCCTTGATCCCCGTCAGCACGAAGAGCAGGTCGAAGGGCCCCGCCCCGCCCCCGTGCCCCTCCTTGGAAGCGGCGTAGATCTGGGCCGCCATTTTGAAGGGATGCAGCAGGAACTGATAGATCGGGTCGGCGAACGCGAAGCACAGCGCGAAGCCGGCGATCACCGCCGCCACGCAGACGATCAGGCGCTTCCGCAGCTCGACCAGGTGATCCAGCAACGGGGCGCGGGACGCCTCGATCTCGGCTTCGTCGCGGTCGTAGTCGTTCACGCGCCGCCCTCGACGATCTTGGCCGAACGGCGGCGCGTCCTGGACGCCTCCGCCACCGTCTCGGCGGCTTTTCCAGCCGCCTTGCGGGCCGCGGGTTTGCGGACTGCGGGCTTGCCCGCCTCGGACTTGCTGGCCGCGGACTTGCGCGTCGTGCTCTTGGAAGAGACGGCTGCGGGCGCGGGCCCCTTCGCGGCCTTGGGCGACGCCTTCGCGGCGGCTGCGGGCTTACGCCGCCTGGACGGCGTCTTCGCGGGCTCGGACGTCGCAGCCGGCGCCTCCGCGATCTCCGGAGGCGGCTGCGGGGCGTCGTACGCGTAGCTCGAGGGTTGATTGAGCTGCACGCCCACGTCGCCCAGGCTGGACTCGATCTCGCTGACGGCCGACCGCATCTCGCCGCCCACGTCGCCGATGGCGCCGAACTGGCCGCGACGCATGGCCTCGACCTCCTTCCGCAGGTCTTCCAGCTCGGACTGCCGCGCCATTTCGTCGAAGCTGGAGCGAAACTCGGCCGCCATTCCCCGCAGCTTCGCGGTGAACTGACCCAGCCTGCGCATCATGACGGGCAGGTCCTTGGGACCGATCACCACGAGTGCGACGACCGCGATCACCAGCCACTCGAGACCGCCGATTTCCGGGAGCATCAGGGACGCCTAATGAGAAGCGCCGGCCCCATCAAGGCGGCCGGCGCGAAAAGCCGTGACCGACGCAGCCTCAGCTGCGCGCGCTGTCCTTCTCGTCCTGCGGCAGGCTCTTCTTGGCCTCGTCCGGAGCGTCTTCGTTCTTCAGGCCGTCGCGAAAGGCGCGAATGCCCTTGGCCGTGTCGCCCATCAGGCTGGAAATCTTCCCCCGGCCGCCGAACAGGACGGCGAAGACGACCACCACGAGAAGGATGTGCCAGATGCTGAGTGCGCCCATGCGCGGAACTCTCCCTGGGCGAAACCTGCGGCACCTGCGCCGCGCGCCCGTTCTTCAAACGCCTATATAGTCGCGACGGGGCGTCCAAGCCAACGCCCCGTCGCCGCACGCTTGCGCGATCAGCGCGGATCGTCCTCCGCAAGGAAGTCGACGTGGAATTCCGGCGAATCCGGCTCCAGCGGGTCCTCGTCGGGCGCGGGCGCATCGGGATTGGGGACTGCGAAGTCCGACGGCAGGTCCAGGGCCAGCAGCCCCGCGGCCTTCATTTCGGCCATTCCCGGCAGGTCCGCGAGGCTGGCCAGGCCGTAGTGCTCCAGGAAGGCGTCGGTGGTGCCGAAGGTGACGGGGCGGCCCGGCGTGCGCCGTCGGCCGCGCATCCGCACCAGTCCCAGCTCCAGCAGGACGTCCAGCGTCCCGCGGCTGGCCTGCACGCCGCGCACCGCCTCGATCTCGGCGCGGGTGACCGGCTGGTGATAGGCGATGATGGCCAGCGTCTCCTGCGCCGCCCGCGAGAGCCGGCGCGGCTCGTCCCGCTCCTCGGTCATCAGCCAGGCCAAGTCCTGGGCCGTCTGGAATCGCCAGCCCCCGGCCACGTTCGCCAGGACCACGCCCCGCCCCTCGTACAGGCCCGCCAGCAGCGCCACGCCGCCGGCGACATCCGCACCCTCGGGCAGGCGACGCGCAAGGTCGGCCTCGGTCAGCGGCCCGGCCGCCGCGAACAGCAGCGCCTCGATCTCGCGGGCGGTCTCGTGCGGGTCGGTCATGCCGTCGCCTCCCCGCCCTTCCGCGCCCGAAGATAGATGTCGGCGAAGGCCTCGAGCTGGCGGGCCTCCATCGCCCCCTCCTTCACCAGCTCCAGGCTGGCCGAGAGCGTCGAGGCCACGTAGCTGGCGCGGGTCGGCCCCGCCGTGGGCGTTCCCATCGGCGCCACCCCGGCCAGGGGCGTCCAGCGATCCAGGTCGGGCAGCAGGCGGCGCAGGCGGTCGCGGGCGTCCTCCAGGGGATAGGCGGCCGGCGGCTTGGGCTTGTAGCTGCGCTGGGCCTCCTTCTGGCGCTGGGCGATATAGGCGCCCATCAGTTCGTAGAGGTCGCCTTCGAGGCGTCCCGACGGGACGATGCGGATCGCCTCGGGATCGCCGCGGCCGAACACGTCTCGGCCCAGCAGGGATAGCTCGGCCAGTCGGTCCGACGCCGTGCGCATGGCCTCCAGCTTGGCCAGGCGGAACGCCAGCCGCTGGGCGATCTCCTCGGCCGGCGGCTCCTCGGCCTTGGGGCGCTCGGGCTTGGGCAGCAGCAGGCGAGACTTCAGATAGGCCAGCCAGGCGGCCATCACGAGGTAGTCGGCCGCCAGCGAGAAGCGCCGGCGGCGCGCCTCCTGCACGAACGCCAGGTACTGCTCCGCCAGCTTCAGCACCGACAGTCTGAGCAGGTCCACCTTCTGGGTGCGGGCCAGAGCCAGGAGGACATGCAGCGGGCCTTCGTAGCCGTCGATGTCGACGATCAGCGCCTCGCCGTCCTCGGCGGCCGTGGCCGCCGCGTGGAAGTCGAGCGTGGGCTGGAACGGGCCGCTCATGCCGCGAACCTTCCCCCGAAGGCGGCGTCGAAGCGAGCCTGGGATTCCCGCGCATCGAACGGCTCGGGCGCCCGCGGCCGCCGGGCCAGCGCCGCCCGCGCGCGGCGCGCCGAGGCGCCGCCGAGGCGACCCGCGCCGGCGGCGACCTCCCGCATGCCGCCCAGGTCGCCGGCCCCGTGCAGGACGACGTCGCAGCCGGCGACGCGGGCCGCCCGGGCCCGCGCTTCCAGAGGCCCCGACAGGGCCTTCATGCCGATGTCGTCGCTGATCAGCAGGCCGTCGAAGCCGATAGCGCCGCGCACGGCCGCCCGGATCGTGCGCCGCGACAGCGTCGCCGGCCGCCGGCGGTCCAGCGCGGCGAACCGGACGTGGGCCGTCATCGCCAGCGGCATGTCCGACAGCGCCCGGAACGGGACGAAGTCGCGCGCCGCCAGTTCGTCGAGCGAGGCCTCGACCACGGGCAGGACCTCATGGCTGTCCGCCCGGGCGCGCCCGTGCCCCGGGATGTGCTTGACAACCGGCAGCACGCCGCCGGCGATCAGGCCCTCGGCGGCCGCCCGGCCCAGGACGGCGACCACGTCCGGATCGCCGCCATAGGCGCGGTCCCCGATGACCCTGTGGGCGCCGGGGTCCGGCGTATCGAGGACGGGCAGGCAGTTCACGTCGATGCCGACGGCGGCGAGGTCGTGAGCCAGGAGGCGCGCGCCCAGCCTCACGAGGTCGGGAGTCGAGGCCAGGTCGCGCAGCCGGGCGAAATCCCCGGCCGCCGGGCGGCGGGGCCAGTGTGGCGGTCCCAGGCGCTGGACGCGCCCCCCCTCCTGGTCGACCAGGATCGGCGCATCCGCGCGCGCCACCGCCTCGCGCAGGGCGCCGGTCAGCGCCCGCACCTGATCGGGCGCGCCGATGTTCCGGGCGAAGAGGATGAACCCCCAGGGCTGCGCCTCGGCGAAGAACGCCCGCTCGTCCCGCGTGAGGACGGTCCCCGAACAGCCGAGGATGCAGGCGCCGACGGTCACCGGACGAAGCAGCTCTTTCCGGCCGCCTTGAGCCGGTCGCAGAACGCGGCCGCGTCGCTTCGCGAGGCGAAACCCGTGACGGCGGTGCGATAGAGCGTGGCGCCGTCGCGTTCGATCTTCTCCACGCTCTTGCCCTTGCCCGCGGCCAGGCCCGGCGCCGCGGCCACCGCCTCGTTCCAGGCCCGGTCGGCGAGCGCGGTCGAGGAGACGGCCCCGATCTGCACCGCGGCTCCGCCGGCGACGGCCTGAGGCTTGGGCTGTGGAGCCGTCTTGGGCTCGGCCGCCGCGACCTTCTTCTCGGGCGGCGGCGCGGGAGTCTTCTGAACCGGCGCGGACGCCACCGGGGCGGGCGCCGGCTTCGGCGCAGCCGGAATCGCCGGCTTCAGCGCCTGGGCGGTCTCGGCGGACGGCGGCGCGGCGGGCTTCACGGGCGGCGCCTGGGCCACCACCACCGGCGTCGTCGGGCGCGGCTGCGGCTGCTCGGGCGGCGGCGTGAACTTGGGCTCGGGCAGGGTTTCGAGCGGCGCCGTCGCGTCGGACTGGTAGATCTGCAGGCCCGCTGCGGGGTCCTGCGGCTGGGCCTCGGCCGGCGCAGGCGCCTTCAGTTCGGCCACCGGCGCGCCGACGACGGGCGGCGCATCGCCCGCCTGCCGGACTCCGGACTGGTAGAACCAGAAGATCGCCGCCACCAGGCCGGCCAGCACCAGCACGCTCAGCACGAGGGTCAGCGGCAGAGGCCGCGCGCCACGTTCGGGCTGGCGTGGGTCGAAGCTCAGCGGCGCGTCGGCGTGGGGGGGCGCATAGGCGCCGCGCTCTGGGTCGGACATGGGCCGCTCCGAAGGATCGAGGCGCGAATCGCACCCTTTCGGTCACAGTCTATCCAACCCGCTGCGGGCCGCAGTGTGGCGCCGCGCGGAAACCTGTGGGCGGACCTCAGAGTCCGTCCAGCCCCGAGGTGTCCATCCCGTAGCGATGGAAGATCGAGCGGAATTCGCGCCGCTCGTCCGCCGAGATGGCGCCCGGACGAAGCTGGATATGGAGATCGTGGCCGCGGCTGGAGACGCGCTGCACGGCGCGGATACGCCGCATCCACCAGAAGAACGCCTCTTCGTCGCCCCGGGAATGGAACATGGGGCCGCGGACGACCAGCGCCTCCATCCGGTCAGTTCCAGATGTCGAGGTGGAACAGCTTGCGATGCTCCTCGATGGCGAACCGGTCGGTCATGCCGCCGATGTAGTCGCAGACCACCCGCGCCCGCCCCGCATCGTCCCGCCCCTGGACGCGGGCGTACCACTCGGCCGGCAGCACGTCGGGCTCGGCCATGAAGAGCTGGAACATCTCGGCCAGGATGCGGCGCGCCTGACTGCGGGTGCGGTTCACCTTCCAGTAGCGGTACATCCGCTCCATCAGGAAGTGACGCAGCGAGCCCAGGTCCTCGACCATGTCGCGCGAGAAGGCGACCAGCGCGTGGCCCAGCACCCGGACGTCCTCGGGCGAGCCCACCCGGCCCGCTGCGGCCCGCCGCCGGGTCTCGGACATCACGTCGTCGACCATCGCGCCGATCATGCGGCGCACGGCCTCCAGCCGCACGATTCCGGGCTCGCAGCCGGGATAGTCGGCCCAGGTGCTCTTCACATGCGGGCCGATGAGCGGGATCTCGGCCAGCTCCTCCAGGGCGAACAGTCCGGCCAGCACGCCGTCGTCCACGTCGTGGTTGTTGTAGGCGATGTCGTCCGACAGGGCCGCCACCTGGGCCTCGGCCGACGCCCAGGTGTCCAGGCGCAGTCCGTACTCGGCGTCGAACTCCGAGATGGCGCTCCACGACGGCTTGGCGAGCTGGTCCACCACCGGGCCGTTGTGCTTGATGACCCCTTCCAGGGTCTCCCAGGTGAGGTTCAGGCCGTCGAAGCGCGGATAGCGGCGCTCCAGCTTCGTGACGACGCGGAACGTCTGCACGTTGTGGTCGAAGCCGCCGAAGCTCTGCATCTGCACCTGCAGCTCGTCCTCGCCGGCGTGGCCGAAGGGCGGGTGGCCCAGGTCGTGCGCCAGCGCGATCGTCTCGGCCAGGTCGGCGTCCAGTCCCAGGGCGGTCGCCAGCGAACGGGCGATCTGGGCCACCTCCAGGCTGTGGGTCAGGCGCGTGCGGAAGTGGTCGCCCTCGTGGGCCACGAAGACCTGGGTCTTCTCCTTCAGCCGGCGGAAGGCCGTGGAATGGATGATCCGGTCCCGGTCTCGGGCGAAGTCGGTGCGGGTGCGGCTGGCGTCCTCCGGAACCTTGCGGCCGCGCGACGCAGCGGGACTCTCGGCGTAGGCGACGCGGGCGGGATTGAAGGCGGCCATCGAACGGTTCTGCGTGACGGCCTCTTGGTCGAAGCCGGGAAGGCCCTCATATAGTCCAGGCCCACAATTCGTCTAAGCACCCGTGAGCACGAGCCCAGACTGAGCATGAGCCCAGACAACGCGTCCGGCGTCACCCTCTCCCCCGCCGCCGCCCGGCGGCTCCAGGCCATCGGCGCCCGCGAGGGACGCGCCGTGATGCTGCGCGTCGCGGTGGAAGGCGGCGGCTGTTCGGGCTTCCAGTACCAGTTCGATCTGGTGGAGGAGGCCGCCCCCGACGACCTGCGGATCGAACGTGACGGCGCCGCGGCCCTCGTGGACGAGGTGTCCCTCGCCTTCCTGAAAGGCTCCGAGATCGATTTCGTCGACGAACTGGCCGGCGCCGAGTTCCGCGTGCGCAACCCCAACGCCAAGTCGAGCTGCGGCTGCGGCGTCAGCTTCTCGATCTGATCCTTTCGGACTCCGAACAGCTCAGGGATCGACCGGCAGCGGGCGCGGCGGCGGCCCCTCTCCGGCCGGTATGATCTTGAAGTTCCTGGGCGGCGCGAACAGGTCGGGCCGGTCGGGCAGGCCCCGGCGGTAGTCGTCGTAGCGCAGCACCATCACCGGCCGGCCGGCCCGCTGGTAGCTGACCATCAGCGGCCGTTCGCGCCGCAGGTCCATCAGGAACGCGATGCTGTGCTCGCCCGAGGTGACGGTGTGCAGCGTGGCCTGCGCCGAGCCCCACGGCACGGTGCGCTCCGGCTGGGGCGCATGGCGGGCGACGAACTCGGGCTCGCAGCCGAACTCCAGGCCGCGGAAGGTCGCCGGAAGGTCTGGGGCCAACGGCAGGATCGGCGCGCGCACCACCAGCTCGGGACCGGGATCGATGGTATGCCGCGCCTCGCGGGTGGCCAGGTTCGCCATCCAGATGTCCGGCTCGGCCACGATGGCGACGGCCTGGTCGCCCCGAACGGGATCGGGCTGCTCCTCGCTGCGGAAATAGAGCTGGCCCTGGCGCCACATCTGCCGCGGCTGGGCCGCGCGGGCGGACGCCGGCAGGCCCGGCGAAATGTTGCGGACGGTGGCGCGGAACAGCTTCTCGGGCGCACAGGCCTCGCCCAGCGAGGCGCCCAGCGGAAGAATCGGCGGCTCGGCCTCCGGATCGGCCGCCCCGGCCTCCCGGGAACCGGTTTCGGAGGGACCGGCCGGCTGCGGACCGGCCTGCGGGCGGGCGTCGGCCGCGGGCTGGGCGTGCGCCGCCGATCCCACCGCCAGCGCCAGCCAGCCTGCTGCGCCCATGAGCGTCCCGGTCCTCATGGAGCCGAATGGCCCACGCCGGGCGCGGGCGGTCAAGCCGGGCCTCCGCTCAACCGGTCGGGAACATGTGGGCGTAGGGCGCGACCTCGGCCAGGACGCGGGCGAAGCTGGGCCGCGCCTCCAGCCGCGCGAGATAGGCGGTCAGGGCCGGATGGGCCGGCGAAAAGGGTTCGACCTTCTCGCCGTAGGTCAGCGCCGGCGCAGCCGCGCAGTCGGCCAGGGTGAACGCCTCGCCGGCCGCCCAGGTCCGGCCGACCATCACGCCTTCCGCATGGGCATAGGCTTCCCGAAGCTGTTCGCGGGCGCGCGCCACGCCGAATGGGTCGCGCGGCCGCCGGGCGCAGTCGGTCGGCCACGATGCGCTGCATCGGCCCCTGGACGTAGAGATCGTAGAACCGGTCCCAGAAGCGGACCTCCTGCGCGGCCGCGGGATCGGCCGGCAGGAAACGCGACTCGCCGCGACGGAGGTCGAGATGCTCGATCACCAGGCTGCTTTCGAGAACGACCCGGCCCGCCGCGGTGTCCTCCAGCGCCGGCATCATGCCCAGCGGCGATATCCGCCGGAACCGGGCCGCCGCCTCCGGGTCGGACAGGTCGACCAGCACGAACTCGAATTCGGCGTCGTCCTCGTAGAGTGCGGTCAGGGCCTTCCAGCAGAACGACGACAGCGGGTGGCCGTGGAGGCGGAGACTCATAGGGTCGCTCCTTGCAGGCGCCCGCCCTGCGCGGTTGCGCCGGACAGGGGGCCGTTGAGCCGCGGGGCGGACACCCCTAGGTTCGCCGCCGAACGGGAGCCTTCGATGCGCATCGCCACCTGGAACGTCAACTCGGTCAACGCCCGGCTGGAGACCGTCGTCCGCTGGTTCGAGGCCGCCAGACCCGACGTCGCCTGCCTCCAGGAGATCAAGTGCATCGACGAGAAATTTCCGGCCGAAGCCTTTGAAAGACTTGGCTATAATATCGCCGTCCACGGCCAGAAGACCTACAATGGCGTCGCGCTGTTGTCGAAGCCCCCCCTGGAGGACGTTCGCCGCGGACTGCCCCTCCTTCCCGGATCTGGCGACGAGGTCGACGAACAGGCCCGCTATGTGGAGGCGCTCGTGTCGGGGCCGACTCCGGTCCGGGTCGCCTCCATCTACCTGCCCAACGGCAATCCCGTCGCGACCGAGAAGTTCGCCTACAAGCTGGCCTGGATGCGGCGGCTGCATCGCCACGCCCAGGACCTCCTGTCCTGGGAGGAGCCCTTCGCCCTGATGGGCGACTACAATGTGATCCCCGAACCGCGGGACGCCGAGCACCCCGACAAATGGACGGACGACGCCCTCTTCCAGCCCGAGAGCCGGGCGGCGTTCCGGGCGCTGAAGAACCTGGGCCTGACCGAAGCCTACCTGCAAGCCGACGGCGCGCCCGGCGCCTATACCTTCTGGGACTATCAGGCAGGCGCCTGGCAGCGGAACAACGGCATCCGGATCGACCACGCCCTGCTCTCGCCCCAGGCGGCGGACCGCCTGCTGGGGGTGTCGATCCATCGCGACGTACGGGGCTGGGACAAGCCCTCGGACCACGTGCCTCTGGTCATCGAACTGGACGTCTGAGGCCTTCGTCCCGAAGCGCGAGCGCCGTGCGTCGGTCGGCGGCCGTTCCGGCGACTCGCGGAACGGCGTAGCCTGGGCTCATGGACGAGGCCGCCCGGCTCCTGACGCTGCTCGCGCTCGTCGGCGGGGCGCTGACCCTCGCCGGCGGCGCCGTCGCCTGGTCGCTGGACGAGGTTCGGCGCGTCCGCGCCACCCTTCGCGCCGGCCTGGGCGCCGAACCCGACCCCGTCCTGATCGCGCGCGGGCGCGGCGCGGGGGTGGGGATCGACCTGGCCTCCGGGCGAATCGCCGTGGCCTGGGACCGGGGCGGCTGGCGGCTGGTCTACCGCTTCGAAGAGTTGGTCGGCGTCGAACTCATCCTCGACCGGAAGATCGCCGCCCGCGCCTTTCGCGGCGAACCGCGGCGAGGCCTGGACGCGATGGACGAGCCTCAGGAGCGCGTGCGCCTGCGCTTCGTGTTCGACGACCCGGCCTATCCCGAGTTCGAACTCGACCTCTGGCGTCCCGAGGACGTCGGCCGCCGCCGTCGCCTGGCCCCCGACGAGGCCATCCGGCTAGCCAACGGGTGGATGGCCCGGGTCGAGGCGCTGTTCCGGCGTTCGCCGACAAGGCCCTCGCCATCGCCCGCAGGCGTCGCCCCGACGCCCCATCCGGCGCCCGATGCGCGACCTCGGACCCCGCAAAGGGCCGCCCCTGCCGCGCCGCTGTTCGACGAGCCCCCGCCGTTCGACGTCGAAGAGCCCGGGGACGAGCCCGGGGACGAGCCCGACGACGAACTGGACGATTTGCGGCCGACGTCATAATTTGACGCCGTAAATGAAAGCGGAGTTCCTGGCATGACCCACTTGCTCGCCGCCGCCGTTTTCTTCGTGCTGCTCCACCTGCTGGTGTCGGGCACGCCGCTGCGGAACGCCATCGTCGCCAAGATCGGCGAAGGCGCCTACATGGGCCTGTTCTCCCTCGCGTCGGTCGCCGGCCTCGCCTGGCTCGGCTGGGCGTTCGGGCAGGCGCGGGCCGAGCCCTGGAACACCGCCTGGTGGACCGTCGGCGACGCCTCGCGCCAGGTGCAGCTCGGTCTCCAGCTCCTGGCGCTGCTGCTGATCGTGCCCGGCCTGACCACGCCCAATCCCACCAGCGTCAGGCAGGAAGGCGTCCTCGGGCGGCCCGACGCCGTGAAGGGCATGCTGCGGATCAGCCGTCACCCGTTCCTGTGGGGCGTGGCGATCTGGGCGTTCGGCCATCTGATCGTCAACGGCGACCGGGCGTCCCTCGTCCTGTTCGGCTCCATGCTGCTGCTGGCCCTGTTCGGGACCGCCAGCATCGACGCCAAGCGCCGTCGCGCCCTGGGCGAGACCTGGGACGGTTTCGCCGCCCAGACCTCCAATGTTCCCTTCGCCGCCGTCCTGGAAGGTCGCCAGAAGCTCAGCCTGGGCGAGATCGGCTGGTGGCGGATTGCGCTGGCGGTTGCGGCCTGGGCGGCCCTGATCTGGGTCCACCCCATCGCCTTCGGCGTCGCCGCCCTCCCCTGAAGAGCCCGCCCTGAACTTCCAAGACTGGAGATGGAGCGCCTGCGCGCGGCGCCCGACGTGCTAGGAGGCGCGGATGGCGATCCACGACCTCCCCGAACTGTCCGGCCAGGCGCCGCCGCGCACCCCGCTGGTGGGCCTGGACCTGGGCGAGAAGACCATCGGCGTCGCCGTCTCGGACGCCACCCGCATGATCGCCAGCCCGCTGGAGACGATCCGCAAGACGAAGTTCACCGACGACGTCGCCGCCCTCTTCCGGCTGATGGAGAGCCGCGGCGCGACCGGGATCGTCATCGGCCTTCCGGTGAACATGGACGGGAGCGAGGGGCCGCGCTGCCAGTCCAACCGGGCCTTCGCGCGCAACCTCCTGCGCCTGCGCGACCTGCCGATCGCCTTCTGGGACGAGCGGATGTCGACGATGGCGGTGAACCGCATGCTGATCGGCGAGGCCGACGTCAGCCGCGCCCGTCGGGCCGAGGTGGTGGACAAGGCCGCCGCCGCCTGGATCCTCCAGGGCGCGCTCGACCGCCTGCGGAACGCCTGAACCCGCCCGCGCGATCGCGCCGGCCTACCGAAGCGCCGCCTCGGAACAAGCCGCCCACAGGAAATTGGGACTCACCGCCGCCGCCGGCTTCCCATGCGCCGCCGGGTCACCTAAAGGGGCGCTTTAATGAGCGGCGCCCCCCCTGGTCTGAACGAGGTCCTGAGCCGGACCTTCTCCTTCCCCAGGCGACATTTCCTGTCGGCGACCGACCTGAACGAGGTCGAGGTGGCTAGCCTCCTGGACCTCGCCGACGGCTTCGTCAGCCTCAACCGCCAGACCTCGAAGAAGCTCGACCTGCTGAAGGGCAGGACGCTGATGAACCTGTTCTTCGAGAATTCCACACGAACGCAGAGTTCGTTCGAGCTGGCCGGAAAGCGGCTGGGCGCCGACGTGGTCAACATGAGCCCGCGCAGTTCGTCGATCTCCAAGGGCGAGACCCTGATCGACACCGCCGTGACGCTGAACGCCATGCAGCCCGACCTCCTGGTGGTGCGCCACGCCTCGTCGGGCGCGGCGTCGCTCCTGTCGCAGAAGGTGGGCTGCTCGGTGGTCAACGCCGGCGACGGCCAGCACGAGCATCCGACCCAGGCGCTGCTGGACGCGCTCTCGATGCGCCGCGCCTTCGGCCACATCGCGGGCCTGCGCGTGGCGATCTGCGGCGACGTCATGCACAGCCGCGTGGCCCGGTCGAACATCGCCATGCTCCAGATGCTGGGCGCGCACGTCCGGCTGGTCGGCCCACCCACCCTCATCCCCGCGGCGGCCGACCGCTGGAACGTCGAGGTCTTCCACGACCTGCGCAAGGGCATCGCCGGCTGCGACGTGGTGATGATGCTGCGGCTCCAGCTCGAGCGGATGGACGGGGTGATGGCGCCCTCGCAGCGCGAGTATTTCCGCTTCTACGGCCTGGACCGCGAGAAGCTGGCGCACGCCGCGGCCCACGTCCGGGTCATGCACCCCGGCCCCATGAACCGCGGCGTCGAGATCGATTCCGAAGTGGCGGACGACCTTTCCGTCAGCCTGATCCAGGACCAGGTCGAGATGGGCGTGGCCGCGCGCATGGCCGTGCTCACCTCGCTGGCCGCGCGCCTGGAGAACGCGCGTTGAGCCGCCCCCTGGCCATCCTCAACGCCCGCGTGGTCGATCCGGCCTCGGGCTACGACGGCCCGGGCGCGGTCATCGTCGCCGAGGGCGTCATCGCGGACGTGCTGCGACAGCCGGGGCCGGCCGGCCTGACAAGCGACACCGAGGTGATCGACGCGGGCGGCGCGCTGCTGATCCCCGGGCTGGTGGACATCCGGGTGAAGACCGGCGAGCCCGGCTTCGAGCCCAAGGAAACGCTGAAATCCGCCGCCCAGGCCGCCGCGGCGGGCGGCGTCACCACCATGGTCCTGCAACCCGACACCCATCCGGTGATGGACGAGCCGGCCGTGGTGGACTTCGTGCTGCGCCGGGCGCGCGACATCGAGCTGGTCAACGTCTATCCCGCCGGCGCAGCCACCAAGGGCTGCCAGGGCGAGCGGATGGCCGAGATCGGCCTGATGCACGAGGCCGGCTGTCTCTATGTGACCGACGCCGACAGGCCGATCGTTGATTCGAAGGTCCTGCGCCGCGTGCTGAGCTACGCCAAGGCGTTCGGGACCCCCGTGGCCCACCGCCCCTCCGACCCCTGGCTCTCGGCCGGCGCCGCGGCCAGCGAGGGCGAGTTCGCCGCCCGCATGGGCCTGCCCTCGGTCCCCGCGGTGGCCGAACGGATCATGCTGGAGCGCGACCTGGCCCTGGTCGAGCTGACCGGCGCGCCGTTCATCGTGGACCAGATCACCACCGCCGGCGCGCTGGAGACGCTGAAACGCGGGCTGGACCGCGGCCTGCCGGTGACGGCCACCACCTCGATCAACCACCTGTCGTTCAACGAGATCGACATCGGCGACTACCGCACCTTCTGCAAGCTGGACCCGCCTCTGCGCTCGGAAGACGACCGTCAGGCGGTGATCGACGCCGTCGCCTCGGGCCTGATCCAGGTGATCGTGTCGGCGCATGCGCCCGCCCCGGCCGAGGACAAGCGCCTGCCCTACGACGAGGCTGCGCCGGGCGCCGTGGGCCTGCAGACCCTGCTGCCCGCCCTCCTGGCCTTCCACCACGAGGGCCGCATCCCGCTGATCGATCTGATCCGCGCGGTTACGGCGGCGCCGGCCAGGCTGCTGGGCCTGCCCTGCGGGCGGATCGCCAAGGGCGCGCCCGCCGACCTCGTGCTCTGCGATCTCGACGCGCCGGTGGTCGTCGACGCCGACAAGCTGGTCTCGAAGTCGAAGAACTCGCCGTTCGACGGTCGGCGCCTGCAGGGCAAGGTGCTGCGCACCCTGGTGGACGGCCGGACGGTCTACGCACCCTGACCTTCCACCGGAGGCGGCCCGCCTACGGACGGATCAGAACTCGCTCCAGCTCTCGTTGACCGCGGCCCGCAGCCGCTGCTGGACCGCGGGCGCGCCCGCCGGAACCGCCGGGGTTCGGGCCGGCGAACGGGCTCCAGACACATCCCGGACGGGCGCCAGGGTCGCGACGGGGGCCACGACCGGGGCGGCCGTCTCGCCGCCCACGTCGAAACGTCCCATCAGCTGGGCCAGGTTGCTCGCCTCCTGCCGCAACTGGGCGGCGGCCGCGGTGGCCTCCTCGACCATCGCCGCGTTCTGCTGGGTGACCTGATCCATCTGGTTGACGGCCGTGTTCACCTGGCTGAGCCCGGTGGACTGCTCCTGGGAAGACACCGAGATCTCCGAGACCAGGCTGTCGATCTCGGCGACGCGCTCGACGATCGCCCCCAGCGCCTTGCCGGTGTCCCCGACCAGTCCGACGCCCCGGTCGACCTGCTGGGTCGAGGCCGAGATCAGCGACTTGATCTCCTTGGCCGCCTCGGCCGAGCGCTGGGCCAGCGAGCGCACCTCCGAGGCGACGACCGCAAAGCCCTTCCCGGCTTCGCCGGCCCGCGCGGCCTCGACGCCCGCGTTCAGGGCCAGCAGGTTGGTCTGGAAGGCGATCTCGTCGATCACCCCGATGATCTGGCTGATCTTCACCGAACTCTGCTGGATGTCGTGCATGGCGGCGACCGCTTCGCGCACCACCTCGCCGGAGCGCTCGGCCTCGCCGCGGGCCCCCGAGGCGACGTCCGACGCCTGCTTGGCCCCCTCGGCGCTGCGCTTGACCGTCGCCGTGATCTCATCCAGGGCCGCAGCCGTCTCCTCGAGGCTGGCGGCCTGCTGCTCGGTGCGCCGCGACAGGTCGTCGGAAGCCGACGAGATCTCGTCCGAACCGCTGCGCAAGGACCCGGTGGCCTCCATCACCGACTGGACGACCCCGCGCAGGGCGTCCACGGCGCTGTTGAAATCGTCCCGGACCCTGGCGTACGCGCCGTCCAGGTCGTCGCTGATCCTGGCGGTCAGATCGCCGTCGGAGAGCCGCTTCAACCCGGCGCCCACGTGGGTGACCACCTTCTCCTGTTCGGCTTCGATCGCCGCGGCGCGCTCGACTTCGGCCTGCGCACGCTCATGCTCGGTGGCGGTGATGTCGGTGGCGAACTTGACCACGCGCACCGGCTTGCCCGCCGGGTCGAGGATCGGGTTGTAGGACGCTTGGATCCAGATTTCGCGCCCGCCCTTCCCGAGGCGCCGGAACTTCGTGGCGACGAATTCCCCCCGGTTCAGCGTCCGCCAAAACGCCTGATAGGCCTCGCTGCCGGCTTCGGCCGGATCGACGAACATCGCATGCTTGCGCCCCACGACCTCGGACTCTGTATAGCCCACCGTGCTCAGGAAGTTCTCGTTGGCGCGCACGATCGTGCCGTCCAGCTCGAATTCGATCACGGCCTGAGACCGCTCGATCGCCGCCACCATGCCTTCCAGGCCCCGGACGTAATCGTCGGCCGGCTTCTTCTTCGACGTGCTTAGAAAACCCATCTCTGTCCCCTGCAGCGAGTCCGACCGGCAAGGTCGACCCTTGAATTTCCGCACAACGCAGAGATGATTTTCACGGGGAAAGCTAACGTCCGGATAACGAAAAAATCCAAACAAGATAAATCTTTATGTCCGCCGCTCCCTGGCGCCTGCGGATCGGACGCCGCACGCGCTGGGATTGCGAAATCAACCTTGAGAAATCTTCAGTATTATCACGCGGATAAGTAGATATCGACGCTCCACCCCATCGACTCCGGACATGATCGTTCGGTTTTTGTTCCAAACATGACGATCGAGCGCTACTGTTCGCCCGCCGGCGATCGCCACCCGCTGACGGCGCCCGCCGTCCGCGCTAGGAGTGACGCAGCGAGGGAGCGTTGATGACCCAGATTCTCAGCCCGACCATGATCGGCGCCGCCTTGGTCGGCGGCTATCTGTTGGGATCGATCCCGTTCGGGATGATCGCGACCCGGCTCGGCGGCGCGGGCGACCTGCGCGCGATCGGCTCGGGCAACATCGGGGCCACGAACGTGCTGCGCACGGGCCGCCGCGACCTCGCCCTCGTCACCCTGCTGGGCGATGGCGGCAAGGGTGCGGTGGCGGTGTTCCTGGCGTGGCTGGCCACACGGAACGGCACGACCGAACAGCAGGCGCTGCTCACGGCGCTCGCCGGCGGGGCGGCGTTCCTCGGCCACCTCTTCCCGGTGTGGCTCGGCTTCAAGGGCGGCAAGGGCGTAGCGACCTTCTTCGGCACCCTGCTGGCGGCGGCCTGGCCCATCGGCGTGGCCGCCGGCGCCACGTGGCTGATCGTCGCCTTCCTGTTCCGGATTTCCTCCCTGGCGGCGCTGGTGGCGGTGGCGGTGGCGCCCGTGCTGGCGCTGGCGCTGGGCCGCCCCAACGCGATCGCGCTGCTCGCCCTGTTCATGGCGCTGCTGGTCTACATCCGTCACGCCGAAAACATCCGCCGCCTCCTCAAGGGACAGGAGCCGAGGATCGGCAAGAAGTCCGCCGCCACGTCCGGTGAGACGACCGGCGAGTGATCCGCGCGCTCTCCGACGCCCAGCGACGCGACTGGCTGCGGCTGGCGCGGACCGAGAACGTGGGCCCGGTCGCCTTCGACCAGCTCGTCGGCCGGTTCGGCGAGGCCTCGCTGGCGCTGGCCGCCCTCCCCGACCTGGCCCGCCGCGCCGGACGGGCGACGCCGCTCAGGCCGGCCGGCGAAGCCGCGGCCGACCGCGAGCTGGCGGCGGGCGCGGCCCTGGGCGCCCGGCTGATCGCCTCGTGCGAACCCGACTTTCCCCAGGCCCTCGCGGCGCTCGACCCGCCGCCGCCGCTCATCTGGGTGCGCGGAGACCCGCGCCTGCTCGACCGCAGGACCGTCGCCGTGGTGGGCGCGCGCGTCGCCTCGGCCGCCGGCCAGCGGTTCGCCCGCGGCCTCGCCGCCGACCTGGGCCAGGCGGGCAGCGTCGTCGTCTCGGGGATGGCCCGCGGCATCGACGCCGCCGCGCACGAAGGCGCGCTGCCGACCGGGACGGTCGCCGTCCTGGGCGGGGGCGTGGACGACGTCTACCCGCCCGAGCACCGGCCCCTCTACGAGCGGATCGTCGAACAGGGCTGCGTGGTGTCGGAGAACGAACCCGGTCGGACGGCCGTGGCGCGCGACTTCCCCCGCCGCAACCGCATCATCGCCGGCCTGTCGCGCGCCGTCGTGGTCGTCGAGGCCGAGGTCCGGTCCGGCTCGCTCATCACCGCCCGCCTGGCCAACGAACAGGGGCGCGAGGTCCTGGCGGTCCCCGGCTCGCCGCTGGACCCGCGGGCCAAGGGCTGCAACGACCTCATCCGCCAGGGCGCGGCGCTCTGCGAGGGCGTCGAGGACGTTCTCCGGGCGCTGGAGGGCCTGGGCGACCTCCGCGAGCCCGAGGCGCCGCGGTACCGCCCCGCGCCGGCCGAACCCGACGACGCGCTGCTCGGGCGACTCGCCGAGCTGCTGTCGCCGACGCCCGTCTCGAGAGACGAACTCGTGCGCGCCGCCGCCGCGCCGCCCGCCGCCGTGTTCGCGGCCCTCACCGAACTGGCGCTGGCCGGCCGCGCCGAGCTCCTGCCCGGCGGAATGGTGGTGAAGGGGTGACGATCCGACGGCCGAAGAAAGGAGCCCCTAAGGGGCTCTGCGCCCCTGTCGCGATCCGCGCCGTTGACAGGCCGTATCGGCCGCCCCCACTTTCCGCGCTCTTTTGGGAACAGCGCGCCTAGATGAACGTCGTCATCGTCGAGAGCCCGGCCAAGGCCAAGACCATCAACAAGTACCTGGGCTCGGACTACAAGGTTCTCGCCTCGTACGGCCATGTCCGCGATCTGCCGCCGAAGGATGGCTCGGTCCGTCCCGACGACGACTTCGACATGTCGTGGGAGGTCGACGCCAAGGCGGCCAAGCGGCTGTCCGAGATCGCCGAGGCCACCAAGGGCGCCGATCGCCTGATCCTGGCCACCGACCCCGACCGCGAGGGCGAGGCCATCTCGTGGCACGTGCTGGAAGTGCTCCAGCGCAAGCGCGCTCTGAAGGGCGCGAGCGTCCAGCGCGTGGTCTTCAACGCGATCACCAAGAACGCCGTCACCGAGGCGATGGCCAACCCGCGCGACATCGACATGGAGCTGGTCGAGGCCTACCTCGCCCGCCGCGCGCTGGATTACCTCGTGGGCTTCACCCTGTCGCCGGTGCTGTGGCGCAAGCTGCCGGGCGCCAAGTCGGCCGGCCGGGTGCAGTCGGTCGCCCTCCGCATCATCGTGGACCGCGAACTCGAGATCGAGCGGTTCAGGACCCAGGAATACTGGACGGTCGAGGCCCAGGTCGCCGCCGGCGCCGATCCCTTCGCCGCCCGGCTCGTGGTGCATGAGGGCAAGCGCCTCACCAAGTTCGACCTCGCCGACGAAGCCGCCGCGTTCGCCGCCCGCGACGCCGTGCAGGCCGCCACCTTCAAGGTCTCCAGCGTCGAGCGGAAGCCGGGACGCCGCTCGCCGCCCCCGCCCTTCACCACCTCGACGCTCCAGCAGGAAGCCTCCCGCAAGCTGGGCTTCAACGCCCAGCGCACCATGATGGCCGCCCAGAAGCTGTACGAAGGCGTCGACATCGGCGGCGAGACGGTCGGCCTGATCACCTACATGCGGACCGACGGCGTGCAGACCGCCCCCGAGGCGCTGGACGAGGCCCGCGGCGTCATCGGCGGCCTGTACGGCAAGGAGTATGTGCCCGAGAAGCCGCGGCTCTACTCGACCAAGGCCAAGAACGCCCAGGAAGCGCACGAGGCGATCCGGCCCACCAGCCTGGCCCGCAACCCCGGCCGGCTGCGCCTGGAAGGCGATCTCGGGCGTCTGTACGAGCTGATCTGGAAGCGGATGATCGCCTCCCAGATGGAGGCCGCGCGGATCGAGGACACGATCGTCAACCTCGACAGCGCCGACGGCCGGACCGGCCTGCGCGCCAGCGGCCGCGTCGTGACCTTCCCGGGCTACCTCGCCGTCTACGAGGAGGGCCGCGACGACCCCGCGTCCGGCGAGGGCGGCGACGAGGAGACCGGCCGCCTGCCCCAGGTCGCCGAGGGCGCCGCCGCCAGCGTGCGCAGCGTCAAGGCCGACCAGCACTTCACCGAGCCGCCGCCGCGCTACTCCGAGGCCAGCCTGGTCAAGAAGATGGAGGAGCTGGGCATCGGGCGGCCGTCGACCTACGCCTCGATCCTGGAACGCCTGCGCGACCGGTCCTACGTCCGCATGGAGAAGCAGCGGTTCATCCCCGAGGACCAGGGCCGCATCGTCTCGATCTTCCTGGAGAAGTTCTTCGGCAAGTACGTCGAATACGACTTCACCGCCGACCTCGAGAACCAGCTCGACCTGGTGTCGGCCGGCGACCTCGACTGGAAGGTCCTGCTCCGCGACTTCTGGACCGACTTCAACGCCAAGATCGGCGAGATGGGCGGGCTGGGCACGCGCGAGGTCATCGACGCGCTGGACGAGACGCTCAGCCCCTACCTGTTCCCGCCCCGGCCCGACGGCTCGGACCCCCGCGCCTGCCCCAAGTGCGGCGACGGCCGCCTCAGCCTCAAGCCCAGCCGCACGGGCGCGTTCGTCGGCTGCTCCAACTATCCCGAGTGCCGCTACACCCGCCCGTTCGGAAGCCCCGACGCCGAGGCGGCCCAGGCCGAGGGCGACCGCGAGCTGGGCGTCGATCCCGTCACCGGCGAGACGGTCTTCCTGAAGTCGGGCCGCTTCGGCCCCTACGTCCAGCTCGGCGAGGCCGAGAAGCCCAAGCGGGCCAGCCTGCCCAAGGGCTGGAGCGCCCCCGACATGGACCTGGAGAAGGCCCTGCGCCTGCTCCGGCTGCCGCGCGAGGTGGGCCTGCATCCCGAGGACGGCAAGCCGATCCTGGCCGGCATCGGCCGCTTCGGGCCCTTCGTGCTGCACGAGGGCACCTACGCCAACCTGCCGAACGTGGACGAGGTGTTCGAGGTGGGCGTCAACCGCGCCGTGGACCTGATCGCCACCAAGCGGGCCGGCCGCCGCGGCGGCGCCGAGGCCGCGGCCCTGAAGGAGCTGGGCGCGCACCCCGTCGACGGCCAGCCCGTCCGCGTGCTCTCCGGGCGCTACGGCCCCTACATCAAGCACGGCGCGACCAACGCCAATGTCCCCCGCGGCGCCGACCCGCTGGAGGTGACGCTGGAACAGGCCGTGGCGCTGATCGCCGAACGCGAGGCCAAGGGCGGCGGCAAGAAGGCCAAGAAGCCCGCCAAGGCCACCGCGAAGAAGGCGCCCACCAAGAAGGCCACGGGCAAGAAGACGGCGGCCAAGAAGCCCGCTGCGAAGAAGGCGGCCACCTCCGCCGGCGACATCACCGACGACGAGACGCCGTTTTAGGCCCAGCTCCACGCTAGACGATGTCGCCCCCTCTCCCCCCCCGGCGCAGCGTAGAGGGAAGAGGGTAGGGAGAGAGGAGACGCCGAGCCCTTCGCGGACAAGACGGTCCAGCCATCACCCATCCTGCGGCGCCTTCTGGCTGAACCGCGAGCGGCAGCCGATGGTTCTGCACCCATCTCGCTTCGCCTGGAGCGAGGAGGTGCGTGGATCAATGTCCACAATCGACCCGTTGTTGACTTGGAGATGGTCCGGTTCGCGGCCCCTGCCCGAACCGCGCGTCGGATGCCCATGGGGCAACCGCGTTAAGCGAGATCAAACCACCCATCGGCCTGCAGGCCCTTCAAGAGCTCGCCGACACCAACGACTGCGATCCGGCCATCGACCGTGCCGAGCGCGAGACGATCCCCGCTGGCATCCATGCAGAAGATGATCGTGCGGACACCATCAACCCGAGCCTTGCCCGCGAACAGGATGTGGCCGTCAGCGGCGCGCAACAGCATGAGCGTTCCGTCAAGGAACGCCGCCGCGATCAATCCTTCGTCGGGCACAAACGCGACGGCACTCGCGCATGCATCGGTCTGGTGTCGCCACAACTCCCGATCCGCGCCCAACGCCTTGCGATAGATGAACGCTGCGACTGGCCTTGAAGGGTTGGGCTCATAGTGCCTGCCGCTGACGACAACGCCCTCGCCCGCGCCGTCGCCCACAAAGCAGCCGCAGCACTCCATGGCATGGCTTGCATTCGTCCCGTCAGCGGCCAACAGCGGCCACTGCGTCCGCACGTCGCCGGTCGGCTGAACTACGCACAACCGCTTGTCCTCGTGCGAGGATTGCGGAGTTCCTTGGAGGAAGAAGAGGTAGGGCGCCCCGTCGATCCCGATGTAGTGGTTGAAGCAATCGTAGTGCCCAAGATCAATCTTCTTGGCCTCTCCGCTTCCCGCCAAGTCGAGCAACACATCCTTGGTCGAGTTGCCAGCCGGGATGCGGTTCAACCGCCCAAGGACAAGGCCGCTCGGGGAAGATGAGAAGGTATACTCCCCCTCAAATGAGCCGACCTCCGTTAGCTCCCCGTTGGAGATCGCGCACAGTTTGGCGACACCTCGCTGCGGCGAATAGCGGTCTGCCAGCGGAGGCGGCTCAACGATGTGAACGCACGGGGGAGTCGATTTTAGAATCTCCGCGCCGTAGCCCTCGCCGTAGAACGCGCCCGTCCGATCTCCCGTCATGTCGAAGATTTCCAGCAGACATCCGTCATGGACGACGGCGAGATGTTGGTCATCCAGCCAGCCCACGTCCCGAATGGCGTGCCTCAACTTTTGATGAGGGAGGCTCAGCCACGACAACGCGCGCGATTCCGCCTCGTCAGCGTTGGCGGTGGCGATCTCGGCGAACCCATGGGCAACTGCTTGAGCACGTTCGAGCCGGGTGCCCGGCGTTAGCTCGATCTCGACGGAATCCGTTCCGGCGAAGGCTGCTCCCGAGTAGGAAATCCGAACCGGGAACAGGCTATCGAACGCCGTATCCTCACGAGGCTCCGGTAGCCCTTCCCATTCCTCGTCCCATGGTCGGACGAGGGACTCGACGGCCCCGCCTGACTCGTCAAAGCGACAGCGCACCACCTCGGGAATCTGCGCGACTGGCCGAGCGTGCAAGTCGTCAATCCAGTTCCACAGAACGAGATCGCCCTCGAAGAAATACCCCCCGTCGTAGCTGCCGGTCGCAATCGCAACGACCGGTTCAGTTGGGTGAAAGGCCACGTCGTTGATGTTGAACCGGAGCCGATCAAAAGCGGCGAAAGGCACGGCCTCGCCGCGCCTATAGAGGGCGACCCTGTAGCGAAGCGTTTGACCTGCGTAGCAGGCCCTCGAACGCGGATTCACAAGAAGCGAGAACTCACTCGCTATTGCCAGCACGTCGCCGTCCGGGCTTGGAAATGCCCCGGTGATCAGTCCGCTACCCCGGACGGCTGGATCAGAAATTGTTGTCAAGCCGCGATCCGGCAGGTGGACAGACCGGCTCTGTCCAACTCCTCTCTACCTAAGCCTGCCGGCGAGATCCGCTCAAGCTTGGTCTGGCGCGTTGACACCGCTCTGATGTCCCCACCCCACCCATCTCTGACCTTCAGTCCGTCCGCTTGCCGGCTGCGGTGGAAGCTCTCGACGTCGACGCCAGGATGCCTACCCTGCCCCCCATGCCCTACGCCCCCCTCGACAGCCTGACCCTCTATTTCGAACGCGCCGGCGACGGCCCGCCGCTGCTGTTCATCTCGGGCACCGGCGGCGACCTGCGGGTGCAGCCGAACGTGTTCGCCTCGCCGCTGGCCAAGGCGTTCGACCTTCTGGCCTACGACCAGCGGGGCCTGGGACGCAGCGACAAGCCCGACGTGCGTTACACCATGGCCGACTACGCCGACGACGCCGCGGCGCTCATGGCCCATGTCGGCTGGGACCAGGCCCTGGTGGTCGGCGTCTCGTTCGGCGGCATGGTGGCCCAGGAACTGGCTCTGCGGCATCCGGCGCGGGTGAAGCGCCTGGTCCTGGCCTGCACCTCGCCCGGCGGGGCCGGCGGGGCGTCCTTCCCGTTCCACGAGATCGAGCACCTGAAAGGCGAGGCCCGCGCCCGCCACATGATCCCGATCAGCGACGTCCGCCGCGACGCCGCCTGGGCCGCCGCGCATCCGGACGAGCACGCCCGGCTGGTCGAACTGACCGCCGCCGACCCGATCGGCGACGAGCCCGGCCGCGCCGCGGGCGCGCACCGCCAGCTCGAAGCCCGCGCGGACCACGACACCTGGGACCGCCTGCCGCAAATCGCCTGCCCCACCCTGATCGCCGCCGGCCGCCACGACGGGATCGCCCTGCCCGCCACCCAGGAGAAGATGGCCGCCCGCATCCCCGGCGCCGAGCTGCGCTGGTACGAGGGCGGCCACCTGTTCATGCTCCAGGATCGCGCCGCCTACCGCGACATCATCGCCTTCCTCACCGCCTCACCCCTCGGCGAAAGGCGGTAGCCGACCTCCAGGCTCTCGGTCAGGCCCAGCGCCTTCAGCTTGCGGACGTTCAGCTTGAAGGGCGCCGTCTCCATCCCGAGCATCCCGGCGAGGTCGCCGGCGCGGCGCCCGGGATGCCGGGCGATCAGTTCGAGGACCCGGGCCGTCCAGGCGCCGCGGGCGTCCAGCCGCCCCAGCCGCTCCAGCACGCCCGTGAGGTCCAGGTCCCGGCGCAGGGCGTCCCGCGGGTCGGCGCCCACATACCGCACCCGGACACGATACGCCGTCCCCTCGCCCGCCAGACTCGCCCGCAGCCCATCCGCCGACGCCGCACCGGCCGCCAGGGCCTCGGCGTCGGTGATCCCGGCCGGATCGACCTCGGCCACCTCGTCGATGGCGAGCTGGCCCACGGCGGTGTTCAGCGTGCCGCCGGTCTTCACGGACGGCCGCTTCCAGCGGCGGAAGACCAGGCTGACCTCGCCGCGGCGAACGGCCTCCAGTTGGGCGACCTTCAGCAGCATCAGCCGGCCGCGATCTCGAGGATCTCCACGATGTCGGCCGGCCCCGAGATCGGGCGCGGGCTGTTGCGGACCCCACCGTCGTGCATCGTGTGCTCGGCGATGGCCTGGAAGTCGCCGCGCGTCACGCCCACGCTCCTCAGGTCGGACGGCAGGTCCAGCCGCCGGACGAGATCGCGGACGGCTCCCGCCGCATCCCCGCCGCCCAGGGCCTCGGCGACGGCGCCGTCCGGGCCGCTGGCCCCCGTCCACGCCAGCACCGCCGGCAGGATCACGCACGAGGTGATCCCGTGCGGCACGCCGTAGCCGCCGCCCAGGGTGTGGCCGATGGCGTGGCTTGGTCCCATCCCACGCCCCGATCCGACGCCGCTGATCGCCAGCCACATGCCGAACTGGCATTCCAGCCGGGCCGCCAGGTCGCGCGGGTCGGCCTGCGTCGCCGCGAGGCCGGCCGCCAGCCGCTTCAGCCCGTCGATGGCCAGGGCGTCCGCATATGGCGCGCGCTGCGGGTGGCGGAGCTGCTCGACGGCGTGGTCCACCGCCTTCATGCCGGTCGAGGCCCAGAGCCGCGGCGGGGTGTCCAGCGTCATCGCAGGGTCCAGCACCACCGCGCGTGGGGCCAGCATCGGGTGGGTGTAGCCCTCCTTCACGCGCCGGGCCGGATCGCTGACGCCGGCGAACGGGGTGAACTCGGCGGCCGACAGCGTCGTGGGCACGGCGATCATGCGGACGCCGGGCGCCACCTTCGCCACATCGATACGGTCCGCACCCCGTCCGGCGCGATAGGCGTCGAGCTGGCCCGCCTCGGTCAGGCCCGCCCACAGGCAGAGCTGCATCACCTTGGTGGCGTCGATCACCGAGCCGCCGCCCAGCGCCACCAGCAGGTCGGCGCCCGCCGCCCGCGCGGCGTCGGCCCCGCCGATCACGCCCTCGCGCGGGGAATGCGCGCCGATGTCGGCGAAGACCCCGACGCAGAGCCCGCCCAGCTCCGCCGCGAATCGCGCCGCCGCCCCGTCGGCCAGCGAGCGCGTCGTGGTGAGGAACAGGCGCGTGCAGCCCCAGGCGCCCGCCAGTTCGCGCACCACCTCCGCCGCCGGGCGCCCGTAGACGATCTGGTCCTGCCTTGGAAAGCGGTGCGTTCCGGTGAGCATCTGCGTTCCTCCCAAAACGGTGCTAAGCACGCCGGATGGCCCGCTCCAAGATGCCGAAGTCGACCCGCTTTGCGAAAGGCCTGCCCGACCGCGAGACCCTGCTGAAGTTCATCCGCGAGAGCGGCGAGACCGACAAGGCCGCCATCGCCCGCGCGTTCGGGCTGAAGGGCGAGGACCGCCGCCAGCTTCGCGCCCAGCTCCAGACCCTCCAGGCCGAGGGCGCGCTGGGCAAGCGCGGCCGCCGGGGGCTGGCCGAGGCCGGCGCCCTGCCCGAGGTGGGCGTGGCCGACGTGGTCGAGCGCGACGCCGACGGCGAGCTTCTGGTGCGGCTGACGCGCGGCGAGGACGCCCCCCTGGTCCCCCTGGCCCCCGGCGGCGACGTGAAGGGGCCGGCGCCCGGCCTGGGCGACCGTGTGCTGGTCCGCTTCGTCCCCCTCGAGAACGGCGAGACCGAGGCGCGGCTGATCAAGCGCCTGGGCCAGAGCGCGCACCGCATCCTGGGCGTGGTCCGCAAGGCGCGGCGCGAGGTGCGGGTCGAGCCCGTCGACCGCCGCTCGAAGGACACCCTGCTCCTGCCCGAGGGCGAGGACGTCCGGGACGGCGACCTCGTGCTGGCCCAGGTCGAGCCGCACGGTCCCCGCTACGGACCAAAGCGCGGCAAGCTGCTGGAGGTGGTGGGCCGCGAGGACGAACCGCGCGCCTATTCGCTCATCGCCATCCACGCCCACGGGATCCCCATCGGCTTCTCGGACGCCGCCGAAGCCGAGGCCGAGGCCGCCCAGCCGCCGACCCTGTCGGGCCGGGAAGACCTGCGCGACGTCCCCCTCATCACCATCGACCCCCAGGACGCGCGCGACCACGACGACGCCGTCTACGCCCACCCCGACGACGATCCGAAGAACCCCGGCGGCTGGGTCTGCTGGGTGGCCATCGCCGACGTGGCCGCCTACGTCCGGCCGGGCTCGGAGCTGGACCGCATCGCCCGCGACAAGGGCAACAGCGTCTACTTCCCCGACCGGGTCGAGCCCATGTTGCCCGAACGCCTGTCCAACGGCCTGTGCAGCCTGCGCGAGGGCGAGAACCGCGCCACCCTGGCCGTCCGCATGGTGTTCGGCGCCGACGGCAGGAAGCGCGGCCACCGGTTCGTCCGCGGCCTGATGCGCTCGGCGGCCAAGCTCAGCTACGAACAGGCCCAGGCGGCCATCGACGGCCAGACCGACGACAAAACCGCGCCGCTGCTGGAACCGGTCCTGAAGCCGCTGTGGGCGGCCTACGCCTGCCTGAAGACGGGCCGCGACGCCCGCTCGCCCCTGGCCATCGAGAGCGCCGAGCGGCGCATCGCCATGACCCGCGAGGGCGAGATCGCCGCGATCACCCCCCGCGCGACGCTGGACGCCATGAAGCTCATCGAGGAGTTCATGATCCAGGCCAACGTCTGCGCCGCCGAGACGCTGGAGCAGAAGAAGACCCCGCTGATCTACCGCATCCACGACCAGCCCAGCCGCGAGAAGATCCAGGCCCTGGCCGACCTGCTGGACACCCTGGGCCTGCCCTGGGCCAAGGGCGAGGCGCCCCGCACCGAGCGCTTCAACCGCCTGCTGGACGAGACCCGCGGCGGGCCGCACGCCGACATCGTCAACGAGGTGGTCCTGCGCACCCAGATGCAGGCCCACTACTCCACCGACAATATCGGCCACTACGGGCTGAATCTGGCGAAATACGCCCACTTCACCTCGCCGATCCGCCGCTACGCCGACCTGATCGTCCACCGGGCGCTGGTGACGGCGCTCGGCTTCGGCGACGACGGCCTCTCGCAGTTCGACATCTCGCAGATGGCGGGCACGGCCGAGATCATCACCTTCGCCGAGCGGCGCGCCATGGCGGCCGAGCGCGACGCCACCGACCGCTACGTGGCCGCCTTCCTGGCCGACCGGGTGGGCGCCGAGTTCGCGGGCCGGATCACCGGCGTCACCCGCTTCGGCCTCTTCGTGCGCCTGGCCGAGACGGGCGCCGACGGCCTGGTTCCCGTCTCGCGACTGGGCGGCGAGTTCTTCGTCCACGACGAGCGGACCCACGCGCTGGTGGGCGAGCGGTCGGGCGCCCGCTGGCCCCTGGGCATGACGGTCCAGGTCCGCCTGGCCGAGGCCACGCCCATCACCGGCGGCCTGCTGTTCGACATGCTGAGCGACCCGGCCCCGCCCGACCGCTCCATGCCCCTCCCCCGCCTCGGCGTCCGCGGCCGCGGCGACCGCCGCCCCCCTTCTGGTCGTCCGCCGGGTATCCGCACCGGCCGCAAGAAGAAGATGGGCGGCAAGAAGCGCTAACGGCCGCGAAGCGGCGCCTCCCGATTCGAAAACCACAGAAGACACGGAAGCGCACAGAAAGCGCCCGGTCTTCCTTCCGTGTTTTCTGTGCCCTTCTGTGGTTCCAAGACGGAACCCCGCTCGCGCGAAGGCTGCGACGATCCTTCCGCCACGGCAGGCTTCCCAGCCCCGTGCGGCGGGTCATACAATTGTTTCATGCCGACCGACGCCCCCATCGTCCACAAGCCCGAAGGCCCGCCCCGCGTGCCCGGCCAGCGGGCCGTGCGCCCCAAGAACGCCGCCACGGTGATGATCATCCGGCGCGACGGACCCAAGCCGCGCGTCCTCATGGGCAAGCGACACGGCGGCCACAGCTTCATGCCCGACCGCTGGGTGTTCCCCGGCGGGAGGATCGACCGGGCCGACTATCGCGCCCCCTACGCCACCGACCTGCGGACCGACGTGGGCGGCCTGTTCGACCGCTACCTGCCCGCCGGTAAGGGCCGGGCCCTGGCCCTGGCCGCCGTCCGCGAGACCTGGGAGGAGGCCGGCCTCCTGCTGGCCCGGCCAGGCGAGGCGCGCGGCCGCGGCCCCTGGAAGGACTTCGTCGACCAGGGCGTCCTGGCCGACCTCGACGCCATGGACGTGATCGCCCGCGCCATCACCCCGCCGGCGGTGGGCAAGCGGTTCGACACCTGGTTCCTGATGGCCGACGCCGAGCGCCTCACCAGCCTGGACCGCCAGGCCGACTGCGGCGAACTGGAGGAGATCGCCTGGGTCGACTTCGACGACGCCCAGGGCCTGCCCCTGCCCGCCGTCACCCGCATGATGATCCGCGAGGCCGTCCTGCGCATGGACGACCCCACCCGTCCCAAGCCCTTCCTGCGCTACAAGGATCGCGAAGGGGGCATGCGGCCGGTGAGCCTCTGAACGCTTCCGCCCTCCCACGGCGGGAGAGGCAGGTTGACTTCCGGGCGCGGATTCGTATTTTCCGCGCCTCCTGAACACCGCCGGCGGTGCGACCCCGCTTGGCCCCGCAATCTTAAGGGACCCGCACCATGGCGAAGCCCGCCTCCATCAAGATCCGCCTGAATTCCTCGGCGGACACCGGCTTCTTCTACGTCACCAAGAAGAACGCCCGCACCAAGACCGACAAGATGGTGCTGAAGAAGTACGACCCGATCGTGCGCAAGCACGTCGAGTTCAAGGAAGGCAAGATCAAGTAGGCCGACGAGGCCTCTGATTCCGAACGAAGACGCCCGGCCTCACCGCCGGGCGTTTTTCGTTGCGCTCGACGGTGTCACGTCGCCGCGGCAAAATAGGAGATCGGGATCGCGAATATCGCACAAGATCAATTCGCTGCCATTACTCCAAGCGCTGACGAACCGCCGCTCAGTTTCGCCATTAGCATCATGTTGTGCGTCTTAACTTTTCCAGCAAGGGTGAAGAGGTCGATCAGCAACCAGATGCCAAGGGCGGCAAGGAAGAGGAATCCGATGCCGAACCAGATCGTTGCCCACCCAAGGACGCTGAGCACAAGCTGACCGATCGCAGAACCGGTGAGGCCCATGTAAAAGCGGTGCGCCCCTACTCCACCGAGAAAAAACCAAAGAAGGTAAGCCGCCCCTGCGGACTTCTTTCCCGTTTGAAAAGCCATCAAGGCCTGTGCGTCAGCGCTCAGTCCTGCGTTGATAGTCGTGCTCATTTCTCCCCCCGGAGCCTGAAAGGGAGAAAATATACCCTAGTTTGGTGAACGACAATCGACGAACTTCAGGTTGCATTGATCTCCGCGGAAGCGACAACGCCGGGAACCGGCCCCCGCCCTAGAGCGCGTTGGCCCTAGATTGAATCGAAGATTCCGCGGGGAGGCGGATCATGATTCAAGCTGTGTGCTGGGTGGAGGTCAGCACAGATGGTGAAG
>NZ_MEEX01000018.1 GCF_001724605.1 Phenylobacterium sp. SCN 70-31
AAGTCTCCAGCTCCTCCCCCATCTCGATGGGGGAGGGGGACCGCGAAGCGGTGGAGGGGGCGCTGGCGACATCCGCAGACCCATGCCGGGCCATCCAGGCGCGGGTCACGTCCGGGTCGTCGACCGTCGCGCTCAGCCCCACCCGGCGCATGTCCGGCGCCAGCACCTGCAGGCGCGCCAGATCCAGGGCCAGAAGGTCGCCCCGCTTGCTGCCGTGCAGGGTGTGGATTTCGTCGAGAACGACGCAGCGGAGATCCTCGAAATAGGCCCGCGCGCCCTCCCACGCGCAGAGCAGCGCCAACTGTTCGGGCGTGGTCAGCAGGATGTCCGGCGGCTTCACCCGCTGGCGCTGGCGGCGGGCCAGGCCCGTATCGCCGGTCCGGCTCTCGGCGACGATGGGCAGGCCCATCTCGGCGATGGGCGCGTTCAGGTTCCGCTCCACGTCCACGGCCAACGCCTTCAGCGGCGAGATGTAGAGGGTGTGCAGCCCCCTCGGCGCGCCGGGCGGCGTATTGGCCGGCGGCCGCTCCGAGAGTTCGATCAGGCTGGGCAGGAATCCCGCCAGGGTCTTGCCCCCGCCCGTGGGCGCGATCAGCAGCACGTCCCGCCCCGCCCGGCCCCTGGCCACCATCTCGATCTGGTGCGGCCGGGGCGTCCAGCCGCGCTCGGCGAACCACGCCCGGAAGCGGGGCGGCAGCAGGTCAGGCTCGGGTCCCGCGGCGTCGGGCATCGGCGCGCTATATCACGTTCCCGTTCCGTTTCATCGACATCCGGATCGCGAGGGCTGGAATTTCGCCCGGATTCCGGGTGAGAAGATGGCCGATGCATTTCGGTTTCGCCCTGATCGCCGCCACCTTGCTGGCCGCCTGCTCGCCCCTGCCCGAGGCCGGTTCGCCCGAGGCCGGAGCTGCGGCGGCGCGAGACGCGGCCGGCTTCCCCGCCGCCGACCGGCCGGTGGCCGGGATCGTAGCGTCCGAGTGGTCGTCCGGACCCGACCGCGACGCGGCCGACGAGTCGGGCCAGCTCATCCGCGGCCTCGACATCCGGCCGGGCATGGCCGTGGCCGACATCGGGGCCGGCTCGGGCTACCACACCCTGCGCCTGTCGCCGGCCGTGGGGCCGCAGGGCGTGGTCTACGCCGAGGACATCGTCGAAGCCTACGTCTCGGGCTTGCGTCGCGAGGCCGAGGCGCGCGGCCTGAAGAACGTCCGCATCGTGGTGGGCACGGCCGAGGACCCGAAGCTGCCCGCGGCGTCGGTCGACCGGGCGGTGATGGTCCACATGTACCACGAGGTCGAGAGCCCCTACGCCCTGCTCTGGAACCTCGCCACGTCGCTGAAGCCCGGAGCCCAGGTAGGCGTCATCGACCTGGACCGGCCCATCGACCGGCACGGCACCCCGCCCGCTCTGCTGAAGTGCGAGTTCGAGGCCGTGGGCTATCGCCACGTCCGCACCGCGCCGATGACGGGCGGCGTCGGCTACCTGGCCGTGTTCGAGGCGCCGACCCAACGGCCGAAGCCGACCGACATCCAGCCCTGCGAAGCCCCCTGAAGTCGGACGGCCCGGGAAATGTGCGACACCCTGGTCAGTCTGGCGCCCTCCACGACCCGCGGGGCCACGCTGTTCGCCAAGAACAGCGACCGCGAACGCAACGAAGCCCAGGGCCTGGAGCTGTCGCCCGCGCGGTCGGGACCGGCCGGCGCACCGCTCCGGCTCACCTACATCACCATCCCCGACGTCGCACGAACCCACGCCTGCCTGCTCAGCCGGCCGTTCTGGATGTGGGGCGCCGAGATGGGCGCCAACGACAGGGGCGTGGTCATCGGCAACGAGGCGCTGCACGCCCGCGTCCCGGCCCAGCGCCGTCGCGCGCTGACCGGGATGGATCTGGTCCGGCTGGGCCTGGAGCGCGGCGGAACCGCCCGCGAGGCGCTCGAGGTGATCGTCGGCCTGCTGGAGGCGCATGGCCAGGGCGGCGACTGCGGCCACCTGGGCCGCTTCTACTACCACAACGGCTTCATCGTCGCCGACCCGGCCGAGGCCTATGTGCTGGAGACCGTGGGCCGGGACTGGGTCTGGCGGCAAGTGGAGGATCGCCGCGCGCTCTCCAACGCCTACTCCATCGCCGACGACTACGACGCCCTCAGCCCCGGCCTGGCGCGAGCGGGCCGCTACGACGTCGCCGCCAGCCTGATCGACGAAGCGCGCGATTCAGTGAGCTTCGGGCGCGGGCGCTGCGCCCGGGGCCAGGCGCTGCTGGACCGCGCCGCCCCCGCCCTCGCGCCGGCCACGATGCGGGCGATCCTGCGCGACCACGGCGACGCCCCGGACTGGAGCCCGGCCCACACGCGCGACCGTACGATCTGCATGCACGCCTCGTGCGGCCCGCGGCGCAGCCAGTCTGTGGCCTCCATGGTCAGCGAGCTTCGGCCCGATCGCGCGGTCCACTGGGTCACGGGCACGTCGGCGCCGTGCGTCAGCCTGTTCAAGCCCTTCGTATTCGGCGCCGCGACGCCACCCTTCGGGCCGTCGCCGACCGACCGGGCGGACACGGCGTCGCTCTGGTGGCGGCACGAGGCGCTGCATCGCGCCGCCCTGCCCGACTTCACCGCCGCGCTGGCCGCCATCGCGCCCGAGCGCGACGCCCTGGAGGCCGAATTCCAGGCGCAGATCGACGCCTCGCCCGCGGGCGAGGCCCTGGACGCCGCCATCGCCGCCTGCTGGGCCGAGGCCGAAGCGGCGGAGGCGCGCTGGCGCAGGACCTTGGCGCCGTCGATCCGGGAGCCGGCCCGCCATCGCGCGAGTTGGGCGCGCCTGAACCACGTCGCCGGCTTCACCGTCTGATCCCGAGCAGCCCGATCGCACGCACCCTGCGGGAGAGATGGAGCAGATTTCATTTCGCCCGCTCCCCTGAGGGCCGTAAGCCTCGCCCGCACATCGTTTCCGAGGGTCACATGCACCGCACAGCCTGTTCCGTCCTGGCGCTCAGCGCGGCCCTGATCGCCGGCCCGCTCCTGGCCCAGCCCACGCCCACCCCAACGGCCGCAACGACCAAGGCCCCGTCGGAAGACGCCCGCCTGGCGGCCTTCTTCCAGGAGGCCTTCATGGAGGCCGCCCGGCTGAGCCCCGAGACCCTGAGCCAGATCGGCCTGAAGGAGCGCTACGACGAACTGGGCGACTACACCTTCGCGGGCCAGAAGAAGGCCGTGGGCCTCGCCGAGAGCCGCCTCGCGCAGATGCGGCGCGAGTTCGATCCGGCGAAACTGAACGAGGCCTCCCGGCTGTCGTTCGCCCTGTTCGAGAAGTCGGTCGCCACCCAGAAGACCCAGTTCCGCTGGTACTGGCAGACCTACGCCGTCGCCTCGTTCGGAGGCCCGCTGGACGGCGTGCCGGTCTTTCTCATCAACACCCATCGGGTCGACACCGTCGCGGACGCCGAGGCCTATGTCTCGCGCCTACGCGCCGTCGAGCGCGTGGCCGGAGAAGCGGCCGACGATCTGGACCAGCGTACGGCGCGGGGATTCCTGCCGCCGGCCTTCGTCTTCGGCCGGGTGATCCCGGACGCGCGCAACCAGCTCAAGGGCGCCCCCTTCGACGACGGTCCCGATCATCCCGTCTGGGCCGACTTCAAGAAGAAGGTCGAGGCGCTGAAGACCGAGCCGTTCGACAGGACCCGGCTGCTGGACGCGGGCCGGGCGGCGCTGACCGGGCCGTGGAAGACCGGTTACACGCGCTATATCCGCGCGCTGGAGGCGATGTCCGCCAAGGCGACCACGGTGAACGGCGTCTGGGCTCTCCCCGACGGCGAGGCCTTCTACGCCGACATGGTGCGCTTCTACACCACCACCCCGCTGACCCCCGACCAGATCCACCAGACCGGTCTGGACGAGGTGTCCCGCATCCGCGGGGAGATGGAGGCGATCAAGGCGAAGGTGGGCTTTCAGGGCTCGCTCGAGGACTTCTTCGCCCACATCCGCAACGACGCCCGGTTCAAGTACCCCAACACCGAGGCGGGCAAGCAGCAGTACCTGGCCGACGCCAAGAAGGTGATCGCAGACTACATGGCCGTGGCCGACCGCCAGTTCTCGACCCTGCCGAAGCAGGCCCTGGAGGTGCGCGCCGTCGAGCCCTTCCGCGAGAAGACCGCCGCCGTGGCCTTCTACAACATGGGCGCGCCGGACGGTTCACGGCCGGGGATCTTCTATGTGAACCTCTCCGACATGGGCCAGGTGCTGAAACCGCAGCTTCCCGCCATCGCCTTCCACGAGGGCGCGCCGGGCCACCACTTCCAGATCGCCCGCTCGCTGGAACAGGCCGATCTGCCGCTCTTCCGGCGCTACGCATTCCAGGGCGCCTATATCGAAGGCTGGGGCCTGTACGCCGAGGCCCTGGGCAAGGAGGCCGGCTTCTATCAGGACCCCTACGACGACTTCGGGCGTCTCAGCCTTGAGATCTGGCGGGCCGCCCGGCTCGTGCTGGACACCGGCGTCCATCACAAGCGCTGGAGCCGCGAGCAGGCGGTCGACTACATGCGCCGCAACACCATCAGCTCGGACCGCGACATCGAGAGCGAGATCGACCGCTACTTCACCCTCCCCGGCCAGGCGACCAGCTACAAGGTGGGCCAGCTCAAGATCTCGGAAGCACGCGCCCGGGCCGAGACGGCGCTGGGGCCGAAGTTCGACCTCCGGGCCTTCCACGAGATCGTCCTGTCGGCCGGCCCGCTGCCCCTGGACGTGCTGGACTCCCGCGTGGACGCCTGGATCGCGGCGACGAGGTAGGGACGACCTTCACCGTCTCTGGTCCGCTACGAACCCACGAAACACGAACGGGTGGGTCATCCCCGAGCCTCCGCGCGAGCGGGGGCGCCGTCATGGAAACCACGGAAGACACGGAAATCGCAGCTTCGGCTTCCGTGGCCTTCTGCGTTTTCCTTGGTCCCTTGAATTCGAGAGGTGCCGCTTCGCGGCCCCGTCCGCGCCCGTCAGTTCCGCCTGGGGATGATCACCGGGAGGGTCTCGTAGCCCTTCACGAAGCTGGAGTAGACCCGCTTGGGCTCGTCCACCAGGATGACCTCCGGGAACCGCTTCAGGATCTCTTCCCAGATGATCTGGAGCTGGAGTTCCGCCAGCCTGTTGCCCACGCAACGGTGGATGCCGAAGCCGAACGAGATGTGCTGGCGCGGCCGCTCGCGGTCGATGATGTAGGCGTTCGGGTTCTCGATCACCTCGTCGTCGCGGTTGCCCGAGACGTACCACATGACGACCTTGTCGCCCGCCTTGATCGACTTGCCGCGGAACTCGACGTCCTCGACGGCGGTGCGGCGCATGTGGGCCAGCGGCGTCTGCCAGCGGATGGTTTCGGACACCATCGACGAGATCAGGTCGGGGTTGGCGCGCAGCTTGGCGTACTGGTCGGGGTTCTTGTTCAGCGCGTAGATCGAACCCGAGATGGTGTTCCGCGTGGTGTCGTTGCCGCCCACCGTCAGCAGCACGACGTTTCCGAAATACTCCCGCGGCTCCATGTCCCGCGTGGCCGGGCTATGGGCCAGCAGCGAGATCAGGTCGAAGCTGGGCGGGGCGTTGACCTTCTGGTTCCACAGCTCGGTGAAGTAGGCGTGGTATTCCCTGAAGATCTCCATCTTCTGCTCGAAGGTCTCGACGATGGCGCCCGGCATCGGCGCGGCCGTGACCACGTCGGACCAGTAGGTTATCTTGCGACGGTCTTCCTGCGGGGCGTCGAACAGCGTGGCCAGGGTCATGGCCGTCAGTTCCTTCGAGACCAGGTCGACCCAGTCGAATTCCTCGCCGATGGGCAGGCCGTCCAGGATCTTGCCGGCCCGCTCGCGGATCTGGGGCGCCATCTCGTTCAGGGCGTGGGGCGCCACCGCGGGCGACACCGCCTTGCGCTGGATGTCGTGCTTCGGCGGGTCCATGGCGATGAACATCGGCAGCGGGTCCATGTTCTGCTGGCCGCCGGCGATGGTGATGCCGCCCTTCATGAAGTCGGACGAGAACCGGTTGTGGTCGGTGTCGATCGCCATGATGTCGTTGTACTTGGTGATCGACCAGTAGGGTCCGAACTCGTGCTCCTCGGTGTAGTGGACGGGGTCCTCGGCGCGCAGGCGCTCGAAGATCGGCCACATGGCGTCGGCCTGGAACAGCGCCGGCTGCGCCGGGTCCAGCTTCTCGATCGGCAGCGAATAGGCTTCGGCCCGCGCCTGTTCCCTGGTGATCCCCGCGACGTGCCCGTCGGCCATACCGTTCCTCCTGGTTCTGTGGCGACAGTGAACGCCGATCAGTCACGTTTGGCTAGAGGGCAGCGTACGCATCCCGAGATTGCCCCTCGTAAAGCGCCGTGCTCCGCTGCCTCCATGCCTCGGCGGACTCTCGCTCCGCAGGGCGGGGAGTGGCCGGCATGGCGGGATCGATCGTGACGCGACCGGGGCGGGCGGGGCGCCGCCGGCTGCTGGCCTTCCTGCTGGTCGTGGCGATGCCCCTGGCGATCGTCGCCGCGGTCGTCTTCGCGGTCTTGGGCCGCGGCGCGATCCCCAGCGTGGCGGACGTGCAGGGACCGCCCGTCCGCGCCACCACCCCGGCGGGCGAGCGCGTGATGCTGCTGACCAGCCAGTGGCATACCTTCCGCTCGCCCGGCCGGACCAACCGCACGTCGTACACGCGACTGTATGTGGACGTCTGGGGGTTCGACGGCCGGACGGGACAGCCGGTCTGGCGGCGCCGCATCAGCGACGACCGCGCCGGGGTGAACATGGGCCGCACGCTCCTCGGCGTTCATGGCGGCGTGCTCTGGCTCCTCGACGGTCAGCAGCTTCTGGGGCTGGATCCGGCCACCGGCGCCGTCACCGCCGACGCCGCCGCCTTCGAGGCCGCCAACCCCGCCCTGCGCGGCGTCGTGCCGGCCGAGGCGCGGTACATCCGCTTCGATCCCAAGGGCCTCTCGTCCGACGGGCGCGACTGGCGGCTGACCGGAAAGGGCGCGCAGACCGCGCCGGACGGCCCGCGCCTGGACCTGGACGCCCAGCGCGCCGAGCCCGAGGTCGGCGTGTTCCTCCCCGCGCGGGTGGCTGGCGGCAACGGGACCTGGGCGTTCTACAGCCGCGGCCTCAGGGTCGGGGACCGCTGGCTGGGCCTGCTGGCCGAACCCGAGGTCGAGGGGTTCCAGAAGGCCGGCGGCATCGGCGGCGTCGATCCCAAGCGTTATCCGCGCACGCGGGTCTGGTCGGCGCGGGTCGGGTCGCGGAACACCTTCTTCGGGCCGCGTCCCACCTTCGGCGATTTCGCACCCCTGCCCGAGGGCCCCGAATTCCTGACCGCCGGCCTGGTCCAGGACGGCCGTTGCTGCCATGACACCCCGATCCTCGTTCGCGAGCCCGACAGCGTTCTGGTCCTCCATCGCGACCGGCTGGGCGAGGGAAGCCGCCTGCGCCTCACCCGCGTCACGGGGCCCGTCGGCGAGCCGGCCTGGACCGCCGACCTGCCGGTGGAATCGCTGGAGGCGGTGATGCCCGGCGAAACCACCCTGGTGCTGCTGGGCGCCCGCAACGAGCCGCCGCTGGTCCGCCGACGCGGGTGGCGGCCCGAGAGCGTGGATCACCTCGTGACCATCGATCTGGCGACCGGCCGCCAGTCGGTCTACGGCCTTCGCGTCGCGCCCACGCCGGGCGAGCGGATCCCGGCGTCCTCCACACCGTCCCCGCCGGCGCCGGCCGCATCGGCCCAGTAGGCGGCGCTCCATCCGCGGTGCTATCCGCAGGCCATGCCCCTGCTGCGGCGCCATCCCGATTCGCCCGAAGCCCCCGTGGACGCGATCGACGCCACGGTCGCGCGGCGTCCGGACGGCGGCCTGGACGTCCGGTTCACGCTTTCCGGCGACCTGTCGGCGCTGGCGATCCCCGGTCCGGCGTCGCCGGCGCGCCGCGACGAACTCTGGCGGCGGACGTGCTTCGAGGTGTTCCTGCACGCGCCGGCAGGTCGGGGCTATCTGGAGTTCAACCTCGCGCCCTCCGGCGCGTGGGCCGCCTACGCCTTCGCGGGATATCGCGAGCGCGCCGCCGATCCCGACATCGACACCCCCGCCATCGCCGTGGAGAGACAGGACGGGGCCCTGGTCCTCGACGCCCGGTTGGACACCCCCGCCGACCTGCCCGTCGATCAGCCCTGGCGCGCGAGCCTGACGGCCGTGATCGAAACGGCGGACGGCCGGCTCAGCTACTGGGCCGTCGCCCACCCGCCGGGCCGGCCCGATTTCCACCACGCCGACGGCTTCGTCGTCGACCTTCCCCCGCCCACACCGGAGGCCGCATGAACTTCGGCATCGACCGCCTGCTCGCCGAGCCCGGACTGCGCCGCCCCCTGGCTGGGCGCCGCGTGGCGCTGCTGGCCCATCCGGCGTCGGTCACGGCGGACCTGACCCACAGCCTCGACGCGCTCGCCGCCTGCCCCGACATCACGCTCTCGGCCGCCTTCGGCCCGCAGCACGGCCTGCGCGGCGACAAGCAGGACAACATGGTCGAGAGTCCGGATTTCGCCGACCCGATCCACGGCGTCCCGGTCTTCAGCCTGTATGGCGAGGTACGCCGGCCCACAGACGAAATGATGGACAGCTTCGACGTCCTGCTGGTCGACCTGCAGGACCTGGGCTGCCGCATCTACACCTTCGTCACCACCCTGCTCTACGTGCTGGAGGCCGCCGCGACGCACGGCAAGTCGGTGTGGGTGCTGGACCGGCCCAATCCGGTCGGCCGGCCGGTCGAGGGCCTGACCCTCCTGCCCGGCCACGAGAGCTTCGTCGGCGCCGGCCCCATGCCCATGCGCCACGGCCTGACGATGGGCGAGATGGGCCGCTGGTTCATCGCGCATTTCGGCCTCGACGTGGATTATCGCGTCATCGAGATGACCGGCTGGGACCCCGAGGCCGCCCCCGGCCGGGGCTGGCCGCTGGGCGAACGCGTCTGGGTCAACCCCAGCCCCAACGCGCCGAACCTCTGGATGGCGCGCGCCTACGCCGGGACGGTGATGCTGGAGGGGACCACCCTCTCGGAGGGCCGCGGCACGACGCGCCCGCTGGAACTGTTCGGCGCCCCCGACATCGACGCCCGCACGGTGATCGCCGGGATGCAAACCTTGGCGCCGCACTGGCTGGAGGGCTGCCGCCTTCGCGACGTCTGGTTCGAGCCCACCTTCCACAAGCATGTCGGCAAGCTGTGCGCCGGGGTCCAGATCCACACCGAAGGGCCGGACTACGACCACCGCGCCTTCCGCCCCTGGCGGCTCCAGGCGGCGGGCTTCAAAGCGATCCGGCGGTTGCGGCCCGACTATCCGCTCTGGCGCGACTTTCCCTATGAATACGTCCACGACCGCCTCGCCATCGACGTGATCAACGGCGGGCCGGGCCTGCGCGAATGGGTGGACGACCCCGCCGCCGGGCCCGACGATCTGGACGCCCTGGCCCGGCCCGACGAGGCTGCGTGGGAAGAGGCCCGCGCCCCGCACCTGATCTACTGAGCCCCTCTCCATTCCTCCCCTCTCCCGCCCATCTTGACGTGGGGTGACGGCTTACGCGGCCTGCGCCCGACGCTATCGTCCGCGGGAAGAACGGGAGGAACGGCCATGAAGGACTTCGCCGGAAAATTCGCCGTGGTGACGGGCGGCGGCACGGGCATGGGTCGCGAACTGGCCCGCCAGCTCATCGCCGAGGGATGCAGCGTCGCGATGTGCGACGTCTCGGACAAGGCCATGCAGGAGACGATCGCGCTCTGCCGGGCCGACGGCGTGCCCCAGGGCGCCAGGATCACCGCGCATGTCGCCGACGTATCGGACGAGGCGGCCCTGATCCGCTTCCGCGACGAGGCGGCCAAGCTGCACGACGCCGAGAAGCTGCACCTGCTGTTCAACAACGCCGGCATCGGCGGCGGCGGTTCGATCGTGGCCGACGGCCGCGACGAGTGGGAGCGGACGTTCAACGTCTGCTGGGGCGGCGTCTACTACGGCGTGCGCACCTTCCTGCCGATGATGCTGGCCGCCGACGAGGCGCACATCGTCAACACCTCCAGCGTCAACGGCTTCTGGGCCAGCCTGGGCCCCAGCGTCTCCCACACGGCCTATGCCGCGGCGAAGTTCGCGGTGAAGGGCTTCACCGAGGCGCTGATCACCGACCTGCGGCTGAACGCCCCGCACATCAAGTGCTCGGTGGTGATGCCGGGCCACATCGGCACCATGATCGCCGGCAACTCGCGCAAGGTGATCCGCGGCGTCGAGGACGACACGCTGTCGACCGACGAGATCGCCCGCGCCCGCCAGCAGATGACCCGCATGGGCGTGGACGTCTCGCAGGTCCCCGATGCGGCGATCCAGGCCCTGGCCGACGAGCGGGCTCGCCGCTTCCTGGAAGACGCCCCCACCACGGCGGCGCAGGCGGCGACGATCATCCTGGACGGGGTGAAGGCCGAGCGCTGGCGCATCCTCGTGGGCGACGACGCCCAGAAGATGGACGCCCTGGTCCGCGCCGATCCCGAGAACGCCTACGAACCCGCCTTCTTCACGCGGCTGGCCAAGGATGTCGGCTGGCAGCTCAACGGCATCGTCTCGGACGAAAGCGCCTGAGCCGCCTCCGCCGCTGACCGGCGTCAGCTTCGCGCCCGCCCACGGGCGGACAGCAGGTCGGACCAGCGCCAGGCGCCCGCGCCCAGCACCAGTCGCGGGCCGTCGTCGGTCTCGCCCAGCGCGATCTGGACCAGGCCGCGCACCGGCTGGGTCCGGCAGGCGTCGGGCGCGAAGCCCACCTCCCAGATGATCGCCTCGCGGACGGCCGCCAGACCGCCTCCCGCCTCGCCGGGATGGCGCACCCAGTCGCCGTTCCAGACCCGGATCGCGGGCGCGGCGCCCTCGTCGGCGCGGTCGGTCAGCGCCCGGCCCACCGCCGCCCGGACACGGGCGTCGCGGCGCAGCCGCGCCTCCAGGCGCTCCAGCATGTCGCACTGGCCGGCGCCCGAGCCGCCCGCGCCCCCTCCCCCGCCCGCGCGAGCGGCGCCGGCGAGTTCGGCGGCGCTGACGCCGCTGGCGTCCGCGAACACCGATGGCGCGGGTCGAGCGATCGGCGCGGCGGCCTCCACCTTCCGCGCCGGCGGCGCGGGACGCGGCGTCACGGGCGGGGCCGATGCGGCCGGCGCGTCGTCGGGCGGGCCAGGCGGCCTGTCGGGCTCCGCCGCCCTCGCCGGAGGCGGCGCCGGGCGCGGCGGAACGAGGGCGACCTCGACGACACGCGGCGCGACGACCGGCGGCGCCTGCGGCGCGGCCAGGAGCATGACCGCCAGAAGCCCGCCGTGCAGCACCGCGCTCAGCGCGGCCGCCCAGCTCCGCGCGCCCTTCCGCAGGCCGCGGCGGGCCGCCTTCATGCCGCGGCCGGGTCCGGCGTCAGGTCAGAACCACCAGGACGACACGCCGGTTCTGCTGGCGGCCGTCGCGGTTGTCGTTCGGCGCCATCGGCGAATCCGGGCCGTACGAGATCGTGCCCATGCGATTCAGGGCGACACCCTTCTGGTTGAGATAGCGCCGCACGGCCTCGGCCCGCTCTTCGCCGAGCCGATAGTTGTGGTCCTTGGAACCGGTGGCGTCGGTGTGTCCCTGGACCTCGACATAGACGTTGCGGTTCTCGGTCATCAGCCGCTCGACGAAGGCGTCCAGCCGGGCCTGCGCCTCAGGCGAGAGCGTCGCCTTGTCGACCGGGAACTTCATGCTGTCGTCTGACAGCACCTCCGTATAGAGGAACTTGCCCTCGGCCAGCTTGCCGGCGGCGGTCGCGCGGTCCAGGGCGTCCCGGGCCGTGCCTTCCACCGTCGCCACCCGCGTCTCCACCACATCGACGCGGCTTCCGACCAGCGCCGTCTGCTCGCGCACGAACCCCTTGGTGGCGCAGCCCCCAAGGCCGGCCATACCCAGCATCAGCGCCCCCGCCATCATCACCTTCGATCCCGCATGGATCATGTCTGGACCTCTCCGTTCGGTCGGCCCCACCAACCCAAACGCTCGCACCGGAACGCACGGTTTCGCCCGAAGACGGCCCTTTTCGGGCGCAGCTTGGCCGTGAAAGTCGCCGACCCCACACGGCATCTTAGGATTTTCCGGGTCTCATCTCCGCCGAACGACGACCGATCCAGAAAGGATCTGACAGATGGCTGACCTTTGCCGCCGCCGCCTCATGTGGGCGCTGGGCGCCGGCCTCGCCGCGCTGCCCCTCCACGCCCTGGCCGAAGGCGGGATCGAAGACGAAGCCACGCCCAAACCCAAGCCGAAGCCCCGCCCCAAGGCGCCCGCAAAGCCGGCCGCAAAGCCGTCCGAGGCGGCCAAGCCCGCCGCCGCCGCGGAACCGGAGGCCGCCCACGCCGCGCCGCCCTCGGTGACGCCAGAGGCGGCGATGACGCGCCTGATGGAAGGGAACGCCCGCTACGTGGACGGCCGCGCCACCCATCCCAACGCCGACGGCGCACGCCGCGTGGCGGTCTCGTCGGCCCAGCGGCCCTTCGCGACCATCCTGACCTGCGCCGACAGCCGCGTGGCGCCCGAGCTGATCTTCGACCAGGGCCTGGGCGACCTGTTCGTCATCCGCGTGGCGGGCAATGTGGTGGACGACGCGGTCCTGGCCTCGATCGAATACGCCGCCCTGCACCTGGGTTCGACGCTGGTGATGGTGCTGGGCCACGAACGCTGCGGCGCGGTGAAGGCCACGCTGGACGCGCTGGCCGGCCGGGGCGACCCGACGGACCGCGACACCCATATCGGCGCCCTGGCCGCGCTCATCACGCCGGCGGCCCAGGCGGTCCCGTCCGACGCGGACGACCGGCTGGACGCCGCGGTCTCGCTGAACGCCGCCCATGCCGCCGGCGAGATCTTCGCCGGCAGCCGGACGCTGCGGACCCGCGTCCTCGAGGGAAAACTGCGGATCGTGGCGGCCCGCTACGACCTGGACGACGGCCGCGTGACGCCCACCCGCGCCCGGCAGGCCTGACGGACCGGGAGGCCGAGCCCTCAGGGCGCCTTCGGTGGCCCCGCCCGCCGGGCCCGCCGCACCGCCGTCGCCAGGGCGCCGTCGTCAAGCGCTCCCTGAAGCAGGTAGGGCCCCACCACATAGGACGGCGTCCCCTGCAGCCCGAGGCCGAAGGCCTGGGCGTTGTGCCGGCCGATCTGCCGCTCGAGCGCGTCGGCATGCGCTTCGAGGTCCGCGGCCAACCGTCCGGGATCGGCGCCCGCCGCCGCCGCGATCGCCAACGACCGTTCGGGCGTGAGCGCGCCGGGCGCCGCCATCAGCGCGTCGTGGACCGCGTCGTAGCGCCCCTGGCGATGGGCCGCGAGCGCGACCCGCGCGGCGAAGATCGATCCCTCGCCGCGGATCGGCCAGTCCTTCCAGACCACCTGGACGCCGGAATCGTCCGCCAGCAGCCGGCGCAGGGCCGGGTCGGTGCGCTTGCAGACGCCGCACTGGTAGTCCGTGAACACCACCACGACCACGTCCGGCCGCGCCGCCCCCGAACGCGGAGAGCCGGGGTCGTCCAGGACCGAGGCGACCACCGGCGTGCGTGTCAGCACCGGCCCGTCCGGCGGCTGCATCCCGAGCGCCAGCGAGACCAACAGGCCGGCCCCCACGGCCAGCGCGAGCGACAGCCCCGGCCGGCGGCCCAGCCAGCGCCCGATGTCCGAGGCCGCCCTCATCCGCCCACCCTCATCCGCCCGCCATCCGGCGCAGTCCCGCAGGGTCCACCACGGTGAGAACCCCATAGGACCGTCGGATCAGCCCCGCCCGCTCGAACGCGGCCAGATGGACGTTGGCGGTCTTGCGGGTCAGGCCCACCATTTCGCCCAAGGCCTGCTGGGTGGCGTGGACCGTCCTGTCGGGCGCGGCGCGGGCCATCAGCTCCAGCCGGCGCGCCAGGCGTTCGCGCGGAGGCAGCGCCGTCAGCTCGGCCACCATCTCCAGCAGGTTGCGGAGCTGGAGATAGAGCAGGGCCGAGACCGCTTCCCACACCCGCGGGGCGTCGTGCGCGATGCGCGACAGCGCGCGGTCCGACACCTGCAGGATACGGCTCTCCGTCCGGCAGATGGCCGTCACCAGGCGCGGGCCGCCGCCGAAACGCGTGGTCTGTCCGAGCGCCGCGCCGGGCGGAAGCTGGCCGATCAGAACCTCCCGGTCGCCAGGCGCCTGGCAGTAGAGCTGGAGCACGCCGTCCAGCAGCACCAGCACGCCGGTCTGGTCGTCGCCCTCGGCCTGCACCCACTCACCCGGCCCCAGCGCCACGACCCGGCCGTGCGCCAGCAGCGCCCCGACGAGGTCGTCGCCACCCTGTCGCAGCCATTCGGCGCGACGCAGGCAGGCTTCGGCGAGGGCGCGATCGTCCGGAGACATTCTTCCAGTGTAACGATCGTGACATTCCTGTCCAAGTCCGCGTGGCCTGATCCGTTCAAAGACGAGGGAGGAGACGATGGCGGACGTCCTGGACATCGATCAGGTCGAGGGTTGCGGCGCGCGGGTTCGCGGGCTGGACGTGCGCAAGGCGTCCGACGCCCAGATCGACGCCATCCGCGAGGCCGTCTTCCATCGCGGCGTGGTGGCCTTCGACGATCAGGTCCTGACGCCGGACGACCAGATCGCGTTCGCGCGCCGGATCGCGCCCATCGTGGTCAACCGCTACTTCCCCAAGACCGAACGCTGGCCCGAGATCGCCAAGGTCGAGAAGACCGAGGACCAGAAGGCCAACATCGGTGGCGGCTGGCACACCGACCACAGCTACGACGCGGCGCCGGCCATGGGGTCGGTCCTGCTCGCGATCCACACCCCGCCCACGGGCGGCGACACCCTGTTCGCCGACATGTACGAGGCCCTCCCCGACGCCACGAAGGCGCGGATCGCAGGCCTTGAGGCGCCCCACGCCTCGGCCCATGTGTTCGGTGAGGGTGGCGCCTATGCCGGAACCGATCAGGCGAACCTGTCGGGCCACCCGGACACGCCGGAGGCGGTGCATCCCGTGGTCGTCACCCATCCCGGCAGCGGCCGGAAGGCGCTGTTCGTGAACCCGGCCTTCACGCGGGAGGTCGTCGGCCTCCCGGCGGAAGAGGGCGCCGCCCTGCTGACGGAACTGTACGCCCACGCGATCCAGCCCCGTTTCGTGGCCCGCTACGCCTGGCGTCCCGGGACGATGGCGGTGTGGGACAACCGCTGCACCTGGCATTTCGCCATGAACGACTACCACGGCCACTACCGCCTGATGCACCGGATCACCCTGGACGGGGGCCCCCTGGATGCCTGAGACGGGCCCAAGACGGGCCTGAGGGGTTCGAGACGGGTCGCCTACTCGGCCTGGGCGGGGCGGAACGCCGAGGGCGGAGTCTTGGCCCACTCGGATCGCCGGCAGTCGCCCTCCGGCTGAAGCTGGAACTCGGCGGCCGCCCGCCAGCAGGCGGCCTCCTCGCGCTGGATGTTCCAGGCCCACGCCAGCCAGACGCACATCAGGCCGAGCCCCACGCACAGCCCCGCCATCACGAGGATCGCAAATGGGGTTCCGGTCCGGCGGCGCATCTCAGCCATGTGCTGGCTTTCGCGCAACCCGAGGCGTCCGGCAAGAGGGCTGGATCTCAGCGGGCCGTATCCAGGCGCCCGACGGCCCCCACCTGGCGCTCGCCCTGCCACACGACGACCTCGACGGCGCTGTCGTGCTCGGACAGCACCCGACCGGCCCGCACGAGAGCGTGGGCGTCATCCTGATGCTCGAACGTCTCGAAAGCCGTCGACGACCCGTCGGACCGGCAGGGGTAGAACGTGAACAGCGGCATGACGCAACTCCCCGGCGACGAACAGGAGCGCAAGCACTCAACTTTGGATGCGCGGCCCCCCGCGCGGGTCTCACACCCTTATACATCCTTCACCGGAAAGTTGTGTCAGGCGCCCGACACTTTCGCGCATCAGGCGTATTTCCCGCTACGGTGACCGGCGGCCGCTCCGTTCCAGCGCCGCAGCGAGCCGATCCATCGCGACCTTGAGCTGGACCCGCAGTTCGTTGGCCGTCGCCAGGACCAGGGCTGAAACCGCCCAGAAGGTCAGCAGCGCCGCCGCGGCGCCCGGGTGGACGGCGCCCCCGGGGCTCAGGAACAGCCGCCAGCCGATCGCCCCTCCTGCGGCCATCACCAACACCCCGCAGAACGGCCCACGGGCCAGCCCGGCGGCCAGGACCGCCGCGACGTACAGCATGAACGGCGAGAGCGCGCCGAGGTCGCCGTTGAGCATGAGGCGGACGAGCGTCGCCGCCCCCACCAGGACCGCCGCCACGGCCAGGCTGATCGACGCCTGAAGCGCCCGGTTTCCGGAGGGTCTCGGCGAGGCGGCCATACGTCAGCTTTGTCGGACGCGGCGGGGGAAGGCAATCGGCTTCGCGGGCGATGCGAAGACCCGCCCGGGGAACGGGCGTTGTGGGAAGGGACGGCCAGGCTGGTTTCGGCCACCCGTGAAGGCCGATCCGGCGGGATTTCGCATGGGGGCGTCACCCCACCGGAAGAACCTGCGCGGAATCACGGATGGCCGAAATGAGCCCGGCCGCCAGCCCTCATCCCGTCGGCGCGTCCACCGGCGCCGCATCCCCGGCCGGCGCGGCTTCGTAGCCCGCGGGCGGCTCGTACGCCGGCGGCGCGGGAGGCGCATCGCAGCCCTTGCCCGAATAGAGGCCCACCATCACCGCCTTGCGGGTCGTGGCGGTCTGAACCTGGGCCTCGGCCTCGGCGCGCACCTGCGCGGCGCGCTGCTTGGCCATCGCCGCGGCGTTGTTGGCGAACATCCCCGCGCCGGGCACGCGGCCCAGAACGCCTGCCCGCAGCATGCCTTCGACCGCCACGGTCGAAGCCAGTCCCGCGCCCTGGGCCGAGCCGTCGGCCTTGACCACCCGGGCGTTGGCCTCGGCCACGATCTGGTCCATCCGCGCCGACTCGTTCGCGATCGCGTTGCAATCCATCTGGGCGTCGCCCGGATAGCTCACCTGCAGGCCCTGGGCCGAAGCCGGCGACGCGAGCATCAGCGCCGACGCAGCGGCCGCCATGATGATTGTACGTTTCACTCTCGCCCCCATGAACCCGCTTTCCAGCAAGCTACGTCCGGCCGGGCTGCGAAACCTCCCCCGTTTGGGGGTGCTGCGTCTCCCGCGCCGGTCCCAACCCTGGGACCGGGGGCTTCAGGCCAGCAGCTTCACGATCTCATCGGGATGCGTGAACTGGAGGAGGACACCCGCGCCGTCGATCAGGGCGCGCCTCGCATCCGGAATGGGCAACCAGGAGAAGTCGCCCTGGTCGGGCAGCGCTGCGGAAACCGCCACCGTCCAGCCGGCGCCGGCGCCCAGGTCCGCCGGCGGCTCCCAGCCTCCGGCGTAGACGGCGTGCTCCCCGGCGAAGCCCCAGGTCGACCGCGCGCACATGGCCTGGATGTCGCGCACCAGGAACCCCCGCACTTCCGGGTCTTCCAGGGCGCGGCCATCGACGGCCACCTCGCTCAGCGCCCGGAACATGACGCGCTCGATCGTCGGCGTGGTCAGTTGCCGACGCAGGAACTCGGCGAACACCGAGACGAGTTGCGGATTGCGCAGCAGGTGCTTCTGAACCGAGGCGACGAAGGTGGAGTGCGGCTGGCTCCGCGACATCGGCGGATGCGGATTCATCAGCACGGACGGCCCCAGAAGGTCCGGATAGGCGCTGGCGAACGCCAGCCCGGCGGGGACCCCGGTGTCCCGCACGATAAGGCGGACGCGCTTCAACCTGAGCCGCTCGACCACGGTCGCCATGTCTTCGGCCGCCGCCGCCGCGTAGTCGCCCCCCGCAGGGTCCGAAAGGCCGAAGCCCGGCCGCTGGATCACGATGGGCCGAAACCCGGCGCCGACGAGGCCGTGGCGGTAGGCGTCGGGCAGCCGCCGTCCCGCCGCCGAGCCGTGGAACACGAAGACCGGCTCCCCGTCGTAGGGTCCGTAGTCGATCAACGCGATACGCCGCGCCCCGTCCCGGGACGGCAGGATCCGCAGCCGCCCGCCCCCGGCCTCGTCGCCGAACACGGCTTCGGCCGCCGAGGCGACCGTGACCAGCTCCCGTCCCTCCGCGAACAGGCGCGCCAGATCCTTCGCCCCCTTGGCCCCGGTCTTCTGGAAGACGGCCTTCATGTGCGACTTGACCGTTTCGGGGCTGAGACTCAGCGCCTGCGCCGCCTCGGGCGTGGTGGCCCCCCGCGCGACCCGCACCGCCACCCTGGCCTCGCCAGGCGTGAGGCCGAGCGCTTCCTCGGCCAGGCTCTCGTCGTCCTCGCCCTGGGCCTGGACTTCGCACATCACGCCGATCAGGCGGGCGATCAGTTCCGGCGCGCGGCGCACCCCGGCCTTGGCGTTGATGCGCCGCAGCGCGTCGCGAGCCGTCTCGCGGCCCACCCCGGCGTCGGCCGCCGCGACCTCGAGGTTGGGCGCGAACAGAAGCGCTTCCGCCAGCCGGGCCTCCAGCGCCGTGAGATCCAGGGCCCGCGCCGCCCGGCGCGCCAGCTCGGACGAGCGCGACGGCGCGCTCACCACCACGACCAGACGCTGGATCCCGGCCTGGAGCGCGGCGGAGGCGTCGGGCGAAAGCGGCCAGCGGGCCGCCGCGGCCTCGTCGCCGATCCAGACCGTATAGGCCTCTCCGTCGGCGCCCTCGGCCAGGCTGACCACAGGCCCCTCGCTCAGGGCGCGCTTCAGCAGCGGACGCAGGTCGGCGGTGTCGGCGAACAGGGCGCGGAACGCCGGTTCGGCGAAGTACAGGGTCCCCTGCGCGGACGTAACGGCCTGCGCCAGCGCCCGCCGGTCGGCGATGGCCCCGGCCACCGGCGGAAGGTCCCGGTTGACCGCCGTGAAGGCCTCCATCGCCCGGCGGCCGTCAGCCACCAGCGCGTCCTCGACGTCCGACCAGGAATCGAGCAGCAGATCGACCGGCGCGCCCAGCGGAGCGCGGGCGCGCAGGAGGTCGGAAAGTCGGTCGCGTCTGAGTCTCATCGCTCGCAAGGAGTACGGCCCCGCTGTCCGTCCAGTTTCAAGGCCGGTTCGATCATCTTCCGTGCAAACCCCGCGCCACAGCGGGCGGCGCCGGAGTGGCGCAAGATGAACCGAATCTGAAGCTGCGGGTTCAGGACGGGTTCAGTCCGGCCCGTGTCTATGGCCGACCATGGGACAAGTAACCCGAGGAGCTGTCATGAAACATCTGCTGTACGCCGCCGTCGCCCTCGCGACCGTCGCCGCGCCGGCAGTCGCCTCCGCCCAGCCCGGATGGCAACAGGAGCGCCGGGAAGACCGCCGCGACCTGCGGGAAGATCGCCGCGACTATCGAGACACAGTGCGGGACGCCCGTCGCGACGGCGTCATCACGCCCCGCGAAGCGCGTGAGATCCGCCGCGACGCCGCCGAGGTCCGGCGCAGCGAGCGCGAGGTGCGCTACAACCGCCATCGCGCCGACACCTGGCGCGGCCGGCCCGAGTGGCGCGACTATCGCGGCGCCCGGTCCGGATACTGGTACGCCCCCGGCTACGGCTATCGGCCGGTGATGCGCGGCTACACCTGGCGCCAGGGCGCCTATGTGCCGCGCGCCTACCGGACCTACTATGTGCAGGATCCCTACTACTACGGCCTGCGCGCGCCGCCTCCCGGCCACCGCTGGGTCTACGCTGACGGCAACTTCGTCCTGATGGCCCTGGCCACCGGCCTGATCGCCAGCGTCGTGGCGAACGCCTACTAGCGGCCGCTCCGGAACGCCCGGAGAGTCGAAGAACGAGGCCGCGGCCGGCTCACGCCCGCCGCGGCCTTTTCGTGTCCGCCTTGCCGAAGGCGTCGGTTGGCGCGATAGGCGGGGGATGAACGACCGGGATGTCTTCCTCAAGCTGTCGGCCGTCGCGGAAGAGCTGATGGCCCTGTCCGAACAGGCCGAGACCCTGATCGGCGAGGCGGCGCTGCGCACCGCCGCCAACACCATCGGAGGCACGGCGAAGGCCGTTTACGAGCATGCGCTGAACGGCGACGCCCACTGAGGCGTCCGCCGGGCCTGGGCAGTGGGTCCTAGACCCTGGGCCCTGGCCGCCGGCGACGGCCGCGGCTAGCGTGACGCCATGCTGCTCCGGACCCTTGCCGCCGCCTGCGCCCTGGCGCTCGCCGCGCCCGCCGTCGCCGAACCCGTTCCGCCTCAGGCCGCCGATCTCGTGATCTGGGGCGGGCCGATCTACACCGGCGCACAACCCGCGACAGTCCAGGCGGTGGCCGTCCGCGGCGGCCGCATCGTCCAGGTCGGCGCCCGTGCGGACGCCCAGGCCCTGGTCGGCCAGGCGACCCGGATCGTCGACCTCGGGGGCGCGGCGCTGTTCCCGGGCTTCACCGACAGCCACGCTCACCTCCGCGGCGTCGGCGAACGCGAACTGTCCCTGAACCTGGAGGGCGCGGCGTCGGCGGCCGAGGCCGCGCAGCGGGTGAAGGCCCACCTCGACGCCCGAAAGCCCGAGGGTCCGATCTGGGGCCGCGGCTGGATCGAGACGGGATGGCCCGAGGGGCGCTTCCTGGAGCGCGGCGACATCGATCCGATCGCGCCGGATCGGCCGGTCCTGCTGACCCGCGCCGATGGCCACGCGCTGGTCGCCAACTCCGCCGCGCTGAAGGCCGCCGGAGTAGACGAGACCACCGTGGCGCCCCCCGGCGGCGAAATCCTCAAGGGACCCGACGGCCGGCTCACCGGAGTGCTTGTGGACAACGCCATGCGGCTGGTGGCGTCCCTGCGCCGCGCGCCCACCGAGGCGGACCGCCGCGCCGCGTTCGAGGCCGCATTCCGCGTGGAGACCGCCTACGGCTGGACCGGCGTGCATTCCATGAGCGTCGCCTGGGACGACGTGGACCTTCTGGAGCGAATGAACGCCGAGGGCGGCACGCCACTGCGCATCTACAACGCCGTGGACGCCGCCCAGGCGGGGCCCCTGTTCGAGGGCGGTCCCCGCGCGACCAGGGACGGCCTCATCGTCACCCGCGCGGTCAAACTCTACGAGGACGGCGCCCTGGGTTCGCGCGGCGCGGCCCTCTTCGAGCCCTACGCCGACGCGCCCGGCGCGCGCGGCCTGGTGGTCACCCCGCCCGACCGGATGCGGGCGTTCATGGCCCGGGCGCACGCCTCGGGCATACAGGTGGCCGCACACGCCATCGGCGACCGGGGCAACGCCGAGGTTCTCGACATGATGGCCGCCGAGAACGTGCGCGGCCTGCGTTGGCGGATCGAGCATGCGCAGGTGGTGCGGCCGTCCGACATCCCGCGCTTCGCCGATCTGGAGGTCATCGCCTCGATGCAACCCAGCCACGCCATCGGAGACCTGCACTTCGCACCGGCCCGCCTGGGCGACGCCCGCATGCGCGGCGCCTACGCCTGGACATCGATGCGGCGGGCGGGCGTGGTCGTGGCGGGAGGCTCGGACGCCCCGGTCGAGCGTGGCGATCCGCTGATCGAGTTCTACGCCGCGGTGGCGCGCAAGGATCTGAACGGCTTCTCCGCGCCCAACTGGGCGCCGCAGGAGGCCCTGAGCCGCGAAGCCGCACTGGCGATCTTCACCTCGGCGCCGGCCTACGCCCGCTTCGCCGAAGTCGAACTCGGGACCATAGAGGTCGGCAAGCGCGCCGATCTCTCGGCCTTCTCGGTCGACCTCATGACCGCCCCCGAGTCCGAAATTCCGAAGGGTCGGGCGGTCCTGACCATCGTGGACGGCAAGGTGGTCCACCAGGCGCCGTGAGGATCGGACCCGCACGGACCTTGCGCCCGCCGATCATGGCGGTGGATGTGGACCGGCCGGCGCGAGACTGGAATCCGCCAAATACAGGTCGACGCGCAGCGGGGACGATTCAGGCACAGCCATCTCGCCGGGAGGTTCTACTGAGACGTAGATTTCCGATATTCGCGCGTTTCGGCGCGACACAACTTCGCAGTGTCGAGTTATCGACAGTTTTTGTCCTTCGTGGCCGCTAGCGTGAAACCTGAGCCGGAAAACGGCGTTTCAGGTCCCGATGCAAAGGCCCGTCTCCGCGTTGCAGAATCGCCTGCTCGAAGCTGTCCCTCCCGGCGACGCCGCCCGGATCGCGCCGCACCTGGTGTCCGTGACGTTCGAGCGCGGGCGCGTCCTCTACGACCCGGGCGACCCGATGGAGTTCGTCTATTTTCCGCACGAAGGCGTCATCTCGCTGATGACGCTCATGGAGAGCGGCGCGGCCATCGAGAGCGCCATCATCGGACCGGAAGGAGCCGTGGGGCTCATGGCGGCCGTCGCCCCGCGCCAGTCGCTGTCGCGGGCCGTCGCGCAGACGCCCCTGCGGGCGTCGCGGATCGCCGCCGAGCGACTGAGGGAGATCTGCGCCGTCAGTTCTGCGGTGCGCGACCTCGTCGACCGGCACACCGAGGCGGTCTACGCCCATTCGATCCAGGCCGTGGCCTGCAACGCGCTCCACTCGGTCGAAGCCCGTTTCGCGCGCTGGCTGCTGAGCTGCCACGAACGCGTCCGAAGCGACACCATCGCCCTCACGCAGGAACTTCTGGCCGACATGCTCGGCGTCCAGCGCACGACCGTGACCGCCGTGGCGCGAACCCTCCAGGCCAGGGGCCTCATCCGCTATCGCCGCGGCGTCGTCGACATCCTCGACGGAGACGGTCTCGAAGCGGTGGCCTGCGAGTGCTACGGGGTCGTCCGCGGCCACTACCACCGCCTGCTCGGCGTGCCGCCGAAGCGGTCGTCGCCGCAGCGGGCCGAGCCCGCCCGACGCTGACATCGGCGCCGCTCGTCGCTCGAAGGTTGCCTTGGAGCGATATTCCCCCTTTCTTGCGCGGCCACGCCGCTTCCCACGCGGATCGGCCCGAATTGCTGTCGAGAAAAGGCCTATGATCTTCCATACACGCAAAATCCTGCTTTCGGCCGGCGGCGCCGCCGCCCTCGCCTTCGCCGCCCAGGCCGCGACGGCGCATGAGCACGACGGCCTGGATGCGACGCGCGCCGCCCAGGCGTCGTTCGCCGCGGCCGACACCCCCCAGGGCGCCGCCGCCTCGCTGGAATCGCCCCGGTTCGGGACGTGGGGTTTCGACATGTCGGGCATGGACCGCAGCGTGAAGCCGGGCGACGATTTCTACGCCTTCGCCAACGGGAAGTGGGCCGAGCGCACCGAGATTCCGTCCGACCGCACCCGCTTCGGCAACTTCGACATCCTGGCCCAGCTCTCGGAGAACCGGGTCCACGCCATCCTCCAGGAGGCCGCCGCCGGGCGACTCGACGACCGTGACGCCGCCAGGATCGGCGCCGCCTTCACCGCCTTCATGGACGAGGCCCGGGTCGAGAAACTGGACGCCAAACCCATCGCCGGCGACCTGGCCAAGATCCGCAAGGTCCGCACCCGCGACCAGTTCACCGCCCTGATGGGCCGCGCCAACGTCAGCAGCGTCTCCAGCATCCTGCCGGTCTACGTCACCATCGACGCCAAGAATCCCACCCGCTACGCCGTGGGATCGACGACCGCGGGGCTGAGCCTGCCCGACCGCGACTACTACCTGCTCCCGGCCTTCGCCGAAAAGAAGGCCAAGTACGAGGCCTATGTCGCGCAGATGCTGACCATGATCGGCTGGCCCTCGCCGGCCGACAACGCCAAGGCTGTCGTCGCGTTCGAGACCCGCCTGGCCGAGGCGTCCTGGACCCGCGCCGAGCGCCGGGACCGCGACAAGACCTACACCCCGATGTCGCCGGCCGAGCTGAACGCCGCCACCCCCGGGTTCGACTGGAACCGCTACCTCGCCGCCGCCGGCCTGCCGAACGTCGACCGCATCGTGGTGGCGACCGATTCGGCCTATCCGAAGTTCGCGGGAATCTACGCCGCCACGCCGGTCGAGACGCTCAAGGCCTGGCAGGCCTTCCGCGTGGCCGACGGCGCGGCGCCCTATCTGTCGAAGCGGTTCGTCGACGCCAACTTCGAGTTCCGCAACCGCACCCTGATGGACCAGCCCGAGCAACGGCCCCGCTGGAAACGGGCGGTCGCCTTCACCAACGGCGTGATCGGGGAGTCCGTGGGCCGCGTCTATGTGGCCCGCTACTTCCCGCCGGAGTCCAAGGCCAAGATGGACGAGCTGGTCGCCAACGTGCGCTCGGCCATGCAGGCGCGGATCCAGAAGCTGCACTGGATGGGTCCCGAGACCAAGGAACGCGCCCTCGACAAGCTGGCCAAGTTCACGGTCAAGATCGGCTATCCCGAGGAATGGCGCGACTACTCCGGCCTGCGCCTCGATCCGACCGACCTCTACGGCAACGCCATCCGCTCGGCCGCCTACGAGTGGCGCCGCGACGTGGATCGCCTGGACCAGCCGGTCGACAAGCGCGAGTGGGGCATGACGCCCCAGACGGTGAACGCCTACTACAACTTCGCCAACAACGAGATCGTCTTCCCGGCCGCCATCCTCCAGCCGCCGTTCTTCGATCCCGACGCCGACCCGGCCATCAACTACGGCGGCATCGGCGGCGTCATCGGCCACGAGATCAGCCACGGCTTCGACGACCAGGGCCGCAAGTCCGACGGCGACGGCGTGCTGCGCGACTGGTGGACCGCCGAGGACAACACCAAGTTCCAGGCCCAGGCCGCCCGTCTCGGCGCCCAGTATTCCGAGTTCGAGCCGCTTCCGGGCGTGCGTCTCAACGGCGCGCTGTCCATGGGCGAGAACATCGGCGATATGGGCGGTCTGTCTCTGGGCTACGACGCCTACCTCGCCTCGCTCAAGGGCAAGCCCGCACCGATCGTCGACGGCTTCACCGGCCAGCAGCGCGTGTTCCTCGGCTGGGCCCAGGTCTGGCGGTCCAAGATGCGGGACGAAGCCCTTCGTCAGCAGGTGGTCACCGGCCCGCACTCACCGCCCTACTATCGCGTCAACGGCACCATCCGGAACCTGCCCGGCTGGTACGAAGCGTTCCAGATCCAGCCGGGCGACAAGCTCTATGTCGCGCCCGCCGACCGTGTGGACATCTGGTGACGCGCCTGCCCGCCGGCGGCCCCCGCGGCCGTCGGCGGGGCCTGTCAGCCGCGCCGCGCACGATCCACGACCATGCGGTCGTGCAGGTCCCGCACCCGCCGGCTGGCCGAGGTCTGGAACGCGAACGGGAACAGGCCGTGCAGCAGGCAGGCCCCAGCGGCCGCCGCCAACGGCCCCGCGAAGCTCCACGCCTTCGCGAGGTGCTCCCCATAGGTTTCACCCATCGCCCGCGGATGGTCGGTGAAGGCCTTGAACACGTGCGCCCTCCTTCGGATCGGCAAGGTCGGAGGATGACGCGGGTCCGGGAGATTATCATCACCGATCTCCCGGCCGCTTGTCTGTTGGGCGAGAACGCCATTTCCGGACGCGCCGCGTGCGCGGGAACCACATCCTCCCAGCCCCCGCGCAGCCCAAGAGTTAATCATCCCTGAAAACGCTTCCGTAAGGCGCGCCGCAGGATCGTTGCCGAGGTCTTAACCCTCGCGCCCCGAGTTCCCCATGCAGTTCGTCGCCCTGCCCGTCGCCGGTTCCGGAGGCCGCGAGGTGCTGGTCAATCCCGAGCAGGTCGTCTGCATCCTCGACGCGGGAGAGCAGCGGACCCAGATCGTCACCACCGGGCTCTCCACCGAAAGCTCGATCAGCATCGTGGTCGCGCTCGGCGTGCGCGAGGTGGGTCTCCGCCTCGGCGCCACGATCGTCCACGAGCCCGCGGGGCTTCCGGGCTAGCGCGGCCTCCGCGCCCCTGGACGGTCCGGGAACGCCCCCCATCCCGGACCGACGCCCCCCGGGAGGGACGTCGGCCGTCACCGGCGTCCCTCCCGACGCGGATGATCTCAGGTGCAGCACCCACTGGACCCGTCGCGATCCGAATTGACTTCACGACTGTCGTAGGAGCCACCGGCGCTACAGGCCGTGAGCAGGCCGGCGAAGAACGGCGCGCACAGGTCGGGCCTGCCGCCGCAGCAGTCGTGCACTAGAAACTCCATCAGCTCGCCGAAATGAGCGTAGGCGACGGAATAGATGATCGACCGGCCTTCCCGGCGGGCCGTCACCAGACCGGCGTTCATCAGCACGTTCAGATGGCTGGAGGACGTATTCTGAAGCTGCTCGGTGCGGCGCGCGACCTCGCCCGCCGGCAGGCCTTCGGGGCCTGCTTCCACCAGCAGGCGGAAAGCCAGAAGCCGGCCTTCATGTCCGAGAGAAGCAAGGGTCCGGGCGGCCTTGTCCGATTCCATATATCGAAATATCTTGCATTGTCGGGGCATATCTGAGGCTGGCTACCCGGCTCCAGATGCGAGTGAATCTCAAGTCGACGATCTAGTCAGGTTTTCGAAGCTCCGTCGAGACTCTGACGAAATTCTACCGATCAAAAAGGGGCGTCGCTGCAACTGACGATGGGCCAGAATTGACAACCGCCCAAAAGGCGTGCGGGGCCTGCAGTCTCTGCTGCAAGATCGTCGCGGTTTCGGATCTCGACAAACCGGCGCACCAATGGTGTGTCCACAACCGCCCCGGCAAGGGGTGCGCGATCCACGGCTCGCATCCCGATGTCTGCAAGGCTTGGCAGTGCGGCTGGATTCTCATGCCGCAACTGGACGAACGCTGGAAGCCCGACGCGTGCGGTTTCATCATCCGCAATCGCTATGGCTCGCGACAACTCGTCATCGACGTCGAGCCCACCCGGCCCGACGTCTGGCGCAAGGAACCTTTCCATAGCCGGATCCGGGGCTGGGCGCAGAGCAGCCGCAGCGCGGGACAGTACGTCGTGGTTTGCGCAGGCCGGCGAGAGATCGCCGTCTTCGCCGAGGAAGAAATCGACCTCGGAGTGCTGGGCCCGGGTGAAACGGCCGAAATGACCTATCGGGATCAGGGAGCTTTCAGTCGCCCCGTTGTGCTTATCCGGAGCGCCGAGGGCCGACTGCTGCGCGAAGTGGCGGGCCGCCTGGGTCCGAAGGCCGGCGCTTCGGTCTCGCTTCCACGAACGTCCCGGTGAAGTCCGCGTGTGGAACGGCGATACCCAAACTGGGGGGCGAGGCGCCTGACCTCGAGCCGCACTATCGCCTGAGGCGAGCGGCGGAAAGCCGGCCGGCGCTGTCTACAGCAGATTCTGCAGGGAAATTCTCGCACGCCCCCCCGATCGTTGCGTGATCAAAGCCGCCGAATTGGAAAATTCGCCTTTCGAGGGAACGTCGTTTTTATATCCAAAAACCATGATATCTAGGTATCGATTGATATAGGTGGATTGTTCAGATGCTCAAGACTCTCCTGTTGGGCGCCGCCGCTGCGGCCAGCCTTACGTTCGCCGGCGCCGCTTCGGCGGCGACCTACGTTTCCACGCTGGCGCACAATGACGGCAACCTGTCGGTCGACGGGAACTTCGGCGCCGTGACGATCGTGGAAGAGGACGCCAACAACATCCTCGTCACCGTGATGCTCAATGCGCCGCTGACCCTGATCGTCGATACCGGCAAGCACAATGCGTTCACGTTCAACCTCGTGGACAGCCCGAACAGCACGGTCACGATCGTGGAGCCGGTCGGCGGCGGGTCGTTCACCTATGCCGGCGAGGGGGCGCATTCCAACCCGCCGTTCGGGAACAACGCCTGGACCAACGCCATCGAGTGCTGCGGCCGGGGTTCGTCGAACGGAGAACCGCCGCCGCTGGTCTTCCGGATCACCAACCTGTCGGGGATCACGTTCGCCGGCGTCGGCGCGACGTTCGACAGCGACGGCAAGCTGCTGACGACCGGGACGGGCAACCGCTTCGCGTCCACCAGCGCGGGCTGGTGGTTCGCGGTCGACACCTCGGACGGCAGCAACACCGGCGCCGTGGCCGCCCGGGACGCCTTCCTCGTGCCGACGACCACCGGCGCCATTCCCGAACCCGGGACCTGGGCGCTCATGATCCTGGGCTTTGGCGGCGCCGGAGCCATGCTCCGCCGTCGGCGGGCCGCCAGCGCGTTCGCCTGACGCCGGGCCGGGCCGGGCCGGGTACAGGCCACGGCTCCAAGGAACCGACGTCTCAAATCCCGGCGGACTCCATGAGTCCGCCGGGACATCGTGCCGTCCATGTATCCAGAAAAGCGAAGGGCCTCGGATCACTCCGAGGCCCTTTTGCTTTTCGGCGTCGATCGGATGGGCGGCGTGCGCTCGCCGCCCCGACATCCGCTATCTGATATCCGCTATCCGGCCCGTCGGCAGAGATCGGCGACGAAGCGCCCCTGGCTGAAGATCTCGACTTCCTCGCAATCGGGATCGAGCGCGAGCAGCGCCTCCGCCTCGCGTACGGCGTCCTCGACACCACCCTGCACCGCGACAAGGCCCGGCCAGGACAGATCCTGCCCCAAAGCACTCAGAACGAACTTCATGACGCCCCCCACAGCCCGGCCACACGTTACCCAAGCTTGGCCTTGGGGCCAACCCGAAGAACGCCGTCAGACGCAATCCGACGCCCGTCCCACACCGCCGTCGGGCCTGGTCTCCCGGCCGACGCCGATCCTACGCGCCGTGGACGATACGCCCTCCGATCAGGGTCATGCGCACGGCGTCCGCCGAAGGCTCGGCCAGGGCCTGCGCCAGCGGACGATCCAGCAGGACGAGGTCGGCCGGCGCCCCGGCCGACACCCGCCGCGCCTGCCCGCCGGGATCGCGCGCGGTCCCTAGGTAAAGCTCCAGTGCGGCGCGCGGGAGCAGCGCCTCGTCCGCCCCTAGCGCCAGGCCGGCGGCCGTCCGCCGGTCACCGGCCGCCGCGATCCCCGCCCAGGGATCGGGCGCGGCGTAGGGCGCGTCCGAACTGGCGGCCAGGGCCACGCCGCCCGCCCGGAGGCTGGCCAGACGGTAGAGGTCGCCCCGGTCGGCGGGGTCGGTTTCGCGCAGGTAGCGGTCGCCGCGCTCGCGCACGAAGGCGGGCTGACTCACCACCGTCAGGCCCAGGTCGCGCAGGGTCGGGATGGCGTCGGCTGGGATCACGCTGCCGTGCTCGATCCGGTCGCCGAGCCGCGCGCCGGCGGTCGCGAACGCCGCCAGGGTCAGCGCCAGTTCCGCCGCCGTCACGCAGTGAACGGCGACGGCGCGCCCGTCCCGCCGCGCCGTCGCGATGCGCGCGACGAAATCGTCCAGGTCGATCAGGTCGGCGTCGTCCAGCAGCACCTTCACCGGCCCCACGGCATAGGCGGCGTCGGCCGCCGCCGCCAGCGGCCCGCCGCTCATCAGCACGAGGCGCTGCGGCAGGTCGCCCGCGCGGTGCGCCTCGGCCAGCCCGGCGGCGGCCGTGGCGTCGGTCGTCACGCTGGCGTCGGTCAGGCCGGTCACCCCCATCGCGGCCAGTCGCGCGCCCAGGGGCGCCAGCGGCGGCAGGCCCCCTTCCCTCTTCGACCCCAGTTTCGCCCGCAGCCAGGCGTCGCCGCGCCACAGATGGCCCGCCGCGCGATCCAGCCCCGCCGGGTCGTCGCCGGCCGGCAGCGCGGCGAGCGCGCGGCTGTTCAACACCCACAACGCCCCGGTCTGGTGCTGCACCCGCACGGGATGATCCGGCGCCAGCCGATCCAGCGCCGTGCGATCCAGATCGCCCATCTGCGCCTCGTGCCAGCCGACGGCGCGGAGCCAGCGCCCCGCCGGGCGGGCCGTCGTAGCCTCTGCGATCCGCCGCGCCAGGTCGTCGGGATCGCGGGCGGCGAAGAGATCCAGGGACGCCTCGCGCGCCGCCAGCGCCAGGATATGGATGTGGTGGTCCCACAGTCCGGGGATCAGCGCGCCGCCCCGGCCGTTGATCTCGTCGGGCGCGCGATGCAGGCGTTCGCCGACGGCGGCGATGCGGCCGCCCTCGATCCGCACGTCCAGGCCGGATCGCCCCGCCACCTCCACATTGCGCAGGATCAGGCCCATGCCGCGCGCTCCAGACCGCTGGCGGTCGCCGCCGACGCCGCCGCGCCGGCCATCGACACCTCCAGGAACGCGCCCCGCCGATCCGCCAGCGCCGTCAGCACGGCGGCCGCGGCGGCGAGCCCCGCGACGGGATCGGCCAGGGCGTCGCCCAGGAAGGCGGGCGCGTCGCCGACCCGGCCCACCAGCCCGCCCGCCGCCGCCGCGTCGTCGCCGAACGCCACGCGCACGCCCGCCTCGCCGGCCCAGCCATGACCCGTGATCGCCACCCAGACCAGGCCCGGGTTCGTCCCCAACAGGGTGTCGGCGTCCAGACCCAGCGAGGGCAGCGCCCGCGGCCGCGCGCTGGTGATCAGGACATCGGCCTGGACGATCCGGTCGCGCAGGCCCGCCTGTCCCGCGGGTGTCGCCAGGTCGAGGGCGAGTTCGGCCTTGGCCCCGTTCAGCGCCTTGTGAAAGCCGGGCGTCGTCGCGCGCGTCGGATCGGGCCGGCGAACGCTCTCCACCTTCGTCACCGCGCCGCCCGTCGCCGCCAGGATCGCCCCGCACAACGGCCCCGCCCACAGCGCGGAAAGGTCCACCACCCGCCAGGCGTCGCGTGCGACGCGGTCCTCGCCATGCCGCAAGGCCCGCACCGCCGGCGCGCCCGCCGCCTCGCCCACCCGGCTGGCCGGCAACCCCAGCAGCGCCGCCCGCTCGACCAGCGCCGCGCACGAGTGGTCCGCGGCACGCGCCTCGACCAGATCCCAGGCGTCGCCCGTTTCGCCGGTCAGCAACCAGGCGGGTATCAGGTCGCGGTCTTCCTCGCGGGCCAGGTTCAGCGCCATCCAGCCGTCGGCGGCGCGCACCAGGCGGCAGGCGCCGTTGGGCGAGACGCGGCCGCCCGGCGGTCCCAGCGGCAGATGCCCGGCCCGGTCCAGCACCCCCAGGTCCTGCGGCCGCACCGTCTCGCCGACCCAGGCGGTCAGGCGCTCGACGCCCTCGCAGAGCGCGTCCAGGGCCGGCCGGATCGCGCTCACACCGCCACCTCGTCCACCAGCCGCCAGGCCAGGGCCGTGGCCAGGTCGACCTCGGCGCCGGTCACCGCCATCCAGCAGGTGCGGTGCCGGCCGATCCGCCGCGGGATCGTCGCCGTGCCCCCCGCGCCCGGGATCAGCCCCATGCCGACCTCGGGAAGTCTGAAGAAGGCGCCCGGCCCCGCGGCGACGCGCGCCGCCGCCGCCGGAACCTCGATCCCGGCGCCTACGCACGCGCCGTGGACCCGCGCGGTGGCCCGCCCGCCCAGCCGGTGCAGCGCCAGCGCCGGCGACCGCAGGGTGCGCACCAGATGCGCCAGGCCCGGATCGCCCGCGCGCCCGAACTCGTCCAGGTCGCCGCCCGCGCTGAACGCCGGCCCCTCCCCGCTCAGGGTCAGCGGCAGGGCGTCGGGATGATCGGCCGCGAAGGCCAGGGCCTCGGCCAGGTCGTCCCGCATCCGGGCGTCGAAGGCGTTGCGCGCGGCCGGCCGCGTCAGCCGGACCTCGATCTCCCGCCCCACGTCCACCCGCACCCGGGGCTGGCCGTCGTCGGGCCGGTCGCGCGACGGGTTCGCCGCCCGCCACGCCCGGAACCCGTCCGAAGCCAGCAGCATCGAATAGGCCAGGGATTCCATCGCCAGCGCGGTGTCGAAGGCCACGGCCTCGCTCGCCCGCAGCACCTGTATCAGCGCCGCGGCGGCCGCAGGCTGCGCCGCTACGGCGGTCTCGAGTTCGGCGACGGCCGCGTCCAGCCGCTGCGGCGCGACCGACACCCACGGCCGCGGCGCGCCGGCCGCCGTGGTCAGCAGGATGTCGAAGGCCTCCATCGGCCCGAAGGCCAGCGCGCCCTCGCGGTCCACGCCCACCCGCACCACACCGGGCGCGATCTCCGGCGGGGCCTCCGGGCCGAACGGCGCGACGGCGACGCCCGTCCCGCCAAGGTCGGTCAGGTCGGCGATGAGGGCCATGTCGCGCACGGGACGGCGGTTCCTGGAGGTCGGACGTCGAGGCCTAGGCTCAAAGGCCCGCCACGGCAAACCCTCAGGCCGGCGCCCGATCCTTGGCCATCTCGGCCTTGAGCTGCCGGCGGAGCAGCTTGCCGGTGTCGTTGTAGGGCAGCGCGTCCCGGAAGGCCCAGACCTCGGGGACCTTGGTGGAGCGCAGGCGGGCCTTCACCCACTGCGCGAGCTCGTCGGTCGACGGCGCCTCGCCCTGCGGCACGATCACCGCCGCCACCGTCTCGCCCCACTGGTCGTCGGGCGCGCCCAGCACGGCCACGTCGGCTACGCCGGGATGTTCGCGCAGGACATCCTCGATCTCACCCGGGCTCATGTTCTCGCCCCCGCGCACGATCACGTCGTCCAGCCGACCTTCGACGAAGAGATAGCCCTCCTCGTCGATGAAGCCGCCGTCGTTGGTGGCGAACCAGCCCTCGTCGTCGATCACCTTCTTGCCGGCGTACTCTCCCGAGACCTGCTCGCCGCGGACGTAGATCTCCCCAGGCTGGTTCGGCCCCACGACATTTCCATCGGGATCGCGGATCTCCACCTCCAGGCTGGGCAGCGGCTTGCCCACCGACCCCAGCCGGCGCCGGCCCGCCTCGTCGTCGGCGTATATCGCCATGCGGTGGTCGTCCGGCCCCAGGATCGAGATGGTCGAGGACGTCTCGGTCAGTCCGTAGGCGTTGGCGAAGTCCACGTGCGGCAGCAGGTTCAGCGCCCGCTCGATCACGGGCAGCGGCATGCGCCCGCCGCCGTAGCTGATGGCCCGCATCTCGGGCAGGCTCTCGCCGGTCGTCTCCAGCACGTCGAGGATGCGGCCCAGCATGGTGGGCACCACCATCGCGTGGGTAATCCCCTCCTCCACGGCCGCCCGCACCCAGCCCTCGGGCGTGAAGGCGTCCAGATGGACGATACGCCGGCCGGAGTAGACCCCCGTCAGCACCGCCGAGATCCCGGCGATGTGATAGGGCGGCACACTGACCAGCGCCGCCTCGCCCTCTTCCGAGCCCAGGAACTCCACCGTCGAGATCACATAGGACGTCAGGTTGCGGTGACGCAGGATCGCCGCCTTGGGCTCGCCGGTGGTGCCGCTGGTGAACAGCAGCACCGCGATGTCGTGGTCCACGTCCAGGAACTGAGCGTCGCAGTCGCCGTGGACCTTGCAGGCCGCCTCGAAGGCGCTGCGACTGACGATGGTCACCCCGTCCACCTGCCCCAGCCGCGCCACCATGTCGTCGTCCACCACGGCGGTCGACGGCGCCGTGCGCGCCAGCAGCTTCCGCAGGTCGGCGTCGGGCAAGCGGTAGTTGAGCGGCGCGAACGGCCGCGCCAGCATCCCGGCGGCGAACACGGCCACCGGCAGCGCCGGGCCGTTGAGGCCGACGAAGGCGACGTTGGTCCCGCCGAGTTGCTCCAGCCAGGCGGCCGCATGGTGCGCCCGCCTGCGGGTCTCGGAGAAGGTCAGCCCCTCGGCCCGCCGGCCCAGCGCCAGCCGGTCCGGCGCCGCGTCGGCGATCATGTCCAGCAAGAGCGCGGTGTGCATCGGATCAGTCCGACGACGGCAGCTTCTTGGCCTCCTGGGCGCCGATGGCCCGGCCGTCCACCGACAGCGAACCCGCCCCCGCCTTCGAGCAGAGGACTTCGAGTCCGGTGTCGGCGTCGGAGTAGCGCTTGCCGGCCGCCGAGCCGGCCGCGTGGTCGGCCGACGGCGCCGCCGAAGGATCGCGCGCCTCGGCGTGCGGGATCACGGATTGGCCGCCGCATTCGAGACTGACGGGCGTCTTGGCCGGGCGGACCACCACGAACTCGGCCTCGCATACCGCGCTTCTCCAGCGCGAACCCGGCTTCAACTCCATCGCCTCGACTCCCTTTTGGTATTTCGATCTCCTTAGAGCCTGTCGGCCCCGGAGGGAACCGGCTCACCCCGTCCGTGCGCCGCGACATGCGCGCCGGCGCGCGGTCAGTCCAGAAGTCGGCGAAACGCGGGGGACAGTCGCTCGGCGTGGCCCAGCGGCGTGCGCACCAGCAACAGGGCCGCCACGTCGCGCGCCTCGGCGAAGGCCAGCGCACGTTCAGGCCCCATGACCGTGAGGACGGTGCAGAGGGCGTCGGCCTCCATGCAGCGTTCGTGGACGACGGTCACCGCCGCCACCTGTCCGTCCACCGGCGCGCGGGTGGCCGGATCGAGCGTATGGCTGTAGCGGCGTCCGCCGGCCTCGAAACGGCGACGCCAGTCGCCCGAGGTGGCCACGCACAACTCGTGCAGTGCGATCAAGACGGGAGGTTCCTCCAGAGCGGTGTCCGACGTCGCCTCGGGCGGACGTTCGACCTCCACCCACCAGGGCTCGCCGTCGCCCTTCACCCCGCGGCCGGACAACTCGCCGCCGATCTCCAGGAGGGCGTCGCGGACTCCCAGCCCGGCGAGCGCGCTCGCGGCGAGGTCGACGCCATACCCCTTGGCGATGCCCGAAAGGTCGAGCGACAGGCCGCCCGGCTGGAGGAGGCGCATCCCCACCGCGTCGATCTCCAGGTCCCGCCAGCCCGTTTCCGCGGCGGCCAGCTCGGCGACGGACGGGGGCCGGACCACCGCGCCGGGCGGCCCGAACCCCCAGAGGTCGGTGAGACGGCCGACGGCGGGGTCGAACGCCCCGCCGCTCTCCTCGGCATGCCTCACCGCCGCGCGCACGATCGCCATCAGGTGTTCCCCGACGGGGACCCAGACGCCAGCGGGCGCGCGGTTGAACCGGGTGATCTCGCTCTCCGGCTCCCAGGTGCTGGCGGCCGCCACCACGGCGTCGCACGCGCCCTGGACAACGGCCGTGATGGTCTCGTCCCCCAGGCCGGACGGAGCCCGGGCGCGCAGGCGCCACGAGACCCCCATGGTCGGCCCCTGAAGCACGACGTCGCGGCCCTCGCGCGGCCGCGCCGCCTCGCGCCCGAGGGCGAGCGGGACGGCGATGCGCCGCGGAGCCGTCGGCTCTGGCCTCAATCCGGCAGCACCTCTAGCGTGGCCACATAGCCCGAGCTCTTGCGCGCGCCCGACGCGTCGGCGCCCTGCACCGTCGCTTCCAGCCACCACAGGCCGGCCTCGGGCCAGCTCACCTCGAACACGCCGTCGGCGCCCGTGGTCACCTTCAGCTCCGGACCCTTCTCGCGATAGCGGACGCCGCCCAGCACGATCTCCACCTCGACGCCCGCCGCCGGCTTTCCGTCGGTCAGCAGGCGGAAGCGGGCTTTCTCGCTCGCCACCAGGTCGTTGGGATGGGTGATCGGCTCCAGCTCCAGGCCCTTACCTTCGGGCTTCAGCGCCGTGGTGTTGGGCGCACCGGCGGTGACGAAAGTCTCGACCCGGCGGCTGCTGTACGTGACCTGCACGTCGGTGGCGTCCTTTGGCAACGCGGTCGCCAGTTGGCCCACCGCGCCGCGCCAGCGCTTGGTCTCGCCGCCCTGCTTGTAGGACGCCATCGCGCCCTCCGAGACATTGGCGATCTTGTAGGTGCCCGGACTGGCGAGTTGCACGTCGAAGGTCGAGCGGTACTTGCCGGTCGCTCCGTTCTGGATAGCCACGGGCGCGCCATCGGGCCCCACCGCCTTCACGCCGTCCAGACGCATGGGCACGTGGTCGGCGTAGAACAGGGTGTTGGACACCGCGCCGTCCACCGTCACCCAGGGCTGGGCGCCGGACAGGACGGTGGCGGACGGGGCCAGCCAGGAGCGGTGCGCCTGGGCGGCGGCGGGAGCCAGGGCGACGCCCAGAAGGGCGGCCACAGCGGCGAAGCGGAGCGCGGACATCGGCATTTCTCCAGAGGATCAGGGTTTGGCGGTGACGACGACGGCGCCGAGTTCGGTCGCGCCGGCGGCCTGCGCGGGACGGGCCGGCGCCTTGGGCGGCCACGCGAAGGGCACGCGGACGACCTCGCGGCCGCCCACTTCTCGCGACGCTTCGACCACGAGGGCGTACTGGCCGGGCGCAAGGCCCGCGAGCTGTGCGCCGGAGAACGTGACCTGATGCTTGCCCGGCGCCTTGGTGGGGCCGCTGACCCCGTCGGCCGGCATCGTCGCGGTGCGGCCGGCCTTGCGCCACCACTGACGCATGTCCTTCAGCCAGGTGTTGCCCTCGTTGTTCTTCAGCTTGACGTCGTACCAGACCGCCAGGGTCTTCATGGCCGCCTGATCTGCGTTCTCGATCCAGAGCGCCACATACGGCCGGTGGTATTCGGCGACCGACAGGCGCGGGATCTCGACGCTGACCGAGAGTTCGGCGGCGTTCGCCGCGGCCGGCGCGGCCGCCAGGCCCGATGCGGCGGCGAACAGGGTCCAGGACGGCTTCACGCGCATACGCAACGCACTCCTCAGTGGATCAGGAACAGGATCAGCAGAACAGGGATGACCACGCCCAGGCCCACCAGCGGCCAGGTGGATTTCCGCGCGTGGGCGTGGAGCTGGAGCAGGATCAGGCCGGTGATGCAGAAGACGAGGCAGCCCACCGAGAAGATGTCGATGAACCAGCTCCAGGCCGGGCCCGTGTTGCGCCCCTTGTGCAGGTCGTTGAGGTAGGCGACGAGGCCGCGATCGGTCCGCTCGTAGGCGACCGCGCCGCTCTGCGTCTCGAGCGTGATCCAGCCGTCGGATCCCGGCCCCGGCAGGGCCACGTAGGCTTCGCCCGGCGACCACTCCACGGGCCCCGCCGGAGCCTTGACCTTCAGGTCCTCGGCCAGCCAGCGGCGAACCGATTCGGGCAGTTCGCCGCCGGCGGCCTCCGCGGCCTGGAGCGCCGGCCGAAGCTCGGCCGGCAGCTCGCCGTCGCGGGTCGTGGTCCGGGGTTCGGCCTTGATGTCGCCGGCGTGGTTCAGCGTGACCCCGGTCGCCGCGAACAGGATCATGCCCACCAGGCAGACGGCGGCGCTGATCCAGTGCCAGCGCATGATCTGGCGCAGGAAGGCGGCGCGCCGTTGGGCTCGCTTCTTCGCCCGCGCACGCTCGGCGGCGACGGCCTCGGGATTCGGTGCGGACAGTTCGGTCGGGGGTGCGGCGTTCACGGCAAAACCGGCCAGATCGCCGGACTAATTAAGAACGCCTCGCATTATCACGTCGCGCGCGAGAGGCAAGCCTTGTTGTCCGAGCTTCCGGAAATCCCGGGGTCTTGCGCGACCTAGCGGCGCTCGTTCCAGCCGTAGGCGACCCAGTGGTGGCCGCCCAGATGGCGGGCCTCGATCACGTCGGTGGCGCGGCGGCGAGCCCGCACGTTCCGCCGGGCGCGCATGGCGAGAGCGGCGAACCCGAGCAGCGCCGAGGCCATCACGGCGATCACGGCGACGGTGGCGGCGGCGAAGACCGCGAGGACCGCCCCCACGATCACGGCTGCAGCGGTGGCGAGGGCCGCACCCACGGCGGCCAGGCTCCGAAGGGCCGATCCCTGGTTCGCGGGGTAGTCCTTGACCATTTCAGCTCCTCGCGGCGGGCCTGCGCCAATCCGTGAACACTTATGTCAGCACACTGAACCGGATAGTCAACCGCACATGTGACGGAAAGACGACCGCGACGCCCCCTGCCGCACCGACGCCTACGCCACGCCGACGGAAATGGATCGGCGCTCGCGCGAAATCTGATCGTAGGCGGCGTTGATGGCGGCCGCCTTGGCCTCCGCCACTTCGACGAACTCGGCGGGCAACCCCCTGGACCGGGCCCGGTCCGGGTGGGCCTCGGAAAGCTGGGCGCGCCAGGCGTCGCGGACCTCGGTGTCGGATGCGTCCGCAGCCACGCCCAGGATCACGTAGGGGTCGTCGTTCGCCGCGCCCAGGTGCGTGGCCTTCAGCCGCCGGACGGTCAGCGGCGAAAGGCCGAACAGCTCTCCCACCCGTTCGAGATAGGCCAGCTCGTCGGCGGTCACCACACCGTCCGAAGCCGCGATGTGGAAAAGGCCGTCCAGGACGTCCTCCAGCACCTGCGGGCAGGTCCCGTAGCGCTTGCGCAGACGTCGCGCATAGCCTTCGAAGCCCCGCGTCGTCTGGCGGGCCAGCTGGTACAGGCGGCGGATGTTGCCCTCGCTGCCCGGCTCGGCCTGGAAGACGGCGTGGAAGGTGTCGTATTCGGACGACTGAGCCTGCCCGTCGGCCTTGGCCAGCTTGGCGCCCAGAGCCGTCACCGCCGTGGAGAACGCGGGATCTTCGCCCGGCAGGCCGGGGGGACAGACGTCGCAGTCCGCCTCATCGACCTTGCGCGCCGCCAGGCCGGCTATCTTGCGCCAGAAGCTCATTTCGCTAGGGCATGCCTTACGTCCGCGGCGATCCCGTGACAATCGGCCGGAGAGGTTAAGTTTTGGACATGCCCGACCGTGGTCTCTGCGCCTTCTGGATCGACCGCGGCGGCACCTTCACCGACGTGATCGGCCGCTGGGACGACGGAACCGAGACCACCCGCAAGCTGCTGTCCGCCTCGCCGGCCTACGACGACGCCGCGGTCGAGGCGATGCGGCGCATCCTGGAGGCGCCGGCGGGCGCGCCGTTCCCGGCCGAGCGGGTCCGGGTCATCAAGATGGGAACCACGGTCGCCACCAACGCGCTGCTGGAGCGGCGCGGCGCGAAGACGCTGCTGGTGACCACCGAGGGGTTCGCCGACGCCCTGGTCATCGGCGACCAGGCGCGGCCCGACCTGTTCGCGCTGCATATCGAGAAGCCCGCGCCCCTGCACGCCGGAGTCGTGGAGGCCCGCGAGCGACGGGCGGCCGACGGCGCCGTGGTCGTCCCGCTGGACGAAGCGGCCCTGCGCGCGCGGCTGGACGCGGCTGCGGGCGAGGGCTTCACTTCGGCGGCCATCGCCTTCCTGCACGCCGACCTCGACGCGGCGCACGAGCGCCGGGCCGGCGAGATCGCCCGCGCGGCCGGCTTCGCCTTCGTGGCCCTGAGTTCCGAGGTCTCGCCCCTGCCCCGCTTCGTCCCCCGCGCGGAAACGACGGTGGCGGACGCCTATCTCACCCCGGTGCTCCAGGCCTATGTGCGCCGGGTGGCCGAGGCGACGGCCGGCGCGCCGCTCTACTTCATGACCTCGGCCGGCGGGCTGGTGCGCGCCGAGGCGTTTCGCGGCCGGGATGCGGTCGTCTCGGGACCGGCCGGCGGCGTGGTGGGCGTGGCGCGCACCGCCGAGGCGGCGAGATGCGACGCGGCCCTGGGGTTCGACATGGGCGGTACGTCCACCGATGTCTGTCGCTTCGCCGGCGCCCTGGAGCGGCGCGACACGGCCCGCGTGGCCGGCGTGAAGCTGCGCAGCCCCATGCTCGACGTCGAGACGGTTGCGGCCGGCGGCGGCTCGATCCTGAGCTTCGACGGCCTGAGGGCCCGCGCCGGTCCGGCGAGCGCCGGCGCGAATCCCGGCCCCGCCGCCTACGGCCTCGGCGGCCCGGCGACGGTGACCGACGCCAACCTGGTGCTGGGCCGGCTGGATCCCCGCGACTTCCCGGCGGTGTTCGGACCGGACGGGAACGCGCCCCTCGATCCCGACGCCAGCCGCGCCCGCCTCGCCGAACTCGCCCGCGAGATGGGCGCCGCCAGCCTTGAGGCGGCCGCCGAAGGCTTCGTGGCGGTGGCCGTGGAGCAGATGGCCCAGGCTGTCCGACGCATCTCCACCGAGCGCGGCTTCGACCCGCGGGATCACGCCCTCGTGGCGTTCGGCGGGGCCGCCGGCCAGGTGGCCTGCCAGACGGCGGAGGCCCTGGGCGTCGGCGAGGTGCTGTGCCCCGGCTACGGCAGCGTCCTGTCGGCGTGGGGCATCGGCCAGGCCCGGGTGACGGCCCTGCGACAGGCGGGGATCGATGCGCCGCTGGACGCCGCCGGCCTGGAGACCGCATCCGCGGCTCTGGAGAGGCTGGCGCGCGAAGCCGCGGACGACGTACGGGCTCAGGGCGGCGAGGTCGTCGCCATCCGTCGCATCCTGCGCCTGCGCTACGACGGCGCCGACGCCGAACTGCCGGTCTCGCCAGCGGACGCCGCAGCCGCCCGTGACGCCTTCGAAACGGCCCACCAGCGCCTGTTCGGCTTCGTTGAGCCGAACAGGTCTGTCCTGATCGCCGCCGTCGAGGCGGAAGCCGTATCGGGCGAGGCCGACGCCCCATCCGCACGGCCCGGCGCGGAAGGCGGCCCGGCCCGCACCGGGGACGGCGAACGGTTGAGGATGTTTGTCCGCGGCGCTTGGCGAGAGGCGCCCGTCGTCAGGGCCGGGACGCTGGACGCCATCGACGGGCCCGCCCTGATCGTCCGCGACGACACCCAGATCGCCGTGGCGCCCGGCTGGCGGGCCGCGGCCGGCGACGACGGCCTGATCCGGCTGACGAGGACGGCCGCGCCGGTGGAACAGGCCATCGCCCTCGACCGCCCCGACCCCGTCACCCTCGAACTGTTCAACCGCCGGTTCATGGGTGTGGCCGAGGCGATGGGCGCGGCGCTGGAACGCACGGCCCACTCGGTGAATATCAAGGAGCGCCTGGACTTCTCGTGCGCGCTCTTCGACGCCGACGGCGGCCTGGTGGCCAACGCGCCGCACATGCCCGTCCACCTGGGCTCCATGGGCGCCAGCGTCCGCGCGGTTCGCGACCGGCATGCCCGCTTCGAGGCGGGCCAGGCCTTCGCGCTCAACAATCCCTACGCGGGCGGAACCCACCTGCCCGACATCACCGTGGTGATGCCGGTGTTCCTGGGCGAGCGGGAGATCGCGCCCGCCTTCTACGTCGCCGCCCGGGGCCACCACGCCGACGTGGGCGGCGTCCAGCCCGGCTCGATGCCGCCGTTCTCCACCACCATCGAGGAGGAGGGGGTCCTCCTGGACGCCCTGCCGATCATGGAGGGCGGCCGCTTCCTGGAGGCCGAGGTCCGCGCCGCCCTGGCCGCCGGACGCTGGCCCGCCCGCGCGCCCGACCGCAACCTCGCCGACCTGAAGGCCCAGGTCGCCGCCTGCCAGGCCGGCGCCACGGCGGTGGCGGCGATGATCGCGACCTACGGCGGCCGGGCGGTCGCCCGCTACATGGCCTTCGTGCAGCAGAACGCCGCGGAATCCGTCCGCCGCGCCGTGGGCCGTCTTTCCGACGGCGAGGCCCGGGTCCCGATGGACGGCGGCGGCGAGATCGTGGTGCGGACCACGGTCGACACCGCGCGCCGCGAGGCGGTGCTGGACTTCACCTCATCCGCCGAAGAACTCGCCTCGAATTTCAACGCGCCCTCGGCCATCGTGGACGCTGCGGCCCTCTACGTCTTCCGCTCGCTGGTGGACGACGACATCCCGCTGAACGCCGGATGCCTGGAGCCGCTGGATATCCGCACCCGCGACGGCTCGATGCTGGCGCCGCGCCCGCCCGCCGCGGTGGTCGCCGGCAATGTCGAGACCAGCCAGCACGTGGTGGACGCGCTCTATACCGCCCTGGGGGTGATGGCCAACGCCCAGGGCTCCATGAACAACTTCACCTTCGGGGACGAGCAGCGGCAGTATTACGAGACCATCTGCGGCGGCGCGGGCGCCACGGCCCAGCGCGACGGCGCCGGCGCGGTTCACACCCACATGACCAACTCCCGGCTCACCGATCCCGAGATCCTGGAGCGACGGTTCCCCGTGCGGGTGGAGACGTTCCGCATCCGCGAAGGCTCGGGCGGGGCCGGGACGCGGCGCGGCGGAGACGGGGTGATCCGGCGCATCCGGTTCCTCGCGCCGATGGAGGCGGCCCTGCTCTCGTCGCGGCGCGAACATGCGCCGCAAGGGCTGGCCGGCGGCCGCCCCGGCGCACCCGGTCGCCAGCGTCTGATCGCCGCGTCGGGGACGACGAGTGAACTTCCCGGCTGTTTCTCCGTTACGGTCCAGCTTGGCGATGCGATCGAGATCGAGACGCCGGGCGGCGGCGGCTATGGATCACCGGCCTGAAAGGCTGGAGCCGTTCCGGCGCGAAGCTGACACAATCCGCCGACACAAGGCCCCGACCCACGATACAAGGCTCCGAATGACGCCCTTCGCTCTCGCTCTCGCCCTGTTCGCCCAAGACCCCGCCGCGGCGGAAACGGCCCCCGCGCCCGCGCCGGCGGCCGCCCCGGCGCCGGAGGATCGCCTGCCCCCCGGCGCCCCGCGGGAGGACTACCCCTTCGTGGCCTGGTGCTACGGCGCCCTGCGCGGCTACCTCGACCTGCACGACGAGATGATGCCCGAGGTGACCCGCATCGAGAAACAGTTCCGCAAGCCGGGGACCCGCCTCGAGGACGACCTCAAGGTCTACGCCGACATGCGGCGCGACGGCCGCGTGCGACTCCAGCAGTTCCAGGCCGCCCTGACCGCCGCCGAGAAGGCCTCGGTCCGCCCGATCAACGCGACCGGCGCCGTGGCCGTGCGCCAGGGCCGGCAGATCTGGAACACCGGCCCCGAGGTGACCAAGGCGCGCAAGGCTCAGGAATGGATGAGCTGGGCCCTGCCCGTACGCTGCGAGACGGTGTCCGCGTCGCTGGAGAGCCGCTCGAACCTCATCGGCGCCACGCTGCGGGCCAACCAGCAGGAGGTGCGTCCCTCCGCGACGGACGACGCCCTTCAGGCCACCGTGACGCCCGAGCCTCACCCCGCCACCGCCGCCCCCGGCGAAGCCGCCGCGCCGGAAACCCCGTAACGGAAGCCTCCCGTAAAGGGAGCCCCGTCTAGGCCTTGCGTTTCTGCGCCAGCGCGGTGCAACTCGCCGAGCCGATCGGGCCCCGCTCGTCGTAGACGAGGCATTCGCCGACGGCGATCCCGTCGCTGGCTCCGTGGTTGATGACGTCGAAGCCCACCCACTCCGAGACCGGATCGCGGTGGAGATAGAGCGTCAGGTCCGAGTTGATGTAGCCCAGGCCCTGGTCGCCGGCGTTGGCGAACGGGCTGGCGAAATCGGCGGCGGTCGCGACGCGCGCGTAAGGGGTGAAGGCCTCGCCTTCCACCAGTTCCCGCACCTCGGCCATCCAGAGCCGGCGCGGCATGCCGGGCTGGCCGAAGCCGCCCGAGATGGGCCGCACGGTCCACATGCCGCCCATGGCGCCGCGGCCGTCGTCGGGCGGGACGATGTCGGCGGGCTTGGGCGCGTCCCAGGGCTCGGGCGTCCAGACGTCGCCCGGCGGGTTCTCGGTGCGCCGCAGGAGCTGGCAGGTGGCGCGGCCGGCGCTCTGTCCGCCCGAGATGAATTCGGCGTCCACCACCTTGATACGATAGCCGTCCTTCACCACGCGGGTCACCACCTCGACCGGCGACAGGTCGGGCAGCCGGTACATGTCGACCGTGAGGCGCGCCGGCATGTAGTCGGGGGTGCGGAACTGGCGCTCGATCTCGGCGCCCAGCAGGCCGATGATCAGCCGGCCGTGCAGGCTGTCCCGGCTCCAGGGGCCGACACCGGCGCGGGTGGGAAGGAAACGCCCCTGGGCGTCCTTTCGAAAGAAGGGTTCGTTCGTCATGGCGGCGGGAACCTGCCGCAACCGCCTGCGCTTGACCAGAGGGTCAGGCTTGCCTGGAGATTCGAGCCTCGACGGCGGCTTCGGGCTCGTCGCGCGCCAGGATGGCGGTCACCGCCATGTCGCCGGTGACGTTGCCGAGCGTGCGGAAGATGTCGGGCACCACCTCCACCGCCAGCAGGATCGGCAGCAGTTCGATGGGCAGGCCCAGCGCCAGGCAGATCGGCGCCACGCTGACGATGAACGACACCTGCCCCGGAAGCCCGACCGAGCCCACGCTCACCGCCAGGGCCACCAGCACCGCGCCGGCGTACTGGAGCGGCGTGGGCTCGATCCCGTACACGTGGGCGACGAACAGGCAGACGGCGAGATTCACCGCTGGGCTGGTCATGCGGAAGATCGCGACGGCCAGGGGCAGCACCAGGTTGGCGATCCGGGGCGGGACGCCGAGGTTGTCCCGGGATCGCTCGATCATCGCCGGCAGGCAGGCCAGCGACGACTGGGTGGCGAAGGCCGTGGCCAGGACCGGTGAGGTGGCCTGGGCCCAGCGCGTCAAAGGAACGCGCCCGACGGTCACGGCGAGCAGGTAGGCCAGAATGCTGACGGCCAGCCCCGCGGCCGAAGCCACCACGATGTACTGGCCCAGAACGCCGGCGACGCCCGCCCCCGCCCTCAGGCCCACACCCAGCGCCAGGGCGAAGACCCCCAGCGGCGCGGCCAGCAGCACCCAGCGTACGATGACGATCATCGCATCGCCCAGCGCCTGGAACACCTCGAGCAGCGTCCGGCCGCGCCCGTCGGGGAGGCGCGTCAGGGCGAAGCCGACGAAGACGGCGAAGACCACCACCGGCAGGACCGCGTCCTCGGCGGCGGCGCGGACCGGGTTGGCCGGCGCCAGGCTCCGCACCCAGGCGGCGAAGTCGGGCGACGTGGCCGCGCTGTCCAACGGGGTCTCCGCGCCCGCGCGCAGGGCCGCGGCGGCCGCCTCGGCGACGGGCCAGACCGAGAGCAGGCCGTTCACCAGGAAGATCGCCGTCAGCGCCGAGACCGCCAGCAGGCCCGCGAACCAGGCCACGGCGCGCCCGGCGAGCCGTCCGGTCGCGGCCGCGTCCGCGACCTGGGCGATGCCGGTCACCAGCACCGCGAAGATCAGCGGGATCACGGTCATGCGCAACGCGTTGAGCCAGAGGCCGCCGACGGCCTCCACCGCCTCGACGACCCGCGCGCCGCCCGCGCCGCCGCCCCAGGCCACGGCCGCGCCCGCCGCCAGGCCGAGCGCGAGCGCCAGCAGGACCTGCACGCTCAGGGTCTTCAGGAATTTCAAGGCCGCCCCGCTCCGCCCCTCATGGGCGCGCTCCGATCTGGCCAGCCCCGCAGGCCGGGGGCAAGAGGCGGGTGTCAGCCGGGCCGGGTGCGGTAGCGAACCGAGATGGACGCGGGCGCCGACGTGTCGGCGTCGCGCAGGCGGTCGGCGATGTCATGCAGCGCCGCGTCCTGGTCGCCGTAGCGCGCCAGTTCAAATCCTTCGCTGCGGACGATCCACTCGTCCGCGTCCTCGACAACTTCGTAGCGCATAGGAGACCCGTTCTAGGCCCACGCATGTACGAACCCCGCTGCGCTGCAACAACTGCGCGCATCGTCGCAGCCAAGCTCACCTGCGACGCGAGCGGATCTCGACGTCGCATATGGTGAAGGCGGCGCCCCTTTCGCGCTTCAACGCCTCGACCTGCGCCTGGAACCCGGGGCCTCGCGGGTCGGCCACCTCGATGGCAGGCCGCTCGGCCGGCGGCATGTCGGCCATCAGGCGCACCTTCAGCATCAGGTCCGGGACTTTGGGCGGCTCGCCCGGGGCGACCGACAGGATCGCCGGCAACCCGTCCACCACCCGCCCGACCACGGTGTACTCGTGGTCCAGCCGCCGGGCGGACGCGCGCATGAAGAAGATCTCGCTGTTGGCCGTACCGGGATCGGCCTGTCGGCCCATACCCACCACGCCGGGGCAATAGGCGCCCCAGCCGCGCAGGCGGGGGTCGGCGCCGCGCGCCTGTTCGCCGGCCGAGACCGCCTGGATGGGCGTCGCGCCCACGAATCCCTCGCGCGAGTCGCTGCGCGAGACGGCGATCACCGCCTGTTCGGCCGGGATGCGGAAGCTGAACTCGGGCGCCAGGTCGGGATGGCGGGAGGTTCCGCCGTCGCGGTTGTCCGGGTTGCCCGTCTGGGCGACGAAGCCGTCGATGACGCGGTGGAACTGAAGGCCGTCATAGACGCCCTCGCGCGCCAGCAGCCGGATCCGCTCCACCGCCTTGGGCGCGATCTCCGGACGCAGTTCGACCACCACCTGACCCTTGGTGGTGCCGATCACCAGGGTGTTCTCGGGGTCCAGCGACCGCCAGTCGCCCGCGAAGGCCACGCCCGGCGCCATGCCCATAATAGCCGCGCACACCGTCATCGTCCGCCGCATCGCGCCCCTCCCGGCTCTGGAGTCCCGAGAGGGGCAGGCCTGCGGCCGCCGGTCAACGTTTCCGGCAGAGCAGGTCGCGGATGACCGTCGAGCGCCCGACATACTGGCCGTCGGGACCGATCGCCTGGTTCGCGCGCGTGCTGGAGTCGAACCAGACGGACCGGCCGAGACCGGCGCGCTGGCAGAAGGTGTCCGCGCCACGCTGCCCCGCCGCAACGTCGACGCCGCCGAGGGTCGGCCGGGCGAAGAAGACCGTGGAGTCGCCTTCGACGCCGCGCGACGTCGAACCCCCGCCCGGCCAGCCGCCGCCAGGATGACCGCCGCCGCCCGGATAGCCGCCGCCCGGACCGCCGCCAGGCCGACCCACGGGTTCGAGCGAGGTGATCTGCTCGGCCAGGCCGTAGGCGTTCAGATGGGGAACGTCTCCGCGCACCTCCTGGCAACGGCCCTTGAACTGGTCGTGCTCGCAGATCCGCCAGGTCCCTTCGAAGCGCGCGCTGCGGGCGCGGTCGTTGAACCGCCACTTGCCGAGGTCGGACACCGACTGGGTGATGGTGACGGAATTCCCCTGGAAATTGGGCTGGTCGTACAGCGTGGCCGTGGCGCCGCGACCGGGCTGGGCCTGGGCTGCGCCCGCCAGGGCGCAGGCGGCGATCAGGGTGGAGATGGCGATCCGCGTCGCGGGCTTGTTCATGGGGGGCTCCTCAGCCAATCCTGGCGTCAGCTTGAGCGTGCATCGCATGAACCGTCGCTGAAGCGCAGGGCCAGCTTCCGGTCAGCGACATAAATTCCCATTCGGAACCAATATAGTTCTTCCGAGCACATTTATCCCCAACACAGAAGGATTATCTTCTCCCTCGAACGGAGCGCACGGCGCCCCTACCCAGAGGGAGTGATGACGATGATCGACCGCAGACCCTTCGCGCGCCTCGGCGGCGCCGACCACGGATGGCTCAAGGCCCGCCACCACTTCTCGTTCGCCAGCTACCACGATCCCGACAACATGGGCTGGGGCCCGATCCGGGTGTGGAACGACGACGAGATCGCCCCGAACTCCGGCTTCCCGCCGCACCCCCATGCGGACATGGAGATCGTCACCTACGTCCGCTCGGGCGCGATCACCCACCAGGACAGCCTGGGCAACCAGGGCCGGACCGAGGCGGGCGATGTGCAGGTGATGAGCGCCGGTTCGGGCATCCGCCACGCGGAATACAACCTGGAGCCCGAAACCACGACGCTGTTCCAGATCTGGATCGAGCCGACGCAACGCGGCGGCGCGCCCAGCTGGGGCGCCCGACCCTTCCCCAGGGGCGACCGGGCCGGGAAGTTCGTCACCCTGGCCAGCGGCGTCCCGGGCGACGACGACGCCCTGCCGATCCGCACGGATGGACGGGTGGCCGGCGCCACGCTGAAGGCCGGTGAAACGACCGAGTATGTGCTGGGCAAGGGCCGCCACGCCTACCTGGTGTCGGCGGTCGGCAGCATCGAGGTCAACGGCGTTCGCCTGAACGCCCGCGACGGGGCGGCGGTGCGGGACGAGGATGTACTGACGGTCACCGCCCTGGAAGACGCTGAAATCGTGCTGGTGGACGCGGCCTGACGGGCCGAGCCCACGCCAGAAATGCGATGGGCCTGAAATGCGATGGGCCCGAGGCTGGGGCGGCCTCGGGCCCTTTTTCGCACGTCCGCTACGGAAGGGGGAGCTAGCGGGCGGCGAACGTCTGGGCCTGGGGCAGGGCGGCCAGACGCAGGTCGGCGAACTTTTCGACGAGTTCCTGCTCCACCGCGGCGCGGCAGGCGACGGCGCGGCTCAGTCGGACTTCGTTGCGGCAGAAATCGCGGGCGGCGCGCTCGGCGCGGGCCTGGAACACCGCCGAGCCTTCGGCGGTCGTCACGTCGAGATCGGCGACCTTCACGGCGGGAGCGGCCAGGGCCGAGGCGGGAAGCGCGGCTATCGGGAGCGCGGCCAGGGCCAGCATGGCGAGGCCGGAAATCTTGGCGGTCAGGTCGGTCATCGACGTTTCCTTCGGAGCGGTTTGTGCTCCGGCGGTGATGTCCGCCGGCAAGGAAACGAATACTTCGACAGGTGGATCAACACCCGTGAATATGGAGTAATGACATCGATTTAAGATAATTACGCAGACTTAATACTTTAACACCCCGTAATGCTGAGGCGACATCAGTGCAGACGCGTCGGCTCCACCACGGTCTGGCGCCACTCGCCGTCGTCGTCGCAAATCAGCACGGGCCAGGGCTGCTCGATCAGCCTCAGCCAGTCGCCGGCCGCCGCCAGCGCCTCGTCCCGGGTCTCGTAGGCGCCCAGGTCGCCGGCCTCCGCGTCCTGAAGCACCCAGTGGCCGCTGCGGGCGCGAACCGTGAAGTCGAACATCGAATCGGTCCTTCAACCTTCGACCACTGTCCGGCCGAAGTGTTGCCGAAAGGCGAAAAGCGGGCCCGCCAGGCCTGCGGCGCGCGGACGCAGGAAGGCGACGCCCCCGTCTCGCGGGGAACCAAGGCCACGCTTGGGCGTTGGGCTTGCGGGGTAGGCTGTCAGGCGCCGACGACCGGCCCCTACGGGGCCGAGGGGCTGCACTTTTCATTTGCGGGATGCACGGATGCCGAGTGAATTCGCCGACGCGGGTATTGGAGTCCGGGGAATGACGAGCCAGAGCGATCTGCAGGGACTTCGTGTCCTTGTCGTCGAAGACGAGATGATGGTCTCGATGCTGATCGAGGACATGCTGGCCGACCTCGGCTGCGTGGTGGTCGGACCGGCCGCCCGGCTGGAGGAAGCCATAGACCTGGCCAACCGCGCCGAACTGGACTGCGCCGTCCTGGACGTGAACCTGGGCGGGCAGCCGATCTTCCCGCTCGCGGACCTGCTCCGGGCGAAAGGCGCGCCCTTCGCCTTCGCCACAGGCTATGGCGATGCGGGTCTCCGGGATGTCGACAAGGGTTCGCCCGTCCTGCAGAAGCCTTTCCGCGAGGGCGATCTGGCGCGCGTCCTGGGCGAGTTGCGCGCGCGCGGCTGAGCGTAGGCGGGGCGGTCTACAGGTAGGCGAGCCCGCTGGCGGACCAGTCGCTGGCCAGCAGGCTCAGCGAGCCGGCGAGCGCGAGCAAGAGTTTCACGGTCCCGGTCTCCCTTCGTCCGACGGCTGCGCCGGACGCCCTGGAGATAAGGATTGGACCGCGTCTCGAACAGTGACGCTTTGCGCAGACGGGCTCTGCGGAAACGGGGGCGCGGTCGCATCCGGACCCCGGCGCCCGCGAGCTCAGCTTTCCATGTCGTGACGGATCGTCCGGCGGCTGAGCCAGAAGCAGATCATGGGCAGGATCATCAGGGCGGTGGACCACAGCATGGTCTGACGGATGCCCTGGGCGCTGGCGGCCGCACACACCCTGGCCGCCTCGCCCACGGCTTCGTGGCATGTGGAAACGGTGAGGCCGGCGTCGGTCAGCAGCCGGTTCGTCATGAAGTCGTTCGCGATCCCGAACAGCGTCGGCCCCCCGCCCAGGCCGATCATGTTCATCACGAACAGCAGCACAGCGGCCGCCGTGGCGCGCATGCCGGGCGGCACGAGACCCTGCACCCCGCCGTAGACCGGCCCGTACCAGAGCGCATGTCCGATGGTCGGCACGATCAGCAGCAGTAGGGCCAGCGGCAGGTTCGGCGTCAGGAACGCCCACCACAGTATGGGGGTCGAAAGCAACGGGAACACCGCCGGCAGCACACCGTACCAACGCAGGTCGCGGGCCCCGAACCTGTCGGCGAACCAGCCGCCGATGAGCGCGCCGACGATGCCGCCGACTCCCGAGATCACGCCCAACGCCGTGCCGAGAAAGCCGCGCGGCTGCATTCCGAACCCGGCGGCCAGTTCGGTCAGTTCCGGCGTGTAGTTGCGCACGAAGTACGAGGCCAGGAAGTGGGAGTGGGCGTAGGCCACCACCGCATAGAGCGCCGCGCCGATGGCGAAGAACCAGAACGTGGGCTTGCGCGACAGCACCCGCATCGCCGCGCGGAACGGCACGTGCTCGGCGGCGTGCGCCGCCGCGGCCCCGGCCGCCTTGAGCGCCCGTCGGGGCTCCTTGAGCGTGAAGATCGCGAACACCGCCAGCACCAGGCCGGGCATGCCGGCCACGAGGAAGGCCGTCCGCCACCCGTAGGACTCGGCCACCACGGCGCCCATCGCCATGCCGGCCATGGCCCCGATCGGGCCGCCCATCGAATAGACCGACAACGCCATCGCCCGCTTCTCGCGCGGGGTGTACTCGGTCAGCAGCGAGTGGGCGGTGGGCGAGCATCCCGCCTCGCCCACCGCCACGCCCATCCGCGAGGCCACCAGCATCGCGAAGTTCTGGGCGAAGCCGCCCAGCAGCGAGAAGCCGCTCCAGACCGTGAGCGCCAGCGCCAGGATGCGCGGCCGGTCGCCCCGGTCGGCCCAGCGCGCCAGGGGGATGCCCAGCAGCGTGTAGACCACGGCGAAGTAGAAGCCGGCCATGGCGCCCACCTGGCCGTCGGTGAGGTTCAGGTCCTCCTTGATCGGCTCGATCAGGTTGGTGATGACCATCCGGTCCAGGATGTTCACCGCATTGATGAGCATCAGCAGGACGAGGGCGTAGGTCCGGTAGCGCGTGGATACGACCGGCGTATCCGCCGCCGCGGGGCGGGGCGTCTCTCCGACGACGGCTTCGGTCACGATGTTGTCTCCCCCTGGCGCGGACGCGCGTCAGCGCGCCGGCGCGGGCCAGTAGTTCGCCTTGAGCGCCTGCTTCGAGAGCTTGCCCGTCGGCAGTCGCGGCAGCGTCTCCATGAAGTCGAAGCTGCGCGGGATGGTGTGTTTCGCGATCTGTCCGCTCAGGAAGGCGGTCAGCTCGGCGGCCAGCTCGGGCGTGCCGGCGACGCCGGCCGCAGGCTCCACGATGGCCTTCACCTCTTCGCCGAAGTCGGGATTGGGCACGCCGATGACCGCCACGTCGGCCACCTTGGGATGCAGGACCAGGGCGTTCTCGATCGCCTGCGGATAGATGTTCACCCCGCCCGAGATGATCATGAAGCTCTTGCGGTCGGTCAGGAACAGGTAGCCCTGGTCGTCGACGTAGCCGATGTCTCCGACCGAGGTCCAAGTCGGGCGCCTCGGATGCTGGGCGGACGCCGTCTTCGCGTCGTCGTTGTGATAGCGGAACACCAGCGTCGGCTGCTCGAAGTAGATCTGGCCGATCTCGCCGGGCGGCAGATCCTCGCCGTCTTCGCCGCAGATGTGGATGATCCCGGCCCGCGCCCGGCCGACCGATCCGGGCCGCTCCAGCCATTCGGCGCTGGTGATGCTGGTCGAACCGTTGCCCTCGGTGGCGCCGAAGTATTCCTCGATGATCGGCCCCCACCATTCGATCATCGCCCGCTTCACCTCGACCGGACACGGCGCGGCCGAGTGGACGGCGCAGCGATGGCTGGAAAGGTCGTGGGCGCGTCGCTCGGCCTCGCTCATCTTCAGGAAGCGGACGAACATGGTGGGCACCCACTGGCTGTGGGTGACGCGGTGGCGTTCGATCAGGGCCAGCGCGTCGGCCGGTTCGAACCGCTCCATGACGACGGCCGTGCCGCCGAAGTAGTGCGTGCCCAGCACATAGCTCAGCGGGGCCGAGTGATAGAGCGGCGCCGGCGAGAGATAGACCATGTCCGGCCCGAAGCCGTACTTGGCCTGGCTGGGCTTGAGCCGCCAGCCGTCCTCGATCGGACAGTCCTGGAGCGGCCGCTTGATGCCCTTCGGCCGACCGGTGGAGCCCGAGCTGTAGAGCATGAAGTCGCCGGCCCAGTCCTCCACCGGCCCGGGCCCTGCCGCGGCCAGAGCCTGCTCGTACGAGATGAACCCCTTGGCCACGCCATCGACCATCAGGCGCACCGCGCACTGCGGCGCCTGGGCCAGCGCGCCGGCCGCCGTCTCGGCCATCGCCGCCGAGGTCACCAGAACCGAGGCGCTACAGTCGCCCAGGATGAACCCGGCCTCGTCGGCCGTCAGGTAGCGGTTGATGGCGGTGACATACATCCCGCTCTTCAGGGCGGCCCAACAGACCTCCAGGAAGCGTGGATTATTCTCCATCAGGATCGCCAAGTGATCGCCCCGGCGAAGGCCCTGGTCGTGCAGCAGACGCATCAGCCGCCACGTCCGGTCGGCCAGTTCGCCATAGGTGACGACATGGCCGCTGGGCTCGAAGATGAGCGCCGGCTTGTCCGGGGAAACGTCGTGGTGATGCGTCAGAAGCTGCATGGGATCGCTCAGTGGATGAACTCGCCGCCGTTGGCGCTGACGGTCTGGCCGGTGATGTAGCTGGCCTCGTCCGAGGCCAGGAACACGACGAGGGCGGCGATCTCCTCCGGCTGGCCGAAGCGGCCGATGGGAACGCGGGTCCTGGCCTCGTCGGCGTAGTTCGGGATCGTTGCGGTCGCGGCCGTGAAGACGCCGCCCGGCGCCACCACGTTGACGTGGATGTTCCACTTCGCCAGTTCCCGCGCCCAGGTGCGCGTCATGCCCAGCAGCGCGCCCTTGGCGGCGGCGTAGTGCGAGCCGGACCGACCGCCCACCGTGCCCATGGCCGACGAGATGTTGACGATCTTGCCCGCCTTCCGCTGCTTCATGCCCGCCAGGACGATCTGCGCGCAGTGAAAGGCGCCTTTCACGTGGACCCCCAGCATCCGGTCGAGGGCGTCGTCGTCGATGTCCTCGATCGGCATCCGGCGACTCCCGACCCCGGCGTTGTTGACCAGCACGTCGATGATCTCGCCACCCAGCGCCGCCAGGGCGGCGTTCACCGCCGCCGTGACCTCGTCGCGCCGGGCCACGTTGGCTGGGGCGACCTCGGCGCGACCGCCCGCCGCGCGGATCGCCTCGACGGTGGCCTGCGCCGTCTCGGCGTTCAGGTCGTTCACGATCACGGCCGCGCCCCGCGCCCCCAGCAGCATCGCGCAGGCCCGGCCGATGCCGGAGCCGGCGCCCGTGACCAGGGCGATCTTGCCGTCGAAAGCCCCCGAGCTCACGCCGCCTCCGCCTTCTTGATGCTGACCGTGACGATGCCCAGGGCGTAGAGCTTGCCGGCCTCGTCCTCGACGCGGGCGCTGCCCACCGCGGTCGTCCGCCCGAAGTGATCCAGCCGGCCCCGGGCCGAAAGGTTCAGCCGGGCCGGAGCCGCGCGGAGGTAGTTGACCTTGAGTTCGATGGTCACGGTGCTGTCGGTATGGGCCAGCCGCGTGCGCGCCGCCTGCACCACGGCGGAATCGATCATCTGCGCGATGGCCCCGCCGGCCGCGTCGCCGCGACGGTTGGTGGCCCCGGCGTTGCCGTCGAATACGATCACCGCCTCTCCGTCGCCGGGCACCTTGAGCTTGAGGCCCAGGGTCCGGTGGATCGGCGAGGTGTCGTAGAACCCCTCAATCGCGTCGTAGTGCGCGCGATCCATCGCCGCGCCGCTCATTGCGCGCCTTCCTTGGCCTTGGCTTCCAGGAAGGCGGCGGCCTGCTTCTTGGCGGCGTTGGTCTGGCGCATCAGGCGGGTGACGCGGTCGGCGGCATGGGCCGAGACGCTGTAGGGCATCTCCTGGTTCTCGTAGAAGAAGCGCTTGGTCGTGTGGATCGCCAGGTCGTTGTACTGGGCCACCTCGCGCGCCATCGCGAAGGCGCGGTCGGTGACCTCGGCGTCGGGCGCGATCTCGTTGATCATGCCCAGTTGCAGCGCTTCGGCCACGGGAATGCGGCGCCCCGTGATCACCAGCTCGAACGCCTTGCGCATGGGCACGACAGCCGACAGGCCGATCAGGGCGAAGGTGGCGACCAGCCCATGGTGGACTTCCGGATAGCCGAACTGCGTCGTCTCGCCCGCCACCACCATGTCGCACGACATGGCGATGCTGGCGCCCAGGCCCAGGGTCGGGCCGTTCACCGCGGCGATCAGCACCGGGCGGGTGTTGCGGTAGAGGGCGGCCAGGTCCACCGCCATGGACGGCGGCGCCTTGGACTTCACCGGATTGGCCACCTCGTTCAGGTCGACGCCGCCGCAGAAGTTCCGGCCCTCGCCGCGGATCACCACGGCCTTCAGCTCCTGGACCTCCAGCGAGCGCAGGGTGTCGTAGAATTCGACGAACATGGCGTTGGTGAAGGCGTTGCGCTTCTCGGGCCGGTTGAAGACGATCTCGCCGATCCCCTCCTCCGCCTTGCGGAATACGATGTCGCTCATGAACTCTGGCTCCTGGCCACGATGAGCGCGTCCACGGCGACCACGCCGCGTCCTTCTTCGCGCACCATCAGGGGGTTGATGTCGATCTCGCGGTAGTCGTCGGCATGGGCCGCGATGAACCGCGACAGCTCCGCGAGCGCCGCGGCAGCGGCCTCCACGTCGCAACGGGGTCTGCCGCGCGCGCCCAGCAACAGGGGCGCGCCGCGCAGGCTGAGGATCATGTCGCGCGCCTGGTCCGCCGTGACCGGCGCGGGCGCGAAGACCGTGTCGTTTAGAATCTCGAGAAAGACGCCGCCGCTGGCCACCATGACCGACGGGCCGAAGGCCGGGTCCACGAAAGCGCCCAGGGCCAGCTCCACGCCGGCCTCGCGCGGCTGAACCACGATCGCGGCCGCGGGATCGCCGAGCCGCGCGCGCGCCTGGGCCACGCGGTCGTAGGCGTCGGCGACGGAGTCCGCGCCCACCGGGCCGACCACGCCGGCCGCTTCGGTCTTGTGGGCCAGTCCCGGCGCTTCGAGCTTGAGAAACACCGGTCCGCCGGCTTCGCGCTGACGGGCGACGGCGTCGTCGGCGCTGGCCACGGGCCAGGTGGCGACGTGCGGCAAGGCGGCCAGCCCCGCGAGTCGCGTCCGCGCGGCCTCGCCCGCGACGACGCCCAAGTCCCGCCTCCCGAGTTCCCGGCCTACGAAATCCGGACCGGCGGGGTGACCGGCCGACGTGCGCGTTTCGGACACGTCGGCCGGCCTGGCGCGCGGCGCGACCAACCCCAGCGCCTGCACCAGTCGGGTGGGCTCCCGGAACCAGACCACGCCCAGATCTCGCAGCTCGGCCTCGAACTGCGGCGTGGTCAGGCCACAGCACAGCACGGGCTTGCCGCTGGCGGCGACGAAGTCGGCCAGGGAGTCGCGGACGATCGCCTGCACATGGCCCGTCATGCAGGCGTAGGAGAGCCAGATTGCGACGGCGTCCACAGGCTGGGCGTCCATCCAGCGGAGGGCCGCCTCGAACGAGCGCCGGCCCTTGCCGAACAGCGCATAGACATCCAGCGGATTGGCGAAATGGGCCGGCCTCAGGGCGGCCGACTGTTCCGCAGTGGGCGGAACCAGGGCGGCGGGAACCTCCAGGCCGAAACGCTCGGCCGCGTCGAGCGTCACGATGGCGTAGCCGCCCGACGGCGTCACGACGCCCAGCCGGCGCCCCTTCGGCGCACGCCCCGCAGCGACGACCGAGAGCGCGTCCACGAACGCCATCTCGTCGCGCACCACGATGGCGCCGGCCGCCTGCAACGCAGCCTCGAAGATCGCCGCGTCGCCCGCCAGGCTGCCGGTATGCGACGCGATCTGCGCCGCCGCGCCGGCGCCGCGTCCGGTCTTCCACAGGACCACCGGCTTTCCGCGGGCCGTCGCAAGCTCCACCGCCGCCATCAGCCGGCGGCCGTCGCGGCATCCTTCCAGGATCAGCGCCACGCACGCCACCTCGGGGTCGTCGACGACCCACGCCAGGCACTCGGCGGCGTCGACGTCGAACTCGGCGCCCGTGTCGATGACGTACTTGGCGCCCACGCCCCGGTCGCGCAGTCGCGCCGAGCCGAAATAGAGTGTCAGACCGCCGCTCTGGCCGATGACCGCGACAGGCCCCGACCGCTGCGTCTGGCCGATATCGGTGGCGATGGTGACGAACACCTTGCCCGCCACGTCCCGCGACCCGACGGTGTTCGGCCCCATGACCCGGACGCCGCTCTCGGCGATCGCCGCGCGCAGGTCGTCGCCCAGCGAAGGCTCCGAGAAGCCGTCCGCGAAGACCAGCGCCGCCCGGACGCCGCGCACGCCGCATTCCCGCACCGCCGCCGGCGCGCGCTCGGCCGAGACGCAGATCAGCGCCAGGTCGATGTCGCCGGGCGCCTCGGCCAGCGACGCATGGCACGGACGCTCTCCGATCCGATCCTGGCTGGGGCTGACGAGATGGATCGCGCCCGCGTAGCCGGTCGCCTCCAGGGTCGCGAGCACGCGGCCACCCGAACGCGCGCGATCGGGGCTTGCCCCCACCACGGCGACGGCGCGCGGCGCAAGGAACGCCGCCAGGTCGCCGCCGGACGTATCGGACCCGGGCCGCGCGGCCCGCAACGCTGTCATTGGGCCGGGCCGACCTGGGCGTGCGGAACCATGTCGGCCACGACTCCCGCCTGGATCAGCGCGGAGATGGCCTCGTCGGTTCGGCCGATCTCCTTCAGGATTTCGACCGTATGCTCGCCGAACCGCGGCGGCGGCCGCCGGATGCTGGGCGGGGTCTTCGACATCTTCCAGGGCAGGTTCAGGGCCGGCATCTCGCCGACGCCCGGCGCCTCGTAGGACTGGATCATGCCCCTCGCGATGGTCTGGGGATGTTCGAACACAGCCTTGAGGTCGTTGATCGGGCCGCAGACGATGGCGTGGTCGTCGAACTCCTGGCGCCACTGGGCCGCCGGCTTGGCCAGCATCGCCTCGTGGACCAGCGGGTACAGGACTTCTTCGTGGGCCACCCGCGCATAGGGCGTCGCGAACCGCTCGTCCTCGATCCATTCGGGATGGCCCAGCAGCCGGCAGAAGTCGGGCCACTGACGCTGCCCGGGCACCGCCTGGAGATAGACGCCATCCGCGCACTTGAACGCCGCCGAGGGGACGCGCTGCGGATTCTCGGTGCCGTGGCGCTCGGGCACCTTGCCGGTGAGCAGGTAGCGGCTGCCGATCACCGACAGCATCGACACCATGATGTCGAACATCGCGAGGTCGATGTGCTGCCCCTCGCCCGTCCGCTCGCGATAGTAGAGCGCGCCCTGGATGGCGGCGAAGCCGTAGATGCCGGTCGAGACGTCGGCGACCGGCGCCATGCTCTTCACCGGAGTCCGGCCCTTTTCGCCGGTGATGCTCATGAACCCGCTGCCGGCCTGCAACACCGGGTCGTAGCCGCGCTTTCCACGGTCGGGGCCCGTCTGCCCGTAGCCCGAGACCGAGTGGTAGATCACACGCGGATTGATCGCCCGGATCGCCTCGTAGCCCACGCCCAGACGGTCGGCGGCGCCGGGGGTGAAGTTCTGCATCACCACGTCCGCGCCCCGGGCGAGATCCAGGATCACCTCCAGCCCCTCGGGCCGCTTCATGTCGACGGCGATGGTCCGCTTCGAGCGGTTGTTGGTGGCGTAGTAGGCGCTGAGTCCGCCCTTGAACGGCGGCCAGACGCGGCTCTCGTCCTTGCTGCGGGGATGCTCGACGAAGATCACGTCGGCGCCGAACTCAGCCAGCATCATCGAGGTCAGGGGACCGGCCACGCCGCGCGACAGGTCCAGGACCTTCACGCCGGCGAACATGTCCTGCGGGGGCTGGGTGGTCATGACGCGAGCGCCCTCTTGCTGCGGCCGAACTTCCCCAGGCGACCGGGGAGCGGATGGGCCAGTTTCTCCTCGAGGAACCGGTAGGCCTCGAGCACGATGTCCAGGTCGACGCCGGTCTCGACGCCCGCGTCCTCGCAGAGGTGCAGCAGGTCTTCGGTCGAGATGTTGCCGGTCGAATTGCGGGTCTGGGGCGAGCCGCCGATCCCGCCGACCGCGCTGTCGAAGCGGGTGGCCCCCGCGTCCATTGCCGCCAGCACATTGGCCAGGCCGAGGCCACGGGTGTCGTGGAAATGCAGCGACAGCGGCGTGTCCGGAAAAGCGTCCAGGGTGGCGCCCACCATCCGGGCGACCTGGGCCGGGCCGCCCTCGCCCGAGGTGTCGCCCAGACAGACTTCGGTGGCGCCCGCCTCGTGCAGGCCGCGCGCCAGGCGCAGCACCCGGTCGAACGGGACCTCGCCTTCCGCCGAGCACCCGAAGGCCTTGGCCACCACCGCGATGACGCCCAGGCCGTTGGCGCGCGCCTCGGCGACCGCCAGGGCGGCGGAAGCCAGGTTGTCGTCCTGGGTCCTGTCGGGCCGGTAGTCGGCGAGACTTGCGGAGATGAACACCGAGATCACCGGCATGTCGGCGTCGATCGCCCGCCGCACGCCCGCCACGTTCGGGACGGTGGCGTCGTAGATCGTCCCCGGTCTCCGGGTCACCGCGGCCATCACGTCGGCCGCGTCCGCCATGTGCGGCATCACCTTGGGGCTCACGAACGAGACGGCGTTGATCTGCGGAAAGCCGGCGTCCGACAGCAGGTCGATGAACGCCACCTTGTCCCGGGTGGACAGGTGCGTCGTCTCGGCCTGAAGGCCGTCGCGCGGCGAGACTTCTCGCAGATGGATGCGGCTGGGGTAGCGCAAGTTCCCGTCCCATTTGTTCGTTTATCGAACAATATACTAGATAACGAACACAGACCTAGCGGGGGCGTTTTCGGCCGTCAAGGCCGGACCAGGGCGGGTTTTCGAGAATTTCAGGCGCCGTGGCGGAAGCCCGGACGCAGCGCCGTACGCCTGCGGCCCCCAAGGTCCGCAGCGCAGCGCCGGGCCGGAAGGCGGCCCTGTCCATCTGTTTCGCCGACGCCTGCGAGCGCCGCTCCAGGGTTCGGCCCGGGGAGGGGCCGGCCGCGACTACGCGATCAGCTGGCGAAGCCGTCGCTGGATGTCGAGCATCAAGGGCAGGAACTCGGCGAGCATCCGCTCGACCGACACATGGCGCGCCACCACGCCGATGTTCAGGCCGGCCGTCACGCGGCCCGCGCCGTCCACCAGGGGGACCGCGATGGAGCGCAACCCCTGGCCGGTCTCCTCGTCGTTGATCGAGTAGCCCTGGTCGCGGACGCGCGCGAGTTCCGCCATCAGGTCCGGGATCGCGGTCAGGGTCTTGTCCGTCACCTTGGGCCGCTCGGCCGATTCCAGCAGCGCGCGAGCCTGGTCCTCCGGCCAGCTCGCCAGGATCACCCGCCCCAGCGACGCCCCGTAGGCCGGCAACCGGCCGCCGACGCTGCGGCTGACCGTCAGGGCGCGAGCGGGATCCATCGCGCGGGCGAGGTAGACGATCTGGGTCCCGTCCAGCTTCGCCACGGCGCTGGTCTCGCCGGTCTTCCGCGTCAGTTCCTCGAGGAAAGGCTGGACGATGCTGATGAAGGGCGTCGACGACAGGTAGGCGTACCCCAGGCGCAGCATCCGGGGGGTCAGAGAGAAGAACTTCCCGTCGTAGTCGGCGTATCCCAGGCGGGTCAGAGTCAGCAGGCAACGCCGGACCGTGGCGCGTTCCAGCCCGACCCGCTCGGCCACCTGGCTGATGGTCAGCCGCTGGTCCTGGTCGCCGAACACCTCGATCACCGCCAACCCCTTGGCGAAGCCCGCGATGAACTCGGGATCCTGCTCGGCCAGGATCGCGGCGTAGGGGAATTTCGTCTTCATGCCTCTCCCTGGGCCTCTCCCTGGGGCCTCTCCCCTCAGGCCTCTCCCTGGGCTGCGACTCCCGCCGCCCGATCCCAGGCCTGCTCCTGGCGCCAAGCGATACCACAACCTCGCCGGGCAACCCCATTCCCACCCCCGAGCGCACGCCGCCGACGCCCTGTTGACACGTCGCGACGCTTGGTATTTTGTTCGTTATCTAGATTAGTGTTCGATTATCGCACAAATAGCAAGCCCCTCCGGAGAGCTTGCAGGCGAAGTCGGGAGGATTGTCTTGACCGAGATCGTAGAGGCGGCGCCGCCCGTGCTGGCGGAACGCAGGGGCGCCGTCGCCGTGGTGACCCTGAATCGCCCGGCGGCGCGCAATGCGCTGAACCGCGCCCTCCTGGCCGCCCTGCACGAACATCTCCATGCGGCGATGGAGGACGATTCGGTCCGCGCCGTCGTCCTGACCGGAGCCGGCCCCGCCTTCTGCGCCGGCGCCGACCTGCGCGAAGCCCTGGACACGCCGCCCGGCGCCGAAGGTTTCTGGCTTCAGTACGACCGGTCGGGCCAGTCGCTCGACCTGCACCGCCTGTTGCCCAGGCTTCCCAAGCCCGTCATCGCCGCAGTCAACGGCTTCGCCCTGGGCGGCGGCTGCGGGGTCGCCATGTCGTGCGACCTCGTGATCGCCAGCGACCAGGCCACCTTCGGCTATCCCGAGGTGGCCCAGGGCCTGGTCGCGGCGATGGTGATGGTCAGCCTGAGCCGTATCGTCGGCCGCCGCCAGGCCCTGGACCTGCTGCTGACCGGCCGCAAGCTGACTGCGGCCGACGCGCTCGGCCTGGGCCTCGTCAACCGGGTGGCCCCACACGGCGACCTTCTGGACCAGGCGGTCGCCTACGCCGAGGAGGTCGCCCAGCACAGCGCCCAGGCGCTGCGGATGACCAAGTCGCTCTACTACAACGTGGCCGAACTCGACTTGGACCGCGCGCTCGACTACGCCCGCGACTTCAACCAGATGCTCCGGCAGACCAAGCCGGCCGCCGGCGGCGCCTTCGCCGCCAAGGCGCGGTCATGAGCGCCGGCCCGATCCAGGTCGAGGTGGACGGTGGCGTGGCCACCGTGTCGCTCGACCGCCCCGAGTCGCTGAACGCGCTCTCGAACGGCCTCCTGGAGGCCATCGTGGCCACTTTCGCGCGCCTCGACGAAGACCCGGAGGTCCGCTGTGCGGTGCTGCGCGGCGCCGGGCGGGCCTTCTGCGTGGGCGCCGACATCAAGGAACGCGGGACCATGTCCCAGGACGCGGTCCGCGCCCGACGTCGCCTGGCGCCCCTGGCCTTCGGCGCCATGCGCCGGTTCTCCCGTCCGGTCGTCGCCCAGGTGCACGGCTACGCCATCGGCAGCGGCCTGGAACTGGCCCTGGGCTGCGACTTCATCTACGCGGCCGCCGGCACGGTCATGGGCCTTCCCGAGACCGCCAAGGCCTCGATCCCCGCCGGCGGCGGCACCCAGGTGCTGCCCCGCCTGATCGGCCCGGCGCGGGCCAAGGAGCTGATCTTCACCAGCCGCCGCTTCGCCGCCGAGGACGCCGAGCGCTGGGGACTGGTCAACCGGGTCGTCGCCGCCGACCGGCTGGGCGAGGCCGTAGCCGCGCTCGCCGCGGAACTGGTCGCCGTCTCGCCCACGGCGCTCCAGACGGCCAAACGCGCCATCGACCTGGGCCTCACCACCGACCTCGAGTCGGGGCTCCAGGTCGAAGCCGCGCTCTACGAACGGGTGCTGACCTCCGAGGACCGCCGGGAGGCGGCCGCGGCGGCGGCCGAGAGACGCAGCCCCCGGTACGCGGGCCGCTGACATCCAGACAAAGGACACCGCCGCCGGACGCCGGCGCGGAATTCGGGAGGGGACTATGACGACATTCAGATTCTGGCTCATGGCGGGGTCAGCCGCCTTTGCGGCCCTCGCCGCGACATCGGCGAGCGCGCAGAGCGGCGCCGAGGCGACGTCGGTGGACGAGGTGGTCGTCACCGGCTCCTTCATCGCCGGCACGCCCAAGGATTCGGCCATTCCCGTCGCGATCATCGGCCGCGACGAACTGGAACGCCGCGGTTCGCCCTCGATGCTCGACATCATCAAGACCCTGCCCGTCGTGGGCGGCGTCCTGGGCGAGACCAACAACTTCAACGTCGCGTCCCAGGGCCGCGGCGGCGGCGGCACCATCAACCTGCGCGGCCTGGGCCCGCAACGGACCCTGGTGCTGCTCAACGGCCGCCGGTTCGCCGGCTACGTCTCGGACACCAACCTGCTCCCGGCCGCGGCCATCGGCCGGGTGGAGATCCTGAAGGACGGCGCGGCGGCGACCTACGGCTCGGACGCCATCGGCGGCGTCGCCAACTTCATCACCCGGACCAACTTCGAAGGCCTCGAGGTCCAGGCGGACTATCGCCTGATCCGCGGCGCCGATGACGGCGGCGACTACAGCGCCAGCGCGGTCTACGGCTGGGTGGGCGAGAATTCCAACCTGCTGCTCACCGCCGGCTACCAGCACCGTTCCGAGCTGAGCACCGTCGACCGCAAGTGGTCGCAGCCCACCTACTTCCAGAACCCTTCGGCCTGGTCGCCCAGCGGCAACCCCGGCGGCTGGACCGTCCGCGGCGGACCCGCGGGCACGGGCGCCAACCTGGGCTTCTTCCAGGACGCCAACTGCGCCGCCACCGGGGGCACGCCCACCTTCACCGGGAACACGCCGGCCTGCTATTTCATCTATCTGCCCTTCGACAACCTGGTCGAGGAGCAGGACCAGTACCAACTCTACGGCGAGTTCAACGCCCGCATCGGCGACACCGGCCGGTTCCACGTCGAGGCGCTCTACACCCAGACGTCGCAGCCCGACGTCCGCGCCTCGCCCAGCTTCGCGGCGACCTCGGGGCCGAACGGGCCGGGCGGCGCGAACGCCTTCTTCGTGCCGGCCTCGAACCCTGGCTTCAACACCTTCCTGACCCAGACCGGCAACGCCGCGCTGATCGGCGTGGCCCAGAGCGCGACCGGCACGCTGTGGCGGCCGTTCGGCAACGGCGGCAATCCGTCCACGGGCGGGCTGGGCGGCCAGACCGGCAGCCGCAAGAACGAGGAGTTCCGGGTCTCGGCGAGCCTGAAGGGCGAGACCGGCCACTTCGGGATCAACTACGACCTGGGCGCCACCTACATACGCGAGAAGCAGGACACCCGGGTCACCGACATCCTGATTCCCCGCCTCCAACTCGCCCTGAGCGGCCTGGGCGGCCCGAACTGCCAGGGCGCGACGCCGGGCGCGAACGGCTGCCAGTACTTCAACCCGTTCTCGAACGCGTTCCCGAACAACCCGGCCCTTGGGCTCACCAATCCGGGCTTCGTGTCGGCCAACGCCAACACGAAGGAACTGGTCGCCTGGATGTTCGATCTGCAGTCGCTGCGCAACGACCAGGAGACCGTGGTCCTGGACGCCGTCTTCAACGGCAAGCTGGCGATCAGCCTGCCCGGCGGCCAGATCGGCTGGGCGGCCGGCGCCCAGTACCGCAAGATCCACTTCCAGCAGATGGTCGACAATCCGCTGTTCAACTCGCAGATCACGCCCTGCCCGACCATCGGCTCGACGTCCTGCACCTTCCGAACCGGCCCCTTCACCTTCCTGGGCCAGAGCCGTCCGCTCAGCCTGGAACAGAGCGTCTACGCCCTGTTCGGCGAACTGAACGCGCCCATCACCGACACCGTGAACGCCCAGCTCGCCCTGCGCTACGAGGACTACGGCGGCCTCACGGGGTCGACGACCAACCCGCAGCTCCGCCTGAAGTGGCAGGTGATCGACGGCGTCGCCCTGCGCGGCTCGGTGGGGTCGTCCTTCCGCGGCCCGACGGCGGCGAACGTGGCCCCGACCGGAACCACGGGCCTGACCGGCATCGCCGCGGCCGGCAACAACTCCCGCTCGATCGACTTCTTCGGCAACCCCAACGTCGGGCCCGAGAAGGCCGTCACCTACAGCGTCGGCACGATCGTCCAGATCGAGAACTTCACCGCTACGATCGACTACTGGAACTACCGCCTGCGCGGCCAGATCACCGACGTGCCGGCGAACGTGGTCGCCACCGCGGTCGCGGGGATCGGCAACGGCAGCCAGTTCGTGAACTGCGCCAGCGCCCTGCGCTACCTGATCACCTTCGACAATGGGAACGCCTGCGTCCAGGGCGTCACCCAGGGGACCAACATCGCCCGCGTCCGCTCCGACATCACCAACGGCCCGACGATCCGGACCGACGGCGTCGACGCCGACGTCAACTATCGCTTCCGCGACGTGTGGGAGGGTGTCCTCGACATCGGCGGCAGCCTGACCCACACGATCTCGTACAAGCAGGACGCCTTCGTCTACGGCGGCATCACCGTCACGCCGGCCTACGACGCGGCGGGCTTCACCAACTACGACCGCACCTCGCAGACGATCGCCAAGTGGCGCGGCCAGTTCTACGCCGACTACAGCCGCGGCCCGCACAACCTGCGCTGGACCGTCCACTACACCAGCGGCGCCGACGACAACCGCGGGCCCACGGTGGTCCAGAGCGGGCCGTCGACCAACTGCACCGTGGCCAACGCCCTGGCCGGGACCGCGGTCAACTGCGTCCTGACCACCGATGGCCTGAAGGTGAAGTCCTTCATCAGCCACGACCTGACCTATCGGGTGGAGCTGCCCTGGGACGTGACCGTCACCGCCTCGGTGCTCAACGTCCTGGACCGCGATCCGTCGCGGGCCCGGCTGGTGCTCAACTACGATCCCTTCCTGGGCAACCCCATCGGGCGGTCGTTCAAGCTGGGCGTGAAGAAGACCTTCTAGGCCGAAAGGACTTACTGCCGGGGGCCTCGCTAGCCCCGCACGATGTTTCTTCCTCCGACCGGGCGTATTCCTCCCCGGACGCCTCCGGCGCGGCTCCCCAGGAGCCGCGCCGTCCTTTTCTGGGGCTACATCCCCTTCGCGATCAGCCCCGCCAGCAGCCTGTCGGGCGTGATCGGATAGTCGCGCACGCGCACGCCGCAGGCGTTGTAGACGGCGTTGGCCACCGCGGCGCCGGCCCCCGAGTTGCCCAACTCGCCCACGCCCTTGATCCCCATCGGGTTCGCCTTGTCGTCCACCTCGTCCAGCATGATGGCGTCCAGCTCGCCGATGTCGGCCTGCACCGGCAGCACGTACTGGGCCAGGTCCTGGTTGACGAGCGAGCCGTAGCGCGGATCGACGGGGTTGCCTTCGTGCAGGGCGGAACCCACCCCCCAGATCATCCCGCCGGTGAGCTGGCTGCGGGCGGTCTTGGCGTTGATGATCCGCCCGGCCGCGAACACGCCCAGCATCCGGCGCACGCGCACTTCGCCCGTCACCGGGTCCACGCCCACCTCGCAGTAATGGGCGCCGTAGGTCTGCTGGCTCCACTTCTGCGCGTCCTGCGCCGGCCGGATCTCGCCCTCGACCGTGAGCCCCTCGGGCGCCGCGCGGCGGATCAGATCCGACAGGGTCTCGGAGCGGTTCTCGATGGCGACCACGCCATCCTGGAAGGTGACGTCACCCGGATCGCCGGCGTGCAGAGGCGATCCGGGATCGCCCGTGGCCAGGTCGGCGATCGCCCGGCGCAGGTTCATGCCCGCCATCAGCGCGGCCGAACCGGCGGTCGCCGCGCCGAACTGGCCGCCCGATCCGGGCGCCGGCGGCAGCTCGGAATCGCCGATCTCGACCTTCACCTGGCCCAGCGGCACGCCCAGGGTCTCGGCCGCGATCTGGGCCAGGACCGTGTAGGTGCCGGTCCCGATGTCGGTCATGCCCTGGCGCACGGTGATCACGCCGTCGGCGTCGACCGAGAAGCTGCACTTGGCCGGCAGCAGGAAGTTGCCGCGGATGGCGGCCGCCATGCCCAGGCCCACCAGCCAGCGGCCATCGCGCACCTGGCCGGGCGTCGGCAGCCGCCGGTCCCAGCCGAAGAGCTGGGCTCCCTCGCGCAGGCAGCGCACAAGCTGGCGCTGCGAGAACGGCCGTCCGTTCTCGGGATCGACCTCGGGCTCGTTGCGGATGCGCAGCTCGACGGGGTCCAGGCCGAGCTGCTCGGCCAGCTCGTCCATGGCGCATTCCAGGCTGAGCGTGCCCGAGGCCTCGCCCGGCGCGCGCATGGCCCCGGCGTGCGGCAGGTCCAGTTTCACCAGCCGGTGGCCCGTGAGACGGTTGGGCGCCGCATAGAGACTGCGCGCGAAGTTCGACGCGTGCTCGGTGAAGGCGCCGTCGCGATGACAGTGGGTCCAGGTCATCATCGACATGGCGTTCAGCCGCCCATCGCGCCCGGCGCCCAGCCGCACCCGCTGGACCGTCGCAGGCCGGTGGATCGTGCCGTGCATCATCTGCTGGCGGGTGAAGGCCACCTTGACCGGACGGCCCAGGGCGCGGGCCGCCAGCGCCGCCAAGGTCAGGTCGTCGTAGGTCTGGCCCTTCCCGCCGAAACCGCCGCCGATGTAGCGCGTCAGCAGATGGACATCGTCGCGCCCGATCCCCAGCGTCTCGGCCAGGCCGTGCTGAGCGGGCTTCACCATCTGGACCGAGGTGTGGGCCACGCAGCGGTCCGGCCCCTCCCACCAGGCCAGCGAGGCGCAGGGCTCCATCTGGCAGTGGTTCTGAAGCGGCGTGGTCCAGGTCTCGTCCAGCCGGACCTCGGAGGCGGCGAACCCCGCGTCGAAGTCCCCGATCTCCACGTCCTGCTCGCCCGGGGGCTGGCCGGCGGCGTCCAGGCGTTCGTGGAACGCCACGTCATGCCCTTCGGCCGCATAGCTCAGCCGGATCAGATGCGAGGCGGCGACAGCGTTCTCCAGGGTGTCGGCCACCACGAAGGCCACGGGCTGGCCGAAATAGGCGACCCGGTCGCTCTCCAGCGCCGGCTTCGATCCCTGGGTGCTTCGTGGATGCCCCTTGGTGCCGCGCGGCGGCTGCGCCGGAGCGTTCATGTGCGTCCAGGCCAGCAGCACGCCGGGCGAGGCCTCGGCCGCGGCGATGTCGACGGCGGTGATCCGGCCCCGCGCGATGGCCGCGCCCACCATGACGCCGTAGGCCGGCGGAGACGGGGGCTGGACCTCGTAGGCGTAGGGCGCCGTGCCCGTGACCTTCAGCGGGCCTTCGTACCGATCCACGCCCTTGCCGATCAGGCCGCCGCGGTTGTCCTTGACCGGATTGGGGGCCTCCCAGTCGCTGACCGAGCTCATCCCTGCCCTCCCCCGTTCGCGGCGGCGCGCGCCTCGGCCATCGTGGCGACGGCCAGACGCGCCACCAGCGGGACCTTGAAGTCGTTGCGGCCCAGCGGGCTGGCGCCCGCCAGTTCGCGGCCGATGGCCTCGGCCGGGTCGGCGCCGTCGACCAGCGCCGCCTCGGCCGCCGTGGCCCGCCAGGGCTTCAGCGCCACCATGCCCAGTGCCAGCCGGCCGCCGGCGACCGCCACGCTGGCCAGGCCGCCGGCGTACGACGCCCGGTCCCGGACCTTGCGATAGGCCTGTCCGCCCGTTGGCGCGGGCGGCACGACCACCGCGGTGATCAGCTCGCCGTCGTCCAGCGCCGTCTCCAGATGCGGCGTGTCGCCCGGCGCACGGTGCAGGTCGGCCACGGGGATCGAGCGCGCCCCGCCGCCGGCCGTCAGGGTCTCCACCCGGGCGTCCAGCGCCGTCAGGGCCACGGCCATGTCCGAGGGATGGGTCGCCACGCACGACGGGCTGGCGCCGAAGATGGCGGCGTTGCGGTTCAGCCCCTCCAGCGCCCCGCAACCCGAGCCGGGCTGGCGCTTGTTGCAGGGTTTCGTGGGGTCGTAGAAGTAGGCGCAGCGCGTCCGCTGCAGCAGGTTGCCGCCGACGCGGGCCTTATTGCGGAGCTGGGGCGAGCCCCCCGCCACGATCGCCTCGGACAGCATCGGAAAGCGCGCCCGCACCAACGGATCGGACGCCACCGCCGTGTTGGTCGCCATCGCCCCGATACGCAGGCCGCCCTCGTCCGTCGCCTCGATCCCCGCCATCGGCAGGCGGCCCACGTCGATCAGGTGCGCCGGAGCCTCGATGTCCAGCTTCATCAGGTCCAGCAGGTTGGTGCCGCCGGCGATGAAGCGCGCGCCCGGCGCCTGGGCCGCCTCCACCGCCGCCGCGGCCGAGGCGGCGCGCTCATAGGTGAAGGGCCTCATGCGCGCCCCTCCGCCGCGTCGCGGATCGCCGCCACGATCTGCGGATAGGCCGAGCAGCGGCAGATGTTCCCGCTCATCCGCTCTCGGATCTCGGCGTCGGACAGGGTCGGGGCGGCGCCGCGCGGCGTCTCGGGGCTGGGCGCGCCCGCCTCGAATTCGGCCAGCATCGCCACCGCCGAGCAGATCTGCCCCGGCGTGCAGTAGCCGCACTGGAACGCGTCGTGCGTCAGGAACGCCTGCTGCATCGGGTGGAGCGTCTCGGGCGACCCCAGACCCTCGATGGTCGTCACCTCGTCGCCGTCGTGCATGACCGCCAGCGACAGGCAGGCGTTGATGCGCGTTCCGTTCGCGAGCACCGTGCAGGCGCCGCACTGGCCGTGGTCGCAGCCCTTCTTCGAGCCGGTCAGCTTCAGGTGCTCGCGCAAGGCGTCGAGCAGTGTCGTGCGCGGGTCGAGGTCCAGGGACCGCGCCTCGCCATTGGCGGTGATGTTGATCCTCAACCCGTCCCTCCCGCTAGAGCGCCGCCCTTTTTTGGCGGGCGGTCGTTTCGTATCTTCGATCCTCAGGTCTCGCCCGGCGCGAGGGCCTTCACGGACAACGCGTGGACAGGCCCGGCCAGTTCCTCGGCCAGCGCGCGATACACCATCCGCTGGCGCGCCACCCTGGGCGTCCCCGAGAACGCCGGGGCTTCGATGGTCACGTTGAAGTGGCTCTCGCCGCCCTCGCGGGCGCCAGCGTGACCCGCATGCCGGTCCGAGTCGTCCACGATCTCCAGCCGCGTGGGCCGGAAGGCCGCGGTGAGCTTGTCTTGAATGGCATCAAATATGGCGCCCATCGGCTCTATCTTCAATTCTTGTACGGAACTTTCTCCCCACCATACTCGGCTCATGCCCGGCGCGTTTCAATACAGGCCAAAGTTCGTGGATATCCGCGTGCGACCGCCGTCCGAGAAGGACGAGACGGCCGAGGACGTTCACGCCCTGAAGCCCGGCGAACGGCGGTGCGACCACCCCGGCTGCCGCCAGGCCGCCACCGCACGCGCGCCCAAGAGCCGCGACATGCTGAACGAGCACTACTGGTTCTGTCAGCCGCATGCCGCCGAATACAACCGCAACTGGAACTTCTTCGCCGGCATGGCCGAGGGCGAGGTCCGTCGCCGCCAGCAGGAGGAGATGATGACCGGCGGCCGCCCCACCTGGGAGATGAAGGCCGGCCGCATGAGTCGCGAGGCCGCCGCCTTCGCCGCCAAGTTCGGCGCGAAGCAGGGTCCCGGCCCAGGTCACGATCCCTTCAACCTGTTCGGCGGGGGCGGAACTCAGGCGAAGGTCGAGACGCCCAGCCGGCGTCTGGGCAAGATCGAACGCAACGCCCTGGCCGACCTCGATCTCGATGAGGACGCCGACGCCTCGAAGATCCGCGCCCGCTACACCGAACTGGTCCGCCGCCTGCACCCCGACGCCAACAACGGCGACCGCTCGGGCGAGAACCGGCTCCAGCGGGTCATCAAGTCCTATCAGGCGCTGCGCAAGGCCGGGATGGCCTAGGTGAACGCCCGGAAGGCCACATAGGCGGCGACGGCGATCACCATCAGCGCGAACAGTCTCTGCGCCAGCGCCGCACGCGCCGACAGCGCCCCCGCGACGGGTCCCGAGGCCAGGACGCCCACCGCCCCGCCGCCCACCAGGGCGCCGAAGACCGGCCAGTCCACCAGGCCGGAGGCCGCATAGCTGACACTGGTCGCCGCGCCGAACAGCGCCACCGACACCAGCGACGAGGCGGCGGCGTGGGCCAGGGTCATGCCGGTGGCGGCCATCAGGCCCGGCGCGATCAGGAAGCCGCCGCCGATGCCGAAGAAGCCGGCCGCCAGCCCCGTTCCGAGCCCGATGGGAGCCAGCTTCAGCACGCGGCCGGCGTCGAGACGCACGGACGGGTCGCCGACATTTCGGCGGGGCAGCAGCATCGAGCCGCCGACCAGCGCCATGACTCCCGCGAAGCCGGCCAGCAGCGCCTGGCCGTCCACCTGCTTGGCGAGGTGCGCGCCCGTGAGCGACCCGGCCAGGCCCGCAGCGGCGAACACCAGGGCGCAGGGCCATTTCACACGGCCGGCCCGCGCCTGCACGGCCAGGCCGGCGAGCGCGTTCACCGCTACGGCCGACGCCGAGGTGCCGATGGCCACGTGCGGGTCACGCACGCCGACGGCGTAGATCAGTAGCGGGGTGGCCAGGACCGAGCCGCCGCCGCCGAACACGCCCAGCAGCAGGCCCACCAGAGCGCCGCTGGCGAGGGCGGCGCCCAGCGCCCAGGAGACGTCCACGGTCAGGCCGCCCCGAGATCCGACGGCGCGGTCCGGGGACGGTTCCACGGCATCGCGGCCAACAGGCGGGCCAGGCCGCAGAAGCCCGTGACGCCCGCGAACGTCAGGCCGGCGCCCACGAAGGCCGGGATGGCCAGGAAGGCCGGATGGACCGCGCCCCCCAGGCCGACTCCGGCCAGCACCAGCGCGCCCGCCGCGATCTGCACCTGGCGCATGATCTCCAGCGGCGCCTTGCGATCCTCGGCTACGGGCAATCCGGCGGCCGCCCAGGCGTCGACGCCACCCTCCAGCACATAGGCCGGGCCGCCGACGGCCTCGGCCAGCCGCTGGCAGTTGGCGCCGGTCCGCATCCCGGTGCGGCAGGTGAAGATCACGTCCCGGCCGGGATCGATCCTCAGCCGCGCCGTCTCGAAGTCGGACAACGGCCGCGACAGGGCGCCCTTCACGTGGCGTCGGGCGAACTCGTCGGCTTCGCGGATATCCACCAGGACGGCGCCGCGCCCGGCCAGTCGGCGGCCGACCTCATCCGGCGGCAGGGGGATCAGAGGAGCGTTCGGAAGAGGGTTCATGGGGCGACCTCATGTCGGGGGGACAGAAGATCTCGGCGAGCGTCGTCACCACGCGCACGGCGGCGGGGTCCGAGATCCGGTAGCGCACGCTCTGGCCTTCGCGGCGCGTGGCCACGATGCCCTCTTCCCGCAGCACCGCGAGGTGCTGCGACAGGGCCGACTGCGACAGGCCGACCAGGGGCTGAAGCTCCCCCACCGCCCGTTCGCCGTCCGCAAGCTGGCACAGGATCATCAGGCGCCGCTCGTTGGAGAGCGCGCGCAGGAGCCGGGCGGCTTCCGCGGCGCTCGCCTCGAAGCGCGAGATGTCGAAGTTCGCGAGATCGAACATGAGGCCTATATATTAGCTATTGCTAAATTAGCAAGTGCTCATATGTATGTTTGAGGCCAGGGAGGCTCCGACCATGCAACCCGACGTTCAAGCGTTTTTCGATCCCGCCACCTCGACGGCGACCTATCTGGTCAGCGACCCGGCGACGAAGGCGGCCGCCATCGTCGATCCCGTCCTGGATTTCGAACCCAGGGGCGCGAGGCTTTCCACGCGCTCGGCCGACGCCGTCCTGGCCGCCGTCCGCGACCGGGGCCTGAACCTGAAGTACGTGCTGGAGACCCACGCCCACGCCGACCACCTGTCGGCGGCCGACTACATCCGCAGAAGCACCGGCGCCGAGGTCGTCATCGGGGCGCGCATCGTCGAGGTCCAGAAGCAGTTCATCCCCACCTTCGAGGCCGACGACGTCGCCGACGACGGCCGGGCCTTCGACCGGCTGATCGACGAGGGCCAGACCCTGCCGCTGGGCGACCTGGAGATTTCGGTGCTGCACACGCCCGGCCATACGCCGGCCTGCGTCACCTACCGCATCGGCGACGCGGCCTTCGTCGGCGACACCCTGTTCATGCCCGACTACGGGACGGCGCGCGCCGACTTCCCGGGCGGCGACGCCGCGACGCTGTACCGCTCGACCCGCAAGATCCTGGCCCTGCCGCCCGAGACCCGCATCTTCGTGGGCCACGACTACCTGCCGCCCGGCCGCGACCATATCCGGTGGGAGACCACTGTGGCCGAACAGCGGGCCGGTAACATCCACGTCCACGACGGGGTGGCCGAAGCCGACTTCGTGGCCATGCGCCGGGCGCGCGACGCGACGCTGGCGCCGCCCACCCTGATCCTGCCGTCGCTTCAGGTGAACATCCGCGCCGGCGCGCTGCCGCCGGCGTCGCCCGGCGGACACGTCTTCCTGCGACTGCCGGTGAGCCGGGTCTGACGCCGGCCCGGCCGTCAGGCCGCCCGGCGAGACCCTGCGGCCGGGGTGGCCTCGCCGGCGACCGTGAAGCCGCCCATCAGGCGCGACAGGTCCACGCTCTGGGCGTTCAGCGAATGGGTGGCGGCGGTCGTCTCCTCGACCATCGCGGCGTTCTGCTGGGTGAGTTGATCGAGCTGATTGACCGCGATGTTCACCTCGCTGAGCGCACGGTTCTGTTCCATCGCCGAGGCCGCGATCTCGGCCACCAGCGCGTCGATGGTCGTCACGCGTTCGGCGATGGCGGTCAGCGCCTCGCCGGTCTGCCCCACCAGGGCCACGCCGGTCTTCACCTGGGCGCCGGAGGCCGAGATCAGGGTCTTGATCTCCTTGGCGGCTTCGGCCGAACGCTGCGCCAGGGCGCGCACCTCGGAGGCGACGACGGCGAAGCCTTTGCCCGCCTCGCCGGCGCGAGCCGCCTCCACGCCGGCGTTCAGCGCCAGCAGATTGGTCTGGAACGCGATCTCGTCGATCACCCCGATGATCCGGCTGATCTGGCTGGACGAATTGTCGATCTGGTCCATCGCACCGATCGCCTGCTCCACGACCACGCCCGAACGCTCGGCCTCGGCCCGCGCCTCGGCCATCGCCCGGCTGGCGTTTTGCGCCCCCTCCGAGCTACGCCGCACGGTGGCGGTGATCTGCTCCAGAGCGGCGGCGGTTTCTTCCAGGTTCGCCGCCTGCTGCTCGGTGCGGCGCGAAAGGTTCGAGGCGGCCGCGCCGATCTGCTCGACGCCCTCGCCCACCACCCGGGCCGCGCCCGAGGCGGCGCTCACCGCCTGCTCCAGGTTGGCGATCGCGGCGTTGAAGTCCGACTTCAGGGCGTCGAACTCCGGGGCCAGGGCCGCGTCCACCCGCGCCCGCAGGTCGCCCTGGGAAAGGCGGGACAGAGCCGCGCCGATGGCCTCCATGGCGGTGGCCTGGTTGTGCTCGGTCTCCTTGCGCGCGGCCTCCAGCGACTGGCGCTGCGTCTCCAGCGTCTCGAGATAGATGGAGAGCGCGAAATCCATGTCGAGCATCATGGCCTTGACCAGCGCGCCGATGGCGTCGGCCGTCTCGTCGGCGCCCTTGGCGCGACCGCCGAAGCCCTTGGGCCAACGGGTCTCCACCACCCGGCGCAACAGGGCGTCGGTGATCAGGGCGTAGCCGGCGATGTACCACCGGGGCTCCAGGCCGATCCGGGCATGCGTCTGTCCGATGGTGCGCACGCCCCGGACATAGTCCTCGTCGTACTTGGCCTCGGCGATGACGCCCCAGTGGCGACCCTGGCTTCCCGCCGCGGCGGTGATGTGGCTCTCGTCCTTGAAGAACGCGCGCACCTGCGGCGTCTCCCGGAGCCGGGCATAGAACACGCTGAGCGCCGGCTGGACCTCGGCGGCGAGAAACGGACGGAGCGACCGCAGCGTGTCGCGCGCCTTGCGGTCCAGTCCGATGAACTCGAGACGCTCACTGACGGCGTAGGTGTCGCTCACGGGGATCCCCCTCTTGCAAGAAAGCTTAAGCAGGAGCGAAGACGGTTAATCCCCGCTTGCCGCAACCTTCGTCCATGCCGCGACATCTGGACGCATCACATCTCCAGATTGCATCAAGGCCGCGGCGATACGGCCTTCAACTGCAAATTGCCGCGTCTCTCGGGCCATTGGGGCTCAGGACATGTCATTCTCGGCGCCATCGGCCGCGCCCAAGCTACGCCGTCTTTCTCGACGACTGTCGATCTGCGGGCTTGTCTCCGCAGCCTCCCCGGCGTCAGGCTGGCGCCAACGACAGGACGAGGAAACGCCGATGTACCGGATGCTGGCCGCCGCCGCGGCCGCCGCATGGCTGGGCGGCCTGGGAACGACACCCGCGGAGGCGGCGCCCGCAGCGCCCAGGACCGTGGAGCTCTATACGATGGACTGCGGCCGGATCAGCCTGACCAACGCCGACATGTTCGCCGACGACGGGGCGTACAAGGGCGTGGCCGCCGAGATGGTGGTTCCCTGCTATCTGATCCGCCATCCCAGGGGCGATCTGGTGTGGGACACCGGCCTGCCCCCGCCGGCCGCCGGCAAGCCGCCGCCGCCCGGCACGCCGGCGCGCTCGCTGGCCGAACAGCTCGGCGACCTCGGCCTGAAGCCGGCCGACATCGCGTATGTCTCGTTGTCGCACAGCCATTTCGACCACATCGGAAATGCGGGCCTCTTCGCCGGCTCGACCTGGATCGTGGACCCCAGGGAGCGCGAGACCGCCTTCAGCGACACCGCGCGCAAAAGCCCCAACTTCGCCGCCTACGCGGCGCTGGAGACGGCGAAGACCCGCCTCGTCGAACAGCCGACCCTCGACGTCTTCGGCGACGGCAAGGTGGTGATCCACAAGGCGCCCGGCCATACGCCGGGCCACACCGTGCTGCTGGTCCGGCTGCAGGAGACCGGACCGCTGATCCTCACCGGCGACCTCTGGCACATCGCCGCCAGCCGGCCGAACCGGCGCGTGCCGCGATTCAACTTCGACAAGGCCCAGACCCTCCAGACGATGGACGCCGTGGAGACGCTGGCCAAGGCCGAGAAGGCCCGACTGATCCTCCAGCACACGCCCGAGGACTTCGCCGGCCTGCCCACCTTCCCCAAGCCGGCGCGTTAGGGGGCCGTCATGGGCGGACTGATCAGCGGATCGCGCACCCTGTCGGCCAAGGCGCTGGCCGACCGCTCGGCGCGGGCGGCGTCGGGCCTGGCCAGCCTGGGCCTCGGCCAGGGCGATCTGGTCGCCCTCTACCTGCGCAACGATCTGGCCTTCTTCGAGGCCAGCGGCGCGGCGGGCCTGCTGGGCGCCTACCCCACGCCGGTCAACTGGCACTACACGCCCGACGAGGCGGCCTATCTGTTCGAGAACTCGGGCGCCAAGGCCATCGTCATCCACGCCGACCTGATCGATCCGATCCGCGAGGCCCTGCCGCCGGGCGTCCCCGTGCTGGTCGTGGCCACGCCGCCCGAGATCGCCGAGGCCTATGGCGTCGATCCCGCCGCGGTCCCGGAAGGGTTCATCGACTGGTCGGCCTGGCTCGAAGGCTTCGCGCCGCTCGCGCCCTCGGGCGCCGAGGCGCCAGGGACCATCATCTACACCTCGGGCACCACCGGCCGTCCCAAGGGCGTACGCCGCGCGCCGCCCACGCCGGAACAGGCGGCGCTCACCGGCGCCGTGATCGGCCGCGCCTTCGGCTTCGTCGGCCACGGCGATCCGCAGGACATCGTCACCGTGGTCACCGGCCCCATGTACCACTCGGCCCCCAACGCCTACGGCCTGGCCAGCGCGCGCCTGGGCGCCACGGTGATCCTGGAGCCACGGTTCGACCCCGAGGAGCTGTTGCAGCTCATCGAGAAGCATCGGGTCACGCACCTGCACATGGTGCCGATCATGTTCCACCGGCTGCTCAAGCTGCCCGACGAGGTGAAGGCCAGGTACGACCTGTCGTCCCTCCGGTTCGTGGTCCACGCCGCGGCGCCCTGCCCGCCGCCGATCAAGCGGGCGATGATCGCGTGGTGGGGACCGGTCATCAACGAATACTACGGCTCGACCGAAGTCTCGGCCGTCACCTTCTGCACCTCAGAGGACTGGCTCACCCATCCCGGCACGGTGGGCCGGCCATGGCCCGAGGCCGACGTCCGGGTCATCGACGCCGACGGGAACACCCTGCCCCCCGGCGAGATCGGCGAGGTGGTGGCCCGCATCCGCGGCATCTCGGACTTCACCTATCACGGCGACGACCAGAAGCGGCGCGACAGCGAGAAGGCCGGGCTGATCGCGCCCGGCGACGTCGGCTACTTCGACCGGGACGGCTTCCTCTATCTCTGCGACCGCGCCAAGGACATGATCATCTCGGGCGGGGTGAACATCTACCCGGCCGAAATCGAGGCCGAGTTGCTGAAGATGCCCGGCGTGGCCGACTGCGCGGTCTTCGGCATCCCGGACGAGGAGTTCGGCGAGGCCATCTGCGCGGTGGTCCAGCCCAGCCCGGACGCCGACCTCACCGAGGCCGGCGTGAAGGCCTACCTCCGCCAGCACGTTTCGGGCTTCAAGGTCCCCCGGCGTGTGGAGCTGGCCGCGGACCTGCCGCGCGAGGACTCGGGGAAGATCTTCAAACGGAAACTGCGCGAGCCCTTCTGGGCCGGGCTGGAACGGCGCATCTGAGGGGGACGACGCATGAAGGACCTGGCGGGCAAGACCGCGTTCGTGACCGGCGGCGCGTCCGGCATCGGGCTGGGGATCGCCACCGCCCTGGCCCAGGCCGGGGTCAAGGTGATGCTCTGCGACATCGAGCAGGCCGCGCTCGACGAGGCGGTCGCGGGCCTGCGCGCCACCAACGCCGATGTCGCCGGCGTCGTGGCCGACGTGTCGCTGAAGGACCAGTTGCGTGAGGCGGCCGAGGCGACGCTCGACGCCTATGGCGACGTCCACATCCTGGTGAACAACGCCGGCGTGGGCGGGGGCGGCGCCTACGGCGCCTGGACCGACGCGAGCTGGGACTGGACCATCGGCGTCAACCTGATGGGCGTCATCTGGGGCGTCGAGGTCTTCGGCCCTCTGATCGAACGACACGGCCAGGGCGGCCAAATCGTCAACACCGCCTCGGTCGCGGGCCTGCTGTCGGGATCGGGCAACGCCTACAACGTCACCAAGTACGGCGTCGTCGCCCTGTCCGAGGGTCTGAGGGTCGAACTGGCGCCGCGCGGCATCGGCGTCTCGGTGCTCTGCCCGGGCTTCATCCGCACCCGCATCGTCGACTCGGGCCGCAACCGTCCCGACCGCTTCGCCGACGACCAGCCGGCCGCCGCCCCGGCGGGCGAGCGGCTGGCCTGGATCGAGAACCTCCGCACCCGCGTCGATACCGGCATCGACCCGAGGTACGTCGGCGAGCTGGTGCGCGAAGGCATCGAGGGCGACTGGCCCTACATCTTCACCGACGCCGAGTTCGAGCCGATCGTCGAGGCCCGCTTCGCCGCCATCCGGGAGGGCTTCGGCCGCATCCGCGACCGCGTTCCGCCGACGGGCTGACGCCTACTCCCCCGGCATCCGCTCGGTGTCCACCGAGGCCTGGAGCTGCGGCGAGTAGCGCGAGCCCGTGACGGTGTCGCCGTTCACCGTGGCGTCCACGCGGGCGATGATCTCGGGCGACAGCGTCAGGCCGGCGGCGGCGGCGTCCTCGCGCATGTGGTCGGGGCTGGTGGTGCCGGGGATGGGGACGATGTCGTCGCCCTTGGCCAGCAGCCAGGCAAGGCAGAGCTGGGCCGTCGTGCAGCCGGCGTCACGGGCGATGGCGGCGAAGGCATCGTAGAGGCGCAGGTTGGCGGCCAGCGCCTCGCCCTGGAACCGGGGCATGGCCAGGCGGATATCGCCCGCCTCCAGCCGGGCCGGGTCGTGCGCGCCGCCGGCGAGGAAGCCGCGCGCCACGGGCGAGAAGGCCACGAACGCCACGCCCAGTTCGCGGCACGCCTCGAGGACCGCGATCTCGGGATTGCGGGTCCAAGGCGAATACTCGGTCTGAAGCGCCGCGATCGGATGCACCGCATGCGCGCGGCGCAGGGTGTCGGCCGAGATCTCGGAGAGGCCGATGGTGCGGATCTTGCCCGCCTTCACCAGGTCGGCCAGGGCGCCCACGCTGTCCTCGATGGGCACGCTGCGGTCCAGGCGGTGGAGGTAGTAGAGGTCGATCACGTCCACGTTCAGCCGCTTCAGGCTGACGTCGCAGACGGCCTTGATCGTCTCGGGCCGGCCGTTGACGCCCCGCTGGGTCCCCGTCGCGTCGGTCAGGCCGCACTTGGACGCCAGCACGAACTTGTCGCGGTGCGGCCCCAGCACCTCGCCCACCAGGGTCTCGTTGTGGCCCAGGCCGTAGACGGCGGCGGTGTCGAAGAACGTGTAGCCCGCGTCCAGCGCGCCCAGCAGCACCTCTTCCGCCTGTTTCCGCGGCGGCGGCGATCCATAGGCGTGGCTCAGGCTCATGCAGCCCAGGCCGATGGCCGACACCTCGAACGGACCGATCCGACGCTTCTGCATATGCGCACTCCCTGACTGAGCCCGCGAGAGACGACAGCGCGGCGGGAGAGGTCAACCCCCGCGTCAAACGGCGCCGGCGATCCTGGCCTCCAGTGCGGCCATGTCCTCCACGAACCAGACGTGCCGGCCGCGGTTGGACTCGCGCACGAAGTCGCGCAGGGCGTCGCTCGCCGACACCGCTCCCGAGACGTCGCCCACGAAGGCGACCTTCAGGCCATAGTTGACGAACTTCTGGATCGCCTCGCCCGCCTTGCGGTTGCTGAGCGTGAGGAAGTTGGGGGACAGGCGCGAGACCGGGATCGCCACCAGAGAGGCGCCGGCGCCCAGCGCCTCGCCCACGAGGTCCACCGCCGACCGCTCGCCGTCCAGCGCCGGACCGTCGGGGTCGCAGACCAGGACATCCACATCGGCGATCCTGCGAGACGTTCCCGTCATCCGCCATCCTCCATCCTTCCGCCGTCAGGGCCGGCCGGCGTGCAGCTCAAGCGTCTCGCCATTCTGGACCAGGACGTCGCCGTCGCGAAGCGTCCGGTGCGGGATGCGGTTGGCCGCCATCCAGACGGCCGCGGCCTCGGCGGCCTCGGCCTCGGGATGGTCCGAGCGCCAGTGAGGCACCACGGCGCCGTCGATCAGGCCCAGCCCCTCCCAGACGGGTTCGGGCGCATAGCCCTCGGCCAGGACGGCGGGGTCGTCCATCAGGTCCAGGCCGCGCAGGGTCGGACCGGCCACGCACGCGCCCGCGCTCCAGCCGCCGTAGGCGAGCCGCCCGGCCCAGACGAGGCCCGGCGCCAGGGCGTCGAAGCCGCTCTGCCGCATCGCCCGGCGCAGCAGGAAGGCGTTGCCGCCCGTGGCCCATGTCAGGGTCGTGCGCTCCAGCTCGGCCAGCAGCGCCTCGGGCCGGCGGAAGTAGGTCCGGAGATCCAGGTCGTAGGCCGCAAGTCCGTGGGCCTCGAACTCCGCGACCGGATCGTGGACCCGGCGGCGGTAGGCTTCGCGCTCGGCGGGCGGAATGAAGTCGACGGCGTTGGCGATCACGCCCACGCGCCCGCCGGGCCCCGCCATGCGGACCAGCTCCGCGAAGCTGTCGCCCGTCCGCCAGGACGCCAGGTAGAGCCGCACGCGCGTCCTCAGGCCGCCGTCGCCCACGCCGCCTGGAACCAGGGCGTCAGCCGGCGGATGGCCTCTTCGATCTCGGGCGTGGAGACGGCGAAGCTCAGGCGGATGAAGCGGCGGCCCTCGACCGGATCGAAGTCGATCCCGGGCGCCGTGGCGACGCCGGTATCCTCCAGCAGCCGCTTGCAGAAGGCCAGGCTGTCATCGGTCAGGCCGCCGACGTCGGCCCAGATGTAGAAGGCGCCGTCCGGCGGGGCGATGGACTTCAGGCCCAGCGCCGGCAGCGCCGCCAGCAGCAGCTCACGGTTCCTTCGATAGGTGGCGACATGGCTCTCCAGCTCGTCGCGGCAGTCCATCGCCGCCAGGGCCGCGTGCTGGGCCAGCGACGGCGCCGTGAGGAACAGGGCGCCCATGTAGGCCACCGCCCGCGACGCCTGCGCCTTCGGCACGATCAGCCAGCCCAGCCGCCAGCCGGCCATGCTGAAGTACTTGGAGAAGCTGTTCACGACGATGGCGTCCGGTTCGAACTCCAGCATCGAGCGGGTCGGCTCGCCGTAGCTCAGGCCGTGGTAGATCTCGTCGGAGACGATGCGGATACCCCGCTCGCGGCAGACCCGCGCGATGGCCTCCAGCTCTGCGGCGGGGATGATCGTGCCGGTGGGGTTGGCCGGGCTGGCCAGGATGACGCCCGCCGGCGCGGGGTCGAGCGCCGCCAGCGTCGCCGCCGAGAGCTGGAACCGTTCCTCCGGGCCGCAGGGGATCTCCAGCGCCGTCAGGTTCAACGCCTTCACCGTGTTGCGGTAGGCGACGTAGCCCGGCCGGGCCATGGCGATCACATCGCCCGGCGCGGAGGTGGACGACAGCGCCAGCACCAGCGCAGGAGACGCGCCGCACGTGAGCGTGATCCGCGACGGCTCCACCGTCACACCATAGGTCTCGGCGTAGTGGCGGCCGATGCGGGCCTTCAGCGGCGCGCTCTCCCAGTAGCCCATGCCGTCGGTGTCCAGCACCCGATGCGCGGCCGCCAGCGCGGCGGCGGGGGCGCCGGTCGAGGGCTGGCCGAACTCCATGTGGATCACGCTGCGCCCCTCGGCCTTCAGCCGGTGGGCCAGGCCGCTGACGGAGATGGCGTGGAACGGATCGATCTCGGCGCTCATGCGGATGGCCTAACCCAGGGACAGGCCACGCGCCAAGGCCGCTTGACCGCGAGGCCGGCCTCGGCGAAGCGGGAGGCGATCTTGGGGGGACGCGCCGTGACAACCACCGACGCCGCCGTGGGCAGCGCCTCGAACCGCCGCGTGCTGGCCGCCAGCCTGGTGGGGACGGCGGTCGAGTTCTACGACTTCTACATCTACGCGACCGCGGCGGCCCTGGTGTTCGGCCCCCTGTTCTTCCCCTCGGCGTCGCCGACGGCGCAGCTCATGAGCAGCTATGCGACGTTCGCCGTCGCCTTCTTCGCGCGGCCGGTGGGCGCGGCGTTCTTCGGCCACTTCGGCGACCGGATCGGACGCAAGTCGACGCTGGTGGCGTCGCTGATGACGATGGGCGTCTCGACCCTGCTGATCGCCTTCCTGCCCACCTACGCGATGGTGGGCTGGGTGGCGCCGGCCCTGCTCTGCCTGTTGCGGTTCGGCCAGGGCTTCGGCCTGGGCGGCGAGTGGGGCGGCGCGGCGCTGCTGGCGGTGGAGAACGCCCCGCCCGGCTGGAAGGCGCGGTTCGGCATGTTCCCGCAACTCGGAGCGCCCGTGGGCTTCATCGCCGCCAACGGCCTGTTCCTGCTCTTGGGCCTGGGCCTGTCGCCCGAGGACTTCCAGGACTGGGGCTGGCGCCTGCCGTTCCTGGCCAGCGCGATCCTTGTGGGGCTGGGCCTGTGGGTGCGCCTGAAGATCGGCGAGACACCCGCCTTCCGGAAGGCGGCGGCCGAGGCCGAGCCGAGCCACGTGCCGATCGCCGAAGCCATCCGGCGTCATCCGGGCGAGCTGCTTTGCGGCACCTTCGCCGTCGTGGCGTGCTTCGCCATCTTCTACCTCTCCACCGCCTTCGCCCTGGGCTACGGCACGACCGCGCTGGGCTACAGCCGCGAGACGTTCCTGATGGTCCAACTGGGGGCCATCGTGTTCCTGGCCGCCGGCATCGTGGCGGCGGGGTGGTGGTCGGATATGAGCAACCCAAGGCGGGTGCTCATCGCCGGCTGCTTCGCCACCTTGGCCGTGGGCGCAACGATGGGGACGATGATGGGCGCCGGCTCGCTGGTGCTGATCTGGGCCTGGCTGTCGCTGGCGCTGTTCGCCATGGGTTTCGTCTACGGGCCGCTGGGCGCGTTCCTGCCCAGCCTGTTCCCGCCGCGGGTGCGCTATACCGGCGCCTCCATCGCGTTCAACGTGGGCGGGATCATCGGCGGCGGGCTGGCGCCGATGGCGGCCCAGCTCCTGGCCGACCGGGGCGGGCTGGCGCCCGTGGGCTTCTACCTGGTGGCCGCCGCGGTGCTGAGCCTGGCGGGCCTCCTGCCGCTGAAACCGAAGCACGCGGACTGAGGCGCCTGTCCCGCGACCTCAGACCGGGACCTCAGACCGGGACGTCCCCCGCCACCGTCGTGCGGTGCATGACCCGCAGATGGCCGTCGTAGCCGCCCTCGGCGAAGTGCATGGTGCAGCGGTTGTCCCACATGAGCAGCATGCCGGGCTTCCAGGTGTGGCGGAGCCGGTACCTGTCCTGAAGCAGGTGCTTGTAGAGGAAGCCCAGCACGGCGTCGGCCTCCATGTCGGTCAGGCCCTCGACGCCCACCGTATAGGTCGGGCTGACGAACAGAGCCTTGCGGCCGGTCACAGGATGGGTGCGGACCAGCGGGTGCGGATGTGTCTTGTCGGCTTCGGCGGACGAGATGATCTGCATCGTCCGCTTCTCGGTCTCGCGGGCGAAGAGGCCGCTTGCGCCATAGGGCCGACCGGCCGAGTGGATCGCCCGCAGGGGCGCCAGCATCGCCTTCATGGTGTCGGACAGGTCCTCGTAGGCGCGGGCCGCGTCGACGAAGAGCGTGTCGCCGCCGACGGGCGGCGTGACCTCGGAGCGCAGGATGGTGGCCGAGGGCGGCGCGGGCTGGAAGCTCCAGTCCGAGTGCCAGCCGCCGCCGAAGTTGGGCGCCTTCTCGTCGGGCTCGCGGCGCAGCTCCAGCACGTTGGGGCGGCCGGGCATGGGCGCGATGAAGGGATCGTCGCCGAACGGCCCCATCTGGAGCGTGAAGGCCTCCAGCTCGTCGAGCGTCAGCGGCTGGTCGGGGAACGAGAGCACGGCATGCTTCGCCCAGGCGTCGCGGATCGCCGCCAGGGCCGCCGGCGGCAGCGGACGGGAGAGGTCGACTCCGGTCACCTCGGCGCCGAAGCCACTTTCCCGCGGGTGGACCCGGATCGCACGATCCGAAGCGGGAGCTTCCTTGAGCATCACGGGACCTCCTCCACTTTTGGATAAAACACCCGTTTGCGTCCGCCACGGCAAGCCTGTAATCGGACCCGGCCATGGCCGCTTTCGAAACCGACGAAGACAAGCTGATCACACTCGCGCCCGACCGGGAGGTCGACGTCCGCGAGACCTTCGGCGTGGATTTCGACATGAAGGTTCCGGCCTTCAGCGAACGCGACCCGCACGTGCCCGACATCGATCCGGCCTACAAGTTCGACCCCGAGACCACGCGGGCGATCTGCGCCGGCTTCGCCTACGATCGCCGGGTGATGGTCCAGGGCTATCACGGCACCGGCAAGTCCACCCACATCGAGCAGGTGGCCGCGCGGCTGAACTGGCCGATGATCCGGGTGAACCTGGACAGCCACATCAGCCGGATCGACCTGGTCGGCAAGGACGCCATCGTCCTGAAGGACGGCAAGCAGGTCACCGAGTTCCGCGAAGGCATGCTGCCCTGGGCGCTGCAACGGCCGATCGCCCTGGTGTTCGACGAGTACGACGCCGGCCGCCCCGACGTGATGTTCGTGATCCAGCGGGTGCTGGAGGCCTCGGGCAAGCTGACGCTGCTGGACCAGAACCGGGTGATCCGGGCCAATCCGTACTTCCGGCTGTTCTCGACCACCAACACCATCGGCCTGGGCGACACCACCGGCCTCTATCACGGCACCCAGCAGATCAATCAGGCGCAGATGGACCGCTGGTCCATCGTCACCACGCTGAACTACCTGAGCCACGACGTGGAAGCCGAGATCGTGCTGGCCAAGGCCACCGGCTACGACACGCCCGAAGGCAAGCGGACCATCAACGCGATGGTGCGTGTCGCCGACATGACACGGAACGCCTTCATGAACGGCGACATCTCGACGGTCATGAGCCCGCGGACGGTCATCACCTGGGCCCAGAACGCCGAGATCTTCGGCGGCGACATCGGCCTGGCGTTCCGGATGACCTTCCTCAACAAGTGCGACGAACTGGAGCGCGGCACGGTGGCCGAGTTCTTCCAGCGCGCCTTCGGCCAGGACCTGCCGGAAAGCACCGCCCGCGTTCGCGTGGCCTAGGCTCGCCGACCGGCCGAGACCTTCCCGCATTCGGGTCCCGCTTCGCGCGCGCCGGATGGGGGAGGCTCGGTCTGTTTGGAACCACGGAAGACACGGAAAACACGGAAGGGGCCCGCAAGGGGCCTGGGTGTCCTGAGCCTCCGCGGGAGCGGAGGCTCGGTCATGGGACCGCGGAAAACGCGGAAGGGCGCGGAAAGCGCAGCTTCGCCTTCCGCGTCTCTCCGCGG
>NZ_MEEX01000019.1:0-35601 GCF_001724605.1 Phenylobacterium sp. SCN 70-31
AACCGCTCGACCGCCTTCGACAAGATCATCTCGGCGACCCACGACCACTTCTGGGATCCCCTGGACAAGAAGTACATCGACTTCGACGAACCGTTCGACATGGAGAACCAGTCGATCCTCCCCGAGGACATGGTCGTCTCGTTGCAGACCAAGTACGTCTCCGACCACCTGTCCGACCCGAAGGACCGCATCCGGTTCATCAACGGCTTCGCCCTGCGCAGCTTCTCCTCGATCCTGCACGGCGAACAGGGCGCGCTGAACCTGTCGGCCAGCCTGTGCCACGTCCTGAAGGACCAGGGCGCCCAGGAGTACGCCGCCAATCAGACCCGCGAAGAGGCCCGCCACGTCACCGCCTTCGCGAAGTACATCAAGGCGCGCTGGGGCCGTCCCGTGGAATGCGGCCCGACGCTGAAGGCGCTGCTGATCGACATCATCGGCAGCCCCGAGGTCTACAAGAAGATCGTCGGCATGCAGATGCTGGTGGAGGGCCTGGCGATGGGCGCCTTCGCCACCTTCTTCAAGGTCAGCAACGACCCGCTGGCCAAGAAGCTGATGCAGCTCGTCATGACCGACGAGGCCTTCCATCACAAGTTCGGGAAGATCTGGGCCGACCGCACCATCCCGCACCTGTCGGAGAAGGAGCACGAGATCATCGAGCTCTGGGCCGCCCAGTGCTTCCAGACCCTGCTGTTCAACCTGGTGGGCCCTTCACAGCAGCGGAGCCTCTACGAGGAGTTCGGCCTGGACCCGGACATCGTGATCGCCGAGCTGGCCGAGATCATCACCGACGAGGATCGCCGCGAAGGGATGAAGGAGCAGACCAACATCTTCCGCGTGCTGGTGAAGACTTTGCTGAACGCCGGGATCATCACCGACCGCACCAAGGCGTTCTACGCCATGTACGTCGACCTCGACGAACTGAGGTCCGAGGGCGACAAGATGGTGGGCGACGACATCGCCGAGGAGGGCATCCGCTACCTCCAGGAGATCAACTTCGCCGACAAGGCCAAGCAGATCCTCATCGCCGCCGAATAGGCCGCCGGCAAGACCGGACGTTCGAGCCTCCGCGAAAGCGGAGGCTCCTTCGTTTCCGGCCTACGAACGTCGCAGGCGTCTCGTCCTGCGGGAGCGTGAATCGGTGTCTTCGGTAGCGAGGACGCCAGATCAGGTGCGCTCGATGGACGACGCGGTGTCGTCGATCATGCCGACGATCCGGTCCAGCTCCTCGGCCGACACCGGGCGGGCCATGCGGGCCTTCAGCGCCATCTGGAGATTGGCCAGGGCGCGTTCGACGCGCGGGCGGCCGGGCCCGGCGTGTCGGCCGGCGTCCTCCATGCGCGCGAAGAGCGCCTCCACGGCGGTCCGGTCGCCATCCAGTTCGGCGCGGCCCTCGTCGCTGATCTCGTACAGCTTGCGGCCGGTCTCGCCGCCGGCCTGCCGGACGCGGCCCTCGTCTTCCAGCAGCGCCAGGGTGGGGTAGATCACGCCCGGCGAGGGACGGTAGGCGCCGCCGGTGCGGTCCTCCAGCTCCTTGATCAACTCGTATCCATGCCGCGGCTGCGCCTCCAGCAGGGCGAGGATGACGGTGCGCAGGTCGCCGTGCCCGAAGAAGCGCCCGAAGCGCCCGCGCCGCTCGCCGTGCCGCCCCATGCCGCCGCTCCAGCCGTGACGGCCGCGGCGAACGAGGTGGTCGTGGAAAAGCTTGTGTCTATGCATTCGATATCCTTTCGATATGTCTGATTGTCAGATATATCGAAACCGTGTCGGCGCGCAAGCGATTTCGATACAGTCGAAATTCTCTGCGATTTGACGGGCCGCTGTTTGCGCAGGAGACTTGCCGCCGCTCAGGCCCGCAGCAGACGGACCGACGCAAGCCAGGCCGACACAGGCCAAGGCGACACAGGCCAAGGCGACGCAGGCCGGGCCGGTGCAGGCCGGGCCTGCAGAGGCCGGATCGGGAGGATACGATGGCCGACGGCAACATCACCAAGGACGCCATGTACGGGGCGGTGGCCCCCGACGACTTCGAGTCGATGCTGGAGCTCGACCGCTACAACAACCGCTCGACCGCCTTCGACAAGATCATCTCGGCGACCCACGACCACTTCTGGGATCCTGGACAAGAAGTACATCGACTTCGACGAACCGTTCGACGTGGCGAACGAACCGATGATGCCCGACGATCAGGTGCCCCTGCTGCGGCTGCCCTACGTGCGCGACACGTTGAGCGACCCCCGGCGGCGCACGGCGTTCATCAACCACATGCAGCTCCGCAACTTCTCCTCGATCCTGCACGGCGAACAGGGCGCGCTGAACCTGTCGGCCAGCCTGTGCCACGTCCTGAAGGACCAGGGCGCCCAGGAGTACGCCGCCAACCAGACCCGCGAAGAGGCCCGCCACGTCACCGCCTTCGCGATGTATGTGCGTTCGCGCTGGGGCCGGCCGGTGGAATGCAGCGCCGCGCTGAAGGCGCTGCTGGTCGAGATCATCGAAGCGCCCGAGGTCTACAAGAAGATCGTCGGCATGCAGATGCTGGTCGAGGGCCTGGCCATGGGCGCCTTCGCCCAGGGCTTCAGGCACAGCCGCGACCCGCTGGCCCGCAAGCTGTTCCAGCTCGTGATGACCGACGAGGCCTTCCACCACAAGTTCGGGAAGATCTGGGCCGACCGCACCATCCCGCACCTGAGCGAGGCCGAGCGTGCGATCGTCGAGGATTGGACCGCCCACTGCGCGCAGAAGCTGTTCTTCGACCGCGGCGCGCCGAACCAGATGGCCGAGATGTTCGAGCCCTTCGGCCTGGACCCGCAGCGGGTGGTCGAGGCCATCGCCGAGCGTCGCAAGGCGCGCGATCCAGGCATGCGGATCACCAACGAGACCAACATCTTCCGCGTGCTGATCAAGACGCTGCTCAAGGCGGGCCTGATCACCGAGCGGACGCGCAGCTTCTACGCCCTGTACGTCGATCTGGACGAGCTGCGGGCCGAGGGCGACCGGATGGTGGGCGACGACATCGCCGAGGAGGGCATCCGCTACCTCCAGGAGATCAATTTCAAGGACGGCGCGCGCCCGGTCTCCATCGCCGCGGAATAGGTGATAGAGGGGGCGCATCCGCCAGCCCGAGGATGCGCCTTCGATGAGCTTCCCCACCGCCCCGTCCAAGGACGCCCTGGAACAGGGTGAGATGCTGACGCCGCGCTTCGACGCCGCGGGCCTGATCGCGGCCGTCGCGACCCACGCCGACACCGGCGAGGTCCTGATGCTGGCCTGGATGAACGCCGAGGCGTTGGAGAAGACACTCAAGACGGGAGAGGCCCACTACTACAGCCGCTCGCGCGGCGAACTCTGGCACAAGGGCGCCACCAGCGGCCAGGTTCAGGTGGTGGACGAGGTCCGCATCGACTGCGACCAGGACGCCGTGTGGATCAAGGTGCGGCCCCAGGGCGACGGCGGCGCCTGCCACACCGGCGCGCGATCCTGTTTCTATCGTGTGGTGGACGGCGGCCGGGTGGTGCGGGAATGACCGTCGCCCAGGCGTTGCTGGCGTTCGCCGCCGCCGCCACCCTGCTCACCGTGACCCCGGGGCTGGACACGGCCCTGGTCCTGCGGACAGCCGCCGTCGAAGGCGCCCGGCCTGCAGCGCTGGCCGGGCTGGGGGTGATGATCGGCTGCCTCGCCTGGGGCGCAGCGGTGGCTCTGGGGCTGGGTGTCCTGCTCGCGGCCTCGACGCTGGCCTTTACGGTGCTGAAATGGGCCGGGGCGGCCTATCTGGTCTGGCTGGGGCTGGGCCTGATCCTGCGCCCCAGGCGCGCGTTCGAAACGGAGACGGCGGCGAGCGGCCCGGCGCCGACCCACGGAAACCTCGCCTGCCTTCGGCGCGGCCTCCTCACCAATCTGCTGAACCCGAAGGTCGGGGTCTTCTACGTCTCGTTCCTGCCTCAGTTCCTGCCGCAGGGCGTACCGGCCGGCCCGTTCGTCTTCCTGCTGGCCGGGCTTCACGGGCTGATGGGACTGGCCTGGTTCACCCTGCTGATCGCCGCGACGCAGCCGCTGTCGCGCATGCTCCGCCGCCCGGCGGTGGTGGGATGGCTGGACCGACTGACCGGGGGAGTCTTCCTGGCCTTCGGCCTGCGGCTGGCTCTGGAACGGCGCTGAGCAAGGCCCCCGGCAGGCCTGCAGCGCCGGTCAGCAGTTGTCGCCGCGACAGAACCCCTGACGGTCGCTCATCTTCGCCATCTCCTCGGCGTCGCGACGCCGCCGCTCCTCCCACTCCTCAGGCGTGGCGCAGATACGCTTCTTGAAGTGGGAGCCGGTTTGGGCCTGGAGCACGCAGACCTTCTTGGGCCCTTCGGGCTTGGCCGCCGAAGCCACGCCCGCCTTCGCCTCGGCGCCGACCGCCGGTTCGGCCATCAGCGCGGCCGCCAGAAACAGACCCGCCAGCATGGACCACCCTCCCCTGTCTTCGGCCGTTCCGCCTTTCAGGACAGCCTAGACCGGGGATGAGGGCCTCTCCAAGCCCATGCCGGCGGACCGGTCAGCGACGCCAGTACCCCTGGCGCTCGTCCCATCGGCCGTAGCGGCCGTTGTGGGGATAGCCGCTGAAGCCATAGCCGCACGGATCGTCCCGCCGCGCGATCTGGTTGGCGATCACGCCGCCGGCGACGGCGCCCACGGCCGCGCCTAGGGCGTCGTCGCGGGCCACCGCGGCGCCCGCCGCGCCTCCGATGACGGCGCCGGCCGCCGTGGCCGCCGCGCGGTTGCGTTCGTAGTCGCGCTGGCACGCATCGGCCCAGCGGGATCCGCCGCTCGTGCTGGCGCAACCGCCGAGCGCCGCGCCGACGGCGAGGGCTCCGGCCCAGAGGGTGATCTGACGCATGGCGTCCTCCGCGCTTCCCATGGTGGAGCCTGGAGAACGCCAAAGACGCCGACGACGTTCCGTAGGGTCGACGCCAGTCCGTCCGATCACGAAATGGGGCGCCCGAGAAAGCGCAGCCGCGAGCGCTTCGCCACGGTCCCGACGATCGCCAGCATCAGCAGCGACGGGACCAGAAGCGACAGGTGCGGCCCGATCCGATGCGCCAGAACGCCATAGGCCACCGCGCCCAGCGGTCCGCCGCCCATGACCCCCAGCGTGAAGATCGACAGCACCCGGGCGCGCCGGTCGGCCGGCGCATGTTCCTGTATCAGGCCCCGGCTCAGCGTCATGGCGACGCCCCCGCCCAGGCCCCAGGCGAAATTGGCCCCGCAGAGCAGCCACAGCGGCATGGGAATCACGCAGAGCAGCAGCACCAGCGCCCCACTCGCCAGGGCGAGAAGGTAGGCCCGCCCCTTTCGCTGCGGAGGACGGCGCATGATCACCATGGCCGAGATCATGCTGCCCAGCCAGAAGCAGAGACTGAAGGCCCCGAGCGCGGTGGCGATGGCGGCGTTGGCCCGCCCGCCGGCCTCGACGGGGAAGTAGCTCTGGACGATCAGGGGTAGCAGCACGGCGAAGGCCCCCATGAAGCAGACGCCCATGCCCACGCTGCACAGCATCACGGGCCCGATGACCGGCGAGGCGACCACGGCGGCGAAGCCTTCGCGGATATCCCGGCCGACGACGGCCAGCGGGTGTCCGATCCCCGGCGGCCGCGCCGCCATCGGCCGGGGCCGCATCTTCAGCGCCGCCAGCGAAGCGGCGGCCATCATGCCCGCCTGCCCGAAGAGCAGGGCGGCGACGCCCACCAGGGGCGCCACCATGGCCGCCACCATGCCGAGGATCTGAGCCGCGAACTGAGCCAGGGAGGCGGCCGCCACAGCCTTCTGCACGTTGCCGGGGTCGGGCGCCACCTGGCTGAGCAGCGAGTCCCGCGCGGGATTGGAGAAGGCGCTGATCGAGCCCACCACCAGCGCGTAGACGATGACCAGGCCATAGGTGAGCCGGCCGCCGGCCACCAGGCCGCCCAGGACGGCGAAGGTGACCATGGCGGCCAGGGCGCAGACCACGACGATGCGCCGCGCGTCCGCGCGGTCGGCCAGGAACCCCCCGAGCAGGATGAGCAGCGTCGTCGGCGCCTGGAGCGACATCTGCGCCAGGCCGAAACGGATCTCGTTCTCCTGGAGCACCACCCGCACAAGGTACGGAAACAGCACCATCTGGAGACCGAAGGCCAGGAACCAGGCCCCGTGGGCGAACAGATAGGCGGGAAACCGCGTGTCCGCGCCAGGCGCACCGATCACGGGCGCTCCGATCAAGGGCGCGCCGATCGCGGCCGCACCATCCGAGGGCGTCCCGTTCCCAGGCAAATCGGCCCGGGCGGCCTGCGCCGCCTCATCCTCTATCGTCACGACCGGCTTCCCCCTCGCCTCCTAGCGTGCCTGCCTGAAATCGCGGCGTCGAGAGGGTGCGGCGATCCGGACGGGCGAGAGGGGTTGCGAAGCCGCGCGGGATGAGTCTGGAATGACGCAACGGCTGCGACGCGGGCCAACCGCGCGCCGACCGCAAGACGGAACACCGTCAAACGCGAAAGCGTCACAGGGCCTTGGGAGGCGACGTGAAAAGGATGAAGGCGTGGGCCGCCACAGCGGCCTTGGCGTGTCTCTGGGGCTCGGCGAGTCAGGCCATGCCCCTTCTGGAAGTCTCAAGCGCGCGGGCGGCGTTCCGCATCGACCTGCCGGAGGGCTGCGTTCTGCAGGACGGCGCGCAGCAGACGACCTACGCGACATTCTATGTCGCCTGCGACGGGCAGGTCTATGCAGGCATCTACGCCGGCGACGCGCCCGATCCGACGGTGCCCCGCAGCCGGCTCATCGAGACCGACGACAAGTGGCCGAGGAACGTCCAGGTCTGGAGCGAGGTCGTGCCCGGCGACCAGGCCCGCGCCGACGCCATCGCCGCCTCGGTGAAGGTGCGCCGCATGAAGGTGGCGTTGGGCTGACGCCCGCAGAATCCGGTTCCCTTGCGCCGCGGCAGGGTCTTAGCTTGGGGTGACGGCTCCAGAACACGTCCCAAGACACGCCCGATCCAGAACACGCCTCCAGGGAGACTCCGCCATGGCCGACAGCGCCGCCGCCCTCGCCCCGCAGACCGAAGCCTCGGCCGGCGAAGAGGTGCTGTACGAGGTGAGCGAACACGTCGCGACGATCACCCTGAACCGGCCCGAACGGATGAACACCATCTCGGGGCCGATGCTGCGCCTGCTCGCCGAACGCCTGCTTCAGGCCGATCGTGACCCCGAGGTCCGCTGCATCATCCTCACCGGGACGGGGCGCGCCTTCTGCGCCGGTCTCGATCTCAGCCGCGCCACCAAGGGCAGCACCGGGCTGGAAGGCGCCTCGACCTCGACCGACATCGACCTGCGCGCCACACCCCCGACGGTCCTGTTCAATCTGGGCACGCCGACGATCTGCGCCCTCAACGGTTCGGCGGCCGGCTACGGGATGGACACGGCGCTGGGCTGCGACATCCGCATCATGGCGCAGAGCGCCAAGCTGGCCGCGGCCTTCACGAAACGCGGGATCGTGCCCGAAAGCGGCGGCACCTGGTTCCTGCCCCGGCTGATCGGCTGGTCGAAGGCGGCGGAGATCATCTTCACCGGCCGGACCCTGACGGCCGCCGAATGCGTGGATCTGGGCCTCGCCTCGCAGGCCGTACCCGACGCCGAGGTCGGCGCGGCGGCGCGCGCGCTGGCGCTGGAGATCGCCGCCAATGCGCCTCTGGCCGTCCAGGCCTCGAAGCGGATGATGCGCATGGGCCTGTCCGAAGGATTCGACGAGCATGTGCATCACGTCTTCCTCCAGCTTCTGCCCCTTCTGCGCACCGAGGACGCTCTGGAAGGCATGAAGGCCTTCATGGAGAAGCGGCCGCCGAAGTTCTCGGGCCGATGATGCGCCCGCCGGGTCGCGCGCCGGGAGCCGCCGCCCGCGTGCTGATGGTCCTGTGCGCCGCCTCGACCCTGACATCGTGCTCGGGGCGCGACTCGGGGCAAGATTCGGGGCAAGACTCGGGGCGAGAGAACGCCGCGCCCGAGGCTGCGCCACCCCCTGCCCCCGTCGCGGCGGCGTCCGAACGCGCGGGGACTCCTCCCGCAAAGCCCGCAGGCGCCGAGGCCATAGACGCCGCCCTGGCGGCGGCGCAGGCCTTCAACTCGGGGACGACGGCGGATCTGGCCGCCGTTGCGCGCGAGGAACAGAAAATCCGGCAGGCGAGCGCCGCCGCCCAGGTCGCGGCCCGGGACGGCGGGAACGCCGAGCCCCGCATCGCTGCGGCGCGCCGCAACGCCGAGGCGGCTCGCTCCGCGCTCGCCGCCGCCCGCACCGCTTCGGCCAGCGCCGCCTCAACCCAAACCGCCGCCGTCGAGGCTGCGGTGTCGCAATGCGCGGCCACGCCCGAACTGGCGGCCTACGAAGGCTGCGTGGCTCTGACCGCGGAACAGGTCACCCTCGCGCAGAACATCGCCGCACTGGACGCGCGCCATGCCGCGGCCGACGCGGTGTGGAGCCAGGAACGCCCGCGCCTCGAGGAGGCGGCGGCGGCGGTGGCGCTGGCCGGTCTACGCTGACGCGGCGCCGCTGGCGGTCTTGATTGTCGGGGAAGGGATCCCACATGGGATCTGATCGCTGGCGGCGGGCATCTCCCCCTGTCCTGCCGCCGACGGGTTGCGGCCCTGGCGCCTCAGATGGCCGCCGGGGCCGCTTTCGTCTCTGATCCTGTTCGAGCGTCCGCCCCGCCCGGCGCGAGCCCGGCGGGCGGGGCGGACGGCGAACTCAGCGCCCGGCCTGCGGGTTGCGACCTTCCTGGCCCTGCTGACCTTGTTGGCCCTGCTGGGAGCCCGGGTTCCGGTTGTCCTGGTCGCGGTTCTGGCGCTCGCGATCCGTCTGCTGCTGCTGCTGGTTGGGCTGCTGTTGCTGGCCCGGATTGTCCTGCTGCTGCGGGCGGCGGGTCTGGTCGTTCTGGTCCATGTTGTTCTGGTTGCCCATCACACAATCCTTCCTTGGCTTTGGCCTTGGGTGGCTCTGGCGCGAAGCGTTCAACGATCCGCGCCTCTAAGAAGGCCTGGGAGAAGGAAGGGTTCGACTGAGCTATAAGATAATTTTTCCAACAGCTTAGCTGGAACGAGGAAGATGGCTCGTCACATGCCCTCGGCCGGCGAACGGGCCTCGATCCAGGCATCCAGCGCCTGGGCCGCCTGGTTGCGGCAGCCGCCCTGGTGGGCCTGGACGATCGCGTCCAGCGTCCGGATCACACCTGGGTCGGGACAGACGCCCGAACGCGTGCGCGCGACACGCATGCCGCCCACGGTCGCCTTCGCCGCAGGCGCGACGATCACCTTGAGGATCGCCAGCCGATCCGCCTCGCCCTGGCTGGCGGCGCGGCGCGGCAGCACCACGCCGCCGGGCGCGCCCTTGAAGCGGACCAGATCGCCGGACGCGTGCATCAGGGTCAGGGTGTCGCCCGGCGCGAGCGCCACCCGGGCGCCGGCCTCGAAGCCCTGGCCGCGGGCGATGGCGGAGGAGGTCGAAGCGACCACCACATAGTCCCGCGCGGCGGCGGCCGTGGCGAAGGCGGCGAACGCGAGCCCCACGGCCAGGCAGGTCAGGTGGCGGCGCATCACCAGCATGGCGCGGAGCATCGCGCGGAGGGCTCCCGCCCGCAAGCCCGACACACGCAAGAAGCGAAACAAAACACAACCTGAGGAGGATAAGAGTTAACCGCCGGTTAAACGCTTGCGCCTTATTGTCGCAGTCAGAATATCGAGGCAGCGCTATGGTCAGCGTACAGCTGAGAAATTCCGGTCAGGGGCTCTGGACGGCCCTCGCCCTGCCCATGACGGTGCAGGCGGCGCAGACGCTCGCCGCGGCCGCGAGAACGCTGAACCTGGCGGATCAGGTGCGGATCGCGCCGTCCTCGGGCGGCGCGCGCCTGGATATCCGGGTCTGATCAGGCCTTCAGGCCAGGTCTTCGGGCCAGGTCCTCGGGACGATCCACATCGAACAGCACCCCGTCGTCGGGCGCAGGTATGCGCGCGAGGCGATCTCCCAGCGCGCCCAGGATCGCACGGGCGCCAGCGTCGCCGGTCAGTCTCGCAACCTCTCCGAACAACGCGCGGCCGAGCACGACGGGATTGCCGCGCCGGCCGGCGAACTCAGGCGCCGCAGCCGGCGCGCCGGAGGCCACGGCGCGCGCCAGGGGCTCCAGAACGGCGACCGGCGCCCGCGGCATGTCTCCCAGGAAGACGAAGGCGCCCTCCACCTCAGGCCCCAGCGCGGACACGCCCGCGCGCAGCGACGCCGCCATGCCTTCGGCGTGGTCGGGGGCATGGACCACGCGCATCGCCGGGTCGAACGCCCGGACACACGCTTCGACCGCCGTGCGATCGGCGCCCGTCACGACCACGACCTCTCCCACCGGCGCGGCCCGCGCCGCCGCGAGCGCGCCGTGCAGCAGGGGGCGTCCTTCGAACGCGGCGAGCAGCTTGCCGCCGCCGAAGCGCCGTCCTGCGCCCGCGGCCAGTACGACGGCCGCGAACCGCGCCCGCTCGCCCGCACCCGCGATGTTCACCGGGTCTGTCACGGCGCGGCGTTCCCTCCTATGTTCCCAGCTGGATGACGCCCTACGACGACATCGCCATGCCCGCCAGGGCGCGACCCGACGCCAGATCGTCTGTCGGGGCCGTGGAGCCGCGACTCGACCCCGCGCCCCTGGCGGACGGCTTCGGCCGCACGGTGACCTATCTGCGGCTGTCGGTCACCGACCGTTGCGACTTGCGTTGCGTCTACTGCATGGCCGAGCACATGACCTTCCTGCCGAAGGCCGAGGTGTTGACGCTGGAGGAGCTGGATCGCGTGGCCTCGGCCTTCGTGGCCCTGGGAACCCGCAAGCTGCGGCTGACCGGCGGCGAACCGCTGGTGCGCAAGGGCATGATGGATCTGGTCCGCAGCCTTTCGCGCCACCTGCGATCCGGCGCGCTGGACGAACTCACCCTCACCACCAACGGCACCCGATTGGCCGAGTTCGCGGGCGAACTGGCGGCGGCCGGCGTGCGACGGATCAACGTCTCGCTCGACACCCTCAAGCCGGACCTGTTCCGGACGCTGACGCGCGGCGGCCAGCTTCCGAAGGTGCTGGCCGGGATCGAGGCCGCCCAGGCGGCCGGCCTGGCGGTCAAGATCAACACCGTGGCGCTGAAGGACGACAACGCCGCTGAGCTTCCCGACCTGATCGCCTGGGCGCACGGGCGCGGCTGCGACATCACCCTGATCGAGACCATGCCGATGGGCGAGGTCGAGACCGACCGCACCGACCAGTACCTCTCGCTGAAGACGGTCCGCGCCGGTCTGGAGAGCTTCTGGACCCTGGAAGACATCCCGCTCTCCACGGGCGGGCCGGCGCGGTATGTGCGGGTCGCCGAGACCGGCGGTCGCCTGGGCCTCATCACCCCGCTCAGCCACAATTTCTGCGAGACCTGCAACCGGGTGCGCCTGACCTGCACCGGCACGCTGCACACCTGCCTGGGACAGGAGGACGCCACCGACCTGCGCGCCGTGCTGAGGGCCGGCGGGGATGACGCCGACCTGATCGCGGCCATCCGCGGCGGGATCGACGCCAAGCCGAAGGGCCACGACTTCGAGATCGCCCGGCGCACCCCCGCGGTCGCCCGGCACATGTCCACCACGGGCGGCTGAGGCATGGCCCGCGTCCTGCTGTTCGGCGCGCTCAGAGACCTCGCCGGCTGGCGCGAGCGACGGATCGAGGCGGCGTCCGTCTCCGCGCTGTGCGCCGTCATCGGCCAGGAGGACGCCGCGCTGGGCGAGGCGCTGGCCGGCAAGGGCGTCCAGGTGGCCGTGGACCAGGCGATCGTGCGCGACGACGCCGTCCTGGCCGACACCAGCGAGGTGGCCTTCCTGCCGCCGATGAGCGGAGGCTAATCGGCCGATGAGCGTCCGCCTCACCGATGCGCCCTTCGACCCCGGCGCCCTGCTCTCGGACTTCGCCCGCAACCGGACCGAGACCGGCGCGGTGGCCACCTTCACGGGCCTCGCCCGCGCCGAGGCCGGCGCCACGACGGTTCTGGAACTGGAAGCCTACCCCGGCTTCACCGAGGCGCAGATCGGCCGGATCGCCGATCAGGCGTGCGAACGCTTCGGCCTCCACGACCTCGCCATCCTGCACCGGGTGGGGCGGATCGCGCCGGGCGATCCCATCGTCTTCGTGGCCACCGCCGCGGGTCACCGTCGCGCCGCCTTCGAGGCCTGCGATTTCCTCATGGACTACCTGAAGTCCCGCGCGCCCTTCTGGAAGAAGGAGCACGGCCCGTCGGGCGAACGCTGGATCGAGCCCACCGCCCAGGACCACGCCGACCGCGAGCGGTGGGGCGGCTGAGATACGGCGGACGGTGCGGCGTCTCCTGATCGTCCTGGCCTCGTCGGCCGGACTCGCAGGTTGCGGCTTCGTCTACGACCGCAAGCTCGACGACACCTACAGGCTCGTGGCGATCGACGTACTCGAGGACGCGAGGGTCTGTCGCAGCCTGCCTGGCGGCGACTGCATCGGCGATGGGCTTCCCGGTCCCGCCGTCTTCGCCGCGGGGGCGGACGATCGCCACCTCGTCATGGCCCGGCATCCCCGGGGGCGTGGGATCGACCGGTCGGTCACCGAATACTTCTACGTCACGCGACATCGTGGAGACCCGCCGGTGAGCGCGGGTGACGTCGTCGGCCCGCTGACCCGATCCGAGTTCGACGCCGAGGCGCAAAGGCTCCGGCTCCCGGCCTTCAGCCAGCGGATATCCCGGCTCGAGTAGCTCCCGGTCCCGCCGACGCCCCGCTATCGCCACCGGACCTCGTGACGACACCCTGTGGCGACACCTTGCTTCCGTGGGCTATGAGGGAGCGGAGGAGCCCCGACGCATGAACGCCCCCAATCTTGCCCCTGGCGGGAAGATCGACGCCGCCAAGACGCTGAAGCCCGTCAGGGTCGCAGTCCTGACCATCTCGGACACCCGGGACGAGGAGAGCGACACCTCCGGCGACCTGCTGGCCGGCCGGGTCACGGGCGCGGGCCACGAGCTGGCCGCCCGCGGCATCGTGAAGGACGACGTCGCGGAGATCCGCGCCCAGATCCTGGCCTGGGTGGGCGACGGCGTGGAGGCCATCGTCACCACCGGCGGCACGGGCATCACCGGCCGCGACGTGACGCCCGAGGCCGTGCGGCCGCTGTTCGACAAGGAGATCGACGGCTTCTCGGTGATCTTCCACCTGGTCAGCTACCAGTCGGTGGGCCTGTCCACGCTTCAGTCGCGGGCGCTGGCAGGGATCGTGAAGGGCTGCTTCGTCTTCTGCCTGCCCGGCTCGAACGGGGCGGTGAAGGACGGCTGGGACAAGGTCATCTCGGCCCAGCTCGACAGCCGGCACGGCCCCTGCAACATGGTCGAACTCATGCCGCGCCTGATGGAGTCGTAGTGGGTCGGCTCACTCACATGGACGAGACCGGCCGCGCCCGCATGGTGGACGTGTCGGACAAGGCGGTCACCACGCGCGAGGCCGTCGCCGAGGGCTTTCTGCGCATGACGCCCGAGACCCTGGCGCTCGCGCTGTCCGGCGAGGGCAAGAAGGGCGACGTCCGCGCCGTGGCCGAGATCGCCGGCGTCATGGCGGCCAAGCGGACCTCCGACCTGATCCCCATGTGCCACCCCCTGCCCATTTCGAAAGCCGAGGTGCGGGTGGAGCCTGCGGAAGGCGGATTGTCGGTGACGGCGCGCGTGAAGACCGCCGGGCGGACCGGGGTCGAGATGGAGGCGCTCACCGCCTGTTCGATCGCCTGTCTGACGCTCTACGACATGCTGAAGGCGGCCGAGAAGGGCATGGTCATCGAGACGGTGCGCCTGGTCTCCAAGACCGGGGGCAAGTCCGGCGACTGGGCGCTTTGACGACGAAGTTGACGTCCGGGCTTCCGGCCGTAGCGTCACCGCCGGTAAGGCGTATCCCATGACCACTCAAGCCAACGCCGCGCCGCAGGGCGCTCCCGAAGGGCCTCTGGCCGACCTCGTCGTCGTGGAGCTGGGGACCCTGATCGCAGGTCCGTTCTGCGGCCAGATCCTGGGCGACTTCGGGGCCGAGGTGATCAAGGTCGAGGACCCGCGGGTCGGCGATCCCATGCGCCAGTGGGGCCGCAGCCTGCCCAAGGGCCTGTCGCCGTGGTGGCCGGTGATCGGGCGCAACAAGAAGTCGGTGGGGATCGATCTCCGCAAACCCGAGGGCCAGGCGCTGGCGCGCAAGCTGATCGCCGGGGCCGACGTCCTGATCGAGAATTTCCGCCCCGGCGCGATGGAGAAGTGGGGCCTGTCCTACGAGAGCCTGGCCGCCGAGAATCCGCGGCTGATCATGGCGCGCGTGTCGGGTTTCGGCCAGACCGGCCCCTATTCCCAGCGCGCCGGGTACGGCCTGATCGGCGAGGCCATGGGCGGCCTGCGCCATGTGACCGGCGAACCCGACCGGCCGCCGGCGCGGGCCGGCATCTCGATCGGCGACAGCCTGGCGGCCATGCACGCGGTCATGGGGATCACCATGGCGCTGCACGCCCGCGAACGCACGGGTAAGGGCCAGGTGATCGATGCGGCGCTCTACGAAAGCGTCCTGGCGGTGATGGAGAACCTGATCACCGAGTACGACCTGACGGGCTACACCCGCGAACGTTCGGGCTCGGTCCTGCCGGGCATCGCGCCCTCCAACGCCTATCCCTGCAAGAACGGCGAGATGATCCTGATCGGCGGCAACGGCGACAACGTGTACGCCCGGCTGACCGAGGCGATGGGACGGCCCGACCTGAAGGACGACCCGAAGTTCGTCGATCACGCCAGCCGCGGCGCCAACCAGGGCGAGCTGGATGCGTTCATCTCGGAGTGGACGTCCGGCTGGAACCTCCCCGAGCTGCTGGCGCTGCTGGAGGAGAAGGGCATTCCGGCGAGCCGGGTCTACCGGGCCCCCGACATGCTCGAGGACCCCCAGTTCGCCGCGCGCGACACCATCGTGACCGTGGAGCACGACGTCTTCGGTCCGATCCGCATGCAGAACGCCTTCCCGAAACTTTCGGCCACGCCGGGCCGCGTCCGCTGGCCGGGGCCGCCCTTGGGGGCGCACACCGCCGAGGTCCTGACCGCCCGGGCGGGCTGCGACGCCAAGGCCCTCGCCAACCTGCGGGCGGCCGGGATCATCTCGGCCTGACGGGCGCGCGGCGGCTCTATTCCGGACCACGAAGGGACGCGAACGGGGCGGTGTCGTGCGAGGCCGCGAAGCGCGACTTCCAAATTCAAGGAACCACGGAAGACACGGAAGGACACGGAAAGGCGAAGCTGCGATTCCGTGTCCTTCCGTGTCTTCCGTGGTTTGTAACGAGGAGCCCCCGCTCGCTCGGAGGCTCGGGAATAGCCCGCCCTCTTTCGTGTTTTTCGCGATGTTCCTGAAATAGGAGACGTCCGGACCGCGACCTTTGCCGCGGGCCGAACGTGGAAGTCCGGGTCGCCTGATTCCGGGCGATCTCCCTTGGCCGCCGGTCCGGCCCCCGCGATTGCGCCCGCGGGCCTTCGTGACGCCAGCGATACGCCTCGCCAAGTCGCTTCAGAAGGCGGCGCCTTGTCCCAGCGCGATCTCGCCGCGCGGCGATGCGACGCGGCGTATGGTAAAGCTTATCAACGGGATGCCAGGATCTCGGCCACGGCCGAGGCCACCTGGGTGACGTCGTAGGGTTTGCGGATGATCGGGGCGTCGAAGCCGCCCGGCGCGCCCCCCGTCTCGCCGTATCCGGTTGCGAAGACGAAGGGGATCCTGCGCTGGTGCAGCACCTCGGCGACAGGGGTCACCGAGCGGCCGTTCAGGTTGGCGTCCAGGACCGCAACGTCGATCGGCTGGTCCAGCAGCGCCATCGCCTCCTCCAGCTCATAGGCCGGACCGACCACTTCCGCCCCGGCCTCGGACAGTCCCGTCTCCAGCTCCAGCGCCAGCAGGACGGCGTCCTCCACGATCAGCACCCGAGCCCCGTTCAGGCTGGCGGGGCCGGCGGCAGTGGCCACCGTCTCGGTCACCCGGTTCGCGACCGGAACATCGGGCACGACCTCGGGCCGGTCGGCCATCGCCTGCGGCCCGGCGCGAAGGCGCGCCCGCACGCCTGCGGGGCGATGCTCGACTTCGGCGGCGCCGTTGAGCTCACGCGGGGTCACCTGCTCCAGCAGGGTCGAGCCGAAGCCGCGGCGCGCCGGCGGGCCGACCGGCGGCCCGCCCGTTTCGGTCCAGGTCAGCTCGAAACCGCCGTCCCGCAGCGTATGCCAGCGCAGATCGACACGCCCCGTCTCCACCGAAAGCGCCCCGAACTTCACGGCGTTCGTGGCCAGCTCGTGCAGCGCCAGGGACAGCGCGTTGGCGGCGCGCGGGGTCAGGAAAAGCTCGGGACCTTCCCAGCTCGTCTGGCCCGGCGCCAGCGCGCCCAGCTCGGCCGACGCCAGGTGGTCGATGGCGGCGCCCCGCCAACGCGCGGCGGTGAGCAGTTCGTTGGCCGAGGCCATCGCCTTCAGCCGCCCGTTGAAGTTCGTCAGGAACGCATCCAGCGAGGTCGTCCGCTTCGCCGTCTGCTGGGCCAGGGCCTGCACGGCGGCCAGGACGTTCTTCACCCGATGATCCAGCTCGGACATGAGCTGCTGGCGCTGGTCCTCCTCCAGGTACTGGGCGGTGACATCCTCCACGATCCCGCAGACGCGCACGGCCGCGCCGGACCCGTCGCGGATGACGTGACCCGCGCCACGCATCCAGCGGACCTCGCCGGTCTCGGGGCGGATGATGCGATAGCGCCGCTCGTAGGTGTCACCGGCGCCGATCACCCGAGTGTGGTCGGCGCGCACGGCGTCCACGTCGTCGGGATGGACGATCCGACTGAAGATGGCGCCCTGTTCGGCAGGCTGCTCGCCCTCGGGCAGTCCGCTGATGCGCGACAGGCGCGCACTGATGCTGACGACATCGTTTCCGATGTCCCAGTCGAACTCGCCCAGGCCGGCGATCTGGAGCGCAAGCTCCAGGCGGTCGCGGTCGGAGCTGTGATCCAGCTCGCGCGTCATCGTTTCCAATAGATAGGCGCTCTCTCCGCTTCGTCCATCTCAATCGTCGCCTTCCCGACTTAGACCTTGAGGCTTTGCGCCGCGCCGGCAGACCTCCTATGTTGCACTGCGCTATCCTACAGCTCCCGTCGGGAGCGTGAATGTTCGGAGACGATATATGCCCCCCAAGGCCGGCCCGGTTACGACCGAAGACGTGGCGACCGCCGCGAACGACACCGCCGCGAAGATCGCCGCCGACGCCCAGAAGGCGATCACCGAAGCCGCCAAGCGGATCGAAGCCACCGTCCAGCAGAGCCTGGAGCAGATCCGAGCCCAGAGCCGGGTCTACGCCGACGTGGCCGGCGAGCAGTTCGACGAGGCGGCCCGCGCGGCCAGCGAGCAGATCCGCGCCCGTCCCCTGGCGGCGACCGGCGCCGCCCTGGGCGTGGGCGTCCTGATCGGCATGCTGCTCGCCTCCCGGCGTTGAGCCTCAACCGCATCCTGAGCATTGTCGTGGCCGCCGTGGCGGTGGCTGCGGCGGTGTCGGTGTCCCTGGTGGCCGCCGCCTTCGCGCTCTACGCGCTGGTCGTCCAGTGGCTGGGTCCCATCGGGGGCGCCGCCCTGGTCGCCGGCGTGTTCGCCCTGATCGCGCTTTTCTCGGCCGCCGTCGCCGTGGGCAAGATCCGTCCTCGCCGCGGCGTTCCGGCTCCGCCGCCTTCGCCCGCCGAGAAGATCATGGGCATCGCGCGCGAGCGTCCGATCCTGGCCACCGGAGCCGCAGTGCTGGCCGGAATCGTCCTGATGCGAAATCCGGCGATCGCCACCGCACTCGTCAGCGCGTTCCTGGCAGGCGGCGGCGCCAAGCCCCCCTCTCCGCCCAAGAGGCGCTGACGGTTCGGCCTTGGAACGCCGCGCCCCCGGCGGCGTTTGTTCTCGCGCAGACATGTCCGCTCTGCGATCGGAGATACGCCATGCTCGGCTGGGCCCTGACTTTTCTCGTGGTCGCCCTGATCGCGGGCCTCCTCGGCTTCACCTCGGTGGCCGGGGCCGCGATGGGGATCGCGAAGATCCTGTTCTTCGTCTTCCTCGTGCTGTTCGTCGTCTCGCTGGTCCTGCACCTGGTGCGCGGCCGCGGCCTGGGCTCAGGCCCGCTCTGACGTCGTCCGGTCCGGAGAAGACCGACCTGGGCGCCTCTCGAGCGCCCAGGTCCGAAAGGGCTCGTAGGACGAGCCGGTCCATGCGAGGGCGGTGACCCGAACGGTCCCGCCCTCGATTTCTACGGTGTTGAAGCCGGGCGGGACCCCGCGCTCGCGCACCGAAAGCGTTCCCGCCCCCACCGCCCAGGTCCGGCCGTCGCCATGTGGATAGGGCCAGACGAACGGGGCGTGAATATGCCCCGAGAGCACGAGATCCACATTGGCGTCCGCGAGTTTAGCGGCGGCCTGAGCGCCTCCCCACACCCGCGCCGTCATCGGTCCGCCGATCATCTCGATCAGGGGATGATGGACGACCACGATCCGCAGCAGATCGCCGGCCTGAAACCATCCCGCCGCGTCGTCGGCCTGTCGGCTCGATATCTGGCCCTTTGACCAGTTCAGCCGGGGCTGAGCCCCCCGGGCCGTGTTGACGCCCACGACTCCGACGCCAAGTCCTCGCCAGGCCTGAAACCGCGCAGGGCCGACGAACCGCTCGAATCGGCGGAAGGGCGTGAAGATCCGCTCGGCCCAGGCGAGATAGGGGGCGTCGTGATTGCCCGGCGTCACCAGCCGCGGCCCGGGAAGCGCCGCCAGCCAGGCGCCGGCCGCCTCGAACTCCGTCGCTTCCGCGAAACGGGTCAGGTCGCCGGACACCACGGTCAGATCAAAGCCTCCGCCGCGGACGAAATCTCCGGCCGCCGCCACCGCCGCCGCGTTCTCACCCCCGAAATGGATGTCGGACAGATGCGCGATGCGGACGATCACCGCTCGTCCTTGGGCGGCGGCGCCAGAACACGGCAGACACGGGGATCGAAGCGGACCTCGGTCACGGCCGGCAAGGTCACGGTCTCGCCATCCAGGATGGCCGGAATGGGATGGGCCGACCGGATCAGGGCCCTCTTGCAACTCCGGCCCTCGACGGCGGGATCGGCCCGCCAATCGCTGACGAGGGCGTTGAATCCCAGCCGCAGAACCTCGCCGGCGCCGCGAACGTCCAGGGCCGCCGCCTCCAGGGCCGGATCATCGGCGCGCATCACTTTGGAGGCGATGGGACAGATCAGCAGGACCGCCTCGGCCTTGGCCGGAGGACGATCGTCGAACCTGTAGCGAAGGCGTCCGGTGAAGGCGCGGCGGAGCGCCCGCTTAGCCCGCGCCCACGCCAGCAGGAGCTTGCGCTCACGCACGGCCTCCCGCGCGGCGGCGAAGCGGGCCGGCGAGCCGAGGATGGCCGCGCAAAGGAACCGATGCCCCTCGATGCAGCCGCCACCGAGATCGCGTTCATGTCCCGACTCCAGGGCCAGTCTCAGCGCCTCGGGCCAGGGGACCGCTCCGTAGACTGCGTGAGGCAGCATGTTCATCGTCCCGCCGGGAAGCGGCGCGATAGTCGGCCCGTCGGGACCGCACAGTTCGGCCGCCGCGCGGACGGTGCCGTCGCCGGCGAGGGTGATGAGCAGATCGGGCCCCGCCTCGATGCTGGCCTTGAGCCGGTCCATGAGCTCGTCGGGCGCCGGCGCGTGGACCTCGGCGCTGACGCCATACTGGGCGAGCATGCGCGCAATCTCGTCTGGAGCGTCGGGCCCGACACTTCCGGATGCGACGTTGGCCACCACCTCCACCTTGCGGAAGCGGTGGCTGGCGGACTGTTCGGAATCAGTTGCTGGCAGGCGCTTGGGTCCCGTCCCTGGCGGTGGCGTCGCGGAAGGCGCCTTCCGCGTCGGCGGCGACGCCGCGGACCACAGGTTCGGCCCGGTCGGCCGCGACCGCAAGGTTTTGATCCACCACCGCGCCGGCGCCGCCGAACGAGCCGTTCACCGCCGCCAGCGCCAGAAGGGCCAGTCCGATCCCCGCGGCCAGGATCGTGAGCGTCATCAGGATGGGATGCCGGCGGCGACTGCGGTGGGCGTCGCGGCGGCCCATTTCGTAGGCTTCGCGCAGTTCGCTGCGCGCCGGGTCGCGATCGGTCAGGGCGGTCACAGGAGCCTCCTCGGGTTCGATCCCCAGGGAACGGCGCCCGCGTGGCTTGGTTCCGCTCCCTCGCCGATGGCCTCGGCGGGGAACTGCGCCTTGTGCGAAGCGTTCTTCGCCGCAGGGGACACCCACAGGAGAGCCATTGGCATGTTGAAGCCACTTATCGCCATGGCGGGCGCCGGCGTCCTCGCCGCCGCCTGCACCACCACCGGCAACACGGAACGCAGCGCCATGGGCGGCGCCGCTCTGGGCGCCCTGACGGGCGCTGCGATCGGCGCTGTCTCGGGCGACGTCGGCGTTGGAACCGGGGCTGCCGTGGGCGCCGGGGTCGGCGCTGTCGCCGGCGCAGTGAAAGGCTGCCGCGACGACGGGGGCTGCGGCGCGTCCTCGCCCAATCGCCGCCAGTACTACGACGAGCGCGCGGGCCGTTACTATTATTACGACCCGGGTTCCGGCCGTTACTACTGGGAGAATGGCGCGCCCCGCTGACGTGGCGGCCAAGCCGGGTTAGGAAGAGGGCGGTCGTATTCCCGACCGCCCTTTTCATATGCGTTGACCGAGGAGAGAGGCCGATGGCGCGAATCGTGGGGCTGGTGGGGGCGATGGCGACCACCGTGGGGGTCGCAGCCTGCGCGTCGGCGCCCGACAGACGGGCCGCGATCGAAACGCCCCCGCCGAGTTGCCGAGAGGTGACCATACCGGTCTACTTCGAAGCGAACGACGCCGATATCACGCCCGAGGGCCGCCGCGTCCTCGCGGCGGAAACCCAGGCCGTTCGCGGCTGCCGGATCGAGGGCGTTCGCGTCGTCGGCCTGGCCGACGCCGTGGGCGACCCCGCCGCGAACCTGGAACTCTCCAAGCGCCGGGCCGCTTCGGTGGCCGAGGCCATCAAGGCGGCCGGCCTGCCGGATGCCGAATTCGAGGTGGCCGCGGCCGGACAGGCGGGCTCCGTTGCGCCCGATGGCCAGCTCCGCCCTGTGCGTCGTCGCGCCGACGTCACGCTGCGGCTCAGCCCACCCTGAGGCGGAGGCCTGAGGTAAGGCCGTCACGGACGACGAACCCTAGCCCCGCCAAAAGATGGGTCCCGCAAAAGATGGGGCGGGTCTTTCGACCCGCCCAGTGTGCATCATCGAGAAAAGGGGTTGCGGAGACGGCAGACCGGCGTGTCGCCGGCCTCAAGTCGGGGGGGGCGTCGCCGCCTCCGCACTCATTGAAACGTCGGTGACGTCTCTGCGTTCCCGCCGCCGCAGGACTTTTTTCGAAGTCATGCCCGCTTCCGCCAAAGACGACGCTTTCGGAACAGTGGCGCAGACGACGCGTTCCTCCGACCAGCCCGCACACGGGGCGTTGCAAGGCCGGAGAACGATCCGATGACCTATTCCAGAGAACCCCCGAACACGGCGCTCAACGCCACGCGGGTCCGCCAGGGCCGGTGGGGGCGCCCCGTCTTCTGGGTGCTGGTGTTCAGCACGCTTCTCGCGGCCCTGGGCCTGTTCGCCGCCTGGACCTGGAAGGCTCCCGACCTCGCGTCCACCGATCCGACGGCGGCGGAGCGGCAGGCGGCCGCAAGCGCCTTCCAGGCGCCCCAGCCGCCCCCGCCGGATCCCGATTGACGCGCCCGATTCGGAAAGGACGCCACCGGGTCGGCGACGCCTTTCCTCATGTCGAGCCCGCAGTCGTGGCCTACGCGGCCTTCTGTTTCGCGTTCCGCGGGTGGAAGAACAGCGCCTGGCCTATGGCCGCCTTCACCGTCTCCGGCTGGAACGGCTTGGTGATGAGGAATGTCGGCTCGGGCCTCTCGCCGGTCAGCAGGCGTTCGGGGAAGGCGGTGATGAAGATCACCGGAACGTCGAACCGCTGAAGGATGTCCTTCACCGCGTCGATCCCGGACGATCCGTCGGCGAGCTGGATGTCGGCGAGCACGAGACCCGGGGACTTCCGCGCGATCGCGTCGACCGCCTCGGTCCGGGTGGCGGCGATATCCACCACCGTATGGCCCAGCTCGGTCACCAGCGCCTCGATGTCGGCGGCGATCACCGGCTCGTCCTCGATGATGAGCACGTCCGTGGCGAGTTCGGCGTCGATTTCGGCCTGGGCCTCGGCGATCAGCCGCTCGACCTCGGGGAAGTCCGCGCCGAGAATCTGCGCCGTCTCGCTTGGCGTGAAACCCTCGAGCGCCGTCAGCAGGAAGGCCTGGCGCGAGCGCGGCGCAATCCGCATCAGGCGACGGGTGGCGTCATCGGCGCCGCCGTCGTCGGCGGGTCCTTCGAGCTGCGCGCCGGAGGTGCCCCAGATGGCATGGAACACGTGATACAGGGCGACCCGCGGCGTCATCGTATCGGAAAGCGTCTGCTCGCCCGCCGCGAGCGCTTCGAGGGCGACGCGCACGTAATGGTCGCCTGTGGACTGGTCCCCGGTCAGCGCGCGCGCATAGCGGCGAACGTAGGGCAGGTGAGGCGCCAGTCGGGCTAGAAGGCTCAAGGTTTCCCCCTCCGTGGTTGCTTCGATCCGGCCTGAGGCGGCGCAGGACGATGCGTCCCGCCGAGCGGGACTATGATGATCCGAAAACGCGGCCTCAGGGAACCGGTTCCCTTACGGTGAAGTTTTCATCATCCTCCCGCCCGGTGACTGGGAACCCGATCGGGGGGACATGCGTTGAGCGGCGAAGAAGATCACGAGAGGGGGCGACTTCCGCGTCAGCGGACGGCCGAAGACATGATCGAACAACGACCTTCCCCAGAGCGTCGCAGGGCGTCCGCCGCCGTCGACGAGGCCCGCCTGCGCCAGCAGGCCATTGGCGTACGCCTGCGCGAACTGTTCGACGAAGTCGTGAACGAACAGGTGCCCGACGAGTTCCTGGAGATCCTGCGACGCGCGGACAGCCGTGGCTCGGAGAAGGCCTGATGGGCGCCGCCGAGAAAGTCCGCCCCCAACGCACCGCCGCGGAGGACGCCGCGTTCAAGGGTGAGCTGGTCCAGCTGATCCCGCATCTTCGCGCCTTCGCGCGCACGCTCTGCGGCGACGCCACGGCCGCCGACGACCTCGCGCAGGACGCCATGATGAAGGCCTGGGATGCGCGGGCCAGCTTCCAGATGGGCACCAACATGAAGGCCTGGACCTTCATGATCCTGCGCAACCAGTTCTACTCCGAGAAGCGTCGCTCCTGGCGGCAGAGCCAGCTCGACCAGGAGGCCGCCGAACGCACGCTGGTGGCGGTCGACGATCCCGAAGCCCCCGTCGCCCTGGACGAGCTTCGCCAGGGACTCGCCATGCTGCCCGCCGAACAGCGCGAAGCGCTCATCCTGGTCGGCGCGGGCGGCTTCGCCTACGAGGAGGCCGCCGAGATCTGCGGATGCGCTGTCGGCACGGTGAAGAGCCGCGTCAGCCGGGCGCGGCGCGCCCTCCAGGCTATCCTGGAGGCCGGAGCCTACGATCGCGACGGCGCCGCCGCAGGCGACGCGATGAGTTCGATCCTGGCCCATGCGGAGCGCCTCAGCGCCTCGCGATAGGGAGGCGCTGGGGTGTACGGTTTGGATCGCCTGTCGCTGAGCACGATCCGGGTCCGCCTGATCGCGGCGCTCGCGGCCGCCCTGCTGCCCGTGCTCATCCTGGGCGCCCTGCAATCGGCGATCGGCTTCCAGCGCGAAGGGCAGACCCTGCGCCAGAACCTGGGCTTCGCGGCCGAGCGCAGCGCCGCCACGGCGCGCGCGCGCATGGAGGCGGCGGACGTTCTGCTCCAGACGCTGGCGCCCGGCGCGGTGGGGTTCCAGTGCGCCCAACGCCTCGCGGACGTAAAGGAGCGGATTCCGGGTTATCTGAATCTGGTGCGTTTCGATCGCCTGGGCCGCGTGGTCTGCGCGGCGGGCGGCGTGCCCGCCGATCCCCAGCGCGAAGCCCGGTCGTGGTTCCGGGAACTGGTCGGCGGACGCGAGTTCGTGATCACGCGCGATCCGGGCTCCAGCTACGCCGACGAGCCCGCAGTGCTGACGGCCGCCCGCGCCACCCGCTACGACGGGGCGTTCGACGGCGCCTTCGCCGCCGTGGTCGCGCTCTCCAGCCTTCAGCCGCAGGTCACCGACCCCTCGCTGCCCCGCGGCGCCGAGGTGGGGCTGGTGGAGAAGACCGGCCGCTACATCTCCACCACCGACGTCCACGCCTTCCCGCGGCTGCCGGCCGACTGGCGGGCCAAGGTCGACGCCGCCGGCGCCCTGGTCTGGTACGGCCGCGACGGTCGGGACCGCCGCCGGGTCTACTCCGCAGCGCCGGTCATCGGCGACGAGGTCTATGTGGTGCTGTCGGCCCAGTCGCCGGGCCTCCTGTCCTGGGCGCGGATCAACCCGCTCACCAGCATCTTCTTCCCGCTGCTGACCTTCGTCCTCGCCCTGGTCGCCGTGTCGCTGGTGACCGACCGGGTGGTCGTGCGCTGGATCGCCTACCTCCAGCGCATCGCCGCCCTCTATGCGCGAGGCCGGCTCAGCGTCCGCCCCGTCCAGGCCGAGCAGATGCCGCCCGAGATCCGCGAGCTGGCCGAGACCCTCGAAGACATGGCCGACGCCATCGTGGCGCGCGACGCCTCGCTTCGCGACAGCCTCGCCCAGAAGGACGCGCTGATGCGGGAGATCCATCACCGCGTGAAGAACAACCTCCAGGTCATCTCCAGCCTGCTCAGCATGCAGCAGCGGGCCCTGACCGATCCCGCGGCCCGCTCGGCCATGAGCGACACCCGCCAGCGCATCACCGCGCTCGCCCTCATCTACCGCGCCCTCTACCAGGGCCCCGACCTGAAGCGCGTGGACCTGCGCCCCTTCCTGGAGGAGCTGACGGCCCAGCTCGTCAACGGCGAACTGGCCCACGGGCTGGCGGTGCGCACCGAACTCCGCGTCGAGCCGCTGGTGATCGACCCCGACCGCCTGGCCCCGCTGGCGCTGTTCGCCGTCGAGGCCATCACCAACGCCCAGAAGCATGCCTTCGCCCAACGGGGCGGCACCCTGAAGCTGGAGTTCTTCGTCCGCGGCGACGAAGCGATCCTCGAGATCTGCGACGACGGCGAGGCGCCGGACGATGCACTGGTGGCGTCGGGCGTCGGCCGCACCCTGATGACCGCCTTCGCCCGCCAGCTACGAGGCCGCGCCGAGCTGGTGCGCAACAGCGAGGGCGGGATCACGGCCCGCCTGATCTTCCCCACGCCCACGGCCGACCGCCCGGCCACCGCGCGCGGGAACCAAGCGGCGGCATGACGCGTTGCGGCGGGGCGATATTCCAACCCGGAGATGAACCCCGATGCGTAAGGTCTTTCTGATGGCCGTCCTCGCCGCCGGCCTGGCGGTTTCGGCCTGCAACACCGTGTCCGGCGCCGGCCAGGACATCAAGTCCGCCGGCGAAGCCGTGACCACCACGGCCGAAGACGCCAAGAACTGACGTCGCCGTCAGGATGAAATCGGAAAGGCCCGGCGCGAGCCGGGCCTTTTTCACGCCGGTCAGCGCGTCAGGCGGCGTAGAGTCCGATGTCCGGGACCAGGGGGGCGAGATCCCCGGCCCGCTCCTCGCCCAAGCCCAGCAGGAGCTGGCCTCCGGGCGCCAGGACGGCCCGCAGATGGTCGCGCACCCGTCCCAGAGATTCGGGTTCGAACTGCGGAAACATGTTGCGGCAGAGCACGAGGTCGAAGGGTCCCAGCCGGCTCAGGTCGTCCATGAGGTTGACCCGCCGCCAGCGCACCATCTGGCGGATGCGGGGCGCGAGCGCGAAGAACTCGCCACGGCGCTCGAAGAACCGCACCAGCATCCGCGCGGGAAGGCCCCGCTGGACCTCGAACTGGGAATAGAGGCCCGACTGCGCCTTCTCCAGGCTGCGTTCGGACAGGTCCGAGGCGTAGAGTTCGCACGACCTGGCGAGATCGGGACGGTCGGCCAGCATCATGGCCAGAGAATAGACCTCCTGACCGGTCCCGCAGGCGGCGCTCCAGATCCGGACGGGCTGTCCGGCGCGGCGGCGCACCAGTTCGGGGATCACCTCCTCGACCAGGCGCTGGAAGACGGCGCGATCGCGGAAGAACTCGCCTTCGGGCACGATCATGGCCTCGACCGCCGCCCATGCGGCCCGCTCGCCCGCCCCCTCCCGCAGCGCCTCGATGAAGATCTCGGGCGTGGCGTAGCCCTCGCGCCGCGCGACCGGTCCCAGCCGGCTCTCGATCAGGTATGTCTTGGCGGTGTCCAGTCTGAGGCCCGCACGGGCCTTGCAGAGCGCGGCGAGATAGGCGCAGTCCGGTGGCGGGATCATGCGATCAGCCCCAGGTAGTCCAGCTTTCCGGCCACGATGGAGCCGTCGAACGGCTTCATGATGTATTCGTCCGCGCCCGCGTCCAGGGCCTCGCGGATACGTTCGATCTCGTTCACGACCGTGCAGAACACCACCTTCGGCTGGTCGCCCGCCGGCTCGGCCCGCAGGCGGCGCAGGAACGTCAGGCCGTCCATGGTCGGCATTTCCCAGTCCAGAAGGATCAGGTCGGGCGTCACGGCGCTGCACCAGGCCATGGCCTCCACGCCGTCGGACGCCTCGGCCACCTCGAAGCCGAGGTCTTCGAGAATGCGGCGCGAGACCTTCCGGATCACGCGGCTGTCGTCGACGACGAGACAGGTCTTCAAGGCGAGGGCGGGCTCCCGGCGAGAGCGCCCGTTGTCGCGCGCCGCTGGTTAACGGCGGGCTGACGTCCAGCGAATCAGATTGGCCGGATCGCACCGGCCAAGGCGCCTCGCCCTAGACCGGCAATGTCGCGGCGAAGACGACCCGCTCCTCCGACACGTCCGTGAACACCCGCCCGCCCGCATCGGTGACGAACAGATGCACATAGTAGGCCTGGACCCAGTGGCCGTGCAGGCCCTCGCCCAGGGGCTGGCCCTGGAGACCCGCCAGCACCTCGGGCCGCAGTCGCGCCCGCGGGCCGGTCGCTTCCACCGCAATGGCCACCGAGGCGCCCTCCTGTACGGCGCGCACCTTGGCCACGCCGCCGGTCGGCAGGGCCGCCCCCGCCATCTGGGTCAGGTTCAGCAACGTCCGGGCCACCGGCTTGTCGACCGCGGGCGTGTCGACGGCCCAGGCCAGTTCGGCGCGCATGTGCGCGAAGACGCCACCCGCCAGCTTCTCCAGGTCTCTGACATCGAACGTCTCGGCCGAGGCCGAAGCGCCGAACGCCACGCGGCAGAACGAGAGCAGGTCCGTCAGCTTGCGTGCGGAGGTGACGATGAGGCCCATCGCCTCTTCGCGCATGTCCTGCGCCGACGGGTCGTCGAGCAGGTCGAGGCCGGACGTGATCGCCGACGCCGGGCTGATGAAGTCGTGGCACATCCGGGCCGCCAGGTAGGCGGCGATCTCCGCAGGGCGGAGGGTGGTGGCGGCGGCGGTTTCGGTCATGCGGGAAAATAGGCGCGATTTGCGCCTTGGGGAAACGGCCACGCCTCTCTAAGACAGGCGCCGATCGATGACGCCGAGGACTCCTTGACCGACAACGCCGCCCTGGGCCCGACGCTGGCCGACATCTGCGAAGCCGCCGCCGCCCTGATCCTGCCGCTCTGGAAGTCGGGCGTGGAGGTGCTCACGAAAGCGGACGAGAGCCCGGTCACCGAGGCCGACAGGCGCGGCGAGGCCCTGATCCTGGAGCGCCTCGCACAGCGCTTCCCCGACATTCCGGTGGTCTCGGAAGAATACTCCAGCGAGTTCGGGACGCCGGATCGCATCGGCCCCCGTTTCTTCCTGGTCGATCCCCTGGACGGCACCAAGGCGTTCGTCCGGGGCGACCCCAATTTCACGGTCAATATCGGCCTGATCGACAACGGCCGTCCCGTAGCCGGCGCGGTGTGCGCTCCACCGACCGGCGAGACCTGGTTCACCGGTCCCGAGGGCGCGATGAAGCGCGTGAACGGAGGCCCCGCCGTCCCTGTGCGGGCACGCGTCTGGCCCAAGGGCGCGGCCGTGGCGCTGGTCTCCCACACCATGAAGGAGGAGACCGCGGTGAAACTGGCGCAGGAGTACGGCTTCGACCTGCGCGAGCCGATGGACTCCTCGATCAAGTTCTGCCGCATCGCCGAGGGATCGGCCGACGTCTACCCCCGCCACGGCCCGACCATGGAATGGGACATCGCCGCCGGCCACGCGGTGCTGGAAGCCGCCGGCGGCAGCGTTCTGACGCCGGAGGGGCAGGCCGTCGCCTACGGCAAGACCGGCGATGGCTTCCGCAACGGCTGGTTCGTGGCCCGCGGGGGATAGGGCGGGACCCTCGCCTGCTTCTGCAAGGTCGCGACGTCCATGGTGTTCCATGACGCAACGTCCGCCCACGGCGAGGGGCGGGACTTATCCGGCAGGGGCTGAGGGCGCGGAAAACTCGAGGAAGGCCCAGCCGACCGCGTTTGGCGGAGCCCCTTCCACGCCCTCGGCGCCTACCGGAGGGATCAGGTGCGCCGAAGCGAGTCCTGGAGAAGTTCGAACGGAACCTCGACGGAGGCCGGAGCCTGACGCACGGCCACCGGAGCCGGCGTCAGGGCGCCGGCGACCTGCCCGAACGCCCAGTAGCCCGTGAAGCCTACGGTGAAGGCCACGCTGGCGAGGAGCAGGTAGGGCTTGAGGATGTCCATCGTACGAACCTGAGCTTTCGGTGCGTCGGTTGCCGAAAAGTCAACGGACGCCGCCGGGTTCGGTTGCAGGCCGATCAACGGGGAAGGGGAAGCGAGCGCGGCCACTGGCCTTGTCCTCTTCGGCGCCGCCACGGTGACGGCGCCCTCTCGCAGCAAGTTACGGGCCGCGGCGCGCGTCGGTTGCAACGGCGAGACGCGCTCCGGCTTTCCCGATATTGCGAATGATTATCATTGCGAAACGTCGCCGCGCGATCTAAGAGCGCCTCGCATTCTCAGTAGCAACAGTTCGCAATAAAGCGGATCGGGGGTTCATATGTCGAGGACGGGCGTTTCGGCGCGGAAGAAGCGCGCGCTCACCTGCGCGATGGCGGGGCTGGCCGGCTTGTCGATGGGCGCGGGCGCGCAGGCCGCCGAAGCTGTGGCCGCCGCCGAGGACGTCGCGGTCGCCACCGCCGACCAGGACCGGGGCACGGCCGTCAGCGGCGTCGAGGTCGAAGGCCGGCTGATGAAACAGAACAACCCCAAGGTCACCGCCGACCCGCTGAACAACCCGCAGACCGTCACCATCATCTCGAAGGGGACCATCGCGGCGCAGAACCTGCTCAGTCTGCGCGATGTCCTGTCGACCGTACCCGGGATCACCTTCGGCGCCGGGGAGGGCGGCGGCGGCTTCGGCGACTCGATCAACCTGCGGGGCTATTCCGCCAACAACGACATCACCGTCGACGGCGTGCGCGACAGCGCCCAGTACAGCCGCTCCGACCCCTTCAACCTCGAGCAGATCGAGGTCACCAACGGCGCCAATTCCGTCTACTCGGGCGCCGGCGCGGTGGGCGGCAACATCAACATCGTCTCCAAGCGGCCCCACGGCCGTAACGCCACCGTCGTCACCGCCGGCGTCGGAACCGAGAACTACTGGCGCGGCGCCATCGACACCAACCACGTCATCGGAGACAACGTGGCCGTGCGCCTCAACGCGATGGCGCACCGCAACGATGTTCCCGGCCGCGACGTCGAAGAGCTGAAGCGCTGGGGGATCGCCCCGGCGGTCACGGTGGGCCTGAACGGGCCGACCCAGTTCACCGCCCTCTACTTCCATCAGGAGGACCGCAACACGCCGTCCTACGGCGTCCCCTTTTACAACGGGCGCGCAGTTCCCGGGGTCGATCCCGGGAACTACTACGGCTACGCCAACGTCGACCGCCAGGACACCAAGGTCGACGTCCTGACCGGCATCGTCGAGCACGACTTCGGCGAGGGCCTGCGGATCCGCAACCTCTCGCGCTATCAGAAGGTGAAGCAGGATCTGGTGGTGAACCCGCCGCAGGGAGCTCTGTGCCTCGCCAACGGCCAGCGCCCCGTGGCCTGGAGCCAGTCCACCACCGTCACGAACACCACGGGCTATCAGGCCTGCGCGGGAACCGATCCGGCGCCCGGCTTCTACCTGCCAAGCGGCCCGCGCGGGACGGCGCGATTCTCCGAGAACACGCTGCTCTACAATCAGACCGACCTGACCTGGGAGGGCGAGCTGGGCGGTGTTCGTCATACCTTGGTCGTGGGCGCCGCGTTCCTGGCCGAGGACTACCGGCTCGACAACGGCAACGTGCTGCGCCAGGCCAACGGCGCGACGGTGACGCTGCCGGCGATGAACATCGCCAACCCCGACAACACCTACACGGGGCCGATCAACTTCATCCAGTCGGGCGCCCAGGACGGCGAGCGGCGCAACCAGTCGGTCTATCTGTTCGACAACATCGTCCTCAACGAGCAGTGGTCGATCAACGGCGGCGTCCGCTGGGAGCACAACGAAGGCTCGAACCGGACCGACGCCTACAACACCACCGTCGGCGCAACCCTGGGCGCGATCACGCCCGGCCCGACGTTCGAGTCGGACGAGAACCTGCTCACCTGGCGGCTCGGCGTGGTCTACAAGCCGATCCCGAACGCGAGCCTCTACCTCGCCTATGGCAACTCGCAGACGCCATCGCAGGCCACGGTGAACGGCAGCGGCGCGTGCAGCGCCTTGACCTGCACCGTCGACCCCGAGAAGGCCGAAAACTTCGAGATCGGCGGCAAGTGGGACCTGCCCACCGGCCTGTCACTGACCGCGGCCCTCTTCCGCAACGACCGCACCAACTACCGCGTGGCCTCGAACGACCCCACCATTCCGGTCCAGCAGCTCGACGGCAGCGCCCGCGTGGACGGCGTCTCGCTGGGCGTGTCGGGCCAGATCACGCCGGACTGGGCCGTCTTCGCCAACTACACCTACCTCAAGTCCAAGGTGCTTCAGGGAGTCGACGACTTCGCCGCGGCGCTGGGCCGCGACTTCACGAAGGGCGACGACCTGATCGGCGTGCCCGACCACGCCTTCAGCCTGTTCACCACCTACGATCTTCGCCAATGGAACGTGCAGGTGGGCTACGGCGTGACCTATCAGGGCGAGTACTACCTGAGCCAGCACGGCCAGATCACCAACTCGAACCCGCCGGCCCGAACCACCATCCCGCGCGTGAAGGCCGAGGACTACTGGGTGCACCGCGCCACGGTGGCCTGGTTCCCGACCGACGGCCTCGAGGTGCGGCTGAACGTCAGCAATCTGTTCGACAAGGAATACTACACCCGCGTCCGGACGGCCCTGGCGGGCTGGGCGGCGCCCGGCGACCGCAGGAACGCGACGCTCACCCTCAACTACCGGTTCTGAATCCCTCCCCTTCTTCGGAACCGGCCTCGCGCCCCGCCGACATCCCTCGTCGGCGGGGCGCTGTTCTTCTAGGCTCCATCCCATGATGCTGCATGTTCCGGGCGTGCTGTCGCCCGATCAGGTCGCCGACCTCCGTACGCGGATCGACGCGGCCGCGTGGGAGGACGGGAACGCCACCGCCGGCCCTCAGTCGGCGCTGGCCAAGCGCAACCTCCAGCTTCCGGAGACGTCGGACGCCGCCCGTACGGCCGGCGCCGAGGTGCGCGATGCCCTGACACGCAACCCGCTCTTCATGTCGGCCGCCCTGCCCCACACCATCTATCCGCCCCTGTTCAACCGCTACGGGCCCGGTCAGACGTTCGGCGATCATGTCGACAACGCCATGCGCTTCCAGCGCGATCAGGGCGTGCGCCTGCGCACCGACCTGTCGGCCACCCTCTTCCTCTGCGATCCCGACGACTACGACGGCGGCGAACTGGTGGTGGAGGACACCTACGGCGTCCATGCCGTGAAGCTGCCCGCAGGCGACCTGATCCTCTATCCCGCCTCCAGCCTGCACCGGGTCGAGCCCGTGACCCGCGGCGAGCGGGTGGCCAGCTTCTTCTGGATCCAGAGCCTGGTGCGCGACGACGCCCGGCGCGCCCTGCTCTTCGACATGGACATCTCGATCCAGCAGCTCGCCCGCGCCGCCGGCCAGGACGCCCCGCCCATCGTCGCCCTCACCGGCGCCTACCAGAACCTGCTGCGCATGTGGGCCGAACTTTAGGGTCGAACGACTTCTTCCGCCCACCGGCCTATCGCGCCGTCTCGTTCACCTGAGCCTTGGGCCGCGAGGCCGGGACCACGGGAATCTCGTGGTCGGCCAGCGCCGGCATACGGTCCTTGCGCGCCAGCGCCGCTTCGATGAACGGCGCGAGTTCGGCCGCCTTCGCAGCCTCCCGCTCGGCCGCCTCGGCCTTGAACCCCGGCATCACCTCCGCGGCGAACAATTCCAGCGATTCGCAGATGTGGTCGTGCCGGTTGCGGCCGGCCTGCTGGAGGAAGATCACCTGGTCCACGCCGGCGGCCTGGAAGCCCCGGATGTGCTCGCGGATGTCGTCGGGCGTGCCGATGCCGTTGGCGTTCACCTTGGCGGCCTTGCGAGCGCGGATGATCTCCTCGTCGCTGGCCGCCCGGCTCTTCTGAAAGTCGGCGAACAGGGTCGAGCGGCCGGGGATCGCGTCGTGCGCCACCAGGGCGTTGATGGCGTAGGAGAAGAACTCGAAGCCCTCCTGTCCGCGCCGGATCGCCTCGTCCCGGTCGGGATGCACCGAGAAGTTCGACACCATGGCGAGTTGAGCGTTCACGCTGTGGCCGATGGGCTTGCAGTCGTCCGAGCGGATGATGCCGTAGTAGATGTCGGCCCAGGTCTTCGCCTCCTCAGGATCGAGGAACGAAAAGGCCAGGGCGCCCACGCCGCTCTGCGCCGCCACCCGGATGGTGTCGCGATTGGTGCAGGCCATCCACATGGGCGGGTGCGGCGTCTGCACCGGCTTGGGCACCACGTTGCGGCACGGCATGGAGAAGGCGCGGCCCTCGTAGCCGGGATAGGGGTCCATCGTCATCATGTTGGCGATCTGCTCGGCGGCCTCCAGCGCCAGCGCCCGCTTCTCCCGCGCCGGGATGCCGAACCCGCCCAGCTCCAGCCGCGTCGCCCCCTCGCCGATCCCGAAGTCCAGCCGGCCGCGCGAGACGATGTCGAGCGTGGCCAGCGCCTCGGCCACGCGGGCGGGGTGGTTGTACTGCGGGATCACCTGGCGGATGCCGTGGCCCAGCCGGATGTTGGTGGTCAGCGCCGCGCAGGCGGCCAGGAACACCTCGGGCGCCGAGGAGTGCGAATATTCCTCCAGGAAATGGTGCTCGACCTCCCACGCGTAATCGTAGCCCAGGCGGTCTGCCAGCTTCACCTGCTCCAGGGCGTCCTGGAACAGCCGCGCCTCGTCGCCGGGATTCCAGGGTCTGGGAAGCTGATGCTCGTAGAAGATGCCGAACCGCATGCCGTGTCCTCCCGCCGGCCTTCCCGGAGGCCGGTCTTGTCCGCCAGCATCCCGCGGGGGCGCCGGAAATGGCAAGGGTCTCAAGACGCTGGCCGCGCCCCCCGGAACCTGATTTCGTGACGGCGCCAGCCTGGAGAGCGCCGCATGGCCTACGACCGCGACAACCGCCCGGACCTCGCGAACTACTGGATGCCGTTCACGGCCAACCGCCAGTTCAAGGCCGACCCCCGACTCGTGGTGGCGGCCAAGGGCGTGCACTACCGTACCGAGGACGGACGCGAGATCCTGGACGGCCAGTCCGGCCTGTGGTGCGTCAACGCCGGCCACGGGCGGCCCGAGATCGCCGCGGCGGTGAACAACCAGCTCCTCGGCCTGGACTACGCCCCGTCGTTCCAGATGGGCCATCCCATCGCCTTCGACTTCGCCCAGGCGCTGGCCGGCATCGCGCCCGAGGGCCTGGACCGCATCTTCTTCACCAACTCGGGGTCGGAGTCGGTGGACACGGCGCTGAAGATCGCCTTCGCGTATCACCGCGCCCGCGGCCAGGGGCATCGCACCCGCATCGTCGGGCGCGAGCGCGGCTATCACGGCGTGGGCTTCGGCGGCATCTCGGCCGGGGGGCTGGTCGCCAACCGCAAGACCTTCCCGCTGCTGGCGGCCGACCACATCCGCCACACCCACGATCCGGCCCGCAACGCCTTCGCCCGCGGCCTGCCGCCCCACGGCGCGGAACGCGCCGACGACCTCGAGCAGCTCGTGGCCCTGCACGGCGACACCCTGGCCGCGGTGATCGTGGAGCCGGTGGCCGGTTCGGCCGGGGTCCTCCCGCCGCCCGTTGGCTATCTCCAGCGCCTGCGCGAGATCTGCGACCGCCACGGCGTCCTGCTGATCTTCGACGAGGTCATCACGGGCTTCGGCCGCCTGGGCGCGCCGTTCGCCGGCCAATATTTCGGCGTCACCCCCGACCTGATGACCACGGCCAAGGGCATCACCAACGGCGTCCTGCCGATGGGCGCCGTCTTCGTGCGGCGCGAACTGCACGACACGGTCCTGGGGGCGGCCGAGGCTCCGATGGAGTTCTTCCACGGCTACACCTACTCGGGTCACCCGGTGGCCTGCGCGGCGGGCCTGGCCACGCTCGACATCTACCGGCGCGAGGGCCTGCTGACCCGCGTCGGAGACCTGGCCGACCTCTGGGCGGACGCCGTCCACAGCCTGCGCGGCGCGCCGTTCGTCGTCGACATCCGCAACATCGGCCTCATGGCCGGGATCGACCTGGCGCCGCGCGACGGCGCTCCGGGCGCGCGCGGCTATGCGGCGATGGTCGCCGCCTTCGAGGCCGGGGCCATGATCCGCGCCACCGGCGACACCCTGGCCCTCGCGCCGCCGCTGATCGTCCAGCCGGCCGAGATCGAGCGGCTGGTCGAGATCGTGCGCGGAGTCATTTCGGCGCTCGACTGACCGCCTTCGCGATGGCCGCCACCAGCGTCGACGCCGGCAGGTCGCGGCCATCCAGGCTGGCCACGGGACGCACGCCCATGAGGCTGTTGGTGACGAACATCGGCGCGCCGCCGACGCGGCCGGGATTGGCGTAGACCTCCTGCACCGGCACGCCCAGGGCATGGCAGGCGGCGATCACCTGCCGCCGCAGCACCCCGTCCAGCACGCCGCAGTCCAGCGCCGGCGTGAACACCTCGTCGTGGCGCGCCCAGAAGACGTTCGCGGCGGCGGCGCAGGCGATCTCGCCCACGGTGTTGAGCATCAGGGCCTCGTCGGCGCCCGCCGCCCGGGCCTCAGCGCGCGCCAGGACGTTGTCGAGATAGGACAGCGCCTTCAGCCGGCTGGCGGGCGAGCGATCGTTGCGCCGGGTGCGCGCCGTGGCCAGGCGGATGGGGCCGGTGGGCGCTGCAATCGCCGAGGCGCTGGCGGTGAGACGCGGCGCATATGTCCCGGGCGGGTCAAGGCCACGGTCGCCGGGCCCGGCGCTCCAGTTCAGCCGCACCGCCGCCCGCGCGGGC
>NZ_MEEX01000019.1:35607-120415 GCF_001724605.1 Phenylobacterium sp. SCN 70-31
CGCGGGCCGTCCGGCGGCGGCCCGCGCGGCTTCGGCCAGGGCGGCTTCGGCCGCCGCCGTCAGGTCCGCCCGCGCAGGCAAGGGAAGACCCAGGGCGCGGCAGCCGCGCTCCATGCGTTCGACATGGTCGTCCCAGTATTCCAGCACCCCGCCCGCCCACAGCACCGTTTCGAACAGGCCGTGGCCCAGGGTGAATCCGCGGTCGTTTAGGGCGATGTCGCTCATCTTGGGGCGTCCGCAGCGGGTTCGGTCAACGCCTTCAGGATGGCGCCGATCTTGGCCGTGGTCTCGTCCGTCTCGGCGACGGGATCGCTGTCGGCGACCACACCGCCCCCGGCGCGCGCTTCGAACGCCCATCCCGCCGGATTTTCGGTCAGCTCCTCGACCAGCGCCACCGTCCGGATGAGCACCGAAGCCTCCAGCGCACCGTCGACACCCGCCCAGAACAGGCTGCCGCAGTAAGGGCCGCGCGGGGCCTCGTGGTCGGCGATCACCCGCATGGCCTGCAGCTTCGGAGCGCCCGTCACCGAGCCCGGCGGGAAGGCCGCCAGAAAAGCGTCCCAGGCGCTCTTGTCCGGGGCCAGCCGCGCCCGCACCGTGGAGACCAGGTGATGGACGTTGGCGTAGCTGCGCACGGCCGCGAACGCCGGGACGCTCACCGTGCCGGGTTCCGACACCCGCGCCAGGTCGTTGCGCATCAGGTCCACGATCATCAGGTTCTCGGCCCGATCCTTGTCGCTGGCCGCAAGCTCCGCCGCCAGGGCGGCGTCCGAGGCCGGGTCCGCGCCGCGCGGCCGGGTGCCCTTGATCGGCCAGGTCTCGGCCCACAGCCCGCCCTCGCCGGGCCGCACCGACAGGAAGCGCTCGGGCGAATTCGACACCAGCGCCCGCCCCGGCAACCGCAGCCAGGCGGCATAGCCGGCCGCGCTGCTCGCCGCGAGCCGGCGGAAGAGGTCGTAGGGCGTCACGTCCGCCTCGAGCCGGCCGCGCCAGGCGCGGGCCAGATTCGCCTGGAAGATCTCGCCGGCGGCGATCCTCGCCACCGTCTGCGCGACGGCGGCGGCATGCGCGTCGTCCGTCACCGAAAGCTCGACGGACGCCGCCAGAACGTCCCGGCGGGACGGGGGTCTTGGGGCGTCCAGCCAGCTCAGGGCGAAGTCGGCCGCCGCCGCCGCCGCGCGAGGATCGGGTCCGCGACCGATGGCCAGCGCCCGCCGTCGATCAGCGTGGAAGGCCAGCAGCGCCGGATAGCGCAACAGGGTGAGGTCGGGCCAGACGCCGTCGCGGGCCTGCGGCGTGGTGGGCTCGAGCACCGCGCCCAGTTCGTAGCCGGCCAACCCCACCACCCCGCCCAGGAACGGCGGGCCATCCGTCGGCGGTTGGGGCGGTCCCAACAGGCCGGCCAGGTCCAGGCTGTCCTCCGACACCGCATCGGGCCGGCGGAGGACGTACGACCAGCCCTCGGCCGACAGCAGCACGCAGCCGTAGGTCTCGTCCGCGAAAGCCGCGCCGACAGCCACGGGATCGGCCCAGGCCGTCGCGCGCACGGCGAGGCAGGCCAGCGGATCGGCGATCGACGGGGGGTGTGGGGCGGCGTGCGGCACGCCGCCGCCTATAGCGCATCGCGGGCCGGTTGACCTTCCGCCTCGTCAAGCGCGCCCCCTGCCGGAAACAGACGACCAGGGAGGACGACGTTGGCCTACGAAACCATCCTCTACGAGATCGAAGGCCCGGTGCTGACGGTCACGCTGAACCGGCCCGAGAAGCTGAACGCCTACACCGCCGTCATGGGCGCGGAACTGGCCGACGCCTTCCACCGCGCCGACGCGGACGACGACGTGCGCGTGGTGATCGTCACCGGCGCGGGCCGTGGTTTCTGCGCCGGGGCCGACATCTCGGGCGGCGCAGGCGCGTTCGACGCCCAGGCCGAGGGCTCGGTCGCCTTCGCCGCGCCCGGTCAGGCGCGGCAGGCCGGGGGCGGCTTCGTGGAAGCCATCTTCAACTGCCGCAAGCCGTCCATCGCGGCGATCAACGGCGCGGCGGCGGGTGTGGGTGCGACGCTCACCCTGCCGATGGACATCCGGCTCGCCGCCGAGACCGCGAAGATCGGCTTCGTCTTCGCCCGTCGCGGCCTGGTGCCCGAGGCCGGCAGCGCCTGGTTCCTGCCACGGCTGGTGGGCCTGCCGCAGGCGCTGCGCTGGTGCCTGACCGGCGCGATGGTCGGCCCTGACGAGGCCCACGCCGCCGGCCTCGTGGCCGAAGTTACACCCCTGGACGAACTGATGGCCCGCGCCCGTGCGCTGGCGCTGGAGATCGCCGAGAACACCGCCCCGGTATCGATCGCGCTGGCCCGTCAGATGCTGTGGCGGTTCTCGGGCGAGCCCGATCCCTGGGGCCTGCTGAAGGTGGACGGACCGCTCAGCCTGCAGCTCGGCGCAGGCGCCGACGTGCGCGAGGGGGTCGGCGCCTTCCTGGAGAAACGCCCGCCCCGCTTCCCTGGCAAGGTGTCCACCGACATGCCGCCGGGCTATCCGTGGTGGGAGAAGGCGTAACCCACTCAGGGACGCGGGCCGGGGTCGCCCCAGAATCCCGCGTCCGGCGGGTGCAGCACGCCCCGCTCGATGCGGCAGCCGCCGGGCCGGTCGCGCGTCAGCCACCAGGGGCCGTCCAGGTCGACCGCGTCGGCGCCGGCCCCGATCCAGAGCGCGGGCGCGATCGCCAGGGAACTCGACACCATGCAGCCGGCCATCAGGCCCAGGCCCAGTCGGCGCGCCTCGGCCGCCATCGCGAGCGCCTCGGTGAGGCCTCCGGCCTTGTCCAGCTTGACGTTGACCACCTGATAGCGGTCGGCGACCCGGGTCACGTCGGCGGCGGTGTGGACGGACTCGTCGGCGCAGAGCGGCGCGGGATAGGCCAGGCCGGCGAGCGCGGCGTCCGCGTCGGCCGGCAACGGCTGCTCCACCATCGCCACCGGCAGCCGGGCGATCAGGTCGGCGAGGCCCATGAGGACATCCAGGGTCCAGCCCTCGTTCGGGTCCACGATCAGGCGGGCGCCGGGCGCGGCCCGCGCCACCGCCAGCAGGCGCGCCCCAGGATCGTCGGCGTCCAGCTTCACCTTCAGCAGCGGCGCGTCGGCCGACGCCACGGCGGCGGCGGCCATCGCCTCGGGGGCGTCCAGGCTGATCGTCACCGCCGTCGCCATCGGGCCGGGCGCTTGTCGGCCCAGCCGCGCAGCGACGCTCTTGCCCGAGCGCCGCGCCTCCAGGTCCCGGAGCGCGCAGTCCAAGGCGTTGCGCGCCGCGCCTGCGGGCATGGCCGCCGCGACGGCGCGGGCGGGCTCGCCCCGCGCGATCCGGCCCGACGCCTCCGCCAGCGCGGCGAGCACCGTGTCCGGCGTCTCGCCGTAGCGGGCGTAGGGGACGCATTCGCCCAGGCCCAGCCGATCGCCGTCGCGGACCTCCGCCACCACCACCTCGGCATGGGTCTTCACGCCGCGCGAAATGCGGAAGGGCGCCTTGAGCGGCAGGCGCTCGGCGTGCGCGGTCAGGACCTCGGCCACGACGGCGTTCTCCCCCATCCCCGCCGCCACGTCGACAGGGCCAGCAACCCGTGATTACTCTCGGGTCAGACATCGCCCCCCCGGGGACGATTGGGGGGAGCGACATGACGGACACCACCGCCGCGGAAACGCGCAAGCTCGACATCGGCCGCGTGATGGGCGGCACGTTCTCGGTCATCGGCCGGAATTTCGTGACCTTCGCGGTCCTGGGTCTGATCCTGGCCGGCCTGCCGACCGGGCTGATGTACGTTCTCCAGACCTCGGCGATGACCGAGCAGCTCGCCGCGATGGAGACGGGCGACCTCGGCGCAACCGGCGCCTATTTCGGCAATGTCGGCCTGAGTGTGGTGGTCCTCATGATCACCACCGCCATCCTTCAGGGCGCGCTCATCCATGCCGTCGTCCAGGATTTCAGCGGCGCCCGCGCCTCCATCGGCGAGGCCCTGGCCACCGGACTGCGCGCCTTCCTCCCGCTGATCGCGGTGAGCATTCTCTACACCCTGGCGATCATGCTGGGGTTCGTTCTGCTCATCGTGCCCGGAATCATGATCGCCATCGCGCTGTGCGTCTGCGCGCCCGCGGTCGTGGCGGACCGGTCGGGAGTCTTCGGCGCTTTCACGCGCTCGCGCGCCCTCACCCGCGGCAACCGCTGGCGGATCTTCGCCCTGTTCGTCGTTCTCTTCGTGCTCCTGATGGTGGTCGGCGCCGTCGTCGCCGTCGTCGCGGGCGCGCTGGCCTTCGCGAACCCCACCGCCCTGCAAGACCCGAGCGCCCTGGCGACCAACCCGCTGATGATCGCGCTCAACGTCGTCCAGCAGACCCTATCCGCCATCCTCAGCGCGGCGCTGATCTCGGTGCTGTACGTCGAGCTGCGTCAGGCCAAGGAGGGGCTGGGCGCAAAGGACCTGGCCGACATCTTCAACTGACGTCGAACTTGTCCCGACGGCGGCGGCCGAACAGCAGGCGGCTCTCCAGCCGCCCTCGGAGCGCGACGTAGTAGGCGTTGAGGAAGGTGACGTCGGCCGTGTCGGCGGGCCCTTCCCAGGCGATCTTGTCCCGGATACGCCCGGCCACCGCCGCCATCGCCTTTCGGTCGCCCGCCCGGATCACGTCTTCCAGCACGTGGAGTTCGCGGATGCCGTAGGCGTCGAGCTGGGCCGGCGAGAACGCCAGCCCGCTGGAGACGCGACGGTCGGCGTCGGCGAGGTCGGCCTGCAGCACGCGCCGGGGCGCCTTCACGACGATCGTTCCCGCCACGAGGTCGCCCAGCCGCCGCCGGTCGGCGTTGAACAGCGGGAACAGGACCAGCACCAGGCTCCAGATGGCGCCCAGGCCGATGAGCGCGGCGTCTACCCCCTCGCCGCGCATCATGAAGAAGGTGGCGGGCAGGAACACCTCGACCTCGCGCATGGCGTTCCGCGCGAAGACCGCGTCGGCGGTGAGCCGCCCCCCGTCGGCCGAGGCGACCCGGAGGCCCATCAACCGCTTGCCCGGCGTCGCCGCCCGCGACCGCGCCTCGAACCAGAAGAAGTAGAAGTTCCGGCCCAGGAACCAGCCCAGGATGGCGACGATCACCGCCCCCTGTCCCAGCCACGTCGCACCGGTCGCCCAGACGGCCAGGGCCACCATCAGACCGAACACCAGCAGGCCGGCGCCCAGGATCAGCAGGTCGAGAGCCATGGCGCTCAGCCGCTCGCCGTATCCGCCCACCTGGAGCCGGAGGTCCACGCCTTCGGGGGTGACCAGTTCGCGATAGCCGTCGAAGCGGCGTCGGGCCCCGCGGCCGCGCGCCGGGCGGCGTCCCCAGAACGACCGCCGCGTTCCGGCGGGAGGGGCGGGCGCGGTCACGACGCAGCTTTCCGGGGCCAGTAGAAGTAGGCCAGCCAGCCCGCCAGCGTCGTGGCCGCGATGGCGTAGCGGACGAGGTCGTGGGTGATGAGCTGGCGGCCCAGCCCCTCCAGCAGGCCGGCGACCATCAGCATGCAGACCACGCCCGCCATGGCCGTGGCCGCGCGCCGGCCCGCGGCGGCGGCGGCGTCCAGGCGCGTCCGGTCGCCGGGGAAGATCACCGACCAGCCGATGGAGAAGCCCGCCGCGCCAGCCAGGATCACCGCGAACAGTTCGGTGGCGCCGTGGATCATCAGCCATCCGCCAGCCTCGAAGCCCAGGTTGCGCGAGGCGAACAGAGCCAGGAAGGCGCCCAACATGCCGCCGTTCAGCACCATCAACGCCGCCGTGGGCGCGCAGAGCAGGAAGCCGAGGGCGAAGGCGAACAGCGCCACCTGGGCGTTGTGGGCGAAGAGGAACGCCGCGAACACCGTCAGCCCGTCGCCGACGCTGGCGTCGTGGTCGTAGAGGGTCTCGCGCAGGAACTCCGTCGACGCCGACGGATCGCGGCCGCCGGCCAGTCCCGGATTGACGAAGCTGTGGAACCAGTCCGGGTCGCCCGTCACCAGCAGGAAGGCCACCAGGGCGGCCACCGCCGAGATCGCAAACGAGGCCAGGGTCTCGCGCCACAGCGCCTGCACCGCGTTCGGCCAGTCGTATCGGAAGAAGCGGGCCAGCCGCTCGGGCAGGCGGGTGCGCGCGCCGTAGACGAAGAAGTAGGCCCGCGTGCAGAGGCTCTCCAGATAGCCGGTCAGGCTCTGATCCAGCGAGATCGAACGAGCCACCGACAGCGACGACAGCGCCTGACGGTAGAGCACCGGCATCTCCAGAAGTTCGTCGGGGGACAGGCGGGCCGCGCCGCCGGCCTCCGCCTTGTCCAGCAGCCGCTCCAGGCGCCGCCAGTCCGCCTCGCGCTCGGCCCGGAACCGCCAGCTCTTGAGGTGCAGCTCGGACATCAGACCAGTCCCCGCCGCTTCACGTCGAGGTATTCGTTGAGCAGCACCGAGGCCAGGGCGTCCGCGGGCGCGTCCACGATCTGGGCTCCCAGCCGGCGCAGGCGGGCGGTCACCGCCTCGCGCTGGCGCAGGAGGCGCTCGGCGATGACCGTGCGGGTGACGTCCTCGGGGGTGACCGGCTCGGCCGTCACCCGACGCTCGACCTCCTCGTCGCGGAACACCACGAACAGGACCACGTGCGTGCGCAGCAGCCGCGCGACGTTCTCCACCATCAGCTCGGCCGAGGTGGCGTCGGCGAAATCAGTGAAGACCACCACCGTCGCCCGCCGGTCCAGCCGCCCCGACAGCGCCGTGAGGCCCAGGGTGAAGTTGGTCTCTTCCACCGAGTAATCGATCCCGGCGCAGATCCGCTGGACCAGGGGGAACGCCGACGGTCCCGAGGCCGCGCCGCTGGCCACCCGCGGTCTGGAGTCGAAGGCGAAGACCCCCACCCGGTCGCCCATCCGGAGCGAGACGAAAGCCAGCAGCAGCGCGGCGTTGATCGACCGGTCCAGTCGCGGCAGGCCGGCGACGGGGGCGCTCATCAGCCGGCCGCAGTCCAGCGCCAGCATCACCTGGTGGTTCCGCTCGGTGCGGTATTCGCGGCCGATCAGGCGGGCGTGGCGGGCGCTCTGCTTCCAGTCGATGTCGCCCAGATCCATGCCGGTCTGGAATTCCTTCAGCGCGTGGAACTCGGCGCCCTCGCCCGTGTCGATCAGCGGCTTGGCGCCCAGCGGCGCGTCGCGGGCGAACAGCCTCAGCGCCTGTTCCTTGACCCCGGCAATGTCGGGCAGGATCGGTACGACGGCGCCCGGCGACACCTCGCGTTGCAGCCACATCAGCCCCAGCGGCCCACGCCAGCGCACCCAAAGCGCCTCGACCCGCCCCTCGCCGCGGCGCACGGCCTCCAGGGTCAGCTCGGCCTCGGCCCGGCCCTCGCGCGTCGCCAGCACCCGCCGGTCGGGCGTCACCGTCAACCGCGGTCCCACGCCCGCCGCCACCTCCACGCGCGGCGGCGCGGCCCGCTCGAAGGCGGCGGTGACCCGCAAGGTCTCGGGCCGCCCCATGCCCATCAGCGGCGGCGCGGCGGCGGACAGCGTCAGCGCACGCGGCGAGGCCGCCAGCATGACGTCCGCCAGCATCAGGCCCACGGCCAACAAGATCCACGCCGCCGCCAGCGTCCAGAGCTGGGGCGCGGCCACGGCCAGGGCCAGGGCCGGCGCGGCGCCGGCGGCCATCAGGCCGATCGCCCGGGCTGTGGGATAGAGGCCCACCGGGTCAGCGCGGGGCGGCGGCCAGATCGACCAGCCCCTGCAGGATCTGGTCGGGGCGGCGGCCGTCGATCTCGGCGGCGGGCGACAGGATCACCCGGTGACGCAGCAGCGGCAGAGCCAGGGCCTTCACGTCGTCGGGGATGGCGTAGTCGCGTCCATCCAGGGCCGCGCGCGACCGGGCCGCCAGCGCGAGCTGGGCGGCGGCCCGCGGCGATGCCCCGCTGGCCAGGTCGGGCGTCTCGCGGGTGGACCGCACGAGGTCCAGCACATAGCCCACGATCTCGTCGGTCAGGCGGACGGCGGCCACCGCCTTGTGCGCCTCGTCGAGCTGTTTCGCCGTCACCGCCCGGCCGACGCCGCGCGCCGCGGGATCGACATGGCCGGCCTGCACGCCGTACTCGGCCACGATGCGCCGCTCCTCCTCCCGGCTGGGGTAGCCGAGCGTCTGCTTGAACAGGAAGCGGTCGAGCTGGGCCTCGGGCAGGGGATAGGTGCCCTGCTGCTCCAGAGGGTTCTGGGTGGCGACCACCATGAAGCGCGCCGACAGCGGCCGGGTCTTGCCGTCGATGGTGACCCGGCGCTCCTGCATCGCCTCGAGCAGGGCCGCCTGGGTCTTGGGCGGCGTGCGGTTCACCTCGTCGGCCAGCAGCAGTTCGCAGAACAGCGGGCCCTCGGTCAGCGAGAAGGTCGAGGTCTGGAAGTTGAACACGTTCGAGCCGATGATGTCGGCCGGCATCAGGTCGGGCGTGAACTGGATGCGCCCGAAGTCGAGGCCCAGGGTGCGCGCGAAGCACTGGGCCAGGAACGTCTTGGCCACTCCGGGGGGCCCCTCCAGCAGCACGTGGCCGCGCGCGAACAGCGCAGTCAGCAGCAGGTCGATCGTATCCTCCTGCCCGACAACGGCCTTGGCGATCTCGGCGCGGACGCCGGCGGCCAGGGCCTTCACCTCATCGACGGTCACGCGTGAGTTCTCCCTTCCAGTCGTAGAGCTTGCGGGCGACCCCCAGCAGGTCGTCGCGGGTCTTCGCGCCCTGAGCCTCGGCGGCCATCTCGTCGGGCGAGGCGACACCGCGGCGTCGGGCCAGGTCGTCCAGCCAGTGTTCCTGGGCGGCGTGACCGCCCCCGGCGCGGATCACCATCCGGCGGATCACGCCGGCGTAGGCCGGGGCGAACTCGGCTTCCTTGCGCGCCATGCGGATCAGGTCGGCGGAATTGTCCACCAGCGCGCCGGCGCCCAGCGCGAAGGCCCGGCCCTCGCGGCGCGGCTGGCCGAACCGCGCCAGGGCGTGCAGCGCCATCAGCACCGTGGCCGCCAGGCCGATCAGGGTGGCCGCCAGCCACGGCGGCTCCAGCATCAGCCGGCCCAGCCCGCGCCCGCGCGCCAGGCCGTTCAGCGTCACGTCGAAGAGGATGGGCCGCTCGCCGCCGGCGCTGGCGGCCGACAGGATCGCCGCGCCGGCGCGCGCGTTGGCCAGTTCGGCCAGGCCCTGGTTGTTCAGCAGGTCGGGATCGGCCAGCAGGAGGATCTTGGGGTTTTCGACGGCGTAGGCGAGGACGATCTCGCCCTTCTCGTTCACCAGCGCCGGCGCCCAGCCCTCGCCGGTCACGGTCTGGAGCCGGTCGATCGGCCCCAGCGGCAGCACCGTGCCGGGATCGAACGGCCCGCCGGCGCCACGCAGAATCGGGCGCGTTACGGCCGAACCCGGTGTCAGCCGCGTGGCCTTGGCGTACCGCGACAGCAGCCGGTCGACGTCGCGGGCCGGCCGGACGTCGACCTTGCGCACCGCGCCCCGGCGCAACGGGTCGGGTGAGACCGCCCATTTCGGCATCACGATCAGGACGGCGGCGGCTTCGGCGAACGGATCCAACGCCTGGGTCCGCTCATGGCCTTCGGGCGTGACGACGACCACGGCCTCGGCCAGCCCGCGCGGCGGGCTGCGGCTCACGCTGGCCGTCTCGCCCAAATTCCGGGCCAGGATCGGCGCGGCGGCGAAGCCGATCGCCGATCGCGACATCGCGTGCGCCCGCCCGTCGTTCCCGCTGCGCAGGTCGGGCGCATAGGCCGCCAGGACGGCCATGGCGGCGAACGCCACGACCCCAACGCCGATCAACGCCAGGATCGTCCGCGGCCGGAACGCGGGCGCGGCGGGCGTGGGCGCCTCGCTCATCGCCACCCCTCGGCGAAGGCGAACGCCTCATAGTCCGCGCGCGCCTCGCGGAACGCGTCGGCCCCGGCGGGCCGGCCGCCGAAGAACGTCTGCTCCACCGCTCCGGCCAGACGCGCGAACGCCGCCCGCGCCGCCGGCGGCAGGACCGAAAGGCCGGCGATATCGCGGCTGGTCAGGGCGGGGCGCACCACGCCGGGGCGGCGGCCCGCGAGATCGTCGATGGACCGGAACAGCAGGACGTGGATCGCCTCCTCGAACCGGCCGGCCTCGGCCAGGCGGTCGGCGTCCTCCAGCAGCGCCCGCGCCGCCGCGGCGTCGGGCCGCCAGTCGGCCACGTCACTCACCGTCGACCTTCGGCGGAACCAGGACTCCGGCGCGAATTCCCGCGCGACCAGATAGACGATGAACAGGACCCCGGCCGCCACGCCGGCCCAGAACACCACGACCATCACGGGCGCGATGACCTCCAGGAATTCGGCCAGGCCCTTCAGCCAGGGCGGCGGCTTCGGCGCCGGCGGCGCGCCCTTGAAATCGAACTGGATCCCCGGCGTTTCCAGCAGGGCGCGATGGGCGGCGGCGAGTTTCGCCTCCGCGGCCCGACCGCCGTCCGCCGCCACATCGCCTTGCACGCACGCCCCCCGGTTGCGACGCCAGCCTAGATCACCCACCGCCGTCCGCAAGCCGGGCCCGCCCCGGCAGAGTCCGGGGTCGTCCTGGCCCAAGCGTTTGGCCCCCCAGGCCCGGCGCAAGACCCGCAAACCTTGAACCGACCGCAGGTTCGGAGTTGGGTGGCCGGATGAGTGATCTCCCGACCTTCGTCCAGGGCCTCCCCAAGGCCGAGTTGCACCTGCATATCGAGGGCAGTCTCGAGCCCGAACTGATGTTCGAGCTGGCCCGCCGCAACCGCCTCGACCTGCCCTTCCGCTCCGTGGAGGAGGTGCGCGCCGCCTACGCCTTCGGAAACCTCCAGGACTTCCTCGACATCTACTACCAGGGCGCCGGCGTGCTCAGGACCGAAGAGGACTTCAAGGATCTCGCCCTGGCCTACTTCCGCCGCGTCGCCGCCGACGGCTGCCGCCATGTAGAGCTGTTCTTCGACCCCCAGACGCATACGGACCGCGGCATCCCCTTCGCCGTCGTCGCCGACGGCCTGCTGGCGGGAATGGCCGAGGCCGAGACGTCGCTGGGCGTCGGCTCGGGCCTCATCCTCTGCTACCTGCGCCACCTGGACGAGGACGCCGCCTTCGCCACCCTGCGCATGGCCGAGCCCTACCTGGACCGCATTCTGGGCGTGGGCCTGGATTCGTCCGAGGTGGGCCATCCCCCCTCCAAGTTCGCCCGCGTCTTCCGGGCCTCGCGCGAACGGGGCCTGAAGCTGGTGGCCCACGCCGGCGAGGAGGGGCCGCCGGAATATGTCTGGGAGGCGCTGGACGTCCTGGGCGTCGATCGCATCGACCACGGCAACCGCGCCCTGGAGGACCCGAAGCTGGTCGAACGCCTGGTGGCCGACGGCATGACGCTCACCGTCTGCCCGCTCTCGAACCTCAAGCTGTGCGTGGTGGACGACCTGGCCGAACACCCCCTGAAGCGGATGCTGGGCCTGGGCCTGAAGGCGACGCTGAACTCGGACGACCCGGCCTACTTCGGCGGCTACCTGGGCCGAAACTGGATCGCCACGGCCGACGCCCTGGGCCTGACGAAGGCGGAACTGGTCACGCTCGCGAAGAACAGTTTCACCGGCTCGTTCCTGCCGCCCGAAACCGTGCAGGCCCGCTTGGCCGAGATCGACGCCTACGCCTCGTCCAGCGCGTACTCGCAGTAGGCCACCGCCTGCATCTCGGCGCCGCGGCCGGCGTAGAGCGCGCGGGCGGGGTCGTTGTCGAGTTCGGTGGCCACCCAGGCGACGGCGCAGCCATTCGCACGGCCCCAGTCGGTGAGATCTTCCAGCAGGCGCGAGGCGATCCCTTCCCGCCGCCACGCCTCGGCGACGCCCAGGTTGTCGATGTAGAGCGCGGGCGGGGCGTCGGGCTGGCGCGTGATGACGCCCCGGGCCTGACCGATCACCACGCCGTCCGCCACCGCGCAGACCAGCAGGTGGCCCGGATCGGCGAGATAGGCCGCGAGGTGACGGGGGTCGATCTCATGGTCGAAGACGTCGGCCTCGACCCGGTTCAGCAGGCCCGCCCCGGCGGCGGTGATGCGCAGGATCCGAGCGTCCATGGGCGCCACCTTAGGGCTTGCGCGCTCGAGTTGAACAGCGTCTCCTCAAACCTGAACGGCGCGTCACGATGCCGGGGAGGATCCTGATGCCGAAGCTGATGCTGGCCCTGCTGGCCGCCACCGCGCTCACGGGCGCGGCCCACGCGAAGACCATTGCGGTGCCCCCCGGCCCCGACGCCCAGGAGCGGATCCAGACCGCCCTGCTGGATGCGAAGCCGGGCGACGTGGTCCAGATCGCCGCCGGCCGGTACGATCTGGTCGACGGCCTCTCGCTGGACGTGGACGACGTGACGGTGAAGGGCGCCGGCCCCGAGGCCACCATCCTGTCGTTCAAGGGCCAGAAGGGCGCGGGCGAGGGCCTGCTGGTCACCTCGGACCGCGTGACCATCCGGGACCTCGCCGTCGAGGACACACGGGGCGACGGACTGAAGTCCAAGGGCTCCGACCAGATCAGCTTCATCAACGTGCGCGTCGAATGGACAGGCGGGCCGAAGGAGACCAACGGCGCCTATGGCGTCTATCCCGTCTCGTCCAGCAACGTGCTGATCGACCGCGCCGTGGTGCGGGGGGCTTCGGACGCCGGCATCTATGTGGGCCAGTCGAAGAACATCGTGGTCAAGCGCAGCCGCGCCGAGTTCAACGTGGCGGGCATCGAGATCGAGAACTCGATGAGCGCCGATGTCTTCGACAACGTGGCCACCCGCAACACCGGCGGCATCCTGGTGTTCGACCTGCCGAACCTGCCGGTCATGGGCGGCCACTCCACCCGCCTGTTCCGCAACCGTGTCGTGGACAACGACACGCCCAACTTCGCGCCCGCCGGCAACATCGTGGCCGGCGTGCCGGTGGGCACGGGCGTGATGATCATGGCCAACCGGAACGTCCACGTCTTCGACAACGAGATCGCCGGCAACCAGTCCACCGCGGTGATGCTGGTCAGCTACACTCAGAAGTTCGACGACAAGACCTACAACCCCCTCGCCCGGGACATCGTGGTCCGCGACAACCGGATCGGCCGCAACGGCTGGGACCCGAAGTTCGCGGGCGGCGACATCATCAAGGGGCTGTTGGGTCGCGACATCCCGCCGGTGATGTGGGACGGCGTCACCAGCCACCCGCAGAACAGCGACCCCGTGCGCATGCGCCTCACCGACGGTCCCGTGCTGAACCTGCGTCTGCCCGGTCCCGGCCAGGTGGACAAGGCCAATCCGGACATGACGCCGAACGTCGCCATCGACGGCGCGGCCGTGGCCGAGCCGGCGCCGGTCGTCCTGCCCAAGGCGCAGGCCGACCTCGGGGCCTGAGGCCGGCGCGGTGCGGTGGCTCGCGGCCCTCGCCGCCCTTCTCTGCCTGGGCGCCGCGCCGCCGCCAGGGCCTGTGGCGCTGGACGTCCTGCTGGCCGAGACGCCGGCGCCCAAGCTCTCGGACTACCGTCTGTTCACCGGCCCCGGCCAGGCCACGCCCAACGCCGGCCTGACCCCCTACGACCTGAACACTCCGCTGTTCAGCGACTACGCCGAAAAGCACCGCTTCCTCTACCTGCCGCCGGGCGCGAAGGTCCGGTATCGCGAGCACGGCGCATTCGAGTTCCCCATCGGCGCCGCGCTGGTGAAGACCTTCGGATATCCCGGCCGGCGTCTCGAGACCCGGCTCCTGATCCGCAAGACGGAGGGATGGACCGCGTTCGCCTATGTCTGGAACGACGATCAGACAGAGGCGGTGCTGCGGCGCGCCGGCGCCCGCCTGGAAGCCCGTTTCACCGATCCCCAGGGGCGTGCGCGAACGGTGGAGTGGGCGGTCCCCAACCAGAACCAGTGCAAGGAATGCCATCAGCTCGACAGGACGCTGGTTCCCATCGGTCCCAACGCCCGCAACCTCAACCGCGACTTCGCCTATGCTTCCGGGCCGCAGAACCAGCTCGCCCACTGGACGCGCGCGGGCCTGCTGGCCGGCGCGCCGCGGCCCGAGGCCGCGCCCCGCACCGCCCGCTGGGACGATCCCGCCGCGCCCCTGGCCGACCGGGCGCGAGCCTATCTCGACGTCAATTGCGCGCACTGCCACAACCCGCGCGCCGTGGCCTCGAACTCGGGCCTGTACCTCGACCTGGACGAGACCCGGCCGGCTGCGCTAGGCGTCGGCAAGGGGCCGGTGGCCGCGGGCCGGGGATCGGGCGGGCTGCGCGTCGGCATCGAACCCGGTCGGCCCCAGGCCTCGATCCTCGTCCACCGCATGACCTCCACCGAGCCCGGCGTGATGATGCCCGAACTGGGCCGCACGCTGACGCACGACGAGGGCCTGGCCCTGGTCCGCGCGTGGATCGCCGAGATGCCGCGGCCATGAGGCCGCCGCGCTGATACGGCTTGCAGAAAGGCTGGTTTGCCGGCCGCTGCGGAAGCCCTCTATCCACATCCGACACCCCAGCCTGGAGCCCGACCTTGGCCGACCTGTTCTCGCCCCTGACCCTGGCCCACGGCCCGGCGCTCAAGAACCGCTTCATGCTGGCGCCGCTGACGAACCTCCAGAGCCATCCCGACGGCGTGCTCTCTGACGACGAGTTCCGTTGGCTCACGCTGCGCGCCAAGGGCGGCTTCGGCCTCACAATGACCTGCGCGGCCCACGTTCAGGCGGTGGGCCAGGGCTTCCCCGGCCAGCTCGGCATCTTCGGCGACCAGCACCTGCCGGGCCTCACCCGCCTGGCCGCCGCGATCAAGGGCCACGGCAGCGTCTCGTCCGTCCAGCTCCACCACGCCGGCAACCGCAGCCCCAAGGACCTCGTCGGCCAGCCCGTCTGTCCCTCGGACGATCCCGAGACCGGCGCCCGCGGCCTGTCGCTGGGCGAGGTGGAACAGCTCGTGGAGGATTTCGTCGCCGCCGCCGTCCGCGCCGATCAGGCCGGGTTCGACGGCGTCGAGATTCACGGGGCCCACGGCTATGTCCTGGCCCAGTTCCTGTCGCCCGAGATCAACCGCCGCGAAGACCGCTATGGGGGCTCAATCGAGAACCGCGCCCGGATCGTCTTCGAGATCATCGACGGCGTGCGCGCCCGCACCCGCCCCGACTTCCAGGTGGGCCTGCGCCTCTCGCCCGAGCGCTTCGGCCTGCGGCTGGCCGAGATCCGCGACACCGCCCAGGCCGTCCTCACGGACGGCCGGATCGACTACCTCGACATGTCGTTGTGGGACGTCTTCAAGGAACCGGTCGAGGAAGCGTTCAAGGGCCGGAGCCTGATGAGCTGGTTCACCGACCTCGACCGCGGGAACGTCCGGCTGGGCGTGGCCGGCAAGATCACCACCCCGGCCATAGCGGCGAAGATGCTGGACGACGGCGCCGACTACGTCCTGATCGGCCGCGCCGCCATCCTGCACCACGACTTCCCGGAACGCGCCCGCGACCCGACCTTCACGCCGATCGCCCTACCCGTCACGGCCGAGCATCTGCAGAATGAGGGCCTTGGCCCCGCGTTTGTGACCTATATGGCCACCTGGCCCGGCTTTGTTCAGGCCGCGTGACGTGCGGCGGGCCGCGACCAGGTCGGCCACCATCACGCCCGACAGGATCGTCGCATACGCCACGAAGGCGCACAGGATCACATAGGGTTCCGGCCACATCGCGGGTCCTCCCGACCTTGGCCGCAGGATGCCCGCGTCAGGCGTCCGAGGAAATTTCGTAGCGACCCCTACGGGAAACTACGGAGCCCGCAACACGAGCGTGCAGTGCGGCGCGCGGCGCCCTCAGCCCCGCGTCGCCTCCAGGCGCACCAGGACTGTCGATGTCCACCGCACGTCGCCACGTCCCAGGCGATCCTGGGCGGCGACGCTGCGGATCACGCGGAGACCGCTGTCGCCGGCCAGGCGCTCGAGTTCGCCTTCGGGGCAGGCCCACATCGGCCGGTCGGGAACCGACGAGGGGTTGCGATGGCTGATGAGCAGAACCCCGTCGTCGGCGAGCAGCGCCGCCAGCGACCGCAGCGCCGGCGGTCGGTCGCCCGGCCGGACATGCATCCACACGCCGCTGAGCAGGATGAGGTCGAACGTGCGATCAAGGGCGTGCGTCGCCGACAGACGCGGCAGGCGGTCGTCCAGCCAAAGGACGTCCGCCTCGGCGTGACGCGCCTGCGCCTCGGCGCGAAGTCCCGCGGCGGGTTCGACGGCCACCACCGCATAGCCCAGGCGGGCGAGCCACGCGGCGTCGCGGCCCGACCCCGCGCCCACGTCCAGCGCACGCCCGCCGGCCCGGGACCGGACGAGGTCCGCGACTACGGCATGCACCGCCTCGGCCTGTACGCTCTCGTAACGCACCGCGATCTCGGCCGCCGCGGCGTCGTATCCCGCGATGGGATCGGCTTCCCGGTCATGGTCGGCGTCCACGGCGTCAAGCCTCCCCCACGCCGTCCAGCGCCGCCGGGCGCGGGCCGCCGGTCGCCCAGTCCAGCAGTTCCACCGGATGCGCCATAGGCGTCTCGACCACGGGCGCGAGCTGGGTGATGCAGCCGATGTTGCCGGCCGCCACCACCGCGCCGCCCGCCGCGGCGATATGGGCCGCCTTGCGGTCGCGCAGACGGGTCGCCAGCTCGGGCTGAAGGATGTTGTAGACCCCCGCCGAGCCGCAGCAGAGATGCCCCTCGGCCACCGTGCGCACGTCGAAGCCCGCCTGCTTCAGCAACGCCAGCGGCGGAGCCTTGATCTGCTGGCCGTGCTGGAGCGAGCAGGCGGCATGGTACGTCACGGCCAGCCCCGTACCGGCCACGGGCGGCGGCAGACCCGCCTCGGCCACGAACTCCAGGATGTCCCGCGCGGCGACCGGACGGCCCGCCACCCGGCCGTACGCCTTCAGCATCGTGCCGCAGCCCGCGGCGGTCGTGACGACGGCCTCGATCTCTCCCAGCCTCTCCCAGGCTGCAAGGTTCGCCCGCGCCATGCGCCGCGCCTCGTCCGCCCGGCCCAGATGTTCCGAAAGCGCCCCGCAGCAGCCCTCGCCCGGCGCCTCGGCCACCGCATAGCCCATGCGTTCCAGCAGCCGCGTCGCCGCGGCGCGGACCTGCGGCGCCATCGCCGCCTCGACGCACCCCTTCAGCAGAACCACCCGGCCGCGCCGCCCCTCGCCCCTCGCGGGCGGGACGACGGGCGCAGGCGCCGCAGCCGGCAGTAGCCGCAGCATCGCAGCCAGGGGCGCGAGGCCCAGGCGCGCCAGAACGGGCTCCAGCGGCCGCGCCAGCCGGCCCAGCCGGAGCGCCCAGGTCAGGCGGCGCGGATAGGGCAGCACGACCGCCAACAAGCCGCGCACGAACCGCTCGGGCCAAGGCCGGCGGTGGTGCGTCTCGATGTGCGCCCGAGCGTGGTCGATGAGCTGGGCGTAGTCCACGCCCGAAGGGCAGGTGGTGGTGCAGGCCAGGCACGACAGGCAGCGGTCCACGTGCGTCACCGTTCCGGGCGACGGCGGGCCACCCGTCTCCAGCATGTCCCGGATCAGCTCGATCCGGCCCCGCGGACTATCGCGTTCGTCGCCCAGCAGGACGTAGGTGGGGCATGTGGCCGTGCAGAAGCCGCAGTGGACGCACTTGCGGATCGCGCCCGCGCTGGCGGCGACCTCGGGGTCGGCGAGCTGCTCGGGCGTGAAGGCGGTCCTCATGGGCGGCCCTCCATCCGGCCGGGATTCAGGACGCCGAGAGGGTCGAAGGCGGCCTTCACCCGGTCCTGCAACGCGCCCAGCGCGCCCTCCCGAGGTCCGAACGCCTCGTCGCCCTTGAGGCAGAGCGCATGGCCGCCCAACTCGCGCACCACCGCCCGCACCCGCACAGCCGGCTCCTCGGTGGACAGCCAGGCCAGGCCGCCGGCCCAGTCGTAGAGCGCTTCGCCGGGCAGGGCGTGCGGGGCGCGCCAGCCCACGGCCGGCGGCAACGACAGACGCCAGAGCGGCCGGGGATCGTCCGCCAGCGCTTCCGCCTCGCGCACCTGGAGCCAGAAGTCGCGGGAATGCCCGGCGTCCAGCCGATCGGTGCGGCCGAAGCCGGCCAGCGCCCGCGCCAGGTCGTCGGCCCGCGCCGCCACCGACGCTTCGAAGCCCTCCAGCCTGAGCGCCGTGACCGCCATCTCGGCCTTGAGCGGCCGCGCGCGGGCCGCCGTCACCGGCAGGTGCGCCGCCCCCGACACCTCGAACGGCCCGTTCATCGCCGCCTGCATCGCCTCGAACGCGCGGACGTCGTGCAGGCCGAACAACAGCAGCGTCACCTCGGCGCGCGGTGCGGGCAGCACCTTCACTGTCATCTCGGTCATCACGGCCAGCGTCCCCCAAGAGCCGGCCATCAGCTTCATCAGGTCGTAGCCGGTGACGTTCTTCACCACCTTGCCCCCGGCCTTGAACACCTCGCCCCGGCCCGAGACGGCCGAGAAGCCCAGCAGGTGGTCGCGCGCCGCGCCGGCCCGCAGCCGCCGAGGACCCGAGAGGTTCGCCGCCACCACACCGCCCAGGGTGGGCTCGCCGCGGGCGCCCAGCAGGCGCGTCCAGCGAGGCGGCTCGAAGGCCAGCATCTGGCCGCGCGCGGCCACGATCCGCTCCAGGTCGGAAATCCGCACGCCGGGCTGCGCGGTCAGCACCAGTTCGTCGGGCGCGTAGTCCACGATCCGGTCCAGGCGCTGGATCGACAGCACCAGATCCACGGGCTCCAGCGCCCCGATCCCGCGCTTGGTGCCCGCCCCCATCACCTCGATGCGTCGCGCCGCGGCCCCTGCCTCGGCGACGATGGCCTGGACCTCCTCGGGGGTGGCCGGCTTCAGTGGTCTGGCGGCGTCGGGCATCAGAAGCGCGGCAGTTCGGGGAAAGCCACCTTGCCCCTGTGCACGTGCATCCGCCCCAGTTCGGCGCAGCGGTGCAGGGTCGGGAACACCTTGCCGGGATTCAGCAGCAGGCCGGGATCGAAGGCGCACTTCACCCGCTGCTGACAGGCCAGGTCCGTGGGATCGAACATCTCGCCCATCAGGTCGCGCTTCTCCACGCCCACCCCGTGTTCGCCGGTCAGCACCCCGCCGACGGCCACGCACAGCTTCAGGATGTCGGAGCCGAACGCCTCGGCCTTCTCCAGATCGCCGGGCCGGTCGGCGTCGTAGAGGATCAGCGGGTGCAGGTTCCCGTCGCCGGCGTGGAACACGTTCGCCACGCCCAAACCATAGCTTTCGGCCAGCTCGTAGATGCGGCCCAGCACCTGGGGCAACTTCCCGCGCGGGATGGTGCCGTCCATGCAGTAGTAATCGGGGGCGATCCGGCCCACCGCCGGAAAGGCCGCCTTGCGCCCGGCCCAGAAACTCAGCCGCTCGGCCTCGCTCTGCGACACCTTCAGGAAGTCGGCCCCCCGCGTCGCGGCCATCGCCTCGACCTGGTCCGTGAGCTCGGCGCACTCGGCCTCGGGGCCGTCCAGTTCCACGATCAGCAGGGCGGCGGCGTCCACCGGATAGCCGGCGTGGACGAAAGCCTCGGCCGCCCGGATCGCCGGGTTGTCCATCATCTCCAGCCCGGCCGGGATCACGCCGGCGGCGATGATGTCGCCCACGCAGGCGCCCGCCGCCTCGGCCGAAGGGAAGCCCAGCAGGAGCGCGCGCGCCGTGGCCGGCTTGGGCAGGATGCGCACCGTCACCTCGGTCACGACTCCCAGCAGCCCCTCCGACCCCGTCACCAGGCCCAGCAGGTCGTAGCCCTCGGCGTCGAACGCCTTCCCGCCCAGCCGCACCACCTCGCCGCTCATGAGCACGATCTCGCAGCCCAGGAGATTGTTGGTGGTCAGCCCGTACTTCAGGCAGTGAACCCCGCCCGAGTTCTCGGCCACGTTGCCGCCGATGGTGCAGGCGATCTGGCTGGACGGATCGGGGGCGTAGTAGAATCCCGCCGCCTCCACCGCCGCCGTAACGCCCAGGTTCGTGACGCCCGGCTGAACCACCGCGCAGCGGTTGGCGTAGTCCACCTCCAGCACCCGGTTGAACTTCGACAGCCCCAGCACCACGCCGTCGGCCAGCGGCAGCGCTCCGCCCGACAGTGACGTCCCCGCCCCGCGCGGAACCACCTTCACCCCGTTCGCGCCGCACCAGCGGAGGATGTCGGCAACCTGCTGGGTCGTCTCGGGCAGCACCACCGCGATCGGCGCCTGGCGATAGGCCGACAACCCGTCGCTCTCGAAGGGGACCAGTTCCGCCGCCTCGGCGATCACACCCTCGCCCGGGACGATCCGGCGCAGCGCACGCACGATCTCGCCCTTGCGGGCGATCAGCGACTCGTCGGGCGCGGGCATTCGCATGCGCGCAACCGTAGGCGCAGAGCCCCGTCTGCTCCAGCCTATCCGTCGTAGAAGAACGCCGGATGCAGGCCCACGACGCGGCGCTCGCGCTCGGTTCCGGCCCGCGCGACGGCTTCGGGCGAGAGCTGGTTGCGCTCGTCGGTCGGCAACAACCGCTGGGCGATGTCCCGGCGGCCGTAGTGGACCTGGAGGAAGAAACGCCCGTGGTCCCCGTCCTGCGTCGGCATGCGCCGGTGCCAGACATCCGAGACGAACAGGCCCGCGTCTCCGGCCTTCGCCAGCAGCGGCGTGACCTTGCGGCCCTCATGGTCCAGATCGTCGTCCAGCAGACGGTCGCGCGGCGGCGGACGGCCCGAAAGGTGGCTGCCGGGGATCACGCCCGTCGGGCCGTCCTCAAGGGCGCAATCCATCAGGTAGAGGTGGACGCCGATCGCGAACACCGGGTGCGGGATCTCCGCCGGCCAGCGCACGCCCTCCGGAAGGGGAATGTGCGGGCCCGCGTCGATGTGCCAGTTCTGACCGCCATGGCTGCCGGGGTGGCCCGCGGGATTGCGCCACGCAGTATTGGCGATCACGTGACAGTCCTCGCCCAGCAGCGGCTCGATCACCGACAGCAGGCGCGGATGGGCCACGGCCCGCTGGGCCGCGGCGCTGCGGTTCAGCATGGCGTAGCGGAACATGGCCGCATCCTCGGGCGACCGACTTCCCCGTTCGTCCGGCGGCTCGCGGTCGAAGACGCCGCCGATCTCGGCCCTCAGATCGGCCACCTCGGCCGCGCCGAGCAGGCCCCGGACGACGGCGTAACCCTCCCGTTCGAGCTGATGGGTCTCCTCGCTCGCAGGTTCGCTGCGGGGCTCCAGATATGGAAAGCCGCGTCGGATCATGCGTCCGTTCCTCCCGGACCGGAGCGTAACGCCGTGATACGACCTTGCGCTACCGCCCTTCGAACCGGGCCGTGCGCTTCTCGTTGAACGCGGCCACCCCCTCGCGCCGGTCGGCGGTGGTGAAGAGGTCGTTGTAGACAGTGAGCTCCAGGTCCATCGCCTGCTTCAGGTCCAGGTCCAGGCCGCCGTGGACCACGCGCTTGGCGCCCCGCACCGACTGCGGCGCCTTGCTCGCGATCACCGTCGCCACGCCCAGCACCGTCTCGAACAGGGCCTCGGGCGGAACCACGCCGCTCACCAGCCCCCAGTCCAGCGCCTGCTGCGCCGAGAACGGGGCCGCCGTGGTCAGGAGTTCGATGGCCCGCCGGGGTCCCACCGCCCGCGTGAGGAGTTGAGTGCCGCCCAGGCCCGGCAGGATGCCCAGGCCAGCTTCGGGCAGGCCGAACCGCGCGCCCTCCGCCGCATAGGCGAAGTCGCAGGCTAGCGTCATCTCGCAGCCGCCCCCCATCGCCGCCCCCTGCACCGCGGCGATCACCGGCACGGGACAGGCGAGTTGCATCCGGATCATGGCCTCGAACAGGCGGTGCTGCTCGGCCCAGGCCTCGTCGGTCATGCCGTTGCGTTCCTTGAGGTCCGCCCCGGCCTGGAAATGCTTGCCCTCGCCCCGCAGGATCACGCAGCGCAGCGCCTCGTCGGCCCGCAGCTTCGACCAGGCGTCCAGCAGTTCGCGCCCCATCTGCGTGGACAGCGCGTTCGCCACCTCGGGCCGGTCGAACGTGATCGCCGTGATCCCCGGCGCGGCCGCTTCGACCCTGATGGTTTCGTAGCTCATCGTTCCTCCTGCGCGCCGCGGGCGCGGGGCGGGGCGCCGGGACGGCCGGCGGCGGACGTGGCGCCCCAGGCTCCACGCCCGCTTTTCTTCATATGCGATTCCGCCACCCGTCAGGGACGGGAGCGTCGGCTACTTCCCGGCCTCGGCCAGGGCCTTGTCGATGTCGGCCGCCGAGTGCCGCTCGGCGATCGCAGGCTTGCCCTGGGCGCGGTTGACGATGCGGCCGCGCTTCACCGCCTCGCGCTGGCCGACCTGCTCGGTCCAGCGCTGGACGTTCCTGTAGCTCTGGACGTCCAGGAACTCGCCCGCCTCGTAGGCGCCGCCCTTGGCCAGCAGGCCGTACCAGGGCCAGACCGCCATGTCGGCGATCGTGTAGTCCGCTCCGCCAAGGTACTCGCTCTCGGCCAGCCGCCGGTCCAGCACGTCGAGCTGGCGCTTCACCTCCATGGCGAAGCGGTCGATGGCGTATTCGATCTTCATCGGCGCATAGGCGTAGAAGTGGCCGAAGCCGCCGCCCAGATAGGGCGCCGAGCCCATCTGCCACATCACCCACGAGATCGTCTCGGCCCGCGCCGCGCGGTCGGTGGGCAGGAAGGCGCCGAACTTCTCGGCCAGGTACATCAGGATCGCGGCCGACTCGAAGATCCGCACCGGCTTGGGCTCCGACCGGTCCAGCAGCGCGGGGATCTTGGAGTTCGGGTTGATGCCGACGAAGCCCGATCCGAACTGGTCGCCCTGACCGATGTTGATGAGCCAGGCGTCGTACTCGGCGCCCTTGTGGCCGGCGGCCAGCAACTCCTCGAACATGATGGTGACCTTCACGCCGTTGGGCGTGCCCAGCGAGTAGAGCTGGAACGGGTGCTCGCCCACGGGCAGAATCTTGTCGTGGGTGGGGCCGGCGATCGGGCGGTTGATCGCGGCGAAACGCCCTCCGCTCTCCTTGTTCCACTGCCACACCGGCGGCGGCGTGTAGTCGGCGGGAAAGTTCGGCGGGGGCTTCGTCGCGTCGTCGGCCATGGATCGGCGTCCTCGTTCTTTTTTGTCTCGGCGCCTCGCATCCGGGCGCGCCCCGCCAATCTGGGGGCGGGACACCGCCGTGTCACCCATGCGGCCGAGGAATCTCGCGTGGAAATTCCCGACCGACGACGGGAAAGGGCGCTGAGGCCAGCACGCGAGCGGCCACCCAGGCGTGCGGAACCCTGTTGGGCCGGCGCGCAAGGCGCACTATGAACAGGCCATGCCGCTCACGTTCTTCCGCAACACCTTCGCCGGCAATCCGCTCGACCGGGCCAGCGATCGACGAGGCGACGCCGACTGGCTGTCGCGCCAGCTCGGTTCGTCCGAAAGCCTGGGCGTTGCCCTGTGGAACGGCCGCCCCTTCGTCGAAAAGACCAAGGATGGCGGCGAGCAGATCGCCTATCTGCCCTCGCGCCTCGTGGGCGAGCTGGCCGGCGGGAACGAACGTCTGCTGTTCCTGGGCCTCTGGCAGGAGACCGCCGTCTTCGCCGTCGACATCGAAGGCTCCAACGACCCGGCTCAGGGGCCGCTCCAGGGCCTGGGCGAGTTCAAGGATCTGCGCCAGATCGCGCTGCAGCTTCCCGACACCGACGCCGCCATCCTGGCCACCGGCAAGGCGATGTTCGAATGGCGGCGCAAGCATCAGTTCTGCGCCGCCTGCGGCCAGCCCTCCGTCACGCGGGATGGGGGATGGAAGCGCCAGTGCCCCTCGTGCCAGGCCGAGCATTTCCCGCGCACCGACCCGGTGGTCATCATGCTGGCTGTGCATGGCGACCGCTGCATGCTGGGCCGCCAGGAGGCCTGGCCCAAGGGCATGTTCTCGGCCCTCGCCGGTTTCCTCGAACCGGGGGAGAGCATCGAGGAGGCCTGCGCCCGCGAACTGTCGGAAGAGGCCGGCCTGCGGACCATCAGCGTCCGCTACCACTCCACCCAGCCGTGGCCCTATCCGTCGTCGCTGATGATCGGCCTGATCGCCGAGGTCGAGGACGACGAGGGCACGCCCGACCAGACCGAACTTTCCGAAGTCCGCTGGTTCACCCGCGCCGAGGCCCGGTCGCTGCTGGCCGGCGAACTGGAGGGGGTCTTCTGCCCGCCGCGCATGGCGATCGCCCACCAGCTCATCCGCGCCTGGGCGGAAGAAGGCTGAGGCCGAGCCGTCCCAAGGCCACGGCGTCTCTCGGAGTTCAAGGAACCTCCGCTCGCGCGGGGGTGGTGCGCATGGGCCGCGGGGAGTTGACGCGGGGCGTGCAACATCCGATCCCAGCGCGATGAGCGAGGCCGCCCCGCCGGAGCTGAGCGCGCGCGCCCTGATCGGGCGGGTGGCGCGGGTCTATCTGGCCCCGAGGTGGAAGGGCTGGACCGTCGCCCTCCTGGCCGCCGTCGTTGTGGCCTGGACCAGCGCCGAGCTGGTGCGGATCATCGAACCGGCCACCAACGACCTGCTGGTGTTCCGCAAGCCGGGCGCGATCCTGTGGCTGCCGCTCACCATCGCCGCCCTGGCCGCGGGCCGCACCCTGGCCCAGGTGGTGCAGGCCACCCTGGTCAATCGCATCGGCAACGCCGTGGTGGGCGACGTGCAGGTCCAGCTCTTCGGTCGGCTGGTGCGCGCCGACCTCGCCCACCTGCGCAGCCGCCATTCGGGCAGCTTCGTCTCGTCGGTGCTGTACGACGCCGGCCTGATCCGCGAGGCGGCGACGGCGGGCGTGGTGAACTACACCCAGAACCTGCTGATCTTCGTCGGCGCCACACTGGTGATGGTGGCCAACGACTGGATGCTGTCGCTGCTGCTGCTCGGCGCCGCACCGATCGCCTCGCTCATCATGCGCCGCTTCGCCAGACGGACCACCAAGGCGGCCAAGGGCGCGATGGCCGAGACCTCGGCCCTCTCCTCGGCGATCATGGAGAGCCTGGACGGCGTGCGGGTGGTCAAGCTCGAGAACCGCGAGGCCTACGAGGAGGGCCGCGTGGCCGAGGTGGTGGCGCGCCGCCAGCGCCATCTGACCAAGGGCGCCAACGCCCGCGCCCGCGCCGCGCCGGCCACCGAACTGCTGATGACCCTGATCGTCGCCGCCGTGTTCGCCTACGCCGGCTGGCGGGCGACGGTGGGCGAGATGAACGCCGGGGCCTTCTTCTCGTTCGTGGCGGCGCTGACCATGGCCAGCCAGGCGTTGCGCCAGCTCGCCAACCTCCAGACGGTCTTCGCCGAGGGAATGTCCGCGGCGCGCCGCCTGTTCGCCGCCCTGGATGTCGAGCCGGAAGTCCGCGAACAGGCCGGCGCCCGGCCGCTGGTCGTCGGCGAGGGCCGGGTGCGGTTCGAGGGCGTCGGCTTCTCGTACGCCGCCGACGGCCCGCCGGCGCTGGACGGCGTGGAGCTGGAGGCCCGGCGCGGCGAGACCGTGGCCCTGGTCGGGCCCTCGGGCGGCGGCAAGAGCACCATCCTCAACCTGATCCCGCGCTTCTACGACGCCACCGCCGGCCGGGTGACGATCGACGGCCAGGACGTGCGCGAGGTGACGCTGGCCTCGCTGCGCGACCGCATCGCGCTGGTCACCCAGGAGCCGTTCCTGTTCGACGACACCATCCGCGCCAACATCGCCTACGCCCGGCCCCAGGCGGAAGAGGCCGCGATCGAGGCCGCCGCCCGCGCCGCGGCGGCCCACGACTTCATCGCCGACCTGCCCGAGGGTTACGACACGCTGGTGGGCGAAGGCGGCGCGCGCCTGTCGGGCGGCCAGCGCCAGCGGATCGCCATCGCCCGCGCCTTCCTGAAGGATGCCCCGATCCTACTGCTGGACGAGGCCACCAGCGCGCTGGATACCGAGAGCGAGGCCCAGGTCCAGGCCGCGCTGCAACGACTGATGTCGGGCCGCACCACCATCCTGATCGCCCACCGGCTGGCCACGGTGCGCGGCGCCGACCGCATCTATGTGATCGACCGCGGCCGGGTGGTGGAGACCGGCGACCACGCCGCGCTGGTGCGCCGCCGCGGGCTCTACGCACGCCTCGCCAAGGGCCAGGACCTCGAGGCGGAGCCGACGGCTTGAAGGCCTTCCTACGATCCGACGGCGTGCAGGCGGTCCTCGGCTGGCTGCTCGGAACCTACCTGAGGCTGGTGCTCCGCACGGTGCGCTGGCGGCACGAGAATCTGGTCTGCGTCGAGCCCGTGCTGGCGGACGACACGGCCGGCGCCGTGGCCCTCTTCTGGCACGGCCGCATCCCGCTCTGCCTCGCCACAGCGCCCCAGTGGTGGCGCAAGCGCACCCGCTGCCTGATCTCGCCCTCGGCCGACGGCGAGTTCATCGCCCGCGCGCTGGCCATGTCGGGATTCCCCGCCATCCGCGTCTCGTCGGCGAAGCCCGGCGATACGGCCAAGGCGCGGCAGGCCGTGGCCGCGATCCGCGACGCCACGCAGTGGGTGAAGGGCGGCGGCGCCCTGGTGGTCACGCCCGACGGGCCGCGCGGGCCGAACGAGGTGATCGCCGCCGGCTCGCTCCAGATCGCCCGGCGATCGGGCCAGCCGGTGTTCCTGATGGGCATCGCCGCCGCCCCGGCCTGGCGGCTGGAGAACACCTGGGACAAGGTCATGTTCGCCGTCCCCTTCGGCCGCGGCGCCGTGGTCTGGGACGGTCCGCTCCACGTGCCGGCCGACGCCGACGAGACGGCGATCGCGGGGTTGATCCAGGACTGGTCCGCCCGCCTCTCGGCCGCGACCCGGCGGGCCGAGGCGCTGGTCTCGCGCTGAGGCGAGGCCCCGAGATTGATCCCTGCCGGAGTCGGTGAGACATAGGCGAAATGGCCGACGCCGCGCACGATGACGTCCACGGGCACGACCACGGGCACGACCACCCGCCTGGCCAAGGCCACGGGCATACGCACGCGCATGGCCATCACCACCACGCGCCGCCGGACGACATGAGCCGCGCCTTCCTGATCGGGGTGGTTCTCAACACCGGCTTCGTGATCGCCGAGGTGGCGGTGGGCCTCTGGACCCAGTCGCTGTCCCTGCTGGCCGACGCCGGGCACAACCTCTCCGACGTCCTGTCGCTGCTGCTGGCCTGGGGCGCCGCGGTCCTGGCGAAGCGCGCGCCCGCCGGGCGACGCACCTACGGCATGCGCAAGGCGACCATCCTGGCCTCGCTGACCAACGCCGTGCTGCTTCTGGTCGCCGTGGGCGTCATCGTCTCCGAGGCGATCCACCGCTTGCAGGAGCCGGCCCCCGTGGCCACCGGACTGGTGATGATCACCGCCGCCCTGGGCGTGCTCATCAACGGCGCCACGGCGCTGCTGTTCATGCGCGGCAGCCATTCCGATCTCAACGTCCGGGGCGCGTTCCTGCACATGGCGGCCGACGCCGGCGTCTCGCTGGCCGTGGTGATCGGCGCCTTCGCGATGGGCCTGACAGGCCTCCTTTGGATCGACCCGGTGCTGGGCCTGCTCATCGCCGTGGTGATCGTGGTCGGCACATGGGGACTGCTGCGCGACTCGATCGACCTGGCCCTCGACGCGGCGCCGCGCGGCGTCGACGTGGACGAAGTGCGGACGTGGCTGGCGAACCTGCCGGGCGTAGAGGACGTCCACGACCTGCACGTCTGGGCGCTCTCGACCACCGAGACCGCGATGACCGCCCACCTGCTGCGGCCCGACAACGCCGACGCCGACGACTTCCTGCACAAGGCCTGCGAGGAGCTGGCGCACCGGTTCAGGATCGGCCACGCCACCCTTCAGATCGAGACCGACGCCACCCGCACCTGCCGGCTGGCCCACCACGCCGGGCCGGTGTGAGCCGACCCCTTTCGCTTGCGCTCTACGGCCTCGCCACGGGCCTGCTGGAGCCTTTCGCCCCGGCGATCCTTCGCCGTCGCGCGCGGCGCGGAAAGGAGGCGCCGGCGCGGCTGGCCGAGCGGCTGGGCCGGGCTTCGCTGGCGCGGCCCCCAGGATCGCTCGTCTGGCTGCATGGCGTGTCGGTGGGCGAAACCACCTCGCTGCTGCCCCTGGTCTTCGCACTTCGCGCAAGGCGACCCGACCTCGCCCTGCTGGTCACCTCGGGCACGGTGACGGCGGCCGAACTGCTGGCCCGACGCCTGCCGCCCGGCGTGATCCACCAGTTCGCGCCGGTGGACGGCCCGCGCGCCGTGGGGCGCTTCCTCGATCATTGGCGGCCGGCGCTGGGGGTGTTCGTCGAGAGCGAACTCTGGCCCAACCTGATCCTGGGCGCCCGGCGCGGCGGCGTACGGCTGGCGCTCGCGTCCGCCCGCATCACCGAGGCCAGCGCCCGCCGCTGGCGCGGCTGGCCCGGAGCGGCGCGAACCCTGCTGGCCGCCTTCGACCCGATCCTCCCCCAGGACACGGCTTCGGCTGGGCGACTTGAGAGCCTGGGCGGCGCCTGCGGCCCACGGCTCAACCTCAAACGCGTCGGCGAGGCCCTTCCCGCCGATCCCGAGGCGTTGCGACGCCTGCGCGAGATCGTGAACGGCCGTCGCGTGGTCGTGGCCGCCAGCACCCACCCCGGCGAGGAGACCCTCGTCGCCGAGGCCTTCCGCCAGGCCGTCCCCGACCCTGCCGAAAAAGCGATCCTGATTGTGATCCCGCGACATCCCGAGCGCGGCGCGGACGTCGCGACCGCCCTGGGCGCCGATCGCCGTTCCACCGGCGCGGCGCCGGCGGGACCGATCCACGTGGCCGACACCCTGGGCGAACTGGGCCTCTTCTTCCGGCTCGCCGACGTCGTGGTGATGGGCGGCGGCTTCGTGGACGGCGTCGGGGGGCACAATCCGCTGGAGCCGGCGCGCCTGGGCAAGCCGATCCTCACAGGGCCGCACGTCTTCAACGCCCAGGACCTCTACGCCGAACTCGAGGCCGAGGCGGCGGCCATCGTCGCGCACGACGCCCGGGACCTGGCGCGCCACATCCGCGGCCTGCTGGACAACGCCCGGATCGCCCGGCGGATCGGCGAAGCGGCGCTGGACTACGCCGCCCGCCAATCCGCGGCGCTGGACGACGCGCTCGCCCGACTCGAACACCTGCTGCCCGCATGAGGCTCACCACGCCCCGCTGGTGGTACGCCCGCGATCCCGCCCGAGGCCGGATCGCCCGCATCCTGCTGTCCCCCCTCTCGGCGGCCTGGACCAACGCCACGGCCCGGCGGCTCGAACGTGGACGCCCGTTCGACCCCGGCGTCCCGGTGATCTGCGTGGGCAACCTGACGGTCGGCGGGACGGGCAAGACGCCCGTCGCCCACGAGATCGCCCGTCGGCTGGGCGGCCACATCCTCACCCGCGGCCATGGCGGGCGGCTCCGCGGGCCGCTGCGCGTCGAGCCCGATCGGCACACGGCCGCCGACGTGGGCGACGAACCCATCATGCTCTCCCGGGATGTCCCGGTCTGGGTGGCGCGAGACCGGGCGGCCGGCGCCGCCGCGGCGGTTCGGGCCGGCGCGCCCGTGCTGGTGATGGACGACGGCCACCAGAATCCTACGCTCGCCAAGAGCCTGTCGCTGGTCGTCGTCGACGGCGAGACGCGCGACGGCGAATGGCCGTTCGGCGCCGAGGGCGTGGCGCCGGCCGGCCCCTTGCGCGAACCGCTGGACGTCGGCCTGGCCCGCGCAGACGCCGTGGTGCTGATGCTGCCGGCCGACGTGGCTGCGCCCGATCCCACGCTGCTCGCGCGGCTGGCGGAGACGCCGGTCCTGGTCGCCCGGCTGGTCCCGGCGAGGCCGCCCCCGCCCGGCCCGCTGGTCGCCTTCGCCGGGATCGGCAAGCCCTGGAAATTCGAGCGGGCGCTGCGCTCGGCCGGCGGGGCTGTGGTCGAGATGCGAGCCTTTCCCGACCATCACGCCTATGGCGACAGAGAACTCCGGATACTGGCCGAGGACGCCATGCGCGCGAACGCCCGCCTGGTCACCACAGAGAAGGACTGGGTGCGCCTGCCGCCAGCCTGGCGGGAACGCGTCGCACCCTGGCCCGTGCGCGCCGTGTTCGACGACGAGGCCGCGCTGGAGGCGCGGCTCACCCGGTCGTCGGGCTGAGCGATCGGACCCGACGCCACGCGGCGCGGACTACGCCCCGGCCTTCTGCGCGTACGACCACGACAACTTGGACAGCGCTTCGACGCGGGGGCCCATGTTCGCCGCGTCGGGGTGGTTGGCGGTGCCGTCGCGCACGCGGCCCAGGATGCCCTGGAGGATGCCCACGAGACGGAAGCTGTTGTAGGCGAAGAACCAGTTCAGGTCGGCGATGCCCGAACGCCCGGTGAGGCCGCAGTAGTACTCGACCGCCTCGTCCATCGTGGGGAGGCCATGCGCCTTGAGGTCGGGGATGGTCGAGATCGTGCCGTTCACCCAGTTCATCAGGATGTAGGTGAAGTCGGCCAGGGGCTCGCCCAGGGTGCCCAGTTCCCAGTCCAGCACCGCCGTCACACGCGATTCGGTGGGGTGGAAGATCATGTTGTCCAGGCGATAGTCGCCGTGGACCACGGAGGTCCGCTCCTGCGGCGGCACGGTCTTCGGCAGCCATTCGATGAGGCGCTCGACCTCGGGGATGTGGACCGTCTCGGAGGCCTTGTACTGTTTCGTCCAGCGATCGACCTGGCGGGCCATGTAGTTGCCCGGCTTGCCGTAGTCCTCCAGCCCCACCTTGACGTAGTCGGTGTTGTGCAGGTCGGCGAGGGTCTTGATCTTGGCCTTGAAGATCGCGTTGCGCTCGGCCGGCGCGTACTGCGGAAGACTCTGGTCCCAGAGGATCCGGCCCTCCACCATCTCCATGATGTAGAACCAGGTGCCGATCACGCCGTCGTCGGTGCACAGCGCAAACGGCCGCGCCACCGGGAAACCCGTGGGATAGAGCGCCGAGATCACCTTGAACTCGCGGTCCACCGCATGCGCCGACGGCAGCAGCTTGCCCGGCGGCTTGCGGCGCATGACGTACTTTTGACCGGGCGTCGTGAGCTGATAGGTCGGGTTCGACTGGCCGCCCTTGAACTGGCGCACCGTCAGAGGCCCCTGATAGCCTTCGACGTTGGCCTTCATCCAGGCGTCCAGCGCCGCCTCGTCGAAGCGGTGGGATTCGGCCACATCCTTGGTGCCGGTGTTGGCCTGTTCGCGGGCCTGTTCGGCGGCGAGATCCGCGGTCACGGACATGGCGCTCCCTTCCGTTCGTCGTACGCTTGTTTGAAATTCCTTTTACCCGCGCCGGGCGGGGGAGCAAGGCATGCCGGACGAGGTCTCTTCGATCATCGAGATCGCCGCCCCCCGCGAACGGGTGTGGCGGGCCCTGACCGAACCGTCCCTGGTCGTGCAATGGATGGGCTGCCTGAGGTTCGCGCCGCTGGCCGGCCACGTCTTCTATCTCCAGCCCGATCAAGGGCGCCGCGCAGCCGGCGACGTCACCGACGCCATCGCCTGCCGCATAGGAGTCATCGACGCGCCGCGGCGGCTGAGTTTCACCTGGCGCTTCCCCGGCGCACCCGACACGTTCGTGGACATCCGGCTGACCCGCATCGTCGGCGGCGCCCATGTGCGCCTGGTCCATGCGGGCTGGAATCAGTTCGAAGAGCGGGAGGCGGCGGAGGTCCAGGGGGGCCTGGCCGTCGCCTGGCACGACGTGGCCCTTCCCGCCCTGCGAGCCGTGGCGGAGCGCGCGGGGTAGGGTCGACCACGAAAGTACACGAGGGGGCATGGCGCCCGCCTCGGGCGATGCCGCGAAGCGGCGCCCCTTCGAATTTCAAGGAACCGCGGAAGGCGCGGAAGGGGAAGCCGCGATTCCGCGTTCCTTCGTGTTTTCCGCGGTTGCATGACGGAGCCTCCCCTCGCGCGGCGGCTCGAAGCAAACTCCGGCCCCATCGTGTTTGGTGGTTCCCGTCAGCGCGGCCCCAGGGCCCGCCAGCCGATGTCGCGGCGGCAGAAGCCGTCGGGGAAATCGATGGCGTCCACGGCGGCGTAGGCGACGTCCCGCGCGGCCTGGAGCGTCGGTCCTCTGGCGCAGACGTTCAGCACCCGACCACCCGCAGCGCGAAGCACGCCGTCGTCGCCCTTTTTCGTGCCCGCATGGAACACCGAGGTCAGCGGGCCGAAATCGGCGTCCGCGCCACGGATCTCGCCGCCGGATTTCGGCGCCTCCGGATAGCCGTCGGCGGCCATCACGACACACACGGCCGAGTCGTCGCGCCACGCGGGCGGCGGCGTCTCGGCCAGGCGTCCCTCGGCGCAGGCCAGCAGATAGGGGACGATGTCGCTTTCCAGCCGCAGCATCAGCACCTGGCACTCGGGATCGCCAAAACGGACGTTGAATTCCACCAGCTTCGGCCCGTCCTTCGTGGCCATCAACTCCACGAACAGCACGCCGCGATAGGGAAAGCCGTCGGCGGCGATCCCGGCGAAGGCCGGCTCCACGAGGCGCGTGCGCACCTGCTCCACCAGTTCGGGCGTGAAGACCGGCGCGGGCGAATAGGTCCCCATGCCCCCGGTGTTCGGCCCCTGTTCGCCGTCGAAGGCCCGCTTGTGGTCCTGGGCCCAGCCGAAGATCATCGAGTCCCGTCCGTCGCAGAGGGCGAACAGCGAACCGATCTCGCCCTCCAGGAACTCCTCCAGCACCACGCGGGCGCCCGCGGCGCCGAAGCGGCCGCCAAAGGCGTCGTCGATGGCGGCTTCGGCTTCGGCCCGCGCCTGCGCGATCACCACGCCCTTGCCGGCCGCAAGGCCGTCGGCCTTGATCACATACGGCGGCCGGAACCCATCCAGGGCGGCGCGGGCGGCTTCCGCGCTGTCGCACACCGCGTAGGCCGAGGTAGGCAGACCGTGACGGTCGCAGAAGGCCTTCGTAAACGCCTTTGAGGACTCGAGCTGGCCGGCGCCGGCGGTCGGACCGAAGCAGCGGACGCCCTCGGCCTCCAGCGCATCGGCAAGACCCGCAGCCACCGCCGATTCGGGACCGATCACCACGAGATCCGCGGCGACTTCCTTCGCCAGGGCCAGCAGCCCCGGGACGTCGGTCGCCGCCACATTCCGGAGTTCACACTGCGCAGCCATGCCGGGGTTGCCGGGCGCGGCGACCAGACGGCGAACGGACGGCGAGGCGGCGATCTTCCAGGCCAGCGCATGCTCGCGGCCGCCGGAACCCACGAGGAGGATATTCATGGGCGGGGCTTTGACCTGCGCTCGCCCTTCCGGTCAAGACGCTGCGCAAGCGCACGATTCGCGGCGTAACATGTTTCACTGGTTGCGACGTCGAGTCGCACCCCTCGCCCAGGTTGCGGGGGTTAGGGTTTGCCCGGCCTGCGACGGGAGACGGTATGGCCAGTCCCAGCGACGACGACGAGACGAACGCGTTGGAGCGGCACGCCGCGCGGCAGCGCGAATCCGAGCACAGGGTGAAGAACACCCTGCAACTCATCTCGTCGATCGTCATGCTTCAGGGCCGGCGGGTGTCGGACGAGGATGTCCGCCAGGCGTTGAAGGCGGTCCAGAGCCGCGTCGCCGCGGTCAGCGTGGCGCACCGTCACGTGACGTGGGGCGAAGACGCCGAGGAGACCGAGCTGGCAGGGCTCGTGCGCGAGATCGTCGGCGACCTGGCCGGCTCGGCAGGCCGCGAGGGCGTGGACATCGATCTCGACCTGGAGAGCGTGATCATTCCCGGCCGCAACGCCGCGCCGATGGCGCTGATCGTCAGCGAGGCCGTCGGCAACGCCTTGCGCCACGCCTATCCCGACGGCCGCAACGGCCGTATCCGCGTGGCGTTGCAGCGGATCGACCACGGTTTCGAGCTGAGCGTCGCCGACGATGGGGTCGGGGTGGACGACGGAGCGGGCGACCGGGCGCCGACACCGGCCTTCGGGCTGACGGTCGCGCAACTCATGGCCCAGCAGGTGCGCGGCCGGTTGCAGACCGGCGGTGTTCCCGGGCAACCCGGCGTGCGGATCGCCGTTACCGTCACCATGGACAGCACCGCGCCCCGGGCCTGAGGCCCATGCCTCCCAGGACACCATGTCTCTGATCGCCAATGTGATCGGCACGGGCGCCGCCCTGTGCTCGATGACCAGCTTCGTGCCGCAGATCGCCAAGATCGTGCGCGAACGCGACGCCACCTCGGTTTCGCTGCGCATGTATGCCGTCACCGTGACGGGCTTCTGCCTCTGGACGGCCTATGGCGTGATGATCGGAAGCTGGCCGGTGGCGGCGTCCAACATCGTCTGCCTGGCCCTGTCGGCCACTGTCCTGGCGCTGAAGTGGCGCTTCTCGCGCGCCGCATAAACTTCTTGTCCTAGCCACGTCGCCGCCGGGGCCGTAAGTCGGGCGCTCACGCGCAGGTTTGGCGCGCGGGCTCGAAGGTCACGGAATGAGCGACAGGCTGCAGGCCGCACAGGCGGCGCTGAATTCGGGACGGCGGGACGAGGCGATCGAGCACCTGATCGCCGCTGTGGCCGAGGCGCCAGGCCAGCCCGTCAACGTCTATCGGATCCTGACGGTCCAGCTCTACAACGCCGGGCGGTTCGAAGAGGGCGAGCAGCACGCGGCAGCGGGGCTCAAGCGCTATCCCCGGGACTACGACCTGCTCAACGTCCACGGCGTGATGCTGCGGAAACTCAAGCGCCAGCGCGAAGCCGCGCCCGTGCTGGAGCGAGCGATCAAGCTCAAGCCCAACGCCCCGGCGGCTCAGCAGAACCTGGGCAACGTCCTGCTGGACCTGGGGGAGCACGCGCGCGCCGAAGCCGTGTTCTCGAAGCTCGTCCGGGCCGAGCCGCGAAACAGCGAATACCACCGCCAGCTCGGGCGCACCCTCGCCCGGCGAGGTAAGATAGAACCCGCGCTGACCCGGCTACGGGCCGCAGTCAGCATCAAGCGGGACAATGTGGAAGCCTGGCTGGACCTCGCCGGCTGCCTCTCTGAGGAGTTCCGTATAGCCGAGGCGCAGGAAGCGCTCGCCGCGGCCCTCGCCGCCAACCCCGGCGCCCAGAAGCTGCTGGAAGCCAGGGCGCTGACCCTTCGACGCGGGGGAGACCTGAAAGGCTGCCAGACCTTCCTCGAAGAACTCCTGCCGTCCAATCCCGACGCGGCCTGGCTCCAGCACCAGCTCGGCTCCCTGGTTTCGGACTGGGACCGCGATCGCGCCAACCGGCATTTCGAGCGGGCGCACGAGCTGGAGCCGGACAGGCTCGAATACGCCACCGCGCTGGTCGAGAGCCTGGAGCGCACCCGCCTCGGCGACGAAGGCGGCCATATCGAGCGCGCCTACCAGCTCGCCCTGACGCTCCTGCCGCGAAAGCCGGAGTTCTCGGACTCGACCAACAAGGTCATGACCGACGTTTTCGTGCGCGTCTGCGACTACGACGGGCTGGACGCCGTGGGCGACTTCAAGACTCTGGGCCGGGGCTGGGCCCAGAGCGGCCGCCACACCGCGCTGCTCAAGCAGATCGCCCGCGTGCGGGGCGACGACGACCGGCAAGAACTGGTCGAGCAACACCGCATCTGGGGCCGGGCCCAGGAGGAGGCCGCCGCCCGCCGAACCATCAAGCGCCCGCCGCCGCGGCCGCTCGGTCCGAAGATCCGCCTGGGCTTCATGTCGTCGGACCTGCGCGCCCACCCGGTGGGCTACTTCGCGATGCCGCTCTTCGACCACATCGACACCGACCGGTTCGAGGTGTTCATCTACTCATTCTACCAGGGCCGAGAAGACGCAGCGCAGCGGGCGATCACAGAGAAGGTCACCGCCTATCGCTGGTGGCCCGAGGCCAGCATCACCCAGGCCGCCGAGCGGATCGCGGCGGACCAGCTCGACCTGCTCATCGAGCTGGGCGGCTCCACCCACATGAACAAGCTGGAGGTGATGGCCTATCGGCCGGCGCCGCTCCAGGCGAGCTGGCTGGGCTATCCCCACTCGGCGGGGCTCTCGACCATCGACTGGTTCATCTGCGACCCGATCACCGCGCCGCCCCGGCGCGAGCTCCTGATCGAGACCCCGCTGCTGATGCCGCGGAGCTGGATCGCGCTGGGCGCGCGGTTCTTCTCCAACACGGTCGAGATCGGCGAGGCGCCCGAGCTGCGGAACGGCTTCATCACCTACGGCACGGCAAACAATCCGCACAAGTACACGCGCGACGTCCTGCGGACCTGGGCGAAGGTGGTCGCCGCAACGCCGGGGTCGAAGTTCGCGTTCATCCGGCCCGAGGCCAGCGGCGAGAGCTTCCGGCGCAACATCGAAAAGCAGTTCGCCGTGGAGGGCGTCACGCCCGACCGGCTGGTGTGGCACGCGATCCGCGGCGCGCACCTGCCCTACTACAACGAGGTGGACATCACCCTCGACCCCTTCCCGCTGACCGGCGGCACCACCACCGCCGAGACCCTGTGGATGGGCGTGCCTCTGGTGAGCCTGACGGGGCCGGCGTTCTATGAGCGCCTCAGCGCCTCGATCATGACCAACAGCGGGGTCGGCGACCTGGCCGTCGACACGCGGGAGGCCTACCTCGACACCGCTGTCGCCCTGGCGGCGAACCGCGAGCGGCGGCTGGAGCTGCGGCGCTCGCTGCGTGACCGGATGCGCCAGGGGCCGCTGGGGCAGACCGAACAGTTCGCGAAGGACTTCTACGATATGATCCACGCCGCGGTGACCGCGAAGCGCGGATAGGTCAGAGGCGGAAGTATTCCTTCAGCAGATCGTCGGGGCGCGGCTGGAAAGCCAGGTCGGCCCCGGCGCCGCGAAAGGCGATGACGCCGGGTGGAACGACCTTGTTCACCGCGCTGACGCCTTGGCTCAGCACGGCGTCGTCGCCGATCACCGAACGGCCGATCACCGCGGTGTTGGGATAGAGCACGACCCGGTCGCCGATCACGGGGATCTGGTCCTTGTGCCGGCCGACGGTCGAGTTCTGGTAGAGGACCAGGTAGTTCCCGTAGGTCGCCTTGGCCAGGACGATGCCCACCGAGTGGCCGATGTAGAACACCGGCGGCATCTGGATTTCGTAGAACAGGTCGATGCCGTTCAGGGCCTTGTTCATCAGGAACAGGCGCGTGGCCGCCGCCGTATCGCCCGAGCGCCGCCAGATCGTGTTCGAGAGATAGTACAGGAAGATGCAGTGTTGCGAGCTCTGCAGCACGTTGAACTGGTCGGGCCGCCACGGCGCGCAGGCGTTGATACAGACGTGCATCCGCTCCAGGGCTTCATGGACATGCTCGTCCACCGCCTTGCGGAAGGCGTCCTCCCGGCCGTCGGGCACGATCGCCGCGCACTGGGCGACGAGATAGGCGACCAGGCTGTCGCGGGTGTGGTCGAGGAGCTGCACGGCGCGTCAGAGCCCTTCCAGATAGGCGCGGATCACATCCTCGACGGCCCGCGCGCGCACGCCAAGACCCGCCAGCCGTTCGACGCTGGCGCTGGGCGGCGGCGGTGGGTTGGCCTGGCCCCGGAATCGCACTGTCCAGCCCGCCGTCTCGAACACCCGAGCGATCCCGGCGTTTGTGGTCAGGCGGCCTGCGGCCACGTTGAAGACCCCGACCGGCGCGGCGGCGATGGCCATGAGGGCGGCGACCGTGTCATCCAGGTGGATGTAGTCGCGCGCGATGTTCGGGCTGGAGTCCAGCTCCAGGTCCCGGCTCCCACGGGCGGCGATCAGCCATTCGGACAGGAAGCCCGGCGCGCCGTCCGCCCAGTCGAACACGTTGGACAGCCGGGCCACGGCCCCCCGGCCGCCGGTGCGCGCCAGGGTCAGGTTCTCGCCCAGGGCTTTCGAGAGATCGTACACCCGCCGCGGGTCGGCCGGATCGAAGATCAGGGGCTCGGCCTCGTGGACCACGTCCTTGCGCTGGCCGTCGTACAGCCGGGTGGACGAACAGTAGACCAGCCGCTCGAACCGGCCCGCCTCGACAAGCCGGCTCACCAGACTGGCGTGGGCCTCCACCGTATCGAACGGCCGCCGGTCGTAGTCGGCGGTCAGGCCGGCGCAGTAGAACACCACACCCAGGTCACGGGCCAGCAGGTCGGCGTCGCCCTTGGCCGGCGCCCACACGTCCCAGCCCTCGGCGCGCAAACGCTGCGCCAGGCGGACGCCCACGAACCCGGCCGCGCCGACGACGGTGGCCTTCATCCGCCCCGCTCGCCGATCCGTCGCGCCGGGGCGCCCGCGAAGATCGCATAGGCTGGGACCTCGCCGCGCACCACGGCCCCCGCGGCGATAACCGCGCCACGCCGGATCACCGCCCCGTCCAGAACCACCACGCCCGAGCCCAGCCAGCAGTCGTCCTCGATGACGATACCGCCCTTCGACGCCTGGAAACCCTGGTCCTTGATGAATCGCTGGCGGTCGGAGATGGCGTGGTTCGTGGGCGCGAGCGTGCAGTTGGCGGCGATGGCGACACCCTGGCCGATGGTCACGCCGTTGCCGGTGTAGATCACGGTGCCGGAATTGATGGCCGTGTCCGGGCCGATCACCACGTCGCCCGAGCCGCCGGCCGGCTTGATCTTCACGAAGCTGTCGATCATCACCCGCGGTCCGATCTCGATCAGAGTGCCGCGCACCGACTCCTCAATGTCGGCCATCGGCGAGATCCGGGCGGTGGGATCAATCTTCAGCATCGTAATCGGGATACCCGGCGTCTCGCGGCGAGATCAACTGCGGCCGCATCGGCCAGGCGATCCCGAAGGCCGGGTCGTCCCAGCGGACGCCCGCTTCGAAGCCCGGCCGGTAGGCGGGAGCGATCTGGTAGAGGACGTCGGTGTCGGGTTCCAGCGTGAGGAAGCCGTGAGCGACCCCTTCGCCGATATAGAGGCCCACGAGATTGTCGGCGGAGAGTTCGACGCCGATCCATCGGCGGAAGGTGGGGCTGCCGCGGCGCAGGTCGATGGCGACGTCGAAGACTCGGCCGCGCGTGACGCGCACCAGCTTGGTTTCCGCGTGGGGGGCGGCCTGGTAGTGCATGCCACGGAGCGTGCCGACGCGCGGATTGCGCGAGACGCTGGTCTGGACCGGGGCGAAGGGAGCGCCGGCGGCGGCGAATTCGTCGGGGCAGTGCAGGCGCGCGAAGAGGCCGCGGTCGTCAGCATGCGGCTCGGCCTCGACCCTGACCACGCCGGCGATCGGGGTCGGGACAAACCGCACTAGTCCAGCACCCTGGTTTCGGGCGAGGCGACGACGAACCGGCCGCCCCAGTCGCCGATGAAGGCGAGTTGGCGGACGATCTCGTCCTGGAGGTTCCAGGGCAGGATGACGACGTAATCGGGCCGCGTGGTCCGTACGGCGTCGGGCGCCTTGATGGGGACGTGACTGCCGGGGAGGTACCGGCCCTGCTTCGCGGGATTGGCGTCGTAGACCTCGACGATGTCATCGCGCGTGACGCCGCACCGGTTCAGGAAGGTGTTGCCCTTGGCCGCCGCGCCATAGGCGGCCACTGCCCGGCCCTCGTCCCGGGCGTCCGACAGGAAGGCCCGGAAGCTGTCGCAGACCGCCTCCACCCGCGCCGCGAAGCCGTCGTAGGTCTCCGCCACGCCCAGGCCAGCGTCGGCCTCAGTGGCGCGCAGCGCCCGCAGGGCTTCGGTCTCGGCATGGTCGGCCGCCTCGTGACAGCAGAACAGCCGCAGCGAACCGCCGTGGGTGGCCAGCAGCTCCACGTCGAAGGGCCGCAGCCCGTGCGCCCGCAGCACCTGCTCCACCGCCAGCAGCGACAGGTACGAGTAGTGCTCGTGGTAGATGGTGTCGAACTGGACCTTCTCGATCAGGTTCAGGAGGTGCGGGAACTCGAAGGTCAGCACGCCCTGCGGCTTCAGCACCTTGGGGAAGCCGGCCATGAAGGCGTTGAGGTCGGGCACGTGGGCCAGGACGTTGTTGGCCGCCATCAGATCGGCGCGGTCGCCCCGCGCGGCCAGAGCGCCCCCGGTCTCGGCGTTGAAGAAGACCACGTCCGTCCGCACGCCGATGGCGCGGGCCGCCTCGGCCGTGTTGGCCGTAGGCTCGACGCCCAGGACCGGGACGCCCCGGGCCAGGAAGTGCTTGAGGAGGTAACCATCGTTGCTGGCCACCTCGACCACCAGCGAATCGGGACCCAGCCCGAACCGCGCGATCATCGCCTCGGCGTAGCGGCGGGCGTGCTCGACCCAGCCCGACGAGAACGACGAGAAGTAGGCGTAGCCCGCATCGAAAATCGCCTCGGCCGGGACCTCATGATCGGCCTGGACCAGGAAGCAGCGGTCGCAGACGCGCGTGTGCAGCGGGAAGACCGGCTCGTTCCCCGCCGCCAGTTGCTCGGGCGTGAGGTAGCTGTTGGCCAGGGGCTGCTCGCCCAGGTCGAGGAAGGTGCGGGTCAGAGGCGCCCGGCAGAAGCGGCAAAGTGGCGGGTTGGTCATGCGCGGGCTTGGTACCCTTCGATCTGCTCCAGGCACAAGGCGCGCGCATCGGCGCCGGCCGCCTGTCGCGCGTACCAGTCCATGGTGAGCCGGACGGCTTCGGCCGCGTCCAGACGGCTCTCGAAGCCCAGGGCGGTTCGGGCCAGAGTGGCGTCGATGGCCAGCGCGCGCGCTTCCAGGGAGTTCGCGTCGGATTCGTGACGCCAGGGGCGCCCGCCCAAGGCCTCGACGCCCAGGGTCGCCAGTTCGCCCACCGTCACCTCGGCCCCGCCGGGACGCGGCCCGAAATTGAGCGCCCGCGGCGTGTCGGGACGCGTGGCCAGCGCCTCCAGGTGGGCGAAGTAGCCGGCCAGACAGTCCAGCACGTGCTGCCAAGGCCGGGTCGCCTCGGGATGGCGGAGGGTCACCGCCTCGCCGGCTCGCGCCGCGCGCACGATGTCGACCACCAGGCGGTCGCGCGAGAAGTCGCCGCCGCCGATGACGTTGCCGCCGCGCGCGGTGGCCACCGCCACCTGGGGGAAATAGCTGCGGGCGAAGCTCTGGACCACGATCTCGGCGGCCGCCTTCGAGGCCGAGTAAGGGTCCTTTCCCCCCAGCCGGTCACCCTCGGCGAAGGCCCGGCCGCCGTCGTCGTTGGCGTAGACCTTGTCCGACGTGATGGTCAGGACGGCCTTCAGGTCGGGGCGGCCACGCAGGGCCTGCAGCAGCCGCGCCGTGCCCATGACGTTGGTGTCGAAAGCGGCCACGGGATCCTCGATCGCGGTGCGCACGATCGCCTGGGCCGCCATGTGCAGGACGAGGTCGAAGGTCTTTCCCGCCAGCGCCCGGTCGATCGCGGCCGGATCGCGGATGTCGCCGAACCGCGAGTCGACGCCCCGCTCGACGGCCGCCATCTCGAACAGGCTGGGCGTCTGGTCGGGCGGGAGGGCGAGGCCGGTCACCTCCGCCCCCATTTGGGACAACCAAAGGGCGGCCCACGAGCCCTTGAAGCCCGTGTGGCCGGTTAGCAGGACCCGCTTGCCGGTCCAGAACCCCGGGGTCACCGTCGCCACGGCGCCTCGCCCGAGGCCCACAGCGCCTCCAGGACGTTCTTGTCGCGCAGGGTGTCCATGGCGGCCCAGAAGCCGTCGTGACGGAACGCCATGAGCTGGCCGTCGGCGGCGAGGCCCTCCAGCGGCTCGCGTTCCCAGATCGTGGGATCGCCGTCGATCCGGTCCAGCACCGCGGGATTCAGGACGAAGAAACCGCCGTTGATCAGTCCCTGGTCGCCCGGGGGCTTCTCCACGAAGCGATCGACGCGGCCGTCCTGGATATCCAGCGCCCCGAAGCGACCCGGAGGGGCCACGGCGGTGATCGTGGCCTCGCGGCCGTGGGCTTCATGGAACGCCAGGAGGGCGGGGAGGTCCACGTCGGACACGCCGTCGCCGTAGGTCATGAAGAAGGGCTGGCCCGGCTCGAGATACTTCGCTACCCGCTTGAGGCGGCCGCCGGTCATGGTCTCGGCGCCCGTCTCGACCAGGGTCACCTTCCAGGGTTCGTGATTGGTGGCGTGGTACTCCAACGCGCCCGTGGCCATGTCGACCGTCAGATCCGCGTTGTGCAGCACGTAGTTGGCGAAATACTCCTTCACCACATAGCCGCGGTAGCCGAGGCAGACGATGAAGTCGTCGAAGCCGTGGTGGGCGTAGTGGCGCATGATGTGCCAGAGGATCGGCCGGCCGCCGATCTCGATCATCGGCTTGGGCTTGAACTGGCTCTCTTCGGAGATGCGCGTTCCCAGGCCGCCGGCCAGGATCACGGTCTTCACAGGATCACCCCGCTCACAGCAACACCGTCTTCATGCATCCGCCCCGTGGCGCGCGGGGTCGAAGGACTCGGGGCCGCGCGGGTTCACGTCGTCTTAGCGGCTCCGAGCGCGCGCCAGAAGCCCCTTGCCCGAAACGCCGCTACGGGGGATGGGACGGCATGGCCGCGCCGCCCCTTGTCAGCTTCCTGATCGCCGGCGTCCAGAAGGGCGGCACGACCGCCCTCTTCGACTATCTCGGCGACTACGGCGACATGGCCTTGCCGGCCGAAAAGGAGCTTCATTTCTTCGATGACGAGGGCGTGGACTGGTCGGCGCCAGACTATGCTCCCTACCACGCCCGCTTCCCCATGCCGGACGGACGCCCGCGAGGCGAAGCCACGCCGATCTATACCTACTGGCCGAACAGCCTCGAACGGATCGCCGCCTACAATCCGGCCATGCGACTGATCGTGGTGATGCGCGACCCCATTCAGCGGGCCTGGTCGCACTGGCGCATGGAGTACGCCCGCGGCGTGGAGACGCGCCCCTTCGCCTGGTGCGTCCGCGAAGGGCGACAGCGGCTGTTCCAGACCGAACCCTGGGGCCACCATCGCGAGTTCAGCTACGTGGAGCGCGGCTTCTACGGTGAGCAGGCCGAGCGGCTCCTGGGCCTGTTCCCACGCGAGCAGTTGCTGTTCCTCCGATCCGAGGACCTTCGGCGGCAGGGCGGCGCGACCCTGGACAGGGTGCGGGACTTCCTGGGTCTGGCGCCCGCCGCGACGCCCGCGTCCCGCGAATCACACGTGGGGCGGTCGGCGGACTATCCTTCCGTGCTCACGAGCGAGGACGTCGCCCACCTGCGACTGGTCTACGCCCGCGACGCCGAACGACTGGCCGATCTGACGGGTGTCCGCTTCGAGACCTGACGGCCATACATTGGCCCCGGCGTTCCCGAAGGAGTCGCATCATGCGCCGCGCGCTCCTCCTCCGCACCACCTTCGCCATTGGCGCGTCGGCGGCCCTGGCCGCGCCGGTGACCGCCCAGCCCCCCGGCGCCCCGTCACTGGCCTTTCCCGTCGCCTGTCAGCCCGGCCGGACCTGCGAGATCCAGCACTACGTCGATCGGGATCCCGGTCCCGGCGTGCGTGATCATCGCTGCGGGACCATGACCTACGAGGGGCACAACGGCGTCGACATCCGTCTGCCCGACCTCGCGGCGCAGCGTCGGGGCGTCGCGGTGCTGGCTGCGGCCCCAGGGCGCGTGCGGGCCGTACGCGACGGCAAACCCGACATCTCGGTGAAGGCCGTGGGCGCGCCGTCGGTCGCGGGCGAAGAGTGCGGCAACGGCGTGGCGATCACGCATGCCGGCGGGTGGGAGACGCAGTACTGCCACATGGCCCGCGGCAGCATCGGCGTGGCCGAGGGACAAGCGGTGGCGGCCGGCGCGCCCCTGGGGCGGATCGGCCTTTCGGGACTGACCGAGTATCCGCACCTCCATTTCACCGTGCGGCGCGCCGGCCGGGTCGTCGATCCCTTCCGTCCCGACGCTGGCCAGACCTGCGGCGGCGGGGCGGCGGCGGGTCTGTGGACGCCCGAGGCGGCGGCCCGGATGCCCTATCGGGCCGGCGCGATCCTCAACACCGGCTTCTCGGCGACCCCCGTGAGCCAGGATCAGATCGAAGGCGGCGCGATCCGCGCACCCGACGCCGGCGCCGGTGTGCTCGTGGCCTACGCGAGAGCCATCGCGCTCCTGCCGGGCGACGAGGTGGAACTGGATCTCAAGGGTCCGGACGGTGTCAGCCTGGCGCGCAGCCGGCGGCCCCCGCTGGCCAACTGGCGGGCGCAGGAGATGATTTACGTGGGGAAGAAGCGACCCGCGGCGGGGTGGCCGCGGGGAATCTATTCCGCCGAGTATCGCGTCTGGCGGAAGGGGACGGTCGTCCTGTCGCGGCGCTTTCAGACGAGGCTGTAGAGCGCGGCCCGAACAGATCCTGGCGGTAAGGGCGCCCCATAGTCCGCGGTGGAACGACGCTCAATCGGCGGGCGCTCTGCGGGACACTCGACACGTTCCCGGGGGGAAGGCCGTGGCATGGCCCCACGGCGACAATCGCGATGATGCATAGCGCAAAAGAAAAGGGCCGCCCCGAGGGGCGGCCCGATCCTTGTTCAGCTCATCGTTCGGACGTTAGACGCCGACGATGTTCGACGCGCTGATGTCGGCCAGGGTGCGGCCCACCAGCACGACCGCGTCTTCCGCCGTGCCGTTGTTGGCGCCGGTGTCCGCGAAGACCACGACGTTCGTGCCGACCTGGATCACCACGTAGTCGATGACGCCGCCCGCGATCTGGGCGTCGGCAAGGAGCTTCGCCGCGTCGTAGGTGCTGGCCGACAGTTCGATGTAGTTCGAACCTTCGGTCGCAGCGCCCAGGCCGTTGAAGCGGAGGGTGTCCACCGTCTCCCAGTCGAGGATCTGATCCAGCGAACCAGCGGTGACGCCGGAGTCGCCCGAAGCGAACACGAAGCGGTCAGCGCCATTGCCACCGGACAGGAAGTCGGTGCCCGCACCGCCCACGATGGTGTCGTTGCCGTCACCACCTTGCACGGTGTCGTTGCCGGCTCCGCCGATCACGCTGTCGTTGCCGCCGCCAGCGTCGATCTGGTCGTTGTCGGCGCCGCCATCGAGGGTGTCGTTGCCTTCACCGCCCGAGACGACGTCGTTGCCGGCGCCAGCGATGACGCTGTCGTTGCCGGCGCCCGCGCTGATGGTGTCGTTGCCGGCGCCCGCGTCGGCGGTGTCGTTGCCATCGCCGAGGGTGACGGTGTCGTTGCCAGCGCCCGCGGTGACGTTGTCGTTGCCAGCGCCCGCATCGACCGTGTTCGCGCCGTCACCGGCCACGATGGTGTCGTTGCCGTCGCCGCCGTCGATGTTGTCGTTTCCGGCTCCGGCGGTGATGTCATCGTTGCCGATGCCGCCGCTGACGGTGTTGTTGCCCGCACCGGCGTCGATCGTGTCGTTGCCGTCTTCACCGAAGACGCGGTCGTTGCCGCCGCCCGTAGCGATGGAGTCATCGCCCAGGTTGCCGTTGAACACGCCGCCCGCCGTAGCCGCCGAGGCGTCGATCACATCGTTGCCCTGGCCGCCGAGGACGGTCAGGTTGGCGCTGGTGCTGGTGGCGGTGACGGTGTCATCGCCGGCGCCGCCCTGGACGAAGCCCGCACCGGTGAACGTGATGTCGTCCGCGCCCGCGCCGCCCTGGATGTTCACGACGCCAGCCGTGGCCGTGATCGTGTCGTTGCCGTCGCCGCCATCGACCGTGACCGAGTTGGTCGCGCCGCTGGTGGCGTTGATCGTGTCGTCGCCGGCTTCACCGAAGATCTGGTCGTTGCCGCCGCTGCCGGTGAGCGAGTCGTTGCCGAGGTTGCCGTTGATGAAGTCGTCGCCGGCGCCGCCGTCGATCACGTCATCGCCTTGGCCACCCAGCACGGTGTCGTTGCCCGCGCCACCATTGATGGTGTCGTTGCCGATGTTGCCCTGACCGAAGTCGTTGCCGTCGCCCAGGTCGAGTTCGTCGCTGCCCTGGCCGCCGTAAGCGGTGTCGTTGCCCGTGCCGCCGACGATGCTGTCATCGCCTTGGTTGCCCTGCAGCACGTCGGCGCCGCCGGCGCCGTTGAGCGTGTCAGCGCCCGCACCGCCGAACAGGGCGTCACCGCCCGCGCCGCCGGTGCCGGCGTCGTCGCCCGCGCCGCCGATGAACAGCGACGAGCTGTCGGGGAACACGACTTCACCGGCCGTGCCGGTCGCGATCGAGTTGCTGAACGTCACCGCGCGGCCCGTGAGGCCCGAGATGATCGTCACCGTCGCGGCGGAGGTCGCCGTCGCGGGATTGAAGATCACGGACGTGGTCACCGCACGCTCGCCGACGCCACCAAAGACGAGTACGTCGTTCGCGGCGTTGTAGGCGAGAGCCTGCGCTTCCGTGATCGTCTCAAAAAGATAAGTCGCCATTAGTCTCTCCAGTCTGTGTCACACGGACCCCTGGAACGCTTGACCTCCACTCGCGGCAGAGCATCCCAGCGGTCCATTACCCCACGCGCCATAGCACGGCTGCGGCGCAGGTTAGACGAGCCCAAGGGGAGACGTATCGGAACCCCGCCAATTGCGCAACCTGAAAAAGCCCCCGGAATCCGAGTGTTCGGCGGTGTGGCGGCGGCGCCTCTACTGTTCGCGGAAGGCGTCTTCCAGGGTCTCGGTGATGGGCGAGATCAGGTAGCTCATGACCGACCGCTCGCCCGTCACGATGAGCGCCTGAGCCGGCATGCCCGGCGTCAGTTCGACGCCCTTCTTCAGCTTGCGCAACTCGGTGGGGAGGATGCGCAGATCGACTTTGTAATATGCGGTCCCGTTCTTCTCGTCGGTGAACCGATCGGCCGAAACCACGGACACCTCGGCATCCAGCGAATCGCTGAAGCGCTGATTGAGACCGGTCAGCTTCACCTTCGCCGGCATGCCGACACGGACCTCGTCCACGTCCTCCGGCTTGATGGTGGCGGTGACGGTCAGCGGCGTGCCGGTCGGCACCACATCCATCATGACCTCGCCGCCGCCGACCACGCCGCCCACGGTGAACTGGGTCAGGTTGAACACATAGCCGTCCACCGGAGCGCGGACGACCGTCGAGGCCAGGGTCTGGCGGGCGGTCGTGAGGCGGGGGATCACGTCGGAGAGCTTGGTCTGGCTGTCGCGCAGACCTTCGGCCGACTGCGTGGCGCGTTCGTTGCGCAACGAGGCGAGCTGGAGCCGGGTCTCCCCCATCTGCTGCCGTAGCCGGGCGATGTCGGCGTTGAGCTGGCCGCGGCGGCCGCCCAACTCGGCCAGGCTGCGCTCGTAGCGCAGGATGAGAGTCTTCGGCGCGAAGCCCTGCTCGTTGAGCTTGCGGTAGCCCGAGAGCTCCTCCTCGGTCAGGCGCTGCTGCTCGACGATGGAGTCGAGTTGCGCCTGCGCGCCCTGGATCTGGGTCTCCTGCTGCTCGATGCGCTGCATGAGGACGGCCGACTGGCTCTGGAAGAGCTGCTGGCGGGTGGTGAAGAGGAACTGCTGGTCCCGGATGATGGTGGCGACCCCGGCCTCGCCCATGCGCGCCGTCAGTTCGGGCGGCAGTTCCAGCGAAGTCCTGCCCAGGGCTTCCGCCGTGTAGCGGGCGTTCTGGGCCAGGAGCGTGTCGTACTGGTTCTGCAGCACGTCGACCGCCGCACGGGCCTCGACGTCGTTGAAGAGCAGGAGCGGCTGACCGGCGCGGACCTGCTGTCCCTCCTTCACCAGGATCTGCTTCACGATCCCGGTTTCCTTATGGCGCAGCGTCTTGCGCTGCGAGTCGGCGCGAACCGCCGCCCCGGCGGTGATTCCCGACGCCAGGGAGTTGAACGACGCCCAAAGGCCAAGCCCCACCACGAACACGGCGATCACGCCCGCGCCCACCAGCATCGGGCGGCGCAGGCGCTCCCGCAGCTCGGGCGCCATCGGCCCAGGGTCCTCGGCGCCGAAGGTGGGCGGGACGTAGGCCGACGGCGCCTGCGACGGGCGGAACGGCTTCAGGTCGAGCTTCACCGGCCACCCTCCACCGCGCGCACTTCCGCCGCAGGAGCCTGCGGCTGGGCGGGCTTCACGAGGCGCGCCATCACCTGATCGCGCGGGCCGAACAATTCGACGCGGCCGTCGCGCAGCACCAGCATCTTGTCGGCGGCGCGAAACACGCCGGGCTTGTGCGAGATGATGACGACGGTGGCGCCGTTGGCCTTCATCGCATCGATGGCGCGCATCAAGGCGTCCTCGCCCTCGGCGTCGAGGTTGGCGTTCGGCTCGTCCAGCACCACGAAGGCGGGATTGCCCAGCAGGCATCGGGCGAGGCCCACGCGCTGGCGCTGGCCGGCGGACAGCACCGTTCCCCCTTCGCCGACATCGGTGTCGTAACCCTTGGGCATGCGCAGGATGAGCTCGTGGACTCCGGCGAGCTGGGCGGCGGCGACCACCTCCTCATCGGTGACCCCTTCCCGGAAGCGCGCGATGTTGTTGCGCACGGTGCCGGCGAACAGTTCGGTGTCCTGCGGCAGATAGCCGACGTAGCGGCCGAAGTCGGCGCGATCCCAGGTGAAGACGTCGGCGCCGTCCAGGCGCACCACGCCGTTCAGCGGCTTCCAGATTCCGACCAGCAGACGCGCGAGGGTGGACTTGCCGGCGCCCGAGGGGCCGATCACGCCCAGGACTTCACTGGGTTCGATGGTGAAGTTGACGCCCGACAGGACGAGGCGCTGAACGCTGGGCGGGGCGAAGTTCACGCCCTCCACCGAAAGCTTGCCCAGCGGTCGCGGAAGGGCGGTGGCGGCGGCCGGCGCCTCGGCGGTCTCCAGCAACTGGTTGAGCCGAAGGTACGCCCGGTACATCGCGTTGAGCGGATCCCACGATCCCACGATCTTCTCGATCGGCTGCAGCGCCCGGCTGACCAGGATCATGTTGGCGAACAGCATGCCGGGGTGGATCGAGCCCTTCAGGATCAGGAACGCGCCCAGCCCGATGGTCAGCACCTGCATGCCCATCCGCACCGCCTTGATGGCGTCGGTGTAGAAGTTCGACGCCTCGGAGGCGGCCGCGCCGCGCTCGATCGTCACCGCGCGGTGACGCGCCCAGGCCTGGCCCAGGGTGGGCAGCATCCCCATCGCCCGAACCACCTCGCCGTTGCGAAGCGCCGCGTCGGTGAAGGCGTAGCTGCGCAGCGCGGCGTCATTGGCCTCCTTGAGCGCCGACTGTGTGGCCCGCGCCTGCGCGATCGCCAGCATCACCAGGATCGCCGCGCCGATCAGGGTGACCACACCGATCAGCGGGTCGATGATGAAGAGAACGCCCAGGAAGACCGGGATCCACGGCACGTCGAAGAAGGCCGCAGCCGCGATGCCGGTGAGCGCCTGCCGGAACTGGTCCAGGTCGCGCAACGCCTGCGCGCGGGCGCCAGCGCCGCCGCGGACGGCCGCGTCGAACAGGCTGCTGAACACCCGCCCCGAAACCCGCTGGTCCAGGGCCACGCCGTAGTTGATCAGGATGCGCGCCCGGAAGTCGTCGATGACACTCGAGATGATGAAGACGAACAGCGTGATCAATGTCAGCGACCAGAGCGTCGCCTGACTCTGGCTGGTCAGGACCCGGCCGTAGACCTGATAAGTGTAGAGCGGAAGAGCCAGGTAGAGGACGTTCGACACCAGACTGAAGCCGAACGCGACCATGGCCGGGCGGCGGCCCTCGCGCAGGGCGCGGCCGAGCACGTTGTCGGGCAGGTCCGTGAGGAACGTCAGAAACTTCATGTGTCGCTAAAGCCGTCCCGCCAGACCTTTAGGGCCTGATACACCATACTTCGACAAAAAGGATGAACGCGCCGGAAGTTTGGCGGTCGTGACCCGTCCCTAGGCGAACGGGCCGGTAGATGATGGCCCTCCCACGGGTTGTCAATGCCGCGACTCGACGCACGCTCGGCATGGTAAGGGACCGGGATGGAGCCGCGCATCGCCATTCTCGGGAGTTGCATCACCCGCGACCTCTGGCCCGTTCGGGGCGGCGGCGCCGAGCGGCTGCTCTACATTTCGCGGACCAGCCTCCCGAGTCTGTTCTCGCCGCCGGTGGCCGGTTTCGAACCCGCCGCAAGCGCGCCCGAGGGCCTGACCGCCCATGAACATCGCGCCCTGGTCGCCGATCTGCGGAAGACGGCCCTGGCCAGTCTGGTCGCCTTCGATCCCACGCACCTGATCTTCGACTTCATCGACGAGCGCTTCGACCTGGTGTCCGCGGGCGCGGCGCTGGCCAGTCGCAGCAGCGAGCTGCTCCGCAGCGGCTATGGGGCGCAACCCGCCTTCGACGGCGCCCGTGTGATCCCCAGGTTGTCGGCCGTCGCCGAGCGCCTGTGGGCCGAGGGACTGGCCCAGTTCGCGGCCCTCGTCCGATCGACCCCCCTGGCTCATGCGCGGCCAGTTCTGCACCGCGCCCGGTGGGCGAGCCATCTCCGGCTGGCGGACGGAACGGACGAACCGATTCGCGACGTCCAGATCGTCTCTGGCCAGCCCACCGACATCGCCCCCTACAACGACCTGCTCGCGCGCCAGGACGCCGCGTTCCTGGCGGCGATGCCGGGGATCGAGGTGGTGGAGGCGGCGACGCCGCCGCTGGCCGACCCCGACCACCGCTGGGGCCTCAGCCCCTTCCACTACACCGCGGACTACTACGAGGTCCTTCGGACCCGCCTGTGCTCGGTCCCGGGCCTGGAGGATGCGTTCACGCCCGTCCCTGCCGCGCCCAGTGCTCTAGGGGCGTGACGCCCGTCCGCGCCAATTCCGGCCGGCGCGCCAGATAGACGGCCGCGGACGAACCCGGCCCGAAGTCTCGCGCCTTCCAGGCGCCGCCCAACAGATAGTCGATCAGCAGATTGAGACCCGCAGGACGATCTTCGCCCCGCGCCGTCGCGTAGGCTTCGGCGTCGAACCAGGGACCGGGCCGCCGGAAATGCTCAGGCGGCTCCAGGAGATAGTGGGTGAGCGGATCCACGCCCGCAGCCTCCACGTCCGGATAGGTCTCCCGGTACCATCGTGCATCGAACAGCGGATGCGGCGAGACGCCGTCGCGCCAGCCTTGGTCGAGGTAGTGCAGCAACGGCGGCCCGGGTTCGGAACCGACCCGCGCGCCCACCTGGGCCGCGTACCAGGCCGGATCGAACAGCGGACCGGGCGAGAGCCCCCGTCTCCAGCCCTCGCGCAGATAGTGCGAAAGCGGATCGTCGTCGGGCGCCAGTTCCACGCCTTGGGCGAGATAGTGACCCACGTCGAACAACGGATGCGGCGAAGCCCCCTCGCGGGCACCCGCCCGGACGTAGTGCTCCAGCGGCGAGAGGCCGGTCGCCGCCAGCGCATGGGCGTGGCGCGACGCATACCAGGCGGGCTGGAAGAACGACGCCGGCGCACGGCCTTCGAACCCGCCCCTGACGAGATAGTGGACCAGCGGGGCGACCCGGGCTGCGGCCACGTCGGGATAGGCCGACAGATAGGCCGCCTGGCTGAACAGCGCCGCCGGCGCGACGTCGGACCGTGCGCCACGCCGGGCGTAGGCCGCCATGTGGCGCAGATCGTGGAGCGCCCGCCCCTCGCCACGCCAGACGCCGCTGCGCGCGATCACCAGGGCCTGTCCGAGCGACCCCAGGCGAGCCAGGAAGCGATCCAGCGCCTTGCTGGGCCGATTGTGCCGACGGGACGGACGGACCCTCGCCAGGCGCCGCCAGGCTGAGAGCGCCTGGGCGCGGAGGCGGGCCTCGGCCTCGGCGCGGCCCGCAGCGGCCTCGAACAGCGCCAGACTCAGCTCCGTCCGCGTCAGAGCCTCGCGAAGCTGGGCGTCGTGCGCCACCCGGCGCAGGCCGGCGTGCTCGCGGGCCAGGGCCTGAACCCTCTCCAGCGTGCGCCCGCGCTCGGCGAGGATCGCGGCGGCGCCGTCCGGCTGGACGCCGGCCGCCGCCGGGGTCACGCCCCTTCGGTTTCGAGCCATTCTTGGAAGGTTCCGCGTCCGGAGGCGAAGGGGTTGGGGAAGGCCGACTGCAGGTCCGGCCGCTCCCGATAGAGCACACGATCCGACTTGGCGATGGGCCGGCCGTCGTCATAGGCGCCATAGGCCCACCAGCGTTCCGGGATGGCCGGGTCGGTCGCCGCGGCCACCTGACGCCGGTACCAGGCCCAGATCTCGTAGACGGGGTGATTCGAGCCGGCGTAACGGCGGGTCATGGCGTCGCCGATCGCCCCCAGCTTGGTGAAATGCCAGAACCGCAGGGGATGGCCGTTGACCAGGATGCGCCCGTCCTTCTCCACCGAGACCGTCCGGGTGGAGAGGTTCCAGCTCGCCACGTTGTAGCCGGGATCGCGCACGACCTTCACCTTGTCGAACAGCGCCGGCACATGGTCGCACCACCGCTGGTCCACGAAGAGGCCGCTTGGCATGTCGTCGTAGCAGTACGACAGCAGCCGGTCGTTCCACCAGCGGGCGAAGCGCGCGCCCTCGCCCGTCGTCCGGATGGCTACGAAGCCCAGATTGAAGATGCCGGTCCGCGAGGCGGACAGGTCGTTGTCGAGGATCGCCGCATGATCGTCGTTGGGATCGACCAGATGCGGGGTGAGCAGGATGTCGTGCTCTTCCAGCCAGGACTCCAGCGGCGCCAGCGTACCCAGCGCGGCGGTGTCGGGGTCCATGTAGATCACGGCGTCGAAGCCCCAGCCGCAGGCCTGGTGGATGAACGGCCCCTTCACCGCCGTGCAGACCTCGACCACGTCGTGGCGGAACAGCCATCCGGTGAAGTCCGGGATGCCCAGGTCCTCGGCCCAGACGAGTCGGTCGAACGGTTCGGACGCCGGATCGAACACGAAGCCCTCGGGCGGCCGATCGGTGATCAACGCCGCCAGCTCCCAATCGGGATGGTGGCGCTTGAGGGTCTGGAACAGCACCCGCGCCCGGTTGAGGTACGAGAACGTGAAGCTGGAGTAGCAGAGGATCTTCATGGGCGCGGCAGGTCCAGCGAAAGGGCGCTGAAGCGCAGGTCGTACAGCATGGGACGCCTTCGTGCGCGGGCCAGATCGAGGATCGCGCCCGACTCGAACGCGGCCCTCAGGGCGGCCTCGTCGGGCAGGCTCAGCCCGTGGCCGGTCTCGTCGACGAAGGCGCGGACGTTGCCGCTGTCGGGCCCCGTGACGACCGCGCAGCCCGCGGCCACCGCCTCGTACGCGACGAAGGAGAAGGTTTCGCGGCACAGGGGCCAGACCAGCACCGCATCGGCCTGCACGCGCGCAAGCGCGCCGGACATGTCGTGGGTCACGGCCTCGAACCCGCATTCGGCCCCTGGATCTCGGCGCGCGCCGAGATGGAGGAATTCGTAGCGGGCGTCGTCGGCGAACCGCGACGCCAGCTCGGCGAAGATCGGGAAGCCCTTGTGGGCCACCGGCAGGCCCGCGAAGGCCAGACGGAACGGCCTGCCGCCGTCCGCGGGCGCCGGGCCGCACGCCGTCAGGGTCGCATGGGGCAGCACGACGGCGCCGGCGTGGGGCAGGCGCGCGCGGGCCTCCCAGAGGTCCAAGGCGTTCCGGGACGGTGCGGCGACGGTGAGCCGCAGGCGTTCGAACAGGCGGGCATGGGCCGCCTCATGGCGAGCACGCCAGGGGCTGTATACGCACACCCCGCACCCCGGACTGTCGGGCGGCGGCGCAGCGCAATCCTCGACGTCGTTGCGCAGGAGGTGGAAGCCGGCGCACAGGCTGGCGAAGTCGTGCAACCAGAAATGCCCCGCCGAAAGGCCTGCCGCCGCCAGGACGTCGGCCACCGTATCCGCATCGTGGCCCAGCAGGCTGTGGATGGCGAAGCTGCGCGATCCGCCGCTCTCCGCGCCGGACGTCGCCGCGACCGCCCGCGCCAGCGCCCCACACAGGTCGACAGCGTCGAAATAGCCGAGGAAGGCACCGTTCCAGACCACGCCCAGCGGCTCCTCGACACCTACGGGCCGCACCACCGGCCAGGGCCGCGCCGGGAAGACGTGCAGATGGTCGCGTCCGTCGGCCTCCAGCCGGACGGCTTCACGGCGAATGGCCGTCTGAAGTCCGCCGACCGTGGCGGTGAAATCGTCGTGGCTGAAGGTGACGTGCAGGCCCGCCAGGCGGCTGCGGGCTCGGGCCAAGGCGTCGTCGAGGTCGGCGGCGGTTCCCGAGGCGGGCGCGGCCGGCGGCAGTGCGTCCAGGCGTTCGTCCATCGACGCCAGCCGCGCGATCACGTCGTAGCGAAAGCCGTAGGGCGGCGGCGGGCGCCGCAACCTGGGCCGCCCCGTGGTGAGCCAGTGGACGAACGGGTTGACGCCCGACTCCGACACATCCGGGAACATCTCCAGATAGACCCGGGTCGAGAAGGCCGGGCTGGGGTCGCGGCCCTCGCGCCAGCCATGGGCCATGTAGTGATCGAGCGGATCGCCCCCGCCCGCCGCCACGTCGGCGTAGGTCGAAAGATAGAAAGCCCGGTCGAACGCCCGCGCGGCGATCGCGTGGTCGCCGTGCAGCGGCGTCCGACGGAGCCGGCGACGGATGTCCGGCGGCAGCATGGCCGCGACGAGCCGCCTCATTTCGCGCCCTTCCCGACCAGATCCGCCGTCATGCCGCTGAAGGCCAGGTCGAACAGTTCGCCCCCCGTTCGGCCACCACGCGCCATGCGGATGATCTCGCCCGAGGCGAAGACCTCGGCGAGGGCCGTCTCGTCGGGGAGCACGACGCCCCGGCCGGACGCCGCGAAGGCCGCCACGTTGCCGCTGTCGGGACCGGTCAGGACGGCCGCGCCCCCGGCCGCCGCCTCGTAGGCCGTGAACGAGAAGGTCTCCCGGCACAGGGGCCAGATCAGCGCGATATCCACCTCCAGGTCCTCGACGGCGTCGCGCATCGCGAGCGGCTGTTCCACGCTCACCACGACCGGGTGGAAGTCCGCCGGCGCGGCCGGATCGGGGCGTCCGCCGAGGTGCACGAAATCGTAGCGGGGATCGTCGGCGAACCTCTGGGCCAGATCGCGGAACACGGGCCAGCCTTTCAACGCCGCCGGCATGCCCAGGAAAGCGGTTCGGAGCACGCCGGTCCGCGGCCCGCCGGCCCCGGTTCGAGGCGTCAGCTCGGCGTGCGGCAGCACCACGGCGCCCGTCGCAGGCAGGTCGGTGCGTGCGCGCCAGAAATCCAGCGTCACCCGCGAGGGTGCGACCACGGTAAGGGCCAGGCGCTCGAACAGGCGTCGGTGCGCCGTCTCGTGGCGGGCGCGGAAGGGGCCATAGTCGCAGACGCCGCAGGCCGGGCTGTCGGCCGGCGGCGCGCCGCAATCCTCGACGTCGTTGCGGACCAGATGGACGCCCGCGCACACGCTGGCGAAATCGTGCAGCCAGAAGAAGCCCGCCGACAGTCCCGCCGCCGCCAGGATATCGGCCGTGGCGTCGGCGTCGTGGCCCAGCAGGCTGTGCACCGCGAAGGTGCGCCGGCCCCCGGTCGTCGCCGCGTCCGCCAGCGCGCGGGCGACGGCCCGAGACGGATGGACACCCAGGCTGACGCCATCCAGCAGCACGCCCAACAGACCCGGCTCCTCCGGCGTCCGAACCATCGGCCAGGGCGATGCCGGATAGAGGTGGAGGTGCGCCACGCCCGCCGCAGCGAATCCGGCGCTCTCGCGTCGCACGCAGGCCTGGAGCCCCCCCGAATTCCGCACATAGTCATCGTGGCTGAAGGTCACGTGCAGGTCGCGCAACCGCCCCAATCCCTCGGCCAGCCGTTCCGGCGCGTCGGGACGCAGACGCGCCGCCGCGTCCCGCGCGTCGTCCAGGCGGCCAGCCGCCGGCCGGGCCCGCGACAGGATCTCGTAGCGGAATCCCAGGTCGATCTTCGCCGCACGTCCCTCGGCCCGGCCGGCCATGACGTAGTGGACGAAGGGATTGAGGCCGCTGGCGGCGACGTCGGGATGCGCCTCCAGATAGTCGCGCACCGAGAACCGCGGCGACGGATCGCGTCCCTCCCGCCAGCCGGTCCGCAGGAAGTGGTCGAGAGGGTCCATCCCCGACGCCGCGATGTCGGGATTCACCGCCAGATAGTAGGCGGCGTCGAAGTCGGCGCCGACGACCGCCCGCTGGTCGGAGAGGTTGGGCGCACCCGCGCCGGCGACGCCCCCCCGTCGGCCCGGCCCGTCACCCTGCGCAACGTCTTGCCAGGCGGGCGGCGCCCAGCCGGAGGCCCCCAAATAGTCCCAGGCATGCGGCGACGCGGCGACCTCGCGCCCCTGAAAGCGGCCTTCCAGAAGATAGTGGGCGAAGGGACCACCCTCCGCCTCGGCCGCATCGGGATGATCGCGCCGATAGGCCTCGGTCGAAAACCAGGGCGCCGGATCGCGCCCCTCCGCCTCGCCGGCCATCCGGTAGTGCCACAGCGCGTCCATCCCGGCCGGCAGGTCGGTGTAGACCGCACGATAGAACCGCGCATCGAAGGCGACGGCCACGGCGCGATAGCCGATCTCGGTGCGAGGGCGGTCGTGGGCGAGGGCGACGAGGGGGGCCATCAAGGCCTTGAAGCTCCGGAAACGGTCGGGGACGGCCGGGGGCGCCGCGAGGCTGACATGCAACATGTGGCAGGGGGGATCAACCTCGGCCCGTCCGGCGCGATCGGCGCTTGCAGGCGCGACGGTCGGCCCGTACCACCCGCATGGCATGAGCAAGACGGCCGCCCCTTCGAAGCCACGCACCGCCTATCTGGTGCTGGGCATGCACCGCTCGGGCACCTCGGCGGTGACGCAGCTCCTGGCGCTGGCCGGCGCGACCCTGCCCGCCAACGTGATGCCGGGGGACGAGCATAACGCCAAGGGGTACTTCGAGCCCTGGAAGATCGCGATCTTCAACGACGAGCGCCTGCGGGCGGGCGGCTCGGCCTGGGACGACCCGTTCGCATTTCCCTATGCGCCGCTGCCGGCCGACGACGAGGACGCCTGGGTCGAACGGGCCACCGCGTTGTTCGACGAGGAGTTCCCCAAGACGCCCTGGCCGCTGATGAAGGACCCCCGCGCCACCGTCCTGCTGCCCCTTTGGCGCCGGGTGCTGGATGCGCGCGGCGTGGCGGCCCGCTGCGTGATTCCCGTGCGTCACCCCCTGGCCGTCGCCGGCTCGCTGCGCCGGCGCGACGGGTTCGCGGCCGAGAAGTCGGTGCTGGTCTGGAGCGCCTACATGCTGGCGGCCGAGGCCTATACCCGCGACCTGCCCCGGGCCTTCGTCGGCTACGACGCCCTGCTCGCCGACTGGCGAGCCGAGACAGCCCGGATCGAGGCGGCGCACGGCGCGCACCTGCCGCGTCTGACCGAGGCGGCGGGCAAGCGCATCGACAGGTTCCTGACTCCCGAACTCCGCCACAACGCGGGCGAGGACGGCCTCAAAGGCCTGGGTTGGGCCGGCGAGATCGCGGCGCAGGTTCTGGCCTGGTTCCAGGCGCGCGCGGCAGGCGAAACGCCTGGCCCCCAAGCCCTCGACGCCGCGGCGGCCCGCCTGGCCGAACGCCGCCGCGAGATCGGGCCCCTGGTCTCGCCGATGGCCCGCGACCTCGCCGCCGTCCGCATCGAGCTGGCCGACGCCCGCGCCCGCCTTCAGGTCGCCGAAGGGCTGGAGGCCGAACTGCGCGCGCTCACCCGCCGGCTGGAGGACGGCTGGCGCGCCGACCAGCGGAACCTCGACACCGCCCTTCAGCTCCTCGATCGCATCGACGCCGAAGCGTCCGAGGCCCTGGCCCGCAAGTGAGTCCCCCATGACCCTCGACGCCGCGCTCGCGCGCTTCCCCAAGACCCGCCCGCCCCTGCCGCCGAGGCTCGCGGAGATCTATGCGCAGCAGTACGCCGAGAACCGGGCCGGCGGCAGCACCGCCGCCTCGCTCTCGCAGCGCCTGGAACGCTGGATGCACCGGCAGGTCGCCGCCGACGTCGCCGGGGGCGAGGCTCGCCCGACGCTCGAAGTCGGGGCCGGCAACCTGAATCAGCTCCCCTTCGAGCCCGCCGGCGCGCCCTACGACATCGTCGAGCCGTTCGCCGAACTCTACGCCGGCTCGCCACACCAGGCGCGGGTGCGCGACGCCTTCGCAGACATCGCCGACGTCCCCGCCGACCGTCGCTACGACCGGATCGTGAGCATCGCCGCCCTGGAGCACGTCTGCGACCTGCCCGTGCTGCTGGCGCGCTCGGCGCTTCTGCTGACGCCCTCGGGCGTATTCCGGGCGGCGATCCCCTCGGAAGGCGGGCTGCTGTGGCGGTTGGGCTGGTCCATGACCACCGGCCTGGAGTTCCGCCTGCGCTACGGCCTGAACTACGGCCAGCTCATGGCCCACGAGCACGTCAACGACGCAGCCGAGATCGAGCGGCTGGTCCGGGCGATGTTCGACGACGTGAACGTCCGCGCGTTCGGCCTGGGCCGCCAGCTCTCGCTCTACCGCTTCATCGAGGCCCGCCGCCCGCGGCCCGAGACCGCACGCGCCTGGCTGTCGCGCTTCGACCAGGGCGGCGCCATCGCAACGTAGAGCAGCCCGGTCATCGCGGCGATGTCCAGCAGGTAGAGGTAGCGGTAGTCGCAGGCCAGCGAGATCACGAAGAAGCTGGCGGTGAACGCCAGCGCGCCGCCCATGAACGCCGCCATCGCCCAGTCCGCGGGCGTCCGCCGGATGAGAACGAGCAATCCCACGGCCAGAGCGATGACCGCATAGGTGATGTGCGAATAGGCCGGGGTGTCCAGGAACCACGTCACATAATTGTAGAGCCGGGTGTCGCCCACGGCCCGCCGGGGCGGCATCCGAAGGTCGTTCAGCGCGAAATCCGGGCCGGCGACGCCGACGTGCACCGGCAGGCAACGGTCGATGACCGGCGTCGCGAACACCCATCGGAAGGCGTCGGCGCGGGTGGCGAGATAGACGGCCGGCTCGCGGACGATCAGGTCCAGCCACTCGGCCCGGATCACCGCATCCGGCGCCTGTCCCAGGCGCGCCCCGAACGCCCGGTCGGCCATCAGCGTATCGACCCGCTCCGGCGAGTAGAGGTCACGCGCCCGCGCCCGCACCAGATCGTCGAGGGTGGGATCGAAGGCGTCCAGGTGGGACAACGGCAACGGCTCTCGCGCGGCGGCGCCGATGATGTCGTACACCTGCACGATCCGCACGCCCTTGGCGCCGGCGGAATCCGGCCGCGCGCCGACGCCCTGGGGCTGGGCGATCACGCTGAGCACGAAGCTCGCGAAGGCGACCGTCGCCACCCACAGCGCCCCGGCCGCCAGCGCCCGACCACGCCCCGCCGACCACCCCACCGCGACGATCGCGGCCCCGGCCGCCAGCGCGAGCACAAGGCCGTTCTGGCGCAGAAGGCCCGCCAGGGCGAAGAGGGCCGCCGCCGCGACGAACAGGGCCAGCCGCACCAGCACCGGACGCGCCTGCAGCGCGAAGGCGAGCACCACGAAGCCCGCCACGGCGCACTCGGCGAACCAGACGTCCTTCCAGACGATGCCGGGGTAGATCAGCGCCTGGGGCAGGAAAATGAGGCCCGCCGCCGCGACGGGGGCCAGCCAGGATGTCCGGCGATGCAGGCCCGCCATCGCCGCCCAGGCGGCGAACAGGAGCGCGGCGCCGACGCCCATCGCCACGGCCGTCCCGCGATGCAGGCGGTCGGCGAGACCCAGCAGCCAGCCGAAGACCGCCGGGTTCCAGGTTTCCCGGACACCGAGGCGGCCCTCCCGGAGGGCCAGCACCGAATCGACCGACAGATGGCCCGGCAGGTTGAGCCGCATCACCATCGCATAGGCCGCAACCAGCACGAGCCACAGCGCCCAGCGCGCGCCGCCGCCAGCCGGCGTCCAGGCGTTCACGCGGGACGCACCACGAGGAACAGGCCCGCGATCATCAGGCTGTAGCCCGCCACCATGCTCCACGTGAACTGCTCCTTGAACACCAGCCAGGCGGCCAGCGGAACCAGGCACGTTCCCGTGAGCGAGAAGGCGTAGGCGAGCGAGAGCGGCACCCGCGTCAGGATGTAGAACCAGAGCAGCGCGGTCAGGCCGTACCAGGCGAAGGCGCCCAGGAGCGGACCGTTCTGGAGAATACGCAGCACAAGCGGGCCTTCCAGCCGCGCGTTGAGGACCGCACCCCACTTGAACAGCATCTGGCCCAGCGGCATCGCCAGGGCCAGGGTGGCGCACAGCGCCATGTCCTTGGGGCTCACGGCGCGCCTTCCTCTGATTCCAGCTCCTTGAGCACGTTCAGATACGGGTGAATCGGACGGCTGGGCACGTTCAGCACATCGAAGTTCATGGCCTGAAGCAGGAACTGCACGCCGAGGATCACCGGCAGGGCGGCCAGCATGACGACGCCGGCCGAAGCCGCCTGCTCAGGCGCCCGGGTGGCCAGATAGCTCAGGGCGTAGCCAACGCCGAACAGCAGGAAGAACAGGCCGAACACCAGCTCCAGGCTGGCGGCGTTGAAGTCGCGGACGAAGTACTGACCCATGACCCGCTGGGCGAAATTGCGCAGGTGCTTCAGCGCAAAGGGTCCGACGATCTGGCCGATGCGGATGTTCGAGACTTCGTCGGCGTAGCGCGCGGGCATCGGAACGTCGCGCACCACCGCCCGCAGCGTTCCGAGATGGTAGAGCAGGTCGGTCTCGAAGAAGAAGCGCCGGGATATCCGCTTCTCCATCACCAGCCCCGCTACGTTCGCCTCGATGGCCGTGTAGCCGTTCGTGGGGTCGAAGATGTTCCAGTAGCCGGTCGAGAGCTTGGCCGCGAAGCTCAGCATCGCGTTTCCCAGCACGCGGATCGTCGGCATGCTGGTCAGGTGGCTGATCGAGGTGAAACGGTTGCCCTTGGCGTAGTCGGCCTCGCCCAGCAGGATCGGCGCGACGAGCTGGGCGGCGTAGGACAGATCCATCTGGTCGTCGCCATCGACCTTGACCATCACGCGCGCGCCCCGACGCGCGGCCTCTGCGTATCCCGCCAGCATGGCGCCGCCGACCCCCTGATTCTTCGGCAGCCGCAGGACCACCACGCGCGGGTCGGTGTTCTCGGCCTCGATGAAGTCGCCCGAGCCGTCCGGACAGGCGTCGTCGACACAGACGATTCCCTCGAACCAGGCCGGCGTCCTGGCGATGACGCGAAGGATATGCCCCCGCACCTTGTAGCAGGGCACGACCAGCCAGACGCCCGCGCCCTCCAGCGAAACGGTCGGGATTCCGTTCATGTCACGGGCGATCCGGTCAGGGGCCGGTCTTGCAGGGGTTTGGGCCACGCGCCCGGCTAACACGCCCGTCGCGTCGTGGCAAAACGCCCTCGGCCGCCTGCCGAACCGGGGCCATCCTTGCGCCCGAATCCCGCGGCTGATACCTCGCCTGCCTTCTGTGGTGTCCGCCTTCCGTCGGGCCACCCTTCTGCCGGACCCGCCTTCTGTCGAGAGAGGCCATGCAAACCGCCACCCACATGCTGCGGACGGGGCAGCGCGGCGCGCTGTTCCAGCTTCAGATGGCGCAGCGGGATCTGCGGAACTCGTTCGGGCGGATCGGGCTGGCCTGGTCGCTCGCCACGCACGACGTGAAGTCCCGCTATCGCGGATCGGTCCTCGGCCCGTTCTGGATCACGCTCTCGATGGGGCTGATGGTGCTGGGCATCGGCATCCTGTACGCGAGCCTCTTCAACATCCCGCTGGCGCAGTTCCTGCCCTATGTGGCGCTCGGCATCGTCTTCTTCGGGGTCATGACCGGCGTCATCAACGAAGGGTGCGAGGCCTTCGTGCTGGCGTCGGGGATCCTCTCCCAGACCAACCTGCCGATGCTGACCTTCGTCTGGCGCACGGTCTTTCGGAACCTGATCAACCTCGCCCACCACATGGTCATCGTCGTGGCGATGCTCACCCTCTACGGCTACTGGGGAAAGGCCGACATCCCTCTCGCCATTCTGGGCGTCCTGCTGATGCTGATGAACGTGAGCTGGGCGTCACTGCTCGCGGGGATCGCGTCGGCGCGCTACCGCGACGTCCCCCAGATCGTGGTCTCGATCATGCAGTTCGCGATCTTCATGACCCCGGTGTTCTGGCTGCCCGACCGCTTCGGCAAGCACCAGGTCTTCCTCGACTACAATCCGTTCTACCACCTCCTCCACGCCGTCCGCGGACCGATGCTGGGACAGCCGGTGTCGGGCCTGACCTACACCGTGCTGATCGCGATGGCGCTGGTCGGCTGGACCCTGGCCTTCCTCATCTTCGCCCGCACGCGCCGGCGGCTGGTGCACTACCTATGACCGGCGCCTCGATCACCTGCACCGACCTGACGATCCGATTTCCCGTCTACGGGGCCGACGCCAAGTCCCTGAAGAAGGCCCTGGCGCGCGCGGTGAACGTGGGAGGCGTCCTGGGCCGCCATGCCGGCGTCACCGATGTCACGGCGCTCAGCAACGTCAACCTCAGGCTCGGGGCCGGGGACCGCCTGGGCCTCATCGGGCACAACGGGTCGGGCAAGACCACGCTGCTGCGCGCCCTGTCGGGGGCCTACGAGCCGGACGAAGGCACGATCGAGGTTCAGGGGCGGATCGCCTCGCTTCTCGACCTCGGCCTGGGGATAGATCCCTCGGCCACCGGCTATGACAACATCCGCCTGCGCGGTCGCATCGCGGGCCTGTCCTCGCGCGAGATCGACGAGCGTATGGACGAGATCGCCGACTTCACGGGCCTGGGGCCGTTCCTGGCGATGCCGGTGAAGACCTATTCGGCCGGCATGCAGGGCCGCCTGGCCTTCGCCGCCGCGACGGCGGTCGAGTGCGACGTCCTGCTGATGGACGAGTGGATCGCCGTGGGCGACGCCGACTTCCAGAAAGTGGCGCACAAGCGCCTGCTGAAGCTGGTCGAACGCGCCGGCATCCTGGTGCTGGCCACGCACGAAGCGCCGCTGCTCAAGCTGTACTGCAACAAGGTGATGAAACTCGAGGGCGGCGTCGCCTCCGAGGTGGTGGACATCCGCAGGCTGGACGAGCTTCTGAAGACCTAACCCGCCGCCAGCCAGTCGAGCAGGCCGTACTTGGACATCCAAGCCAGTCCCAGCTCGACGGCCCGGCGGTGCGCCGTCGGAAACGTCAGCAGCACGTCCCGCACCGTGGCGCCGCCCCGTACGGCGATGACTTCGAAAGCCTGGGCGCAGGTCTCGGGCGGCGCGCGAAAGCCGGAAAAGGCCGTGTCCAGCCCGGCCAGTTCGCGGACCTGATCCGCCGTCGCGCCGCGTGCGGGCGCCAGCCAGGTGTCGAGCGTCAGCGCCGTGTTGGCGAAACCGGCGAAGTCCCGGAACGGATCGCCCTTCACGGGGTCCGAGGCCGGACGCGCCAAGGGATCGACGCCGGCGGCGCGCACGGCGGCCAGTTCGTCGGTGAGCGCCCGGATCTGACGCGCCACGATCGGCCAGTCCAACGTTTCGGCCACCCGAGCCCGCCCCGCCGCGCCCATCCGTCGGCGCAGATCCCGCGAAGCCGCCAGCGCCGCCAGGGCCTCGGCCGCCTTCCCGACATGCACCGCCGTATGCTGGGCCACCGCGCCCACATAGGCCTGATAGGAGGACTGCTCGACGGTGTGCCGCTCGACAAGATGCGCGCCTACGCCCCCGCCGGCCGGCCCCCCCTGGGTGGGAACCAGGACGCCCTCGATCCCGTCGCGCACGGTCGAGCGGTAGCCGTCCCAGTCGCTGACCACGACCGGCAGGCCCGCGGCCATCGCCTCGACCGGCGTGATGCCGAAGGTCTCCTGGATATTGTCGACCAGCGACAGGAAGATGTCGGCGGCGGCCCACAGGTCTTCCAGGCGCGCGCGGTCGTTGCCGTCGACGAAGCGCACCTCGACGTCGGGGGCGTGCCGGCGCGCGGCCTGCTCGTAGAGCTCCCGGTCTTGCTCGCCGGGAAACCAGCCGGCCAGGGCGAAGGTGATTCGCCGGCCAGCCGACGCCTGCGCGATCTGCACCGCCTTGAACATCGGCTGCGGAAAGGCCTTCTCGAAGTAGGACAGCCGCCCCACCCACAGAACCAGCACGTCGTCTTCGGCCACGCCGAGCCCGTCGCGGCCCCGCGCCCGCGCCTCGGGCCGGTCCGCCAGCTCGGCGAAACCGCCCGCATCGACGCCCAGGGGAATCACCGGCAGCCGCGGCCGCGGCGGCGGCGCGCCGCCGGTTCGCGCCGCAAGATGCTCGCCCCATCCGGCGAACATCGCCTCCAGGGCGTCGCGGACGCTGGGCGAGGTGCAGATCAGCGCGTCCCAGTCGTGCATCGGCGCCACCTGGGTCATGGCGATCATCTGGCGCATCGTCGGCGGTGCGATGGTGTGGATCAGTCCCACGAGGCTGTAGGCGCGATCTCCCGACCGGCGCCGGCGCATCCAGGCTAGGTCGTAGAGTTCCGGCTGCCCCCGCAGCAGCGCCCCGGCCGCCTCGGGCGCCTTCGACCGACTGAGCAGCGCCGTCTCGATGCGGGTGACGGCCGGCTGGGCGCCGAACAACGCCTGCGAAAGCTCTACCGGGTCCGCCGGCTGGAACGTCATGACATCGAGAGCCTCGTAGCCCGCGTGCCGCGCCAACGCCTGCCAGAGCTGGAGGTTCGCCACATCCTTCCCGAACGGATTGGCGCCCAGCCCCATGCGCCCCGGCGGATGCAGGATGGCCAGGCGCCCAGCGGGAGCGCCGGATTCACCGGAGACGATCATCGGCGCGTTGTAGAATGGGGCGCGGGACGCCGTCGATGGCCAGGAACGCCCCCGCTTGGCCGGGCGTGCGCCGCGGCGCTAAGGTCGGCCCCATGAACGCGCCCTTCAAGACCGACACCCTTCCCACCTGGCGGCTCGACGATCTCTACGCCAGCCGCGAAGACCCGCGGATCGAGACCGATCTGACCGAGGCCGAGCGGGTGAACGGGGAACTGGCCAGGCTCGAGGGCCGGATGATCGCCACCCGGTCGCGACCGGCCGAGCTGGGCGGAATCATCGACCGCGGGATCGAACTCTACGAGCAAGCGGTGAACCTGATGTGGGGCGTGGGCGCCTACGCCTCGCTTTCGGCCTCAACGGCGCGCGACGATCCGGCCTGGTCCAAGTTCGAGGCCGATCTCCGGGCGCGATCCGCCCGGATCGGCGCCATGAGCCTGTTCTTCACGCTGGAGATCAACCGGCTGGAGGACGACGAGCTGGAGGCCGCGCTGAAGGCGCACAAGCCGGCGGGTCGCTGGCGGCCCTGGCTGCGCCAGGTCCGGGCGGGCCGCCCTCACGAGCTGACGGCCGACCTCGAACGCATCCTCATCGACAAGGCGCCGGCCGTCGCCAACTGGGCGCGCCTGAGCGACGAGACCCTGGCTCGGCTGTCGGCCCGCGTCGCCGGCGAGACCCTGACGCTTTCCGAGCTGCTGAACCGCACGTCCGATCCCGATCCGGCGCATCGCAAGGCCGCCGCGCAGGCGCTGGCCAAGGCCCTGGCCGAGCGCGCGCCGACGCTGGCGCTCGCGCTCAACACCCTGGCTTTCGAGAAGCAGGTCGAGGACCGCTGGCGCAAGTATCCCACGCCCGCCGCGTCCCGCCACCTGGCCAACGAGGTGGACGCCGACGCCGTGGAGGCCCTGGAGGCGGCGGTGGTCGAGAGCTACGCCGCAGTGAGCCACCGCTATTATCGGCTCAAGGCGCAGGTCCTCGGCCGCAAACACCTGGACCACTGGGACCGGAACGCCCCTCTCGACCAGGGGGCGCCGCGCACCTACGGCTGGGACGAGGCGAAGGGCATCGTGCTGGAGAGCTTCGAGGCGCTGGCCCCGCAGTTCGCCGACACGGCGCGCACCTTCTTCGCCCAGCCCTGGATCGACGCAAGGCCGCGGCCGGGCAAGCAGTCGGGCGCCTATTCCCATTCCGTGACGGCCAACCGGCACCCCTACGTCTTCATGAACTACATGGGCGAGCGGCGCGACGTGCTCACCCTGGCGCACGAGCTGGGCCACGCCGTTCACCAGACCCTGTGCCAGCCGCTGGGCACGCTGCTCGCCAGCACGCCGCTGACCCTGGCGGAAACCGCCTCGATCTTCGGCGAAGGCCTGGTCTTCGAGAAGCTGCTGGGCGAGGCGAGCAAGGCCGAGCGCCGGGGCCTGCTCGCCGGAAAGATCGAGGACGGGATCAACACGGTCGTCCGCCAGATCGCCTTCCACAGGTTCGAGACCCGTTTCCACGCCGCGCGCCAGCACGGCGAACTGTCACCCGACGAGATCGGCGGCCTCTGGATGGAGATCATGCGCGAGAGCCTGGGGCCGGCCGTGCGGCTGGACAACGGCTACCGCCACTACTGGGCCTACATCAGCCACTTCGTCCACGCGCCGTTCTACGTCTACGCCTACGCGTTCGGGGACCTGCTGGTTCGGGCCCTGATGGAGAAGCGCCGGGAGGACCCCGCCAGGTTCGCGCCCCTGTACGAACAGCTTTTGGCGGCCGGGGGCACGAAGACCTACGTCGAGGCGCTGGCGCCCTTCGGCCTCAACCCCCGTGAAAAGGCCTTCTGGGCGGCGGGCATGCGGCAGATGGAACGCCTGGTCGACGAGTTCGAAGCGCTCGTCTGAGCCCGGGACAGCGACGGCCGGGATGCGCCCCGGCCGTCGCCCGAAGATGCTCAGAAGCCGGAGGCCTTGAGACCGTCCATCGCCGTCTTGAGGCCGGGCGAGAACTCGGCGCCATGGATCACCTGGATGGACGAGCCGTTCAGGGCGTCGCCGAACGGCTCGGACCGGCCGCCCAGGCAGCGCTCGAGGAAGTGCTCGGTCGCGGCGTTGAAGGCCAGGTTGTTCTGCGGCCGGGCGAAGCCGTGGCCCTCGTCCGGGAACAGGATGTAGGTCACCGGAATGCCCTTGGCCTTCATGGCGTCCACGATCTGGTCGCTCTCGGCCTGCTTCACGCGCGGATCGTTGGCGCCCTGGCCGATGAGCAGCGGCCTCTTGATCTGGTCGGCCTTGAACAGCGGCGACCGCTCCTTCAGCAGGGCCTGGCCCTCGGGCGTGGCGGGATCGCCGATCGTGCGGTTGAACTGGGCCTTCGCCGCCTCCCAGTACGGTGGGATGGTGGCCAGCAGCGTGGTCAGGTTGGACGGCCCCACGATGTCCACGCCGCAGGCGAACGCGTCGGGCGTGAAGGCCAGCCCTGCCAGGGTGGCGTAGCCGCCGTACGATCCGCCCATGATGGCCACCTTGTCGGCCGTGGTGACACCGTGCTTCACCGCCCAGTCGACGGCGTCGAGCAGGTCGTCGTGCATCTTGCGGCCCCACTCCTTGTCGCCGGCGTTGATCCAGGCTTTCCCGAAACCCGTCGAGGCGCGGAAGTTGGGCGAGAGCACCGCATAGCCGCGGTTGGCCAGCCACTGGTGGTAGCCGTTGTAGCCGTAGACATCGCGACCCCAGGGACCGCCGTGGACCAGCAGCACGAGCGGAACCGCCGTCTCGGGCTTGCCGTCGCCGTCCTTGTCCGCGCCCGGCGGCAGGGTCAGGTACGAGACCTGGGTGTGGCCGTCGCGGGTCTTGATCTCCACGGGGTGCATGGGCTGCAGCGGCGCGCCCTCCAGCTCGGGCCGCGTCACGTAGAGCCGGGTCAGCGACTTCGCCGTCCGGTCGTAGAGCCAGAGCGCGGCCGGCGCCGTGACCGGGTCTTCGTTCACGGTCCACAGACGGTTGTCGTCGCTGCGCGAGGTGATCGCCACCTGGCCCTTCAGGCGACTCTTGAGGAAGTCGAGGTCGGCCTTTGCGGCAGCGTCCAGCGGCCGCCACTCGGTCTTCAGATAGTTGACCGAATAGGCCTCGATCTTGCCCGTGATAGGGTTGGCGGCGGCGCCCTGGACGTCGGCGCGGGCGTCCTCGCCGAGGATGGTGGTCTTGCCGGTCCTGACGTCCTGGGCGATCAGGGCGGCGGTGTTCCGGCCCCGGCTGTCCAGCCAGTAGAGGGTGGAGCCGTCGTTGTCGAAGCCGGCCGGCGCGGTGGTCAGCGCATCCTCCGCGGGGATGATGTGCGCCGGCGTCGCCGACACCGTCTGGCCGTCGATGGCGAACACCTCCTGGCCGCCGTCGGCCCGGGGCTTCAGCGCGTATCGGACGCGGAGCTGCTCGTCGGCGACGAAGCCGCCGAAGGCGTCGTTCTTGAACACCAGGGTCAACGCGCCGGTCTTCAGGTCCAGGCTGTGGACGTCGAACCAGCGCGGGTCGCGGTTGTTCACGCTGATCAGGATGCGATCCTTGACGTTGCGGCTGACCGCGATGATCTCGGCCCGCGTCTTGTCGAAGGGCGTCAGCGCCTTCTGCGTCCCGGTGGCGACGTCCACGCCGTAGACCTTGAAGTTCTCGTCCCCGCCGGTGTCGGTGATGAACAGGATCGAGCCCGAGTCCGGAGCCCAGTAGTAACCACGCACGGGCCGCTGTTTCTCCGCCGTCATGGCGCGCGCCTTCGCAGGATCCGAGACCGGCGCCACCCACACGTTCAGCACCCCGTCGCGGGGCGCGATCCAGGACAGCCACTTGCCGTCTGGGCTGACGCGGCCCGCGGTCTTGCTGGGATTGCCGAACAGCTTCGTCCGCTCGATCAGCGGCGCGGGGGTCTGGGCGGTGGCGGCCACGCCTCCGGCTGCGACGGTGGCGACGGCGACGGCGGTTGCGATCAGATGGCGGCGCATGTGGTGTCCCTGAGGCGGTTGTGGATCGAGCCTAGACCGGCCGCGAACGCCTCGCCAGGGCATGTCCGCCTCTCCTCGCCCGGAGGGACAGCCTCTACCCCGCGACCGGCCTAACCTTGCCCGCGGCCTCCCGCGCCCGGTCGCGGGCCTCTTCCACGTCGGCGGCGCGGGCCAGGGCTACGCCCATGCGGCGGCGCTCGAAGCTCTCGGGCTTGCCGAACAGGCGCAGGTCGGCGCCCGGAACGGCCAACGCCTCGTCTACGCCCTCGAAGGCGATCCCCCGGGCGTCCATCCCGCCGTAGATCACGGCGCTGGCGCCCGGCTCGCGCAGCCCGGCGTCGGTGGGCAGGCCCAGGATGGCGCGGGCGTGCAGGGCGAACTCGGACTGGTGCTGGGTGACGAGGGTGACGAGGCCGGTGTCGTGCGGCCGGGGGCTGACCTCCGAGAACCAGACGTCGTCGCCCTTCACGAACAGCTCGACGCCGAACAGGCCCAGGCCGCCCAGCGCGGTGGTGACGGCGGCGGCGATGTCCCGGGTCTTCGAGAGCGCCGCCGCCGACATCGGCTGGGGCTGCCAGCTCTCCACATAGTCGCCTTTCACCTGCCGATGGCCGATGGGCGCGCAGAAGCTGGTCTCGACGACCCCGCCCGCCAGGCTGCGGACGGTGAGCTGGGTGATCTCGAAGTCGAAGTCCACGCGGCCCTCGACGATCACCCGCGGCTGCTCGACCCGTCCGCCTTCCAGGGCGTAGCGCCAGGCCTCGGCGATCTGGTCCGGCCGCTCGACATACGACTGGCCCTTGCCCGAGCTGCTCATCACCGGCTTCACGAAGCAGGGAAAGCCCGTGACCTCGGCCGCCGCCGTCGCCAGTTCCGCTTCGGACGCGGCGAAGGCGTAGGCGCTGGTGGGCAGGCCCAGCGCCTCGGCCGCCAGCCGGCGTATGCCCTCGCGGTTCATGGTGAGCTGCGCCGCGCGGGCGGTGGGGATCACCGTGGCCAGCCCGTCGGCCTCGATACGGGCCAATTCGTCGGTGGCGATGGCTTCGATCTCGGGCACGATCAGGTGCGGCCGCTCCCGCTCCACCAGCGCGCGCAGCGCGCCGGCGTCGGTCATGGCGACGACGTGGCTGCGATGGGCGACCTGCTGGGCCGGCGCACCGTCGTAGCGGTCGACGGCGATCACCTCGCAACCCAGCCGCTGGAGCTCGATCGTCACCTCCTTGCCGAGCTCGCCCGAGCCCAGGAGCATCACGCGGACGGCGGTGGGTGAGTTAGGCGTGCCGAGGCGCATGCTCGTTCTCCAGATCGTCGTGTGGGCCCGCTCCTCCCCCGAACCAAAGCGTTCGGGGGAGGGGGACCACGAAGTGGTGGAGGGGCCGCAAAACCCGTCCGCCGAGCCTGTGGCCCTGCGCCCCCCTCCGTCTCGTCGCGCGCCGCGCCGATCCACCTCCCCCGTCGTCTTCGCGACCGGGGAGGAGCGCTAGAGCTTCGCCTTCGCCGCGGCCGCGATGGCTTCGGGGGTGATGCCGAAGTGGGCGTAGAGGGCCTTGTCCGGCGCGCTGGCGCCGAAACCGGTCATGCCCACGAAGGCGCCGTCCGAGCCGATGAACCGGTCCCAGCCCTGGCGCACGCCGGCCTCCACCGCCACGCGCGCCTCGGTCTCGCCGATGACCGCGGCCTGATAATCCGCCGGCTGGGCCTCGAACAGCTCGAAGCAGGGGACCGAGACGACCCGCGTCCCGACGCCGTCGGCTTCCAGCAGGTCGCGGGCCGCCAGGGCGACCGGCACTTCCGTGCCCGAGGCGAAGATCGTCACCTGCGCCGGCTTCGAGGCGCCGACGAGCTGGTAGGCGCCCCGGGCCGACAGGTTCTCGCCCGCCGAATCGCGCACGCCGGCGGTCTTCTGCCGCGACAGCGCCAGGACCGAAGGCGTCTTGCGGGCGTCCAGCGCCAGTTTCCAGCACTCGGCCGTCTCCACCGCGTCGGCCGGGCGGAAGACGTTCAGGTTGGGCATGGCGCGCAAGCTGGCCAGGTGCTCCACCGGCTGGTGGGTGGGGCCGTCCTCGCCTAGGCCGATGGAATCGTGGGTGCCCACGTGGATCACGCGGACGCCCATCAGCGCCGCCAGCCGGATCGCCGGCCGGGCGTAGTCCGCGAACACCAGGAAGGTGCCGCCGTAGGGGATGACGCCGCCGTGCAGGGCCATGCCGTTCAGCGCCGCGGCCATGCCGAACTCGCGCACGCCGTAGTTCACGTAGCGGCCGGCGTAGTCGGGGGCGTCGAAGACCTGGGTGTTCTTGACGAAGGTGTTGTTCGAGCCGGTCAGGTCGGCCGAGCCGCCCAGCAGTTCGGGGATGTCCCCGAAGATCTGCTCCAGAACCGCGCCCGAGTGCTGGCGGGTGGCGGCGGCGGGCTTCTCGGCGGCCGCCTTGGCCATCAAGGCGTCCAGGCGCTCGAAGGCGCCGTGCGGCAGGTCGCCGGCCATCGCACGCAGGAACTCGGCCTTGTGCGGCGAGGCGGCCAGGCGCGCCTCCCAGGCCTTGCGGGCCTTGCCGCCGCGGCGGCCGGCCGAACGCCAGGGCTTCAGCGCCTCGTCCGGAACCACGAACGGGTCGTGGCTCCAGCCCAGCGCCTTGCGGGTGGCCGCGATCTCGTCCTTGCCCAGGGCCTTGCCGTGGACGTCGTGGGTGCCGCCCATGTTGGGGGCGCCTTTGCCGATCACGGTCTTGCAGGCGATCAGGCTGGGCCGGTCCTGCTTGACCGCCCAGGCGAGCGCCCGGCGGATCTGGCCCTCGTCGTGGCCGTCGATCCGCTTGGTGGTCCAGCCGGCGGCCTTGAAGCGGGCGATCTGGTCGGTGGCGTCCGACAGGCCCACGTGGCCGTCGATGGTGATGTCGTTGTCGTCCCACAGCACCGTGAGGCGCGACAGCTTAAGCCGGCCGGCCAGGCTGATCGCCTCGTGACTGATCCCTTCCATCAGGCAGCCGTCGCCCGCGATCACCCAGGTGCGGTGATCGACGAGGTCGGCGCCGAAGCGGGCCGCCAGCTTGCGCTCGGCCATGGCCATCCCGACCGCGGTGGCCAGGCCCTGACCCAGCGGCCCGGTGGTGGTCTCGACACCCGGGGTGTGGCCGTACTCGGGGTGGCCCGGGGTGTTGGAGCCGAGCTGGCGGAAGTCGCGCAGGCTCTGGGCCGTCACCGCCTTGAAACCCGACAGGTGCAGCAGGCTGTAGAGCAGCATCGAGCCGTGGCCCGCCGACAGCACGAATCGGTCGCGGTCGGCCCAGTCCGGCCGGGCGGCCTCATATTTCAGGAACTTCGTCCACAGCACCGTGGCCACGTCCGCCATGCCCATCGGCATCCCCGGATGGCCGGAGTTGGCCTGCTCGACGGCGTCCATCGAGAGGACGCGGATGGCGTTGGCCATGAGCTGGGTCGGCGCGGGCATCGTCTGTCGGGTCTTTCTGGCGGGAAGTTGCGGGCCGCCTCGCACGACGGGGGCCGGAAGGTCAAGAAAAGGCCCTGCAGATTTCGTGAGACTCACCCGCACGGGTATAGAAGGCCTGTCGGCTTCGGAGGATCGCATGAACCCCGGCGAGAATGCGCTGGATGTGGCGGCCAGGCGACTGGAGAACGCCCTGCACGTGCTGGAACAGCGCCTGGCCCAGCGGCTGAAGGCCGCCAGCGCGGACGCGGGCGGCCTGTTCGACCAGGACCGCGCCATGTTGGCGGCCGAACTGGACGCCGCCCGCGCCCGCGAACGCGAGCTGGAGGAAGCGGGCGCTCAGGCGTCCGAAGCGCTGGGCCGCGCGATCGACGAGATCCGCACCCACCTCAACGGCCAGGCCCAGGAGGCTTAAGCGATGGCCCAGCTCAACATCGACGTGAACGGCCGCCCCTATGCCGTCGGCTGCGAAGACGGGCAGGAGGGTCACCTGCTGGAGCTGGCCAGGCTGTTCGACCATCAGGTGCGGCAGGTCAGCCAGGACATGGGCCAGCTCGGCGACACGCGCCTGTTCCTGATGGGCGCGCTGCTGCTGGCCGACGAACTGCTCGACGCGAAGAACCGCCTGGCGGCCCTCCAGGTCGAGGTGGGCCGTCTCCAGGCCGACCGGTCCCGCATCGAGACCCGGGCCGTCGGCGCCCTGGAAGCCGCCGCCGCCAAGATCGAGAAGCTCGCGGCGGCGTAATCCCTCCCTACTAAGGGCGGGACCGCCGCATCCGCGCGACCAGCTTGCCCAGGGCCGGGAACAGCTCGCGCTCCTCGGCGCGGCGGTAGTCGTGATTGGCCGGCAGCGCCTCGACCAGCCGGCGGTGGGCCTCGCCGAGGTTGTGATAAGGCAGGCGCGGCATCAGGTGGTGCAGGGCGTGGTAGCGCAGGCCCACGGGCGCCCACAGGAACGGCAGCAGCGCCGGCGGCGGCACGTTCACCGAATCCAGGAACTGGTCCAGGGGCGCCATCACCTCTCCGTCGTTGTCCCAACGATGCGCCACCGCGGTGCGGACCTGGTTCAGGAAGGTCATCACCGCGAAGATCGCAACACCGACGATCAGCACCCGCCAAGGCAGCACGCCGGTCGCGGCCAGGCCGATCAGGCCCCAGCTCCACAGCCAGCAGGCGATCTCCTGCGCCAGCCAGGGCGCGCGGCCGGCGCGGTCGAAGTCCTCGCGCGAGAAGTGGGTGTTGATGACCATGCCCGAGGCCTTGGCGATCGTGAACCGCCGCACCGCCGGGATGAGGAAGCCCAGCGGAGCCAGCACCGCGAAGCGCAGCACGGTCCCCACCGGCGCCAGCAGGGCTATGCCCAGGAACACCGCCAGTTCGTAGAGAGGCCGCCGCGCGAGCGGATGATACTCGGGGTCGCGGGCTGTGCCGTAGCGGTCCTTGGCGTGGTGGAGGATGTGGACGCCCTCGTACAGCAGCGACGGCGTCAGCCACGGCACGCCGATCGCCACGTTCCAGGCGAAGTGGAAGAACGGAACGTCGTCCCGGCGCAAGTGCGTCAGCTCGTGGATGAAGCTGATCCCGCGGTACAGCGCCAGGACGCAGACAGCGCCTGCGATCCACGCCCAGCCGGCAGACGTCGAGGTGGCCGCGATCCAGAAGCTGAGCCAGGTGACGGCCGCCGTGACGGCCAAGTCTGTCCAATAGACCTTCGGATCGGCCCGCGTGAGGTCGCGGGCGATGTCGTTGGCCTGGCGGGCGAGGCTTTGTCCGGCGATGTCGGCGTGTGCGTTCAAGACGCCCGATGTAAGCCGCGCGGGGCCGCCGCCCAAGGGGAAAGCGACGCCGCGACGCCAGGGCGCGCCCACCCGCGCTCCCGCGGTGCGAACAAGGGCGCGCGCGTCGGCGCTTGAGGCGGGGGCGTCGGCGTCCTACCTTACGCTCGGCGGGTCCTGCTGCGGCTCTCGTCGAAGGCGAACATATTCCAGCGACCTTAATTCACTCATAGGGAGCTGTCCCTGCCGGGGATCGTGGTCCTCGGCAACACGGCGCCCACCTGGTCTATCCAGGTCGAGGGAATTGAACTGACCTTCACGGCTCTTCGCGGCGCCGCCACCCGTCTCCCGTTGCAGGCCGGTTTCCTGTTGCAGGCCCGTTTCCTGTTGCAGGCCCGTCCCGCTATAGCCGGGTCCGTGGACCCCAAGGCCGAACTGCGAACCCGGATGCGCGCCCTGCGCCGGCGGCTGGCCGCCGAAGCGCCGGACGCGGGCGTTCGCGCGGCGGCGAACCTGCCGCCCGGCTGGCCGGGCCGCCCGGTGGGCGCCTATGGCCTCTATCACCCCACGGGCTCGGAGCTCGACCCTTCGGCGATCCGGCTCGATGGCGAGCGCGCCCTGCCCGCCGTGATCGCGCGCGCCGCGCCGCTGGTCTTCCGCCGGCACGCGCCCGGGGGACCGCTCGCCCCGGACGCCCTGGGGATCGCCGCGCCGACCGAGGCGGCCGGACACGTCTGGCCCGATGTCCTGTTCGCCCCGGTCCTGGCCTTCGACCGGCGGGGCGGCCGGCTGGGCCAGGGCGGCGGCTTCTACGACCGCACCATCGCCGACCTCCGCGCGCGGGGGCCGCTGCTGGTGGTGGGTGTGGCCTTTGCGGGACAGGAGCTTCCAGAAGTTCCCATCGAGGCCCACGACGCGCGCCTCGACGCCATTCTGACGGAGACGGCCTTCATCCCCGTCGCTACAGGAACCTGATGCGTTTCGCCTTCTTCGGAGATGTGGTCGGCCGTTCGGGCCGCGACGGCCTGGCCGAACACCTGCCCGCCCTGCGCCGCCGGCTGGGCCTGGAGTTCGTGATCGTCAACGCCGAGAACGCCGCCGCCGGCTTCGGGATCACCGAGGCCACCGCGCGCGAGCTGTTCGACGCCGGCGCCGACTGCCTCACCCTGGGCAACCACTCGTGGGACCAGAAGGAAGCGCTGACCTACATCGTACGCGAGCCGCGACTGATCCGACCGCTGAACTATCCGCCGATGGCCGCCGCGCCGGGCCGCGGCGCCCAGCTCTTCGACACCCCGGACGGCAAGCGCATCCTGGTGGTGAACCTGCTGGGCCGGGTGTTCATGGACGCCCTGGACGACCCCTTCGCCGCGGTCGACAGGGAGCTGGAGGCCTGCCCCCTGGGCGCGGTCGCCGACGCGATCGTGGTCGACATGCACGCCGAAGCCACGTCCGAGAAGATGGCGATGGGCCACTTCTGCGACGGCCGCGCCACCCTCGTGGTGGGCACCCACAGCCACGTCCCGACCGCCGACGCCCAGGTCCTGCCCGGCGGCACGGCCTATCAGACCGACGCCGGCGCCTGCGCCGACTACGACAGCGTGATCGGCAACCAGAAGGAAGAGCCGCTGCGCCGGTTCACCACCCGCATCTCGGGCGGTCGCTACAAACCCGCCGAAGGCCCGGCGACGGTCTGCGGGGTCTTCGTGGAGACCGATCCGACCTCGGGCCTCGCCCGCCGCATCGAACCCATCCGCATCGGAGGGCGCCTCAAGGAGACGGTGCCCGGCCTGGAGGCGGCTGGCGCGTTCTAGGCGCAGCCTGGATTTCGACCGCGAACGAACGCGAACAGAACGAGGGTGGGAGGCCGCGCTGGCGCTCGTTCGCGTCTTTTCGCGTTCGTTCGCGGTTCAAAAAGGCCGCTTCGCGGCGCTCTACGCCGCCGCGTCCGAGCCTTCCGCCCGGGCGCTTCGGCCGGCGAGCGCCAGGCTGATGGCGCCGATCAGGGCCGCCGGCTGGACAGGCTTGTGCTGAAGGGCGTCGAAGCCCATCGCCTTCAGCCGCGCCTCCTCGCCGGCCATCGCGTCGGCGGTCAGCGCGATCACCGGCACATCGGAGCGTCCCGCCTGGCCGTCGCGGATCCGGCCCACCGCCTCGACCCCGTCCATCGTCGGCATGTGGACGTCCATCAGCACGACATCGAAGGCCGAGAGGCGCAGGCGATCCAGCGCCTGAGCGCCGTCGGCGGCCGTCTCGACCACGGCGCCTGACGCTTCCAGCACCGCGCGCGCCACGGTCTGGTTGATGGGGTTGTCGTCGGCCACGAGGATGCGCAGCGGCGGCAGCGCCTGGGCGTTCGCGTCCACCGGGCCGATCTCGACCTCGGCCTCGGGCAACGGCAGCCAGACGCGGAACGTCGAGCCGGCGCCCGACGCGCTCTCGACGGTGATCTCCCCGCCCATCATGGACGCCAGCTTGCGACAGATGGACAGGCCCAGGCCCGTTCCGCCGTAGCGCTTCGCCGTCGCCGCGTCGGCCTGGGCGAAGGGGCGGAAGATCTGGTTCACCTGATCGGAGCTCATCCCGATCCCCGTGTCCGCGACCGTGATCAGGACGCCGCCGTCCCCATCGGCCCCCGGCGCAGGGGCCAGATGGATGCGCACCTGCCCGTGCTCGGTGAACTTCAGCGCATTGGAGACGAGATTCTGAAGAATCTGGCGCACCCGGGTCTCGTCGCCCAGCACGCGCCGCGGCAGGCCGGGTGCGGCTTCGCATGTCAGCCCCAGACGCTTCGCCGCCGCCGCCTCGGCCCAGAGCTCGACCGTCTGGTCGCCCAGCGTCGCGAGGTCGAAGGCGGCCACCTCGAGGTCCATCCGGCCGGCCTCGATCTTCGAGATGTCGAGCACGTCGTTGAGGATGGCCAGCAGGCCGTCGCCCGAACGCAGGATCGTGTCCACGAAGCCTTGCTGCTTGGAATCGAGCGAGGTCCGCTGGAGCGCCCGGGCCATGCCCAATACGCCGTTCAGGGGCGTGCGCAGCTCATGGCTCACCATCGCCAGGAACGCCGACTTGGCGTCGTTGGCCGCCTCAGCGTTGCGCTGGGCGTCGGCCAGGATCGCGGCGGTCCGCATGTTGGCCCGCGCCGAAGCCGCCACATAGGTCAGCAGAAGGAAGAGGCCGATGGTGAGCGTGACCAGGGGCGCTCCCGAATAGCCGCCGAACACCACGGGCAGCACGAACCACATGAGCGCCGGCAGAACCCCCAGGGCCGCCAGGGCCACGGGGGATCGGAACGAGAAGCCCTGCGCATGGACCATCATCCCGGCGAGGATCGCCATCGCCGCCAGGCGGAAGGCCTCCTGGCCGTCCAGCCAGTAGAGCGCGGCCAATCCGCACCATGTGGCGCTGGCCGACAGCATCGCGCCGGCGTAGGCGACCCTCGCACGCCGGCTCATCGCCCGCCCCAAGCCGACGGCGCGGGTCGAGATCCGAGTCCATGTCTCGGTGAACAGGAAGGCGGTGAGCCACCCCGCGCCGATGGCAGGGCCGTAGATGTAACCCGTCAGCAGGGCGGCGGCGCCGCCCACGGCGAGCCGCACGGCGAAGATCTGGCGCGCGGTGGCGGCCACCGCGTCCAGGCGTTCGTCCAGCAGACTCTTCGCCCTCGCGCTCACGTCGTCCCGCCCCCTTCAACGGTCCCGACAGACAGCGGCCGCGCCTCCCCCGATGCGACGGCCTGTCGCAGGACGGTGCCCCAGAAACATGAACGGAGCCTTTTCGGAGCGCCGCGGGCGGGCTTTCCCCCGGCGTACGGCGCGGTCTAGGCTTGGGAGACAGCCGGTCGGAGGAGGATGGGCGGCATGGCGAAGTTCCTGATCCGGGCGGTGATCGCCGCCCTGGGCCTGTGGGTCGCATCAAGGTTCGTCCCGGGCGTGCATATGGACGACACGGGCACGCTGGTTCTGGCGGCCCTGCTGCTGGGGATCGTGAACGCGGTCGTGCGCCCGGTGGTGGTGATCCTGACGCTGCCGCTCACCCTGCTGACCCTGGGACTGTTCCTTCTGGTAGTGAACGCCGGGATGATCGGCCTGGTGGCCTGGTTCCTCGAAGGCTTCCGGGTCGACGGCCTGATCCCCGGCGTCCTGGCGGCGGTCATCACCGGCCTCGCCAGCTGGATCGGCGGGATCGCGCTCCGCGACGACCGGCGATAGGCCCCTTTGGGCGCTTCAGAGCAGCCCGGCCAGCAGGTTGATCGTCAGCGCCAGGATGAGGGTGTTGAAGACGAAGGCGATGAGGCTGTGGGCCGTGCCCAGCCGGCGCAGGCCCTTGCCGGTGAAGGCCACGTCCGCGGTCTGGGCGGCGACGCCGATGACCACGGCGAAGTGCAGGAAATCCCAGTAGTCGGGCGCCTCGCCGCCCGGAAAGGCCAGGCCGCCGCGGTCGGCTCCGGTCTCGGTGTGCGGCGTGTAGTATTCGTGGGCGTAGTGGACGGCGAAGACGGTCTGCATCGTCAGCCAGGAGGCCGTCAGCGTCACGGCCGCGCCGGCGATGCGCAGGGCCCGGCCCAAGCCGTCTTCATGCCGCGCCTGCGACAGCTCCAGGGCGACGGCGGCCAGGCTGACGACGCAGGCGGCCAGGATCAGCAGCAGCACGGTGAGCCGGCCCTGGTCCTGCTGCGCCGCACGGGTCCGGATCTCGGCCGGACCCTGGCCCGCCACGGCGTGCAGGGTCAGCCCGAGATAGGCGAAGCAGAAGGTGTTCCAGCCCGCCAGCACAGACACCGTCAGGCCGGGCCCCGGACCCGGACCGAGGGCCAGGGCGGCGCAGGCGCCGCCGGTCGCCGCCCCCAGCGCCAGCGCCGCCGCCAGGCGCGGCCGCCCCGAAAGCGCCGCGAACGGCCGGCTCATGCCAGCGCCAGTTCAAGCACGAGCCGATTGCGTCCTTTGCGCCGACGGTAGTCGGCGATGCGGCACCAGGCGCGGATCAGCTCCAGCCCCGCGCCACCGCCCCGCTCGACATTGGGGCCTTCGAAACACGCCTCCCGCGGGTCGAACGGCCGCCCCGCATCGGTCAGCGAGAGCCCGACCCATCCCGTCTTGCGCACGAACCGCAGACCGATGCGGCTGCCGGGCGGCGGAGCGCCGTGCTCGACCACATTGGCGATCCATTCCTCGACGACGATGGCCAGCCGGTCGGCCGTCTGGACCTCCAGCGCGCCCCCCGCAGCGAAGGCGCGGGCCAGATCCAGCGCACGACGCAATCCCGCCTCGTCGGCCGAAATTCGCGCGACAAGGGTATGAGATTCGGCGGGTGGGCGAAGCTGGTCTATGACGGGGCCTGGTTCGGAGGACTTCCAGATGCGCAGAGCGCTGATTGCAGGATTGCTGATGGCCGCCGGCCTGTCGACGCCGAGCATCGCCCTCGCTGAGATCGGACGCATCAAGAGCGTCGCCGGGACCGCGACAGTGATGCGCGACCGTGCGCCCCAGCCGGCGGCGCCGGGCTATCTGCTCCGGGTCAGCGACGTCCTGGTCACGGGCCCGAACGGCCGGATCGGCATCACCTTCGCCGACAACAGCCGCTTCTCCATCGGCCCCAACAGCCGGATCTCGATCAGCCAGTTCGAGTTCGACGACACCACCCACAAGGGCCGCTCGCTCACCACCGTCGACCGCGGCGCCCTGGGCGTCGTCTCGGGGCAGATCGCCAAGGAAAACAAGGACGCGATGAAGGTGCGCACCCCCACGTCGCTGCTGGCGGCGCGGGGCACGACCTTCGTGGTCGAGGTGCCATGAGCGCGCGGGCGGTTCTCGCCGCCACCCTCGGGGCCGGCCTGCTGGCCGGGTGCGCCTCGTCCAGCGTCAGCCTCCTGCAGGACGCCGGCGGCGGAACGGGCGCCGTGGCGGTCCTCGACGCCGAGACGGAATCCGAACTGGGCGCGCTCACCGAGGCCAACACGCAGGCCCGCCTGGGCGGCGGCGCCCTGTCGGTGCGGCCCGCCGACGCTTCGCGCTACGCCGACCTCATGGCGTGGCTGCCCGCGCCGCCGCGCGTCTATGTGATGTACTTCAAGCTTGGGACCACGGAACTGGACCCCGGCTCGCAGCCGGTGCTGGCGGCGCTGCGCGAGATCGTCAACGAGCGGTCCGACGTGCAGATCACCGGCCATACCGACACGGTCGGCGCATCCGACGCCAACGACCGGCTGTCGCTGGATCGGGCGGTCGAGATCCGCGCCGCCCTCGTCCGGCTGGGCCTGCCCCTGGCGAACGCCAAGGTCAGTGGCCGCGGCGAGCGCGAGTTGCTCCTCCCCACCGCGGACGGCGTGGCCGAGCCGGCCAACCGGCGCGTCGAGGTGATCGTCCGCTAACGCGGCCGTGAAGCCCGACGTCGAGGCCCCTGAGATCGTTCAGGCGACGTCGCGCCGACGCACGGCCAGGACCGTCAGATCGTCGCTGGGCTCCCCCCCGGCTTCGAACTCGCGCACCACGGCCACCAGCGCATCGACCGCCGCGGCCGCCGATCCGGCCTGTCCGGCGCGAGCCACGGCCTCGAGGGTCCGCGCGCGGCCGAACAGATCGCCCGCCGGGCTCTCGGCCTCGGTCATGCCGTCGGTGAACGCCACCAGCAGTTCGCCGGGCTCCAGCCTGTGGGTCTCGATCGCATAGGGGAACCATGGCGCGGCGCACAGCGGGGGACCGCCGCGCAGCTCCAGTTCCCGCACGCCGCCACGGCCATCGGCCACCAGCGGGTTCTCGTGGCCCGCGCAGCACAGCTCCAGCGTCCCGTCCCCGGGATGCAGCACGCCCACAAGCACGGAAACCGCCATCGCCTGACGGTTGTCGCGCGCCAGCTCGGCGTTGATCTCGCGCACGGCCACGTCCAAGGGCGTCGCGGGGCGGACGAGAAGGCTGCGGGCCAGCGCCTTCGACAGGGCCATGAACAGCGAGGCCGGCACGCCCTTGCCCGTCACATCGCCCACCAGGAAGCAGACGCGGCCATCGTCGAACGGAAAGGCGTCATAGAGGTCGCCTCCGACGGTCTTGGCGGGTTGCAGCACGGCGTCGATCTCGACGGCCGGCGAGATGCGATCCAGTTCCCCGCGCGGCAGCAGCATCCCCGACTGGATCTCGCTCGCCGCGGCCAGCTCGCCCGAGATGCGCGCCGCCGACAGCCGCTCGTCGTCCAGGGCGTGACGCAGGCGGGCCTGGACGCGGCGACCTTCCACGAACAGCAGGGTGACCACCACCGCCGACGTCGCCGCGCCAGGGATCAGCATCGGATACGGATCTATGACCATGTTGTTGAGGAAGGCCAGCCAGCTGGCGCCGAACGCCGCGGTCACCTCCACCGCCGCCCCGGCCAGCACCATCGCCAGCGAGGCGCGCGGGACCATCAGCCACGAAAGTAGCGCCAGGGCGAGGCCCAGCCCCCACTCCAGAGCCGGCGCCCACGTGGGACGCGCCAGGGCGGCGCCGCGCAATATGGCGTCGACCGCCTGGGCCTGGACGAAGACGCCGTAGGTCTCGGCGTCCCGCGGCGTGGTCACCACATCGGAAGTGCCCGCCGCCGTCAGGCCGACCAGGACGATGGAGTCCCGGAACACGTCGGCCGCCACGCCCTGACGCAGCAGGTCCGCCGCCGACCATGTGGGGTAGGCGGACCGCGGCTGGCCCTCCGCCGTCGGTGGGCGGCCGGCGAAGCGCAGTTCCATGCGCCCGCCCGCATCCACCTTGACGCCGTGCTCGCCGACTCGGATGGCGGTCAGCCCCGCCGCGCCGCCTTCGAGCCGGATCTCGGACACGTCCTCGGCCACCCGAACGAGATCGAGCGCCAGACTCGGCGTGAGCGTCCCGGCCGCCCGGCCCAGGAGGGGCACCCGGCGGATGAGGCCGTCGGCGTCGGGCGGGCCGTTGGCCAGGCCGTGCCCGAGGGCGCGGCTGTCCAGGACCTCGATGTTGGCCACCACGTCCGGATAGGCTGGGATCGCCTTCGGCTGCGGACCGGAGAAGCTCGCCTCGGGCGGAAGCGGCGGCGGGCGTTCGGTCTCGTCGTCCCGATCGAAGGAATCGGCGTCGACGCCGGCGCGGGCCAGGACGACCGGCTGACGCGCGATCACCTCGCCGAAGACCGCGTCCATAGAGGGCAGAGCCGCGATCTCGCCGGCGGCGGCCGGCGACAGTTCGTGGCGGAAGATCGAGACGAAGTCGCCCGGCGCCTGACGGTCGGGCTCGGCGAACAGGAAGTCGAAGCCGATGGCGACCGCGCCCCGGTCGGCGATCTGTTCGGTCAGACGGGCCAGGGCGTAGCGCGACCAGGGCCAGCCCCCGACGGCCGCCAGGCTCTCGGCGTCGATGGCCACGACATGCACCCGCGCGCTGGGCTCGAGGGGCGGAGACACCCGCTGATAGGTGTCGATCAGCGGCTGACGCAGCGCCGGCCCCACGGCCAGCAGCAGCATCGCCCCGGCGAGCGCCGCCAGCAACCCGGCCGCCCGCACGCGCAGGCGCGCGCGAGGCTCCAGTTCGCCGAAGGGATCAGACCTCGACGACGAGTCCGTCATAGGCGCAGATCACCGACAGGGGCGGACGGTCGCCGCGGACCAGCTCTTCGTAGCGCACCGTCTCGGCGTGCATGCGCTGGATGTCCTCGTCGGTGTAGGTCGGCTCGTGGTGGAAGAGGGCCAGCGTCCGGGCGCCGGCCGCCTGGCACAAGTCGACGGCCACCACGTTGGACGAGTGGCCCCAGTCCTGCTTGAGACTGACGGTGTCGCCCAGGGAATACATGGTGTCGCAGATCACGAGATCGGCGTCGGCGAAGAAGGCCTCGAACGCCTTCTCAGCGTCCATGTTCTCCACCTTGTGCTCGGAATCCGTGGAGTAGATGACCACCTTGCCGTTCTTCTCGAAGCGATAGCCGTACGAGTCGTGGCTGTGGTGCTGGGCCGCCAGCGTCACGGTCAGGCCGGCGGCGTCGAACGGGACGCCGGGCTCGTGGACCTGGAACTCGAACTTCGCCCGCAGCCACTCGAACGGAACCGGAAACGAGATCTCCTCCTGCTGGCGCCGCAGGGCCGCCTCGGCGTCGGGGTGGCCGGAGTGGACCACGATCGTCGCGGCGGGATTGAAGGCCGGCCCGAAGAACGGGAAGCCCATGATGTGGTCCCAGTGCAGATGGGACAGGAAGAAATGGTAGACGGGCGGGCGCCCGCCCGCGATCCGCCGGAACGAGTCGATCCCGAACTCGCGCAGGCCCGAGCCCATGTCGCAGACGATGAACGCGCCATCGGCCCCCTCGACCTCGACGCAGGAGGTGGCGCCGCCATAGGTCCCGTAAGTGGAGAACGGCAGCGTTTCCGCGGCGAAGCGCGCAGCCTCAGCCGTGTCGGCGAACGTCCGGCCGCCGGCGGCCGCGAGGGCCGCGGCGATCTTGCCCTGAACCGACCCGGCGGTCAGGGCCACCGGCAACGACCCGCGGGTTCCCCAGAAGCGCACCCGCATCGTCAGGCCTCGTCCACGATCTCGAACAGCATGTCGTAGCGGCTGATCTTCAGAATCTCGCGCATCTGCGCATTGGGGTTCGCCAACCGGATCGGGACGCCCTCTCCCGCCTCGCGCTGGGCCATGGTGAGCGCCCGCAGACCGCGCGAGGCCATGAAGTCGAGACCTGTGAGATCCACCACCAGAGCCCCGACGTCGCGCGCCTCGCGCGCGGCGGCCACGATCTGATCGGTGAAGGCATCGGCGGTGGTCGCATCCACCCGACCCGTCGGCGCGAAGATCAGACGGCCGCCAGCCTGGCGCACCGCGGATGCGAAGCTCATTGGACATTCCGCCACGCGCGCTCGGCCGCGACGGTCCCCGATATCCCGTTTCTGAACGCCAGACTGAAGGCGCCGCTGCGGTGGGCGCAACAGGATTCGCGCAAGCGGCGCCTTGTGCGCAGGGACGGACGTGCGCGCGCAAGCGAAAGAGCCCGACGCCCCACAGCGGCGGACGGGGTTCCGTCGGGTCATCGCATGTTGCGACGAAGTCGCGTTCTTTGACCTTAGTTGGGCGAACAATGAGATTTGTGTGGCGGAGCCGCAACAAACGCCATCACTATGGGCCAACTCAGGCCGGCCCGTTCCTAGAGGCTGCCGAGGGGAGGAAAGTAATGACGAAAAGCAGATTCTTCTGCGGCGGCTCCGTGCTGGCCGCGATGGTGGCGTGCGGCATGCCGGGCGCCGCGCTGGCCCAGAGCACTCCGACGGAGGTCGGGGAAGTGGTGGTCACCGGGTCGTTCATCCGGGGCACGCCCGAGGACGCGGCGCTGCCGGTCGAGGTGATCGGGGTCGACGAGCTTCAGCGGCGGGGCTCGCCGAGCACCATCGACCTGATCAAGGCCCTGCCGGTCAGCGGTCCGGTCCTGGGCGACACCAACCAGTTCTCCACAATCTCCGCAGCCTGGGCAGCCTGCGCACCCTCGTGCTGGTGAACGGCCGGCGCGTGGTCGCCTCGGCGGGCGCCGGCTCGGGCGGCGTCGACACCAACCTGCTTCCGGTCTCGGCCATCGGCCGCGTCGAGGTCCTGAAGGACGGCGCCGCGGCGACCTACGGCTCCGACGCCATCGCCGGCGTCGTGAACTTCATCACCCGCACCAATTTCGACGGCGCAGAAGTCAGCGGCGACTATCGCCTCGTGGACGGCTCCAAGGGCGACTACAATCTCAGCGCCATCTACGGAAAGCGCTTCGACAACGCCAGCTTCCTGGTCTCGGCGGGCTATCAGCATCGCTCGGAGTTGAAGACGACCGACCGCGACTGGTCCTATCTGCCCTATCTGACCAACCCTTCGGGCTGGTCGGTGCTTGGGCAGCCGCCGTCCTTCCTGCCGCTCAGCGCCGCCGGCACGCCGGTCGCGGGCGTCCAGCGCGACGCCAACTGCGAGGCCGTCGGCGGCTACGCCGGCTTCACCGGAACGACGCCAGCCTGCTACTTCACCTACATTCCCTTCGACAATCTGGTCGAGGTCGAGAACCGCTACCACGTCTTCGCCCAGGTCGACGTCGACCTGAACGAGACCACCAAGTTCCATGCCGAGGCCTACTGGGC
>NZ_MEEX01000020.1 GCF_001724605.1 Phenylobacterium sp. SCN 70-31
GATCCCTGCATCTCAAACAGGATGGGCTGGCTTCGTCCCTCGCCCCATCATCACCACCGCGTGCGGAACCCACCCCTGCCGCGCGAGCGGCTTAGTCCCCTGGCGCGCCCGAGACTTTCCTCCTCCAAAGCTCGAACACCAGAGAGTGCCAATAGCTAGCCTCGCCGTTTCCCGCATCCGCTGGCGCAGCGGGCTCAAGCGTGCTGGAGACATGGGAACACTCCCGTCTGAGAGGGATGGACCTCTGATCTCAGACAAGAGTGGGCCGGCCGCGTCGCGCCTCATCATCAACACCGCGTACGCCACCCACCCATGCCGCGCGAGCGGGTTAGTCCTCCTGGCGCAAGGACGCCGCTAGGTCGACCGCCATTCGCCTCAAGTCAGCTCCAGCCCGGCCATCCGTCCGTCGGCGCGCCAGGTTTCGAGGATGCGGATGAACTCGAAGGGGCTGCCGCCGTAGAAGCCGTTACGGATGGCCCGGCCCGAAGCGTCGCCCTCGTGGTTGAAGTAGTTCGGTGTGCACTCGGGATCGAGGGCGGCCCGGTTTCGCGTCACATTCAGGATAGCGCCGACCCAGTCACGCTCCGCGCCTTCCGACGGCTCGATCGTGCGAACGCCGCGCTCGATGCAGGTCTTCAGGACCCCGGCGAGATGGCGACTCATCTCGTCAAGCATGTGGGTGAAGTTGGTCGTGCTGGCCTGCTGGGCGTTGCCGATGATGAAGCGGTTGGGGAAGCCGCGGCTGTGCAGGCCGAACAGGCTGGAGACACCATCGCGCCAGGCGTAGGTCTGGCTGACGCCGCCGCGGCCGTAGGTCTCGAACCCGCAGCGGGCGGCGTAGTCGGTGCCGAACTCGAAGCCGGTCGCGAAGATCAGGCAGTCGACGGGGTAGGCGACGCCGCCGACGATTACCGCGTCCTCGGCGATCCGCTCGATCCCGCGCCCCTCGGTGTCGACCAGAGTGACGTTCGGCCGGTTGAAGGTCGGCAGGTAGTCCTCCGAGAAGCAGGGTCGCTTGCAGAGGTACTTGTAGTAGGGCTTCAGCCGCTCGGCCGTCTTGGGATCGGTGACGATCCCGTCGATCCGCGCGCGCAGGCTGTCCATCTTCTGCAGGTCCAGCGTGTCGCGCAGGCGCGTGAGCGTCTCGCCGCTCAGGGGCTGGCCGTCCGGGCCGACCGGCGGCTCGGGCGAGGTCATCAACGTGAAGTCATGCACACGCGCACGGTGCCAGCCGGGCATGAGCGCGGCGGCCCAGGCCGCGTCGGTCGGCGTGTCGATCCGCTCGTCGATCGAGGAGGGCGTGCGCTGAAAGACGTAGAGGTCCTTCGCCCACTCGCCCAGGTGCGGGATGCATTGCACCCCCGTGGCGCCGGTGCCGACCACGCCGACGCGCTTGTCCGCCAGCCGATGGAGCCCGCCGCGCTCGTCGCCGCCTGTGTAGGCGTAGTCCCAGCGGCTTGTGTGGAAGCTGCGCCCGCGGAACGTCTCGAGGCCCGGTACGCCCGGCAATTTCGGGCGGTGCAAGGGACCGGTCGACATGCACACGAAGCGCGCCAGGAAGGTGTCGCCGCGCCGGGTTGAGACCTGCCATCGGGCCAGGGGCTCCTGCCAGCGCAATTCCGTGACCTCGGTCTGGAACCACGTGCGCTCCGGCAGGCCGAACTGTGTGGCGATGCGGCGGCAGTGGTCGAGGATCTCGGAGCCCGGGGCGTACTTTCTGGGCGGCACATAGCCGGTCTCTTCCAGCAGCGGCAGGTAGCTGTAACTCTCCACGTCGCAGGAGATGCCGGGATAGCGGTTCCAGTACCATGTGCCGCCGACGTCGCCGCCCTTCTCGACGAGGCGCACGTCGCCGACGCCGGCTTCCAGCAGCCGCGCGGCCAGCATCAGTCCCCCGAAGCCGGCGCCGATGATGAGCACGTCCATCTCGGCCTTGACCGGCGCGCGGTCGATGGGGGCGTCGATGTAGGGGTCGTCCAGATAGTGCTGAAGCACGCCGCTCGCCGCCGCGTACTGGCCGACGCCGTCGGACCGCAGCCGGCGGTCGCGTTCCTGCCTGTAGCGCGCGTGCGCCTTCGCCACGGCGTCGGCGACGCTGTCGGGTGCGCCATTGACCACTTCATCCATCCGCCAGCCCCACTCGAAACGTGCATTTTATTTACGTATGAGTATCAATTGTTACGAGATTGATGGCAAATGCGCTAGCTCTGATCGCGGTCTTGCGACATTTTACGAACTGGGACGGCCCGCCGCGGGTCTGTCGATAGGAGGGGGCGATGGGCGAGCGGCTGAGGGAGTGGCGGCGCGGCTGGCGCACGATGGGGGGCGCTCTGCTCAGCGCCGGCGCGGGGATCTCGATCTTTGGGGCGGTGAACGGCTTCTTCGTGAAGCCGCTGACGGCCGAGTTCGGCTGGACCCGCGGCCAGGCGACGCTGTCGTCCGGCGCGATCCTGCTCACGGCCCTGCTCATGCCGGCGCTGGCGGCGGTGGTCGACCGGGCGGGACCACGCCGCGTGATGCTGGCGGGCGGCGTGCTGTTCGCCGCGGCCTATGTGGCGCTCGCCTCGATGCAGGGCGAGATCTGGATGTATGCGGCGATCATGCTGCTGATCGGGCTGACGGCCGGCCCGGCGACCGCGCTCTTGGTGGTGACCCGTCCGCTCGTCGCGGCGTTCACCCACTCCAGAGGCCTCGCCATCTCGGCGGGCATGAGCGGCGCGGTCTTCGTCTGCCTGCCGCTGCTGCCGTGGCTGCAGCATCTGATCGCCACCTACGGCTGGCGGGCGGGCTACCTCTTCATGGCGCCGCTGTCCCTGGTCATGGGCGTGGCTGCGTTCCTGCTGTTGCCGGGTCGCGTCGCTGTCGCCGGCGCCGACGTGATCGAGGGCGGCGAAGGCCTCTCGCTCCGCGAGGCGATCCGCCAGTCGCGCTTCTGGCTGCTGCTGCTCTCGACCGTGGCCGTCAGTCTCGTGGGCGGGGCGTTCAGCACCCAGCTCCAGCCTCTGCTGTCCGATCGCGGCGTGCCCGGCGTCACCGCGGCGCTGTTCGGCTCTCTCTACGCGGGCTCGGTGGTGGCGGGACGCGTGATCGCCGGCCTGATGCTGGACCGCCTCTGGTCGCCAGCGGCCGGGGCCATCTGCCTCGCCACCGCATCCGTGGGCGCTGTCTTCTTCCTGTTGGCGGGGCCCGACCAGACCTTGCTGGCGGTAGGCGTCGCCCTGGTCGGTGCGGCGGCGGGGGCGGAGGCCGACATGATGGCGTTCTTCGCGGCCCGCTACTTCGGCCTGCGTGCGTTCAACGCGATCCTGGGCCTGCTCGGCATGTCGTTCGGCCTGGGCATCGCCTTCGGTGGGATCGGCGCTGGTGTGCTGTTCGACCTGGAAGGCTCTTACGATACGATGATCCGACTGGCGGTGGGCCTGGGCGTGGTGAGCGCGGCTGCGCTGCTGCTGTCCGGACTGGCCGGCCGGCGTCAGGCCTCGGCTACGTGAGGCGAGGCGACCGGCGCGAGACCGATCCGCATCAGCGCGGCCACTTCGTCGGCCACCGCGCGGCGCTCGGGCTCGTCATAGGCCACAGCCCCCCCCGCGAGCCAGGTGCCGATACCCGGCAGGACGAGCATCAGCATGTCGAGGTCGACGTCCTCGCGCATGGCCCCGTCCGACTGCATGCGCGCCAGGCGATCTCGGGTGCGGCGGAACAGCGTGTGGCTGTGGGCGTCCATCTGCGTCTTCTGCTCGGCGTTCAGGGCCTCGGAACCGATCAGCGGCCGCAGCGGGCTGATCTCGGGATCCAGGCGGGCCAGCGCGCCGGCGCGTGAGATGGCGAACGAGGCGTCCTCGGCCGAAAGGCCCAGCGCGGCGGCCTCGTCCTCGCTGAAGAAGAAAATGCGATAGGCGCGCTCGTAACAGGCCGAGACCAGCGCCTGCTTGTCGCCGACGTGCTGGTAGAGCGCGCGCTTGGTGGCGTTGGCGGCCTCGGCGATCTCGTCCAGCGAGGTGGGATCCACCCCCTTGGCGTTGAACAGTCGCGACGCCGCCAGCAGAATCGCCTCGCGCTTGGCGGCGGCCAGTCCGGCACGGTCGAAGGCGGCGATCCGCGCGGGGCGCAGCGGCGACAAGTCGATCCAGGGTGGATCGACCCGGGCCGCGCGATCGGTCGCGACACCGTTCTCAAGCAGGCCGACGATCGCGTCGATCAGCGCCGGGCGGTCGGCGCTGACGTCGCGGGTCCAGTGGGCGGCGAGCGGCGCCCAACTGATCGCGCCGAGGATGCAGCGGGCCGCGACCACGGCGTCGCAAGGGCGCACTTCGCCGGCCGCGACGCCGGCTTTCAGTAGGCTGGCGAGGCGCGCGATGACGCCCTCATGCAGGCTGACGACGGTTTCGCGCTCGGCGGGGCGCAACAGGCCGATCTCTCCCAGCGCGGCGATTTCAGGCTCGCGAGGATCGAGCGCCGCGGCGATGAAGCCAGAAACGACCTGGAGGGCGGGGCGGCCCGACCGGGCGGCCTCGCCGAGCGCCCGCGCCAGGATCTCGCACGAGCGGCGATAGACTTGGAAGACCAGGTCCTCGCGATCCTCGACGTAGTGGTAGAGGGCATTGCGCGACACCCCCAGCGTGTCGGCGATGTCGGTCAACGAGGTCATTAGCACGCCGCGAGCGTTGAGTTGCTTGGCGGCCTCGTCGAGGAGCTGGTCGCGACGCAGCTTGGCGGGGAGCCGGCGCGGCGGCCGGGGACGTGAGGTCTTGCCGCCCGGGCGGTCCGCCTTGGCGCGTCCGCCGTCGCGATCGCCCGACCCTGCCATCCGCTCTCCAATCGACGTTCCAGTCTCCTGATGTAGGCGATCCGGGATGCCCGCGCAAAGCGAAACGCATCGCCTTGTGGGCCCAGCGACGTCGATGCTTATCGAGTTGACCCCACATTCCGGTTGACATGATTTACGCATAATCGTCTTTTGATACGTGAACGTAAATTAAAGAGCGTCCAGCGACGCGATTTGGGGGATTGGGGATGGGTCGGTTCACGGCTGAAGGGGCGTTCGGCGCGGCGCTGGTCATCGCGATGGTTTCCGGCCCGGTGCTGGCGGCCGAGGCTGGCCAAGTCGAGGAGCTCGTGGTCACTGCGTTCAAGCGCGAGGAAACCGTCCTGAAGGCGCCCGCCGCGATCAGCGCCCTGTCCGGCGCGGCGCTGCAGGCTCGCGGCCTCGACGGGCTGGACGATATCCAGTTCGCGGTGCCCAGCCTCCAGAGCGGCAAGATGCTGGGCACGACGGCCGTGGTCATCCGCGGCGTCGGCCTGCTGAACCAGGGCTCGCCGGGCGTGGCGATCCACACCGACGGCGTCTACCAGCCGCGTCCGACCATGGGCGACCTCGTCCAGGCCGACCTGGAGCGCGTGGAGGTGCTGCGCGGTCCGCAGGGCACACTCTACGGCCGCAACGCCAACGGTGGCGCGATCAACTTCATCACTCGGGCGCCGAGCGACCAGGTCGAGGGCTACGTCCAGGGCTCGGTCGCGAGCTATGCCGAATACCGGCTGCAGTCGGTGGTCAACGTGCCGCTGGGCGACCGCGTCCGGACGCGGACGGTCGTCAACCTGCAGGACCGCAACAAGGGCTTCGTCGAAAACGTCGCCAGCGGCCCGGACATGGATGAAGGCAAGAGCCTTTCGGCCCGTATCCGCACCGCGATCGACATCACCGAACGGCTGACCGCCGACATCTCGCTGGCGGCGCTCCACGACGACGGGCCGACCAGCTACTTCGTGCTGAACGCGCCGCCGACCGCGGCCTCGGTCGCCCGCTATCCGTTCCTGGGCGGCATCGTCCTGCCCGCCGGCAAGCGCCAGACCACCGCCAACGGGCGCAGCGAATTCAAGCGCAGCTACAGCTCGGCCGCTGCGACGCTCAGCTGGAATCTGGACGATGTCGAGGTGCGCTCGATCTCGTCCTACGCGCGGCTGTCCGACGACTTCCGCACCGACTCCGACGCCTCGAACGTCGACGCCTTCGCCCAGCACAACGTGAACATGTCGCGGGTCTTCACCCAGGAGCTGAACGTCTCCGGGACCTGGGGGCCGCTGGACATGGTGGTCGGTGCCTACTTCATGAACGACCGCGCGCCGGCCTACCTCAACATCGACTTCCCGCTTGGGCTGACCCCGCTGACCCCCGGTTCCGCGCTGACCTTCGGTGCGCACCGCGCGCAGACCAAGGCGTACGCGATCTTTGCCGACGGCAGCGTTCGCGCCAGCGAGCGGCTGCGCCTGCTGGGCGGCGTCCGATATTCGGTGGATGAACAGGAGGTGGCGCTGCGCCACACGCTCACCATCGCGGCCGGCCCGACGCGTATCGTCAGCGTGACCTGCCCCTTGCAGGACTTCGACAAGCAGTTCGAATCCTTCACGCCGCGAGCCGGCGTGCAGTACGACCTCGACGGTCAACGCAACGTCTACGCGACCGTCTCGCGCGGCTTCAAGGCGGGCGGGTTCAACCTCGCGTCCTGCGGCCAGTCGTATAGGCCGGAGAAAGTCACGGCCTATGAAACCGGCTTCAAGGGCCGGCTTCTGGACGGCGCGCTGACGCTGGGCTCGGCGGCGTTCTACTACGACTACACGGACCTGCAGTTGCAGCAGATCGTGGGGCTCACCGCCGCCGTCACCAACGCGGGCAAGGCCAAGGTGCGCGGTGTGGAGTTCGACGCCGTCTGGACGCCCGACGACCACTGGACCCTCAACGCCAGCGGCGCGCTGCTGAAGGCCACGTATAGCGACTTCGTCAACGTCGACGGTCTGGCGCCGACCCTGGGCGTCCAGGACGTAGCGGGCAACTATCTCAACAACGCGCCGAAGCGCTCGCTGAACGTCGGCGCGGCCTATCGCATCGAAGCGATCGCCGGCGGCACGCTGACCGCCCGCGTCGACGCCAGCTACCGCTCGCGCATCTACTTCCGCGAGTTCAATACGCGCCTGGACTCGCAGGGGTCCTATACGCTGGTGAATGCGAACCTGGTCTGGGACAGCGCCGACGGCGACTACCGGGTGCGTCTCTTCGGCACGAACCTCTTCGACAAGGCCTATGTGAACCGCATGGGGTCGGCCGACACGCTGGGCGCGCGCTATGTCGCCTTCGGCGCCCCGCGTCAGGTGGGCGTCGAGCTTCGTCGCAACTTCTGATCTGCCGGCCGCGGCCGGCAGGGCCGCGGCTCCCCCTATGCTCGGAGACTTCGAATGCCGCAGATCATCGCGAATGGCCTCGCGCTCGAGTACGAGGAGGCTGGCTCCCGCGACGGTGAGCCGCTGCTGCTCATCGCCGGCCTGGGCACCCAGCTCACGCGCTGGTCGCCGGGGTTCGTCGCGGCGCTGGCGGCCGAGGGCTTCCGCGTCATCCGCTTCGACAACCGCGACATCGGCCTGTCGCAGAAGGTCGACGACCTGGGCCTGCCCGACATGGCGGCGATCTTCGGCGCGCTCGCGGCCGGACAGCGGCCGGCCACGCCCTACACGCTGGGTGACATGGCCGCCGACGTCGTCGGACTGATGGACGCTCTGAAGATCGAACGGGCGCACCTGGCCGGCACGTCGATGGGGGGCATGATCGCCCAGACTGTCGCGGCGGAGAGTCCGGAGCGGGTGCTGTCGCTCACCTCGATCATGTCGACGACGGGCAACCCGGAGCTCCCGAAGCCCCTGCCGGCTGCGGCCGCCGTCCTTGCGGCTCCGCCGCCCGTGAACCCCGACTTCGAGGCGATGGTGGAGCGTGGCATGGCCAGCCTTCGGGCCTTCTCCAGTCCGGGCTTCCCGTTCGACGAGGCCCTTCAGCGCGAGAACCTGAAGCGCGACATGCTCCGCGGCTTCCATCCGCCGGGGCTGCAGCGCCAGTCCGCGGCGGTGATGACGGCCGGTGATCGCCGCGCGGCGCTGCGCACAATCACGGCGCCGACGGCCGTGGTGCATGGCGTGGACGATCCGCTGGTGCCCGTCGCCTGCGGTGAGGATACGCACGCCAACATCGCGGGCTCCGACCTCACGCTCATCGATGGCATGGGACATGAGATCCACGCCGCGGTGCAGGATCGGGTGGTGGCCGCTATCGCCGCGGTGGCCGCCCGCGCGCGCACGGCGGCCTGAACGGAGATGGGTGAGGTGAGAGCCATGTGGTCAGCGCTCGGACGTCTTGTCGCCCTCGCGACGCTGACGGTCGGCACGGCGGGCGTTGCGGCGCCGGCCCTGGCGGCTGCGACGACGGATCCGGGCGAGGCGTCTTACAAGACCTACTGCGCCGCCTGCCATGACATGCCGGACGTCACCCGCGCGCCCAGCCGCGCGACGATGGCGCGGATGTCCGGGGGTCAGATCCTCAACGCCATGATGACGGGCAAGATGACCGCCCAGGCCGCGGCGCTGAGCTCGAAGGAGATGGAGGCGGTCGCCGCCTACCTGTCGCCGCCGCGCCAGGCCGCCCACGACTGGGTCAAGACGATGTCGTGTCCGGCGCAGCGCCGCACGCCGAACCTGGCCGCTGCGAGCCCGGTCGGAAACTTCGGCTTCGACCCGAAGAACCGGCGCAACCTGTCGTTCGCCCAGAGCGGCTTCAAGCCGGGCGATCTGTCGCGGCTGCGGCTGGCCTGGGCCATCGCCTTCCCCGACACCGTGTCGATGCGCTCGCAGGCGGCGGTGGTGGGCACGACGCTGTTCGTGCCGGTGGGCGAGAGCGGCGGACGGCTGTTCGCTTTCGATGTCTCCGACCGCGCCAGGCCCTGCGTGCAGTGGGTTTATGAGGCCGGGCGGACGCTGCGCAGCAGCGCAGCCTTCGGCGTGCGCTCGGACGGCCGCGCCGTGGTCATGGTCGGCGACGCGGCAGGCCACCTGCACATGGTCGACGCCCGCACGGGCAAGCGCCTGTGGGAGACGCAGAGCGGGCTCTTCCCTACCTCGATCTCCACGGGCACGCCGGTTCTGGTCGGCGACCGCGTGATCGCGCCGTCATCGCAGTACGAGATCATGGTCGGCGCCTCGGACGCCTACGAGTGCTGCAAGGTCCACGGCGGCGTCGTGGCGCTCGACGCCATGACCGGCCGGCGCCTCTGGACCTATCGCACCATGGAGGCCGCCAGGCCGGTTCGTGATCGTGGCGACGGCCAGATGCTGTGGGGACCGTCCGGCGCGCCCGTCTGGACCTCGCCGGCCATCGATGTCGGCCGCGGCCTGGTCTATGTCGGCACCGGCGAGGCGACGTCGCCGCCGGCGCATCGCAACACCAACGCCCTGATCGCGATCGACCTGGCGACCGGCAAGGAAGCCTGGTCGTTCCAGGCGACGGCCGACGACATCTATCTGAGCGGCTGCAACCGCGCCCCGGTCGGCCGCAACTGCGTGCCGGCGACCGAGACCGTCTATCGCGATGTCGACTTCGGCGCCTCGGCCGTCCTCGCCAAGCGACCTGCCGGCGGCGACCTGCTGCTGGGCGGCCAGAAGTCCGGCGCCGTCTGGGCGATGGATCCGGACCGCGGGACGGTGGTCTGGCGCACCGACCTGGGCGCCGGCGGGCCGGGCGGCGGCGTCCATTGGGGCATGGCGGCGGACGATCGCCGCGTCTATGCCCCGATCACCCTGCCCGGCGACCCGATCCCCGGCCAGGACGTGCCCGCCCACATCAAGCACGGCCTCTACGCGCTGAACCTGGACAGCGGCGCGATCGACTGGGCCTTCCATGTCGGTCCGACCTGCCCGCCCGAGCAGAAGGCGTTCACACCGTACTGCCAGCTCTACTTCGGGATGTCCGGCGCGCCCACCATCGTCGGGGACGCGGTGATCACGGGCGGCATCGACGGCCGGCTCTACGTCGTGGAGAAGGCGAGCGGGCGCCTGCTCTGGCACTACGACACGGCCCGCAAGTTCGACACGCTCAACGGCGTCGACGGCAACGGCGCGGCAATCGACAACGCCTCGATCGTCGCCGTGAACGGCCTGCTGATCGTAAACTCCGGCTACGGCCAGTTCGGCATGGGCGCAGGTAACGTCATGCTGGCGTTCGAGGCGGTCCCGTAGTCCGTCGGGTGACACCCTCATGCCGCTGTGCTTCGCCTTCCGCCAGTAGAAGGTCTCCTCGCTGATCCCGTGCCCCGGCACACCTCCGGCGTCGGGCTTCCAGCTTCCTTCTTCCAAGCGCTCTTTCCACCCGGTTTGCACGTCGTGGTTTCGGCCTGCTTCCAAAGGCGAACCGACCCGGTCGGTGGCGACCGGCGAGTTCTACATCGGCTGACGGCACAGGAAGCGATGTAGCGGGGGCGAACTCGCCGCTATCCTGTCCGGCGGGAACGCGCTGCGAGCGCTATTCGCCGCCCGCGCCCGAGGCGCCCTTTCGCGGAAGCGGAGCAACGCGCCGCAGAACGTCGCGAATTGCGATGCTGGAGTGGATGCGCGCCACGCCTGGCAATCGGGACAGGATCTGGTGATGGATCTGTTCGTAGGCCGCCGTGCCTTCGGCTGAGGTGCGCAGGATGTAGTCGGCGTCGCCCGTCATGAGGTAGCATTCCTCGATCTCCGGGTGCTTGCGGATCGCCGCCTCGAACTGTCGCATGGCGTCCTCGGTCTGACGCTCCAGCGTGATCCGCACGAACGCCACCACCTGTGCGGCCTGCTGATCCGCGATCAGGGCGGTGTAACCCAGGATGACCCCGCGATCCTCGAGGGATTTGAGGCGTCGCAGACAGGACGAGGGGGAGAGTCCCACCTCGGCCGCCAGCGCGGAGTTCGGCCGGCGACCATCCAGGCGCAGGATTCGTAGAATTTTTTGGTCGATGTGATCCAGGACGATCATATTATGCGAATTTACCTGCAAGATATTGCAACATGAAGTCAAATATGCGGGATAATCCACCGGTTTGGTGGGATATTCTGCAATCGTCCCGATATTTTTCACCGCGTCGATGGGTGTCGGGGAATATTCATGGGTCGTTGGGGTGACGAAGACGTCAGCGCACGCCTTACGGTCGATCTGGATGCTGTCGTCGAAAACTATAGGCGCATAGAGTCGACGTCCGCGCCGGCCGCGGTGGCTTCCGTCGTCAAGGCCAACGCCTACGGGCTTGGCGCCATTGCGGTGAGCGGCGCCTTGTACGCCGCCGGATGTCGACGGTTCTTCACCGCTCAGTTGGGCGAGGCGCTCGCCCTGCGAAACGCGCTACCGGACGACGCGACGTTCTACGTGCTCAATGGGCTCTGGCCGGGGACCGAGATCGAAGCGGCCCAGGCCGGCATCGTCCCTGTGCTCAATTCGCTCGACCAGGTGCGACGGTGGCGCCGCGTCGCGGCGTCGTGGGGCGGCCGCCTGTCGGCGATCCTCCAGATCGACAGTGGCATGTCCCGGCTCGGACTGACCAGGGAGGACGTGCGGGTGCTCGCCGGCGACCCCGACCTGCTGTCCGGGTTCGAGGTTCAGTTCGTGATGACGCACCTGGCCCTGGCCGACACCCCCGGCTCCTGTTGGAACGACATCCAGCTCGCGACCTTTGAAAAGCTGTCGAATCTGCTGCCAGCCATTCCGCGCAGCTTCGCCAATTCGGCGGCGGCGCTCACGCGCCCACAACGTCCTGGAGATCTCGTCCGGGCCGGCATCGGGCTCTACGGGGGACAGGCCATCGCCAGCGGCCCGAACCCGATGCGGCGCGTCGTCGATCTGAGCGCGAGGGTGCTACAGGTCCGCGACGTACCGGCCAATACGGGCGTGGGCTACGGCATGACCCATGTGACGAGGGCGCCAGCGCGCATCGCGACGATTGCAGTGGGCTATGCGGACGGCTGGCCGCGCAGGCTCGGCGGTCGTGGCGCGGCCTTTCTGGATGGACGCCGGTTGCCTGTCGTCGGCCGGATCTCGATGGACAGTATGACGCTGGACGTCACGGATCTCCCGCGTTCGGCGCTGGACGCCGGCGATTTTGTCGAACTGCTGGGGGAGAACCAGTCCCTGGAAGACGTCGCCGCCCAGGCTGGAACGATCTCGTACGAGATTCTCACAAACCTCGGACCTCGCCTCGATCGCACCTACGCGCGGTACGGCGCGGGTCCTCTTGATGGGCGTGTTTACGCATGAAGGTTGTCGTTCTCGGCGCCGGCGTGATCGGCGTCTCGACGGCGTGGTTCCTGGCCACGTCAGGCCACGAGGTCGTTGTCGTGGACCGCCAGTCCGACGTCGGTCTGGAGACGAGCTTCGCGAACGCCGGCGAGATCTCGCCGGGCTATGCTTCGCCGTGGGCGGCGCCGGGGGTTCCGCTGAAGGCGATCCGGTGGCTGATGATGGCGCATGCGCCGCTCATCCTGCGTCCCAAGGCCGACCTGGCGATGCTGAGTTGGTTCATGGCGACGCTGCGGAACTGTACAGGCGCGCGCTATGAGTTGAACAAGCGCAGGATGGTGCGGCTCGCCGAGTACAGTCGCGACCAACTGATCGCGCTGCGTCAGGAGACGGGGATCGGGTACGACGAGCGGACGAAGGGAACGCTCCAGCTCTTCCGAAAGCCCGCGCAGTTGGATGCCGCCGCCAAGGACATCGAGGTCCTGCGCGCGGACGGCATACCCTTCGAGATTCTGGACCGAGCGGGCTGTTTGGCTGTCGAGCCCGGCCTTGCTCGCAGCCGGGAGGATATCGCCGGCGGGCTCAGGTTGCCGGGCGACGAGACGGGGGACTGTTTCAAATTCACCAACGCACTCGCCCGGCTAGCCGAGGCGCGTGGCGTGCGCTTCGAGTTCGGCCGCCGCGTCCTTCGGCTTCGGGAGGGGGATCGCGGCGTGGCGGCGGCCGTGACGGACCAGGGCGAGATCCACGGGGACGCCTTCGTCGTGGCGCTGGGGAGTTACTCGCCGGCGCTCGTACGTCCGTTCGGACTGCGGCTGCCCGTGTACCCCGTCAAGGGCTATTCCCTAACGGCCGATATCGCAGCCGAAGGCCTGCCGCCGGAGAGCACCTTGCTCGACGAGACGTACAAGATCGCCATCACCCGTCTGGGCGATCGCATCCGTGTGGGCGGAATGGCGGAGGTCTCGGGCTTCGAACGAACGCTCGACGCGCGCCGGCAACGGACACTGGACTACTGCCTGGAAGGTCTGTTCCCGGGAGCGGCCGACCTGTCGCAAGCCACATACTGGGCCGGCTTGCGGCCGATGACGCCGGACGGCACGCCGGTGGTCGGCGCCACCCATGTCCCCAACCTCTATCTCAACACCGGACATGGAACGTTGGGCTGGACCATGGCCTGCGGTTCGGGGCGTATCGTGGCCGACCTGATCGGCGGCCACGCGCCCGGCATACGGTCGGACGATCTGGCTATCGCGCGGTATGCGAGGTAGCGAGACCGGCCCCTGCGCCACAGGGACCGGAACAGACATCCTCGAGCCAGACCTGCGTGCCGCAGAGCCGGACGTCGCCATTCATGCCGTCCCGCCAACGATCCCTTGTCTCGCGGATTAAGTGACGATAGCGTTACTTGTGAGCGGGGCGGGATGGACCTCGCCTCAGGGAGGATCTCATGAACAACCTCACGCGCCGTAGCGCCGGCCTTGCGGCTCTCGCCGGTCTGGCCGGCGGGACCGCAACGCAGGCCGCGCCGGGCAAGGGCGGGGCGTCGCTGCCCCCGATCGTCATCTATCACCTGGAGGGACGGCGCTCGGAGCGCGTGGTCTGGCTGATGGAGGAACTCGGGTTTCCGTATCGGCTGGAATTCAAGCGCGGCGACCTGCAGGGCTCGATGGACCTGATCCGCGAATTCAGCCCCATCGTCCCGATGGCTCCGACCGTGAAGTACGGCGACCAGATCCTGGTCGAGTCGGGCGCGATCCTCGAACTCATCGTCAACCGCCATGCGCCGGGGCGGCTGCAACCCGGCCTCTCCAGTCGCGACTATCCCCACTACCTGATGTGGATGCACTTCGCGGAGGGGTCTCTGGCTTCGCGCCTGTTCTCGGACTACCGCGCCTGGATGGCCAGGCCGCCGAAGGAACGCTCGCGGATGGTCGACTCCGAGGCCGTGGTCGAGTTCGCCGAAGCGTTCCTGCGGGAGCACCCGTGGTTTGGGGGGGCCGCCTTCTCGGCCGCCGACATCATGATGCACTTCCCGCTGCGGGTGGCGACCGATCTCAACCTGGTGGACCGCGCGCAGTTTCCCAAGGTGGCGGAATGGAAGGCCCGGGTGGAGGCGCGGCCCGCCTATCGGCGGATGCTGGCCAAGGCGCGTCCCGACGGGATGATCGGATCGCTGCCCCCGCTGCCGCAGCATGCGCCTTCGGGACCGCGCCCTGCACAGCCGCGCTGACCCGCGCAGGCGGAGGCCCGGGCCGACCGACCGACGGGTGGCCGATCCACGTCCTCCGTCGGACGGCGCACGCGCCGGAGACGAGGGACATCGGGGCGCGCGCCACCTGCCTCGACGCTGGACGCGGGCAGGCGGCCTCGGGGAAGATAGGGCGCCGGCGCAAGGGCGGTCGGCGGAGCCGGGCGGGGGCGCGTGGACAGGTCTGACAGATCGGAGCGGTCGGTGAAGGCCGTGCAGAAGCGCGTCAAGGGCGCCGAGCGGAGGGACTTGTTCCTGGAGGCCGCAGCGTCCATCGTCCTGGATCAGGGCGTCGGGGCGGTGACCATGGAGGGCGTGGCCCAGCGGTGCGGCGTGAACAAGTCTCTGCCCTACCGCTACTTCGCCGACCGTGACGCCGTGCTGGCGGCGCTGTTCGACCGCGAGCACGCCCGGTACGCGGCGTGGTGGGCCGAGGCGCTTCCGGCCGACCCCACCTTCGAGGCGGCGGTCAGGGCCGCGCTGCGCCATTGGTGCGCCCGCGCCGACGACACGCAGCAGCTCTACTTCAAGCTGGTCACCGACAACGGGCGCCTTCGCGAGCGGGCCCGGGGCATCCAGGAGGAGAACGTCCGGGGCTGGGCGGCCGGGCTGGTGCGCACCTATGGCCTGCCGCCGGCGGTGGCGCGCCAGTATGCGTGGTTCATGGTGACCGGCGTCACCGGTTTCCTCGCGGCCCGCGACGGAGACGACGATGCGCTGATCGACACCGTGACGATCGCCGTCGTGGCCGGCGCGGAGGCGTTGAAGGCGCGGCACGCGGCGGCCTGACCGCCGCAGGGGACTTGCGGGCAGCCCATAAGTAACGTTATCGTTACTTATGGGCGGGGAGTCGCCGCCCCGGAGGACACGATGAAGCTGTACGGCGAAGACAATCCCGCGCCCAACCCCCGGCGCGTCCGTATCTTCCTGGCCGAGAAGGGGGTGCAGGTGGAGCTCGAGCGGGTGCCGATGCGCGAGCGGGCTCACAAGTCGCCGGCGTTCCTGGCGCGCAACCCGCTGGGGCAACTGCCCGTGCTGGAACTCGATGACGGCGGCCATCTCAGCGAGAGCGTCAGTATCTGCCGATATCTGGACGACGTCTCGCCCGGACCGTCGCTGTTCGGTGAGACCGCGTTGGAGCGGGCTCGGATCGACATGTGGATACGGCGGATCGAGTTTCAGTTGATGGCGCCGATCGGCCAGATCTGGCGGCACACCCATCCCCTGACCGCGGCGCTGCTGACCCAGTATCGGGACTTCGGCGAATCGAACCGGCCCCGGATCGCACAGATCTATGCCTGGCTGGACGACGAACTGCGCGAGCGTCCCTTCATCGCCGGCGACCGCTATTCGATGGCCGACATCGTCGCCCTGACCACGATGGACTTCGGCCTTTTCATCGGCGTGGAGATGCCGCCGGGCGCCGCCGCAGTACGCGAATGGCACGAGCGGGTGTCGGCCCGGCCCAGCGCCCAGGCCTGACGCGGCGATTGTGGGCGCGCTTGTCACGCCCAATAAGTGACGGTAACGTGACTTAGACTTAATTTGTTCGCCAGCTGGCGCGGAGCACCGGACGCAGGTTCCGGCGAGCTCCGCTCGCCGGTCCCTGGCGCCAATCAAGAGCCGCCGATGGCGGCGAGGGGAAGGAACTGTGATGACCACACTCATCGGCTCGCGCCGCGCCGAGCGCCTGCATCTGCGCCTGGGCGTCGCTATCGGCGCGCTCGGCGTCGCCATCGGCGGGCCCGTCGGCGCCCAGGAGGCCGCTTCAACCATCGACGAACTGGTGGTGACCGCCCAGAAGCGCGCCGAGAACGTGCAGGACGTTCCGCTGTCGATCACCGCAGCGACGGGTGAGACCCTGGAGGCGTTGCGCGTCACCCAGCCCCAGCAACTGACCCTCATCGACCCCAGCGTCCGCTTCAAGCAGAGCCTCAGCAACAGCACGTCCGGTTTCCTCATCCGCGGCATCGGCACCAGCAGCTTCTCGGCCGGCATCGAACAGAGCATCTCCACCGTCGTCGACGGCGTTGTCCTGGCCGATCCGGGAAGCCTGTCGACCCTGGCCGACGTGGAGCGCGTCGAGATCCTGCGCGGGCCGCAGGGGATGCTGTTCGGCAAGAACGCGTCGGCGGGCCTGGTGCATTTCATCACGAAGCGGCCGGTGCTGGGAGACAACGCCGGGCAGGTCCGGGTCGAGCTGGCGGAACGCGGCGAGCGCAATTTCGAGGCCATCGGCAATGTGGCGTTGGGCGAGACCGCCGCCCTGCGTCTGGTGGTCGTTCACAACGAACGCGACGGCCTCATCAAGAATCTGGCGAAGTCCGGAGCCGACACCGACCCGCGCGAGGTGACCGGCGCGGCGCTGAAATTCCTTTGGCGGCCGACCGAGTCGCTGACCGTCTTCGCCAGCGCCGACGTCTCCCAGAGCGACACCTTCTGTTGTTCGTCCACATGGCGGAAGGTGACGCCCGGCTACGCGCCGGCTCTGGTCAACGCCCAGTACGGAATCGTGGCCGGACCGAAGAACCTCAGCGTGGCGGCCAACGGCGACTTCTACGGCAGCAGCCGCACCGAGGGCCTGGCGCTGCATCTCGACTACGAACTGGGCGACTTCACGGTCAGCTCGATCTCGGCCTATCGCAAGGCCCGCCGGGTGGGCTTCTACGACGGCGACCTGACGACCGTGAGCTACATCGACACCAACGGCGGGGCGGGGGAGACCGAGTGGTTCACCCAGGAGCTGCGCCTCACCTCGCCGGTCGGCGAGCGGTTCGACTACGTCGTGGGCCTCTACTACTTCGACTCGACGGCCGACTCCGAGATCACCCAGCGTGGCCAGCTCACCTGGATCTTGCCGGCGTCGAACGGACAGGTGGTGCGGGTCGTCCCGACCCAGCCGGCCGGCACGGTCTTCCAGACCTCGACGTTCAACACCATCCGCTCGAAGAGCTACGCGGCGTTCGGCCAGGCCACGCTGCATGTGACCGACAAGCTGGACATCATCGGCGGTCTGCGGGGCACCCACGACGACGTCCGCCTGGACTACCGCCGCGACCCGGTCCCCGGCACGGTGTTCATTCCCGGTTCGGTGGCGCTGCGCTTCGACCAGTCCATCAAGAACGACAATCTCTCGTGGCGGATCGGCCCGCGCTACAACTTCACCTCGGAGATCATGGGCTATGCGACGGTGTCGCGCGGCTACAAGGGGCCGGGCTTCAGCGGCCTGGGCGCCACCGTCTTCGGCGCGAACCAGCGCGTGCTTCCCGAGATTCCGACCAGCTACGAGGTGGGCCTGAAGTCGACGTTCTTCGACCGTCGCCTGCTGGTGAACGTCTCGGCCTACAACACCAAGGTCCGCGACTTCCAGGCTCAGGTCTCGGACCTGTCCAGCCCCACCTATTCCAGCCGCATCACCAACGCCGGTTCGATCCGGACGAAGGGCGTCGAGTTCAACCTCGTCGCGCGGCCCGTGGCGGACCTCAGCGTCACGTTCGGCGGCGCCTACACCCACGCCCGCTACCTCGATTTCAACGGCGTGCAGTGCTACTTCGGCCAGCCGAAGGTGGCTCAGGGCGGGCCCTGCACCGCGCCGCCGGCCAACCCCACGTCCATCGACGGCTTCTTCAACGCCAAGGGCCTGAGGCTGGCCGCCGTCCCGACCTGGGTGCTGGGCTCGACCGTCTCCTACGAGCGCCAGCTGACCGACCAGGTGCGCGCGTTCGGCCAGGTGAACTGGAACTGGCAGAGCGACACCAACTACTCCGCCAACGGCGATCCCGGGACGATTCAGAAGGCCTATGGCCTGGTCGGCGGGCGCGTGGGCGTGAGCGGGCCGGACGACCGGTGGACGTTCGCCATCTTCGCCAGCAACCTGTTCGACAAGCGCTGGGCCGCGCAGATCACCCCGTCGCCGGTGACCGCGCTGAATCCCGGCGGCTACCTCCAATACTTCAGCCCTGACTCGGTCCGCCGCGTCGGCGCGAGCTTCCAGACGCGGTTCTGACGTCGAATGTCCGCGGCGCCCCTCGCGCCGCGGACATCTGCCGATCGGCCGGAGTTCGACCTGAAAGGCGGAGCCCCTCGGCGGGGGCTCAGATCCGGACTTTCGCCCAGTCGCAGATCAGCGTGGCGGCCGCGTTTCGCACCTCCGGGCTGTCCTCGAAGTAGTGGGCGCCTGGGATCAGTTCGAGGGTTTTGTCCTTCGAGCCCAGGAAGCTGTAGATGTCGCGGGCGTCCTGGGGGAACACGCCGGTGTCGGCCGTCCCCTGGACCACCAGTGCGGGTTCGCTGAACTTCTCCAGGTGCGGCTTGCCCTGGCACTTCGAGGTCTCCAGGCTCCACATCGAAAGCCATGTCTTGATGTTGTTGGCCCGTCCGATGGATGGCGTCTTGTTGGCCACCGCCGGATGTCCGCGGTAGCACATCGGCGTCGCGCGGTCGGACGGGTCGATGGTCCCATCCATCATCCGCAGGTCGCCCCAGCAGCGGAACAGGGGGAAGACGCGGTCGGGAATGCCGGCCTCGTTGAGACGCTTGAGCTCGGCCTTGGCCCAGTCGGTGATCCGCTGGTTGCGGGCCTTCTGCGCGGCGCGGTAGCGCGCGATGAACTCGGGCGTATAGGGCGGCTTGTTGGCCTCGCTGAAGGGATCCAGTTCGGGATCGGTCGGGATCGGGTCGAATTCGTCGATCACCGAGGCGTCCATCCAGTCGGTCAGCACCTCGGGCCGGCCTTGGTGCGCATTGAGCGACACGTACAATTCGGCCTTGGGCAGGGTCTCGTACGCCTCGCGCGCCGCGCCGGTGAGCGCCCCCGCCAGCGTCGGCCGGATGGCCTCGCCCTGATAGGCGCCCATCAGGGAGCCGCCCCCCGAATTGCCAAGGATGATGACCGTCTCCACGCCGGCGACCTCGCGCAGCCAGCGCATGCCGACGCCGATGTCGAGGATCGCGTGCTCCAGCAGGAACTGATCCTCGAAGCCGCGATAACGGGTGTTCCACCCCAGGAAGCCGAAGCCCCGGGTGGCGAGGTAGGGGGCGATGTAGTGTTCGGAGAAGTCGACGTTGTAGTGGGTGGCGATGAAGGCGGCCTTGGGCTTCTGGCCCTTCGGCGTCCAGTATATGCCCTGGCACGGATGGCCGCCGGCCTGGATGCGTGGCGCCGTCGGTGACGGGAAGCCAAGAAACTGGGTGTCCACCTTCGACAACAGATCGCTCAAGCCTTCCATCGGCGCTTCCCCTGATCCTATAGTTCGGTATCTAAGCAATAGCCGTGGGAGGTGATGATGCAAGGCCTGATGCAGGACATTCCGCTCACTCTGGACCGCATCATCGACCACGCCGCCCGCTGGCACGGCGACCGCGAGATCGTCAGCCGCGACGCCGAAGGGCGGATGAACCGCACCACCTACGCCGCCGCCCACCTCCGTGCGAAGCAGGTGTCGAACGCGCTCAGGGCGCTGGGCGTCGGCATGGGCGACCGCGTGGCCACGATGGGCTGGAACGGCTACCGGCATTTCGAGGCGTGGTACGGCGCCGTCGGTATCGGCGCGGTGCTTCATACGCTGAACCCGCGCCTGTTCCCGGAACAGATCGCCTACATCATCAACCACGCCGAGGACCGGCTGATCCTGGCCGATCCCGCGTGCCGGCCGCTGATCGAGCAACTCCTGCCGCAATGCCCGACGGTGGAGCGGGTGATCTGGTTCGACGAGGATTTCGACGCCTGGATCGCGGGGCAGCCGGCCGAGTGCGCCTGGGGCGGGTTCGACGAGCGCACCGCCGCCGGCCTCTGCTACACCTCGGGCACCACCGGCAATCCGAAGGGCGTGCTCTACGGCCACCGCTCGAACTACCTGCACTGTCTTATGACGCTCCAGGCCGACGCCCTGGCGCTTTCGGCTCGCGACACCGTGCTGCTGGTTACGCCGATGTATCACGCCAACGCCTGGGGCGTGGTCTATTCGGCGCCCGCGGTGGGCGCGAAGCTGGTGCTGCCGGGCCAGAGGATGGACGGCGCCTCGGTGCACGAGCTGATCGAGACCGAAGGCGTCACCTATTCGGCCGCGGTGCCCACGGTCTGGCAGATGCTGTTGACCCATCTCAAGGAGACGGGCGGGAAGCTCTCGACGCTTCAGCGGGTGACGATCGGCGGGTCGGCCGTGCCCGAAAGCATGATCCGCACGTTCCGCGACGACTACGGCGTGGACGTGATCCAGGGCTGGGGGATGACCGAGACCTCGCCCCTGGCCACGGTCTCGATCCCCGACGCCCGGGTGGCGGCGCTGAGCGACGAGACGCAGCTCGCCTACAAGCTCAAGCAGGGGCGGCTGATCTGCGGCGTCGATCTGAAGCTGGCGGACGACGCGGGCCGCACGCTGCCGCACGACGGCAAGACCTTCGGGCGACTGATGGTGAAGGGGCCGACCATCGCCTCGGGCTATTTCCGCGGAGAGGGCGGCGCGGTGCTGGACGCCGAGGGCTTCTTCGACACCGGCGACGTCTCGACCATCGACCCGCACGGCTACATGCAGATCACCGACCGCGCCAAGGACGTCATCAAGTCGGGGGGCGAGTGGATCAGCTCCATCGAGGTCGAGAACCTCGCCGTGGGGCATCCGGCGGCCGAACTCTGCGCGGTGATCGGGGTGGCCCACCCCAAGTGGGACGAGCGGCCGGTCCTGCTGGTCAAGCTCAAGCCCGGCCAGGACGCGACCCGCGAAGACTTCCTGGCCTTCCTGGACGGCAAGATCGCCCGCTGGTGGACGCCCGACGACGTCGTCTTCGTGGACGACATTCCCCTGGGCGCCACGGGCAAGATCGACAAGAAGCTGCTGCGCCAGCGCATGGCGGACTATCGCCTCCCCGAATCCGAGAAGGCCTGACGTCGGATCGGGCGCTGGATTGGGGCGCCGGGTCGGAACCCAGGGTCAGACAGGCGCGTCCGACGACACGTCGTCCACCTCGGGGGCCAGGTTGCGACCCACGTGCTGCAGCAATCGCCGCAGCGTCAGGACCTCGTCTTCGGTCAGGCCGGCGAGGGCGATCTCGTTCACCTCGGCGATACAGGGCGCCAGGGTCTCGCGCAGGGCGCGGGCCTCGGGTGTCAGGTAGACGTGGGTCTTCCGCCGGTCTTCGGCGCTCTGACGGCGCACGACGAACCCGCTCCGCTCCAGGCTCTTCAGCGCGGTGACGGTGGTCGGCTCGCGCATGCCCACGCGCCGGGAAAGCTCGCGCTGGGTCAGGCCCTCCTCGCGCCACAGTACGCGCAGGAACCGCCACTGTCCGGCCGTGACCCCGTGGGGCGCGGTCCTGCGCTCCAGCGCCCGGGAGAAGTTCCGGAACGCGATCCGGGTCAGGTAGCCGATGCTGTTGTTGGGGTCGGCGTAGAGATCCGCCGTCGACTCCTTGCTCATGACGGTTCCTTCGCATCCAAACCGCCCCGCCGCAACGTGAGGCTGTGACCGACCCCGGTCAGGCGGCGCCGAACCACGTCGCAAGAAGGCGGGCGGTGGTCGCCGGCTTCTCAAGTGTCGTCAGGTGGCCGCAGTCCTCGATCACTTCAAGCCGCGCGCCGGGAACGCCGGCGACGATCTCGGCCTGATGCGCTTCGGTGGTGATGCCGTCCTGGCGGCCCCAGATGACCAGGGTGGGGCAGGCGATCTGTCCCAGGCCAGGGCGGCTGTCGGCCCGGCTCATGATCGCCCGCTGCTGCCGCAGGAAGGTCTCGGCTCCGGTGTCTCCTGCCATACCCCGCACGATGTCCAGCAGGGGGGCGTCCTCCCGGCGTGCGGGATGGACCAGGATGGGAATGCGCTCCTCGGCCACCTCGGCGAACTTCCCGGCCTCCACCAGCCGGATATAGCCCATGCGACGTTCGGTCTGCGCCGGGCCGTCGTTGGGCGCGAGGGTCGAGAGGAGGGCGAGACGGCGCACCCGCTCGGGCGCCTGGCGCAGGACCTCGAAGGCGACGAAGCCGCCCATCGCCTGACCCGCCAGGTCGAACCGGTCGGGGGCGGTCGCCAGCAGCCGCTGCGCCATGCCGGCTATGGTGTCGTCCTGTATATGGTCCGCCAGGACGACGTCGTGACGGGTCTTCAGGGCCTCGGCGGAGTCCCCCCACGCGGCGTGGGTCATGAGCTGGCCTGTGACGAGGACGACGGTCATCAGACCACCCGATTGACCAGAGGATCGCCGGCCCGCAGGCGGCGGCAATTGTCGAAGGCCACGTCCAGGCTGCGCCCCAGCGTCTCGGGCGTCAGCCAGGCGGCGTGAGGCGCCAGGACGACATTGGGAAGGGCGAAGAGCGGCGCGCTCGGGTCGACCGGCTCGGTCTCGAAGACGTCGAGCCCGGCGGCCGCCAGCCGGCCGGCGGCCAGGGCTTCGGCCAGCGCGGCCTCGTCGACCAGTTCCCCGCGCGCGGTGTTGATCAGGATGGCGCCGGGCTTCATGCGCGCCAGGGCTCCGGCGTCCAGGATACGCCGGGTCTGGTCGGTGAGCGGCGCGTGCAGCGACAGGATGTCAGCCTCAGCGAGCAGTGTCTCGAAATCGACAGCGCGCCCGACCGCGTCGGGCTTGGGGCTGCGGGCGGTGTAGACGACGTCCGCGCCCAGGGCCTTCAGCACCGGCGCCAGCCGTGTCGGCACGCCGCCATAGCCGAGGAAGCCCACGGTGCGGCCGGCGACCTCGCCGACGCTGTCGATCACGCCCAGATCCGGTCGCCAGCCGTCTCCGGCGCGCACCAGCGGGTCGAAATAGGTGAGGCGGCGCAGCGCGGCGAACATCAGCGCCAGCGTCATCTCGGCCACCGCCTGGCTGTTCGTCCCCGGCATGTTGGCCACGGCGATTCCGCGCGCCTTCGCGGCCTCCAGGTCGATGGTGTTCACGCCCACGCCCAGCTTCTGGATCAGCCGCAGGCCCGGCGCCTGGTCCATCATCGCGGCCGTCACGGGCTTCAGAACGTGCAGCAGCACCTCGGCGTCGGCGATCTCGCAGGCGAAGGCGGCCTCGTCGGCTTCGTCCACGGCGGCCCAGTCGAAGCCGTCGGTGAAGGCGCGCGTCTTCAGGTCGGCGACGAAGCCGGGACTGGCGCGGTATTGCAGGACGGCCTTCACGCCAGCGTCTCGGCGACCGAGGCGGGCAGGGCGCCCGCGCCCGCGAAGACCGCGTCGGCGCCCATCTCCTCTTCGATCCGGAGCAGTTCGTTCCACTTCGCCATCCGCTCCGAGCGGGTGAACGAGCCGACCTTGAGCTGGCCGGCGTCCCAGCCGGTGGAGAGGTGGGCGATGCTGACGTCCTCGGTTTCGCCCGAGCGCGCCGAGACGATGGCGCTCCAGCCGAGGGCGCGGGCGGCTTCGAGCGCGGCCTTGGCGCGCGACACCGTGCCGGCCTGGTTCACCTTCACCAGCACCGCATTGCAGGCGCCGGCCGCGGCCGCCTTGCGGACACGCTCCGCATTGGTGACCAGGAAGTCGTCGCCGATCACCTGCACACGCTGCCCGAACCGCGCAGTGGCGTCGGCCATGCCCGCCACATCGTCCTGACTCACCGGGTCCTCGATGGACAGGATCGGATAGCGCGCCGCCCAACCGGCCACGCGATCGACCATCTGGGTGGTGGAGAGTTCGGCGCCGTCCAGGGGCAGGCGGTAGCCGTCGCCGTGGCCCAGTTCGTTGGCGGCGACGTCCAGCGAAATGAAGACGTCGTGGCCGGCGCGCCAGCCGCTGCGGTCGATGGCGCGGGCCAGGGTTTCGAGGGCCTCCTCGTTCGAGGCGAAGAGGGGCCACCATCCGCCTTCGTCGGCGACACCGGCCAGTCGCCCGCTCTCCTCCATCAGGGCGCCGGCGGCGCGATAGACGTCGGCCGTGATCTCGAAGGCCTGCCGCACGGTCGCGGCGCGGGGGCACATGACCATGAAGTCCTGAACGTCCGTCCGGCGTCCGGCATGGGCGCCGCCGCCGAAGATCTGCACCTCGGGGAGGGGAATACGCACCCGCGCGTCGCCGGCCAGGTAGCGCCACAGCGGCAGCCCCTCGGCTGCCGCCGCGGCGTGCAGCGCGGCCAGGGACACGGCGACCGCGGCGTTGGCGCCCAGGCGCGCGAAGCCCGGCGTCCCGTCCAGGGTCTCGAGCGCAGAGTCGAGCCCGGCCTGATCGCGCACGTCACGGCCCGTGAGCGTGCGGGCGATCTCGCCGTTCACCGCCGCCACGGCGCGGTCCACGCCGAAGCCGCCGAACCGTTCGCCGCCGTCGCGCAGGTCCAGCGCCTCGTGGGCCCCGCGGGACGCGCCGGCCGGCGCCATCGCCCGGCCCCGCGCCCCACCGGCCAGCGTGACGTCGGCCTCGACGGTCGGGCGCCCTCTGCTGTCCCAGATCTGCCGGCCGCGGACGTGGGTGATCGTATGCTTCATCGGGCTCCCAGGTGTTGATGCAGGGCGTTCCGCACATCGGCGAACCGCCCGGTGTCGCGCGTGAGGACCGCGACGGCGGCCTCACGGACCGTCGCCTTGTCCCGCGGGTCCGTCAGGTATTCCACCGGCGACTTGCCGTCGACCCTGGCCAGCAGCAGGCCGGCGAGAAGGGGCGCGGCCCGGGCTTCCAGATCGCCGGGCGCCTCCCAGTCGACGCCGGCGAGATAGCCGTCGAGCAGGGCGCCGAAGGCCTCGGCGAAGGCGGCGGCGTGCGCGGGCTTCCACACCGCCTTCAACAGGAGGTGGTTGGCGCAGAAGGCGATGTCGAAGGCCGGATCGCCGTACCAGGCGCATTCGGCGTCCAGCAACACCGGGCCGGTCGGGCCGACCAGGATATTCTTGGGGCTGACGTCGCCGTGGACCAGGGCCAGCCGGTGCGACCGCGTGGTCTCGGCCAGGTTCCGGAGGCGCGGGGCGATGTCGGGATGGGCCTGCGCCGTGTGCTCGAGATAAGGAGCCAGACGCAGGGCGTCGAACAGCGGCGTCGTGTCGAACGCGGCCGCGATCGCCGCATCGCGGGCGGTCCGCGAATGCACGCGGGCCAGGCCGGCGCCAAGTGTCCGGGCAAAGGTGGGATCGACACGGCCGGCCGCCAGCTCGGCCTTCCACACCGGGTGATCGGCCGGCTCGAACCACGTCATGGCGAACAGGTGGCGGTCGGCGTCCTCGGCCAGGACGCGAGGCAGGACAGGCCCGCCCAGGTCGGCGGCCGCGCGCAGATAGGCCGCCTCATAGGCCGAGCGCTCGACCGGGGCCTGCCAGTCGGCGGCGACCTTGAGCTGTTCCAGGGCGCGCTTCACGCAGATCGGGCCGCTCGCCAGGTCGGCCCGGAACACGTCGCTGGACACGCCGCCGGACAGCGGCGTCAGGACCGGCGTCTCGTCGGCCCTCGCCAGTCCGGCCGCGCGCAGCCAGTCCAGGATGTCGTCCTTCCCCCCCATCCGGGGCGTCAGAACGTCTGGCGGAAGACCGCCACGTGGGCGCTGTCCAGGTATTCGTCCAGCCGCGCGATCCTGCCGTCGCGCAGGCGACAGATGATGGCGGCGGGCAGGCTCACGCGCTTTCCGTCCTTGCGGACGCCGCGCAGCACGTGCTGCTGCACGAAGCCGCCCGGGAACACCTCGACCCGCCGCTCGTCGTAGACCCGCTCGTCGATGCGCCCGACCATGCCCTTCAGCGTGGCCAGGTTCTCGTCGCGCGTCTGGATGGCGTCGTCGAAGTTGTGCCAGATCTCGACATCGGGCGTGTAGCTGTCGCCCACGGTCTCGACGTCGCCCTGCTCGATGGCGTCGAAGAAGCGCTTGGCGAACGCGCGCATCGCGGCGTCATCCATCCTCAAGTCCTCCCTGTCGGTCGTCCGCTCTATTCAGCGGGCTGCAGTTTGCGGCGCTTGGCCAGCGGGGTGATCACGCTTTCGTCCCGCACGCCGTCGGCCTTCATCGGCGCATGGGCCACGTCGTCGTCGTCGAACGGCTTGCCCACCCAGGAGGCGAACTCCAGGCACACGCCGTCGGGATCGAAGAAGTAGACCGAGCGCACGAAGACGTCGTCGGTCACCTCGGCGCTCGAGCCGCTCGGGGAATTGTCGTGGTTGAGGATGGGAGAGACGGTGATCCCCTTGTCCTGCAACTTCCGCACGTAGTCGTCGAACTTCTCGGCGGGCACGTCGAAGGCGATGTGGTTCATCGACCCATGCGCGCTCATGAAGTCGCCCTGGGTCGGGAGCGCGCTGGGCGCGGCGTGACCCGGTTGGGCCGGCGGCGCGTGCTTGAACCAGAAGAACGCCAGGCTGTCGCCGTTGCCGATGTCGAAGAAGAAGTGCTGCCCCAGGTCGCGGGGCAGGTCGATGGTCTTGGTCAGGGGCATCCCCAGGATGTCGCGGTAGAACTTCACCGTCTCGGCCATGTCCTTGCAGACCAGGGCCAGATGGTTCACGCCGCGGATCTCGAACTCGCTGTTGGTCTTCGCCATTGCGATCCTCCCTTGCGGAAAACTTACGTTGTTAGGGTTCTAAGCGTCAACTTTGTTGACGATGTGACTATCAGCTGCGGCGAGCGCCGCCCAGGAAGTCGCCGGCGTTGAAACTCTCGGGCGCGGCGATCTCGACGATCGGCTCCTCGCGGTTGTCGTACTCCATGCGCAGCGCCCGCGTGATCACGGCGTGCATGGCGTACAGCGTGGTGATGTAGGTGAACTCGAAGATCTCCTCGTCGCTCCAGAAGGTCTTCAGCTTGTCGAACACCGCCGACGGCGTGCGGCCGTCGCCCGCGGTCAGGCAGTCGGCGTAGGCCAGCACCGCGCGTTCCTTGTCGTCGAACACGTCCGAGACCGTCCAGTGCGGCACCGCGGCGATCTTCTCCTCCGAGACCCCCAGGCCCCGCAGCGACTTGCAGTGCTGGGAGAAGACGAACTGGCTGCCCTTCACCCAGCCGGCGCGGGTCTGGCCCAGTTCGCGCAGCACCGGGTCGATCTTGCGGTCGGGATGGCGATAGACCGCGAAGCCGTCGACGGCATGCTGGAAGATGTCGGGACAGAGGGCGAAGATGGTCCACCAGTCGCCGGGGGTTCCGGTCGCCGTGCCCGGGTTCGCCACCGGATCGCGGCCCTCTCCGAACAGGCGGTCATAATAACGGTGGATCACCTCTGCGGTCACTTCGGAGCGGGGAACCTGGCGGAGTTCGGGCATGTGTTCGTCCTTCGCTGTGTGTCGGCCCGGCGGCCGTATCGTTGGCGGGTGGGAAAGGAGAAGGCGCGGCTCGCGCCCGAGTCACCCCGATAATTTTTGTCGGTCCGCGGCCAAATTTTTGTCCGTCCCGCTCCCGCCGTCCGAGATGCGGTGTCAGGCGTCCGAGCCCGACAGCGGCGGATCGAACAGCAGCGGTGGGCCCCAGTCCCGCCCCAGGACGCGCGACATCTGGCGCAGGTCGTCCTCTCCGAGGCGGCGCGCCAGCTCCTCGGTCTGCATGCGGATCGCCTGCTGGGCGTCGATGTGCATCGTTTCGCCCAGGTTGGTCGGCGTGACGATCTTGACCCGTCGGTTGGTGGGATCGTCCGCGAGCGATACGATGCCCAGTTCGATCATCTGGTTGATTGTGGCGTGGATCGCCTGGCGGCTGACGCCCATGTTCCGCGCGATCTCGGAAGGACGATTCACGCCGAGGACGATGTGGGCCATCACCATCGACTGCGGGCGGGTCACCTTCGGCCAGCCCCGGGCCCGGAAGTAGTTCTGCAGGCTCTCGTCGCACCAGTAGAAGGCCTGCAACAGCGAGAGCAGGAGCGGCTTCGAATTTTCCTCTGACGCCACCTACGCCCGCCCCACGGTGTCCCTCCGGTTTCAGTGGGCCGGTTCCCCGGCTTTGTCAAAAGCGTTGACACTTCGCCCGAAGGCGCCGGCAAATCACTTCGACATCTAATCATATGAGCGGGGGAGGGAGTTCACGATGAGCGAAGAGGCCTTGACCGGACAGTCGTCGGCGGAGTCCGAAGCCGACGATGCGCCCTGGGCCCCAAGCGAGGCGTACGGCTTCTATGTGGTCGGCGTGTTGATGCTGGCCTACATGTTCTCGTTCATCGACCGCGTGCTCCTGAGCCTGGTGATCGACCCGATCCGCGCCGACCTCGGCCTGTCCGAGACGCAGATAAGCCTCCTGATCGGCTTCGCCTTCGCGGCGTTCTACACCTTGCTGGGCCTGCCCTTCGGGCGATGGGTCGACACGCGCGGCCGCCGCAACCTCATCGCCCTGGGCATCGCGCTCTGGAGCCTGGCGACGGTAGCCTGCGGTCTCGCCAACAGCTTCTGGCGTCTGTTCGCCGCACGTATGGCTGTGGGGGTGGGGGAGGCGACGCTCTCGCCGGCGGCCTACTCGATCATCCCCGACTATTTCTCGCCCCAGAAGCTGGGCCTCGCGATGGGCGTCTACTACTGCGGCGTCACCCTCGGCGGCGGCCTCGCCATGCTGGTGGGGGGCGTCGTGGTCCAGTGGGCCGCCGCCGCCGCGCCGGTGCTGCCGGTGGTCGGGCAGGTCGAGGCCTGGAAGGTCCCGTTCTTCATCGTGGGCTTCCCCGGCCTGCTCGTGGCGCTCCTCGTCCTGCTGACCGTGCGCGAGCCGCCGCGCCGCCTCGAAAAGTCCGGGGCCGCCTCGGCCGCCCCGCCGGTGCGCGAGGTGATCGCCTATGTCTGGGAGAACCGGGGCGCCTACGGCCCGGTGTTCGCGGGCTTTTCGGCGGTGGTGATCGGGGGCTACGCCTTCAACGTCTGGGGACCGGCCTATTTCATGCGGGTCCACGGCTACGATCCGGCCGAGGTGGGCGTGATCTTCGCCCTGGCGCTGGGGGTCTTCGGCACCCTGGGAGTCCTTTCGGGCGGCGTGATCTCGGACTGGATTTCACGCTCGGGCAAGCTGGACGCGCCGATTCGCGTCTCCATGTGGGGCGCGATCATCCAGGCTCCGCTCTTCGTGGGGGCCTACCTGTCGCCCTCGCCGATCGTGGCGGCGGTGCTGTTCATCGTGGCCATGTACTTCGGCAGCGTCTACGGGGGGCTCCAGGCCGCCGCGGTCCAGTCGATGACGCCGAACCGCATGCGGGGCCAGGTGGCCGCGCTCTACCTCACCATCGCCAACATGGTCGGCCTGGGCCTTGCGCCCACATGGACCGCCTGGATGACCGAGAACCTGTTTGGCGGGCCGCAGGGAATCGGCAAGTCGCTGGCGCTCACCACGGCCATCGCCGTCACCACGGGCGTCGTGCTCATGGCGCTGGCGCTGAAGCCGGCGGCGAAGCGGATCGCCGCGCTGAGATGAGGGGACTACTCCGCCGCCTGCCGGCTGCGGGCGTTCCGGGTGGTGAAGGTGCGCCAGTCCGATTCCCGCGTCACCACCCCCTCGAAGGAGGCCAGGTCCACCTGGCGGACCGACGCCGTCGTTCCGATGGCCGGTTCGCCCTTCTGGACGGCCTTGGCGGCGGCGACCATCTGGCGTCGGAACTGCACGATGGCCACGTCGGAAGAACCCAGGTGGTCCGCCGAGCGGTCGGCGATCGGGCCCATGGTCTCCCACATCGCCATGTCCTGCGCCGGGATGCCGTGGATGCCGGTGAAGTCCCCGGCCCGCATGGCCTCGCGATCCTGAAGGTAGCCGTTCTCCAGGTTGCGGACCTTTGTCCAGTCGGCGTTCAGGTCGACGCCGGGCACCGCGGCGCAGAACGTCCGCCAGCTGTCCTGGCTGATCCCCTTCGTGGGATGCCAGGCCACCCAGTAGAACATGCAGTTCACGTCATCGATCGGCACCAGCATCTGGGCCAGGTTGTATTTGTCGTTCGGCGGGATCAGCACCGTGAACGGAGCGATGAACACCGTGGTGCGGATGTAGACGTGCGTCTCCGGATTCACGATCGGCCGGCGGATCGCCGCATAGTGGAAGCCGTAGTCGGTGACCTCGGCCTCGAGGCGCGGCGCCTTGTCGTTCGACGGCCGGAGCCACGCGGTCTCGGTGGCGGTCGAGCCTTCGACCTCCGCGGTCGGCATATTGGTGGAGTGCAGGCTCGAAGAGTGGGCGGAATCGATCGCGCCTTCCAGCACCTGGGCCCAGTTGCAGGCCGCATGCATCTTCACGATCGAGACCTTCGTGTCGGGCTCGGGCGCCCAGGCCGGCGTCTCGAACGGCCGGACGGCGTCCGCTTCGCCCATCCACACCCAGACGAAGCCGCCCGCCTCGTGTGTCGGATAGGCCCTGGCGCGCAGGTTGCGCATGCGGCTGTCGGGTGGCTCGGACGACATGTCCACGATCTCGCCGTCGGTGGCGAACTTCCACCCGTGATAGAGACAGCGCAGGCCGCAGTCCTCGTTGCGGCCGAAGACCAGCGAAGCGCCGCGGTGGGGGCACTTCTCGTCCAGCACGCCCACGCGCCCGCGGGTGTCGCGGAAGACCACCAGGTCGACGCCCAGCAGGCGGCTCTTCACCGGCGCGCCGTCAGCCTCGACTTCTTCGGACATGCAGGCGGGAAGCCAGTGCTGGCGCATGATCCGGCCCATCGGGGCCTCACCTTCCACGCGGCACAGGAGGTCGTTGTCGGCGGGTCTCATGGGCGGTTCCGGGCGCTCTTGGGGGCGTCGTTGAAAAGACTTAGATATCGAAGTAATTACCTTCCGGAGGCCGCGGAGTCCAGTGCGGCCCCGGACACGTGACGGGAGCAGCATGACCGACCGCATCCTCCGTTTCGGGGTCATCGGCCTGTCGCGTGGATTCGTGCTGACCCGGCCGATGTTCCTGAAGGACCCGCGCGTCCGCCTCGTCGCCGCCGCCGATCCCCGGCCCGAGGCCCGCGCCGCCTTCGAGGCCGAGTTCGCCGGACGCGCCTACGAGACCGCGGCCGATCTGTGCGCCGATCCCGAGGTCGATGTGGTCTACGTCGCCTCGCCGCACGGCCTGCACGTGGACCATGCGACCGCCGCCGCGCGGGCGGGCAAGCACGTGCTTGTCGAGAAGCCCATGGCCCTGACCCTGGCCGACTGCCGCACCATGCGCGCCGCCGCCGCCCAGGCGGGCGTCCGCCTGCTGGTCGGCCCCAGCCACGGCTATGACGCGCCCGTCGTCCGGGCCGCCGAGCTGATCCGGACCGGCCGCTTCGGCGCGCTGCGGATGCTGACCCTCATGAATTTCACCGACTTCATGTACCGTCCCCGGCGGCCCGAGGAACTGGATCCGGCGGCCGGCGGGGGCGTGGTCTTCAGCCAGGCGGCGCACCAGGTTGACGTGGCCCGCCGCCTGGCGGGCGCGCCGGTGGCGAAGGTGCGCGCCCAGGCCCTGGGTTGGGACCCCGAGCGCCGCGCCGAGGGCGCCTACCAGGCCCTTCTGACCTTTGCGAACGGCGTTTCGGCCAGCCTCGTCTATTCCGGATATGGCCGCTTCGACACCGACGCTCTCGTGGGCTGGGTGGGCGAGCTGGGCCAGCGTCGCTCGCCCGACGACTATGGCGCCGCCCGCCGCCGCCTGACCGGCAGCGGTGACGAGGCCGAGCTGAAGCGCCTGCGCGCCTACGGTTCGGGAGCTGCGGCGGAACCCGAACGGGTGGGGCACGAACATTTCGGCTTCGTGCTGGCGAGTTGCGAGGGCGCCGACCTGCGGCCCACCGCCACCGCGATCGAGGTTTACGGCGACGCGCGCGAGGTGATCGACCTGCCGCCGGCCGAGGCGCCGCGCCAGGGTGTCGTCGACGAGGTCTGGGCCGCGGTGGTCGAGGGCCGCCCGGCCACCCACGACGGCGCGTGGGGCCAGGCCAACCTGGCCGCCTGCCTGGCCATTCTGGAATCGAGCCGGGAGGGCCGCGACGTCCTCCTGCCACATGGGGGAGACGAACCTTGAGCCGACTGCGCCTGACCCTGGCCTGCTGGGACTACGACCGCACCCGCGCCCTGGCCGACGGCCGGGTCCGTCCCGAAGGGATAGACCTCAACCTGCTGCCGCTGGAGGTGGAGGAGACCTTCTTCCGCATGCTGCGCGGCCGCGAGTTCGACGCCTCGGAGATGTCGCTCTCTTCGTACTGTGTCTCGCTGCTGCGCGACGATCCCGCGTTCATCGCCATCCCGGTGTTCCCGTCGCGGTTCTTCCGCCACTCCTGCATCTTCGTCTCGGCGAAGAGCGGCATCCGCGAGCCGAAGGATCTGGTCGGCAAGCGGATCGGTGTCCCCGAGTACCAGATGACGGCGCCGGTCTGGATCCGAGGCATCCTGGCCGACGAGTACGGTGTCGATCCCGCCAGCGTTGAGTACTTCACGGGCGGCGAGGAGGAGCCCGGCCGCGACGAGAAACTGAAGCTGGACCTGCCGTCGCAGTTCCGCGTGACCCCCATTCCGGCCGACAAGACCCTGTCGGCCATGCTGGCCGAAGGCGAGATCGACGCGCTGCACACCGCCCGGACGCCTTCGACCTTCTATTCGCGCCCCGACGACGTGAGCCGCCTGTTCCCGGATTTCGTGCCCGTGGAGAAGGCCTACTACCAGCGCACGGGCCTGTTCCCGATCATGCACGTCATCGCCCTGCGGCGGGACGTCTATCTCGAGAACCGCTGGATCGCGCGCTCGCTCTACAAGGCCTTCGTCGAAGCCCAGAAGGTCGCCTACGAAAACCTGCGGGTCACCTCGGCGATGATCTCCATGCTGCCCTGGCAGGTCGCGGCGGTGGAGGAGGCGGTGACCGAACTGGGCGCCGACTGGTGGCCCTATGGCGTGCAGGAGAACCGTGCGGTGCTGGACACCTTCCTGCGCTACCACCACGAGCAGGGTCTGTCGAAGCGCCGCCTGCAGGTGGAGGAGCTGTTCGCGCCCGAGACCTTCGAAGCGTTCAAGATCTGAGGCGGCCGTGGACCTCGCCTCCGAAGAAAGCCTGGGTTTCCAGGTGCGACGCTGCCACCGCGCCTTCGACCGGTTGCTGAACGCCCGCCTGGCCCGGCATGGCCTGTCGTCCGGCTTCTGGGGCTTCCTGCGGGCGCTCTGGCAGGAAAGCGGCGTCACCCAGGCGCGGCTGTCGCAGCTCAACAACGTGACGGCCCCCACGGCGGTCACGACCCTGAACGCCATGGCCCGTGCGGGCCTCGTGCGCCGCGAGCGCGATCCCGCCGACGGGCGCAAGCTGCACATCTTCCTGACGCCCCGCGGACGGCGGCTGAAGGAGGATCTCGTGCCGATGGCGCAGAGGATCAACGAGGCCGCCTCGGCCGGGATTTCGCCGGAGGACCTGCGCACGACGCTCCGGGTGCTCGATCGCATCAGCGCCAATCTCGCCCGCGAGATCGAACAGGAGGCCGCGCCGTGATCACCTTCTACGGCGGGCCGACGCCCAACGGCCGCAAGGTCGCGATCCTGCTCGAAGAGCTGGAACTGTCCTACGCCTATCGTGGCGTGGACATCCTGGCGGGCGACCAGTTCGAGCCTGGGTTTCTGGCGCTGAACCCCAACAACAAGATGCCGGTCATCGTCGATCCCGATGCGCCCGGCGGCGAACTGGTGCTCTGGGAGTCCGGAGCGATCCTCTGGCACCTGGCGGAGACGCGCGGCCGGTTCCTGCCCGTGGAACCGAGAGCGCGCGCCGTCTGCCATCAGTGGCTGATGTTCCAGATGTCGGGCGTCGGCCCGATGTTCGGCCAGAACGCGCACTTCAGTTTCTACGCCGAAGAGAAGCACCCCTACGCCATCGCCCGCTACGCCAACGAGGTGGACCGCCTGCTGCGGGTGCTGGACGAGCGACTGGCCGAGAGCCGTTTTCTGGCGGGCGACGCCTACACTATCGCCGATATCGCCACCTATCCGTACACCCTGCGCCAGGCCGACACGCGTCGGACCGAATGGGTCAATCTCGCCCGCTGGTCCGACGAGATCGGCGCCAGGCCGGCGGTGCGACGCGGCATGGATGTGGGGCGCGAAGAGCTGCGCAAGGAGACGATCGAGGGCGGGCTGGCCGGGCTTACCGACGATCAGCGCTCGATCCTGTTCGGAGCCCGGCAGTACCGGCGGCGCTAGCGGTCGGCGCGCAGGGCCGTCTCGAGGCGTTCCAGGCCCTTGGCCACCGAGGCGGCGTCGGCTCCGAAGCCGATGCGCAGATGGCCGGGCGCATCGAAGTATTCGCCGGGCGTCACCAGCACGCCGTGGTGTTCGTAGAGCTTCCGGGAGAGAGCCCGGGTGTCGTCGACGCCGGTGACGCGTGGGAAGAACATGCAGCCGTACGGAGGCAGTTCGCCCTCGATGAGGCCGGCCTCGGCCATGGCCTGGGCATGGCGGGCCACCAGCGGCCGGGTCTGCGCCAGTGACCGCTTCCAGTGGGCCTCGAACACCTCGCGCGCCTCGAGGACGTGGGCGGCCAGCGCGTGGGTCAGCTTCGAGACCCCCATGTCGCCGTCGGGCGCCGCCTCCCGGATGCGCGCCACCAGGGCGGGCGCGGCGGCCAGCCAGCCGAACTTCAGCGCGAACAGGCCGAAGACCTTGGTCAGGCTGGAGACCGTGACGATGTTGTCGGCCAGCCGGGCGGCCGGCTGCGGCGGAACGCTGGCGCCCTGCCCGGCGGGGCGGGTCGCGAAGTCGGCGTAGACCTCGTCCACGATCAGCGCCGCGCCGACGCGTCCCGCCACCTGGGCCGCCCCGGCGATCTCCGCGGGGCTGAGCAGGACGCCGCTGGGGTTGTGGAGGTTGGTGACGAGCACCGCGCGGGTCTGTGGGGTCAGTCGCCGGGCCAGGTCGTCGAGATCCAGGGCGAAGGTGGGCGCAGCGCGTCGGAAGCCTTCGACCTGTGCGCCGGCGTCCCGCGCGCTGCGGGTCAGGATATCGAAGCCCGGCTGTTCCACCAGCACATGCCCGCCGTCACTCGCGAGCGCCTTCAGGGCCAGGGCCAGAGCGCTGGTGGCGCCGGTCGTCGTGATCAGTCCGTCGGGCGACAGGCCGTAGCGATGCGCCAGCGCCTCGACGGCGTAGCGGTTGCCGTCGGCGAAGACGCTGACGTATCGCGGCGACACGCGAAGGGAAAAGGCGTCTCGAACGACCTCCATCAGATCGGCGGTGGGTTCCGAAATGGTGCTCTCGAAGAGGATGGCGGTGTCGGGGTCCGCTTCGCGAAGGCGCACGGCGCCCCGGACCCAGTCGGAATAGCTGGCCGCGTCGAACAGGGTATCGGCTCCGGCGCGACGCCGCGCTTCCGCTGCGCCGGGATGTTGGACGTTGTTCAAGTAGCGGTCCCAATGCGCGCGCGGCCGAAGTGCTGCAGCCTCTATAGCTTAGGCGCCGTGGGCGGAGTTTCTTTGCGATCTCGACCCCTGACGAGGGAAAATGCGCCGCCCCTATGCGCTTGCTTTTCGGGGTGAGCATAACTCATGCGGCAGGGGAGGGGCTCGGCGGACGGGGCGGGCGGCGGCGTCGGACGGCTGCACAACAACGAAAGGATAATTCGCGCGCGTGTGGCTAGGCTTGCCGCGTCAGACCCGTCTCCGGAGCCATCCCGCCGATGAAGCGCCCGCTGTTCCTCGTCGCCCTAGCGGCCGTCCTGTCGCTTCCGGCGGAGATCGCCGGCGCGGCGACCGTCGAGGCGTCGGCCACAGAGCCTGCCACGGCGGCGCCGGTTCCCCGGATTTCGGCGACCCGGAACGCGGGGGTCTTCGGCGGCCAGTCGCTGCGCTACACGGCCACCGTCGCCGAAGTGGTGGTGAACGATACCGAGGGGCGGCCCGTGGGCCTGGCCACCACCATCGCCTACGTCCGCGACGGGGTGAGGGACCGGGCGAGGCGGCCCGTCATGTTCCTGTTCAACGGCGGCCCCGGCGCCTCGTCCTCGCCGCTGCACATGAGCGCCATGGGCCCTTACATCCGGCCCAAGGCCGCGCCGGGAGATCGGGCCAGCGGCGGCTGGGCGCCCAATCCCGCCAGCCCTCTGGACGCCGTGGACCTGGTGTTCATCGACCCCGTCGGCACGGGCTTCTCGCGCACCCTGCCGGGCGCCGACACCAAGGCGCTCTACAGCACCTCGGGCGACGCCGTCGCGGCGGCGCAGGTGATCCGCGCCTGGTTGAAGGCGAACGGCCGCGAGGCCTCGCCGCGCTTCCTGGCCGGCGAGAGCTACGGCACGACGCGGGCCGCCCAGGTCGTCCGCGCGAACCCCGATCTGCGCTTCGACGGCGTGCTGCTGATCGCCATGGCGGCCGAGAGCCCCGGTCGCGAGATGCCTCATGTGGTCAGCCTGCCCACCATGGCCGCCGGCGCCTGGAGTCACGGGAAGATCGACCGCGCCGGCCGAACGGTGGACCGGCACTTCGACGACGCCGTCCGGTTCGCCCGCACCGATTACGTCAGCGCCCTGATCCAGGGTTCCAGCCTGCCGCCGGCCGAGCGCCGGCGCGTCGCCGAGCGTATGTCGGCCCTGGTGGGCCTGCCGGCCGACCTCATCGAAGAGAAGAACCTGCGTCTTTCGAAGAACGACTGGATGTTCAACGTTCTGAAGGATCGGGGGCTGCGCACCGGCCTGCTGGACGTGACTATCACCGCGCCGCTGGAGCCGGGGCAGGACGGGGCCATCGACGACCCGGCCCTGGGCGTCGTGCCCCGCCGCGCGGCCGGCGCGCCCGCCGGCCCCCCGCCGTCGCCGGCCGCCATCGGGCCGGTGGAGAGCCCGGTGGTCGGCCGCTACCTGACCGAGGTGCTGAAATACCCCGGCGTCGGGCCGTATTACGGTGTGAACTTCGCGGTGAACGCGGCCTGGACGCACGAGCGCGGGCTGAACCCCTTCGAGGGCCTAGCCCAGGCGATGCGGGCCGACCCCGCGCTGCGGCTCTTCTGGGCCGCCGGCTACTACGACCTGACCACCCCGGCCTACGCCGGCCGCTACACCCTGGACCAGGTGGGCGTGCCGCCCGGCCAGCTCACCGCCGCCTACTTCGCCGGCCCGCACGGCGTCTACGAGGGCGAAGAGAACCTGAAGCGGTTCACCGACGCGGTGCGGGCGTTCGTGGCGCGTAGTGGGCTTCATCGCCCGCGGCGCTGTGAGGTCTCAGCGCTTACGCAACAACATCGGGCGCCGACTTTCACCGCCCGGTCGGCAGCGGACTCCGCCGACGTCGCTTGAGGGTCGCTAGCGGACACGTGCTCACTTCCTTTGAGGAAGCCGCCCTGCATCGCCAATAAGCCTCTCAAGGTGAGCAACTGCCGCATGGGCAATCCCGAAAATTGACGTGTCGGGCATTAGCGACCCCAGGTGCTCCGTCGGCGGCGTAAAGGTGTGGCCCGAACGGCTATCGGTGATTGCCTTTGGGGTGCCCTTCAGAGCAAAGTAGATGACCTCGCTGGGATCGTGCGTATTGCGGAAGGTCACATCTCCATTCGGCTCGAAGGTTACATCAACTTCAAGCCTAAGGCCCTCAACCACCCGAATGTCGTAGGCGTGTTCTATAGAGCGTTCGATACCATGCTCCTCCGCGTTGCGAGCATACAATACGAAGCTCAACAGCGGGTCTGATCTTTGCTCACCGAGCACGCGTGCGAACCATCCCTCACTCGTGGAATCGCCCTTCGCCCCCGCTCCGAGCTTGGCAAATACGAGCCTTGTGGCGACGAGGAAATTTGCCCAACTATCGTCCAAATCCGAAAATTTTCTCGCCTTTTCCATTTCTATGAGAGAATTCTTTGCGCGCCTCAGGCGCGCTTCAGCCTACTGTAGAGCGACAGTCTTCATCCATTACGTATCGCGAAGCCCGCCGACGCTAGCAAGCAAACGACTCAAGATCGCCTAAGGATCGTGAACCGTCATCGCCTTCTGGTCTCGAAGCTGACCTCACCTAAATCGCGACGGTGGCCCGTCCGGTCTTGCAAAGACCCCGGCCCGACCTACTTCGACGCCGCCCGGATCAGCGTGCGGACGTCGTCGGCGAAGGCTTCGGCGGTGTCGCCCAGGTAGAGCATGTGACCCGACGCATAGCGGCGCAGCATGACGCGGTCGGCGGGGAGGCCGGCCTGCTGAATCTCGTACTCGGCCGGCGCCGTGTGGGTGGCGAGGTCGTAGTAGCCCGAGGCCACCAGAACCCGCATCGTCTCGTTGCGACGCATGGCGACGGCCAGGTCCGTCGCGAAGCTCTGGCCCGGCGGCACGCCCGTCCGGTTCCAGTTCCAGGCGGGCAACAGGTCCTTCCAGACGATGGCGCCGTAGGGCCGCTCCATGCGGATCTTCAGGTCCTCGGACGCCATCTGGTGGAAGGCGGCGACGAAGCCCGGGACATAGCGGCCCATCGCCGGATCGTCGCCGACCGGATCGCCGCCGCTCCCGGCCAGGGGCAGGGTGTAACGGCTGTCGTAGACGCCCACCTGCAGGCCCCGGTCGGCCAGCAGCCGGCGCGAGAACTCGGCGTCGGAGAGGCGCAGCGACTTCGCCCAGACCTCGGGCGCCAGGCCCGTGTAGCCGGCCAGGCGTGCGGCCATCGCGTCGCGCTCGGCGACGGAGAGCTGGCCCGCGCGATCCCGCTTCAGCGCCTCGGCGTAGTCGCCCTGGGCGAAGGCCCGAACCTCCTGGTGGAAGGCCTCCAGGCTGCGGCCCCTGCGGTCGATGCGCTCGTGATACCAGGCGGTGTCGGCCAGGGCGGGCAGTTGCAGCGCCTGACGCACCTCGGCCCCGCCCGCCTCTCCGGACGCGCCGCGCGCGCCCAGCGTGGTCCCCAGCAGCACGACGCCGTTCAGGGTGACGCCGCGCATCAGGCCCACATACAGAGGCCCGCCCATCAGCGCCCGCGGCAGGACGGCGGCCCGGATCGAGCCGTAGCTCTCGCCCATGACGAACTTGGGCGAACCCCAGCGGCCATGTTCGGTCAGCCACAGCTCGATGAACTGGGCCACGGTGTCGGCGTCTTCGTCGACGCCCCAGAAATCGGCGGTGGAGCCTTTGCCCACGACGCGCGACCAGCCGGTGCCGACAGGGTCGATGAACACGAGGTCGGCCACGTCCAGCACGCTGTAGGGGTTGTCGGCGACGCCGAAGGGCGGCGTGTTGGACGGGTTCACCTCGCGATCCAGGACGACGCGGCGCGGCCCCACCACGCCCATGTGCAGCCACAGCGACGACGAACCCGGCCCGCCGTTGAACACGAACATCACCGGCCGTCTGGGGTCGCGCGGCCCGTCCCGGAGGTAGGTGAACGAGAACAGCGAGCCGATGGGGTCGCCCGCGCGGTTGTACAGGTAGGTCTCGCCGGCGATCGAGGTGTAGGCGACCTTCTGGCCCTTCACGGCGATCGTGCGCTGGGCCGTGAACCGCTTCGGCGCGGCCAGGGGCTCGACCGGGCCGGGCGGCGTCGGCCGCGACATCGGGATGGCGAAGGGGCCGGCAGCCTGTGACGGTGCGGCCTGTGACGGTGGGACCTGTGTCGGAGGAGATTGCGCCGGCTGGGATGTCTGGGCGAAGGCCGGCTGCACGGCCAATGAGACTCCAGCCAGGGCGACTGTGGCGAGGAACAGGGCCGTCTTCATGCGGGCGGAACCTTGGGCAGGGCTTCGAGCAGCCGGTCGACATCGTTCATGTCGTTGAACACCGAGAGCGAGACGCGGAAGCGGTTGGCGCCCACGGTCATCCGCACGCCGGCCCTGGCCAGGGGCTCGGCCAGCCCGGCGCGGGCGTCCTTCAGCGCGAAGGCGACGAGGGGCGTGCGGCTGCCCTCGGGCGTGAGCGGGCGGTAACCGCGGCGACGCAGCTCGCCCTGGATGGCGTCGGCCATCGGCTGCCGCCAGGCCTGGATCGCCGGCACGGTCAGATCGTGGATGAAGCCCAGGCTGTGTTCGAGCTGGACGACCCCCGTCCACGATGTCGTGCCCATGGCGAACAGGCCCTCGGCGCCCTTGGCGTGGCCATAGTCCGCCGGACGTTCCCCTGGAGGATCAAAGGGGTAGAGGTGGGTCTGAAAGCGTCCGCCGACCTGATGATAGCCCCACCAGGGGCGTTCGATCCGATCCCGGACCTCGCGGCGCACATAGAGGAACGCCAGGCCGAAGTCGCCCATCAGCCACTTGTAGGACGAGCAGGCCGCGAAATCGACGCCGCTCGCCCGCAGGTCCAGCGGGGTCGAGCCCGCGCCGTGGACGATATCGGCGTAAACGAGGGCGCCGTGGGCGTGGGCGATGTCGCACACCCGCTTCAGGTCGTGCTCGAAGCCGTTGACGGTCGAGACGTGGCTGAGCGCGACCAGCCGCGTGCGGGCGTTCACCGCCGCCTCCAGCGCGGCCATCTCGATCCGTCCGTCGCCGGTCATCGGCAGGGTGACGACGTCCATCCCCGCCTTCGCCAGTTCGCCGTAGGTGTAGAACGAGCCGAAGAAGTGCAGGGCGTCGGTCACGATCCGCCCGCCGCCGCGCGGGACGCCCAGCGCCGCCAGCACCAGATTCTCGCCCATGGTCGTGGACTGGATGAGGCAGAGTTCGTCCGGCGCCGCGCCCACCAGGGCGCCGAAGCCCTCGATCGCCGCGCGTTCCTTGGCGCCCATGTCGTAGCCGGTCCATGTGGCGTCACGGGTCTTGAAGCGCAGGTACTCCTCCAGCGCCGCCCTGGCGCCGAGGGGCATCGGATGGGTGGAGCCGGAGTCGAGATAGACGTAGGGCATCTTCGCGAACGCCGCCTTCGCCGGCAGCTTCGCGGTGACTCCCGAGGCATCGGCCGAGGCGGCGTGCGCGACCGCCGGGACTGTGGCGGCGCCGGCGACCAGGGCTCTGCGGGTGACGTCCATCGAGGCTCCTTGCCGAGCGCAGGCTAGCGGGGGGCGGCCGAATTATCCTTCCGAAGTTGAAGTCCGGCCTGGTCGGCGGCGAATGATTTATCCAACCCTCATCGGAACTGCCGTGCGGTGAGCGGCACCGCCATCGTGCTCTTCTGGGCCGACAGCGTCACGATGGAGCGCACGTCCACGACGCCTGGCAGCTTCAGCAGCACCGAGAAGATGAAGTCCTGATACCAGGTCACGTCGGGCGCCAGGATCTTCATCATGGCGTCCATCTCGCCGAAGACGGTCCAGCATTCGAGGATTTCAGGTATGCTGTTGATCGCCCTATAAAACTGGGCTCGCTCCTGTTCGGTGAGGGTGGTCATCTTCACCTGGGCGAAGATCTGCATCTTGAAGCCCAGCTTTTCCTGGTCGACCACGGCCACCACCGCCTTGATGTAGCCTTCCTCCCGCAGGCGCTGGATGCGCCGCCAGCAGGGCGACTGCGACAGCCCCACCCGCTCTGCGAGTTCGCCGGTCGACAGCGACGCGTCCCGCTGCATGATCTCCAGTATTTTGATGTCGATGGCGTCCAGGGCGGGCATAGAAATCTCTCCTTAGGGTGCGCCCGCGCATAGCGGTTGCACGTCCAGCCTGTGTCAAGGCAGAGACGCGTTGCTGGTTCGGGATCCACGGGTGGCGCCGGGGGCGCATTGGCCATGCGCCCGGTTCCGACAGGCTGCATGATCAATCTGTGTCGGCCGGACTACGGTTCCAAGAACGAAAAGAAAAACCGGCGGGCCGGTCCTACCGTTCGAAGAGGGCAGGGGTCCGGCTGGGGACACGCGTAAACGCGGCTTCGGCGCTCACGTCACACCTGGGGGAACAGGATGAGCGGCAATTCCATTCGCGGGCGGATGCTGGCGTCGACGGTGCTCGGCGGGCTGATGCTGATCGGCGCCGAACCGGCGATGGCTCAGGCTTCGGAGACGGGCGCCTCCGAGGTGGGCGAGATCGTCGTCACCGGGTCGCGCATCCGGCGGGCCGAGACCACCACCGACGCGCCGGTGACGGTCCTCGACGCCCAGACCCTGACCGATCGGGGCTTCATCCAGGCCGGTCAGGCGATCAACGAACTCACCGCCAACATGCCCCAGTTCTCGATGGCGGCCGGCAGCGGTTCGGCGGCGGGCAACGGGCAGCAGTTCCCCAACCTGTTCGGTCTCGGCGCGGGGCGCACCCTCACGCTGGTGAACGGACGCCGGTTCGTGACCACCTCGGCCGGCGCCGGCGCCGGCGCCGGCGCGGGTGAGCGCGTCGTCGACACCAACACCATTCCCACGGGCCTGATCCAGCGCGTGGATATCTCCCAGGCCGGCGGCGCGGCCGTCTATGGTTCGGACGCCATCGCGGGGGTCGTGAACTACATCCTGAAGCAGGACTTCGAGGGCCTCGAGTTCGACGCCCAGTACGGCATCAGCTCGCGCGACGACTACCCGCAGTACAGCATGCGCGCCACGGCGGGCCGCAACTTCCTCGACGACCGTGCGAACGTCGCGATGAACGTGGAATGGTCCAAGACGCGCCCGCTCTACGACTACGACCGCCCGCGCTCGAACCTGGGCCGGGTGACGATCTCCAACCCGCGCAACACCGGTCCGGCCGACGGCATCCCGGGCGTCACCGAGAACCTCAACACGCGGTTCGTCAGTTTCAACGCCAACGGCGTCCTGTTCAATCCGGGTCCGCCCTTCGCCAGTTCGATCTACCGCGTGAACGGCGTGCCGCAGCAGTTCAACGCCGCGGGCACGGGCCTCGTCCCCTACGACATCGGCAATCTGCTCAACAACGCCGTGCCGCCTTTCACCAGCGGCGGCGATGGAAACCCCTACCAGGAGCTTGCTGCACTTTATGCCGGCGTCGAGCGCTGGAGCGGCACGGTCATCGGTCACTATGACATCACCGACCGTGTCAAGCTGTCGGGCGAGCTGCTGTTCGCGCGGGTCGAGACGCGCGACCCCTATGGCAACCAGGCCAGCAACACCGTCCTGAACAACGCGGCCAGCGGCGCGGGAGCCATCTCGATCTCGCGCACCAACCCGTACCTGTCGCCGGCCGTCCTGGCCGTGATCGGCCCGGCGGGCGCGCCGCTCTCGTTGTCCAAGTGGTGGAGCGACCTGCTTCCGACGCGCGAACAGAACTACCAGACCGACACGGTTCGCGCGCTGGTCTCGCTGGACGGCGACTTCGATCTCGGCGACCGCAACTTCTACTGGAGCCTCTCGTTCAGCCACGCCGAGGCGGACGGCAGGATTCGCGGCTACGGCGTCTACACGGCGCGCTTCAACAACGCGATCAACGCGGTCCGGAACGCCCAGGGCCAGATCGTCTGCGGCATCAACGCCGACGCCACGACGGCCAACGACGACCTCGCCTGCGCCCCGATCAATCCGTTCGGCGTCGGCAACGTGAGCCCCGAGGCGCGCCTCTACGCCACCACCCAGATCGGTCAGGACTACCTCAACACCCAGGACGATTTCCTCGCCACCTTCGGGGGTGACCTGTTCACTTTGCCCGCCGGCAAGATGAAGTTCAGCTTGGCCTATGAGCACCGTGAGGAGAAGGCCAAGTTCGTCCCGCTTCAGTCGATGCAACGGGGCCTGGTCGGTTCCCAGGTGCCGACCCTGGCCTCGGGCGGCGCCTACAACACCGACGAGTTGTCGGGCGAACTCCTGGTGCCGGTCCTGGGCGGGGACTTCTCGCTGCCCTTCGCCCGTACGGTCGAACTGAACGGCGCCTATCGCTACGTCGACAACTCCATCGCCGGCAAGGAAGACGTCTGGGGTGTGGGCGGTCGCTGGGAAGTGGTTCGGGGCTTCGCGTTGCGGGCCTCGCGCAGCCGTAACTTCCGCGCGCCCAACCTGGACCAACTCTTTGCGCCCCAGCGCACTGTGCTCGCCAACTCGGGCAACGACCCCTGCGACGCCGACCGGATCGCCGGCGGCCCGAACCCGGCCGTGCGTCTGGCGAACTGCCAGGCTCTGTTCGCGGCCAACCCGGGTTACGGTCCGCTGGCCACCTTCCAGAACCAGTCCGAGAATTTCTCGCGCGCCCTCGTCACCTCGGGCGGCAACCCCGATCTGCGCAACGAGATCTCCAAGACCTGGACCTACGGCTTCGTCTTCCAGCCCAGCTTCATCCCGGGCCTGACCATCGTCGCCGACCGGGTCGAGGTCGATCTGAAGGACGGCCTGTCGGCCTTCACGCCGCAGAGCTTCATGGCGACCTGCTACGACAGCGCGCCGCAGCCGGCCGACATCTGCGCCACCTTCACCCGCGACGCCGACGGCAACACCGCGACGGCGCGCTCCACCACGTTCAACGCCGGCCGGATCACGTTCCGCGGCGAGGTGTACAACATCAACTACACCTTCCCGATCGGGCGCTATTTCGACGATCGCGACCTGGGCGAGCTGGAACTGAACCTCGAAGCCACCCGGATCGAGAAGTACGAGATTTCGGTGACGGGCGTGGACCGCACGCGGGTCGACAACACTTCGTCCACGCCCGACTTCGGCCCGTCGCCCGACCTGTCGATGCGGCTGGATGCGCGCTATCGTAAGGGGCCGTTCCGCTTCAGCTACTCGATGAATTACCTGTCGCCGGTGAAGCAGACCTACACCTCGACGATCGAGGACACCCCGACGCCGACGATCAAGGAGAACATCCGACACAACGTGTCGGCCTCGTACGACTATCTCAACTACACTTTCCGCGCCGGGGTCACGAACCTCACGGACGAGGAGCCCTCGTTCCCGACGCGGAACTATGGGGACATCCTGGGGCGGCGGTACTTCGTGGGCCTCCGCGCCAGCTTCTGAACCGCGCGGCCTTCCCCCCGGATCGCGCGCAGAGGCGGCGACGACGCATCCCACGCGTCGTCGCCGTTTCCCGTTTTCCCCCGGGGGCGGAGAAGGGGCGGGGAGTATCGCCGGAGGGTTCGATATGGTCGCCAGCATCGCAGGCCTGAACGTGTTCGACGCCGCCGCCGTGCGGGAGAGTCTGACCTGCGAGGCGGCCATCCCCCTGGTGCGCGAGGCGATGATCGCGCTCTCGGACGGCCGGGTCCGTCAGCTTCTGCGCAGTTTCATCGGCCTGGGCGAGGGGCGTACGTTCGCCATCATGCCCGCCGCCCTGTCCGAGCGCGGGGCGTTCGGCGCCAAGCTGGTCAGCGTGTTTCATGACGGCCAGGGCCGGAAGGCGCACGAAGGTCTGGTCGTGCTGTTCGATGGCGGGTCGGGCGCGCCTGTGGCCCTGGCCGACGCCGGAGAGGTCACGGCGATCCGCACCGCCGCCGCCAGCGCCGTCGCCACCGACGCCCTGGCGCGCAAGGACGCGCGTGTCCTCGCCATCGTCGGAACCGGCCGGCAGGCCGAGGCCCACTTCGCCGCCCTGCGGCAGGTGCGCGACTTCGACGAGGTTCGGGTCTGGGGCCGCGATCCGGCGCGGACGGCCGACTTCGCCCGCGAACACGATCTGACGTCGGGCGATCTGCCCGGCGTCCTGTCCGGCGCGGACGTCGTCTGCACCGTCACCGCGGCGACGGACCCGGTGGTGCGGGGCGCGTGGATCGCGCCCGGAACCCATGTGAACGTCGTGGGGTCCAGCGGGCCCGGCCAGGCCGAAATCGATGGCGCGCTGGTGGCCGTGGCGCGCTTCATCGTGGATCACCGGGAACATGTGCTGGCGCATGGCGGCGAGTTCCTCCGCGCCAAGGCGGCCGGCCTGGTCGGCGACGACCACATCGCGGGCGAAATCGGCACGGTGCTGACCGGGAAGATCGCCGGTCGTGCGTCAGATTCGGACGTGACGATCTACAAGTCCCTGGGCCACGCGGTCCAGGACCTGGCGGTCGTGACGTGGCTGCATGAGAGGGCTCAGGAATGCGCGTGATCGATCGCGAGGAGGTCGCGCGGAAACTGACCTACGAGGTCTGCATCCCGCTGGTCCGCCAGGCCATGATCGCGTTCTCGCGCGGCGAGACGCGGCAACTTCTGCGCTCGATCATCCCGCTGGCCGACGGCCGCATGTTCGGGATCATGCCGGGCGCCCTGGGTGAGCGCGCGGTGTTCGGCGCCAAGCTGATCAGCGTCTTCCCCGACAACTTCTCCAAGGGACTCCAGTCGCACCAGGGGGTGGTGGTCCTCTTCGACGGCGAGACCGGGGTTCCCGTCTGCGTCGCGCACGCCGGAGAGATCACGGCGATCCGCACCGCCGCGGCCAGTGCGGTGGCGACCGACGCCCTGGCGCGGCCCGCGGCGTCGCGGCTGGCCGTCCTGGGGTACGGCGAGCAGGCGGCCACCCACATCCGCGCGATCGCCCAGGTTCGGCGTCTGTCGCGGGTCTCGGTGTGGGGCCGCGATCCCGGCCGGGCGGCCGCCTTCGCCGAGCGCATGGGCGCCGAAACCGGTGTCGCCACCGTGGCCGCCAAGGATGTTGAGACCTGTGTCGCCGAGGCCGAGATCGTCTGCACGGTCACCAACGCCCGGGAGCCGATCCTGCTCGGTCGCTGGATATTGCCGGGCGCCCACCTGAATTTGGTGGGCTCCAGCTACGCCGGGCCCACCGAGGTGGACCACGACGTGGTCACCGTCTCCCGCTTCATCGCCGACAGCCGCGAAGGCGTGCTGGCCCAGGGGGCCGAGTTTCTGAAAGCCAGGGAGGCCGGCCTGGTGGGGGACGACCACGTCGTGGGCGAGATCGGACAGGTGCTGGCCGGGGACATCCCCGGCCGCCAGTCGCCCGACCAGATCACCGTCTACAAATCCCTGGGGCACGTGGTGCAGGATCTGGCGGCGGTCAAGGCGCTGTACGACGCGAAGTAGGAGACGCCGACCACTAGGGGCTCCGGCGTCCCCAACCTCACAGATTTCTCGCAATTGCCGGCGTTCGCAGACGCGACGATCACCCATCGTGCCGGGCTGTCTGTGCGGTCCGGAACTGGCCTGCGCTTCAGCCCAAGGTCGCAGGCTGGAACAGCTCCACCACATTGCCGGACGGATCCTCCGCCAGGATCTGTGCGCCGCCCGGGCCGCGGACGATGTCGTTGCGGAACGCCACGCCCTCGGCGCGTAGACGTTCAACCTCGGTGACGATGTCGCCGACGATGATCTGGAAGCGGTTCCAGCCGCCGGGTTCGGGCTGGCGGCCGTCCGGCATGGGGTAACCTGCGGAACTGCCCTTGCCGCTCAGCAGCAGGCGGATCGGACCGCGTTCGACCGCGGCGAAGACGGGAGAGATGTTGGGCAGTTGGCGGAAGCCGAAGTGACGGACGTACCAGTCCACGCAGGCCAGTACGTCACCGACCATGTATCGGATATTCACGGGGTTCATGATCGCGGGGGTCTCGCTCATCTCGGGTCCTTCCCTCTAGGTCACGGCGCGAGGGTGCGCCGGAGCAGGTTCAGCAAGGCGGCTATCGCCGCCTCGCGCCCGGCGCCTGCGGCGATGGTGTCAGCGGTCTCGTGTGTAGCGGCGAAGAGCAGGCGCGCCGTGGCGTCGGGATCGACCGGACCGAAGGATTTCGCTTCCTGGCCGGCGCGGATGATCGCCGCGATGCGTGCAATGCCGTTGTCGGCCAGCGGTCGCCGTTCGGCGAAATCGGAATGGAAGATCGCCTCTCCGAAACCGCGTCGTGACAGCGTGAAGTCGATGAAGGCGATGGCCTGGGCGTCCACCAGTCCGGGCCAGTCCACCGGGCTCTCGACCTCGGTGGGCAGGGGATGGGTAACGTCGAACTCGGACACCAGGCGACCGCGCACGGTTTCTAGCAAGTCATCCCATGTCGGGAAGTAGAGGAAGAAGGTGCCCTTCGCGATCCCCGCCGCTCGGACGACATCTTCGACCCTCACATCGGCGCCGTGGGCCTGGAGCAGCCTCTCGGCGGCTTCGACGATCTCCAGCCGGCGCGCCTCGGGCGAGAGGCGCCGCCGAGGCGGCTTACCCATGACGATCACCCTAATGACCAAGGGTCATTAACTGCTCGTCGTCGGCCAGTGTCAAGGGCCTGGGGAAGGGTTACCGGCCGCTCACAAGCGCACGGATATCGTTGCTGAACTGCACCCGGACGGGCGCTTCCCGATACATCATGTGGCCGCCGGGGTAGCAGCGGAACGACATGGCGGCCTTGAGAGCGGGCGGCAGGTTTCGGGCGGTCTCGTCGTCGCCGGCGCAGTTGGCGAGCGAATCGTAGAGTCCAGAGGCCACCAGCACCCTCAGCTGCGGATCGAGCGCCGCCGCCTCGGCCGTCGCGGGCAGCGGCGGCCCCAGCTTGGGCGGCCCGGCGCCCGTCCGTACCGCCTCGGCGATAGCCGCCTGCCGTTCCTCGGGGGTGACGGGGCCGGTGGCGTAGTCCCAGCGCGCGCCCACGCCCTGGGGCGCCTTGCCGTCCGGCAGGTAGCCGTCGGTAAGAGGTTCGAGCCCGACATAGGGGAGGTCGGTACGATAGCCGAGGTCGCCGCGCAGATAGGCGAGGATGGCGTCCCGGGCGGACACGCGCGGCTCGTCGGCGATGCGCATGTCGAAGACGTTCAGCGTCTTGCCGGGGACGAGCTCGGTGCGGAACTGCCGCGGCGTGACGATCAGGGTCTGGCGGTCGATCCTCGCAATGGGGATGCCGATCAGGCGCGAGAGCCCGGCGGCGATGGTCTCGCGCTCGTCGGTCGTCAGGCTGTCGCGCCGGGCCAGCGCGGGGCCGTAGACGTCGCGCGCCCAGGCCTCGGCGGTCCGGCGCACCGCCTCGGGCGTCGCCCCCACGTCGGGGGCCAGCCGGCCGTGGTGAAGCGCGGTCGCGGCATAGCCCGCGATCCGCAGATGGCTGACCGGCGCGTCGTCCCCCAGCCGGGAGAGGCCCGTGCCGCCCGAGACGAGGCCCAGGCCTGCCACGGGAATGCCCCGCGTCATCAGGGCGTGGCCGACATTGGCCGCGCGCCCGGCGCCCCAGCTCTCGCCGATCAGGTAGAGCGGCTGGGCCTCGGCGCCGTGGAGCAGCCGCCAGGACCGGACGAACTCGGTCACCGACGCCACGTCGCCACGCGTCCCGTAGAATGCCTGGGCGTCCTCGGCCCTGGCCGGTCGGCTGAACCCCGTGCCGATGGGGTCCACGAAGACGAGGTCGGCGTGGGTGAGCCAGGTCTCGGCGTTGTCCACGAGGCGCGCGCCTTCGCCGCGTTTCGGCCCGGCCACCTCGAAGTGCAGGGTCGCCGAATTGGCGCCGGGTCCGCCGTTCCAGACGAACGCCAGGGGGCGCGGCTTGCCGGACGCGGGGACGCGGTAGGCGATGTAGAACATGAACCCGCGCGGCTGACCGGTCTCGGCGTCGCGGATGGCGATGCGTCCCGTCTCGGCCTCGTAGCGCAGCGGCTTGCCGCCGATGAGGATCTCGTGCCGCGTGACGACGGGGCGCTCCGCGGTGGGCAGCGCCAGGGCCGGCGTGGCGAAGGCCAGCGCCAGGGTGAAGGCGGAGGTGAGCGCGCGTCGCATGCCGGCCTCTACCGCGGCGCGCCGCCGGTCACCCAGGCGCGGATGTCGGCGTTGAAGGCCTTCAGCGTGGGCTCGTGGGTGTAGGCCATGTGTCCGCCTTCATACTGGCGCTGGAAGACCCGGTCGCGCGGCCAGTCGCTCTTGGTCACCATGTAGCGGGCGGGGCCGACGGTGGTGGTCAGGTCGTAGACGCCCGTGCCGATCATCAGGCGGAACTTGGGATTGGCCCGAAAAGCCGGGCCGATGCGCGCCTGGTAGTCGTAGTCGAGGAACGGACCGCCCGGCCCCAGCGTGCCGTCCCACGCCCAGCCCGAGGTTCCGGGCGCGCCGCTGCGGTAGTCGTCGGGCGAACGGGAGACGCCGAGGTTCTGCTGGTAGTGGGCCAGCATGGCCGGCCGGGTGAGTCCGATGACCGGACCGAAGGGGTCCTGGGGCCGCTGGCCCGCCGCGGGCGCAGCACCGGCGTAGCGGGCGTCGTACATGCCGAGGAGCTGATCCTCGCCCTTCAGCAGCTCGCGCAGGAAGGCGATCTTGGTGATCTGCAGGTCGTTGGCCAGATAGTAGTCGGCGCCGATTCCCGTCATCGCCTGAAGCTTGTCCGCCACCGTCCTTCGCTCGGCGGCCGGCAGGTCGTGGCCGCGGAGCAGGGCCTGGAGGTATTCGCCCATCCCCCAGGCGTAGGACTCGTCGACCGCCGCCTCGATGGGGCGGCCTTTCCAGGCCGGCGCGCGCCCGTGATAGGCGGCGACGGCGGCCAGCGCCGTGAGGTTGGTGGCGTAGGCCAGGACGTTCTTCGCCCGCTGGCTGGTTTCGATCATATTGACCGCCTGGCCGAAGAGGAACACGCCCTCCAGCGGCATGAGGTCCGCCAACTGGCCGGCCATGAGCGCGGCGCGCAGGGTGCCGTAGCTCTCGCCCAGCACGTACTTCGGCGAGGCCTCGCGGCCGTTGGCGCGGCACCAGGCGACCACGAAGTCCGAGACGGACCGGGCGTCGCCCTCGACCGAATAGAAATAGTCCCGCTTTCCGGCCGGCAGGATCCGGGACCAGCCGGTCTCGGCCGGGTCGATCAGGACGATGTCCGCCACGTCCAGCACCGTCTCGGTGTTGTCCACCAGTTCGAGGCCCAGGGCCGGCGCCCTGGGGTCCTGGGCGACGCGGTAGCGCTTGGGACCGAGCGCCAGCATGTGCAGGGTCGCCGACGAGGAACTGGGTCCGCCGTTGAACGCGAAGAGAACCGGACGCTTCGCGGGATCGGCCTTCTCGGCGACATAGGATGTGGTGACGAACCGGGCCGTGGGCTGGCCGTCGGCGCCCGCGATCAGGGTTTCGCCGACCGTGGCCGCGTAGGCGACCTTCCGGCCGTTGAAGACGCCGGTGCGGCGGGTCACGACGGGCGCCGAAGACGCTGTGGCCGAGGCCGCGGGCTGGGCCTGCGCCAGGGCCGTCGCCCCGGCCGCGGCGACGGCGCCCGCCGCCAGAAGGTCGCGCTTGGTGAAGCCCGCCATCGTCGTCTCCCGTAAGCCCGTTTTCCGTGAGCCGCCTCAGGCTAGCGAGGCCGTGGCGGATTTTCATTGCGTTGTGGCGTAGGGCCGCCACCGGGCGGGAATAGGCTATGTGGCGTGTCCGCGCGCTCTGCATTGAACTTGTCGCGGTTCGGGGGGCGATCCGGCAGATCGAATAGAAATGCCGCCGCGCCGAGGTACGATGTTGCGAGCTCGACCTGTCTTGTCCGTGCTTGCCCGACCCTTGCTCGCCCGACCCTTGCTCGCCCGACCCTTGCTAGCCTGACCTTGCTCCACTGACCCTGGGGATGACCGAATGCCCATCCGCGCCGCTTTCGTCCTGGCCGCGCTGGCCCTCGCCACGGCCCAGCCAGCGGCCGCGGCGACGCAGAGGTTCACGGTCCTGGCCAACGGCGAAAAGGTGGGCCACCTGGTCGCCGAGCACGAGGGGCGCGCCGCATCGGTCGACTACGCGGTCAGCAACAATGGGCGAGGGCCCAAGGCGAAGGAGCAGATCCGGTTCGATGCGGCCGGCATGCCGGTTTCCTGGACCATCGAGGGATCGTCGCTGTTCGGCAGCCCGGTCAGCGAGCGGTTCGCCTGGACCGACGGCCAGGCCGAGTGGACGAGCCAGGCGGATCAAGGGCGTCGGCCGGCGGCGAAGCCCATCCTCTACATCGGCAACGACGTCAGCCCGTGGATGCTGGGCGTCTATGTGAAGGCCCTGCTGAAGGCGCCCGGCCGGACGCTTCCGGTCCTGCCCTCGGGCGAAATGCGCCTGACGGAGGTGCGGAAGATCACCCTGCCGGGGGGACAGGGCAAGGAGCCGGTCTCGCTGACGGTCTACGAGCTGTCCGGCATCGACCTCAGCCCCGACTATGTGCTCGTCGATTCCCGGGGCGAGCTGTTCGGCACTGGCGGCGGGCGCCTGATCCGGGAGGGCTACGAGGCCCATGCGCCGCGGCTCGAGGCGCTCCAGCGGGAAATCTCCATCCAGCGCGCCGAGGATGCGGCGAAGGCGCTGGCCCACCGGTTCGACGGGCCGGTCCGCATTCGCAACGTGCGCATCTACGACCCCGAGAGCATGACCGTGGGCGCCCCGTCCGAAGTGTTGGTCTTCCGGGACCGCATCGCCGGCGTGGCCCCGATGGGCGCGTCGACCCCCATGCGCCCGGGCGAAACCCTGATCGACGGGCAGGGCGGCGTGCTGATGCCGGGCCTGCACGACATGCACGCCCATTCCAGCTTCTCGTCCAACCTCTTCAACCTCGCGGCCGGGGTTACGGCGGTCCGGGACCAGGGCAACGACAACGACGCGCTGCTGGAGATGATGGAGGGCCTGCGCACCGGCCGGCTGATCGGCCCGCGGATCGTGCGCAACGGCTTCCTGGAGGGGCGCAGCCCGTTCTCGGCGCGCAACGGCCGCATCGCCGACAGCCTGCCCCAGGCGCTGGACCACGTCCGCTGGTACGCCGACCATGGCTACTGGCAGATCAAGATCTACAACAGCTTCAATCCAGACTGGGTGGCGCCGGTGGCGGCCGAGGCCAAGCGGCTGGGCATGGGCGTCAGCGGCCACGTCCCCGCCTTCTCGTCGCCCGACCGGGTGATCCGCGACGGCTACGACGACATCGCCCACATCAACCAGCTCATGCTGGGCTGGATTCTGGACCCGAAGGAGGACACGCGCACGCCGTTGCGCCTCACCGGCATGGCCCGGGGCAAGGACCTGGACCTCTCGTCGGAACGTGTCCAGGCGACGGTGCGGCTGATGAAGGAGAGGGGAACGGCGCTCGACACCACCGCCATGATCCTCGAACGCCTGATGCTGTCGCGCTCGGGCGAAGTGCAGGCGGGCGACGCGCCCTACCTCGATCATGCGCCGATCGGGTACCAGCGCTACCGGAAGCGCAATTTCGTCACCATCAACAGCCCTCGGGACGACGCCGACTACCAGGCCGGGTTCCGGAAGGTGCTCGAGGTGGTGAAGATGCTGGACGACGCCGGCGTCCAGCTTCTGCCCGGAACGGACGACGGGACGGGTTTCTCGTCCCATCGCGAGATGGAGCTCTACGTCGAGGCTGGTATCCCGGCGGCCAAGGCCCTGCGGATCGGCACGCTCGATGCGGAGCGCTATTTCCGCCGCGATGGTGACCTGGGAACGATCCAGCGCGGCAAGCTGGCCGACTTCATCCTGATCGGCGGCGATCCCACGGCCGATATCCGCGACATCCGCAAGGTGCGGATGACCATGGTGGGCGGCGTGGCCTTCTATCCCGCCGAGATCTACGAGCACCTGTCGGTGAAGCCCTTCGCGCCGCCGCCGCCCGTCTCGAAGGCGCCCTGAGCGTGCCGGCTCCGAGGCGCGACGCGCGGACGATCCGGACCCTCGAGCCGCCTCGGTCCGAGCTGCCCGTGCGGCGCGCCGAAAAGGTTCACAAGATCGGCTGCTACACGGACGATCCGCCGGCGCCCGAGGCCGCCTGCCGGTTCTGAGGGGGACGACATGACCGAACAGCTTCGCCACGGGGTCAAACTCATCGACCTCGTCATGTTGGGCGCCGGCACGGCGATTGGCGCCGCCATCTTCTCGGTGCTGGGGCCGGCCGCCCAGGTCGGGGGGAACGGCATCCTCATCGCCGTGGGGATCGCGGCCCTCCCGATGGTGCTGTTCGGCCTCGTCTACGCGTTCATGGCCTCGGCCGTGCCGAAGACCGCGGCGTCCTACGAATGGCAACGCGAGTTCACCCACCCGCTGATCGCCTTCGGGATCGTCTGGCTGCGCGTTCTGTCGAACGCGGTGGTGATGATCATCCTGGCCCAGGTGCTGGTGAACTATCTCGGCATGGTGATTCCGCTGCCGGCCAAGCCGGTGATGCTCGCGTTCTTCGTTGCGGTCTGTGCGATCAACTACATCGGCGTGGCCGTCGCGGCGCGGGCCCAGACCATCCTGATGCTGGGCCTGCTGGCGGTGTTCGCCGTCTTCGTGGCGGCCGGAGCGCCCAGCATGAAGCCGCAGCTCTTCGTCGAGGCGGCGTCCGGCGGCTGGTTGCCGATCCTTGCGGCGCTTCCGCTGATGATCCAGCTCTTCCTGGGAATCGAGACCGCCACCGAGGTCGGCGAGGAGGTGGCCAACCCCAAGACCACCGTGCCGCTCGGGCTGGCGCTCGGGCTGCTGCTTACCGTCGTGGTCTATCTGTCCATCTCGTTCACCGCGCTCAGCCTCGTCGGCCCCGAAGCGCTGGCCGCCAGTCAGGCGCCGCTGCTGGATGCAGCGAAGGTGGCGCTGGGGCCCGTGGCCACGCCGCTCATCGTGGTGGCCGCGGTGCTGGCCCTGACCAAGTCGATGAACGCCGTCTTCCTGGTCTTTTCGCGCTTCCTGTTCGCCATGGGCCGCTCGGGCGTCCTCCCCGCGGCGCTGGGGAAGATCCATCCCCGGTACGGCACGCCCCACGTGGCGATCATGGTGGCCTTCGCCGCCTCGGTGGCGGGCCTCCTGCTGCCCTCCAGCCTGCTGTTCCTGCTGATCGCCGTGAACATCCCCACCATGATGAAGTACCTGGGCTCGTGCCTGGCCGCCTTCAACGTCGCCAGGGATCACCCCGACGTGCACGCCCAGGCCCGCCTGCGCTTCGGCCGGGGCACGGTGATGACGCTCTCGGTCCTGGGCATGGCGGCGGCCCTGGTCATCGCGGCCCTGGGCTTCAGTTCGGACTGGCGGCCCTACGTCCTGCTTTCCGTCTGGCTCGCGATCGGCCTGGCCTACTACGCCTGGCGCCGGAGGACGACCGCGCGCGCGGTCTGAGCGGGCGCAGCGGGCGGCCGCCCGCCCCGACACCTCTCCCGCGACACGGCCTGGGAATTCTTCCCGCAACCGGCGAGCGAACTTGCCTCCGCCGGAGGTTTCCGGTGGAGTATCGCCAAGCTCGGGGGCGAACGGGGGCCAACCGGCGATTCCTGCGTAGGGGGACCGTCCGTGCCGGTTGTCACGACTTTCGAAGCGCTGCTGTCGCAGTACACCTGGAACGGCGTTCAGGTGGCTGGACGGCCCGTTTTCCTGACATTCTCGTTCGATCAGGTCGCGGCCACGTCCGCAGGCGGCCGCCTGCCGTCGGCCTTCCTGGCGAGCTTCCGGGCTTTCTCGGAGAGCGAGCAGGAGCTTGCGCGGCGCGCGCTCGCCATTTGGGCCGACGCCAGCGGCGTCACCTTCTTTGAAGTCGGTCCCGGACAGGGCGATCTTCGTTTCGGGTCCTACGATTTCACGCTCGCGCCACCCCAGCTGACCGACTTCGCCGCCTTCGCCTACTTCCCGCAGGTCTTTGATTTCGCGGACGGCGCCTGGGAGGACGACTGGGGCGGCGACATGTTCTTCGATTACGGCTTCGCCGATTTCGAGACCCTGTTGCACGAGATCGGCCACGCTCTGGGCCTGGATCATCCGTTCGAGGGGCCGATCACGCTGGACCGCTCTGTCGACAGCACGGACCAGACGGTCATGAGCTATACGGCAGGCGCCTCCGAGGTCACCGGAATTGGACCGCTGGACCGCGAGGCCATCCAGTTTCTCTACGGTCCGCCGTGGTCGGACGGCAGCCAGGCCGCATCCTGGTCGTGGGACCCGGTGAACAAGGTGCTGACCCAAGCCGGGGGTGACGCCAACGACCGGCTCGCCGGCGTCGCCGTCGCCGACCGCATTCAGGGCGGCGCCGGCGACGACTACATCATGGCCCGCGGCGGTGCGGACTCCGTGGATGGCGGTCCCGGCAACGACACCGTGTCCGGGGGGGACGGGGCCGACACCGTCCTTGGCGGCGCCGGCGACGACATCCTCGACGGCGACAACGGCGACGACGAGCTGTTCGGCGGCGCCGGTGACGATGAGCTTTGGGGGATGAACGGCGCCGACACGCTGCGCGGAGAGGATGGCGACGACTACCTCAGCGCCGGGGCTGGGGCGAACCGGCTGTTCGGCGGCAATGGCGCCGACACCCTGGTGACCAGTTCGGGCGCCGACACCGTGGATGGCGGCGCGGGTGACGATGAACTCTGGTTCGTCCATTCGACGACCGCGCCGGCTTCGCTGAGCTACGCCAGTCTGACCGCTGCGGGGGGCGTCTACACCAGTATCGAACTCATCGCGATCTTCGGGGGCCCGGGCGACGACACGATTCAGGGTGGTCATCTGCCGGACTATCTGTCCGGCGGCCAGGGCGCCGACTCCATCGTCGGGGGCGCCGAGGCCGACGAACTGTATGGCGGGGCGGGGTCGGACACGCTGTCCGGCGGAGATGGGGCCGATGTACTGGCCGGCGGTTCGGGCGACGACTGGCTGATCCCCGGCGCCGGCGCAGATGATATCTGGGGAGGTCCCGGCGTCGACACCGTCGATTACTCCGCCGATCGCGGGCCGGTCGACGTCACGATCAACCAGCCGCGCGTGGTGGACGGGGCTTCCGAGACGATGGCGGAGGTCGAGAACCTCGTCGGCTCTCCCTATGCCGACCGTCTTCGCGGCGATGCAGGCGACAATCGCCTGTTCGGCGGTGGCGGCAACGACACTGTGATCGGCGGCGACGGCGCGAACTATCTGCGTGGCGACGAAGGTAACGACAGCCTGATGGGCGGCGCCGGCTTCGACGACATCAACGGCAACATGGGAGACGACACCGCGTCGGGCGGGCCGGGCGACGACTGGGTCGTGGGCGGCAAGGACCAGGACCGCCTGTTCGGCGACGAGGGCGACGACCTCGTCTATGGCAACCTGGGCGACGACACGCTCGACGGCGGACCCGGGAACGACGTGCTCCGCGGCGGGCAGGGGAACGACACCCTGACAGGCGGCGCCGGGAACGACTTCATTTCGGGCGACCGCGGCGACGACACGGTGGCGGGCGGCGCCGGCGCCGACATCTTCCACATCTTCGCCGAGGCGGGGATCGAGCGCGTCGTCGACTTCAACCTCGCCGAGGGCGACAGGGTCATGCTCGCGCCGGGGAGCCAGTACACCGTGAGCCAGGACGGCGCCGATACCGTGATCAGCCTCGTCGGGGGCGCGCGGATGATCCTCGTCGGCATTTCGATGAGCGGCCTGACGGGCGACTGGATATTCGGCGCCTGACGCGGCGCCGAGGCGTCCTCGCCTGCGCCGCCTGCCTTTGACGGCGAATGATGCTAGCTGGTGCGGCGGTAACCGGCGGGGAGGTCATGGCGCGCACGGTCGGGCAGGCAGGAGGCGTTCGGGGGCGGCGGCGCAAGGGGGAGGGGCCGGATCTGCGCGAGTCCATCCTGGATGCGGCCGAGGCGCTGTTCTCGCGGCACGGCTTCTATGGCGTGACGGTCAGGCAGGTGGCCGCCGAAGCCGGCGTCGATACGGCGCTGATCCACTACTACTTCGGCGCCAAGCGGGAGCTGTTCGAGAGCGTGTTCGCCCGCCGGGCCGAGATCCTCAACGCCGCACGCCTCGACGCCCTTCGCGCCTACGCCGAATCTCAGGCCGGGCGTCTCTCGGCGGAGGGGATCATCGAGGCGTTCATCGATCCGCTCATCCAGCGCGCCCTCACGAACGACGAGGGCTGGCGGAACTACTTTCGGCTCGTCGCCCTGGTGAACAACACGCCGGCCTGGGGGGGCGAGACCATGCACCGCTTCTTCGATCCGGTCGTCCACAAGCTCATCGACACCCTGGCGCTGGCCCTGCCGCGGGCCGAGCGGCAGGACCTCTACTGGGCGTATCAGTTCCTGACCGGGGCGATGATGCTCACGTTGTCCGAGACCGGTCGCATCGATCAGCTTTCGAACGGGCTATGTCGCTCCACCGACATGGAGGCCATCCGCGAACGACTCTACGTCTGGTGCGCGGCGGGCCTGGAGGAACTGGTCCGACGCGGCCGTTGAGGCGCGGACGGCCCGCCGATTTGGCGGTGCAACATCCGGTCGCACCCCGTTGTCCGACTGCCCGGGACGATCTCGCGGATCGCAGGGACGCGCACCTGCCGAGAAAGTCGAGACCGTATATTTTATCAAATAAAACAAATATATGAATGTGAATTCCGATGGCTGTCCGTCTGGGGGCGGGCGTCGCCTCGGTCACCTTTCCCGCCGCGCCGAGCGCGGCCTGCGGGCGACATTTCATGTTGAGGTGAAATTGGGGCTTGCGTGCATTGCAGCAAAGGCGCAGAAAGGTCCTGCCCTTTTGGGCGTTTCCTCCCTAATGAACTGGCCGCGCCTCCGGGCGCGGCCTTTTTTTCATGCTTCCACGCCCCGGACGGTTCCTTGCCCAACGGTGTTCATCCGGCCCGGAAGGAAGCCTCGCGCCCGGTCTGGTTGCGCTCCGCGCCGCCTCCGGACCCCGCGGCCGACGCTTCGGGGGCGTCGAACGTCTTCAGATTCGACGATGTCACCCAAAATGGGGGTTACATCTCGCTCGACCGCGGCTTCGCCGCCGTTGCTCATCCCCGTGGCGCCCGTTTCCCCCGCGCCTCGGGCGACAGGCTGAGACCTCCCGGCGCCGTCTCGCGCGCCGATCGGACGCCGGCGCGATCGAAACGCTCGGCGCAGTCGCGCTTTTGGCGGCATTTCGGTCAGAATTTGCGGTTTGCAGGCCTCGAAGAGCATTGGTACGAGGCGAACGGCCTCGACTGTCTCCAGGTGGCTGTGTCTGGGGGCGCGGGGTTCCGCCGGAGTCGACTAACCCCCTGACGCACCGTGAGTTCCCGGCGGGGTGCGCCGGATGATCGCCGTTCTGGAAAGCGCCCGCCAGGGTTGCTTGCTTTCCCGTTTTCGATGGTCGAGTTTCGAATTTATGGGGGGGCGAATGATTCAAGACTCAGAGCATGGCAAGCGTCTGGCCCAAAACCTCGTCGAACTTCTTGCTCCGTACGAGGAAGAATTGATCCAGCTCGAGCAGGACGCGCCGGCGTTTGGTCCACTTCGGAGGGCCTTGGGTATTGCCATTGCTGAGGCTTGTTACGTCATCTCGGATGTGCCTACGCGAGCGGAGAACGTTGTTCCGCCAGCCGATGACCCGGCGAGCCAGACGCGATAGAGCAGATCCGCCCCAAGGAGATCCAAGACTACTCATGGCCAGCAAACCAGAAGCCGCCGCGGACCCGATCGACGTGGCGGTCGGCGCGCGGATCAGGCTGTTGCGAAAGGTTCGGGGCTTGTCGCAGCAAGCCCTGGCGGAAGCCGCCGGCGTGACCTTCCAGCAGATCCAGAAGTACGAACGCGGGGCCAACCGCGTGTCGGCGTCGATGCTGCAACGCATCGCAAAGACCCTGGGCGTTCCGGTCGCGGAGATGTTCGGAGAGACTTCGCCGTCCAGCGGCGCCGTGGACGAGGTCGCCGCGCTTCTGGCCGAACCCGGGGCGCTCGAACTGCTGAAGGCCTATGCGGGCCTGCCGCGAGGGGTCTCACGCTCTGCGCTGGTCGAGTTCGTGCGCAGCCTGCGCCAGCCGACCTGACCGCGACGAGTTGGGCTCAGCTTTCGGCGGACGCCCTTTTTCGTGCGCTCTGGCCTCCGGCCCTGGTCGCCACTTTGGCGGGCGAGGGCGGTTTCAGGCCGCGAAAGCCCCGACGCGCGCGGAATTCTCCGCATGCGGTTCTTCCGCATGATCGATGGAGGGGGTGATCGGCTTGGCCGCGCGCCGGCGACCTAACGCCCCGCCTGTTCCTGCGCGTAGCCGAGCTGTTCGTTCAGGCGGTCCAGCACGGTGATGGCCGCCTCGGGGACGACGGTGCCGGGCGGGAAGATGGCGGCGACGCCCATGTCTTCCAGAGCCTTGAAGTCCTCGGGCGGAATCACGCCGCCCACGAACACCAGGATGTCGGGCCGGCCCAGCTTGGCCAGTTCCGACTTCAGTTCGGGCACCAGGGTCAGGTGGCCGGCGGCCAGCGAGCTGGCGCCCACGGCGTTCACGCCCTTTTCCACCGCCTCGGCGGCGGCTTCGGCCGGCGTCTGGAACAGGTCGCCGATCTCGACGTCGAAGCCCAGGTCGGCGAAGCCCGAGGCGATCACCTTCTGGCCCCGGTCGTGGCCGTCCTGGCCCATCTTGGCCACCATGATCCGCGGCTTCCGGCCGTCGGCCTGGACGAAGGCTTCGGCCATCGCCTTCGCGCGCTCGCCCGCGGGCGTCGCGCCGGCCTCGCGCAGATAGACGCCCTTCACAGCGTCGGCGTTGGCCTTGTGGCGGCCGAACACCTTCTCCATCGCGTACGACATTTCGCCCACGGTCGCCTTGGCGCGCGCGGCGGCCACGCACAGCTCCAGCAGGTTGGCCTTGCCGGCGGCCCCGGCGGTCAGCGCGTCCAGCGCCGCGGCGAGGGCGTCGGGATCGCGCTCGGCCTTCAGTCGGTTCAGCTTGGCGATCTGGGCGTTGCGGACGGCGGTGTTGTCCACCTTGAGGACCGGAATGTCGTCCTCCACGTCCGGGCGATAGCGGTTCACCCCCACCACCGACTGCTTGCCGGAATCGATCCGTGCCTGGGTGCGGGCCGCCGCCTCTTCGATGCGGCGCTTGGGAAGGCCGGCCTCGATGGCCTTGGTCATGCCGCCCAGGGCCTCGACCTCGGCGATGTGGTCCAGCGCGCGTTCGGCCAGGTCGGCGGTCAGGCGCTCGACGTAGTAGCTGCCCCCCCAGGGATCGACCACGCGGGTCTGGCCGCTTTCCATCTGGATGAACAACTGGGTGTTGCGGGCGATGCGCGCCGAGAAATCCGTCGGCAGGGCCAGGGCTTCGTCCAGCGAGTTCGTGTGCAGGCTCTGGGTCTGGCCGCCCGTGGCGCCCATGGCCTCGATGGCCGTGCGCGGCACGTTGTTGAACACGTCCTGGGCCGCCAGGCTCCAGCCGCTTGTCTGGGTGTGGGCGCGCAGGGCGAGCGAGCGGGAGTCCTGCGGGTCGAAGGTTTCCTTCATCAGCTTCGCCCAGAGCAGGCGGCCGGCCCGTTGCTTGGCGACCTCCATGAACATGTTCATGCCGGCGCACCAGAAGAACGACAGGCGCGGCGCGAACTTGTCCACCGTCATGCCGGCGGCGACGCCCGCGCGGACGTACTCGATCCCGTCGGCCAGGGTGTAGGCCAGCTCGAGGTCCAGCGTCGCCCCGGCTTCCTGCATGTGGTAGCCGCTGATCGAGATCGAGTTGAAGCGCGGCATCTCCTTCGCGGTGTAGGCGAAGATGTCGGCGATGATCCGCATCGAGGGGCCGGGCGGATAGATATAGGTGTTCCGGACCAGGAACTCCTTCAGGATGTCGTTCTGGATCGTGCCGGTCAGCTTCTCGTGCGGCACGCCCTGTTCCTCGGCCGCCACGATGTAGAGCGCGAGCACCGGCAGAACGGCGCCGTTCATCGTCATCGACACGCTCATCTTGTCGAGCGGGATGCCGTCGAACAGCGTGCGCATGTCGAGGATGGAGTCGATGGCCACGCCGGCCATGCCCACGTCGCCGGGCACGCGCGGGTGGTCGGAGTCGTACCCGCGGTGGGTGGCCAGATCGAAGGCGATGGACAGGCCCATCTGACCCGCCGCCAGGTTGCGGCGGTAGAACGCGTTGGAATCCTCGGCCGTGGAGAAGCCCGCGTACTGGCGGATGGTCCACGGGTTGGTGGCGTACATGGTGGGGTAGGGGCCGCGCACGAACGGCGCCAGTCCCGGGTAGCCGCCCAGCGCCGTGAACGCCGCGGCGTCGTCGGGTCCGTAGGCCGGCTTGACGTCCACGCCCTCGGGCGTGGCCCACGGCGCGCCCGAGGGCCGGGAGAAGACGCCCACATCGCCGTCGAACGGCAGGGTCGAGAAGTCGGGGAAGCTCATCTCGAAGTCCCTCCCGCGGTCTTGCCCGCGGTCTTGAAAGTGAAGCCGCGCATCATGCGCCCGCCGCCTCGTAGGCTTCCGACAGCCGCACGGGCGTCAGCGCCGCGCACCGGCCGTCGGGGCCGGGGAGGCGGGCGTCGGCGGGGTCCGGCGTCGCCGGCGCCGCCGGATCGACGTCCACCGGCGCCTCCTCGGTGGGCGGGAAGGCGGTGACGCCCAGGATCTTGGGCGCGCCGCGCGCCGCGTTCGCGGCCTCGACCTCGCGGGCGATCAGGCCGGCTTCCAGCGCCGCGATCAGGCCGCCCGCGGCCTCGATGGCCTGGAGTTTCGCCCACGCCGCCCGGGCGATCTGGTCGGTCAGGGCCTCGACATAGCCCGATCCGGCTGCGGGATCGGCCACGCGTCCGATCTCGCCTTCCTCCATCAGCACGAGCTGGGCGTTGCGGCTCTGGCGTCGTGCGAAGGCGGTCGGCAGGCCCAGCGCGTCGGTGAAGGCGCCCAGGATCACCGCGTCGGCGCCTCCGGCCGCGGCGGCGAAGCCGGCGGCGGTCAGGCGGATCATGTTGGTCCAGGGGTCCTTGGCCGTGAGCATCCGCCGCGACGAGCGGGCCTCGATCCGCGCGGTGGCGCCGGCCCCGCTGGCGGTCGCGATGCGTGCGAACACCTGCCGCGCGGCGCGCATCTTGGCGAGGCTCACGAAGTAGTCGGCGTCGGCGGCGAGGCCCAGGGTGATCCGGCCGAACGCCTCGCCCACGGGCAGGCCCGCACGGACCAGGGCCTTGGCGTAGGCGATGGCCGCCGAGCCCGCGAACGCCACCTCCAGCGCCTCGCCGCCGCCGGCCTCGTGCGCGATCCGGCCCGAGGCCAGGAAGAGCTGGGCGTGGGGATAGGTCTGGGCGAGGCGCACGCCCACGGTGGCGGCGCTGACCAGATGGCTCTCGATGGGGCCGGGGCTGGCGCCCGCCGCGGCGAAGGCGCTCAGCGGGTCCATATGCAGGTTCAGCTTCGCGCCGGGCGACGACTTGGCGACGGCGTGCAGCGCGTCGGCCGCCTTGGCGCCCAGGAACCCGGCGTCCAGGCCCACCGGCGCGAGCTCGACCACCACATCCTTCAGCGCGCGGCTCAGGGCCTCGGGGGTCGCGTGTCCGGACACGATCACCGAAGCGGCGCCGCCTTCGAGGTCGGCCAGCAGTTCGGCGTTCACGCGCGCCGGGTCCGGGTGGGCGGAAAGCGTCCGTAGGTCCCAGGGCCGCTCGGCGTCGTAGGGGCGGACGGGGAAGCCGGCGGGCGCGGGCGCGGCGGCGTACAGCGGCGCGATGGGGAGACCTTCGACGGTGGCCTTGGTCAGGCTCTCGAACGGCTTGTCGCCCAGCGTCTTGGCCACCAGGGCGCGCCAGGCGTCCTCGCCGGCAGGCGTGATTCCAGGGTCGAGACGGGCGATGTCGGCCATGCGGCGAGATGCGCTTCCACGCCCGCGGGCGTCAAGTTCACGCAAGGGGAGAGTAGGGGCCGCTACAGCTCCTGGATCAGCCGCCAGAAGCGCTTGGTGGTCACATACTCGCGGTTGCCGATGGCGTCGGGCTCCGCCCCGTTCAGCACCGCGCCGATGTCGGCCGCCATCGCCGGGCTGCGGACATAGTAGCTGTGCCGCGCCAGCGGGTCGCCGCGCCCGCCCACGTGCCGGCAGTCCACCAGCACGATCTTCTTCGGGATCAGGTCGATCAGGCGCGGGCCGTCCGAGCCCAGGCGGTCGGGGTTGGACTTGGTCTTGTCGGAAACCAGCAGGGCCCGGTCGTCGGGGTTGAAATAGACCGTCACCTGCCGCCCCAGCCGTGGCAGCAGCCGCAGCTTGGTGTCGGTTTCGAAGGCGTCGTCGTCCTCGTCGGGCGCGGCCAGCATGATCTCGTGGAAGACGCGGGTGAGCGCCTTCGGATCCTTGGCCAGCGCCGCCTGGAGCCCCTGGCGCAGGACGTAGCAGCCCATGCTGTGCGCCAGCAGGTGCAGTCGCCGCTCGCAATAGGCCTGCTGGTTCAGCTCCTCCAGGTAGTCGCACAGTTTCAGATAGGTCCGGGCCAGCGCCGGCCCCGACGCGCGGGCGTCCTCCCGGTCGCTGTAGTACGACATCAGCGGCACCGCCTGGCCGTCCGACGGCCAGCTGAAGACCACGATGTTCACGGGGGCGCCGTTGACGCGGACGTCCTGCGCCAGCCGTGCGCCGGCCTCCAGCGCGCCGGTGAAGCTGACGTTGAAGCCGTGGATGAAGACGAGGGTGTCCGACTTCTCGCCGCTCATCAGCCGGCGCAGATCCTCCAGGAAGCGCTCGGACCCGCCCTTGATTCCCGTCGCCGTCTTGCGTTCGGCGTAGACGGTGACCCCGGTCAGCTTCGGCCCCCCGGCGCCGGCCTCGAAATCGGCATAGCCGAATCGCAGCGCGGCGACCCCGTCCGGATTGAACCGCGGCCCGAAGGCCTGGAGCTTGTTGCCGGCCTGGTAGTTCCTGTTCGTCGCGAAGAAGACCCTGACCTGCGCCATCACAGCCCCAAAGCACATCCTTTGCGTGAAGAGAACAACTTGCGGGTGATTTCGCAACGGCTGGTGACGATATCGCCTTCCGTCGCGCCAGGGTGTCACGATCCGGCAAGACCGGCTTGACGCTCGCAATCGTCTGCGTACAACGTAAATAGAACACTCCTTCCCCCTTTTTCGAGGATGCGCTCCATGGCTCTGCCGCCCGTTCTGCGTGATCGTCTCCGCCTGCCGGTGATCGGCTCGCCGCTGTTCATCATCTCGGTTCCGGACCTGGTGATCGCGCAGTGCAAGGCGGGAATCGTGGGGTCGTTTCCGGCGCTGAACGCGCGTCCGGCCTCGCTGCTGGACGAGTGGCTGCACCGGATCACCGAGGAACTGGCGGAATGGGACCGCGATCATCCCGACACGCCGTCGGCCCCCTATGCGGTCAACCACATCGTCCACAAGACGAACGACCGGCTGGAGCACGACCTGGAAGTCTCCTGCAAGTGGAAGGCGCCGGTGGTCATCACCTCGCTGGGCGCGCGCGAGGACGTGAACAAGGCGGTCCACGCCTCGGGCGGCGTGGTGCTGCACGACGTCATCAACTCCACCTTCGGCCGCAAGGCGGTGGAGAAGGGGGCCGATGGCCTGATCACCGTGGCGGCCGGGGCCGGCGGGCATGCCGGGGTGCTGTCGCCGTTCGCGCTGGTCCAGGAGATCCGCGAGTGGTTCGATGGCCCGGTGGCGCTGTCGGGCTCGATCGCGAACGGACGTGCGATCCTGGGCGCCCAGGCCATGGGCGCCGACCTCGCCTACATCGGCTCGGCGTTCATCGCGACCCAGGAGGCCAACGCCGACCCGGGCTACAAGCAGATGATCGTGGACTCGTCCGGCGACGACATCGTCTACACGAACCTCTTCACGGGCGTTCACGGCAACTACCTGCGGCCCTCGATCGTGGCGGCGGGCCTGGATCCCGACGACCTGCCGCATTCCGATCCCTCGAAGATGAACTTCGGCTCGGGCGGCAACCAGAAGGCCAAGGCCTGGCGTGACATCTGGGGCTGTGGCCAGGGGATCGGAGCGCTGAAGGAAGCCCCGACGACGGCCGAATACGTCGCCCGTCTCGCCGCCGAATACGAGGAGGCCAAGGCCGAACTGGCGCTCAAGACTTCGTTCACCGCCGGTCGGGCGCTGCTCGCCGCCGAGTAGGGGTTTAGGAAAACTGCGTCGGCTTCCAGCTTATTCAGACTGATTCCATAGGAATAAGAGGTCTAAAGGTCCCCCTCTGAAAACGAGGGGGATCCCGCATGACTTCGCTTGCGCTTCGACGCGCCCGTCCGGCCGCCGTCCTTTCGGCTTTGCTGTGCAGCGCCGCGCCGGCCGCCCTGGCCCAGACGACTGCCCTGGCCCAGACGACGGCCCTGACCCAGACGGCGGCGCCCGCCGCGGAGAACCACGCCGCCGTGGTCGCCGCGGTGGCCGAGGCCGCGGACTCCACGACGGTCGGGGAGATCACGGTCACGGCGCGCCGTCGCGAGGAGACCGTGCAGGACGTCCCGCTGGCGGTGTCGGTGGTGGCCGGCGACAAGGTCGATGCGACGGGCGCCTTCAACGTCGGCCGCCTCCAGCAGCTCGCCCCGACGCTCCAGTACTATTCGTCCAACCCGCGCAACACGGCGGTGAACATCCGCGGCCTGGGCGTGCCGTTCGGCCTGACCAGCGACGGCTTCGAGCAGGGCGTCGGCTTCTATGTGGACGACGTCTATTACGCCCGCGTGGCCAGTGCGACGCTGGACTTCCTCGACGTCTCGCGGATCGAGGTGCTTCGGGGACCGCAAGGCACGCTCTACGGCAAGAACACCACGGCCGGCGCCGTCAACATCACCACCAACCAGCCGACCTTCGACTTCGAGGCCAAGGCCGAAGTGTCGTTCGGCAACCTCGACTTCAAGCAGGCCAAGGCGGCCGTCTCCGGTCCTCTGAGCGACACCCTCGCGGCGCGGTTCGCCGTCTCCACCACCACGCGGCGGGGTACGATCTACAACATCACCAGTCGCCAGTGGGCCAACGGCCAGGACAACCTGGGCCTCCGAGGCCAGGTCCTCTATCGGCCCAACGACGACCTCGCGATCACGCTGGCGGCCGACTACAACAAGCAGGACGCCGAGTGCTGCGCCCAGATCTTCGTCCGCACCGGCGCCACCCAGCGCCCGCTGAACCGGCAGTACGCCGCCCTGGCCGCCGCCCAGGGCTACACCGTCGTCAGCACCAACCCGTTCGACCGGCTGACCGATGTGGACGCCAACCTGAACGCCGGCAACGAGATCGGCGGCGCCTCGGTGCGGGTGGTGTGGAACCTCGGTCCGGGAACCCTGACGTCGGTCACCGCCTGGCGCTACTGGGACTGGAAGCCGGAGAACGACCGCGACTTCCTCGGACTGCCGATCGTCACGAAGTCGCAGAACCCGTCCCAGCAGGATCAGTATTCCCAGGAGTTGCGCTACAACTACGGCAGCGAGCGCCTGGACGTCGTCGTCGGGGCGTTCGCCTTCAAGCAGCGGATCGACACCCAGGGAACCGAACAGCACGGGCCCGCATCCAGCCGCTGGAACATCAATCCGACCAGCGCGCTGGCCAACGATCCCACCGTCCTCGACGGCCTGGTGGCGCGCAACACCCAGTTCCTGAAGAACACCAGCTTCGCGCTGTTCGGACAGGCGAGCTGGAAGGTCAACGACCGCTTCACCATCCAGCCGGGGGTGCGGCTCAACTACGACAAGAAGGAGGGCTACTACGAACGTCTCGTCTTCGACGGCCAGGGCCTTCCGGTGCTGTTCAGTCAGACCGATGCGCGCAAGGTCGCGCAGCGCGGGGTCTTCGCGCCGCAGGTGAGCGCCCCCGAATTCAGCGACTGGAACTTCAGCTACGACCTGACGGCCAGCTATGCGTTCGCGCGAGAGATCCGGGGCTATGCGACCTACGCCAAGACCTTCAAGACCGGCGGCATCAACCAGAACGGTCTGCCCACCGATACTGCGGGCAATCCCATCCTGGCGGCCGGCTCGATCAAGCCCGAGGACGTCGACCACTTCGAGGCCGGGCTGAAGACCCAGTTCTGGGACCGGCGCGCCACCCTCAACCTCGCGGCCTACCGCACCGACATCAAGGACTACCAGGCGACGGTGACCAACGGTCAGCTCGGCGTGCTGCGCGGCTATCTGGCCAACGCCGGCAAGGTTCGCAGCCAGGGCTTCGAGTTCGACTTCTCGGTCCAGCCCAGCGAGCGGTTCACGGCCTATGTGAACGGCGCCTACGTCGACGCCACCTACCGCAAGTTCGTCGATGCGCCGTGCCCGCCGGAGCTTTCGGGCGGAACGACGGTGGCCGCGGGCCAGACGCCGAGCGCGCCCGGCACGCCCGGAGGCCTCAGCCCCGCCAACTGCGACATCTCGGGACAACGCCTGCCGGGCGTGTCCAAGTGGAGCTTCTCGTTCGGCGCGGAAGCCAACTTCCCGAGCACATTCCTCGGGCGGGAAGGGGAGGTCTACCTGGGCTACGACGGCAGCTACCGGTCGAACTTCTCGTCCAACGCCTCGCCGTCGATCTACACCTGGGTGGATGGCTATTCGCTCTCCAGCTTCCGGGTCGGTTTCCGCACGCCGGAGGGGATCAACGTCTTCGGCTGGGTGCGCAACGCCTTCGACGAGAAGTACTTCGAGCAGCTCGCCGTAGGGCCCAGCAACACGGGCCTGATCGCCGGCCAGCCGGGCGACCCGAGGACTTACGGCCTTACTCTGAAGGCCGCGTTCTGAGGCGGGTGTCGGACGTGGAAGGCGCCTGTGCCCCGTGCGGGCGTCTTCCTCGTCGTCACCTCCCGGAAGCGGGCCCGCGGGGATGCGGAGCCAGAAAATCTGCGCGCGCTTGCAGCTTAATCCCTGTTATTTTATCGGAATAATATGATCTATCACTCCCGCGCGGATCGGGGGCGCGCCCGCCGCGTTGCCTGTCTGGGCCGCGCGGCCTGTCTGGTATGTTCTCCGGAACCTGCGGGAGCCGTCGTCATGTCGATCGATCCACCCCGGAGTCGCCGCTGGCTCATGACCGGCGCTCTGGCCGCCGGGGCGGCCGCGCCCGTTCCCGCTCTCGCACAGCGGGGCAGGGCGGTGTCGCTGCTGAACGTCAGCTACGACCCCACGCGCGAACTCTACAAGGACGTCAACTCCGCTTACGTCGACTATTGGAAGCGGCGCACGGGCCAGACGCTGACGATCAATCAGAGTCATGGGGGCTCGGGTCGGCAGGCGCGGGCGGTGATCGACGGGCTGGCGGCGGACGTCGTCACCCTGGCCCTGGCCTACGACATCGACGAGATCGCCGCGCGCGCGAAGCTGCTGCCCGGGAATTGGCAGTCGCGCCTGCCCGACAACTCGGCGCCCTACACCTCGACGATCGTATTCCTGGTGCGGAAGGGCAATCCGAAGGGCGTCCGGGACTGGGCCGATCTGGTCCGCCCCGGCGTACAGGTGATCACGCCCAATCCGAAGACCTCGGGCGGCGCGCGCTGGAACTACCTGGCCGCCTACGCCTGGGCGTTGCGCCAGAAAGGCGGGATGCCGCAGTCCGCCGAGGCCTACCTCACCCGCCTGTTCCGCAATGTGCCCGTCCTGGACACCGGCGCGCGCGGATCCACCACCACCTTCGCCGAGCGCGGCATCGGGGACGTCCTGCTGGCGTGGGAGAACGAGGCCTACCTTGCCCTCGACGAGTTCGGGGCGAAGTTCGACATCGTCTACCCCAGCCTGTCCATCCTGGCCGAACCGGCGGTGGCGCTGGTCGACCGCAACGTCGATCGGAACGGCACGCGCGTGCAGGCGCGGGGGTATCTGAACTTCCTCTACAGCCCCCTGGCGCAGAACCTCATCGGCAAGCACCATTTCCGGCCGCGCAACGCCCAGGCGCTGGCGAAGTACCGGACGAAGTTCCGCGACCTGCCGCTCGTCACCATCGATGGACAGTTCGGCGGCTGGAAGAAGGCCCAGGCAGAGCATTTCAGCGACGGCGGCGTGTTCGACCGCATCTACAGGCGCTGACGGCCCATGACCGCCGCCGCCCTGCCGAGCGCGCCGCCCCGGTCGCGCCGCCGATGGAAGCAGCCCAGCATCCTGCCGGGCTTCCCGCTCGCCATGGGCTGGACGCTCACCTGGCTGGGCCTGATCGTCGTGCTCCCGCTCACCGCCCTCATCCTGAGGCCGTGGGAGCTCGGCGTTGGCGGCGTCTGGGCCACCCTGACCGAGCCCCGGGTCCTGGCCGCGCTGCGACTCAGCTTCGGCGCCGCGGCCCTGGCCGCCCTGACGAACCTGCCCCTCGGCCTGCTCGTCGCCTGGACGCTGACCCGCTACGAGTTTCCCGGACGACGCATCGTCGACGCCATCGTCGATCTGCCCTTCGCCCTGCCGACGGCCGTCGCCGGTATCGCGCTCACGGCGCTCTATGCGCCGACCGGTCCCCTGGGCGCGCCCCTGGCCGCCGCCGGGATCCAGGTCGCCTACACGCCGGTCGGGATCTATCTGGCGCTGATGTTCATCGGCCTCCCGTTCGTGGTGCGGACGGTGCAGCCCGTCCTCCAGGACCTGGACCGCGAGGTCGAGGAGGCGGCCCAGACGTTGGGCGCCACGCACCTCCAGCGGTTCGCCCTCGTGATCCTGCCGGCCGTGCTGCCGGCGCTGATCTCGGGCTTCAGCCTGGCCTTCGCCCGGGCGGTCGGCGAGTACGGCAGCGTGATCTTCATCGCCGGCAACATGCCCCTGAAGTCCGAGATCGCCCCGCTGCTGATCGTCATCAAGCTGGAGCAGTACGACTACGCCGGCGCCGCGGCCGTGGGTCTGGCCATGCTGGTCATCTCGTTCGGGGCGCTCCTGGCCGTGAACGGCCTCCAGCTTCTCCTGGCCCGGCGGGGCCGCGCATGAACCCCGCCGTCCGCCTGCCGGGCTTCGCGCCCCTGATGCTGCTGGGCGCGCTGGCCGTGCTCGGACTTCTGATCGTGCTGCCGCTGGGGGTGGTGTTCCAGCAGGCGCTCAGCCAGGGCCTGGGACGCTATCTCGAGCCTCTGACGCATCCCGATTCCCTGGCCGCGATCCGCCTGACCCTGCTGGTCGCCGCGATCTCGGTGCCGCTGAACGCGGTGTTCGGCGTGGCCGCCGCGTGGGCCATCGCGCGGTTCGAGTTCCGGGGAAAGAGCCTGCTTGTCACCTTCATCGACCTGCCGTTCTCGATGTCGCCGGTGGTTTCGGGCCTCGTCTGGGTGCTGCTGTTCGGCGCCCAGGGTTGGTTCGGCCCCTGGCTCATGGAGCACAACGTCAAGATCATCTTCGCCACCTCGGGCCTGGTGCTGGCTACGGTGCTGGTGACGCTGCCCTTCGTGGCCCGCGAACTGATCCCGCTGATGCAGGACCAGGGCGCCGACGAGGAGGCCGCCGCGCTGACCCTCGGCGCCGGGGGCTGGACGACCTTCCGGCGGGTCACCCTGCCCAATATCCGCTGGGCGCTGCTCTACGGCGTCCTGCTCTGCAACGCCCGCGCGATGGGCGAGTTCGGCGCGGTCTCGGTCGTCTCCGGCAGCATCCGGGGCCAGACGACCACTTTGCCGCTGCACGTCGAGGTGCTCTACAATGACTACGAATTCGTCGGCGCTTTCGCGGCGGCCTCTGTCCTGGCCGGCCTCGGCCTCGTCACCCTCGTCCTCAAATCCTTCCTCGAATGGCGTCATTCCGGTGAACTTTCGGCCAGCCGACGACACTAGCGCCGCCACGGCCCTCGAGATCAAAGGCGTCTCCAAGGCGTTCGGGCGGTTCCCGGCGCTGAAGAGCGTGTCTCTTCAGGCGCGCGAACGCGAATTCCTGGCGCTCCTCGGCCCCTCGGGTTCGGGCAAGACCACCCTGCTGCGGGTGCTGGCCGGTCTGGAGACGCCGGATTCCGGCGAGGTGCGGTTCGGCGGCGAGGACTTCCTGGCGCTGCCCGTGCGCCGCCGCCGCGTGGGCATGGTGTTCCAGCACTACGCCCTGTTCCGCCACATGACCGTGGCCCAGAACATCGCCTTCGGCCTCACGGTGCGAAAGGCCGCCGAGCGTCCGTCGAAGTCCGAGATCGCCGACCGGGTGAACAACCTGCTCCAGCTCGTCCAGCTCGAAGGCCTGGACAAGCGCTATCCCTCCCAGCTCTCGGGCGGTCAGCGTCAGCGCGTGGCGCTGGCCCGGGCGCTGGCCATCGAGCCCAGGATGCTGCTGCTGGACGAGCCGTTCGGCGCCCTCGACGCCCAGGTCCGCCGCGAGCTGCGTCGATGGCTGCGCGAACTGCACGACCGCGCCGGCGTCACCACCGTCTTCGTCACCCACGACCAGGAGGAGGCGCTCGACCTCGCCGACCGGGTGGCGATCCTGAAGGACGGGGAGCTGGTCCAGCTCGGCACGCCGAACGAGGTCTACGAGAACCCGGCAGATCCCTTCGTCTTCGACTTCCTGGGCCAGACCTGCCGCATGCCGGGCGTGGTGGCGCAAGGGCGGCTCCAGGTAGCCGACTGGGTGTCCGAGGCGCCGGCCGGCGCGCCGCAGGGCGCGGTCGAAGTGTTCTTCCGGCCCGACGAGGTGTCGTTCGGCGCGCCCGATGCGCCGGGCCTGCTGGCCCAGGTGAAGGGCGTGGCGCAGCGCGGCCCCGACGTGCGCATAGACTGTCGGGTCGGCGAGGCCGACGTGGAGTTCCAGGCCCACGGCCCGACCTTGCCGCAGGGCGTCGGCGCCGGCCGCTCGGTCCGCGTCCTGCCGCTGAGGCCGCAGGTCTACGCGGCCTAGCTAGACCCGAGCGCGCCGCAGGCGCGGGATTCAACCGCGAACGAACGCGAAGGAACGCGAACGCGCCGTTGTAGCACCACCCGCTGACCTTCGCCCCGGACCTTTTTCGCGTTCGTTCGCGTTCGTTCGCGGTTCCTTTCAGGCCGCCTTCGGCGGGGGCGGCGCGCGGCCGTTCATCTCGTCGCCGGCGTCCGCCGACAGCCGCACGAACCACAGCATCGAGATCATGGTGAAGAGGCCGCACGCCACGAATGCGGGGGCCACCACCTCGGCGGTCAGCCGCGTCTCGCCGTGCAGCGTCATCAGCAGGTGCAGCAGGCTGGCTGCCAGCCCGATCCCCACCGCCTGGACCAGTTGCTGGACCATCGCCGAGGTGGTGGCCGCCCGGCTCATCTCGGGCGGGTCGATTTCGGCGTAGGCCATGCCGTTCAGCGCGGTGAACTGGAGCGAGCGGAAGAAGCCCCCGATTCCCAGGATCGCCATGATCGCCCAGTGCGGCCATTCGGGGCGGAACAGCGCATAGGACATGAAGCTGACGCCGACGATCACGGCGTTGACCAGCAGCACCGTCCGGAACCCGAAGCGGCGCAGGATCGGCGGTGCGGCCGTCTTCATGGCCAGGGCGCCGGCTGCGGAGATGAAGGTCATGGTCCCGGCGGCGAACGCCGACAGTCCGAACGACACCTGCAGCAGCATGGCCAGCAGGAACGGATTGGCGCCGATGGCCGTGCGCATGAAGGCGCCGCCGACCGTGGCGGCGTTGAACGTGGGCTTGCGGAAGATCGAGAGGTCGACCACCGCATGCGGCGTCCGGCGCGCGTGCCAGCCGTAGGCGCCGAGGCTCAGCGCGCCCAGGGCGAGGAGGCCCGCGACCCGCCACGGCGAGACGGCCTCGGCCCCCAGGCTCTCGAAGGCGAAGATCAGCGCCGCCAGGCCCAGGCCGGTCAGCAGGATGCCGGGGATGTCCACCGGAGTCGGGGCTTCGGCCCGCACCTCGGGGATGTAGCGGCGCACGAGGAACAGCCCGGCGGCCGCGATCGGCAGGTTCATGAAGAAGATCCAGCGCCAGTCGGCGAAGGTGACGATGGCGCCGCCGACCACCGGCCCGATCACCGGCCCCAGCAGCGCCGGCATGGTCACCACCGACAGTGCGCCGACCAGTTCGGACTTCGGCGTGCTGCGCAACAGGATCAGGCGGCCCACGGGCATCATGGTGGCGCCGGCGGCGCCCTGGATGAACCGGGCGGCGATCATCGACCAGAACCCCGGCGCGAAGCCGCACGCCATCGAGCCCACCGCGTAGAGCACGATGGAGGCCAGGAAGACGCGTCGCGCTCCGAAGCGATCGGCCAGCCAGGCCGACAGCGGCAGGAACACCGCCGCCGATAGCATGTAGACCGTGATCGCCACGTTCAGCCTGAGCGGCTCCACCCCGAATGTCCGGGCCATGGCGGGCAGGGCGTTGACGATCACCGTGGCGTTCAGGGTCTGCATCAGCAGCGCCGAGCCGATGATCGCGGGCGCCATCCATCCGCGCGTGATGCGCCCGGAGTCGCGGGGCGCGGCGGCCTCCGGGGCGGTCTGAAGCGGCTCGTCGCTCGGGCTCACAGGTCGGCCAGCCGTTCCAGGGCCGGCGCCGCTTCGGCCAGCAGATGGCGCTCCGCCGGCGTCAGTTGCGCCAGGCGCTCGACCAGCCAGTCGTTCCGCTCCCGGCGGATCTCGTCCAGCTTGCCCTGGGCGGCCGGGGTGATGGTCAGGCCGCACCGGCGTCCGTCGCTGTCGTCCCCGCGGCGGGCCAGGAGGCCGGCGGCTTCCAGCCGCTTCACGTGCAGGCTCATGGTCGGCCGGGTGATCCGCTCGGCGTCGGCCAGGGCGCTCACCCCGATGCCCGGCTGCTTGCGCACCTGGACCAGCACCAGCACGTCCTGGGCCGACAGCCCGGTGCGCTGTCCGGCCTGCCGCAGCCGGCGCGAGACATGCAGCACCGCCGGCCGGACGGCCTCGGCCAGGGCGACGATGTCGGGTGGGGTCTGCGGCATCCGGCGTCTAGATAGTTAGGTTGACTAACTATCTAGTTCGCGTGACGTCCGTACGCAAGTGTCCGTCCCAGGGAAGGCCGCCTTGTCGGCGACCTTCCGAAAGGTTCGACAAAAGCCGTTCTCAGAGAACGCTCAACATCTCGGCCACCAGCGGGTGGCGGACGATGTCGCGGTCGCCCAGGCGGACCACGGCGACGTTACCGATCTCCTCCAGCTTCGACGCCACGGGCGCCAGGCCCGAGATCTCGGGCAGCAGGTCGGACTGGTTCGGGTCGCCCGTGACCACCATCGTCGAATGCCAGCCCAGGCGCGTGAGCAGCATCTTGAGCTGCACGTAGGTGCAGTTCTGCGCCTCGTCGATCACCACGAAGGCGTTGTTCAGCGTGCGACCGCGCATGAAGCCCACAGGCGCGATCTCGATGGCCCCTTCGCTCATCAGCGCGCGCACGCGCTTCATCGACAGCCGGTCCGACAGCGCGTCGTAGAGCGGCCGGAGGTAGGGGGCGAGCTTCTCCTCGGCGTCTCCGGGCAGGAAGCCGATGCTCTCGCCGGCTTCCACCGCCGGGCGCGAGAGCACGATGCGGCCGACGCGCCCGCTCTCCAGCGCCTCCACCGCCTTGGCGATGGCGAGGTAGGTCTTGCCCGTGCCCGCCGGGCCGAGCGCCAGGACGAGGTTGCGCGCGTCGATGGCGTCCATCAGCGCCTGCTGGCCCTCGGATTTCGCCTTGATGGTCTTGAGATAGCCCTGATCGCGACCCGGAACGCGGTCGTCGTTGTGATGCGCCAGCGGCGACCAGCCGCGATCGAGCGGCAGCCGGCGGATCTTGTCGTCTCCCTCGAACTGACCGGCGTCGAACGCGCCTTCGCGCAGCTGTCGCTTCAGAGCCCGCTTGCTCATAAGGCCTCCTCAGGGGGCTGGAAAAATCGGGGCAAGAAAAAAGGGCGTCCCATGTGGGAGCGCCCTTCGGATGGTGGAGGAGAACGGCGGCGACGCGGTGCGCGGCCCGGCGACCCGTGAGGCGGTCCTGCCTCGCTTGCGTGACCGGGCGATGGGGCCCGGGGGATCGACAGACTCTGCGCCATCCAACTCCGTCCAGCGCGGGATGCGGGGCGAAAACCCCCGCGGCGGCTTACGGGAAGGCTTTCGCCCCCTCGAATCGCCCGACTAGAATGATCCTAACGCCCTTTCCGAGTCGTTAAACAGGGGCGCTTGCAAAGAAGAGGGGTCGAGACTTGGCTGTCTACAACTTGGGCAATGTGACACCTGAGCTACCGAATGATGACGAATACTGGATCGCGCCGACGGCGTCCGTTATGGGGCGGGTGATTCTGAAGAAGAACGCGTCGGTCTGGTGGGGCGCCACGCTGCGCGGCGACAACGACCCCATCGTGGTGGGCGAGGGCTCCAACATCCAGGACGGCAGCGTCCTGCACACCGACACCGGCTCGCCCCTCACCATCGGGCAGGACGTGACCGTGGGCCACATGGTCATGCTTCACGGGTGTACGATCGGCGACGGCAGTCTCGTGGGCATCGGCTCGATCGTGCTGAACGGCGCAAAGATCGGAAGGAACTGCCTGATCGGCGCCGGCGCCCTGATCCCGGAGGGCAAGGAGATCCCGGACAACTCGCTGGTCATGGGCTCCCCCGGCAAGGTGGTCCGCGAACTCAGCCCCGAACAGGCGTCCCGCATCGCCTGGGGCGCGGCGCACTACGTCGAGAACTGGAAGCGCTACCGGCGGGATCTGGCCCTGACGGGTTGACCTCCCCAGCGGCGCCCGCCAAGGGTCCGGCCCATAGAGGGAGAGAACGTCATGGCCTACGAGTTCATCAAGGTCGACCGCGAAGGGCCGATCACCACCATCACGCTCAACCGTCCCGACGTGATGAACGCGATGCACTCGCCCGCGCACTTCGAGATGGACGAGGCGCTGAACGCCTTCGCCGCCGACCCGGACCAGTGGGTGGGGATCGTCACCGGCGCGGGCGACCGCGCCTTCTCCGCCGGCAACGACCTCAAGTATCAGGCGTCCGGCGGCGAGATGAAGAGTCCGCCGTCCGGCTTCGCGGGCCTGACCTCGCGCTTCGACCTGACCAAGCCGCTGATCGCGGCGGTGAACGGGGTGGCCATGGGCGGCGGGTTCGAGATCGCGCTCGCCTGCGACATCATCGTGGCGTCGGACAAGGCCGTCTTCTCCCTGCCCGAGCCGCGGGTGGGCCTGGCCGCCCTGGCCGGCGGCCTGCACCGGCTGCCCCGCGCCATCGGGACCAAGCGCGCCATGGGCATGATCCTGACCGCCCGCCGGGTCTCGGCCGCCGAGGGCAAGGACCTGGGCTTCGTCCATGAGGTCACGACGCCCGAGGACCTGATGCGCGTGGCCACCGATCTCGCCAGGAGCATCTGCGAACTCGGCCCGATGTCGGTCCGCGCCTCCAAACAGGCGGTCTACCAGGGTCTGGACGAGGCCAGTCTGGAAGCGGCGCTGAAGGGCCAGAACAAATACCCGGCCGTCGCCGCCCTCTACGCGTCCGAGGACTTCAAGGAGGGCCCGCTCGCGTTCGCCCAGAAGCGCGCGCCGCAGTGGCAAGGGCGTTAGGCGTCGGGAACGACCGCCCCGGGGAGAGGGGGCTCAAGGCTTCGCTTGACTGATTGGCACAAAAAGAGAACATTCTGACATAGCTTCGGGGGAGGCCGTGTTGGAAAAGCTGTCGGCATACTTTTCGTTCAAGGGGCGGACGAACCGCCAACTCTACTGGTTCACCGTCCTTTGCGCCTATGCCGCAGTCCTTGTCGGGGTTTTCGCGGTCTCGTTCATTCCGGTCGTCGGACCGATCGCAGGCGCCATCGGCTTCGTCCTCCTGATTTGGGTGGCGCTGGCGGCGGCGGTTCGCCGGTTGCACGACCGGAACAAGTCCGGCTGGTGGCTCGTCGCGATGTACCTGCCCATCGCGGTCCTGGGTGGGCTATCCGGCGTCATGTCGAGGTCCGAACCGGAGGCTGCGGCGGCGGTGAATCTCCTCACGCTGCCGTTCTCGCTCTGGATTCTCATCGAACTCGGCTTCCTGAGAGGAACAAGCGGCGCCAACCGCTTCGGTCCCGATCCGCTCCAGCCGCCCGCCGAGGTTTTCAGCTAAGGTGTGGCTCCTTCCTGGGTGAGGATGGCGCGCGCCCGCGAGGCTGGCCCGTGTCGGGAGGCGGATGCACCCTCACGCGGAAGGTTGACGCATGCGTCATTTTTTAGGGCGGGCCACCTTGTCTCCTCCCGCGGCCTTTGCCAGTTTGCCGCCAACTAAACAGTGATCGGGGGAGGGCGGGCCGTGGCGGACCGTTTCGACTACATCGTCATCGGCGCCGGCTCGGCGGGCTGCGTGCTGGCCAATCGCCTGACCGAGGACGGAACGACCAAGGTCCTGCTGCTGGAGGCCGGCGGCAAGGACAAGTCGCTGATGGTCACGATGCCCGCGGGCGTGGGCGGACTGATCAGCAAGCAGAATCCGTTCAACTGGGGCTTCTGGACCGAGCCCGAGCCCAACCTCGACAACCGCAAGCTCTGGTGGCCGCGCGGCAAGGGCTGGGGCGGATCGTCGTCGATCAACGGCATGATCTACATCCGCGGCCACGCGCGCGACTACGACCAGTGGCGCCAGACGGGCCTCGCCGGCTGGGGCTATGCGGACGTCCTGCCGTACTTCAAGCGCTCCGAGAGCCTGGAGGGCGGCGGCGACGCCTGGCACGGCGGGGAAGGGCCGCTGCATGTCTCCAAGGCCGCTTCACCGAATCCCATCTATCGCGCCGCCATCGAAGCCGGCGCCCAGGCCGGGTATCCGGTCACCAAGGACTTCAACGGGTATCAGCAGGAAGGCTGGGGTCCCTACCAGCTCACCATCCACAAGGGCGAGCGGTGGAGCGCGGCGCGGGCCTATCTCTACCCGGCGCTGTCGCGCCCGAACCTCACTTGCCTCACGGGCGCGCGGACCAGCCGCATCCTCATCGAGGGCGGCCGCGCGGTCGGCGTCGAGGTCGTCACCGACAAGGGCGAGCACAAGACCTTCCACGCCGATGGCGAGGTGATCGTGTCGGCGGGGGCCGTGCAGTCGCCACAGATCCTCCAGCTTTCGGGGATCGGCGCCGGCGACGACCTGGCCCGGCATGGGATCAAGGCTGTCCACGAGCTGAAGGGCGTGGGCGAGAACCTCCAGGACCACCTGGACGTCTGCATGAACTGGGAATGCCCGCAGCCGATCACGATCCATTCGCTGCGCAAGGGCGCCAGGACGCTGCTCATCGGCATGGACTACGTGTTTCGCCGCCAGGGGCTGGGCCGGGAGAACATGCTGGAGTCGGGCGCCTTCCTGCGCTCGCGTCCCGATCTCGACCGGCCTGACCTCCAGGTCCATACCGTGCTGGCCATGATGCAGGACCACGGCAAGGTGGCGATCAAGAAGGACGGCTTCACCTTCCACGTCTGCCAGCTTCGCCCCGAGAGCCGCGGCCGGGTGAGCCTGCGCAGCGCCGACCCGCTGGCGGACCCTGCGATCTTCGCCAACTACCTGTCGGCCGAGGAGGATCGCCGCGCGATGCGGCAGGGCGTGAAGATGATGCGCGAGGTGGCCGCCCAGGCGGCCCTGAAGCCCTACATCAAGGAAGAGTACTCGCCGGGCGCGGGCGTGCGGTCGGACGCCGACATCGACGCCTGGATCCGCCGCTCGGCCGAGACGATCTATCACCCGGTGGGCACCTGCCGCATGGGCGCGGCGGGCGATCCGATGGCGGTGGTCGACGGCGACTGCCGGGTGCAGGGGCTGTCGGGCCTGCGGGTCGTGGACGCCTCGGTCATGCCGACGCTGGTGGGCGGCAACACCAACGCGCCCACGATGATGATCGCCGAGAAGATCGCCGACTCGATCCGCGGCCGCGCGTTCCTTCCGCCGGACGACGCGCCGGTCTACGAGGACGGCCGCCAGGCCGCCTGAGCCGAAGGCCCGCCGTTCGCGCTTCGTGAACGGCGGGCGGGCGCCGCTCGCGAAGCTGTCGCGCGCCTTCGCGCAGAGGCGGATCCGGTCCAACGCGGTTTTGGCGACGGGTGGGGCGTCGCTTCACCAACCGGACCCGCACATGATCTTGCGTACCCTTCTGGCTGGCCTCGCCGGCCTGTGCCTGACCACGACAGCCGCCGCCGAGACCGCGGAGCTCACCGTCACCTTCAAGGGCATGACCGCGCACCAGGGCGCGATCCTGTTCGTGCTCTCCGACAGCGAGGCCTCGTACGACAACAAGGCGCCGCCGCGGGCCAGCGGCATGGCGCCGGTGCGCGGCGCGGAGGCGTCGCAGACGCTCACGGGCCTGGCGCCCGGCCGCTACGCCATCAAGGCGTTCCACGACGTCGACGGTGACGGGAAGATGGGGACGAACCCCTTCGGCATGCCCACCGAGCCCTTCGCCTTCTCCAACGACGCCCCCGCCGTGATGGGGCCGGCGCCGTGGGCGGCGGCGGCCTTCGAGGTGAAGGCCGGCCGCAACGTCCACCAGATCACCATCGACTGAGGCCGCGCCATGGATCGCCGCGAACTCCTCTCCGGCCTCGCCGCGACGGCGGCGGCCAGCATCGTCACCCCCGAAGTCGCCCGCGCCACGGCCCAGGCCGACCGGGCGGCCGCCTCCGGCCTGGACTGGCGCGTCGCCTTCGCCGACCTGGACGCCGACATGCCGCGCACGCCGATGCGGCGGGTGCGCGGACGCGCGCCGGCCGGCCTGTCGGGCGCGCTGTATCGCAACGGCCCCGGCAAGTTCCACAGGCCCGGCGGCTCGGTCGCCCACTGGTTCGACGGCGACGGCCTGGTGCGGGCCTTCCGCATCGCCGACGGCCAGGCGACGCTCGAGGCCCGCTTCGTCGACACGCCCAAGCGCCGCGCCGATACGGCGGCGAACGCCGTCGTCACCTCGGGGTTCGGCACGCCGGCCGGACCCGGCGCGCGGCTGCGCAACGGCGACGACGCCAACGCCGCCAACATCTCGGTGATGCGCGTGGGCGACGAGCTGTGGGCGCTGTGGGAGAGCGGCTCGCCGATCGCCCTCGACCCGGCCGATCTCTCGACCAAGGGCCTGCGGACCCTGCGACCGGACCTGGCCCACGCCCCGTTCCTGGCCCATCCGCGCCGCGAGCCGGGCGGCGACATCTGGAACCTGGGCGTCTCGGGCGCCCGGGCGATGGTGTGGCGGCTGGGGGCGGACGGGACGCTGAAGTCGGCGCAGATGGTCGAGCTGCCGATGGCGAGCTACGTCCACGACTTCACCGCCACGCAGCGTCACCTGGTGCTGATCCTCCAGCCGTGGGTGCAGTCGATGATGGTCCAGCCGTTCGCCGACAGCTTCGAATGGAAGGCGGGCCTGGGGACCAAGGTGCTGGTCCTCGACAAGGACGACCTCTCGGCGCGGCGGGTCTACGAGCTGCCCGCCGCCTTCGCCTTCCACTATGGGGCGGCCTGGGCCGAGGCGGACGGGACGATCCGCTTCGACGGCTGCTTCAGCGAGGACGCCAGCTTCGCCACGGAGAACGGCCGCCGGCTGATGCAGGGGACGTGGACGCCCGAGCCGTCGCCGGACCTGAGCCTGGTCACGCTGCGGCCCGACGGCCGCGCGAGCCTGAAGCCCACGGGGGTCTCCGCCGAGTTCCCGCGCACCGACGGCCGGGTCGCGGGCGGACCCCGGCGCTGGACCCTCCACGCCACGGGCGGGGGCCAGGCCACGCCGCTGTTCAACGGCGTGGCGACCCACGACTGGAAGGACGGCCGCAGCGACGCCTTCCTGTTCGGCGCGCACCAGCTCACCGAGGAGGCCGTCTTCGTGGCCCGGCCGGGCGGGACGGCCGAGCTGGACGGCTGGCTGCTCATGCCCTCGGTCAACACGCGGGCGAGGGCCACGGAGCTGCACGTCTTCGACGCGCGGCGGGTCGCCGACGGGCCGCTCTGCACCTGGCGCGCCGACCGGGTGCTGCCGGTCAGCCTGCATGGCGGGTTCGTGCGGGCGTAGGGAAGGGGCCCCGTGCCCCCTCCGTCGGCTTCGCCGCCACCTCCCCCGCCTTGCGGGGGAGGAGCGGGTTCAATCCGCCGTCTTGTCCGGCACGACGATCAGGCGGAAGGCGGCGTCGGGCTTGAGCCAGGCCTGGGCGGCGCGGCGGACGTCGTCGGCGGTCACCTGGCGGGTACCGGGGACGATCTCGCGGGTGGCGTCCAGGCGGCGGGGGTCGGCCTGGGCGCCCGACAGCTCGGTGAGCCAGTAGCCGTTGGTGAGCTGGGCGCGCTGGAGCGCCTCGATCCGCGGGGCCTTGGCGCGGGCCAGTTCGTCGGCGTCGACGTCCGTCGAGCGCAGGTCGGCGGCGATCCTGGCGACGTCGTCGAAGAAGCCCGGCAGCTTGTCCGGCGGCGCCTCGATGGTGGCGGCGATGAAGCCCCAGCCGGTCCAGACCAGGCTGTGCAGCGAGCTGACGTTCGGCGAATAGGTCACCCCCTGGGCCTCGCGGAGCTGCTCGGTCAGGCGCAGCTTCATCACCTCGCGCAGGACGGCGGTGTCGCGCGCCTGCTGTGGGTTCGCCCAGTAGTCGGTGGTGGCCCAGGCCATGTAGCCCATCGCCTGGTCGGCGCGGCCCTTGTGGGTCAGGACCAGGGGCTGGGCGTTTCCGCCGGGATAGGCGACGGCGCGCTCGGCCGGCGGCAGGTCCCGGGGCGCGGGTCGGCGCGGCAGGGCGCCGAAGGTGGCCGCCACCCGGGCGATGGCGTCGTCCACGGTGATGTCGCCCACGATCACCACCTCGACCGCGCCGCGGGCCAGGTCGCCCGTGACCGCGGCCTTGAGGTCTTCGAGGCGGCCGTTCGCGATCTCGTCCCGACTGGGGAAGGTCCAGCGGCGGTCTCCGGAGTGGATGATGGCCTGGAGATCGCGGGCCAGGACGCCGCCGCTGGTGGCCTCGTACTGGTCGTGGATCGTCCGGCCGCCGGCCTTGATCCGGGCGAAGGCGGCCTCGCGCCAGGCGGGCTCGGTCATGTAGGCGGCCAGCACCTGAAGCTGGACGGGCAGGTCGCCGGTGCGGGTCGCGCCCGACAGGACGAAGGCGTCGTCGGTGAAGCTGAAGCGGCCGCCGTAGACCCGGGACGCCAGCACCCGCTCCATGTCCTCGACGCCGATCTTCGCCAGGCCGCCCTCCATCAGGGCGGCGGCGGCCCAGTAGGGACTCTGACGGTCGCGGGGCAGGCCGGCCATGCCGCGGCCCACGTTCACGCGCACCAGCACCTCGTCGTCGCGGAAGTCGGTGGGCTTGACGGTCAGGCGGACGCCGTTCGCGAAGCGGACGAAGGTGGTCCCCAGGTCGGCGATCTCGCGGCGCTCGGCGACGCGGCCGGGCTTGCCGAAGCGTTCGTAGGGCCAGGCGGCGGCCGTGGCCTGGGCCGGCGGCGTGACGGCCACCGCCTGCGATTGGGCCAAGGCGGCCAGCAGCGCGCCCTCGCCGCCCTCGACCGGCGTCGGCGAGGCCATGAAGACCAGCGGCCCCTGGCCCTGGAACACCTCGCGCAGGGCGCCGTCGACCGTCCCGGCCGTCAGGCCCTTCACCGCGTCCTCGAACAGGGCCAGGTCGTCCTCGGGCGAGGTGACCACGGTGTGGTCGGCCAGCGAGGCCAGGATCTCGCCGGCCAGGTCGGCCGGGCGGCGGGTGGCGGCGCCGGCGGCGGCGGCGCGCAGGCGGGCCCGCGTCTCCTCGATCTCGCGGTCGATCTCGTCCTGGCGGACGCCGTACTGGACGATGCGGCGCTGCTCGCGCTCGGCGGCGGCCAGGGCCTCGCGCCAGCGCCCGGCCTCGGCGTTGACCCCGACGGTGGCGATCTCGGCGGCGTCGTCCTGCTGGAACTTCGAGGCGCCGGCGGCCAGGAACGGCGGGTCGGCGCTGCGCGCGATGACCGAGTATCGGCGGTTCAGGACGGCCAGGCCCAGGCCCCGGATCAGGTCGGCGCGTCGCTGGGCGGCGGTGTCGGGCGCCAGGTCGGGCGGCGCGACCCAGGCGATCTGCAGCGACTGGGTGACGCCGGGGTCCACCACCAGCCGGGCCTCGGCGCCGCGGACGGCCACCGGCCCCTGGGCCGGGGCGGCCTGGGCCGGCGCGCGGGCGGTCCAGCCGGCGAAGGCGTCGCGGATCTTCTGCTCCATCCGGTCGAGATCGAAGTCGCCCACGGCCACGAAGACCGCGCGCTCGGGCCGGTACCAGGCGTCGTAGAAGGCGGCGATACGGCTGGCCGGCGCCGTCTTCAGCACGTCCACCGAACCGATCGGCAGGCGGGTCGGCAGGCGCTGGTCCTTCAGCAGGAAGTCCAGCCGCCGGACGAGCACCCGGTAGCCGGGGGTGTCGCGGGCGCGTTCCTCGGACAGCACGATGCCGCGCTCGCGGTCGACCGCGCCGGGGTCGATGGTGAGGTTGAAGGCGGTCTCGCGCATCAGCTTGAGCGAGGTGTCGACCGTCTCGTCGTCGGTGCGCGGCAGGTCCAGCTTGTAGACGGTCTCGGAGAAGCCGGTCGAGGCGTTGGTGTCGGCGCCGAAGGCCAGGCCCAGGCGCTCGAGGATCTTCACCATCTCGCCTTCCTTGACCTCCTTCGAGCCGTTGAAGGCCATGTGTTCGAGGAAGTGGGCGAGGCCGCGCTGGTCGTCGGTCTCCATCATCGAGCCGGCGTCGATCCAGAGGCGGAAGGCGGCCTGGCCGGGCGGAACCGCCTGGCGGCGGAGGGCGTAGCGCATGCCGTTGGGCAGGGCGCCGAAGCGGATCGCCGGGTCGGCGCGCAGGTCGGACCGCGCCTGGGCCCATTCGNTCGCCGGCGGGGGCGGGGGTGGGACTTTGGGCGGGACTCTGGGCCGGGCCTTGGGCGGGGGCGGGCGAGGCGGCGAGGAGGGCCAGGGCGGCGGCCAGGGCGGCGGTGAGCGCGGGGGCGAGCGCGGGGCGGGCGGCCCGGAAGGGATTCATCTCGGAGGGCTTATCAGTTCACGGACCGGCCCGCACCTTCGCCAAGCGGTGCGGCGGCGGCAAGGCGCGAATGCGGCGGAGAGGCGGGGGGACGTCGGAGATGCGTCGGTCGTTGCGGCTGTTTGGAACCACAGAAGACACGGAAAACACGGAAGGGGCCTGGGTGTCCTGAGCCTCCGCGGGAGCGGAGGCTCCGTCATGGGACCGCGGAAAACGCGGAAGGGCGCGGAAAGCGCAGCTTCGCCTTCCGCGTCTCTCCGCGGGCTTCCGCGGTTCTCGGC
>NZ_MEEX01000021.1 GCF_001724605.1 Phenylobacterium sp. SCN 70-31
CCGAACCCGATCCTCCGTCCGACCGCGGGGCCTGGCCCCTGGACGACCAGGGCCGCCCCCGAACCCCCTGGGCCAACTCCAGCTGACCGCGCCGGCGCGCCTTAAACTCTGTCCACGGATACACACCGATCCACTCGGAGGGCGTCGACGCCCCCCTATCCGTGCGTCTCCGTACGGCTTCGTGGACCGCGCGAAGCGCGCCGATCCCGCCGTCTTCAAACCACGGAAAACACAGAAGACACGGAAGGCGCCCGGCGCCCCAAGGCCGCGAAGCGGCGCCCCTGCATGCCGAGAACCGCGGAACCGGGGAACCGCGGAAGCCCGCGGAGAGACGCGGAAGGCGAAGCTGCGCTTTCCGCGCCCTTCCGCGTTTTTCGCGGTCCCATGACCGAGCCTCCGCTCCCGCGGAGGCTCAGGACACGCCAGGCCCCTTGCGGGCCCCTTCCGTGTTTTCCGTGTCTTCCGTGGTTCCAAACAGACTCAGAGACCGACAGGCCCCAGGCGTCGCCCGTCCAGGGGCGCGCAAAAGCATCATCTTCGAGGTCAATTCGTCTCCAGGCGACCGCACCGCGTTGACTTGACAGGTGTCCGACGTATGTTCCGCCCGCGTGGCGAATTCCGTCCGCGCCGCCGCGACCCGCCCTGCCCGGCTTCCGGAAGGGCCTCGCACCCATCGTTAGCGAATGACCGAATTTTCAGAACTGGGCCTCTCGCCCGCGACCCTGAGCGCCGTCGCCGAGACGGGCTACACCACGGCCACACCGATCCAGGCCGCCGCCATCCCCTTCGCGCTGCACGGCCGCGACGTCCTGGGCATCGCCCAGACGGGCACGGGCAAGACCGCCGCCTTCACCCTGCCGCTGATCGACCGCCTGGCCGCCGGCCGCGCACGGGCGCGGATGCCCCGCGCCCTGGTGATCGCGCCCACCCGCGAACTGGCCGATCAGGTGGCCGCCAGCTTCGAGAAGTACGCCAAGCACACGAAGCTTTCGTGGGCGCTGCTGATCGGCGGCGTCTCGTTCAGCGACCAGGAGCTGAAGCTGGACCGCGGCGTCGACGTCCTGATCGCCACGCCCGGCCGCCTGCTGGACCATTTCGAGCGCGGTAAGCTGCTGCTCACCGGCGTCCAGATCATGGTGGTCGACGAGGCCGACCGCATGCTCGACATGGGCTTCATCCCCGACATCGAGCGCATCTTCAAGCTGACGCCGCCCAAGCGGCAGACCCTGTTCTTCTCGGCGACCATGCCGCCCGAGATCACGCGGCTGACCAAGCAGTTCCTGAAGGACCCCGAGCGGATCGAGGCCTCGCGGCCGGCGACCACCGCCGACACCATCGCCCAGCACCTGGCCCGCATCCCCAGCAGCGATCCCAAGGCCAAGCGCACCGCGCTCCGCGCCCTCATCGAGCGCTCGGACGTCAACAACGGCATCGTGTTCTGCAACCGCAAGTCCGAGGTCGATGTCGTCGCCAAGTCGTTGAAGACCCACGGGTTTGACGCCGCGCCCATCCATGGCGACCTCGACCAGTCCACGCGGATGCGGACGCTGGAATCGTTCCGCAAGGGCGAACTGAAGCTGCTGGTCGCCTCGGACGTGGCGGCCCGCGGCCTGGACATTCCGGCGGTCAGCCACGTCTTCAACTTCGACGTGCCGCACCACGCCGACGACTATGTCCACCGCATCGGCCGGACCGGCCGCGCCGGGCGCACCGGCGAGGCCTTCATGATTGTCACGCCGGCCGACGCGAAGAACCTCGACAAGGTGCTGAAGCTGATCGGCAAGACGCCCGACGAGGTCACCTTCGACATCGACTTCTCGACCATCAAGGACACGCCCCGGCCCGGCCGCGACCGCGACCGCAAGGGTGGCCGTGACCGCGGCGGCCGCGATCGGGACCGGAGCCCGCGCCGCGGTCGCGAATCCCGGTCGGCCGACGACGCCCCGCCGCCCGAAGCCGTCGCCGAGGCGCCCGCTGCGGAGACCTCCGAGGCTCCGGCCCGGCCCCGGCGCGAGCGTGCGCCCCGGGCGGAGACACGGCCGGAACGCGAGGCCCGCCCCGAACGCGAAGCCCGTCCCGAACGCGAAGCCCGTCCCGAGCGCGAGCCGCGCGGCGAGCGCCCTGGCCGGCGGGACCGCGAGGACGACGATCGCGTGGTGGGCTTCGGCGGCGATACGCCCGCCTTCCTGCTGCGCGCCGCGCCGCGATCCACGAACGATTAATCGGCGCCTTTAACACGTTCTTTGGGCTCGGCCCCCTAGCGTCGGGGCCATGTCCAGGGACCTTGATTCCATCCTTCGCAGCCCGAAGGCGTACGAGTGGGCGCGCATGGCCATCGACGCCATGGAACAGAACCGTGTCTGGCCCACGGCGCTGAACTTCGAACTCTGGATGCACTACGTCGCCTCGAAGGACAGCGACGTCGCGACCGAGATCGGCGCTCTGCTCAAGTCGGGCGAGCCCTTCACCGAACAGGCCGGCGAGGAGATCGCCGAGAAGCACCTGCCCAGCGCCAAGCTGTCGGGCGAAATCCTGAACGCCGGCAAGAACCTGACCGAGGAACTGGAGAACGTCAGCCGGGCCCTGGAATCGGCGCGCGAGAGCAGCGAGGCCTACGGCCAGCAACTGGCCAGCGCCAGCAAGTCGCTGGAGCACGACGAGGACGCCGAGGCCGTGCGGGCCATGGTCGACAACCTGACCGCCGCGACGGCCCGCGTCCGCGACGAGAACAAGTCCCTGGAATCGCAGCTCGCCGAGACCAACGACGAACTCGGGCGCCTCAAGGAACATCTGGAGATGGCCCGCCGCGAGGCCATGACCGACGGCCTGACCCTGCTGGCCAACCGCAAGGCCTTCGACGAGACGCTGGACGCCGCCGTGAACGGGGCGACGCCGGGCGAGTCGCTGTGCCTGGCGATCGTCGACATCGACCACTTCAAGACCTTCAACGACACCTGGGGGCACCAGACCGGCGACCAGGTGATCCGCTACGTGGCCGCCGTCATGGCCCGCATCGCCCAGCCCGCCGCCCGCTTCGCCGCCCGCTACGGCGGCGAGGAGTTCGCGGTGATCTTCCCCGGCGAAGGCCGCGACGCCGCCCTGGGCGCGCTCGAAAGCGCACGCGAGGAGATCTCGTCGCGCACCCTGAAGCGCCGTTCCACCAACGAGGACCTGGGCGCCATCACCATTTCCATCGGGATCGCCGAGCGGCTTCCCGGCGAAACCTCCCCCGCCCTCATCGAACGGGCGGACGGCGCGCTCTACGCCTCCAAGCGCGGCGGGCGCAACCGCACCTCGATCGCAGAGCCCGGCGCCGCCAGCCGCGCCGCCTAGTTGTCCTTGGCTGACGCCGGGGTATCTGGCCTTCATTCGCCCGGAAGCCAGACATCACGGAGGACGCCATGGACGGCTCCCAAGCTCCCACCAAGGTCAAGACATCGCTCGAAGACGGCGTGGGCGTCATCACCCTCAACGACCCCGGCACACTGAACGCCGCGGGCCTGGAGCTGATGGGCGAACTGACGGCGGCCTTCGAGGACTTCGCCTACGGCGACAAGGCGCGCGCCATCATCATCACCGGCGAAGGCCGCGGGTTCTGTTCGGGCGCGAACCTCTCGGGCGGCGGCGGGACGGGACGCGGAAGCCCGGCGGGCAAGGCGAACAGCTCGCTGATCGGCACCTTCAACCCCTTCGTCTCGGCGGTGCGCAAGTCCCCCAAGCCGCTGGTCGCGGCGGTGAACGGCGTGACGGCCGGCGTCGGCGTCTCGATCGCGCTCGCCGCCGACCTCGCGGTGGCGGCCGAGAGCGCCTACTTCCTCCTGGCCTTCCGTCGCATCGGGCTGGTGCCGGACGGCGGCGCGACGTGGATGCTGCCCAGGCTCGTGGGCAAGGCCCGGGCGATGGAGCTCATGCTGCTGGGCGAGAAGCTGCCGGCGAAGACCGCGGCGGAATGGGGCCTGATCAACAGGTGCGTGCCCGACGCCGAACTGAAGGACGCGGCGATGCAGTACGCCCGCGCCCTGGCCGACGGTCCCGCCTCCCTGGGCCTGACCCGCAACCTGGTGTGGGACGCGCTGGATTCCAGCTTCGTCGAACAGCTCGAGGCCGAAGCCTACGGCCAGGGCGCCGCCCAGCTCACCGCCGACGCGGCCGAGGGGGTCGCAGCCTTCGTGCAGAAGCGCCCGGCGAAGTTCACCGGCCGCTGATCACGCCTTCCATATCGGGATGGAGCCTCCGGAACCCCGTTCCGGAGGCTTCGTCGTTCAGAACGCGGGAACCTCAGAGGCCGCGGGTCTTCTTCAGCTTCTCGAGCTCTTCCTCGATGAGCCGGTCCCGCATGCCTTCGCCGTTCAGATAGACCGAGGCGGCATGGGCGGCGAGCCCGATGCCCCAGCCCAGCATGGGCCAGTAGAACCACCAGTGGCCCGGCGCCGTCAGCAGGTTGATCGCGAACAGGCCGGCGTTGACCACGACGTAAGCCAGCAGGTGGCTTCGGAACGCCAGCTTCATGTCGGCGCGGCGTATGGCCAGTCGGCGCAGTTCGACGTCGTCGGTCATGTCGGGTTCCGAGTTGCTGACCACAGGATAAGCCCCGTTCGCGGCCTCAGTCGAGTTTCACCGGTGTAATGGTCACACTCTCTCCGCAGCCGCAGGCGTCGGTCTCGTTCGGGTTTCGGAACACGAACTTGGCCGAGAGCTTGGTCACCTCGTAGTCGATTTCGGTCCCGATCAGGAACAGCACCGCCTTGGGGTCCACCAGGATGGTGACTCCCTTGTCCTCGACCACCTCGTCCAGAGGATTGGCCGCCTCGGCGTACTCCAGGACGTACTCCTGGCCGGCGCACCCGCCGTTCTTCACGCCCACGCGGAGGCCGACGTAGGGCGCCTCAGCTCCATCCTGCCTGGGGCGGCTCATGATCTCGCGTACGCGCTCGGCGGCGGTGTCGCTGAGCGTGACCACCTTGGGCCGGGGCCGCCGGACACGGGGTTGAGGCTGGGGGGTGAGGTCGAGGTTGTCCATCAGGTCATGCCGGTCAGAACATGTTCAGGGCGAGCTTGGCCTCGTCGCTCATGCGCGAGGGGTCCCAGGGCGGATCGAAGACGAGATCGACCTTCACCGAGCGGACGTCGGGAATCTCCTTCACGGCGTCCTCCACCCAGCCCGGCATCTCGCCGGCCACCGGGCAGCCGGGCGCCGTCAGGGTCATGTCTATGGCCACGTCCTTGTCGTCCGAGACATCCACCCGGTAGACAAGGCCCAGTTCGTAGATATCGACCGGGATTTCCGGGTCGTAGACGGTCTTCAGCTTCTCGATCAGCAGATCGGTCAGCCGGTCGAGCTCCGCCTGGCTGAGGGGCGGCGTGGCGGTCGGCTCTATCGCGGTCGCGTCGTCCATCGGGTCACTTCACTCAGGCGAAGAAGGCTTGCGTCTTGGTCAAGGCGTCGACGAAGGCGTCGGCCTCCTCCTCGGTGTTATATAGGGCGAATGAGGCCCGGGCGCTCGACGTCACGCCGAAACGCCGCATCAGGGGCTCGGCGCAGTGGGTCCCGGCGCGCACGGCGACGCCATAGCGGTCGAGGATCTGGGCCACGTCGTGGGCGTGGGCGCCGTCGATCGTGAACGACAGGATGGCCCCCTTCCCCGGCGCATCGCCGATCACCCTCAGCCAGTTGAATCCGGCCAACCGCTCGCGGACGCGATCGTAAAGGCCATGCTCGTGAGCGGCGATGGCCAGCCGGTCCTGGCCCGACAGCCAGTCGATCGCCGCGCCCAGGCCGATGGCCTCCAGGATCGGCGGGGTGCCGGCCTCGAAGCGGTGCGGCGGGTCGGCGTACGTGATCTCATCCCGGCTCACGACGCCGATCATCTCGCCCCCGCCCTGGTAGGGCGGAAGCTCGGTCAGCCGTTCGGCCTTGCCGTAGAGCACACCGATCCCGGTCGGGCCGTACAGCTTGTGGGCGGAGAAGACGTAGAAGTCGGCGTCGATGTCCTTCACGTCCACCGGCTTGTGGACGACGGCCTGGCAGCCGTCGAACAGGACCAGCGCGCCCGCCTCGTGCGCCATCCGCGCCAGCGCCTTGGCGTCGTTGATGGTGCCCAGCACGTTCGACATGTGGCTGAGCGCCACTACCTTCGTCCGCGGTCCCAGAAGACCCTGGAACGCCCCCAGGTCCAGCCGGCCATCGTCCGTCACGGGGACCCACTTGAGGACCACGCCCTTGCGCTCGCGCAGGAAGTGCCAGGGGACGATGTTGGCGTGGTGCTCCATATCGGAGATCACGATCTCGTCGCCGGGATGCAGGCTGGCGCCCAGGCCCTGGGCGACCAGGTTCACCGCCTCGGTGCCGCCCTTGGTGAAGACGATCTCGTCCACATCTGCGTTGATGAAGGCCGCCACCTTGCGTCGCGCCGCCTCGTAGGCGTCGGTGGTCTCGTTGGCGAGGGTGTGCAGGCCGCGATGCACGTTGGCGTAGGAGTGCTCCATCGCCCGCGTCATGGCCTCGATCACCTGCCTCGGTTTCTGGGCCGATGCGGCGCTGTCCAGATAGACCAGCGGCTTGTCGTGGACCCGGCGCGACAGGATCGGGAAGTCGGCGCGGGCGGCCTGGACGTCGAACGCCATGTCAGCCCCCCAGCCTTTCGGAGACCCAGGCGCGGACGATCTCGCGGGCGGGCTCGTGCCCGATCCGGTCCACGACCTCGCCGATGAAGGCTTCGGTCAGCAGCGCGCGGGCCTGCGGCTCGGGAACGCCGCGCTGGCGGGCATAGAACAGGGCGTCCTCGTCCAGGGCGCCCACAGTGTTTCCGTGCGCGCAGGCGACGTCGTCGGCATAGATCTCCAGCTCGGGCTTGGCGTCGACCTCGGCGCGGTCCGAGAGGATCAGGGCGTGGTGGCCCATGCGCGCGTCGGTGCGGTCGGCGCCCTCGGCCACCACGATCCGGCCCTGGAAGACGGCGCGCGCCTGGTCGCGCACCACACCCTTCGCGAGTTGATCGGTCGCGCCGTCGACGCCGGCGTGGGTGACGACGCTTGTCAGGTCGGCATGGCGCTTGCCGTCGAGGATGTAGACTCCGTCCAGGCGCAGGCCGGCGTGGCCCCCAGGATGCGCCACCCGGACTTCGATCCGCTGGCGGCGCGCGCCGGACGTCGCCACGGTCTGGGCGAAGGCCGCACCGGGTGAGAGTTCGACCTCGGCCTGGCTGACCGTCACCCCCTCGGCGCCGTCCGAAACCAGCACCACGCGCTCGAGGGTCGCGTCCTTGCCGAGGCTGAACAGCAGGCCGGCCTGGGCCAGATAGCCGCCGGCGTCGCCCTCATAGGACTCCAGAAGGGTCAGCCGACCGCCCGCCTCCACCTCGACCGACACCCGCGCGGCGTGCGCGCCGTCGCCCCTGGAGACGTGGCGCAGGACGACCACCTTCGCCTCCCCCGGCTCGACGCCGATGTGGACCGCGCCAAGGCCGTTCACGATCACCACCCGCTCGTCCGTCAGCGCGTCGAACGGCCCCGCGCCGACCACGGCCGGATCGACCTCGGCCGACGGCGGCGGGACCTGACGGATCAGGCCGCGCAAATCGGTCCAGCGCCAGTCCTCGTCGCGCTTGCCGGGCAGGCGGGCGGCGTCGCGCTCGCGTATGGCCTCGGCGACGCTCAAGCGGCCCTCGCGTACTTGTCGTAGCCGTCGCGCTCCAGTTCCAGCGCCAACTCGGGTCCGCCCGAGGCGACGATGCGGCCGGCGGAGAGCACATGGACGCGGTCGGGCCGAATGTAGTCCAGCAGGCGCTGATAGTGGGTGATCACCAGCATGGCCCGGTCGGGGCCGCGCAGCGCGTTCACCCCGTCGGCCACGATGCGCAGGGCGTCGATGTCGAGGCCGGAGTCCGTCTCGTCCAGGATCAGGAATCGCGGCGAAAGCATCGCCATCTGAAGGATTTCCATCCGCTTCTTCTCACCGCCGGAGAATCCGACGTTGAGCGCGCGCTTCAGCATGTCGAAGTCGATCTTCAGCTCGGCGGCCTTGGCGCGGGCCAGCTTCAGGAACTCGGGCGCGGTGATCTCGGGCTCGCCCCGCGCCTTGCGCTGGGCGTTCAGGGCCGTGCGGATGAAGGTGAGCGCCGGCACGCCGGGAATCTCCAGCGGGTACTGGAACGAGAGAAACACCCCCTTGGCCGCCCGCTCGTTGGGCTCCAGGACCAGCAGGTCCTCGCCGTCCAGCGTCGCCGATCCCGCCGTCACATCGTAGCCCTGGCGCCCGGTCAGGACGTAGCTCAGGGTGGATTTGCCCGCCCCGTTCGGCCCCATGATCGCATGCACCTCGCCCGCGGGCACGTCGAGGGAGAGCCCCTTGAGGATCTCCTTGCCGTCGATCTCGGCGCGCAGGTCTTTTACAGACAGCATTGATAAATCTCGATCATTCGTTGCACGGCGATCAGATCTCGACCGCCTTCTTGTCCTCGATACGCTCGACCACACGCACGTCGGCGCCGACGCCGTGGGCGAACGCGTAGGTCTCACCCGCCGCGTCCAGGTAGCATTCCAGGTCGAACAGGCCCCGTTCGGGGTCCAGCAGGGTGATGGCCGTCGCCCGCGTTCCGGCGGGGATCTCGTCGGGCGGCGCGTCGCAATTGCCGGGCGCGGTCGCCTTCAACGCGCGCACCAGCACGACGCCGTCCCATTCGCGCAGCATCTGGCCCTCGGCGTCCGTCGCCGTGCGCTCGCCCTCGTTGACCGGCCGTTCCGTCACCCCACGCTCCCTTCGAGGCTGATGGCCACCAGCTTCTGCGCCTCCACGGCGAATTCCATCGGCAGCTCCTGCAGCACGTCTTTCACGAACCCGTTGACCAGCAGTTGCACCGCCTCCTCCTCGGAGAGGCCACGTTGCATCGCATAGAAGAGCTGGTCCTCTGAGAGCCGCGTGGTGGTGGCCTCGTGTTCGAAGACGGACTGGCCGTTGCGGGCCTCGATATAGGGCACGGTGTGCGCCGCGCAGGTCTTGCCGATCAGCAGACTGTCGCACTGGGTGAAGTTGCGCGCGCCCCGGGCCTTCGGATGCGCCGAGACAAGCCCGCGATAGGTGTTGGTGCTCTTGCCCGCGCTGATGCCCTTGGAAATGATCCGCGAGCGGGTGTTCGGACCCAGGTGGATCATCTTGGTGCCGGTGTCGGCCTGCTGGCGGCCGTTGGTGATGGCGATCGAGTAGAACTCGCCCGAACTGCCCTCGCCCCTCAGCACGCACGAGGGGTACTTCCAGGTGATGGCCGAGCCGGTCTCCACCTGGGTCCACGACACCTTGGAGCGGTCGCCGCGGCAGTCGGCGCGCTTGGTGACGAAGTTGTAGATGCCGCCCTTTCCGGTCTCGGGGTCGCCCGGGTACCAGTTCTGAACAGTGGAGTACTTGATCTCGGCGTCGTCGAGGGCGACCAGTTCCACCACAGCGGCGTGAAGCTGGTTCTCGTCCCGCATCGGGGCCGTGCAGCCCTCCAGGTACGAGACGTAGGCGCCCTGGTCGGCGATGATGAGGGTGCGCTCGAACTGGCCCGAATTCTCGGCGTTGATCCGGAAATAGGTCGACAGCTCCATCGGGCAGCGCACGCCCGGCGGCACGTACACGAAGCTGCCGTCCGAGAAGACCGCGCTGTTCAGGCAGGCGAAGTAGTTGTCGCTCACCGGCACCACCGAACCCAGGTGCTTGCGGACCAGTTCGGGGTGCTCGCGGATCGCCTCGCTCATCGAGCAGAAGATGACGCCGGCCTGGGCCAGTTCCTTCTTGAACGTGGTGACCACGCTGACGCTGTCGAACACGGCGTCGACGGCGTACTTCGGCGCGCCTTCCACGCCGGCCAGAACCTCCTGCTCGCGCAGCGGGATGCCCAGCTTCTTGTAGGTCTCCAGCAGGTCGGGATCGACCTCGTCCAGGCTCTTTGGCCCCGCCTTCGCCTTGGGCGCGGCGTAGTAGTAGGCGTCCTGATAGTCGATGCGCGGGAAGCTGATCTTGGCCCAGTCGGGCTCGTCCATCGCCAGCCAGCGTTCGAAGGCGTCGAGCCGCCAGGCCAGCATCCACTCGGGCTCGTCCTTCTTGGCCGAGATGAAGCGCACGATGTCGGCGTTCAGGCCCTTGGGCGCGAACTCCTGGTCGATGTCGGTGACGAAGCCGTGCTTGTACTTCTCCAGGCTCCGGACGTGATCGACGGTCTGTTTGACGGCGGCCATCAGGCGATTTCCTTTCGGCGCACGGCATGACGCGCGCGGGCTTCCAGCCACGCGTCGGCGAAGCGGCGCCAGTCTTCTTCGGTGGTGTCCCAGCCGCCCGAGACGCGGATGGCGCAGGATGCGAGGTCGGCGCGGCCCATGGCCGCGACCACGGGACTGGCCTTCACCTTGCCCGATGAACAGGCCGAACCCGCGCTGACCATGACCCCGGCCAGGTCGAGCGCCATCACCTGACGCTCGGCGTCCCAGCCGGACAGGGCGACACAGAGCGTATTGGGCAGGCGCGGAACGGCCTCGCCCAGCACCACCGCGCCGGCGGCCTTCAGTCGTGCGGCCGCGGAGTCCCGCCAGCCCGGATCGCCGAGGCCGCCCGCCACGCGCGCCGCCGCGCCGAAGCCCGCGATGCCCGGCAGGTTCTCGGTCCCGGCCCGACGCCCCCGCTCCTGCCCGCCGCCATGCTGGATGCGGACGAGGCCGGCCCGCGGGCCGAAGGTGAGCGCGCCCACGCCCATCGGGCCGCCGACCTTGTGGGCCGAGACCGAAAGCGTGTCGGCGCCCAGGCCCCGGCTGTCCACGGGGATCTTGCCCGCCGCCTGGATGGCGTCGACATGCAGCCAGCCGTCCGCCTCGCGCACGAGCGCGGCGGCCTCGGCGACGGGCTGGATCACCCCGGTCTCGTTGTTGGCCAGCATCAGGGCGACGAAGGGGCGACCGTCGGAAGGGTTCCAGGCCGCCAACCGGGCGCGGAGCCACGCCAGGTCGGCCACGCCGTCCGAGTCGACCGGCAGGTCCTCGACGGCGGGCGCGAAGGCGCGGGCGGCCTCGCGGACGCTGTCATGCTCGATCGCCGAGACGATCAGCCGGCGGCTGCCGGCGGCCACGGCGCTCTGGATCGCCAGGGCGTTGGCCTCGGTGCCGCCCCCGGTGAAGACGACCGTCGAGGCCGGCGCGGCGATCAGGGCGGCCACATCGACGCGCGCCTGCTCCATCCGCGCCCGCGCCGCGCGACCGGCGGCGTGCACCGACGACGGATTGCCCACCGTCCCCAGCGCCTGGGCCACGGCGGCGGCGGCCTCGGGCCGGACCCGCGTGGTGGCGTTATGGTCCAGGTAGACGCTCATGCGGCGCGGCGCAGCTTTCCGCCCACCACATCGGCCAGGCTGACCGAGGCGAGATAGCTTTCGATGTGCTCGCCCAGGTCTTCCCACAGGTCGTGGGTCAGGCAGCGTTCGCCGCGCATCATGCACCCCTTGGCCAGACCGTGGCAGCGGGTGGCGCGAAGCGGTTCGTCGACGGCGTGGACGATCTCGGCGATGGTGGTGGTCTCGGCCGTCCGGGCCAGGCGGTAGCCGCCGCCGGGGCCGCGGGCGCTCTTGACCAGGCCCTTGCGGCGCAGCCGGGCGAAGAGCTGCTCCAGGTACGACAACGAGATCTCCTGGCGCGCGGCGATGTCGGCCAGGGCCACGGCGCGGGCCGCCTCGTGCTCGCGCTGTGCGAGGTCGGCCATGGCCATCACGGCGTAGCGGCCTTTCGTCGAGAGTCGCATCGTCGGGCGCCCATTGCAGTTTTCGCGCGCATCCGGCGGCGCCTATGTTATTAGCCGCGCCTCGCTCGGGAGGGTCGCGCCGGATGGCTGCGACTTAGGAAGACCGAGTGTGGCAGTCAAGTATTCCACGTCGAATGACGACAGTCGGAAGAGGGTTCGAATGCCAGAAGTGGTTCTGACCGGCGCCGCCGGGCGGATCGAAGGCCGTTATACCCAGGGCAAGAGCGAGACCGCGCCTGTCGCCCTGATCCTGCATCCCCATCCCAAGGCCGGCGGCCAGATGAACAATCCGGTGGCGGTGCAGCTGTTCCACCTGTTCATGAAGCGCGGCTTCTCGGTGCTGCGGTTCAATTTCCGCGGGGTCGGCCGCTCGCAGGGCGAGTTCGACGGCGGCATCGGCGAGCTCGCCGATGCGGCGACGGCGCTGGACTGGCTCCAGTCCACCAACCCGGCGGCGTCGCAGTGCTGGGTGGCCGGCTATTCGTTCGGCGCGTGGGTGGGCATGCAGCTCCTGATGCGCCGTCCCGAGACCGACGGCTTCATCTCGGTGAGCCCGCCGACCAACGCCTACGACTTCAGCTTCCTGGCCCCCTGCCCGGCCTCGGGCCTGATCCTGCACGGCCAGAACGACACCGTGGTGCCGCCGATCGACGTGGAGCGCGTGGTGTCCAAGCTGCGCACCCAGAAGGGCATCGTCATCGACTACGACGTGGTCGAGGGCGCCAGCCACTTCTGGATGGAGAACCTGCCCGACGTCGAAGGCCGCGTCGGCGCCTACCTCGACAAGCGCCTGGCCGCCAACCCGGCCTGACCGTGGCGACCGCGCCGGAGGACGCCATCCGGGCGCGGCGGAAGCTGACCAACAGGCTGATCGCCCAGCACGCGGCCGAACGGCTGCGGCCGTTCTTCGTGCGCGATGTGAACGTCATCGTCGGGGACGGAAGCCTGATCGTGGGCGCCGACGCGGTGATCGAGGCGTTCGCGGCGCAGTTCGGCGAACCAGGCTTCGTCACCTTCGTGCGTGAGACCGAGACGGTGGAGCCGGACGCGGCAGGCGAGCGGGCGGCCGAGTCGGGGCGCTGGACGGGCGTGTGGCGCGACCGCGAGATGCGCGGCGCCTATCTGGCCGTCTGGCGCAAGGTCACCGGCCAGTGGGCGATCGAGAGCGAGACGTTCGTCACGTTGGCCTAGACGCCCCGCCGACGCGAGCGATCCAGGGCCTTCATCACCGAAGCCGCGAAGGCGGCCGAGGCGCGCGCGGCGTCGAGATCGGGCGCATGCGCGCCCACCTCGACGCCGGCCGGCGTGGTCAATCGCCAGGACCAGACCTCGCCTGTGGGGCGCAGGGCGAGGCGGAAGCCGTCTGGGGTGGGGCGTTGCGGCCGGTCCATGACGCGACCGTGACCGGGCGGCGTGCAGGCCGTGCGCCGCCACGTGTCCAGATTCGGTGCAGGCCGCTCAGTCGGCCCGCGGCAGGGTCATCCGGAACAACGCGCCGCCGCCCTCCCCGCCGTCGTCGAGGTCGAGGCTGGCGTGGCTGGCGGCCAGCAGCGAGCGGGCGATGGGCAGGCCCAGGCCCGTGCCGCCCGTCGCCCGCCGGCTGGTGAAGAAGGGTTCGAAGAGGCGCTCGCGGTCGGCCAGCGGGACGCCGGGACCATCGTCCGCCACGGTGATCTCGACAGCGCCATCCACGGGGGTCGCCGTGACCGTCGCATGACGGGCGCCAGCCTGGCGCGCGTTCTGGAGCAGGATCGTGAGGACGCTCTCCAGCGTGGCGGCCGGCACGGCCACGAAGGGCAGGTCGGGCGGGATGTCGGCCGCCACGGCGAAGCCGGAACGGCTCTGGCCGTCGACGGCGCGGCGCACCGGCTCGGCGAGGCCCGTCGCGACGCCGGCTTCGGGCGACGCCATGTCGGCCCGGGCAAGGTCCAGCAGGCGGGTGACGAGCTGGGACAGCCGTTCGGCGTCGCCGGCGATGTTGTCGAGGAACCGCCGCCGTTCGTCGGGCGACATGGTCTCGAAATGGTCCTGCAGCAGCTCGACCGCGCCGGTGATGCCGGCCAGCGGCGTCTTGAACTCGTGGCTGACGGCGGCGGCGAAGTCGCGCAGGTACCCGCTACGCCGCTCGATCCGCGCGGCCATGGCGCGGAAGTCGGCGTAAAGCTCGCGGATCTCCACGGCGGATGTCCGCGGCGTGCGCGGCACCGCGCCGCCGCCTTCGGCCACGCGGCGGGAGGCGGCGCTCAGCGTCTCGATGGGCCGGGTGACCCCACGCGAGATGAGGCCGGCCATCAGAAAGACGACGCCCAGGATCACCACCGCCGCCAGGGCGAACTTGCCCCGATCTTCGTAGAGCCCCCGGAACAGCGCGCGGGGCGAGCGCGAGAGCAGGACGACGCCCTTGACCTGTCCTTCCACCAGGATCGGCCGGGCGTGGTGCAGGCGGATGCCCGAGGCCTTGCTCAGCCATTCGAAGCGGTAGCGCGGGCGATAGTCGCCGTTCACGCGGAGCACGGTGCGGGGGCGACCGGCCAGGGCGGCGGCCACCTCGGGGAGGCCGGAGTAGTCTTCGCCGTCCCGGTCCACGCCGCGGGCGTCGAGAACCACGGCCGAAGCCAGCGTGGTGCGGGTGGTGCGCTCGATCACCGGGTCGATGGCGGCCATGACGCCGGCCGCCTCGCTCGCGGCCGGGCGTGTGGCGGCGGGCAGCTCCGGGCGCTCGGGCAGGACCGGATCGCGGCTGAGGTCGATGGTGGTCCCCTCGGGCCGGAAGTAGCTCTCGGGCGGGTCCTCGGGCCTCGGCGGGGATGGCGGCGCGCCCGGCCAGCTCGTCGCCGCCAGCGCCGTCAGGGCGGCCCCCTGGGCCACCAGTTCGGCCTCGGTCTGGCGGACCAGGGTGTTCTCGTAGACCCGCAGCGCGATGGCCCCGATCGCCGGCATCGCGGCGGCGAAGACCAGCACGGCGAACAGGATCGTCCGCAGCCGCAGCTTGGGCCAGAACGGCGCGACGAGGTCCTTGAGCCGCTCGATCACGCCCGGGTCGCGGCGTCCTGGCCCGGCTGAACGCCGAGGCAAGGTCCCAGGCGATAGCCGACACCGGCGCGGGTCTCGACCACGTCGTGCCCGCCGACCGCCGCGAACTTGCCTCGCAGGTTGCGTACGTGGCTGTCGATGGTGCGGTCGGTGATGGCGAAACCCGGGCCGTGCAGGCGGTCGATGATCTGGTCGCGGGTGAAGACGCGGGCGGGCGCGGAGAGAAGGATCTTGAGGATGCCGAACTCGGTGACGGTCAAGCCGACCTCGGCGCCATCCCAGCGGGCGGTCCAGCCTTCCCCGTCCAGCGACAGACGCCCCCGGGCCAGCATGTCGGCGGCCCCGGCGGTCGGCGGCGTGCGGGCGCGGCGCAGGATCGCCTGGACGCGGGCCACCACCTCGCGCGGGCTGAACGGCTTGGTCACATAGTCGTCGCCGCCCAGTTCGATGCCGAGGATGCGGTCGATCTCGTCGTCGCGGGACGACAGGAACAGGATCGGCAGGTCGCCCTGGGCCCGCAGGCGGCGGCAGACGTCGAGGCCGTCCATGCGCGGCATGTTGATGTCGAGCACCACGAGGTCGGGCGCCTGCTCGGCCACGGCGGCCAGCGCAGCCTCGCCGTCCTCGGCCTCGCGAGCGGCCAGTCCGGCCTTCTCCAGGGCGAAGGCGAGGAGCTGTCGGATGTGGGGGTCGTCATCGACGACGAGGACCTGCGGCATGGCGGCAGTGTCGCGCGATCCACCCCGACGTCAACGGAAGGGACCGCGCGCTTGTCGTGCAGAAGCGGTGCAGCCCGCCTCAGGGCGTCAGTTCAAGCCCCTTCAGCGAGCCTTCGGCGCGCCAGTCCTCCAGCACCTTGGCGAAGGCCACGGGGCCCGCGCCGTACGAGCTGTTGCGCTTGGCCATTACCTCGGGCTTGCCCTCGTTGTTGTAGTAGCCGGGCGTGCACTCCTTGAGGAAGTTCTCGCGCAGCAGGGCCAGCTTCTCGATGGTCGAGATCCAGGCCTCCTCGGCCGCCTGAGAGGCCTCGACGGTGCGCGCCTGCCGGTCCATCGCGTGCTTCACGATGTAGGCGATGTGCTTCGACTGCTCGTTCAGCATGTGCGGGAAATTGGCCGAGAAGCCCGACTGGACGTTCGAGACCACGAAGCAGTTGGGGAAGCCCCGGACGTGGAAGCCGTGGAGGCTGGCGGCGCCGTCCTTCCACTTCTCGGTCAGCGTGATCCCGTCCCGCCCGTAGAGTTGGTAGCCCGAGCGGCGGGTGTAGTCGGTGCCCACCTCGAAGCCGGTGGCGTAGATCAGGCAATCGACCTCGTAGGCCTTGCCGTCGACGACGATGGCGTTTTCGGTGATCCGCTCGACACCCCGCCCGGCGGTGTCGATCAGATGGACGTTCGGCCGGTTGAAGGTGGCCAGATACTCGTCGTGGAAGCACGGCCGCTTGCAGAACTGGTTGTACCAGGGCTTCAGCGCCTCGGCCGTGGCCTTGTCCTCGACGACGCTGTCCACGCGGGCGCGGACCTGCTCCATCTTCTTGAAGTCGGCGAGTTGCATGAGTTGGGCCGGATCACCAACCGCCTCGCCCGCCTCGGCCTTCTTGCGGGCCAGGAGCAGGATGTTGCCGATGATGTCGGTCCAGCCGTCGTTGACCAGGTCCTTGTCGGCGAAGCCGCCCGAGACCAGGACGTTGAAGTTGTCCATCCGCTCCTGTTGCCAACCCGGCTCCAGGCTGGACGCCCACTCGGGATCGGTGGGGCGGTTGGCGCGGACGTCGATGGACGAGGGCGTACGCTGGAAGACGTAGAGTTCCTTCGCCCATTCCCCCAGGTGCGGGACGCACTGAACGGCCGTGGCGCCGGTGCCGATGATGGCCACGCGCTTGTCCTTCAGCCCCGTGAGGCCGCCGTTGGAATCGCCGCCGGTGTAGCCGTAGTCCCAGCGGCTGGTGTGGAAGCTGTGGCCCTGGAAGCCTTCGACGCCCGGGATGCCGGGCAGCTTGGGCCGGTGCAGCGGGCCGTTGGCCATGACCACGAAGCGCGCGCGCATGGCGTCGCCCCGGTTGGTGGAGATGATCCAGCGCGCCGCGTCCTCGTCCCAGCGCAACTCGCTGACCTCGGTCTGGAAGCAGACGTTGTCGTAGAGGCCGAACTTTTCGCCGATGGCGCGGCTGTGCTTCAGGATCTCGGGCGCGCGGGAATACTTCTCGACCGGCAGGTAGCCCACCTCCTCCAGCAGCGGCAGGTAGATGTAGCTCTCGATGTCGCAGGCGGCGCCGGGGTAGCGGTTCCAGTACCAGGTGCCGCCGAAGTCGCCGCCCTTCTCGATGATGCGCACGTCGGTGACGCCGGCCTCCTTAAGGCGGGCCGCCGCCAACAAGCCGCCGAAGCCGCCGCCGATCACCACCACCTCGACGTCGTCGGTCAGCGGCGCACGCTCGAACGGCTCGACATAGGGGTCCTCGAGGTAGTGGGCGAACCGGCCGGCGATCTCGACGTACTGTTCGTTGCCGTCGGCGCGCACGCGGCGGTCGCGTTCGGCGCGATACTTCGCGAGCAGCGCATCGGGGTCGAAGCCCAGATCGTCGGCGCCCGAAACCTCCGGCTTGTCGTCGGCCATGACGTCCTCCCGCATTGGTTATCGGCGTTCAGCGTGCCGAACGATGGGAAGACCGGCAAGTGTGACGTCGGGGCGCCCTCGGCCCGCGGCCTCAGACCGGCTGGACCTCGACCACCTTGTAGGTCAGCGGGCGGCCGTCCTCGTCGGTCACGGTCACATATTCGCCCACCGCGAACCGGTGCTGGCCCAGGCGGTGGACCGGCTCGTCGTCGGCGGAATCGCTGTCGTCGTAGTCGAAGAACCAGCGCTGGCCCCGCCGCGCCAACCGCCCGTCCGCCGGCGGCTCGTCGGGGGCGAAGCGGCGCACCGTGCAGGCGTCGCGCGCCTTGGCGTAGGCGGCCTCGTCCAGATGGCCGTCGTCGGTCAGCGGCGCGGTCAGGGAATAACCGCGATGGTCGTCGCCGCCCGCGAATTCGGTGCCGGGATTGCGTGCGAGGCGCATCACGATGCGGGACAGGGACATGGCAACAACCTCCGGAAGTTCAGACTGGCGTGTCAGTGGGACAGGAACAGGGACGGACCATCGGACCCCAACAGCGTCCGGGTCGTGCCGCCGAAGATGAACTCCTGCAGCCGCGGATGGCCGAAGGCGCCGGCCACCAGGATGTCGGCGCCGACATCGGCGGCGGCATGCAGGATCGCCGGCGCGGCGTCTCCGGCGTCGGTGAGCAGCCTGACCTCGGCGGCCACGCCGCGGGCGGCGTAATAGCCCTTGAGCCGCTCGGGATCGAAGGTGCGCGAGCTGGCCTTGGGCGCGCCCACGATCACCACGCGCGACGCCTTCTCCAGGATCGGCGTCGCCAGGCGCGCCGCCCGGCTCGCCTCCTTGCCGCCGTCCCAGGCCACGACCGCCACACCGCCCACCTTGAGGCCCGGCCGGGCGACCAGCACCGGCCGCTGTTCGTCGGCCACCATCTGCTGGAAGGCCTCGGCCAGGGGGCCACGCCCCCGCGCCGGGTCCGACGCGAAGACCACCACGTCCGACAGCCGGCTCTCCGCAGACAGGCCGGCCCACACCGGCGTCGCCAGGGCGATGAACCGGGCCTTGGCGTAACCGACGCCCTCGGCCGCCCTGCGCGCGTTCGCCTCGCCCGCGGCCGTGGCTTCCTTCAGCGACTCCAGCGCGGTGGTCTGCACCCCGCCCAGGAACCCCTCGCCCATCCAGGGCATGACGTCGGCGACGTCCGCCGGCGTATAGACACACGCCAGCTCGGCGCCGAACGGTTCGGCGATCGTCTTCGCCGCCGCCACGGCGGCCGCGTCCCCCTGTCCGCCCGACAGCGGCGCCATGATGCGGGCCCAACTCATGCGCACATCCTCATCTCGCCCATCCTCGCGCCATCTTCGCCGACGACGCGCGACCCCGGATTGATCTTTGTCAGTCCCTGGGCCAGTTGACCAATGCGACACTGAAAGGAATGTGCGGGTGAGAAAAGGGCTGCGTCGCACAAAAGAGACGCCCCGGGCCTGGCAACGGATGCTGTCGGGCCGCCGGCTGGACCTGCTCGACCCCTCCCCGATGGATATCGAGATCGAGGACATCGCCCACGGCCTGGCCCGCGTCGCGCGGTGGAACGGCCAGACGGTGGGCGACCACGCCTTCTCGGTCGCCCAGCATTCGGTCGTGGTGGAGGAGATCGTCGCCCACATCCAGCCCGACATCGAGCCCCGCTGGCGCCTCGCCGCCCTGCTGCACGATGCGTCCGAGTATGTGATCGGCGACATGATCAGCCCGTTCAAGGCCGCCCTGGGCGTCGACTACAAGCTGTTCGAGGAGCGGCTCGAGACCGCCATCCATGTCCGCTTCGGCCTGCCGGCGAAGACACCGGCGGCGATCAAGGCGCTGATCAAGCGTGCGGACCGCGCGTGCGCCTATTTCGAGGCCGTCCAGCTCGCGGGCTTCAACCCCGCCGAAAGCCTCGACTTCTTCGGCGCTCCGCCCGAGGGCTACGCCCTGAGGATCGATCCTCAGGCGCCCGGCGAGGCCCAGGCCCACTACCTGCGCCGGTTCGAGGTGCTGTCCGAGGCGGCCGGCTACAGCCCCCACGCCCAGGCGTTCGACACCGAATGAGCACCGCCCTCGTCATCGGGCTGTCGGCGGTGGTCGTGGCCATCAAGGACGGCGAGGCCGTGGCCCTCACCGTCCGGCACAAAGGCGCAGGCAGTCTCTCGGGCTTGCCTTTCGGCCCCTTCGATCCCGACGGCCGCCGGACGTTCGAACTGGCCCTGCGCGCCTTCGTGACCGAGCAGACGCGGTTCGACCTCGGCTATGTCGAACAGCTCTACACCTTCGGGGACCGGGGGCGCGACGCGCCGCTGGCCAACCTCGGCGACGGCGACGGGGCGGCGCGGGTGATCTCGGTGGGCTACCTGGCCCTCGCCCCCGCCGCGGTCGACACCCACTTCGCCGGCAGCGAGTGGCGGCCGTGGTCCCGCATTTTCCCCTGGGAGGACTGGCGCGGCGGCCGCCCCCCGGCGCTGGAGGCCATCGGCCCGGCCCTGCGCGCGTGGGCCGGCAACGACGCCCAGAAGCTGGCGCGGGCGCGCCTGGTGTTCGCCCTGGACGGCGCGCCCTGGAACGAGGAACGCGTCCTCGAACGCTACGAACTGCTCTACGAGGCGGGCCTCGCGCCCGAGGCCGCCCGCGACCGCGGCGAAGCCTCCCCCGCACGCTCCGAGGCCCTGGTCGCGGCCGTGGGCGAGGCCATGATCTCGGACCACAGGCGCATCCTGGCCACCGCCCTGGGCCGGCTGCGCGGCAAGCTGAAGTACCGGCCCGTGGTGTTCGAACTGATGCCCGACGCCTTCACCCTCTCGGCGCTGCAACGGACCGTCGAAGCCATCGCCGGGGTCCCGCTGCACAAGCAGAACTTCCGCCGCGCGCTGGAACGCGCCGAACTGGTGGAAGGCCTGGGGCGGGTCGACGCCGACACCGGCGGCCGCCCCGCCGAGCTGTTCCGCTTCCGACGCGAGGTCCTGGGCGCCCGGCCCGTCGGCGGCCTCAGCCTGCCGCTGCTGCGGGACTGACCCCGCCGCAAGACAGGGCCCTACCGCGCCACGCCGAAATCCGGATCGGCCGTCGGCGCCTCCGCCGGGCCCGCCGCTCGCGCCTTGATGGCCGCGCTGGTCTCGCGGCTGCCGTCGTGGCTCCAGCCGGGTGGCCCGAAGATGTAGCCCAGCGCGTGGCGAGGATGGCGGAGCGCGTCCGTCGCCATCGCGATCCACTCGTGGAACGCCACCCGCAGGATGTTGAAGGTGGCCAGGTTCTTGACGATGCCGTAACGGCACGGCTCGGCGTCCAGCTCGGGCTGGAAGGTGCCGAACAGCTTGTCCCAGACGATCAGGATGCCCGCGTAGTTGCGGTCCAGGTAGATCGGGTTGCGGGCATGATGCACCCGGTGATGCGACGGGGTGTTGAACACCGCCTCGAACCAACGCGGCAGGCGGCCGATCGCCTCGGTGTGGATCCAGTACTGGTAGACGAGACTGATCCCCTTCTGGATGGCGATCATCGCCGGCGGGAAGCCGAAGAACGCCAGGGGGAGCCAGAGGAGCCAGGTTCCCGCCACGCCGCCGGTCCAGGTCTGCCGCAGCGCGGTGGAGAGGTTGTAGTGCTGGCTGCTGTGGTGGTTGACGTGCGCCGCCCACCAGAACCGCCGCTCGTGGCTGAGCCTGTGGAACCAGTAGTAGGTGAGATCCTCCAGCAGGAAGATGGCCACCCAGGCCCACACCGCCGTCATGGGAATCGTGAACAGGCGGTGCTCGTAAACCCAGACCGTCGCCGCGAAGACAAGGCCGGCTGTGACGAGCCCCGCCAGCGTGGAGCCGAGGCCCATGCCGAGCGAGATGGCCGTGTCCTTGACCTCGTAGTTGGCCCTGGCCCTGCCCAGGCGCGCGAGAAGGACCTCGAGGATGATGGTGAGGATGAAGAACGGCGTGGCGAGGGCGACCGGATCGAAATCGGTCTTCATCACGCCGCCAGGTCCTTGGTCAGGTTCTCGGGGGGCCAGGACGGGAGGCGGATGGTCGCCGCCGGCGCGGCGATGTCGTCCAAGTTCACATGGAGCCGGCCGTTGCGGAACGTGGCCGAAACCGCCTGGGGCCAGGGAATCTGCCGCGCGGCGAAGCCATCGCCCACCCGGCAGAGGACCAGAGCCATGCCCCCCGACTTCGCCAGGGCGCCCGCGCCGTCCGATGCGGTCCAGATCGCGTCGATGGATCGGGTGGGGAATTCCTCGGCGAGGAGGGCCAGCGCCTTGTGGTCGTCCAGCGGCCGGACCGGCTTGGCGATCTTGGCCCAGGCGACGATCGCGACGAGCGCGCCCACCGCCGCCGCCGAAAGGGCGAACTGAATGAAGAACGCCTCGTCCAAGGCCGCGCCTCCCCTGGTCCCGTTCCGGGCAGGGTGAGCGCAGGGCGTATCCCGGTCAAGGAAAAGGCCATGCGGTCGCCCGCATGGCCCTTCCCTCTCGGTCTATGCCGGACGGATCAGAACTTCCGGGAATAGCCCACGGTCCAGACGTTGGCGTCCGGGGCGCTCTTGCCGGTCTCGTAGCGGGTGTAGTCCACCCGCACGCCGTTCACGCCGTCGAAGTGGTGCTGGGCGCCCACGCCGAAGTTGAACGAGTCCTCGGAATCCGAGGCCGAAAGGCCGGCGGCCTTCACGCGGAACTTGCTCGTACCATAGCCGACGCGCGCGATCAGGTCGGTGTTCGCGCCGACCGGCGCGAAGCCCACGAGATAGGCGGCCGCCGAATGCTTGAGCCTGGTGGTGACGTCGACGCCGGCGATGCGATCGGTGTCGCTCTTGATGCCCGCGCCCAGTTCGCCTTCGACGCCGACCCAGTTGTTGAACCGGTAGCCGAGGCGCGCCTGAACGGCCTTCACGTCCACCTGCTTGGCGTCGACGATCCCGAGGTTCAGATTGCCGTAGACACCGGTGTTGGCGACATCCTGAGCCTGCGAGGCGGCGGGGACGGCGGCGGCGATCGCGGCCAGCGAGGCCACGCTGATGAGAGCTTTTTTCATTTTTGGGGGAGAACTCCATACTCGTCCTGGACAGCCCGCCCAGTCCCAATCGGGATCGCCTTCAAACGCGGCGACGCGCGGCCGGTTCTATGGCGAAGCTGTGGCCGACGGAGTCTGTGACTTTCATGCAACACCCGAACGACCGGGGCGCGTGACCGCCACGCGGACCGTGCTATGCAGTCCCGCTTTCGTGCGCCGAGGAAACCATGACAGACGCGGTCATCGCCGCCACCGGGCTCTACACCCCGCCCAACAGCCTCTCGAACGCCGAGTTGGTCGAGACCTTCAACGCCTATGTCGAGCGGTTCAACGCCGCGCACGCCGACGCCATCGCCGCGGGCGAGGTCCAGGCGCTGGCGCCCTCCTCCGTCGAGTTCATCGAGAAGGCCTCGGGCATCAAGTCGCGGTTCGTGATCGACAAGACCGGGCTGGTCGATCCCGAGCGCATGGCCCCCAACATCGCCGAGCGCGGCGACGACCAGCTCTCGATCCTGGCCGAGATCGCCGTCGAGGCGGCCCGGCAGGCGATCGCCCGCTGGGGTAAGGACGCCTCGCGGATCGACGCGGTGATCTGCGCCGCCTCGAACATGCAGCGCGCCTACCCCGCCATGGCGATCGAGGTGCAGCAGGCCCTGGGAATCGACGGCTTCGCCTTCGACATGAACGTCGCCTGCTCGTCGGCCACCTTCGGCATCAAGACGGCGGCCGACTTCATCGCCTCCGGCTCGGCGCGGGCGGTGCTGATGGTCAATCCGGAGATCTGCTCCGGACACCTCAACTTCCGGGATCGCGACAGCCACTTCATCTTCGGCGACGTGGCCACTGCGGTGATCGTGGAGCGGGCGGACGACGCGTCCGGCGGGTGGGAGATCCTGGGGACCCGCCTGAAGACCCGTTTCTCGAACAACATCCGCAATAACTTCGGCTTCCTCAACCGCTGCGCGCCCGAAGGGGAAGGCCAGAGCGACAAGCTCTTCGTCCAGGAGGGCCGCAAGGTCTTCCGCGAGGTGGTGCCGATGGTCTCGGAGATGATCGTAGACCACGCCAACGAACTGGGGCTCGATCCCACCAGCCTGAAGCGCATGTGGCTGCACCAGGCCAACATCAACATGAACGAGCTGATCGGGAAGCGCGTGCTGGGCCGGGAGCCCACACCGCAGGAGAACGTCATCATCCTGGACGAGTACGCCAACACCTCGTCGGCCGGCTCGATCATCGCCTTCCACAAGGCCAACGACGACTTCCTGCCGGGCGACACCGGCCTCATCTGCTCGTTCGGCGCCGGCTATTCGGCAGGTACGGTGTTCGTCCGGAAGCGGTGACGCCCTACCCGTCCAGTTGCCGCCAGGCGGAGGGCGCGTTATGTGTAAGATACTCTGAAGAGATACACATCATGCGCACGAACATCGTCATCGACGACGACCTCATGGCCGAAGCGCAGCGGGCGACGGGCCTGTCGACCAAGCGCGAGACTGTCGACCTTGCGCTTCGCACCCTGCTCGGGCTGAGACGACAGGCGGAAGTCCGCGACTTCAGGGGCAAGCTGGCCTGGAGCGGCGACCTTGAGGCCATGAGGACCGACGATTGACGTTGGTCGATTCCAGCGTCTGGATCGACTATTTCCGGGGCGTGGGGACTCCTCAGTCTGATCGGCTCGACGCCCTCCTCGGGAACGAGCCGCTCGTGATCGGCGACCTGATATTGACGGAGGTTCTGCAAGGCTTCGTTCAGGATACGGCGTTCGAACAGGCCCAGCGGCTCCTGTCGGCCTTCGAATTGATGTCGATCGGCGGGCCAGACGTTGCCCTGCAGGCGGCGCGGAACTATCGGATACTGCGGGCGCGCGGGATCACGGTCCGCAAGACCATCGATACGCTCATCGCCACCCGCTGCATCGAGGCCGGCCTGACGCTGCTCTACAGCGACCGGGATTTCGATCCGTTCGTCCAATACCTCGGACTGGCCTCGGCGATGGCCGAATAGCCGGTCCGCAGCGTCAGCGGTGTGTTCTTGCGCCAGCCGAGGTCCTACGCTCCCGCTCAGTCGCCGAGAGGCGCTGCAACGGGAGGCCTTCAGTCATGGATTTCCGCAAGTACGTCGCCGAGGCGATCGGGACCGCCTGGCTCACATTCGGAGGGTGCGGAGCGGCCGTGATCGCCGCCGGGTTCCCGGACGTCGGCATCGGGCTGCTGGGCGTGTCCCTGGCCTTCGGCCTCACCGTGGTGACCATGGCCTACGCCATCGGCCACATCTCGGGCTGCCACCTCAACCCCGCCGTGACCGTCGGCCTGTTCGCCGGCGGGCGGTTCCCGGCCGGGCAGATCGCTCCCTACATCGTCAGTCAGGTGCTGGGGGCGATCGCCGGCGCCGGCGTGCTGTACGCCATCGCCTCGGGCGCGCCGGGCTTCGACGTGGCGGCGGGCTTCGCCTCCAACGGCTACGGCGAACACTCGCCGGGCGGCTACAGCCTGACCTCGGCGCTGATCGCCGAGGTGGTCCTGACCGCGGTCTTCCTTTTCGTGATCATGGGCGCCACCCACGGCAAGGCGCCCGCCGGATTCGCCCCGCTGGCCATCGGCCTAGCCCTCACGCTGATCCACCTGATCTCGATCCCGGTCACCAACACCTCGGTGAACCCGGCGCGCAGCACCGGCCCCGCCCTGTTCGTGGGCGGCTGGGCGCTGTCCCAGCTCTGGCTGTTCTGGGTGGCGCCGCTGATCGGGGGCGCCCTGGGCGGTGTCGTCTACCGCTGGATCGGTCCGAACCGCGAGACGCCCTGATCGACGGGCCTCAGGAGAAGGCGCGCGGCGACCGGCCGCGCGCCGCACCGGCCTAACGGTCCTTTTCGCGCTCGCCGATAGCCGCCTGCGCGGCCGCGAGCCGGGCGATCGGCACCCGGTAGGGCGAGCAGCTCACGTAGTCGAGCCCCACGCCCTCGCAGAACTGGATCGAGGCGGGGTCGCCGCCGTGCTCGCCGCAGATGCCCAGCTTCACGTCGGGCCGCTGCGCCCGGCCCCGTTCGGCGGCGATACGGATCAGATCGCCCACGCCCTCCTGGTCCAGGCTGACGAAGGGGTCCTTCTCGAAGATGCCCTTCTCGATATAGGCGTTCAGGAACCGGCCGGAGTCGTCACGGCTGATGCCGAAAGTCGTCTGGGTCAGGTCGTTGGTGCCGAACGAGAAGAACTCGGCGTTCTCGGCCAGGTCGCCGGCCCGCAGCGCCGCGCGCGGCAGTTCGACCATCGTGCCGACCATGTAGGCGATCTCGCGGCCTTGTTCGGCCATCACCGCCTTGGCGGTCCGGTCGGTGAGCTGGCGCAGGAAACGCATCTCCTCACCCTTGGCCACCAGGGGATGCATGATCTCGGGGATCGGCGCCGGGCGCCCCTCGGCGGCCACTTCGCAGGCCGCCTCCAGGATCGCGCGCACCTGCATCTCGTAGATCTCGGGGTACGAAACGCCGAGGCGACAGCCGCGGTGGCCCAGCATGGGGTTCACCTCGTGCATCTCCTGGGCCCGGCGCAGCAGCTTGGCGGCGTCGAGGCCCGTGGCTTCGGCCACCGCCTGCACATCCTCCTCGGTATGCGGCAGGAACTCGTGCAGCGGCGGATCCAACAGGCGGATCGTGACCGGCAGGCCTTCCATGATCTTGAACAGCTCGACGAAATCCTGCCGCTGCATCGGCAGGATCTTGGCCAGCGCGGCCTTCCGGCCCGCCACGTCGTCGGCCAGGATCATCTCGCGCACCGCCGCGATCCGCGCCGGATCGAAGAACATGTGCTCGGTCCGGCAGAGGCCGATCCCCTCGGCGCCGAACTGGCGGGCCGTCTGGGCGTCGAGCGCCGTCTCGGCGTTGGCGCGGACCTTCAGCCGGCGCATCTCGTCGGCCCATCCCATCAGGGTGGCGAAATCGCCCGAGAGCTCGGGCTCGATCATCTTCACCGCGCCTTGCAGCACCTCGCCGGTCGAGCCGTCGATGGTGACGATGTCGTAGGCGCGAATGGTCTTGCCCCGGGCGCGGAACTCGCCGGCGCGGGCGTCGATATGGACCTCGCCCGCACCCGAGACGCAGGGACGGCCCATGCCGCGGGCCACCACGGCGGCGTGGCTGGTCATGCCGCCGCGGGCCGTCACGATGCCGCGCGCGGCGTCCATCCCACGGATGTCCTCGGGGCTGGTCTCCTCGCGCACGAGGATGACCGCCTCGCCCGAACCGCCCAGCTTCTCGGCCTCCTCCGCCGTGAACACCACCTTGCCGGTGGCGGCGCCCGGACTGGCCGGCAGACCCGAGGCGATGACGTCGCGCGGGCTGGCGGGGTCGATCGTCGGGTGCAGGAGCTGGTCCAGGGACGCCGGCTCGACCCGCATGACCGCTTCCGACTTCGAGATCAGGCCCTCGCTGGCCAGGTCCACCGCCACCTTCAGCGCCGCCTTGGCCGTGCGCTTCCCGTTGCGGGTCTGGAGCATGTAGAGCCGGCCCTGCTCGACCGTGAACTCGATGTCCTGCATGTCGCGGTAGTGCTTCTCGAGCGCGCCCACCACGCCCTTGAACTGTGCGAACACCTCGGGCAGCGCCTCTTCCATCGAGGGATTGACGTCGCCCATCTCCTCGCGCGCCGCCTTGGTCAGCGGCTGGGGCGTGCGGATGCCCGCCACCACGTCCTCACCCTGGGCGTTGATCAGGAACTCGCCGTACAGCTTGTTCTCGCCCGTCGAGGGATTGCGGGTGAAGGCGACGCCCGTGGCCGAACCGTCGCCCATGTTGCCGAACACCATCGACTGGATGTTCACCGCCGTGCCCCAGCTCTCGGGGATGTCGTGCATGCGCCGGTAGAACTTGGCGCGGTCGTTCATCCAGCTCGCGAACACGGCGCCGACGGCGCCCCAGAGCTGTTCCTTGGGGTCCTGCGGGAACGGCGCGCCCCGCTCGTCCTCGACGGCGCGCTTGTAGTCGGCGACCACCGCCTCCCAGTGCTCGGCCGTCAGGCCGGTATCGACATGGATGTCCAGGCGATCCTTGTGGTCGTCCAGGATCTCTTCGAACATGTGGTGATCCAGGTCGAGCACCACGGTGGAGTACATCTGGATGAAGCGGCGATAGGAATCGAAGGCGAAGCGGCGGTCGCCCGAGAGCTTCGCAAGGCCTTCCACGGTCTGGTCGTTCAGGCCCAGGTTCAGGACCGTATCCATCATCCCCGGCATCGAAGCCCGCGCGCCCGAACGGACCGACACCAACAGCGGGTTGGCCGGATCGCCGAAGCGCTTGCCGGTGATCTCCTCCACCTTGGCCAGGCCGGCCGCCACCTGTTCCTCGAGGTCGCCCGGATAGCTCCGTGCGTTCGCGTAATAGTGGGTGCAGGCTTCGGTGGTGATGGTGAAGCCCGGCGGCACGGGCAAGCCCAGCGACGACATCTCGGCCAGATTCGCCCCCTTGCCGCCCAGCAGGTCCTTCATCGACGCATCGCCGTCGGCCGAACCGCCGCCGAAGGCATAGACCCAACGCGTCTTCACCGTCGTATCGGCCATAACCCTGTCTACCTTCCGATCCTCTCCCGCCCGCAGGCGGTCTCCCGGGCGGTGTCTAGCCCGTAACCTGCGAGAAGTCCGCCACCTGCCCCATCGCGTCGCGCACCCTGGTCAGCAGGCGGAGGCGGTTCTCGCGTTCCTCCGCTACATCCGAATTCACTAACACCTTGTCGAAGAACGCATCGACAGGCGCACGCAGGCCCGAGAGCGCCCGCATGGCGCCGGCGAAGTCCTCGGCCTCGAGCGCCGCATCCAGCGCGCCGTCCAGGTCGGACACGGCGGCGATCAGCGCCGTCTCCTCGGGCGCGGACGACCCCATCCGCACCGGCGCGCCGGCCGGCAGCGCCCCCTTCTTCTCCTCGGCCTTGAGGATGTTCACCGCGCGCTTGTAGCCCGCGAGCAGGTTCGCCCCGTCATCGGTCTTGAGGAACGCATCCAGGGCGTTCACCCGCGCGACCACCCGCACCAGATCGTCGTCGCCCAGGGCGAAGACCGCGGCCACCAGGTCATGCCGCTGGCCCCGTTCGCGCAGCCAGACCTCCAGGCGGTCGGCGAAGAAGGCGACGATCTCGGCCGACACCTCTTCGTAGGGCCTGAACTCGAACAGCAGATCGCCGGAGGGCTTCTCGCGCTCCAGACGGTCGAAGACGAGATCCACCTCCCGGTCCATCGCCACCACGTGTGGCCGACCGTCCAGAAGCGCCTCGTCGAACTCGCGCAGATAGGTATCGAACTCGCGGCTCTTGGCGCGGCCGGCGGCGCCCAGGTGGGCCACCAGCTTCGGCGTCGAAACCCAGAGCGCCCGGCCCGGATCGACGTAGCAGCGCAGGGCCCTGTACCAGTCGGCCACCGCCGTCCGCAGCGGGATGCGCAGTTCGGAGTTCAGCACGATCCGGATCACGCCCAGGGCCGCTCGCCGCAGAGCGAAGGGATCGCGCGAACCGGTCGGCTTTTCCCCGATCGCGAAGAACGCGGTCAGCGTGTCCAGCTTGTCGGCCAGGGAGACGGCCATGGTGACGGGCCGGTCCGGGACCTCGTCGTTCGCGCCGGCGGGCTTGTAGTGGTCGCGGATCGCCTCGGCGACCAGCGGCGAAAGCCCTTCGGCCGCCGCGTAGTAGCCGCCCATGACGCCCTGAAGCTCGGGGAACTCGCCCACCACCCCGCTGACGAGATCGGCCTTGGCCAGCCGCGCGGCCTGCACCGCCTTGGCCTGATCGGCGCCGACGCGCGACGCCAGCGCCCCGGCCATCATCTCCAGCCGCTCGACGCGCTCGTACATGGCGCCCAGCTTGGCGTGGAAGGTGACGCCGCGCAGCTTCTCCAGCCGGTCCTCGAGACGAACCTTCCGGTCCTCGCTCCAGAAGAACCGCGCGTCCGACAGTCGCGCTGACAACACCTTGGCGTTGCCCTTGGCGATCGTCGCCCCGCCGTCGGTGGCGTCGATGTTGGCCACGGTGATGAAGTGGGGCGCGAGCTTGCCCGTCCGCGGGTCGCGCACGGCGAAGTAGCGCTGGTGAACCCGCATGGAGGTGCGGATCACCTCGGGCGGCAGGTCCAGGAACGCCGGGTCCATGTCGCCCAGCACCGGGACCGGCCATTCCACCAGCCCCGATACCTCGTCCAGCAGGCCGGCGTCCTCGACCAGTTCCAGGTTCCGCGCGAAGCACAGGGTCTTGGCCGCGTCCAGGATGCGCGCCTTGCGCTCCTCCGGGTCGAGCACGACGAAACGCTTCTCCAGCTTCTCGGCGTATTCGTCGAAGGTCCGGGCCTTGAAGGCCTGGCCCGAGCCCATGAACCGGTGGCCGACCGTGGTGTCTCCGCTGGGGATTCCGTCGATCTGGAACGGCACGACCTCGCCGTCGAAGACGCACAGGATCCGCCGCAGCGGCCGCACCCAGCGCAGCTTGCTGACGCCCGAGACCATCGACTTCGGCCACGGGAAATCCCGGACGACCGCCTCGACCATCTCGGCCACGATCTGCGGCGTCGGACGCCCGTGGCGATGCAGGGTGGCGAACCAGACGCCGTCCTTCTCGACCAGGTCGGACTTCTGGAGGCTGTTCTTGCGGAGGAAGCCCTCCAGCGCCTGGTCCGGGGCGCTGGTGCGCGGGCCCTTGATCTCCTCGTGACGGTCCTTCTGCGCCTCGGGCAGGCCCTCGGCCACCAAGGTCAGGCGGCGGGAGCCGGCAAAGGTCTTGAGCGCCTCGGGCAGCAGACCCTCGGCCAGCAGGCGCTCGCGCACCATGCGCTCCAGATCGCGCGCGGCCTGCGCCTGCATGCGCGCGGGAATCTCTTCCGAGAGGAGTTCGAGCAAAAGCTGGGGCATGACGATCTAGCTCCTCCCCCGCATGCGGGGAAGGTGGCGGCGGAGCCGACGGAGGGGGCGCTGCGGCGCACAAGGCGGAAGGGCCAACGCCCCCTCCACCACTTCGTGGTCCCCCTCGCCCGCTCGCACGGGGGAGGACCTGAATGTCGTCGTCGCAGCCATCACGCGTTCCCGCCCTGGCTCTCGACCCAGGCTTCCGCGCACATTTTGCAGAGGTCGCGGATGCGGCCGATGTAGCTCTGGCGCTCGGCCACGGCGATGGCGCCGCGGGCGTCCATGATATTGAACAGGTGGCTGGCCTTCAGGACGTGGTCGTAGGCGGGCAGCGCCAGCGGCTGAGCCTGGCGGCCCCGCTGGGCGAGGATGCGAGGCACCTCGCGCTCCATGTCCTCGAACTGGCGCTTGCAGGTGGCGACGTCGGCCGCCTCCAGTTCGAACGCCGAGAACTGCTGCTCGTTGGCCAGGTAGATGTCGCCGTAGGTGAACTCGTCGTTGAAGGCGAGATCGTACACGTTCTCCTTGTCCTGAAGGTACAGGGAGAGCCGTTCGAGACCGATGGTGAGTTCGCCCGCGACCGGAAACACATCCAGGCCGCCCACCTGCTGGAAGTAGGTGTACTGGGTGATCTCCATGCCGTCGCACCAGACCTCCCAGCCCAGGCCCCAGGCGCCGACGGTGGGATTCTCCCAGTCGTCCTCGACGAAACGGATGTCGTGGACCCGGGGATCGATGCCGATGGCTTCGAGACAGCCCAGGTAGAGCTCCTGGAGATCCTCGGGATTCGGCTTCAGGATGACCTGATACTGGTGGTGCTGGTGCAGCCGGTTGGGATTTTCGCCATAGCGACCGTCGGCCGGCCGCCGGGACGGCTGAACGTAGGCCACCTTCCACGGCTTCGGGCCCAGGGTCCGCAGGACGGTCATGGGCGAGAGCGTGCCGGCCCCCACCTCGACGTCGTAGGGCTGCAGGATCGCGCAGCCCTGACGGCTCCAATAGTCGTGCAACTTCAGGATCAGGCCCTGAAACGAAAGCGGCTTGTCGGGCATAGGGCCAGGGAGTCTTCGAGAGGGGCTTCGGCGTGAATTCGCAGGCGCAAAAGTCGGCGGACCATAGGGCCCGCCGACCTTGGCTTCAACCCGTGTGAACGGCTCCTCGTTCGGGGCCGTCAGTTGCCCCGGGCGGCCGTCTTGCGTCCTGTCTGCGACAGGGGCTGGCCGTACTTGGCGCGGTTCTCGGCCGTATCCGGCACCGGACCGTTGGAGACGGTCGTGGTGGTGACCTGCGCCCCCTGGTCATAGGTGGTGGTCGAGGCGGACACCGGCGCGGTGACGTCGGTGTCGGTCGCCGCAGGCGCCGGCGTGTTCGCGGCGGGCGCATCCGGGGCCGGCGGATTCACCGAGGTGTCGGCCGCCGTCGTGCGATCGGGGCCGGCCTGGGGCGGCGAGTGAGTCTGGGTCTGGACCTGGGCCGGGACCTGGGCCTGGGCGGCGCCGGCCACGAGGGCGGCCCCAGCCGCAGCGGTCAGCAGATGCGAGAGCTTCATGATCAGAACTCCTGGTTGCGCGGGATGTGCGCCCCCGTCCCGAGTGTGCTCACGCTGTACGGTCCTGGCCCGGTTTGGTTCCCGCCCCGGGCCAGAAAGCCGCCGCTCCGAAGCTCAGCTCGCGGGGGCGGCCGGCGCCTCGGCGTCGCCCTCGCCGGCGACGAGGACACGATCCACCACATGCAGCAGGCCGCTGCCGGTGTGGAGGTCGGCCTGGACGATGGTCGCGCCGTCCACCTTCAGCTTGCCGCCCTCGTCGCTGCCGTCGAGGAGGATGGTGTCGCCGGCGCCCGAAGGAATCGGCCCCTTCGCGCCTTTGATCTTCGACGAGTCGATCGGCGCGTTGACGACGTGGTGCAGCACGAACCGCTGCATCGCGGCCTTGTCCGACTTGAGCTGAGCCAGCTTGTCGGCCGGCATGGCGGCGAAGGCGGAGTCCGTCGGGGCGAACACCGTAAGGTTCTTGTTGGTCTTCAGCAGGCCGGTGAGATTGGTGGCGTCGATCCCACCCACGAAGGTGTTGAAACGGCCCGAAAGCTTCAGCGTGTCCACAAGATCGCCTTGGACGGCGATGGGACCGGCGGCGGGGGCGGCGTCCTGGGCCTGGGCGACCAGCGGGGCGGCTGAAAGGGCGGCCACAGCGGCGGCGGCAAGCAGGAAACGGGTCATCGTCGTTCGGTATCCTTGTGTTGTCGGGCCGCGAGCTTTCGCGCCCCGGTGACTACGCAGACAAATCCAGGCGGTTCCCGCCCGGAGGCGCGGGACACTAGGCTTGGAAGGCGCCGGATTTACGACGCCTCAGGTCGGCGTCAAGAACCGCGACGCCCCTCCGGACACCCCTTTTTGCCTGATTTGAAGGCGCCACCCTCCTCGTTCGCCCTCAAATTGAGCGGCCGCCGCCTTCTTGACCATACGGGTCGCCCCGGCGGGCCGCCCCTCCCCCAACCCCGACATAGCGTTCCGGCGACCGCTTAACGGGGATCCAGAAAACGCGGTCATCGACGAACGAGAGGGGTTGGCCCGCCCACAGGGCCGGACGCGGGAGCGAGCGGATGAAACTCATCATGGCGATCGTCAAACCCTTCAAGCTGGACGACGTGCGCGAAGCGCTCGTCGGCGCCGGCGTGGAGGGCCTGACGGTCTCGGAGGTCAAGGGATATGGCCGGCAGAAGGGCCAGACCGAGATCTATCGGGGCGCGGAGTACCAGATCAACTTCCTGCCCAAGGTGAAGCTCGAAGCCGTCGTCGACGACGCGGCGGCGGGCAAGGCCGTGGAGGCCATCAAGGCCGCGGCCGCCACCGGCAAGATCGGTGACGGAAAGATTTTCGTGCTCGACGTCGCGGAGGCCGTGCGCATCCGCACCGGCGAAACCGGCGCAGCGGCGCTCTAGGGCATCGGGACAAGGGGATTATGAACATGAAAGTCTTTGGAATTCAGCGGCTGACGGGGATCCTCCTCGCGGCCGCGATGCTGGGGGCGCCGCTAGCGTCGCCGGTGCTGGCCCAGGAGGCGGCCCCGCCGGCGGTAGAGGCGACGGTGGCCGAAACTACCGTTGTGGAAACCGCGCCCGAGGCCGCGCCCGCCGCAGCCGCTCCGGCCGAGGAAGAACCGACCCTGGACACCGGGGACACCTCCTGGCTGCTCACCTCCACGGCGCTCGTGCTCGCCATGACCATCCCGGGCCTGGCGCTGTTCTACGGCGGCATGGTGCGCGGCAAGAACGTCATCTCGACGGTGGCCCAGTGCTTCGCCATCACGGCCGTCATCAGCGTCGTCTGGATGGTCGCCGGCTACTCGCTGGCCTTCAGCGAGAACAGCTCCGCGGCGCTCAATCCGTACGTGGGCGGCCTCAGCGCCTTCCTGCTGAACGGCATCTCCATGGACGACCTGTCGGGCACCATCCCGCAGTATCTGTTCGTGGTCTTCCAGATGACCTTCGCGGTGATCACGCCCGCCCTGATCGTAGGCGCCTTCGCCGAGCGGATGAAATTCTCGGCCATCCTGCTCTTCATGGTCCTGTGGTCGCTGATCGTCTACTCGCCGGTCTGCCACTGGGTCTGGGGTGGCGGCTTCCTGAGCGAAATGGGCGTCCTCGACTTCGCCGGCGGCACGGTGGTTCACATCAACGCCGGTATCGCGGGCCTCGTCTGCGCCCTGGTCCTGGGCAAGCGCAAGGGCTTCGGCGCCGAGAACATGGCGCCGCACAACCTGGTGCTGACCATGATCGGCGCCAGCCTGCTGTGGGTGGGCTGGTTCGGCTTCAACGCCGGCTCGGCCGTGGGCGCCAACGGCCTGGCGGCCGTGGCCATGCTGAACACCCAGGTGGCCACCGCGGGTGCGACCGTCGCCTGGATGATCATCGAATGGGTCGAGCGTAAGAAGCCCGGCATGCTGGGCCTCGCGTCCGGCGCCGTGGCCGGCCTGGTCGCGATTACGCCGGCCGCCGGCTTCGTGACGCCGCAAGGCGCGCTGATCATCGGCCTCGTCGGCGGCGGCGCCGCCTATGCCGGCGCGGTGTGGCTGAAGAAGGCGCTCAAGTACGACGACAGCCTGGACGTCTTCGGGGTCCACGGCATCGCCGGCATCGCGGGCGCTCTGCTGACCGGCGTGCTCGCCAGCTCGGCCGTCGCCGGCGAAGCCGCCGAGGGTGCGAGCATCGTGACCCAGTTCGTGGGCATCCTGGGCACGATCGTCTGGTGTGCGATCGCCACCTTCGCGATCCTGATGATCTGCAAGTTCACGGTCGGCCTGCGGGTCAGCGAGGACGAAGAGGTCGAAGGCCTCGATCTCTCGCAACACGGCGAGTCCCTGCACCACTAAGGGCTCGGGGGAGAGGGCGTCCGGTCCGGCCTGGTCAGGACGGACGCCATCTGGGTGGAGACGGGGGTCCTTCGGGGCCCCCGTTTTCTTTGGCCGATCGTCGGACCCGCGCGTCGGGCCGCGAGCCTCAGTCCCAGGGACCGCCGAGGCGGCAGCGACGGACCCACCAGCGGGGCGCCAGGGCCTCGATCCGCCCGGCCAGGGTCCCGGCCTCGATGTCGTCGGCGCAGAGCGCGAAACAGGTCCCGCCAGACCCCGACACCCGGGCCAGCAGCGTCTCGGGCTCCGCGCGCAGCATGTCCAGGACCGTTCCGACCTCGGGGGCGACGTCGATGGCCGCCGCCTCCAGGTCGTTGCGTTGCAGGGCGAGCCAGGCCGCCATCTCCTGCGGCGACTCGAAGGCGTCGGGCATGGACGGCGGCGCCACGGCGCCGAAGTCGCCACGGGCGTCCAGGCGTCGATAGACGGCGGGGGTCGAGACGGGAATCCCCGGATTGACCAGCACCGCGTCGAGGGCCGGAAATCCCGGCGCGGGCGACAACCGGTCTCCGCGCCCTTCGGCCACGACCGGACGCGCCCAGAGGCAGGCCGGTCCGTCGGACCCGATGCGCGCGGCCACCCGTTCCAGCCGCGCATCGTCGATCTGAGGGGCGAACACATCCCGGATCAGGCGCAGCACGGCCGCAGCGTCACTGGATCCGCCGCCCAGGCCGCTGGCCACAGGCAGCGCCTTCTCCAGCGACATGGCCAGTTCGGCCATCGGCCGGCCCAGCTCCTCCACGAAGGCCCGGACCGCCGTCCAGATCAGATTGTCCCGCTCGGGCCCCAGCGCGCGCGCGAACGGGCCGGACACCATCAGGCTCCCCTCTCCCAGCTCGATCGCCACCTGGTCGCCCACGTCGGCGAACGCCATCAGGCTGCTCAGGGGATGGAAGCCGTCCGCGCCCGGAGGGCCGACGTGGAGGAACAGGTTGACCTTGGCGGGCGCCAGCCGCGCGGGCACCTCAGGGTCCCGCGACGCGCGGCGTGGGCCCCAGGCCGGACTCGAGTTTGCGCTCGGAGTCGGCGCGGATCTTGTCGTCCGGATCCAGCGTCAGCACCCGTCGCCACTGGAACACCGCTTCGTCCTTGCGGCCCACCATCCAGTAGGCGTCGCCGAGGTGGCTGTTGATCTCGGGATCGCCCGCCTCGAGTTCGACCGCCTGTTCCAGCAGTTCGATGGCCTTGGGATAATCGCCCAGGCGATAGTGCGCCCAGCCCAGGCTGTCGATCATGGCGCCCGACCGGGGGTTGGCGGCCACCGCCTTCTCGACCATCGCCAGGGCCTCCTTGAGCCGCTCGCCACGGTCGATCAGTCCATAGCCCAGGTAGTTCAGCAGCTCGGGTTCGTCGGGGCGAAGGCTGAGGGCCTTCGACAGGTCGGCCTCGGCCTGAGGCCAGCGCCCCGCGCGCTCATGCGCCTGACCGCGCGCGTAATAGAGCTGCCAGTCCGGCGCCTTCGCCTCGGCGATGAGCGTGTCGAGCACGACGGCCGCCTCGTCGTTGCGGTCGTTGGCCCGCAGCAGGTCCGAGAGGGTGATGCGGCCTTCGAAGTCGCCGGTTTCGGCCGCGGCGCGCGCGAGCCTGAGCGCACCCTCCTTGTCGCCCGCGCTCTGATAGCTCCAGGCGAGCTTGGCCTGGGCCGCGGGAAACGCGGGACTGCCGGGCTTGGGCCGGCCATAGGCGGCGCGGGCCCCCTCCAGATCGCCGCGCGCCTGCAACAGGTCGCCCAGCATCAGCCAGGCGTCGTTTCGTTGCGGGTCCAGGCTCAGCGACAGGCGCAGATAGGCCAGCGCCGTCGCCTCCTGCCGGGCGCTGATCATGGTGGCCGCCGGGGCGAGCAACGCAAAGGCGGCGCCTTCCTTCAGCGTCGGCGCCGCCGGCGCCCGGCCGCCGCTGGCCCGGGCCTTGGCCGCCCTGGCCGCCTGACTGGAGGGATTGCGTCGGAGCGCCCCGTCGTAGAGCGCCAGCGCGTCGGCCTTGCGGCCCCGCCGCTCCAGGAAGCCGCCATAAGCCAGGACCGCCAGCTCGTTGGGATTCTCCCCGGCGGTTACGGCCTTGAAGTTCGTCTCGGCCTCGTCGAAGCGACGGGCGCGCTCGAACAGGTGCGCCTGGCCGATCTGCCCGAAGTAGTCCACCGCCCCGTCGCCGCGAAGCTGGGGTCGCACCACCGTTCCCTCGGTGTCGCCGGCCGCCGCGGCGACCCAGGGCGCCAGCAGGGCCGCGGCGGCCCGGTGCGGGAAGCCGATGGGGTCGCCGCCCAGTTCGGCCTGGGCGGCCTTGCCCTTGCCATCGCCCAGGAGCGCGACGGCGCGCACCAACCGTCCCATCCGCTTCGACGGCTCTGAGGCGGTGGGTCCGGTCGGCGCCAGCGTCGCAGCCTTGGCGACCTGCCCGGCCATCAGCGCGGCGGTGAAGGCCTGTTCGGACACGGCCGGATCGTCGCCGCCGTGCGCGCGGGCGTACTCCAGGAAACGGGCGGCGTCAGCGTTCCGGCCCGCGTTCAGGGCGGCGTTGCCCGCCAGGAAGAGGCCGTAGGCGCTGTCCGCCGCAGGCGGACCGGCCGGCTCGATCCCGGTAGACGATGTGGTGGCGCACCCCGCCAGGAGGGCGGCGGGCGCGGCGAGGGCGAATAGGAAGCGACGCATGGCCCGACTCTGGGCGTCCGCGGCGTCGGCCGCAAGCGCCCAGTCGCCACACGCGAACCGGCCGTGGCCTACATGTTCGGATAGTTCGGCCCGTCCCCGCCCTGCGGCGTCGTCCAGTCGATGTTCTGCGACGGGTCCTTGATGTCGCAGGTCTTGCAGTGGACGCAGTTCTGGAAGTTGATCTGGAACTTCGGATTCTGGCCCGCGTCGTCGTACAGCACCTCGTAGACGCCGGCGGGGCAGTAGAGCCGCGCCGGCTCGCCGAACTTCGGCAGGTTCACGTCGATCGGGATCGACGGGTCGCGCAGATGCAGGTGCGCCGGCTGGTTCTCGTCGTGGTTGGTCGACGACAGGAACACGCTGGACAGCTTGTCGAAGCTCAGCACGCCGTCGGGCTTGGGATAGACGATCGGCTTGTAGTCCGAGGCCTTGCCGGTGGATTCGGCGTCGCCCTTGGTGTGCTTCATCGTCCCGAAGATCGAGAAGCCGCCCAGCAGGTGGGTCGACCACATGTCGAAGCCCGAGAACGCCGTGCCGAGCGCGGTGCCGAACTTCGACAGCATCGGCTTGGCGTTGCGGACGATGTTCAGCTCCTTCTTCACCCAGGAGGCGTCGAAGGCCTGCTTGTATTCGACCAGCTCGTCGCCGGCGCGACCGGCGGCGATGGCCGCGGCGGCGGCCTCGGCGGCCATGATGCCGCTCTTGATGGCGTTGTGGCTGCCCTTGATGCGCGGCACGTTCACGAAGCCCGCGCTGTCGCCCAGCAGCACGCCGCCGGGGAAGTAGAGCTGCGGGACCGACTGGATGCCGCCCTCGCTGATGGCCCGCGCGCCGTAGGCGATGCGCTTGCCGCCTTCGAGATACTTGGCGACCTCGGGGTGGTGCTTCCAGCGCTGGAACTCGTCGAAGGGCGACAGCCAGGGGTTCTTGTAGTTCAGGTGCACGACGAAGCCGGTGGCCACGTAGTTGTCCCCGAAGTGGTACATGAAGCTGCCGCCGCCGGTCTTGTCGTCGAGCGGCCAGCCCAGGGTGTGGATCGCCAGGCCGGGCTGGAACACCTCGTCCGGGACCTGCCACAGCTCCTTGATGCCGATGCCGTACTTCTCGGGGCTCGCGTCCCGGCACAGGCCGTACTTGGCCTTGAGCACCTTGGCGAGCGAGCCACGCACACCTTCGCCGATGAAGACGTACTTCCCGCGCAGCTCCATGCCGGGCTCGTAGTTGGGCCCCGGCTGGCCGTCCTTGCCGATCCCGAACTCGCCGACGACCACGCCGACCAGTTTGTCGCCCTCGAACACCGGCGCCGAAGCGGCCATGCCCGGATAGATCTCGACGCCCAGGCCTTCGGCCTGCTGGCCCAGCCAACGGCAGACGTTGCCCAGGCTGGCGATGTAGTTGCCGTGGTTGTTCATGAAGGGGGGCATCGCCCAGACCGGCAGATCCAGGCTGCCCTGCGGCCCGAGGACCACGAACTTGTCCTTGGTCACCGGCGTCTCGAGCGGCGCGCCCAGCTCCTTCCAGTTCGGGAACAGCTCACTGATCCCCTTCGGGTCGATCACCGCGCCCGAGAGGATGTGCGCGCCCACCTCGGCGCCCTTCTCGACCACCGCCACCGTCAGGTCGGCCGAGAGCTGTTTCAGACGGATCGCGGCGGCCAGGCCCGACGGCCCGGCGCCCACGATGACGACGTCGTACTCCATGGCTTCGCGCTGGACGGCTTCGCTCATCGTGTTCCCCTCGGCGTCTTCCGGGCGAACGCGCGCCACCCGGTCGTCTGGACTCCCCAGTATTCCGGGTCTTATCGGGAGGTCTCGCCGCGATGGTCAAGCGCGAACGCTTCGCGTCTGCGGCGCCGGCCGGCTACCGTCGCCCTTCGGTCACGATCTTCACCTGCGCGCCGGGCGCGAGGGGTTCGCCCGGTCGCAGGTTGTTGAGCATGAGGAAGCGGGCCAGCCGATCGCGCTCGGGCGGCATGCGCGCGGACATCGTCTCCGCCGTGTCGCCGGGGCGCACCGTGACCACCGCGATGCGTCGCCCGCCCACCGCCTCTGCGTCGCGGTCCGAAAGGCGGCGGAACGATTCGTACATCCCGTCGAACACGCCCGCCTGACCGGCCGGCGCCATCGAGACGAAGTGATAGACCTGGTTTCCGCCCGCGGCGTAGGCCACGACCGTCAGGTCCACCGGCCGACCGGCCGACAGCGCCCGCGCGGGCAGCACCACCGCCGGCATGCCGTTGATGGTGGTGCGCTGAGCCTGACCCAACTCGTGGCGACCCTGGCGGATGATCCCCCGCATCACCGCGGCGGCGTAAGCCTCAAGCTGCGAAGCCGGCGCCTGGCCCGGAGCGAACTCGGCCAGCATGCCCTGCGGCCCGGCCACCCGCACCGCCTGCGGGGTGTTGCTCAACGCGAACCCCTGCGGCGCGTCGAAGCGGATGCGCAGGGCCGGATGCACAAACGATCCGCCCCGCACCACCCCCTGGCCGGGATCGTCGCCGAACGGCATCCCGTCCAGCGCCGCCAGGAAGGCGCGCTGGTCCAGGGCCAGGTCCTCGGCGTAGGCGATCCGCGCGGCCTGCGTCTCGGCCCGCTGGATCCGATCGCCCGTCAGCGGATGGGTGCGGGCCCAGGCCGGGGTCGCCGCCCCGCCCTGCCCGGTGGTCTGGGTGTTGAAGGCGTCCTCGCGCTGCAGGCCGTCCAGCACCCGCGTCAGGCCCTCGGGCGCATAGCCCGCCATGGGTAGATAGCGAAGCGCCAGGGTGTCGGCCTCGTACTCCTGGTTCCGCGAATAGCTGAGCGTCCCCAGCTTGCCCACGCGGCCGGCGATGCCGCCCGCGATATCCGACTTTGTCGCCGCCCCGATCAAGGCCGCGGCCAGACCGCTGAGCGCCTCGGCCTGTTCCTGGCGCTGGGCGTGCTTGGCGGTCACGTGGCCCAGTTCGTGGCCCAGCACCGCCGCCAACTCGGCCTCGGAGTTCATGATCGAGAGCAGCCCACGGGTGATGTAGACATAGCAGCCCGGCGGCGCGGTGAAGGCGTTCACCACCTCGGAGTTCAGCACGGTGAAGATGCAGCGCTGGCGCATCCCCGCCGCCTGAGCCATGCGATCGCCCACACGCTGGACATAGTCGGCCTGAGGCCCCGCGAACTCGCCGCCCAGGCTGGCCACGAGGCCCATGTGCTCGCGCGCCGGCTGGGCCGCCGCGGGCGTCCCGCCCAACGGAAGCGCCGCCAGCAGAACCACCGCCGCCAGAGCTTCCACCCGCCGCATTCCGCCTTCGCTCCGCATCCGGGCTGACAAGCCGCCCGCTTCGCGCCAAGAGTGGCGCAGACTTGTCCGAGAGTGAACAGCCCAATGTCGGCGGCCGCCGAACCCTCCAACGCCCGCCTGGCCGAAAGCCTGCTGGCCTTCTGGGCCGAAGCCGGCATCGACTCGGTTCTGGCCGACGAAGCCGTCGACCGGATCGAGGCCGGGCGCGTGGCGCCGCCACCGAGGCCGCCGCCGCCGGTCACGGCCCTGGCCCCCGCCCCCGCGGGCCGGATCGCGCCCGGCGGCCGGCCCGTCGGACCGGACGTCGCAACCGCTATCGCGCAGGCGCAGGCCGCCGCGGCCGCGGCCGGGAGCCTGGAGGACCTGGTCGCCGCCATCGCCGCCTTCGAGGGGTGTCCGCTCCGCTACGAGGGCGCGGCGACCAAGGCCGTGGTCTTACGCGGCGACCCCAAGGCCCCGCTCATGGTGATCGGCGAAGGCCCCGGCGCCGAGGAGGATGCGCGCGGCGAACCGTTCGTCGGCCGCGCCGGCCGGCTGCTGGACCGGATGCTGATGGCCGCCGGGCTGGAGGGCCGGGTGCTGATCACCAACACCGTGTTCTGGCGGCCGCCCGGCAACCGCACCCCGAGCCCGGCCGAACAGGCGGTCTGCGCCCCGTTCCTCGAACGCATCGTCCAGCTGGTTCAGCCGCGCATGCTCCTGCTGGCCGGAGGCGCATCGGCCAAGTCGTTGCTGAAGCGCGAGGAAGGCATCCTGTCCCTGCGCGGTCGCTGGTTCGAGTGGCGCTCGGCCGACGGCGCCCTGGAACTGCCCGCAATGCCGACACTTCACCCCGCTTTCCTGCTCCGTCAGCCCGGCGCGAAGAAAAGGGCGTGGATCGATCTGCTGACCCTGACCGAAAGGCTTGATCGCCCCGACCGCCCCCACTAGCCTGCCCCGCGGTGGGACTCGAGAAAAAGGGGTTCGCGTTCAGGGGACGTTAGTCCTCGCACGCGAATAGGACGGCATGACGCTCAAAAAGCGCCTGCGCGTCGGGGCTTTGTCCCTGTTCGCCGCTGCCTCGTTCGCCGCAACTGCGGCCGTGGCCCAGCCCAGGCCTCTCTCCGACACCGACGCGCGCGCCTATACCGCCGCCTTCCAGGCCGTGGAACAGGGCGACTTCGTGGGCGCCCAGCTCCAGGCTTCCGAAATCCAGGACCGGTCGCTGGACGGCTATCTGTCGTTCCGCGCGCTCATGCACCCCACGGCGCACAAGGCCAGCTTCGAGGAGCTGGCCGGATGGCTGGAACGCTTCCGCGACCTGCCCCTGGCCGACCGCGTCTTCTCCCTGGCCCACAAGCGCAAGCCCGGCGAGGCCGCTCAGCTGCCCACGCCCGAGGTCGCCCTGGTCGACACCGCGCGCAGCGAGGTGACGAAGCCCGCCCGCGAAGCCTTCTATTCCGGCGACGCCCCGACCGCCTTCCGCCTGGCGGTCAACGTCGGCGAGCGCTGGATCGCGGGCCTGGCGGCCTGGCGGCTCCAGGACTACGCCCAGGCCCAGGACTATTTCGCCCAGGTGGCCCGCGACACCGACGAAGACCCGTGGCAGCGCGCCGCCGGCGCCTACTGGGCCCATCGCGCGGCCTCGATGATGGGCGACACCGCCTCGGCCCACGGCTTCCTGCGTCTGGCCGCCCAGGCGCCGCACACCTTCTACGGCATGATCGCCGAGCGGCAGACCGCCCTGCTCCGCATCGCCGAGGCGCCGACCGGCCAACTCACCCTGGCGGCCTACCGGCCGCCGACCCGGCCCGCCGTCGAGGTGCTGGGCGGCGAACTGCGGGCGCACCGCGCCGCCGCCCTGGCCCAGATCGGCCGCCATGAGGAAGCCCGGCAGGAGATTCGCGCCGGCCTGGCCCTGGCCCGCACCGGCGAGGAGCGCGACGCCTGGACCGCCCTGCTGAGCGACTTCGGCCTCTCGGGGGTCTACGGCGGCTCGGGTCGCGGCTATCTGACCCTGGGCGACTACCAGGCGCCGCCGCTGTCGCCCAGGAACGGCTTCACCATGGACAAGGCGCTGGTCTACGCCATCGTCCGCCAGGAGAGCGCGTTCAACCCGATGGCCCTGTCGCACGCCGGGGCTCGCGGCCTGATGCAGCTGCTGCCGACCTCGGCGGCCCTGGCCACCGGCGACCGCAACTTCGTCAAGCGGCCCAGGACCCTGTTCGATCCGGCGCTCAACCTTCGCGCCGGCCAGGACTACCTCGCCTATCTCATGGACCGGGGCGTGGGCCCCGACCTGCTCAAGATGGTCGCCGCCTACAACGGCGGGCCGGGCGCGGTGCTGAGCACCATCCAGAAGGTCGGCGACGACGACACCCTGCTGCTCATCGAATGCCTGCCGGCGCTGGAGACGCGCAACTACGTCGAGAAGGTCATGGCCGGATACTGGACGTACAAGCGCATGTTCGGCGAGGAGACGCGCACCCTGGATGCGCTGGCCTCTGGCGCGCGCCGCATCGACGCCCGGCTCGACCTGACGCCCCTAGCCGATCCGGACGGGGCGCAGCCCCAGATCGCGCCGCAGCCGCTTCAGGTCGGCGCCGCGGCGATGCTCCAGACGGCGTCGTTCGACTAGCACCGCCCAGGGCGAACGCCCGAGCAGTCCACCCGGCCCAAGGCCAGACACGAGGGCCGCGCCGCCACCGGCCGCGAGATGCGTCTCCAGCGCCTTGATCCAGCCGTCGCGCAGGCGAAAGTCGGCGGGCGCCACGACGAGCCATTCGGCCCTGGCGGCCGCAGCGGCGGCCTCCAGGCTGTCATGCGCCTCGGCCCCCGTCTCCTCGCACAGCAGATCGATGCCGGCCTGGCCCGGGCCAGCGACCAGAAGCACCTGCCGCACCAGCCCGTCCACCGCCCCGGCCGTGAGCTGGGCCAGCAGGACGGGCAGCTCCGGAGCGCCCCGCCGCGCATCGATGATCACGGAAAGCATGACCCGACAGACCGTGCTTCCTCCGCGGCGGTCAAGCCCCGGCCGCGTGTCAGCCGACGCCGATCATGCCGGGATCGCTTCGAGGATCAGTCTGTCGTGGCCCAGGTGCGGTCGGCGTTGCGATCGTAGCGCAGCGTGACCTTCGAGACGCTGCACAGGTCGAGGCGGTTCCAGACCGCCGGCGTGCCGTCGTCGTAGACCACCTTCAGGTCGAACCGGCAGCCCTTCGTGCCTCGGGCGAATTCGATGTCCACCGCCTCGCCGTCGGCCAGCACATCGGCTTCCATCACGTCTTCTTCCCAGTCGTCGGCGTTCGACGCCGACACATAGACTTCCGAGATGGTGTATCCGGTCTTGTTGTAGACTTGGAAGTCCTGATCGCCCGCCATGACGGGGCTGGCCAGGAGCACGACAGGCGCCGAGAGGGCCACGATACGTTTCAGCATTTTCGTCCCACCTTCTGTGTGATGTCCGCGTTTTCCACGGCAGCCGTAACCATCCCGTAAATTCCCAATATCGAGACACACATGAATGTGGATAATGGAATCTATACCTCCGAATACTGAAATCACGCTCGCACCCGTAGGACGCGCGGCGCGCGCACCATATGTTCTTGTTTTGTTCGAATTCGAGCCCTAGATTGCGGGCATGTCTCAGACCGCTCCCCCGATGCGCGGCCGCGGCGCCCGCTCGAACGCCAGCGGCCGCTACGAGTCCGAGGTGCGGGAGGCGTTCGACGACGGCTGGACGCGCGACGACGCCGAGGCGACCCCCCTGCGCACCGAGGTCAGCGTCGAACGCGCCCGCCGGATCATCAGCCACAACGACAGCCCCGACGTCGGCTTCTCGGCCTCCATCAATCCCTACCGGGGCTGCGAGCACGGCTGCATCTACTGCTACGCCCGGCCTTCCCACGCCTATATGGGCCTCTCTCCCGGCCTCGACTTCGAGTCCCGCATCTTCGTGAAGCCAGACGCCGCCCGGCTCCTGGAGAGGGAACTCTCCAGGCCGAGCTACAAGCCCGAGCTGATCCACATCGGCGGCAACACCGACCCGTATCAGCCGCAGGAGCGAACCCAGCGGATCACCCGCGGGGTGATCGAGGTGATGCTGCGGTTCCGGCACCCCTTCTCCGTGATCACCAAGTCGGCGCTGGTCGTGCGCGACCTCGACCTGCTCGCCGAAGCGGCGACGATGAACCTGGCGCGGGTGGCCATCTCGGTCACCACTCTGGACCGCAAGCTGGCGCGCTCGATGGAGCCACGTGCGGCCACGCCGGCGAAGCGCCTGGACGCCATCGCCCGGCTTGCCGCGGCCGGCGTGCCCGTGACGGTCATGTTCGCACCGGCCATCCCGGGCCTGAACGACCACGAGATGGAGGCCGTGCTGGAGCGCGCCGCCGGCGCCGGCGCCTCGGGCGCGGGCTATGTCGTCCTGCGACTGCCGCTGGAGATCAAGGATCTGTTCCGGGAGTGGCTCGACACCGGCCAGCCGGATCGCGCCCGACGCGTCATGTCGCTGGTCCGCCAGATGCGGGGCGGCAAGGACTACGACATGGCCTGGGGTCGCAGGATGCGCGGCGAAGGCCCCATCGCCGACCTGCTTTCGATCCGCTTCAAGGCCGCCCGCCGCCGCTACGGTCTGGACCGCGGCTGGCCGCCCGCGGACCTCTCACGCTTCCGCGTCCCGCTTCAGGCCGGCGGGCAACTGGATCTGTTCGGCTGAGCCTCGCACCCACCGCGTGGCGCAATCCGGACGCTACCGGCTGAACACGCCCACCAGTTCCACGTGGGGCGACCAGAGGAACTGGTCCACGGGGAGAAGGCGGTCCAGGCGGAATCCCGCGTCGATGAGGATGCGGGCGTCGCGGGCGAAGGTGGCGGGATTGCACGAGACTCCGACCACGCGCGACGCATCGGAACGGGCGATCTCGGCCGCCTGCTCGGCGGCGCCGGCCCGGGGCGGGTCGAAGACCACCACGTCCGTCTTCCTCAACTCGTCGGCCAGGACAGGGCGACGGACGAGGTCCCGCGCCTCGGCGGTGACGCCCTTGAGACCGGGCGCGGTCGAAAGCGCCGCCCGCAGGGCCGAAACCGCCTCGCCCGACATGTCGGCGGCGTAGACGGGGGCGATCGCGGCCAGACGGAAGGTGAAGGTCCCCACGCCGCAGTGCAGATCGGCGATCCGCGCCGCACCCGCGGCCGCCTCGCCGACGAACGCCGTCATCGCCGCCTCGGCGCCCGGCGCCGCCTGGAGGAAGGCGCCCGGCGGCAGAGCCACCGTCGCCGGGCCCAGCCGCACCTGCGGCGTGCGCGCCATGTAGGCCACCTCGCCGGCCAGCGTGACCCGGGCGAAGTCGGCGGCGGCGGCCTGTTCGGCGATCCGCATGCGGGCATCGGCCGAGAGGCCGCCGCTTTTCGCCTCGACACCGGTGATCTCCACGTCGACGCCTGTGGCCGTCAGGGTCACATGCAGGGTCGGCGCGGACTTCGGATGCTCGAACAGTGGCGCGGCCAGCCGGGCCAGCGCGGGGATCGCGCCCTGGAGCGCGGGATCGGCGATCGGGCAGACGCCCACCTCGACGAGGTCCCACGAGCGGCGCGCCTTGTAGCCCAGGCGCGCGACGTCCGGTCCGCCGCGGCGGGCGTGCAGGGCGAGGCGCCGGCGGGCGCCGGGTCCGGCGGCGTAGACGGGCAGCACCTCGGTCTCGATCCGCTCGCGAGCCAGGGTGCGCACGATCCGATCCGACTTCCAGGCGAGATAAGGGGCATGCGCCCAGTGCTGGAGCGCACAGCCGCCACAGACGCCGAAGTGGGGACACGGCGGCTCGACGCGATCGGGGCTGGCGGCCAGCACCTCGGCCAGGTCGCGGCGGTCGCCCCCGCCCGTCACCCGCACGCGTTCGCCGGGCAAGGTGAAGGGGACATAGATCGGGCCGGCGGCCACCCCGTCGCCCTCGCCGCCTACGGCCTCGATCAGGATCTCCTGCGGCGGGCCAGGCGGCGGACGCGGATCGGGACGACGGGTAGGCCCGTGGCCCGGATTCTGGCCCGGATTCTGGCCGGAACGGCGGCGCTGCGGCGCCTTCGAGGATCTCACGAGCGGCCCCGTCGGCAAGATGTGGTGCGGTAAGGCGTGGTTAAGTCGGGATGAACGAACATGAACGAGTTTCTCAACGGCCGTTCAGGTTCGGCGGCGCATCTTCGCCCCTAGCGTCGCCGTAAGCGACCCGAGAGCTTCGAGAGAGGGATACCGGATGTCCGTCCAAGCCGCCATCGCCAAGGCCGCTGTCGTCAAAGTGGGGGCGTTCGCGCTCGCGGCCGCGATCGTCCTGCCCGCCGGCGTGGCCAGCGCCCAGCCATACGGGGGCGCGTACGGCCCCGGCTCGCCCGGCTACAACTACGACCCCTGCCGCCGCGACGCGAACCAGCGCGGCACGGCCGGCGCGCTGATCGGCGGCGGCATGGGCGCGGTCATCGGCTCGAACGCCGCCGCCCGCAACGCGCGAACCGAAGGCGCCCTGCTGGGCGGCCTGCTGGGCGCCATCGCCGGCGGCGTGGTGGGCAACAAGACCGCGGCCTGCAACTCGCAGTACGGCGGCGCCTATCCGGCCTCGTCGCGCTACGAGCCCGCCCCGCCGCCGCCGCTCCCGCCGCCGGCCGCCTCGTCCGGCTACTACGACCGCGACGCCTACGCCGATCGCGCCGCCGACCCGCGCGACGAGGATTGGCGTCACCGCGACGCACCCTATCGCACCGACAGCCGCGGCGCCGACGCCGACGGGTGCACCCTGGCGGAGAGCCCGATCTACATGCCAGACGGCCGCACCCAGTCGCGCTTCGTGCGCGTGTGTCGCGACGCGTCGGGCCGCTACGCGGTCGTCGACTGACGCCGGTTCCATTCCAAGTCGAGCAAGCCTGGGGTCGTCCCGCACAGCGGGGCGGCCTCTTTCTTGCGCGCCGGATGTGCGGCGGGCGCCGTCGAAGGAAGCTTCGGGCGGTGTTCGGGCGGCGTCGGGATCAGCGGGCCGGATTCGTCGCCCAGAGCAGGAATTCTTGATTCCCGTCGCCCCCCGAGATCGGGCTGTCGGTGGTTTCGCGCACGGTCCAGCCAGAGACGGCGAGGAAGGCCTTCACGTCCTCCAGCGCGGCCTGGCGCGCCTCCGGATCGGTCACGAGCCCGCCCTTGCCCACCTTCGCCGGCCCCACTTCGAACTGGGGCTTCACCAGGGCCACGAGGTCGGCGCCCGGCGCTGCCAGCGCGAGGGCGACAGGCAGCGCCTTGGCGAGCGAGATGAAGCTGACGTCGGTGACGATGAGGCCCGGCGGCTCGGGAACCAGCGCCGGCGTGAGGTCCCGCGCGTCGGTGGCCTCCAGCCGGACCACGCGCGCGTCGCCCGAGAGCCGCGGATGGAGCTGGCCCCGGCCGACGTCCACGGCGTAGACCCGCGCCGCGCCGCGGGCCAGGCACACCTCGGTGAAGCCGCCTGTCGAGGCGCCGACGTCCAGGACGACGCGCCCGGCCACCCCGACCGGCCAGAGGTCCAGCGCATGAACCAGCTTCAGCGCGCCACGGCCCACCCAGGGATGGGCCGGCCGGGCCACGATCTCCACATCCGCATCGAGCAGTTCCGACGCCCGGGCCACCGGTCGGCCTCCGGCCGTGACGCCCCCGGCTTCGATGGCGGCGCGGGCCTTGGCGCGGCTCTCGAAGAGGCCGCGCGCCACCAGCAGGACATCGGCCCTCTGCCGCAGCCTCAGGCCCTCAAGCGGTCTCGGATTCGAAGAGCTTCTTGAGTTCGCTCTTCAGGATCTTGCCGTTCGGGTTGCGCGGCAGGGTCTCGTGCCAGAACTTCACCGCGATCGGCACCTTGAAGGCTGCCAGCCGCTCGGCCACGTGGGCGCGAAGCTCGGCCTCGGTCGCCTCGGCCCCCGGCTTCAGGGTGACCACCGCGGCCGGCTCCTCGCCCAGGATGCGGTGCGGCACGCCCACGACAGCCGCGTCCATCACCGACGGGTGGTCGTAGAGGACGTTCTCGACCTCGACGCAGTAGATGTTCTCGCCGCCGCGGATCAGCATGTCCTTGGCGCGGTCGATGATGTAGCAGAAGCCCTCCTCGTCCAGCTTCGCGAGATCGCCGGTGCGCACCCAGCCGTCGACGAAGGTCTGGGCCGTCGCCTCGGGCTTGTTCCAGTAGGCGCGGGCGTTCATCGGCCCCTTCGACCACAGTTCGCCCACCTCGCCCGGCGCGAGGATCGTCACACCGTCCGCCGGATCGCGGATCTGCAGTTCGGCGACGGCGGCGGCGGGGCCGCAGCTGTCGGGCCGGTTCTGGTAGTCCTCGCCGCCGTTCGAGGTGACCGTGGCGCAGGTCTCGGTCATGCCCCACCCCTGCCCCGGCTGGGACTTGGGGAACACCTCCTTGAGGCGACGAACCAGTTCGGGCGCCGAGGGGGCGCCGCCGTACGAAACGCTCTCCAGCGACGACAGGTCGTAGTTGTCGCGCGCCGGATGCTCCAGGAGCTGCCAGGCGATGGTGGGCACGCCGCCGGCCAGGGTGACCTTCTCGCGTTCGATCAGTTCAAACGCGCGGATCGGCTCCCACTTGTACATCAGGACCAGCTTGCCGCCGCTGAACAGCGTGGGGTTCAGCACCGCGAAGCAGCCCGTGACGTGGAAGAACGGCACCGACAGCAGGGCCGACCGTTGCGGCGCGTCGGGATCCGGCTGGGGCGGCATTTCGCCCTTGCGCAGGAACACCCGGGCGCCGGCCGCCCCGGCGGTGATGATGTTGGTGTTGATGGCGCGGTTGGTGGCCAGCGCCCCCTTCGGCCGTCCCGTCGTGCCCGAGGTATAGAAGATGGTGGCGTCGTCGTCGGCCCCGACGTCCGCCGTCGGCAGAGCCGCGTCGGGCAGGCCCGCCCAGTCGTTCGCGCCGCCCAGGACGCTCTCCAGCTTGACGACATAGGGATGGGCGATCTCGTCCGGCTCGCGGCTCACATAGACCCGCTTGAGGTCGGGGCAGTTGGCGAAATGCTCGTTGAGACGCTCGTAGCGCTCGGCGTCCATCACCGCGACCTTGGCGCCCGAGTCGGTCAGGCCGTACTCCAGCTCCGGACCGGTCCACCACGCGTTCAGCGGCGTGACGATCGCCCCGAGCGACGCCGCCGCATAGAAGGCCACGACCCATTCGGGCACGTTGCGCATGATGACGGCGACCCGATCCCCCTTGCCCACGCCCTGCCCGGCCAGTTCGGCGGCGAAGGCGGCGACGGCGCGGTGGAAGGCGTCGAACGTGACCCGCTCGTCCTCGTAGACCAGGAAGACCTTGTCGCCGAAGCCCTTCGCCAGTTCGACCACCGCGCGCAATGTCGGCGGCTGATTCTTCCAGACCTTGACGGTGACGCCCCGGATCGTCTCCTCGGCGACTTCGGTCGGCAGCCCCGGTTGCCCCAAAAGGGCGTGGGCCTGCTGAATGGTCATGGCGGGCCAGCCGGACGGCAACGCGGCCTCGGTCATATGAGCGTATCTCCCGAACACGCGCCCGGAGTGATCCCGGACGTCACGTAAGGTGATCAAGCATAACCCAGCGTCAGTGGCAAACCGCGGACGGCGTTCGGCGAAGCGCGCCGCGTCTCCGTCGGCGGCCCTTTCTCGCGTCCCCAAGCCGCACCAGCACCCCCAAGTGGGGGATCAAACCGGGCCGACGACAATCTAGACCGACTCAGATCTTCAAAAGCGCGGCAAGTTTCGGAGTGGTGGGAATGCGGACGTTCAACGCTTTCATGTGCGGGCTGGCGGGAGCCTGCGCGATCGGCCTGGGCGCCGGGTTCGGAAACGCCGCGCACGCAGGCGTCCTGGTGGCGTCCGGCGACGAATGGACGCTGAGCGACTACGCCTACGACGCCGTCTACAAGGCGGGCACCGAGGCGTTCGTGAAAGATCTGGTCACGACCTTCGGCGGCTCGAACTACCTGCTGCTGACCGGGAACGGCAACGTGCCCCTGGGACAGCTCGGCCAGCTCACCGCGCAACTCACCGGCCTGGGCAAGACGGTGGCGACCTCGGCGACCTTCGACCTGGCCACCGCCAGCGCCTACGACGCGGTCTTCCACTTCGGACAGGGCTTCAGCGCGCCGCAGTTCGCCGCGCTCGGCGCTTACATGGACGGCGGCGGCAACGCCTACGTCAGCCTGGGCTCGGGCTGGTACGGCACCGCGGCCGGCGAGGCCGCGGCGTGGAACCCCTTCTTTGCCGACTACGGCCTGGTCGCCGGCGGGACCTGGTTCTCCGCGCCGGGCTTCGTCAACGTGACGGTCACCTCGGGCCCGCCGGGGGCCACGAACCTCATCTGGGGATACGGCCAGTCGATCGACAGGCTGCCCGACGGTCCCGGCGTGTCATACCTGCGCGGCAGCTTCGCCGGCGGCCCGACCGACATCGGCCTGGTCGGTTCGAGCCAGGCGCTGGGCGTCGTGGCGGGCGTGCCGGAACCCGCCACATGGGCGCTCCTGATCATGGGCTTCGGCGCGGCGGGCGCCATGCTTCGGCGGCGTGACCGCGTGGCGTTCGGCTGACGATGGCCGGGCGCGTGGCTTAGGCCCGGCGCGCTCGGCCAGACGCGCTCGGCCAGACGCGCTCGGCCAGACGCTCAGTTCCGTCCGCGGACCCGCAGGAGGGCCTGCTCGAGCACAATGTCCGCCGCGGTCGCGATCGGCTCGCGCGCCAGCGTATGGTCGGGCGTCACGCCCTGGAGCCGCTCGTCCCCGTCCGGACGCACGATCCGGCTCTTCGGATAGGTGACGACGACGCCCGAAGGCAGCGTGAACGACAGTATGGACGCATAGGTCGTGGGGACGTCGGCGGTCTCCTCGCCCATGATCTCCCCGAAGCCGTAGTCCTGGATCAGCGCGGCGACCGAGGCGGCGTTCGAGTAGCTGTGGCGGTTCACCAGGACATGGACCTTGCCCTCGAACCTCGGCGCCGGGCGGGGCGGATTGAGCGGCAGGTCGAAATCGTAGCGGGCGCCGTCCGGCTGCGCCGCCTCGGCGCGGGCCAGGGCCGACAGCGTCGAATCGTCGCCGCCGCCGCCGTCCGCCAGCCTCTGGCGGTACCAGGCCTTGGCCTGGGGACTGGCCCTGAGGCGGAAACTGGCGGCGAAGCGGAACGGCCGGTCCGCGAACCAGGCCACCATGGGATCGCTGAAGCCGTTGTCGCCCCCAGGGTTGTTCCGCAGGTCGAGGATCAGGTCCGTCGCGCCGGAGTCGAGGAGACGACCGAAACTCTCGTCGACGAACCGGTGGAAGCCGTCCGGCGCCTCGCCCGGCGTCTGACCGAAGGGGCCGGGCCGCAGATAGCCGACGCGATCGTCCAGCATCCGGAACTCGCGCGAATTGAAATCGACCGCCAGACGCGGCGCGCGCGCCGCCAGGGCGCGGCGCTCGGCCGCGGTGACCGCGCGAACCTGCGCGCGGACCAGCCGGCCCTCCGGATCCCGCCCCGTCACCTCGGCCTGGTCCACCTCCCCCAACAGGAGCCAGAGCGTCGGCGCAAACGCCTGCTCCAGAAGGGCGTGGGTCATGTAGGGCCGCTCGGCGGAGATCAGCACGCCGGCCCGCTCCATCCAGACCTCGATCGGCTCGCCGTTCAATGTCAGCAGCTCGAAACCGGGAGCCAGGCGCCCCTCGGCGTCGGCGTAGGCGGTGAGCCGCACCCTCCCCTCGTCCACGCGGATCAAGAGCGGCAGGAACCAGCCGCCCTCCCCCAGCCGCCGTACGAACGCCGTCATGGGGGCATCGATGCGCGCATGGCCCACCCGCCCGAAGGCCGTGAAGCGCTGAAGCAGGATCGCGGCCTCCAGCCGGTCCATCGGCTTCGTCGTCCGCTCGGAGAGCACCTTATGGAACTGGTCGTACTCCGCGCGGGTGCGATGGGCGAAGAGATCGTAGTGCGCCGCCTGGAGACCGAGGTAGAGGGCGTCCAGATCCGCCTGGACAGCGCGGGGCTGGAGGGCCGGTTCGGCGCCGAAGACGCCGGTCGGAGCGATGCCGACGGCGCACGCGAGCACAAGGCCGATGAGCTGTTTCATGCATCTCCCGCAATCCGAAGCGTCGAGGCTAGCGCAGCAGCAGCGGCGTGCGAAGAGCGCGCGACCGCACTGCGGGAGGAAGAAAATTCACTGCGACTTGCGTCCGGCCCCGGCAAGATGAACCCTGCTTCTCCACCACAGGCGAGGCGGAGATGCAGAAGGCTGCACGGACCAAGGCGCTCTACGCCGGATCGTTCGATCCGGTCACGCGTGGTCACCTGGACATCGTGCGCAAGGCGTTGGCCACATTCGACGCCGTCCACGTGGCGGTGGGTACGAACGTCCGCAAGCAACGCGCCTTTGGCGTCGAGGAGAGCCTCCGGCTGATTCGGAGTTCGGTGATCGAGCTCTGGCCGGAGGCGGCGGCCGCCGACGACGTCCCCCTTTTCGACGGGGCGCTGGAGATCGGCGAGTACGCCAACCAGAGTCTGATCAAATATGCGCGGGCGATCGGGGCGACGCACATCGTGCGCGGACTGCGTGAAGCCACCAACTTCAACGAGGAGTTCAACCTGCACGGCCTGGCCGAGCGGATCGACCCTACGATCCCCATGGTCCACTTCATCTGCGACACCCAGTTCCTCCACGTCTCGTCCAGCACGGCCAAGGAACTGGACGCCGTGGGCGAGGATATCGGCTGGCTGGTCCTACCCTCGGTGGAAGCGGCGTTTCGCGCACGACGAGATCGGCCGTGAGCCGCGGACCGTTGGACCGCGACCCGGGGCGGCAGGTTTGCGTGAGGGCTCGGCCGGCCCGGCGGGTTCCGACGGGAGATGACGGAAAGGCGGCGACGGGTCCGCAGATCCTCGGCCCGTTCGCACGCGTGGCGGGGCTGGTCGCAAGCCTGGCTATCGCATGTGGCCCCGTCCCGGCGCAGGCCATCGGATCCCAGACCTGCGCCTTCCCCACGTCACCCTCCGTGCTGATGGCCGAGGGAGAGCCGCATGCGGCGGGATCGAAGCTGCTGCAGATGTGGGAATTCGATGATGCGCCGGTGTTCGCCTCCGAAGCCGAGCCCGCAGGCTACGAGGCTTTCCGCCGGCGGGCCGCGGCGGCCGTGGGCGACACCGATCCCCTACGCCCGCTGCGGGCGAACCCCGGCCGCAACAACGACCTCGTGGCGCGGCATGCCGGCGCCTGGGTGCGGCCGGCCACCTGCCTTCAGAAGTTGCTGCAAAAGGCCCAGGACGACCGGATCGACACCTTCGCGTCGCCGACCGAGTTCATGGCCTTCGTGTTGCGCAGCCCGGACGGGGCGCGGCTGCGGGTCTATTTCTACACCGCGAATTTCGACGGGATCGGGCGTGTCGGCCCGGCGGCCGAACCGGCGGCGCGTGACCACGCGGCGGGCTGGACCGTCCTGGCCGGTGTCCACAACCACAATTTCCATCCGCACGACCCGACCCTGAACGGCGCGGTGGGACCCAGCCTGCCCGACGCCCAGTTCAATCTGCGCTTTCACGCACAGACGGGGATGGCCGAAGCCTGGATCACGAACGGCCTGCATACCGCGCAGATCCCGGCCGCCGCCTTCCCGCTGTTCGAACAGACGCCGTAACGGGGCCGAACGCCTGCGACGGCCCCGTCCAGGGGCCCATCCTGTCAGTTCACCCGCCCCTCGTTCGACCCCTCTGCGAGGTCGGGATCGTCGCCCTCGACCAGCGCCGTGATGAGGGAGAGTTCGTGGCGCAGGTGGTCCCAGGTCGCATTGCTTCCACTGGCCATCTCGCGACTCTCGCTCAGGATTCCGGCGAATACGGCCCGCAGGTCCTCCAGCAGATGCTCGTCGCGAAGCGCCAGCAGGACCGTGAGGCCCTTCAGCAGCTTGTCGTTGGCGTGAACCATCGCCGCGAGACGCTCCGTGTCGGTCTGAGCCATGGATTGGATGTCCTTCCGTGGGTGGCCGACATAACGCCGGCGCCCAGCGGTCGTTGCAACGACGTCGCGGCGTTCACCCGTTCAGCAACGGCGTTGCTTCGTCGCGTTGAACGCCGCGGCGGCCTGGATCAGGGACTGGAAGGCCCCGGCATCGAGGAGATCGCCTTCGCGCAGGTCGATGGCGCGGCGCACCTTCCCCTCCAAACTCGCGTTGAACAGGCCCGAGGGATCGGGCAGCGCCGCGCCCTGCGCGAAGGTGAGCTTCACCACCGCCTTGTAGGTCTCTCCCGTGCAGAGGATCCCGCCGCAGGACCAGACCGGCACGCCTCGCCACTTCCATTCCTCGACCACGTCCGGGACGGCCTCGTGGATCAGGGCGCGGACGCGGGCCAGGGTTTCGCCGCGCCAGTCGGCGAGCGCAGTGATGCGGGCGTCGATGAGCGTCGCGGGGGCGTCGGGTTCGGAGGCGGCCATGCGTCACATCTTCTCGCCGGGCAGCCGACAGGCCTGCCGCACCCAGTCGGCCACCTGGGCCTCGTCGAAGCCCCCGTCGTGGATGTGGAGATAGCGGGTGTCCTGGCTCTTGGAGGCGACCGGGGGCATGGGCGTCAGCGACCGGCCGCGGAAGAAGGCCACCTTCACGTACTTCGCGAAGACGTGAAAGCTCAGGAACCAGACGTCCTTCTCCAGGCCGTAGAGAGGCGAGTTCCATTTCACCGCCTTGCACACGCCGGGAACCTCGGCGGTGATGAGGCGATCGAGACGGCGACCGACGTCGCGCGTCCAGTCGGGCATGGCGTCGATGTAGGCCTGGACCGACGCGTCGCCGTAGCCCTTGGCGATCTGGGGATTGCCGCCGGAGAGCCGCCTGGGAGCGTCAGGCTTTCGGGCGTCGGACTTGGGCGCGTCGGACTTGGGGGCCATGCGGCACAGTGGCCGCGATGGGGCGTGGCCGCAACCTGAGCCGGAAGCCCCGCCGCCTGCTCTTCGCCTCGGTTCCAGGCCCGCCGCCCTCCCCCATCGCTGGTGAAATGCTGTCAGACGCCCTCGAGGCGCGAGAGCGCCGCCTGGAGCTTGTCGCGGGCGGCCTGGGCGTCGGCGAGGCGATCGCGGTTCTCCTCGACCACCTCCTCGGGCGCGCGGGCGACGAAGTCGGGATTGGCCAGCTTCTTCGCGGTGCGGTCGATATCGGCGGCGAGGTTGGCGACCTCCTTGCCCAGGCGTGCGCGTTCCGCGGCGATGTCGATGAATTCGGCCACCGGCAGGGCCAGAGTCGCGCCCGCCACCACGTAGGGGATCGCACCGGCCGGAGCCGCATCCACGACACGAACCTCCGAGACCCGCAGCAGGCGACCGATCAGGGCGGCGCTGCGCTCAAGCACCGCCTGCTGCGCGCCGGAGGCCTCGACCACGAGCAGCGGCGGCTGAGCGGAGGGCGGCACGTTCAAGCCCTGGCGCACCGAGCGGCCCTCGGTGATGGTCTCGATGATGAGGCCGATCTCGGCGTCGGCAGCCGGATCGACCAGATTTTCCGGAAGGTCGGGCCAGGGCGCGGTCATGAGGAAGCCGCCGTGCTTGCGCGCGGCGCCCAGGTCGGCGGTCTGCTCCCACAGCTCTTCGGTGATGAAGGGCATGACCGGGTGAAGCAGGGTCAGGATCACGTCCAGAACCCAGGCGGCCGTGGCCTGGGTCTCGGCCTTCGCAGCCGCGTCGTCGCCGGTGAGCAGGGGCTTGGCCAACTCCACATACCAGTCGCAGAACTGGTTCCAGATGAAGCGGTAGAGCCCGTTCGCCGCCTCGTCGAAGCCGCAGCCGGCCAACGCAGTGGTGACGGCGGCGGCCGTGCGCTGCGTCTCGCCCACGATCCAGCGGTTGAGCGGCGCGGTGACGGCCGCAGGGTCGAAGCCCTCGGCGCGGGCGCAGCCGTTCATCTGGCAGAAGCGCGTGGCGTTCCAAAGCTTGGTGCCGAAGTTGCGGTACCCCTCGATCCTGGGCTTGGACAGCTTGATGTCGCGCGCCTGGCCCGACATCGCGGTGAGCGTGAAGCGCAGGGCGTCGGCGCCGAACTCGTCCACGAGGTCCAGCGGGTCCATGACGTTGCCCTTGGACTTGGACATCTTGGCGCCCGTGGCGTCCCGGACCAGGGCGTTGATGAACACCCGCTTGAACGGGACCTCGCCGGTGAAGTGGATGCCCTGCATCATCATCCGGGCGACCCAGAAGAAGATGATGTCGAAGCCCGTGATCAGGGTATGGGTCGGGTAGAACCGCGCCAGGTCCGCCGTCTTTTCCGGCCAGCCCATGGTGGAGAACGGCCACAGGCCCGACGAGAACCAGGTGTCGAGGACGTCCTCGTCCTGCTTCAGCGGCGTCGGCCGGCCATAGTGTTCTTCGGCCTTCTTCAGCGCCTCGGCCTCGGTCTCCTCGACGAAGGCCTTACCATCCGGACCATACCACGCGGGGATTCGGTGACCCCACCAGAGCTGGCGGCTGACGCACCAGGGCTGGATGTTCCGCATCCATTCGAAATAGGTCTTCTCCCAATGCTTGGGCACGAAGACGGTGTCGCCCGCTTCCACCGCCTTGATGGCGGGCTTGGCCAGGACGTCGGCGGCGACGTACCACTGGTCGGTCAGATAGGGTTCGACCACCACGCCCGAACGGTCGCCATGCGGCACGGTATGCTTCGTCTTCTCGATCCCTCGCAGCAGGCCCAGGGCCTCGAACTGCTCGATCACCTTCTTGCGGGCCACGAACCGGTCCAGGCCGCGATATTCCGGCGGGGCGTTGTCGTTGATCTTCGCGAAGTCGTCGAAGAGGTTGATCATCGGCAGGTTGTGACGCTTGCCGACGGCGAAATCGTTGAAGTCGTGGGCCGGCGTGATCTTCACCGCGCCCGAACCCTTTTCCGGATCGGGATACTCATCGGCGATGATCGGGATCGGCCGGTTCACGATCGGCAGGCGCACGGCCTTGCCGACCAGGGCCTTGTAGCGTTCGTCGGACGGATGGACCGCCACGGCGGTGTCGCCCAGCATCGTTTCGGGCCGGGTGGTGGCCACCACGATCTCGCCCGAGCCGTCCTCGAGCGGATAGGCGAAGTGCCAGTAGTGGCCGTCCACCTCGCGCGCCTCGACCTCAAGGTCCGAGATGGCGGTCTGGAAGTGGGGGTCCCAGTTCACCAGCCGCTTGTCGCGGTAGATCAGCTTCTCCTTGTGGAGCTGGACGAACACTTTGCGGACGGCGGCGCTAAGGCCCTCGTCCAGGGTGAAGCGCTCACGGCTCCAGTCGCACGAAGCCCCAAGGCGGCGGAGCTGGTTGACGATGGTCCCGCCGGACTCGGCCTTCCATTCCCAGACCTTGGCCACGAACTCGTCGCGGCCCATGTCGCGGCGGCTGCGGTTGCCCCGTTCGGCGAGTTGGCGCTCGACCACCATCTGGGTGGCGATGCCGGCGTGGTCGGTGCCGGGCAGCCAGAGCGCGGCCTTGCCCCGCATGCGCTCGAAGCGGATCAGCACATCCTGCAAGGTGTTGTTCAGCGCATGCCCGATGTGCAGCGAGCCCGTCACGTTCGGCGGCGGAATGACAATGGAGAACGGCTCGGCGGCCGGGTCGTCGGTGGGCGAAAACGCACCCGAGTTTTCCCACGCGGCGTAGAGGCGCGGTTCGGCGGACTTGGGGTCGAAGGTCTTGTCGAGCATGGCGGAGGTCTTCTGAACGAGCCGCGGCAGTACCGCAATTCCTCCCCGTCGCGGGAGGTGGCGCGAAGCGCCGTAGGGACTTCCACTCAATAGGCGCCGCGGGCGCGTTTTGCCCAGCGCCACGGCGGACGATCATATCGCCCGAGCGGAAGGTTCCTTGGTCAGCTTCCCCTGGAAGGGAGCAACAGGGTCGTCCTAGCGTACTCGGCCGCGCGCGATGCGTTCGACCTCGGCCTCGACGGCCTGCTGCACGATCGACGGCAGGTTGTCGTCGAGCCATTGCTGAAGCAGCGGGCGCAGAAGTTCGCGGACCACATCCTCCAGGGTGCGCCCCTCGGCGGGCATCAGGAGGCTGGACGACAGGCGGCCGAAGGTGGCCGCTGTCGCGGCCGCCACCGAGGCGCTCACCAGACCGTCCGCAGCGGGCGGCGGCGCGGCGACCGGTTGGGGCTCCGGCTCCGGCTCCGGCCCGACGGCGACCACATCCAGGTCGCCGTGGCTTTCCACGCGCTGGGTCAGTTCCAGATCGTCATCATCGTCGTCGAGGTCGGGCGCCGGCTCGAAGCCTCCCGCCACCGCCGGTTCGGGCTCAGGTTCGGGAATCGGCAGCGGGTCGGCGTCGCCCTTGAGGGGCACGGGTTCCGATTCGGCTGCAGGCAGCTCAGGGCCGCCTTCGGCCGGAGCCTCGTCCTCGGAGATGATCCGACGGATGGAGGCGAGAATCTCCTCCATGGTCGGTTCTTGAGAGCTTTGCTCGGACATCAGCCTGCCGCCACGGTTGAATCTCGGAACCCGAGCCTAAGCGCCAGCGGCCCATCGTGCAATTTCTGAGGGCGCCGCTCCGTCAACGGGGCGCCGATGGCGCGACGGCCGGCGCCGGCTGGAGGCCGGGCGCGACGGGCGCCTGATCCTTCGGCTCGGACGGGGCGCTCGAGGGGAACGGGGTCAGCAGGCGGTCGATCACGCCGATCGGCTCCTCCCACGGGACCCAGCCCCAGGTGATGCGCAGTTTCCGGAAGTTCTTCGCGGCGTCGTACTGCGGCTCGCTGGGAATGAGGTGCTTCGCCTCCAGCCGTCCCATGGTGGCCACCACGTTGGCGGCGGCCACGTATTCGTCGCGGCGCGAACTGACCTGATTCAGCTCGGCCTGCCGAAGTTCCTGCTCGGCGTTCAGCACGTCGATGGTGGTGCGCAGGCCCACCTGCTGCTCCTGGCGCGTGCCCTCGGCGGCGATACGCGCGGCCCGCACCTGCTCCTCGCTGGAGGCGATGTTGGCGCGGGCGGCGATGAGCTGGCTCCACCACTGAGTGGCGGCCTGAAGGACGTTGCGGCGCACGCCTTCGATGGTGATCCGGTCGGCGTTGTTGCGTTCGGCGGCGGCGCGCACGCGCGAGGTGGTCAGACCGCCGTTGAACAGGGGCACCGAGGCGTTGACCGTGGCCGAATATCCCCGGCCCCAGGTTTCACGGGGATCCCAGGGGTCGACGACACCCTGGTGGCCGACCTGAAGCTGGGCCGAAACCTGCGGCATGCGCTCGGCGCGGGCGCCGGCCAGACGCGCTCGACTGGCCATCTCCGTGTATTGCTGGGCGCGAAGCTGAGGATTGAATTCCTCGGCGGCCTGGAAGACCTCGTCGGGGTCGCCGGGCAGGAGGAAGGCCAGCGAGGGCTCCGGCGCCAGGTCTCCGGGATTCTGCCCGACCAGGGCCGCATAGCTGGCCCGCGTGATGGCGAGTTGGGCCACCGCCTGCTGATAGAGCGCCTGGGCCTGCGAGAGCCGCGCCTGCGACTGGGCCACGTCGGTGCGGGTCACCTCGCCGACATCGAAGCGCGCCTGGGACTCCTCAAGCTGGCGGGTCAGGACGCTGACGTTCTCCTGACGGATGCGCAGCGTCTCCTGATCGCGGCGGGTGTCGGAATAGGCCTGGATGACCGAGACGATCACCTGGGCCTCCACCCGGCGCAAGGTCTCGCGTCCGGCCAGGACATCGGCATTGGCGGCGTTGACGGCCGCCGCGACGCGGCCGCCTGTCCACAGGGGCTGGCTGAAGGTGAGCGCCGCCTGTCCCACATTGCTGCGGCTGGCGCCGCCCACGAGCGCGCCGGGCGTGTCCGGGATCCCGTCACCGTCGAAGTCCTGACCACGGCCACGCAACGGCGTCTGATTCTCGCTCCAGCGCGCGCTGCCCGCCAACCCCAGCGTGGGCCGCCAGCCGCTGCGGGCCTGGACGTAGCTTTCGTCGAGCGCACGCTGGGTGGCCCGCTGGGCCTGGAGCGTTGGGTTGTTCTGGTAGGCCAGCGCGATGGCGTCGGCCAGGGTCTCGGCCTGCGCAGGCGCGGCCGCCAGAGTCGCGGCGGACAGGGCGCCCACACACACGGTCGCGGCCAGGAGTCGGCCGCGGAAGGTCATCGACATTCTTTATCCCCGAACTCGCGAGAGACGCAGTCCTCTTGGAACCCGTGCAGTGTTCAACCTTGTATGCCGTGCTCTGCCGTCTGCTCCAAGCCGCGTCACCTTAAGCTTTTTTCACCCCCACCTTCTCATCCGGGCGTTTCGAGGGTGTTTCAGGACCGGGGCCGGAAAGCGAACTAGAACGCAAAGCCGGGCGCCGGCTCGAAGCCGGCCAGCACGGGCGGAAAGGCATCGAACAGGTCGCGGCGTCCGAAACCGTCGGCGGCCTTCACATAGAGCACGGCCTGACCGACCGCCCCGCCGCGCTCGACCACGCCCAGGCGGCCACCCCCGGCCAGCACCGCCGTCCACGCCTCGGGCGCGCGGGTCACGGCGCCCTCGCAGATCACGATGTCGAACGGCCCCGCGGGAATCGCCTCGCCGGCGTCGGCCTGGACGACCGCGCAGCCCAGATCCTCCAGCACCGCGGCCGCGTAGGGCGCCGAGATCGCCAGCGCGCGCTCGCCCGGCATGGGACGCAACGCCTGGAGCAGCTTGGAGACGTCGCGCGGCTTCAGCAGCCAGCGGCCGGGCGCGTACTCGGCCTCGATGTCGGCGTACGCCAGCGCCCCCTTGTCGGCGGCCAGAAACCGTTCGCGCGCCACCTTCCGCATGGCGTCGTGGATGCGCACGTCGGTGACGTCCTGGGTGCGCACCTGACTCTCCACCATGTTGAGACGAGCGGCGGTGAAATCGGACATCGAAAATCCCTGGGCGCGGAGAAGCCTTGTGCGGCGCGTTATAGGCGCACGCGGCCGGAAGGCAATTGCGGCCGAAGGACCGTTCTGTTAGCACCGCCGCTCACTTCGGCGGCCTGATGGCGGAGTGGTGACGCACCGGACTGCAAATCCGTGAACCCGGGTTCGATTCCCGGTCAGGCCTCCAACCTCCCCGCCCCTTCCCGACGCGTCGGCCCGTCAGCCCTCGCCGGACTACGGGCGGCTTTCCGCCTCGAGAACGATGCTGCGCGCCTCGACCAGCCCGGCGGCGACGTTGGGCAGGCGGTCCTTGAGGAAGAAGACACCGTAGAGCCCGCTGTCGCGGTCGAGCCAGGGATAGGTCCCGAAGGCGCCCGGACTCGACACCAGGCCACAGGCGCCGTCGGCCTTCACCGTCTCGCACCAGTTGCCCAGCGCATAGGCGTTCAGGCGAGTCGCCCCCGGCGGCTTGTAGGCCATGTCGGCGTTCGCGGTCTGAATGCGCTCCATCTCGTCGAAGGCGGCTTCGGACAGGATGCGCACGCCGTTCGCCTGGCCGCGCCCAGCCAGCATGTGCAGGAACGCCGTATAGTCCGCGGCCGTGGTCCAGACCCCGGCCTGGAGGTTGGGATTGCGGACGCCGGCTGGGTCCAGGGGGCGGGTGGGATAGCCCCAGGCGGTGCGCTTCAGGCCCAGCGGCCCGGCGATGCGCTCCTGGAAGAGCTGGGCCCACGACTTACCCGTGACCTGCTCGGCCAAGGCTCCGGCCACCTGGAACGAGGGCGCGCCGTAGCGGAAGGTCGAACCAGGCCGGTCCTTCAGCGGACGGGCCGCGATCAGGCGGGCCGACTCGGCCAGCGTGACGCCCGAATCCTGGCTGAGGTCGACGAAGCCGGTCAGGTCGCCCTGCCCGGCGGTGTAGGACAGAATCTGGCGCAGGGTGATGGCGGCGGCCTCGCCCTGGAAATCCGGCAGCCGGCGGCCGATCGGCTCGTCCAGGCTCAGCTTGCCTTCGTCCACCAGGGTCATGATCAGGGCGACGGTCATCCACTTCGACGCCGACGCGACCGGCAGCTGCGCGTCGGGCGCGATCGTCCCGACATCCAGCCGGTAGAGCAGTTCGCCGTCCTTCAGGATCATGGCGGTCAGACCCGGCGGCCCCGAGCGGACCACCTCCTCCAGCTTCGTGCGCAGGGCGGGCGGGGGATCTGCCGCGGCGGCCTGGCCGCCGATGACCAGGACGAGCGCCCCGGCGGCGGCGGCGCGAACGAGGGTGTGCTTGCGGGCGGTCATCGTCATCCTCGGCGGAAAGTGGCGGACGGCGCAGGCTATCCCGGCGTCCGACCTCTCGCGCCCCGGCGACAGGGTCTCGCGCGATAGCCCGGAGCTATCCCGCACCCTTCTCGCCAAGCCTCTCTGCGAGCGGCGTCCGCGGCAGCGGGCCATACGTACCGTCCAGCAGACGGCGCACATTTAATTTACGAATGTCATATGTCAGCCCCGGCTTCGCCATCCGGCCGCCACGTTCTGGCGGCGAAGCTCGGGCTTCCGCATGCAGACCGGCTGATGGCCTGGAAGGACACCGATGACTGGACGCACCAGAGCCCAGAGCCTGCCCATCGCCGCTCTGGCTTGCCTGACCACCGCCGCATCCGGCCCCTCCGCCGCCGTGGCGCGCCCCGATCCCGTGGCCGACGGGTCACCCACGGCGGAATCCTGCGCGGCCCTGGGCTTCCGTACAGTCCCCCGGCCGGGGCCGGTAGGCATGGCAAGCCCGATGGTGCGTCATCAAGCCCCTCCAGCGCCGCCACCGGCGCCGTCCTTCAACATCGCCGCCCCGCAAAGGCTCAAGGAAGCGGACATCGTCACAGGCGGCCGCCAGGCGGCTGGCGGCATGATCGTGACCCCCGGCTTGCCCGCGCGCGACACCGAGCGCTATCCCGGCGCGCCGTCCAACCCCATCCGGCAGACCGCGCAGGAGCCGGTCTCGACCTTCTCGGTGGACGTGGACACTGCGGCCTATTCCAACGTCCGCCGCTTCCTGAACGAGGGCGCGACGCCGCCCACCGACGCGGTGCGGGTGGAGGAGCTGATCAACTATTTCGACTACGGGTACGCGCCGCCCGCCGACCGGACCAACCCCTTCTCGACCTACGTGGCGCTGGCCCCCTCCCCCTGGTCGGCGCAGAAGCAGATCCTGCACATCGGCATCCAGGGCTTCGACCTGCCCCGGGCCGAGGCGCCGCCGCTGAACCTCGTGTTCCTGGTGGACACCTCGGGCTCGATGTGGGGGCCGGACCGCCTCCCGCTGGCGCAGAAGTCGCTGAACCTGCTGGTCGACCAGATGCGGCCCCAGGACCGGGTGTCGATCGTGGCCTACGCCGGATCGGCGGGCGCCGTGCTGGAGCCCACCGACGGCCGTAGCAAGCTCAAGGTGCGATGCGCGCTGGGAGCCCTCCAGGCGGGCGGATCGACCGCCGGCGGCCAGGGGCTGAAGCTGGCCTATGACCTGGCGCGGCAGAATTTCGACACCCGGGCGGTAAACCGGGTCATCCTGGTGACCGACGGCGACTTCAACGTGGGAATCGCCGACCCGGCCCGGTTGAAGGACTTCGTCACCGACCAGCGCAAGACCGGCGTCTACCTGTCGGTCTACGGCTTCGGCCGGGGCAACTACAACGACGCCATGATGCAGGCCCTGGCCCAGAACGGAAACGGGACGGCGGCCTACGTCGACAGCCTGCAGGAGGCGCGGAAGCTGTTCCGCACCGACTTCACCAGCACGATGTTCCCCATCGCCGACGACGTGAAGATCCAGGTGGAGTTCAATCCGGCCCAGGTCTCGGAGTACCGGCTGATCGGCTACGAGACCCGGATGCTGGCGCGCGAGGACTTCAACAACGACCAGGTGGACGCCGGCGAGGTAGGCGCCGGGGCCTCGGTGACGGCGCTCTACGAGATCACGCCGGCGGGCGCGCCGGGCTCGGCCGACCCGCTGCGCTACGGACGGCCGGCGCCGAAGGCCGGACCGACCGGGGAACTGGCCTATCTCAAGATCCGCTACAAACTGCCGGGCCAGTCGCGGTCGAAGCTGATGGAACGCCCGGTGACGGCGGCCGACGGCGCGGCCACGCTGGCCGCCGCGCCCGAGGCGACCCGCTGGGCGGTGGCCGTCGCCGGCTTCGGCCAGAAGCTGCGCCGCGACCCGCGCGTGTCGGATGGCTTCGGCTGGCAGGACGTGGTCGCCCTGGCCCAGGGCAGCCGCGGCCAGGACCCCCACGGCGAACGCGCCGAGTTCGTGCAACTCGCCCGGGCGGCCGGCGACCGTGGCGCGGCGGGGGAATAGGCCGGCGGAGGGACGACGCGCCCCTCAGTCCATCAGGCGCTGGGTCAGATAGGTGAACTCGAGGGCCTGCCGCATCGCGCGTTCGTTGAGGTTGGCGGCGGCGGCGTGACCGCCGTCCAGGTTCTCGTAGTACACGTAGTCGTAGCCGTACTCCTTCAGCCGCGCGGCCGCTTTGCGGGCATGGGCCGGGTGGACGCGATCGTCCTTGGTGGACGTCTCGATGAACACCTTGGGATAGGGCTGGCCGGGCTTCAGGTTCTGGTACGGCGAATAACTCATCAGCATGGCCCGCTCCTCGGGGACGGCCGGGTCGCCATACTCGCCGATCCAGGACGAGCCGGCGCCGATATGGCTGTAGCCGATCATGTCGAAGAGCGGCACCTGGATGACCACGGCGTTGTAGAGTTCCGGCCGCTTCGTGAGGGCCACGCCCATCAGCAGGCCGCCGTTCGACCCCCCCATGATCCCGAGCTTCTTCGGGCTGGTGATCTTGCGCGAGATCAGGTCCTCGGAGACGGCGAAGAAGTCGTCGTAGACCCGCATGCGGTTCAGCTTCAGCCCGGCGTTGTGCCAGCGCGGACCGAACTCGCCGCCGCCGCGGATGTTGGCCACGGCGTAGACGCCGCCCTTCTCGAGCCACAGCTTGCCGACCGTCGCCGCATAGGCCGGGGTCTGGCTGACCAGGAAGCCGCCGTAGGCGTAGAGCAAGGTGGGGTTGGAGCCGTCGTAGGCGATGTCCTTCGCCCGGACGACGAAGTACGGGACCTTCGTCCCGTCTTTCGAGGTGGCCCAGTGCTGCTCGGTGACGAACTTCGACGCGTCGAAGCGGGCCGGAAGCGTGCGGAGCTGCTCGGCCTGGCCACCGCCGGCGGCGTCGGCCAGCCACTGGCTGGACGGTGTCAGGAAGCTGGCGATGCTGAGGATCAGCCGGTCGTCCGCCTCGGACGCCGAGGCGACGGCGATGGTCGAGTCCTTGGGCAGTTCCAGGGCCTGGGACGTCCAGGCGCCGCCCGCGCGGCGGAAACTGAGGACCTGGCCCTTCACGTTGTCGAGCAGGGCCACGACGAGACGGCTCTTGGTGGTCGCCACCTGCTCCACCGCCTGGGACTCGGTGGGCCGCAGGACGAGCGCTGGCTTCAGCGCGCCCGGCGCCTTCCTGACGGCGGCCAGATCGAAGTCGACGAGGTCGCCTTCCTTCATCCCCCTGGCAGCCCAGTCCTCCTCCAGGCTCACGATCACGCGGCCGTCGAGATAGCCCTGGATCGAGACCTTTTTCGGGAGGTCCAGGCGAAGGGGACGGTCTCCGGCCAGCAGGTAGTATTCGGCGTTGAAGGTGTCCAACGGCCGCATGATGACGACAGCCTGCACCTTGCCCGCCGGATCCCGCAGCACGATCGACTGGACGCCGTAGCCGCCGTCGTTCTTCTGGCCGGCGAACACCTGCCGGGCTTCGGAGAGCGTTTGGCCACGCTTCACCAGCTTGGCGATGTAGGGATAGCCCGAGGTGGTGACGTCGCCCTTCGCCCACTCGGTCACGATCAGCAGCGTGTCGCGGTCGATCCAGTCGAAGCGGTGCTTGCCCTCGGGCAGCCGGAAGCCGCCCTCGACGAAGCGGCCGGCCGCGGTGTCGAACTCGCGAACCTCGACGGCGTCCTTGCCCCCGTCCGACAGGCTGACGAGACAGAGCCGATCCTCGGGCGGCAGGCAGCTGGCGCCCTTCCAGACCCAGTTGGCCTGCTCGGCCTTGGCCAGGACGTCCAGGTCGAGGATGGTCCGCCACTCGGGCGCGCCCGTGCGGTAGCTGTCGAGCGTGGTCTTGCGCCAGACGCCGCGGACGTGGTCGGCGTCCTGCCAGTAGTCCCAGAGGCCGCCGTCGCCCGCGAAGCTCACCCCGGGGATTCGGTCCTTGGCGGTCGCGATCGCCAGGGCGTCGGCGTAGAGGCCGGGATAGCGCGGATCGTTCTTGAGCTGGGGCAGCGTGCGGTCGTTCTCCGCCTTGGCCCATTCGAGCGCGCGGGCGCCCTCTATCTCTTCCATCCAGGCATAGGGGTCGTGGTCGGCGTCGGGGGGCGCGGCGCCCATCAGGAACACTCCGGCAAGCGCGGTCGCGAGGGCGGCAAGGCGCATAGGAAACCTCTCGAAGGCATGTACGGGATTGCTAGCCTGCGCGCCCGGCGGCGTCACCATCCGCTGGTCGAGCGGCATCGGTCGGCATGCCGTAGGTCAGGGCTCGCGCACGGGCGGTCGAGCGCCCGCCGCAAGCCGGGCGAACCGTCTGTCGAAGGTGACTAAGGCCTCACAGCCGTCCGCAGCCGCCAGATGGAGCGCATCGGCGAGATCGACGCCCTCCCCGGCCATCTGCAAGGCGGCAGCCACCCTCTCCGGCTCCTGGAATCGCACGCGCGGCAACCGGCTGAACATCTCCAGGGCGCGAACGATCTCCTGGCGAGCGTACCGATGGACGCTCCTCAGCACCCAGTCGGCCTCGAGGACGACCGTCGAGGCGACGAACACCTCGTTGTCACGCACCAGCGCATGCGCCCTGGCCCACTGCGCCTCGTCGCGGGTCAGGAGACGGACGACGATATTGGTGTCAATCGCGATCATATTCGCGCCGGAACATCTCCGCGACGGCCTCGTCCATCTCCTCCACCGTGGCCGGCGGCCCGTCGTATTTCAGCATGCCCGAGACCTGGTCCAATGTGGTGGGTTCCAGCGCCGGCTCGCGCCGCAGCAGGACGCCGTCGGTCGTCTCCTCGACGATCAGCCGCGTGCCCGGCGACCAGCGGCGATGTTCGCGGATCGCCTTGGGCAAGATGACCTGCCCCTTGGTGGACAGCACAGTGGTCTGGCGAGCGTTGGCCACGACGAACTCCGGTAAGATCATGGTAAGATGACAACGCGCCGCCGATGCGTCGACCTCGCCCTGGTCTGGACGTCCGCGGGATGGCTGGCGTGCTCCAGCTCATGGGCGTAGCCTCCAGGCATGAAAATCCTAACCCGCGAGGAGATCGGTCGCCTCCGTTCGTCTGGAAGGGCCGCGCCTGAGGCGTCACACGGCTCCCGCTCTATCGCAGCAGCATAAGCGACAGGACCGGCGACAGGATCATGGCCGCGACGCCCACGGCCTGGAAAAGCGCCCGGCGGCGCTGGCGCGGGCGGACGTGGGTCTCGAAGAAGGTGGCGTAGTCGAGGGTGTTCATCGGGCTCTCCGTCGTTGGACGGACCAAGCCTGAACAGGGGGTACGTCAGAATCGGACGTGGGCCCGCCACGCGGTGTCGATTTCCGCCGCCATCATGTCCTTCAGCGCCTGGGGTTCCACGATCCGGACCTTGTCGCCCCAGGTGAAGAGGTGCCAGGCCAGTTCTCGCATCCCGCTGGCCCGGAAGCGGACGACCACCGAGCCGTCCGGCTCATCCTCCACCTTCTGGCGGGCGTGGAAGCGCCAGCGCAGGGCGTCCTCCCGCCCCTCGGGAAGGATGCGCAGGATCACGTCGTGCGTGTCGTCCTGGTAGATGCCGAAGCTCTCGTCGGCGTAGGCCTGGAGCGAGAAGTCCTCGGGCCGCTGGGCCGGAACGCCCGTGATCTCAAGATCGCCTATGCGGTCCAGGCGCCAGTTTCGCGGCCCCGTCCCCGCCCCGACCTCCTCGGCCACGAGGTAGTTGGAGCGGCCGAACAGGATGCCCAGCGGCGCCACCTCCCGCACCCGGCCGGGCGTGGAGCCGCCCTCGTAGCGGAAGCGGAGCGTGGAGACCGCCTTCAGCGCCCCGCGCACGGCCGCCAGGACGGTGTCCTCCTCGAACGGGCGCGGGCCGGCCTGAACGGCGATAGTCTCGGCCTGGAGCAGAGCCTCCAGGTCGGGCGCGAGCCGGCGGCGGGCCGAGGCACGCGTGGCGGACAACACCTTCTGCTCCAGCGATCGCAGCGCCGCGGCGCGCGCGTGGGCGCCCTGGCGGTCCATCGCCTCTGCCGAGGCGGAAAGCGCGGACATCTCCTCGGGCGTGGGCGCCTGGAAGAGCCCGTCCAGGCCCGACGGGATGCGGAACCGCTTGCCGGGCGGATCGTCGACCACTTCCATCTGGGGAAAGACGTCCCAGAGCGCGTCGCGCATGCGCTCCACCGTACGCCGGCCCAGGCCCAGTTTTGCGCTCATCTCGTCCAAGGTCAGCCCCTCGGCCGTCCCTGCGAGCAACCGCGCCAGTTCGAGAAGGCGAGCACTTTTTTCGTGGCGCATGACGGGCCTACGTCCGATTTTGTCGTACCCTACAGACAAAACCAGAACCATCGACAACCTGCAAGGCGTTCGAACGATGGCTTCCCGTTTCCAGCCCCGCCGCAAGACCGGTTCGGCTTCCGGCCGCTTCAGCCCCGCCCGCTTCACCACCCGGCCCGTCCAGGCGCCGCAGCCGATCCGCCCGCCGCCGCCGCCCGCCGCGGTGGTCGACGCCGTGCTGCGCTATCACGACGTGACGCTGGACCAGGGCGGCCAGCGCAGCCTGCTCCGGCTCTCGGAAGACCGCCTGTCCGACGCCGAGGTGGTGCGCGCCCTGGGCGGCCAGACCGACCGCGCCCGCCGCGTCGCCATTCTCTGGAACGAGCGCGAGAGCGAGATCATCCGGGTGCTGGAAGCGGCCTAGAGACTTCCCTCGGGCTTGTAGTTCGGCTGGTCGATGGCGAGCTGGTTCCGCGCCATCACCGCCAGCGCGGCCAGGAGGCCCGGCGTCTCGACCGTGAAGTCGCCCGAACGGATTCGGTCGCAGAGCTCGCTGTTCAGTTCCGCATGCCCACCCTCGCGGTCGAGCAGGCCCGAGACGAGACGCACGGCGTCGGCCTCGGCGTCCGGTCCATGGGTCAGTTCGCGGTGGACCGTCGCCAGCGCGTTCGCGGCCACGCGGGCCAGGAAGGCGTTGCGGGGATCCAGCGTCGGCCGGATCTCGTCGATCCAGAGGCGGACGGATTCCACCAGCTCCTCGGTGCGGGGATGGGTGATCAAAGGCCTTCCTCCAGCAGCGCGACCAGGTCCGCCTCGGTCTCGGAGACGCGGCGGCCGATCATCGGGCGCTCGACCGACTTCACCATGCCGTCGCGCCAGGACAGGTACATGGTCAGGCACATCACGCCCCAGCGCAGCGAACCCAGCATCTGCCAGAAGCGCACGCGCGAGAGTTCGATCGGACGGCCGCCGGCCGAGGCGTAGCCGGCCAGCAGGTCGTCGTAGTCGCCGAAGCCCCCGACCGGACGATCCGGCCGGCCGAAGCGCCAGGAGTTGGTGCAGATCCAGCCCATGTCCTCGGCCGGATCGCCCAGGTGGGCCAATTCCCAGTCGAGGATGGCCGCGACCCCCTTTTCCGGGTCGAACATGATGTTGCCGTTCCGGAAATCGCCGTGCAGCAGGACCGGCGCGACGGGCTCGGGCGTGTGGCGGCGCAGGTACTGGAACGCCAGTTCCAGGATCGGCCGTTCGGCCCCCGTGGCGCGATAGACCTCCTCGTAGCGGTCCAGTTCCTGAAGGCCATCCACGGACTTGAGCTTCGCGCCCGGCGGCGGGGTGGTGCGATGGATGGCCACCAGCGATTCCCCGCATTGGCGCGCGAGCTGCGGCCGGATGGCGTCGAAGCGCGCGTCGCTGGTGATCTTGCGGCCCAGGGTCTCGCCGTTCACCCGGACCATGACATAGGCCTCGCCCAGGCCGTCGGCCGCATCGCAGACGTGACGCACGTCGGGCACCCGCGCGCCGTTGGCGCCCGTGGCCCGGATCAGCGCGGCTTCGCTGGCCAGGCTGATCGACCGGGCGGTCTCCTCGTCGAACGGAACGCTGCGGCGACGCAGGATCAGGTCTTCGCGGCCGCCCGCGCCGTCGATCCCGAAGGCCCAGGTCTCCATGCTGGCGCCGCCCGAAAGGCGCTGGGCCTCGGCCAGCTTCGCGCCATCTCCTCCCAATCGTTCGGCGAGCTTCTGAAGGCCCGCTCGCACATCGACTTCCATGACCCGGCGGAACCTCCCTGCTGGTCTAGAGTGCGCCCGATGTGGCGGGCTCGGCGGTCGGTTGTAAACCGGTCCCGCAGCGTCAATCCCGCAACAACACCGACGACAAGACCGCTGGGAGAAACGGCCATGGACTTCGACATCCCCAAGGACATCCAGGACTACCTGGGCGAACTCGATAGGTTCATCGACGACGTGATCACGCCGCTTCAGCGGGCGGACGATAACGACCGCTTCTTCGACCATCGCCGCGAACACGCCCGCACCGACTGGGACAACAACGGCCTGCCGCGCAAGGAGTGGGAACAGTTGCTGGCCAAGAGCCGCAAGCTGGCGGACGAGGCGGGACACCTGCGCTACGCCTGGCCCAAGGAGATGGGCGGCAAGGGCGGCTCCCAGCTCGCCATGGCCATCATCCGCGAGCACCTGGCGGCCAAGGGTCTGGGCCTGTTCAACGACCTGCAGACCGAGCATTCGATCGTCGGCAACAACCCCTTTATCCTCATGTTCAAGGAGTTCGCGACCAACGAGCAGTACGACCGCTATGCGGACAAGCTGTTGAACGGCGGCATGCGGACGGGCTTCGGCCTGACCGAGCCCAACCACGGCAGCGACGCCACCTGGATGGAGACGCGCGGGGTCCGCCATGAAAAGGACGGCAAGCCCGGCTGGCTGATCAACGGCGAAAAAATGTGGACGACGGGCATGCACGTGGCCACCCACGTGATGTGCTTCGCCCGCACCAGCGGCAAGGACGGCGACGCGACGGGCATCACCTGCTTCATCGTCCCGGCCGACTCCCCCGGTCTCAAGATCGAGGAGTACCTGTGGACGTTCAACATGCCGACCGACCACCCGCGGATCAGCTTCACCGACGTCTGGATTCCCGAGGACAGCTACTGGGGCCAGATCGACCGGGGACTGGGGATCGGCCAGAGCTTCGTCCACCAGAACCGCATCCGGCAGGCGGCCTCGTCGCTGGGCGCGGCGCAATACTGCATCGACGAGAGCGTCAAGTACGCGCGCAACCGCAAGCCGTTCGGCAAGCCCCTGTCCGACAACCAGGCGATCCAGTTCCCGCTGGTCGAACTCCAGACCCAGTGCGAGATGCTGCGGCTGCTCATCCGCAAGACGGCGTGGCAGATGGACCACATGGAGCACAAGGAGATCGAGCGGACGATCTCGGACAAGGTCTCCATGTGCAACTACTGGGGCAACCGGCTGGTCTGCGAGGCCGCCGACCGGGCCATGCAGGTCCACGGCGGCATCGGCTATTCGCGCCACAAGCCCTTCGAGCACATCTACCGCCACCACCGCCGCTATCGCATCACCGAGGGCTCGGAGGAGATCCAGATGCGCAAGGTGGCCGCCTACCTCTTCGGCTACCTCGGGCCCAAGCGGGAGCAGTTCCGCGAACTGAACGAGGCCGAGAAGGCGGCGAAGAAGGGCGAGTACGTCCAGCCCGTCCCGGCGCATGGCGGCGTCCGGTAGCGAGACCCGGCTGGCGGTCTACGGATCGCTGGCGCCCGGCCAGTCCAACCAGGGCGAACTGGCCGGGTTGGCCGGCGACTGGCGACCCGGGACCGTACGCGGCTGGAAGGTCGAGTCCGGCTGGGGCGCGGCCCGGGGCTATCCCGGCCTTCGCCCCGACCCGCACGGGCCGGAGGTGGCGGTCGAGGTGTTCACATCCGACGACCTGCCCTCGCACTGGGCGCGCCTCGACGCGTTCGAGGGCGAGGAATACGCACGGACGACCGTGACGGTGGCGACCCTGGAAGGCCCGTTGGCCGCGCAGCTCTACGCCCTGCGCCCCGCCCCTCAGGCGGCCGCCTCCTCGGGCGCGCCGTAGAGACGGTCGAAGATCGGGGGGAGCTTGTGCGGCAGACCCAGCAGCGGGCCCGAGGAGAGCAGCAGGACGGCCTCGTCGCCGGAAAGTCCGCTCAGCTCGGCGATGGCCGCCTCGGCGGTCTCGACACCCTGGACCGGCACGCCCGTGGCGGCGATCCGGGCCAGAATCTCCTCGAAGCTCGACTGCTGGTGCGAGCCGGCGCCGTGGGTGGGCGGGGGGACCAGCAGAACGCGCGCCGCGCCCTCGAACACCGTATCGTACCAGGCCAGGGCCTCGCGATTGCGCCAGGAGAAGGTGTGCGGCTCGAACACCACCACCAGGCGCCGTTCGGGATAGTGCAGGCGCATGGCCGCGATGGCGGAATGGGCCTTCTCGTAGGACGAGCCAAATCCCTCCACCAACGGCATACGCGAGCGGGAAGCCAGGCGGTCGAGACGGCGGCGGATGCCGGCGAAACTCAGCACCGCCCGGGCCAGCGCGGTCTCGTCCACGAGGCCCCGCTCCAGGAGATAGGCGGCCACGCCCACGATGTTCTCGACGTTGTGGGCGCCCAGCAGGGTGGTGGCGAGGGGGATGCGCCGTCCCCCGGGGCCGACGAGCGTGAAGCGCGTGACGTCGCCGAAGACGACATCCTCGCTGTACCAGCCGTCGCAGGGCCGGGTGTCGTACCAGACGACGCGCGAGACGGCCCGGGGCGCGATCGCGCGGATGGCCGGATGTTCTCGCGCCACCAGCAGCCCTTCGGCCGGCAGCAGGCGCAGCAGCTCCCCGAAGGGGCGGACATAGTCCTCGAACGTCGGGAAGACATTGACATGGTCATGGACCAGCGACGTCAGCAGGACGTCGCGCGGGTGATAGAGGACGAACTTCGATCGGCGGTCGTCCGGCCCGACGATGTACTCGTCGCCCTCGAGAATCACCTCAGGCGCGCTGCCCCAATGGCCGGTGTCGGGCAGCGACGGCGAGATGGCGCCGATCATCCAACCGGCGTCGCGCTCGCTCTCGCGCAGCACATGGGCCGTCAGCGCCGCGCAGGTGGACTTGCCGAACGAGCCGGCCACCACCGTGTTGCGGCGCGTGGCCGTCGCCTCGCCGACAAGCTCGGGAAAGGTGGTGACCCGCACGCCACGGGCGCGGGCGGCGCGGACCTCGACGTTCCCCTCCCCGCCCAACTTCGCGCTGGCCCCCAGCACCAGAAGATCGAGATCCTGCGGCAGGTTCGCCGGATCGAATCGCCAGCGCACCGGGAAGCCCAGGCCCTCGACATAGGTGGACATGGGCGGAAAGGCGTCCTCGTCCGAGCCCGACACCGCATGGCCGGCCTCGCGCATCATCAACGCCGCCGCCGCCATCCCCGCGCCCGCGATTCCCGTGAAATGGATGCGCATCTTCCGTCCGTTTCCCGCAGCCTGCCGCCCGGTGATCAGCCGATTGGCGGGCGCCGTCCAGTCCCGAAGGCTTCAGCCACCGCCTGAAGCGCCTCGGACGGCAAGCTACGCCGCAGGCTTAAGAAAAGCTTGCCGCCCGGCCGTCGAAATTTACGCGCGCTTAACCACAACCTTCGACCCTCGGGATGTCTTCTTCGAAGACACCCCACCATCACCGACTTTTTCCGGCCCGACGTCCGCGTCGGGCCGTTTTTTCACGAAGGTCGGTGCGGGCGGCCTCCGACGGCGCCGGGGGATCCAGAGGGATCTGCGACACCTTCCCGCAACCCTTGCACAAGCCGCCGGTGCGGCGTATACGCCCGCCCTCTCGGTGCTGATCCCCGATAGCTCAGTTGGTAGAGCAGCCGGCTGTTAACCGGCTTGTCGCAGGTTCGAGTCCTGCTCGGGGAGCCACCGGAGACCAATTTTCCCCTTTTCCTTCCGTACGTTAGGCGGATTTGGCCCGCAAGCCGTCCGCCTTCACGTCCTAAACGGAAGGCCACATGCCTCGCTATGCATCCGAAACGACCGTCTCGGTCGAGAAGTCCCGAATCGAAATTGAACGGACGCTCGCGCGCTACGGCGCTGACGCGTTCGCCTACTTCGCAGAAGCCAATCGGGCGATGGTCGCGTTCCGCATGGCGGATCGGCAGATCAAGTTCGTCCTGACGCTCCCTGAGCGGAACCTTCCCGAGTTCACGCATCACAGCCGAGGGCCGCGAACCGCCGAGGCGGCGTTGACCTCCTGGGAGCAGGCCTGCCGCCAACGCTGGCGAGCGCTCGCGCTAGTCATCAAGGCGAAGCTCGAAGCAGTCGCCGCCGGAATCACGACCATCGAAGACGAGTTCCTGGCGCATACCCTCCTGCCCGACGGCTCGACCGTGGGCGAGTGGGCGAAGCCTCAGCTCAACGAGGCCTACCAGCTCGGCCACATGCCGACCACGCTCCTTCTGGCGGCTCCGGCAGGTGAAGCATGACCACCCCCGAACCCTCCGTAGCGCCCGCTGAACCTGCTGTAGTGGGGAGGCTGACGAGAGAGCGTCCGATCCTCATGAGCGCCCCGATGGTGCGGGCGATCTTGGACGGGCGGAAGACGCAGACGCGGCGGCTATTCAAGGTCTTTCCGGGCGACCGGAGCGGCATCACGTCCCCGCGCGAGGAAGTGCAGCGCTGGGAGGACGGATCATTCCATTACCTGTCCACAGCAGGTTTGAGCGGCCCCTACACATGTCCATACGGCGACCCCGGCGACCGGTTGTGGGTGCGGGAGGCGTGGAAGACCTATTCCACGTTCGAAGCCGTGCCCCCGCGCAGTATCCCCGACACCGCGCGCATCTGGTACATGGCCGACACCGGATACCTCCCAAGCGGGAGCCGAGGACGCCCCGGCATCCACATGCCGAGGTGGGCGAGCCGGATCACGCTCCAGATCACCGGCGTCCGGGTCGAGCGGCTGAACGACATCAGCGAAGCGGATGCGATAGCCGAGGGGCTATACAAGTCCTACCCCACTGATGCCGACCGTGAGTGGTTTCGCGACTGGACCCACGAGCGTACGTTTGCAGAGCCAACCGCCGACGAGTGGGCCGATTTTGAATGCGGCGTCTGGAGGGTCCCCGGCGTGCCTCAAGGCTGGGGAATGTCCCCGGATGAACGGCGCCAGGACAGATGGGCGCCCACTCCGGAGTTCGCCTACAGGCTCCTTTGGGAGCACATCAACGGGGCGCAGTCGTGGTCCGAGAATCCGTGGGTGTGGGTCGTTGAGTTTGAGCGCGTTCCCTCCGGTCTCGCCGCCCTCCAATCAGGAGAGAAGGGATGAGCGGAACCGCCCCTCGCCCTGAGGCGCAATTCGAGCCGGCCAAACACCCCGCGCCGCCGGACAAGGACGCGCCCGTTCGCGCGCTCTGTGAGGCCGCCGGGCCGTTGTGGACGAGAGGCGGAAAGCACTTCGAACGAGCGCGGCGGATCGTGGCTGGAAAGCTCGGATGGCGCTCGGCGGATGTCCTGGATTGGGAGGTTCGATCATACCTGCGGATGGATCGGCCGGCCTGGGCGGATCGCGCCGGCCTTCCGCTAGCCGAAGCGGATTTGTCCCCTCTCTCGACCAAGGCCACCACCCCATGACCCCCGAAGAGATAGAAGCGGTGATGTCAGCCATCGCCGATCTTGTGCCTCTGGAGGACGGCAGCCTGTGGTCGCCCCTTCACTCGCCCTCGTGGCCCGGCGACTACTCAACGTCTGAACGGCGGTTGCGTCGGTCTATCGCCCGCGCCGCCATCGAGGCTCTAGATCGGGTGCGGGGGAAGTGATGAAGCCTCAGCGCATTCAGTTGAGCCGGGCCAAGGGCTGGCGGATGCCGCCCAACACCGCGAAGGTGGATCGCTCGACGCGGTGGGGGAACCCGTTCGGGCGGGAGAACGCCATCGCCAGCGGCTACGCCACCGAGACCAACTGGCGCGCCTTCGTGGTCGAGTGCTTCCGGGATTGGATCGGACCGACCCAGAGAGGCCGGGACTGGTGGCAGGGACCCGAGAGCGACCGCCGCCGACGTTGGTTCGTGGAAGAGATCGACCAGCTTCGCGGCAAGAACCTCGCCTGCTGGTGTCCCCTCGGCTCGCCCTGCCACGCCGACGTACTGCTGGAGCTGGCCAACGCCCCTTCTGAAGAGGGAGAGGGGTAGATGCTGCGGGCCGGACTGGATACCGGCTGACCGGGATTACATGGCGCGTAGCACCCGGCCGCTCTCTCACCGCTGTGCATCTATCTGCACCGCCGCAGCGCCGGGAACCTAGCACTGTTCGGCCAAGAGGGTAGATGCTGCGGAGGCCGGACCCCGAATGTCCCGGCGAACTATCCACTGGGGCGACGGCCTGGGGATTTACCGCGTCGCTCCGCAGCCCCTCCAGAATCCCACGTTACGCCGGCCGCCGCAACGCTTGACTCCGACTTTATGTTCACTCTTTGTTCGATCTCCGACGAGATCAGACAAGGAGCATCCGATGGTCCACCGAACATACGCCGGCCTTGGGTCGCCCGACCTCGCCATCCCGGCCTTCAACAAGCTGACGCCCTGGGCCAAACGGCTCTTGGAACTCCAGGGTCAGTTCGACCGCTTCACCGCCGGTTGGCTCGCGTTCGGCATCGCAATCGAAGCGCTGGAGACCACGGCTTACCACTTCACGCGGCGTCCCCGCTTCTACGAGCGATTGAGCGAAGAGATGACGCCTGCGCCTGGCACCAGCCTGCTCGGCCAGCCCGCGGAGGTCATCAAGACCTTCATCGGCCTCACGCCCTACCATGACGCGCTGATCTCGATGCTCCAGCAATGCCGACCGATGGGGCGGGACTACATGGCTATCCTGATCGCGAAGGACGGCCTCGACTCCGCCGCCTACCACTTCACTCGCGAGGATCGGTTCTTCGCGCCTCGGTCGGACAGCACCGGCCCCATTCGTGGACCGGCCGGCCATGTGCTTGCGGCGTCATCGGCATGACCGCCAACCTCCCAGCCGATCCCTACGCCCGCTGGGCGATGGACGATCTCATGGCGGTCTGGGACCTCGCCCACCGCGACGGCGGGGCGGTCGATCCCGCCCTCGCCCGCCGGGTGGCTGGCCTCTGCGCCGAGAGCGACGCGCTGCTGGACCGCGCCGAGGGCGAGAAGGCGTGAGCGCCGATGAAGTTCGAGACCCTCGGCAACATGCTCGGGCCCTCCGAGACGCTGAAGGTCAAGTGCCGGGCCTGCGGGCGCGTGACGGCGTTCCCGGTCAAACTCGCGATCCGCGCGTTCGGCCCCGACGCGACACCCTACGACGTCCGCCGCAAGGCCCGCTGCACCGCCTGCCGCGCCCGCCATCCCGACGTCTGGATGTGAACCCAACTTGCCGGGCAGCCGCAGCGGCGCGAGGGTGAACCCATGTGCAATCTCTACACCCTCGCGCCCGGCCTCGACGCCCTGGCGGCCGACTTCGAGAAGCTCGGGATCAAGCTGCGGCTCACCAGCCCGCAGGCCTTCGACAACCAGCCATTGAAGCCGTACGTCGCGCCCAAGGGCCTCGGGATCTTCGCCCGGCCCATCGACCCCGCCGCCCCGGCCGAGGGCCTGGAGCCCGTCGTCGGGACGTGGGGCGTCATCCCCTTCTTCCACAAGGGTCCCGCCAAGGCGTGGAAGTCGGCCACGAACAACGCCCGCTCCGAAGACATGCTGACCAAGCCGACCTGGCGCGGGATCGTGAAGACGAACCGCTGCATCATCCCGGCCGATGCGTTCACCGAGTGGACCGGGCCTAAAGGCGCGAAGACCAAGCACGCGATCACCCGTGCCGACGGCCAACGTCTGTTCTTCGCCGGGCTCTGGGCCGACCACACCTGGGAGGGCGAGCGAACCGAGAGCTACACGATGGTGATGCAGGCCGCAGGCGGTGACGACGACATGGCCCCGTTCCACGATCGACAGCCCGTCGTGCTCGACCGGGACAGCGCCCGCCTCTGGCTCGACCTGTCCGCCGATCCGCTGGCCGCGATCCGGCCTCCCCTGCCCGGTACGTTGGCGTTCGACCCGCCGGAGCCGGCGGCGGCTTAGATCGTCCGTCGCTCAGGAGGGACCCGCGCTCGAAGCTCCCGCTCTCGCTCCTCGGCCATCAACTCCCACTCGATGGCCATCTTCTCAAGCTGGTCGCGGTGCGCGGCGGGCATCTGCTCGGCCAGGTCGCGGCAGGCCTGGGCGTGCTCGCGGAACGTCATGACGCGCTTCATGCAGTCATCACGGGTGAAGGTGGGCCTGTGGTCAAGACTCCGGAGCCCACGCCGCGCCGCGCGCGTTCACCCGCCATGCGCCAGCCGAACCGCGTCACAGTCTACATCGCCGACCAGGCCTGGAATGGCCATTGGGAACTGGACGGCCGCGACCTGCGCCTGTTCAGCGCCTATGGTTCGGCCCGCACGCCGCTCGGGCGGCGGAAACCCGAGACGGTCGCCAAGGCCGAGATGACCTCAATCGTGCAGGCCTGGCGTCAGGGGAGACCGAGGCCATGACGCTGCTCTGGGCGTGGTTCGCAGGACTGGTGACGGGCGGCGCCGGCGTCGCCGCGCTGGCGGTGTTGTGGGTTCAGGCGCGGGAGCGGGCGAGTCCCGACGAGTAGGACAGTCAGTCATCCGATCTCATCGGACAACTGGACCCGAGCCGCCCTCATGATACCGGCGGCGCGAGCGTGCGCCGCCGGGTTTCGGTGGCGAGCGACGTGATACTCGGCGCCCTGGACCTCGCTCAAACCGAGGGCCAGACTGCTTCGGCCGCCAGCACTTCCCCCCGGTTGTACGGCGGCCGTCAGTGCTCCGGCCGGGGGTCGGCCGGGCGCTGACGAAAGGATAATGGTCGATAATGGTCGATCATCGACACCCCGTGCTCGCCGCCTCCAGTCCTGCGATATAGCCGTCTCTCTGCTCCCGTCCTGCCAGGAGTAGGCGGACCCGCTCTGCGATGTCAGGGGCGCCCTTGAGGGCTGACGGGCTGTCGGCGTAGGTCGGTCGCGGCGGGGCTTCGGCGGCGCACGGGACGGGGATAGGGACCTTTACCTCAACGGTGCGGATCGTGGGCTCGGGCGTCGTGGCGCAGGCGGTGAGGGTCGCCGAAACGACCCCCACCAGGACGATGCGGTCAGGCCGCATGGGTTCCCTCGACACCGCGGACCATACGGGCTCGGGTTCGGGCGCCGAGCCACTGTTGCGCCTCCTCCAGCTTCGTGAGCGCCAGGGCATTCTCACGGCAGGAGAAGGGGCCGGCCTGGAAAGCGCGGAGCCGGTCCACGAGGATCGCCAGCAGCGCCTCATGGGTGAGGCCGTTGACGCCCACCTCGCCGATAGGGCCGTTCTGGAACAGGATCGTCGAGTGCTCCGCCGGCTGGCCATGCCGGGCGGTCCACGGATCGGAAGGGTTCGACGCGCTGTTGAACCCCGTGATGTGGTACAGGTGACAGGCCCCGCCGGAGCCCGGCTCGTCCAGCACTTCGATGACGAGCTTGTCGTTAGCCGGGTTCACCCGGTGATCGGTGAGCGTGCGCATGCGGCACTCCCTTCATTCGCCGGCAGATGGCGGCCGACACGCCTTCGCGGCAGGTTCGCCGCAGAACTTCATTCCCCGTACTGATCGATCAGCCGCGCGGCCTCGGCGCACTTGTCCGGCCCGATCCGCTCGGACAGGATGCGATCCACGTTCCGCCGATGGCTCTCTGCGACAGCGCGGGCCGCCTGAGCCGCCTTTCGGCTTTCGGCCACTCTGGCGTCGGCTTCCCGCTTGAGCCCGTCCACGGCCCGGTTGTGGGCGGCTATCGACGCCTCCAGGCCGGCCCGGTTCCGCTGGCAGGCTTTCGTCTCGTCGCGGGCGGCGTCGCGGGCCTTAGCGGCAGACGCCACCTCCCCCTTCAGCCGATCGATCCTCGCCCCCGGCCCTACGAACGGGGTGACGTGGTACAGGCCCACGGCAAGGGCCGCGGTCAGGGCGTAGGGGGCAAGGCGGAGGGCGATCACGCGAGGCCCTCCATGCAGAGTTTGCGTTCGGCCGCACGCCGGTTGACCAGGCCGCGCATCTTCTGGCCGCCCGCGTACACCCACTTCGACAACTCGGCGCACGCGCCCGGCAGGTCCCCAGACCTCGCCTTCCGCGACAGGGTGGACGCGCAGAACTTCGTCGCCCCGACGTTGAACCCGAACGAGACGAAGGCCGCGTGCGTCTCCAGCGGTAGGGTCTCCGGGAGGCAGGGGGCGATATCGAGCCCGTGCTTCACCACGTCGTCGGCGAGCATGCCGACGCACTCCTGCTCCGTGTATCGCTTGCCCAGCACTACGCCCCTGGTCGAGCCATAGCAGGCGGTCGGTAGGTTCACGCCAAGGGCGGGGTCGGGATAACCGACCGGGACATAGCCCTCGAATGCCGCGATGGTACCGACGGCGACGGATGATGCCGCCAGGACCCCAGCTAGAACCCTGACCCTACTCATGTTGGCGTTCCGTTCTGGTTTTCGGGACCGCTTCGCGATACGCTCCGCCCATGGCGAAGAACCCCCGACTGATTGACATGACAGGACTGCGCTTTGGCCTTTGGTCCGTGCAGGAGAAGGCCGGGAACAGCCCAAGAGGCGGCGCGCTTTGGACGTGCAGATGCGACTGCGGCCGCTCCGGTGTCGTTGCGGGATCTGACCTTCGCGGCGGGAAATCCACGAACTGCGGTTGCGCGAATCTGAACCGCCTCGGCGACCTCCGCCGAACGCACGGCTCTACAACTACCCGCCTGTACGGCATCTGGCAGAACATGCGCGCCAGGTGTCGCAATCCCCGCAACCCGGGTTACGTCCACTACGGCGCTCGCGGAATTTCGATCTACCCCGAGTGGGAGGAGTTTTCCGCATTCTCCGAATGGGCCGAGGCCGCTGGCTACGCGGACAACCTGTCCATCGAGCGGGTCGATAATGACCGCGGCTATAGCCCAGAGAACTGCATCTGGGCCGACGCCAAGACGCAGGCGCGAAACCGCAGCATCGTTCGACGTGCGCCAGACGGTAGATCGTGGGCCGAGATCGCGGAGGTTAACGGGGTTTCGGCGCGAGTCCTCACGAACCGCATCAACGCTGGCGGATGGCCGCCGGAACTCGCCGCGACGTGGCCAGTCGGTAAGCGATTGAACCCCAACGCCACGAATGCCCTCGGGCAGTTTGTGAAGCGCGAGGCTCATCTTTGGCGCCGATAGGCGCTGGCGGTCAGCAGGCCGACGATGGCCGCGATGGAGGCGCGAGGGGCGCTCATATCGCAGTCCCCATGAGGAACTGATGCGCCGCCGCCGCGATGGCCGCCCCGAACCGGTAGAAGATCACGATGCCGCTGGCCGCCCCGAGGATCGTGAGCGCCAGCTTCCCGTGCTCCATCCACCCCATCGACGCCTTCACGGCCGGCGGGCCCTTGCTGAACAGGTCCGTCAGCGTCTTCACCGAGCCCGCGATCTCATCGACCTTCTTCGCCAGCGCGTGGATGCACTCGTGCGTAGCGTTCTGACCGTCTGCGAGGTCCTGCAGGGCCTCCGGCGTGCGCTTGCCGCGCGTCTCAACAGGCTTGAAATCCACGTCGGCCCTCACTGCTCTCGGTGACATGAAGTTGCTTCCGCTTGCTGGCGCTGCGCCGCCTCGGTGAGCAGGATTTGCCCGCGCTCTGCGATGTCCTCGCCAAGGCGCGACGCCCGGTTGACCTCGATCCCCCAGAGGTCGCCGATGGGCCGGTCAAGGATCACCTCGCCCCATTGCCAGTCGCTGAGGGACATCGCGGCTCCTGTCGGATCGGATACGGGGAGAAGGTCAGGCCAGCGCCGCGCGGGCGGCCTCGACGCGCAGCGCCAGGGCGTCCCGCTCGCCGATCACCTCGGCCAGGCGCCGCACGCCGGCCGCGGACCCGCGGGATGCGCGGATCGCGGACCTCGAGGTGCGCGCGGCCGAACTGGCGGCGCGGGCG
>NZ_MEEX01000022.1 GCF_001724605.1 Phenylobacterium sp. SCN 70-31
CCCGCCGGCTGACCGCGGCTTCCTCCCCTGAAGGCTTCCGAACGCCGGCCCCAGGCCAGGCCCACCTCGCGTGAGGGCCGGCATCCGAAACCCTCAACAGAAGGAGAAGTTGGATCGCCCGCGGAAAGCTGACATTGCGCCCAGTCCACTCATCGGGATTTCGTCGGACGCGAGTCAACTCGCCGCAAGCTCCCTCCTAGGCCGTCGCCGCGACCGGAAGACGGAAGGGTGCGCCCAGGCGGTTGAACGCGTTCATCACCGCGATTGCGATCGTTAGATCAACCAGGTCTTTTGGCTCGAACGCCGCTGAGGCCGCAGCATATGCTTCGTCCGACGCGTGGGTTTCACTAACGCGTGTCACCTCCTCAGCCCAAGCCAATGCACCCCGTTCAAGGTCGGAGAATAGATGCGGGACCTCATCCCAGACCGGTATGAGGGTGATCTTTTCGATCGACATCGTTTTTCGGAGATCGCGGTTGTGCAGATCGATGCAATGAGCGCAGCCATTGATCTGAGACACGCGCAGGAAGACGAGGTGGATAAGTTCCGCAGGAAGGCCGGTGCGGGCCACGACGTAGTGGTGAACCCCGAAAAGCGCCTTCGCGCCCTCGGGAGCAATTTCGGACCAGTTCAAGCGTGCCATGGAATCTCCTGTCGTAGACTGACCAGAGGACGTCCGGGCCACCGCTTGTGTGACATGAAAGTCAGACATTTGCTGTCAGCCCAAGGGCAGTCGTGCGCCAGAAGCAGAACAGGGGTCGGCGCCGAAGACGAACCTTCACGGCGTGCACAACTGCCTGGCTAGCGCCGCCTGTTTGCATAGTAGTCCGTCGCCGCCTGCGCCGTACGGTCATAGGCCTCCAGGTGCGGTTCGGCGGCCGCGCTGCCGCCGCCGTCGCGCGTGATGAGGAAGTACCGCTCGAAATGGGCGAAAGCCTTGCGGCAGAGACGGTCGCGTTCGGGGTCGCCGTAGTTCGAGACGAACGTCCTGTGGTTCTCCCAACCGTAGCCGACGCAGGCCGCCTCGCCGTCCAGCCAGTCGAGCCGGCCTTGATGGGCATCGGCGATGCGCTTGGAGAGCGTGAGCGGCTCCTTCGCCACCGGGATCGCGAAGCCTCCGTCGCGCACGTCCTGCTCGATCTGCGCCGCTTGGCTGAGCATGTCAGCATAGTCCGTGGGCGACAGCATCTCTTTCATCTGCGCGGCCTGGGCGCGGATTTGGCTGGCCATATTCAACATCTTCTGGGGGGTGTCTTGTGCCAGCGCCGGCGCAGCGGACAGGCTAAGGGCGAAGGCGAGCGGCAATAGACGCAATGTCGGCTCTCAGGTTGGAGTTGATTGGGGCAGGCTTGTAGGCCGCCACCGCCGCGCCTCGCGACAGACGCAGCGGTCGGGCGCGTGCAGCGGACGACTACGCGGCGCCAACGACGGAGCCTGGAGAAACGCGACGTCGGAGGCTCGCTCCGGCAAGCCCAAAGCCTGCGATCATGAGGGCCCACGTCGCCGGCTCCGGGACCCCGGCGCCGACTACCCGCGAGGTGATCTCGAGGCTGTCGAAGGCCAGCTCGCGTCCATCGGCATAGTCCGTCGCCCCACGGCCTCCCGCATCGTCGCGAACGAAGAAGCCCTCGCCGAAGCCATTCTTGATGGCGCTCATGATCTGCGTAGCGCCGCCCGGAGCCGTGGTGATGAAGGTCAACGACGCGGTGTCGAAGCTGAAGCCCCGATAGGCGGAGAAGTCGCCCGACCGCACGAAGGACAGATCGTACGCGTTTCCGGTCTCGAAGAAGGTCAGGGAGAAGGTTGCGAGGTCGTCGTAGCCGATCACGCCCGTTAGAGCGGCGTCGTACGAGAATTCGCCCGACGCCACGTCGGCGCCCAGCGTGAAGTTCACGATGCGGGTTGCGGCTGCGGCCGAGCCGCCGAGAACGGCCGCCAGGATTGCGCCCACAACCGGGGTCAGGATCGATCGGGTCATTCAGTCTTCTCCAACTCGTTGCGTGTGAAGTCGCGTTCGCTCAGGCCGCGAGGCCGAGCTCGCTCAGGTGGCTCATGTCGTCGGGCGCCAGGGTCGGACGGGCGGCCCGCTCGATCACTTCAGCGTAGGCGTCTGCAGGCGCGCTGGACTTCATGGCGCTCAGCAGGGCGCTGCGCTCGGCGCGGTTCATCGCCGGCAGCATGATCCGCATGAACGCGATGTTTTCGGCCGGGCTCAGGCTCGAAACGATGCTCATCTCCAGAGCCGCCAACTCCTCGTCGGCGAACAGCGCGCAAAGACGCGGCCAGATCTCCGTCTCCTCGCGACCCATGTGGGCGAGGTCCTCGGCGACGAACGTGGAGAAGGCGAGGTAGAGGCTGCGGCCGAGAGCGGGCCGGTCGGACGGCGCAGCATGCTCTGTCGCGAGAAGGGCGCTCTCGAGCATCGCCAACCGGGCCCTGTGGTGCAGGTGGTCGTCCTCGAGCCCCGCCGTGGCGTTCGCAGCGCGGCCGGCGAGCGCCGGATGAATCACCGTGTCTTCATGCTCTAGGTGCGCCGCGGCCAACGCCAGATGCGCGCGAAGGTCCGCCAGCAGCTGACGCGGCGCGGCGGATACGAAGTCCGCGGCTCCGAGCCGGTGGAGCAGCTCGCCGTGGGCAAGGCGCAGACCCTTGTGGATGGGACCGTAGATGTCCCAGCGGCCGCTCTCGGCGGCGGCGATGAAATGCGGGGTGGGCATCGATGGTCCTCTGCATGGCGTGGAGGACCCGTTCACTAGGCGCCATCGCGGGACGCCTCATCCTAAAACCTTCCTAAGCGGAGCCACGTTTCCTAAAATATCGCCCAGGCGGAGTGCGCGGCGTGTTCGACCCCGAATTGGTGCGGTTTCTCCAGGGTCCCGTGATGATCCTCATGGGATCGCGAAGCGCCGAGGGGCGCCCCGCCATCGCGCGCGGGCTCGGATGCTCGGTGCAAGACAACGGCGAACTTCACATGGTCTTCGGAGTGCGCCAATGGGCCGAGGCGCTGGGCGGGTTGTCTCCAGGTGACACCGTGGCCCTGACCTTTGTAAGCCCGTCCGACTACCGCGCCGTGCAGGTCAAGGGACCGCTGTTGAGCCTGTCGGCGGGCGACGATGCTGCCGACGCGCGCGCAGCCGCCTATCGCGCCGAGATGGCGGCAGAGCTCGGTCGCCTGGGCATCCTGCCGTCCCAGATCGACCAGTGGATCGACCCGGAGCCTCTGGCCGAGCTGCGGGTCCTTCCTTCGACTGTCTTCGACCAGACCCCGGGAGACGGCGCAGGGCGTGTCCTCGCGCGGGCCGACGCATGACCGTCGAGCTCGGCGATCTGCAGGACTGCTTCGAAGGCGTGATCCCGGCAGCGGTCGCCACGCTGGACGCCGATGGCGTCCCCAACGTCTCCTACCTGTCGCAGGTGCACATGGTGGATGAGCAGCACATCGCGCTCTCGAACCAGTTCTTTTCGAAGACGGCAGCGAACGTGCAAGCGACGGGCCTCGCCACGGTCATGGTGGTCAGCGGCCGGACCGGGGCGCAGCATGTCCTGGACGTCGTGCACGTCGGCTCGCTGGCCCACGGCGATGTTTTTGATCGCATGAACGCGCAACTGGCGGCGATCAGCAGCCAGCATGGCCTTCCCCAGGTGATGCGGCTGAGAAGCGCGGAGGTCTATCGCGTGACCGGCCGCCGCGCGGTGCACGCGCCGAAGCCGCCGGAGGCCACCCGCGCCCCGATGCCGGCCGGCGTCAGCCTGGCGCGCGCGGCGCGGCTCACGGCGCGGATCGCGGCCCGGCCGGAAGCGGACGCTGTCCTCGACAGCGCCCTGGACGGCCTCGTCCGAGAGCTGGGGTTCGAGGCCGTAATGGCGCTGGTCTTCGACCCGGCGACGCAGACCCTGAACACACTGGGCAGCCGCGGCTACGCCCGGGAAGGCGCTGGCGCCGAGGTCACGCTGGGCGACGGCGCGATCGGGATCGCCGCCGCCCACCGGCAGGCGATCCGCTTCAACGACGTCAGCCGCGGTCACCGACTCGCAGTGGCGGTGAGCAACGTGGCGGACCTAGACACGGCCCGCCTCATCCCACTGCCGGAACTCGCTGCCGCGCAGAGCCAGCTTGCCGCGCCCATCGTCTCGCGAGGAGAGCTCTTCGGCGTGCTGTTCGCCGAGTCCGCAAAGCGCTTCGCCTTCACCCCTGAAGACGAGGACGCGCTCAGTCTCGTGGGGGTCCAGCTCGCGGCCAGCCTGCGCCTCGCCGAGCTCGAGGCGCGCGAGCCTTCGGGCCGCGTTGTCCCGCCGCCCGAGCGCAGTCCCGACCGCCGATTCCAGGTTCGCTATCACACCCATGACGACAGTCTGTTCATCGACGACGCCTACATCATCAAGGGTGTCCCAGGCCGACTCCTGTTCCACTTTCTCACCATCGCCGCAGAGACAGGTCGGCAGGACTTCACCAATCGCGAGATTCGGTTGGACGGCACGCTCCGATTGCCGGAGCTCAAGGACAACCTCGAGACACGGCTGATCCTGTTGCGGCGTCGGCTGGACGAGCGCGGGGCGCCCGTGCGCCTCAGCCGTCCAGGGCGCGGGCGCATCAGGCTGGATTTGGTTGCCCGACCGGTCCTGGAGGTAGTGGCCTAGGTGTCGTTTCCAAGAAGGTTGTTCACCCTGGCCCAGGGTGTGAGGCCGCCGATGCCGGCGTGGGGTCGGGTTAGGTTGTAGGCGTCAGTCCATGGACCGATGGCGTGGGAGCGTTCGGTCGATGAGGCGTAGGGCTTGGCGTAGGCCCATTCGCGCAGGCTGGTCTGTATGAAGCGTTCGGCCTTTCCGTTGGTCCTGGGCGTGTAGGGTCGGGTTCGGACATGGCGGGCCCGGGCCTTCAGCAGGGCCTGGCGGAAGAGCTTGGAGCGATAGGCCGAGCCGTTGTCGGTCATCACGCGCTCGACGGTGACGCCGTGTCGGCCCAGCCAGGCTATCGCCCGCTCAAGGAACGCGGTGGTGTCCTCCTTGCGCTCGCTGGGCAGGATCTCGGTGTAGGCCAGCCGCGAGGCGTCATCGACGCAGACATGCAGGAAATCCCAGCCGGCGTGGCGCGAGGTTCCCTTCTGGCGGTTTCCCGTGATCCTGTGGCCGATGCGTTCGAAGCGGCCCAGCTTCTTGATGTCGAGATGGATCATCTCGCCGGGCGCGGCGCGGTCGTAGCGGATCACCGCCGGCTTCGGCTACAGGGCCGAGAGCCTGCCCAGGCCCAGCCGGCGAAGCACCGCCCCCACCGTGGAGCGCGCCATGCCCAGCGCCGCTGCGATCGCCGGCCCCGTCATCCGCCCACGACGCAGCCGCTCGATCTCACCGATCCGCGCCTCAGCCACCCTGCGCGGACATCGTCGGGGCGCCGAGCTGCGGTCGTGATGCCTTCGCTCGCCACCCCGACGATGCCGGCCGATCCACTTGCGCGCCGTACGGAGCGACACACCCGCAGCTTCCGCGGCCGCCTTCGCCGTCCAGCCCTCAGACACAGGCCGCGCCAGCAACGCTCGACCCGCCGGCGTCAGGCGGGCATTCTCATGGACGTTCATCCGGGGCCCTCCCGGTTAGAGGCTGGAGCTTCGCAACCCCACTCTCCCAACCCGACCCCGGGAGAACAACCTTCATAGCTTCGACACTTAGCCCCGCCAGGGCGGACGGGCGTTACGGAGCGAACAGGCTCCACAAGAGGAGCGCGATCATCACCCAGAGGCCGAGAGAAGCTGCGGCGCCAACAAGAAGGCCGATCCCCGCGGGCAGCGTCCGCGCCTCGCGCCGGCGGGGCGGCGCTGCTGTGCGAACTCTTCGCGACGGGGGAACAAAGGAAAGAGACATGGGACACGCTATGGAGCACGAAACGCAACCATAGCGGGATTGGTTCAGCAGCGGCTTCCATGTGGACATGCCGTTGTGGGCTTACGCCGGCGGCCCGCCAACAAGCGGGCTGCAGCGACGCCGAAGGCGCCGCGATGATGGGACACGGGAGAGCGCATCGAGCTTCGTTCAATACCGCCGGCAGGCCGACGGGATCCGGCTTTCAGACGCCGCGGCGGCACGCGTCGTGCGCCCTCGGGAACAGGCAGAAAACCGGGAGTGTAAAACGGGGTGGAAAGAACAGCGTTCGGAACAAAAGGGAACCGAAGCAAATTGCTGTATTCTCAACACTCTACGATGGTACCGCCTCCCCGGTTCGAACGGGGGACCTCCAGAGCCACAATCTGGCGCTCTAACCAACTGAGCTAAGGCGGCGTGTCGTGAGCGCGCTTTCTAGTCGCGGGGCGGCCTCGGATCAAGCTTATGCTCGGGACTACAGCAACGGCCGTCCGCAGCGGCGTGACCCCGCAAGCTGGCGGCCATCGGAGAGGGTGACGACGAAGTCGCCCGACGGGCAAGAATCCACCCGCGCCACCGCCCGCGGCGAATCGAGACCGTCCCGACACCTCTTGAGCTCCAGGCCCGCGAAGAGGGGACCGCGCGCCGTTCTCGGGGCCGAACCGTACGCCTGGGAAAGTCCGCCGGAGCCCGGGCGCCTCGCGACAACGCGTCCGTCGGGACAGCTTCCCAATCCGGTGAAAAAGAAAGGCCCCGGTTGCTTGCGCGACCGGGGCCCTGACTTTCGTAGTCCGACCGGCTTACTTCGGCAGGGTGAAGCGGATCGGAATCCGCACAGTCCCACCATCGACAGGCTGGCCGTCCCGGGTCTGCGGCCGCATCTGGAACAGCCGGCTCATGCGCATGGCGGAGTCGCCAAAGCCCATGTTGTCGGGTGACTCCTCGACGACCGAGCAGTTCTCCAGCGTGCCACGGGCGGTCACCGAGCAGCTGAGGGTCGCACGGCCTTCCACCTCCATCCGCGAAGCGCGGTCGGGGTAGAAGCGAGCGATGTCCTCACCTGAGGGGCGACGACGCCAGTCGGGGTTGGTGATGACCGACGGCCGCGGCGGTTCGGGCGGCGGGGCCGCCGGAGGCCGAGGCTCCTCGATCCGACGCTCGACCGGCGGAACCGGCAGCGGCGGGATCGACGGCACGTCGGGCACCGCCACCGGCGGCCGCGGCTGCAGCTTGGGCGGCGGCGGCGGCGGCGTGTTGGGCGGCGGCGGAGGTGGCGGCGGCGGAGGTGGTGGCGGGACGGGCTTGATGATCGACACGTCCGTCACCTCGTCCGAGTACTCTTTGTACTTCGGATCGAAGCGCGCTTTCCACAGATACACCCCAAGCGCGGCGTGCACGGCGACCGCCACCACCAGGGCGATGATCAACCCCGGGCGACGCGGCGGCTTCGGATCGTCGAACGGATTGTGCCGGACGATGGCGTGGTCAGGTGATGTCTCAGACATGGGCGCCACCTACTTGTCTTCGCCGACGAGGGCCACGCTGTAGAACCCGTTGTCCTGCAGCATGTTCATCACGCCCATGAAGTCGCCGTAGAGCACGTCCTTGTCCGCGCGAATGAAGATCCGCTCCTTCTCGGGATTGCGCGACTCGCCCAGCTGTTTGCGGAGGTCGTCGCCCAGCATCGGAAGGTCGGTGCGGAAGTCCTGGATGTACAGGCCTCCACCCGGCTGGATCGAGATGTAGACCGGCTTCGGGGGGTTCGTGCCGAGCGGGGCGACGGCCGGTGGCAAATTCACCTTGACCGTCACGGCCGCCATCGGCGCCGCAACCATGAAGATGATCAGAAGAACCAGCATCACGTCGACGAAAGGCGTCACGTTGATTTCGGCGTTCTGATCCTCTTGGTAGCGCCCGCCTCCGGAACTGGAGATCTTGGCGGCCATCTAGCTTAGGCCCCCTTGTCGAGCTGCCGGGAGATGGCGTTCATCAGCTCGGCCACGAACCCTTCCGACCGCGCGCCGTAGGCGGAAATGCGGGTCTGGAAGTAGTTGTAGAAGATAACCGAGGGGATCGCCGCGAAGAGGCCCAGACCCGTGGCCAGGAGGGCCTCGGCGATGCCGGGCGCCACGACGGCCAGGTTGGTCGTGTTGGTGTTCGCGATCCCGATGAACGAGTTCATGATCCCGTACACCGTACCGAACAGGCCGATGAACGGACCGTTCGAACCGACCGATGCGAGGTACTGCATGCCGCCCGACAAGCGGCGGGCAAGCGTGGCCTGAACGGCGCTCACGGCGTGCTGGGCGCGATCGATGGTGGTGTCGCGATGTTCGCCGGTGATGGCCAGGCCCGCCTGCTTGGAGAGTTCGATCTCCTGAGCGGCGGCGGCCGCCATGTCGGCCAGCGGGTTGCCGTCATACTCTTCGGACAGCGCGATGCGGCTCATGTCGTTGATCGACTTGGCGCTGCGGAAGTTCTCCACGAAGCCGTCCGACGCCTTGTTGAGGGCGTTGAACTCGAGGATCTTCACGATCAGCAGAGCCCAGCTGAACACCGAGGCCAGAGCCAGGCCGATCATGATCACCTTCACGACCGGGTCGGAGTCCATGAACATGGTGCCGACATTCAGCTTGCCGGCGTTCTTCATGGTGGGCGGATCGGCGGATTCTTCGGCCGCGGGGGCCGCGGGGGCGGCGTCGGCGGCCGGAGCGGCAGCCGCGTCAGCGGCGGCAGGCGCGGCCGGAGCGGCGTCCTGAGCGAACGCCGGCGCGCTCATCATCAGCGCCGCGGCGCCGAAGAGAGCGGAAAACGTGGTCTTGAGTTTGTTGTCGAGCATCTGTCGCCAGTTCCTGGTTGGTCTAGCACGATTGGCCGGAGGGTCGTCGCGCGAGAGCGTCTCCACCCTAGTTGAAACAACCCTGGCGCCCAGCCCGCCTACGCGAACCGAAACACCAGAGGCGCTGTCGCTGCGCCCGACCCAAAACGCGGACTCCCGACTGAGGCAGGATTGGCGTTTCTAACGGTGCGGACGGCCTTGAACTCCCACGAGAGGAACCCAAAGTCTTACCGCTTTGTAAGAGAGCGGCATGACCCTTTGGCAACCCCTTGTCGAAGCGTCAAGGGGCAGAAGCTTGCCCGCCGCAGTCAAAATACTGACGCATCCGCACGGATTGTGCGCTGCACACGCAAGAAGCGCTGCACGCCCTGCGTTTCACCATCGAAAGCGGCGCCGAGATTGCTGCAACGCAGCAATCTCGGCGATCCAGGGTCACCCAAATCGGATGAGAAAATCAGGCTGATGAAATCGATAGGGGGGATGGTGCCTGGGGGCGGATTCGAACCACCGACACGCGGATTTTCAATCCGCTGCTCTACCAACTGAGCTACCCAGGCCTGGGTCCCGGCGCGCGGGAGCCGCGTCTATAGAAGAGGCGTTCCCGTAAGTCCAGCGGGCCGGTGAGACCGCCTCAATCGTCCCCGAAATCCCCGGCGAAGTCGTCGGACGGACCGCTCTCGTCCTCTTGCGCCGGTACGGCGTACGCGCCCGTCAGCCAGCGATGAAGATCCACGTTGGCGCAGCGCTTGGAACAGAATGGACGATACGCCGACAGAGGTGGTTTGCCGCAGATGGGGCACGCTCCGCTCATCCCGCCGACCCCACGTCGAAATCGGCGCGCCGCCGCCCTGGCTCACCCACGATCGCGAAGCGGGCGCCGATCCGTTCGGCAAGCCGGACACCGAGGGATTCGGCCGCCGCGGCCACGTCGGGCGCGCACCGCGCTTCCAGCCGGGCTCCCGGTTGAGCCACGCCTTCGGCCTCCAGCCTCCGGACGAGGCGATGGGCCAGGGCCGCATCGGTGAGTCCGCCTTCGGGCCGTCGCAGCCGTTCCAGGACAGGCGCAGCGCGGCGCGGTATCGACAGTTCCATCGTCCCGAACCGACCGACCGGCCCGATGGCGACCCCGGGGTTGTCCGGCCCGAAGGCATGGCGGGCCGCCGCGAGCAGCGCGGCGCCGTCGTGCCCGCGGCCCACGAGATCCACCACCACCAGACCGCCCAGGCCTTTCAGCCGCAGAAGGCGCGCGGCCTCCGAAAGGGCGGCGAGGTTCGCCTGGCGCGCGGCGCGCTTGCCGTCCGCCCCCTTGCGCTCGCCCAGGTCCACGTCCACGGCCGTGAGCGCACGCGTGGGTTCGATGGCGAGGGTCCCGCCGCCGGGCAGGGCGTGGATGGTCTGCAACGCCTCGTCCTCGGCCTCATCGGCCACGCGGCGGGCTTCCGGTCCGGTCGCCACGGGCCCGTCACGAACGAGCGTCTGCAACACGTCCGCGAGCGTCGGGGCCGGCTCAAGCAGTCGGGGCGCCCCCTCCCCTGCTCCCAGGGCCCTGAGCGTCGCCAGCTTGCCCTCGCGGGGCTCGCTGCGAATTTCCACGGTCACGGCGGCGCCGCGCACCGGCCGCGCCTCGGGCTTGAACGGCAGAAGCGCCTGCACGCCTCCCAGGTCGAGGAAGGCGCTCGCCAGGACCGGCTCGACGTGTTCGACCCGCGCAATCAGCCGGGCGCCCAGCTGCAGGCGCGGATCGTCGCCCTCGCGGCGCAGGAAGAACCGCTCGGGGCGCCCATCCAGGGTGACCACGCCGCGATCTTCTCCGAGGCCGGGGTCGAGGTAGGCGCGGCGCTCGCTCATGGGCGCCGATAGCCGAGACCGGCGAGAAGGCCGGCGGTTTCGTACAACGGCAGGCCGACCACGCCGGAATAGGATCCCTGGAGCGACATGACGAACGCCCCGGCAAGGCCCTGGATGGCGTACCCGCCAGCCTTGCCCACCCCCTCGCCGCTGGAAAGGTAGGCGTCGATCTCGGCCGGCGACAGACGCTTGAAGCGCACGCGGCTCTCCACCACGCGGCTGGCGGCCCGGCCATCCGGCGCACGCGCGCAGACGCCGGTCAGCACCTTGTGGGCGCGCCCCGAGAGCAGGTTCAGGCACGCCGCCACCTCCCGGCGGTCCTCGACCTTGGGAAGGATCCGCCGCCCCACGGCCACGACGGTGTCGGCCGCCAGCACATACTCGCCCAACCGGCGGGCGGCGACATGCGCGGCCTTGGCCTCGGCCAGCCGGCCGGCCAGGATGCGCGGGGTCTCCTTGGGTTGGGGAGTCTCGTCCAGTTCGGCGGCCTCGACGGCGTCCGGCGCGAAGCCGATCTGACGCAGGAGTTCGAGGCGGCGCGGGCTCGCGGAGGCCAGGACGAGGCGCGGCTCAGAAGCCAAGTCGCAGCCTCTGGTCGTCTAGCGGACGCGGAAGGTGATGCGGCCCTTCGTCAGGTCGTACGGCGTCATCTCGACCAGGACCTTGTCGCCAGCCGAAACCCGGATGCGGTTCTTCCGCATCTTGCCGGCCGTGTGGGCGATGATCTCGTGATCGTTTTCGAGTTTCACCCGGAACGTGGCGTTCGGCAGCACCTCGCTGACCGTGCCCGGAAACTCCAGCAGTTCTTCTTTCGCCATGCGGCTCCCTTGATCCTCAGCGGCTCTACATAAGACGACGGCTCGCGCCGTCGGGCCGCGAGCCGCAATTTCGGCGGCCAGTATAGCGCATGGGCCATGACAACGTCGATGGGCTCGTCACAGCCCGAAACGTCGACGGATACGCTCGACGAGCCCGTCGCGCACCTGGCGGTAGGCCTCGAGCCTGTGCTCCCGCGAACCTTCGGTCAGAGTGGGGTCCAGAGTGGGCCAGTACTCGATCTCGGCCGACCGCCCCCGCGCCAGCTCCACCGCCCTGTGTTGAGCCTCCGGGGTGAGGGAAACCACGAGATCGAAGGAATCGTCCTCCAGTTCGTCGAACGTCTTGCAGCGATGGCGCGACAGGTCGACGCCCACTTCCCGCATGACCTCGGCCGCGAGCGGGTCGACTTCCATATCGTCCTCGTCCGGATCGAAGTCGCCGCGCTTGAGCCCGCAACTGTCCACGAAGATCCGCGTCCCGGCGAACGTCTTCAGCAGCGCCTCGGCCATCGGCGAGCGCACCTGGTTGAAGTTGCAGCAGAAGAGGACGGCGTCCGGCAGCCGTTTCGCGGAGTCCGCCGCCATCCGGCTCAGCCTCGCCAGTGCAGGGCGCAGATCAGGGTGAAAAGGCGGCGGGCGGTGTCCAGGTCCGTTTCGATCTTGCCGGCGAGACGCGTGCGCAGGAGCTCCGAGGCTTCGTTGTGCAAGCCGCGCCGACCCATGTCGAGGGCCTCGATCTGCTGAGGCGTCGAATTGCGGATCGCCTGATAGTAGCTGTCGCAGATGATGAAATAGTCCTTGATCAGCATCCGGAACGGCGACAGCGACAGGATGTGGCGGCGCTCGTAGGCCGGGCCGCGGACGTCGAGGACCAGGCGGTTCTCCAGAAGGCCCATCCGCAGGTCGTAGGGGCCGCCCTCGGCGCCCTCGGGATGGAAATGGTTCTCCTCCAGCAGGTCGAAGATCGCGATCTGGCGCTCCTGCTCCTGGTCGCGCGAAACCGCCGCGAGCGACTCCTCGTCGAGCTCGACGGACTGCAGCCGGTGGGTCTTGCTCGGATCTTCGGCCATGGCTCCTCGGCGGAGCTTTATTGCAAACTGGGGGTCCTCGTCATCCCGGCAGTCGGTGTCGATCGCTCAGACCGCTGGGATAGAGCAAAAAGGACACCCTCGCGTCCGGACGCGAGGGTGTGGGAGGCGGGAGACCCGCCTCAGCGGCCGGCGTAGCGCGGGCTCAGCGGCCGAACGAAGTCGCCCCGCACATAGCCGACGCCCACGCCGTTGCGGCCCACCAGAATCCAGTCGGTTCCGCGCACATGGGCCAACGCCTGGAAGCGCTCGCCATTCTGAAGGCGACCGACTCGCGCCGAGCCCGTCGTCGGGGCCGAACGAACATTCACGCCGCTCAGGGCCACGAAGGGGCCATCGATTCGGCTGTAGCGGGCCGGCGAGACATTCCGCGACAGGCGGTATCCACCCTGGGTGTAGGTCGAAGCCGACTTGGCGCGATCCTTCTGGGCCTCGCAGCCGATGGCGGAACCGGCCGCGGCGCCGAGCGCAGCCCCCGCCACGGTCTCGCCGGTGGCGCTGCGGCCGCCCACCTGATTTCCGATGAAACCGCCGACCAGGGCCCCCACTACGGCCCCGGCCTCCTGCTTGCCGCCGGGAGCAGAACAGCCGAGAACGCCGGCGTTGGCGCTCGCGCCCCCGCCCAGGAGCAAGGCTCCGGCGATCAGAGCCGTCGCCAGGCCGCCGGCGGTCTTTGTGGTCAGTGTCCGCATGGTCATCTCCAGTCCTTCACGGATCTCGTGGAATGACCGGGTTGTATCCGGCGCCGTCTGAACGGCCCCGAAGCGACCGCCGACAGGATATGTTCAGCTTTTGCCGTCGATAGCCGGCGTTTCGGCGGCGGCCGGGAGCTGTTCCTCCAGCGGCTGGGCGGCGACCGGCGTCGTCTTGACCGGGGTGAGCACGCCCTCCGCGTCGAAGGCGTTCTTGAGCCGTCGGTTGAACTCGCGGCCGATCTCCCACTGCGCGCGGGGCTGAGTCGTGAGCCGGGCCTTCAGATAGACGGCGTTGTCGGCGAGGCGATCCACGCCCATGACCTCGAAAGGCCGGGTGATCATCCGCCCGTACTGCGGATCGGCCTGAAGGCCCTCTCCCACCTTCCGCACCACCTCCAGCGCCCGGTCGACGTCGTTGTCGTAGCTGATCGGGATTTCGGCGAGGTACGACGAGAAGACCTTGGTCCGGTTATGGATCACCTGGGCCTCGCTATACGGGAAGATGTGCAGCGTGGCGTTGGCGTCGCGCAGACGGATCGTGCGCAGGGTCATGGCCTCGACCGTGCCGCTGGAGCTCCCGATCTGGACGTTGTCGCCCACCGAGACGACGTCCTCGGCGATGAGGAAGACGCCGGTCAGGAAGTCCTTCACCAGGGTCTGGGCGCCGAAACCCACGGCGATGCCCAGGACGCCGGCGCTCGCGAGGATGGGGCCGACCTTGAGACCGATCTCCGTCAGCACCGTGAGCACGCCGACCACGACCAGAATGGTCTGGGCGCTGCCCGTCAGAAGCGGCCCCAGCGTCCGCAGTTGCGCAGCGCGGCGGGGATCGCCGCTGCGGCGCGCGAAACCGTCGATGAGCCGCTTTATGACGAAGCCTGCGAGTTCCACCAGCGCGGTCGCCAGCAGCACCACCAGCACGAGACGCACCAGCCGGGCGCCCGCGCCCCCCGACAACCACGCCCGGACATCGATGCCCCAGACGTCCAGCAGGACGGCGACGACGCCCAGGGCGACGCTGAAGCGGAAGAGCGCCCAGGTCAGGCGGGCCGCTTTCCGGGTGCGCGCTTCTTCGCGCGCGCGCGCCTCCTGGGCCTCTGCGCCGGCCACCGACACCCGCGCGAGCCAGTAGTCGAGCACCCGACCCACGCCCCAGACGAGGCCGATCGCCAGCGCGACCACGATCGCGGAAGCCAACAGGTTGAGGGCGGCCACGCCCGGGTCGAGACTCAGGATGTGATCGACCGCGCCAGTGGTCGAAGCGATCACCTGTTCGGTGAAGCCCGGCTTCGTCGCGACGTCAGCCGCCTGTTCGGAAGTTTCTGCGTTGGCGAACACGTGCTGGGCTTAACCTCGGACACCCCGGCCGGCAACGCTTGGCCGTCGCCCGGGGTTCCTGGCCTCAGGCGCCCTGCCCCATCCGGATCGCGGCCGAACGGGCGTGAGCGGGCAATCCTTCCGCCTCGGCCAGCGCGATCGTCGCCGGCGCAAGGGCCGCGAAGGCGGCTTCGTCGCACCGGATGATCGAGGTGCGCTTGAGAAAATCGAACAGCGACAGGCCCGACGAGAACCGCGCCGCGCGGCTGGTCGGCAGCACGTGGTTCGAACCGGCGACATAGTCGCCCACGGCCTCGGGCGCATGCCGGCCGAGGAAGATCGCCCCGGCATGGCGCACCCGGTCGGCCAGGCGCTCGGGCGCCTCGGTGGCGAACTCCACGTGTTCGGGCGCGATCAGATCCACCAGCCCGGGCGCCTCGTTCAACGGAGCGATCACCACCGCCCCGTGGTCCCGCCACGAGGCGCGGGCGTCCTCGCCCGTCGCCAGCGCGCCCAGTTGCGTCTCGACAGCCGCTTCCACCCGCGCCGCGAAGGCCTCGTCGTCCGTGATGAGGATCGACTGGGCGGCGGGATCGTGTTCGGCCTGGGACAGCAGGTCGGCGGCGATCCACTCGGGATTGCTCAGGCCGTCGGCCACGACCACGATCTCGGACGGTCCGGCAAGGGCGTCGATTCCCACGGTCCCGTAGACCCGACGCTTGGCGGCGGTGACGAAGGCGTTGCCGGGCCCGACGATCTTGTCCACCGGCAGTATAGGTCCCGCGCCGTAGGCGAGGGCCGCCACCGCCTGGGCGCCGCCCACACGCCAGATCTCGGTGACGCCCGCTTCCTTCGCGGCGGCCAGGACGGCGGGTTGCAGGCGGCCGGGCGGCGTCACCATCGCGATGCGACCGACTCCCGCGGCGGCGGCCGGAACCGCGTTCATGAGCACCGTGGACGGATAGGCGGCCCGGCCGCCGGGCACGTAGATCCCCACGGCGTCCAGCGGCGTCCAGCGCCAGCCGAGTTCGACCCCGGCTTCGTCGGTGAACCGCTGATCCGCCGGCCGCTGCCGCTCGTGATAGGCGCGGATCCGGCGGGCGGCGAAAGCGATGGCGTCGCGCACCTCGGCCGGACAGTCGGCCGCGCCCGCCTCGATCTCCTCGGCCGGCACCCGCAGGTTCGCCTCGGTCAGCTCGAACCGGTCGAATTCGCGTGCGTAGCGGATCAGCGCGGCCACGCCCTCGGCCCGGACCGCGGCCAACACATCGCGAACGATGGCGTCCACCTCCTCGGGCGTGCCCCGGCGCTCGGCGACGAAGGCCGGGAACACGGTGTCGAACCCAGGATCGGAGAAACGGAAGCGGCGCATGGCGCGCTCTCTTACCCGTCGCGGCGCCCGAAGGCCATCCGCTCAGGCCCTCACCCTCAGGCCCGAGCGCTCAGGGCTCGTGCTGTGGGGTCCTGGGCGTGGGCCAGGGCGCCGAGACATCGGCCAGAACCGCGTCGACGCATTCCACCTGCGCCCGGAGGTCGCCGCCCCCCGCGAAGGTCAGCATCAGCACGCCGCCCGGCGCCTCGCCGGCCTTGAAGTCCAGGGACAACAGCTCCACCACCGCATCCCGACGTTCGCGGCGGATCCGGCGGGTCTGGACGCCCATCACCCCGCCCACCTGCAGGGCCGACCGCACCCGCTGGCGCTGCCCCGCCTCCCACCGATAGCGGTTGAAGGCGATCGTAAGGCGGCGCGCCTTCGGCTCGTAGGCGATGTCCCCCACCCTGGCCACCGCATCCTGGAGCGCGGCGGAAAGCACGGCCAGATCGTCGGGATCGATAGCCAGGAGCTGCAGCGGCGCCGTCTGAGACATGCCTACTCGATTTCCTCTGCAACCCCTTCGCCCTTGAGTCGGCGGACCTGCGCGCCACAGGCGCCCAGCTTTTCCTCCAGCCGCTCGAAGCCGCGGTCCAGGTGATAGACGCGATTGACGACGGTCTCGCCGCGCGCCGCCAGCCCGGCGATCACCAGACTGACCGAGGCGCGGAGGTCGGTCGCCATGACCTGGGCGCCTTGCAGCGCCGCCACGCCGCGCACCCGCGCCTCTCCGCCATGAACCGAGATGTCGGCGCCCAGGCGGGCCAGTTCGGGAACGTGCATGAAGCGGTTCTCGAAGATGGTCTCGCGAAACACGCTCTCGCCATCGGCCAGCGTCATCAGCGCCATGAACTGGGCCTGGAGGTCGGTCGCAAAGCCCGGATAAGGGTCGGTCGTCACCTCGACCGCGCGCAGCCGGCCGCCGTTCCGGCGCACCGTCAGGCCGTCGTTGTGCGGAATCACCTCGACCCCAGCCTCGACCATCTTGTCGATCAGGGCCTGGATGAAATCGCTCCGCGTCCGGGTCAGCCGCACCTCGCCTCCTGCCATCGCGGCGGCCAGCGCATAGGTGCCGGTCTCGATCCGGTCGGGGAGGACCGCATGGGTCGCGCCCGACAGGCGGCCGACACCTTCGATCAGGATGGTGGGCGTTCCGGCGCCCGTGACCTTGGCGCCCATCTTGTTCAGGCAGTCCGCGAGGTCGGTGATCTCGGGCTCGCAGGCCGCGTTGCGGATCACGGTGACCCCATCGGCCAGGACGGCGGCCAACAGGGTGTGCTCGGTGGCGCCGACCGACACGAATGGAAACTCCACCTCCCCGCCCCGCAGGCCGCGGGGCGCCTGGGCGTAGACATAGCCTTCGTGCAGATCGATCTCGGCGCCCAGGGCTTCGAGCGCCTTGAGGTGCAGGTCGACCGGCCGCGCGCCGATGGCGCAGCCCCCGGGCATCGAGACCTTGGCCTGCCCCGAACGCGCCAGCAGCGGCCCCAGTACGTTGAAGGAGGCCCGCATCTGGCGCACCAGATCGTAGGGCGCAAAGCCACTGACGATCTCGCGGGTGGTCAGCAGCGTCTCGGGTCCGTCCGGCCCGTCGCTCTCGACCACCTCCGTGCCCAGGCGCCGAAGCAGATTCCCCAGAAACCGGGTGTCCGCCAGGCGGGGCATGTTGGTCAGGCGCAACGGCTCTTCGGTGAGCAGGCTGGCGGCCATCAGCTTGATGGCCGAATTCTTGGCGCCGCTGATCGGGATCTCGCCCTGCAGCCGCGCGCCGCCCGTGATGGCGATGCGATCCAATCGGTATCCTTACGACGCACATGGCGTCGCAGTCCGTCGCGGCGCCTCTCCGGGGGTATCTAGCCTGGGCGCTGCGGACGCGCCAAGCGGTCAATCCGTGGAGGAGCCTTGTGGTTTCGGCGCCGGCGCAGGCGCCCCCGAAGCCTTCCGGCGACGAAGATTCGCCCGCAGCGCCTGGGCCAGCTTCGCCTCGCGCGGATCGGACGGCCCCCGCCCCTCGTCGTCGCCTTTCGCCATCCCCTCCACCTGCGGCGCTGGGTCTCCCCCGTCAAGCGCCTCCGACGTCAATTTAGGCTTCACGCGACGCCCGGCTCCCGCTATAGCGCCCGCCTTCGCCGCCGTAGCTCAGTGGTAGAGCGCATCCTTGGTAAGGCTGAGGTCGGCAGTTCAATCCTGCCCGGCGGCACCATTCTTCCTAGGGGAGCGGGATGAGATCATCCCGCTCCCCACCGGGAATTCTCCAGAACAGCTCGCAAGCACTCCGCTCCACCGCGGGGAAATCTCGGGGACTCGTTCGGCGCCCGTTCTCGGCCTTCCGCCACGCGGAGGCGTCATCGTGAGCGGTCACACATGGACCCGCGAGACCTCGCGGATATCAATGTCCCCCGGCGGCCTCGCGTCCCCGCCGCAGCCCCGTCGTCGCGGCATGACCCTACCGGACCGGCTCAATTCAGTCAGAGAGCCTGGAGCTGGGACGGTGACTGGCCTAGGAACATCCGCGCTCGACCGGGTCGAAGGCTGATCCCATATTTTTAAACGGAACTCTGTATGAAGGTGTCTTCTGGCCGGATCGGCGGGCGATCGCAGGCCTGGCTTAGCGTCGGAGCCGTGTTGTGATTGAGACGGGCGATCATCTGCGCCAGGCGCGAGAGGCCATGGGCTGGTCTCCCGCCGATCTCGCCCGCGCGCTTCGTTTCAGTTCCGCCGACAAGCACGGCGAAAGCCGTATCCTCGAAATGGAGGCCGGGAAGCGGCCGATCTCCGGTCCGGTCTCGGTGGCGGTCGAAGCGTTCCTGCGCGGCTACCTGCCCGTCGGATTCGCCCCTCCGACCCGCCGCACATAAGGGGATGGAGCCCTGCGCCGGGGCGCTCCTCAAGACGACGCTTCGAGAGGGATGACCAGCGTCGCCCGCAATCCGCCGTCCTTCAGGTTCACAAGCGAGATCTGCCCCTGTAGCCGCGCGGCGGCGCGCCGCACGATCGAAAGCCCTAGACCGGCGCCGCCGGTCACCCGGTTCCGGGAATCCTCGATTCGGTAGAAGGGTTGGAAGACGTCCTCGAGCTTGTCGTCTGGAATTCCCGGACCATCGTCCTGGACCACGATGATCGCGCTCACGCATTCACGACTCAACGACACGACCGTCGTGTCCGCATGCCGAACCGCATTCTGAACGAGGTTCAGGACGGCGCGCTGCAACTTGACCGGCCGTGTGGAAGCTTCCAGCCGCCGAGGTCCCTCGTAGGAAACATTGGCGCCCGCGTCCTGAGCCTCATCCACGATCGTCTGGACGATGGTCGCAAGGTCCACGGCCTGAAGCGGCTCGGCGTCGCCGCCTCGCAGATAGTCGAGAACGGACGTCACGAAACGATCCATGTCGTCGACGTCGTGCTGCACGCCCGAACGAACCTTCGCGGGCCGGATTTCGGATGTCCGCAGGCGCAGGCGGGCGATGGGGGTCCTGAGGTCGTGCGAGACGGCCGCCAGGGCCTGCATGCGTTCGTCGACCTGCTGCAACAGCCTGTCGCGCATGGCGTTGAAAGCGCCAGCCACCAGCCGGACCTCCTTCGGCCCCTCCTCCGGAACGACGACAGGGTCTTCCGCCCGTCCGACCTGGTCGGCCGCCGCGGCCAGCCGCCGGAGGGGACGCGCGACCATCACGGCAAGGCCCGCGGTCGCGATACTGACGCCCGCCAGCAGGGTCAGCAGCGGCCCCCACAAGCGTTCGAGAATCGGCTGGGCGAGCGCCACATCCCGGGTCTCGAAGCGAAGCCATGAGCCGTCCTGCAACTGCATCGCGCCTGACAGCCGGCCTTGCGGAGACGCGGCCGACAGCCGCATGTTCCGGGACGACAACGCCGGCGTCACCCGATCGAGGGCGGATCGCACCTCTTCCATCTGGGCGGCGTCGAGACCAGTCACGCCCCCATTCATCTCCGACGTCCACCGCAGGTTCGGGTCATCTGGCCAGAGGCGCCGCAGATAGGGATCGCGAGCGGCCTGCGGCAGGTCCGACGCGATACGGTCGGCGACCGCGAGATGCTCCGCCAGCCTGCGCAACCGGGCGTCGGCGACCCGCTCGGTCTCCGCCCGTTGAAACAGCCATTCCCCTCCGAGACACTCGATCGACAGCGCCAGGAACATCACCACGGCGATGCGCGCCACCAGGCTGTCGGGCCAGATCCGGCTCAGCACGCGCTAGGCCTGCTCGACGTCGGGCACGAACATGTAGCCAGCGCCCCGCACGGTTCGGATCAACTCGCCCGCGTCTTCCCCTTCGAGCTTGCCCCTGAGTCGACTGATCAGCACGTCGACGCTCCGATCCGACGGGCTTCCCAACCGGACACGCGACATTTCCAGGAGCGCGGCTCGGCCGATCACCCGCTGCGGGCGTTCCAGCAGGGCCACGAGAAGATCGAATTCTGCGCCTGACAGATCGACCCGCGCCCCAGAGGGCGTGAAGACCTCCCGCCGACGCAGATCCACGATCCAGCCCAGGAATGTCAGGCGCTGGGGCCGGCCCCACCCCGCCGCACGCCCCGATGTTCCTCGCCGAAGGACCGCGCGGACACGGGCCAGAAGTTCGCTCTGGGCGAAAGGCTTGGCGATGTAGTCGTCGGCGCCCAGTTCCAACCCCGCGACACGATCTGCCTCTTCTCCTCGCGCGCTGACCATGATGATCGGCGGGCCGCCGTCCGTATCGCGTCTCAGCGCACGGCAGACGTCGAAGCCGCTCATGCCGGGCATCATCACGTCGAGCAGGATGAGGTCCACGTCGCCGGTCGCCACGTCGTCGCAGGCCTCGGCTCCGCTGGCCACGCCGCGGGCGTGGAAGCCGTTCTTGCGCAGCAGGTCGGCAAGAAGGATCCGCATCGCGGGATCGTCATCGACGACGAGGATCGTCGCGGGCGGAGATGGCTGACGAACGATCGGGCCCGGATTCGGCCCCGCATCATGTCGAATGTGTCGCTGAATCATTTCAAAGTGTTGCCCCGAACGCCCTGACAGCCTCGCCCATTGACACTCGTTCCCGGCGCTCCGCAAAGCGCGACTGCGAGTGACTATCATTCTGATGGGTGTGACCGACGTGGACAAGAGAACGAAGAGCGCTGAAGCTGGCTGGAAGGTCGTGGCGGGGCCCACGGGAACGGCCTTCGTGGCCCTGGTCGGCGCGCTGGCGTCATCGAGCCCGGCCATCGCCGAGGCCTTCGACGACGCCCAAGGCACCCCGGTCAGCGCGGTGGAAGTCCTGGGCGCAACCGACGCGGACGCGCCCAAACGCACGGCCAAGCTGCTCGATACGCCTCAGACCGTCTCGGTCATCCCTCAGCAGATCATCGAAGAGAGAGGCGCGCGCAACCTGACCGAGGTGTTGCGCAACACGCCGGGCATCAGCTTCAACGCCGGCGAGAACGGCTTCTCGACCTCGACCAACAACTTCAGCATGCGCGGGTTCGACGTCAGCGGCTCGGTGTTCATCGACGGCTCGCGCGATTCGGGCAGCTATGCGCGTGACGTGTTCAACGTCGAACGCGTCGAGGTGGTCAAAGGGCCGGCCGCCGACAACGGCCGGGGCGGCCCCGGCGGCTACGTGAACATCGTCACCAAGAGCCCAGGGAACGAGAACGCCGTCTCGGGCGCGGTCAGCTTCGGCTTCGACCAGTACGACTCGAAGACCCGCAAGCGTGGGCTGGCCGATATCAACCACGTGCTCGCCGACAACCTCGCGGTGCGTCTGAACGCCGTCCTGGAGGACAGTGGCGTCCCGGGGCGCGAACTGGCCCGTAAGAAAACCTGGGGGATTGCGCCTTCGCTGGCCGCGACGCTTTCGCCCAACCTCCGGGCGATCCTCGCCTATGAGCACGTCAGCCAGGACGACCGGCCCGAATGGGGCGTGCCGGGCGCCGCGATCAAGGGGACGGCCGCCTACAATCCGCTGACGGCCGATGCGCCTCGGGATGCGTTCTACGGCCTGCGCTCGGATTTCGACGACACGCGGAGCGACGCCGTGCTCCTGCGCTTCGAAGGGCAGTTCGCCGAGGGCCTGCGCGTCACGAATCAGACCCGGTTCTCGGAGGTGGATCGGGACGCGCGCTTCACCGTTCCCACCGGCTTTACCGCCGCCACGTCTGTGGTCCCGACCCAGACCCAGTTCTACCGCCGAAAGAACGAGACCCTCACCAACTTCACCAACCTCACGGCAAGGTTCGGGTCCGGCGCCCTGTCGCACAGCATCGCCGCCGGCGTGGAGTTCACGCGCGAGAAGTCGGACTCCGACCGGCTCGGAACCGTCAATCCGCCGGTCACCAGCCTGCGCGACCCCAACCCGGATCGGGCGGCGGGCGCCGTCCTTGCGCCCACCGAACGCGCCCAGGTCAAGGTCGATACCGTGGCGGCCTATGTCTACGACACCATCGAAATCGGCGAGCAATGGCAGATCACGGGCGGCGTCCGCCTCGAAAGCTACGATGCGGCGATCCAGAGCCGGACCGCCGCCGGCGCGCCCGCCGGGGCCTTGGGCAACTTCAAGCTGTCGGACACCAACTGGGGCGGCAAGATCGGCCTGGTTTACAAACCTGCGTCCAACGCCAGCCTCTACGCCTCGGTGGGCACGGCGGCGCAGCCGCCGGGCTCGTACCTTTCCAACCCCGACATTTCGCGTACGGGCGAGAATGCGTTTCCCGGCTTTGTCGCCGGCGCCAAGACCGTACGATCCGACAACTACGAAGTCGGCCTGAAGTGGGACCTGTTCGACGGTCGGCTTTCGACGACGGCCGCGGTCTTCCGCACCGTCAAACGCAACGCGCCGATCACCGGTCGCGACGTCGGAGAGACCGTCGATAGCCTGAAGGGCTACGGCAAGCAGATCGTCCAGGGGGTCGAGATCGGCGTCTCCGGACGGATCACCGAAGCCTGGGAAGTCTATGGCGGCCTCGCGTGGATCGACAGCGAACGCAAGCACAGCGCCTATCTGGACGAAGTGCGCCGGCGGGCCAATCCGGCCGACTACGGGACGTTCCTCCGCGCCAGCGGGGACAAGCTGGCCTTCACGCCCGACGTGACCGCCAACCTCTGGACGACCTATCGCTTCCCCTTCGGCCTGACGCTGGGCGGCGGGGTCCAGCACGTCGGTTCGTCCTTCCTTGGGCGGCCGGACGACGCCAACCGGATCATCCCGAACGGGATGTTCGGCAAGCTGCCCAGCTACACGCTGCTCCACGGCTATGCGTCCTACGAGGTCAACGAGACGATCGATCTGCGGCTGAACATCGACAACCTCACCAATGAGAAGCATGCTGTGTCGACCAACTGGAACGGCAGTCGCGCCACTCTCGGCACGCCCCGAGCCTTCCTGATGACCGCCGCATTTCGTTTCTGACCGACGGCGTCCGGCCGCCATTCGGCGGCGACGCAGAGGAGTGTCCTGAAGATGATTCTGGCGATCCCCGCGGTCCTCTCTCCGCAAGAGGTCTGCGTCTTTCGCCAGGATCTCGAAGGCGCTTCCTGGCGCGACGGACGCGCGACCGCCGGATCCGTCGCGGAACGGGTCAAGGCCAACCAGCAACTGGCCGACGACGATCCGGTCGCTGCGCGCCTGGGTGGACTGGTCCTGGAGCGACTCGCCCACAACGAGCGCTTCATCGCCGGCGCCCTGCCTCTGAAGGTGCTGCCGCCGCGGTTCAATCGCTATGCGGACGGCGGGACCTACGGCGACCATGTGGACGCTGCGGTGTTTTCCGTTCCCGGCTCCCCGCACCGGCTCCGCAGCGATCTGTCGGCGACGCTCTTCCTGAGCGAGCCTGACGACTACGACGGCGGCGAGCTGATGATAGAGGGTGAATTCGGCGTTTCCGCCATCAAGCTGCCCGCGGGACACTTGGCGTTGTACTCGGCCCGCACCGTGCATCGGGTGACGCCCGTGACGCGGGGCGCCCGACTGGCCGCCTTCTTCTGGATCGAGAGTTTGGTCCGCGAGGGCGAGCGGCGCGAGATGCTTCTGGAGCTGGACGACGCGATCCGCGCGCTGCGCATCGATACGCCCGATCACCCGTCGGTGGTGCGGCTGACCGGTCTCTACCACAACCTGCTGCGGGCGTGGGCGCAGACGTGAGCAACCCGCTGCCGAAGCTTCAGGCGATTCCCCATACGATCGCGACCGTCGGCGACTACGAGATCGCCGCGCGGGAACGGGTGAGCGAATCCGCCTGGGCGTACCTGTCGGGCGGCGCTTCGGATGAAGTCACACTCGCCCGGAACACCCGCGCCTTCTCGCAGTTGGGCCTGCGCACCCGGGTGTTCGCCGACCTCGCAGAGGGCGACACGAACCTGGAGCTCTTCGGTCGGAGCTTCGGCCTCCCGATCCTTCTCGCTCCCGTGGCTTTTCACCGGCTGGCGCATCCCGACGGCGAACTGGCGACCGCCTTGGGCGCGACCGCAGGCGGCGCCGGGCTGGTCGTCAGCACCCAGGCCAGCATCACGCTGGAGGCGGTGGCCGACCAGGCGGCGACCCCGCTCTGGTTCCAGCTCTACATCCAGCCCGATCGCAACGTCACGCTGAGCCTCGTTCGCCGAGCCGAGGCCGCTGGTTACGGGGCTCTCGTCGTCACCGCAGACGCCCCGATCAGCGGCTTCCGGCCGCGCGAACAGCGCGTCGCCTTCCGCCTGCCTCCGGAGATCGAAGCGGCCAACCTGCGCGGCGCGCCGCCGCCGCTCACCCATACCGCGGGCGCGGGCCAACCCCTGCTGCTGGGCAGCCCGCTGCTGGCGGCCGCGGCGACCTGGCGCGACTTCGCCTGGCTCCGGAGCCAGACGTCGCTGCCGATCCTCGTCAAGGGGGTGATGACCGCCGAGGACGCCGGCCGTGCGTTGGATGAGGGCGCGGATGGCGTCGTCGTCTCCAACCACGGCGGCCGCGTGCTCGACGGACAGCCCGCGAGTCTCGATGTGCTGCCCGAGATCTACGACCTCGTCGGCGATCGGGCTCCCGTCCTCTTCGACGGAGGCGTTCGCAACGGCGGCGATGTCTTCAAGGCGCTGGCGCTGGGCGCTCGCGCCGTCCTGATAGGGCGGCCCTACATCTGGGGCCTGGCCGCCGCCGGCGCCGTCGGCGTCTCGCACGTCATCCATATGCTCCGCGCCGAACTGGAAGCGACAATGGCGCTCACCGGCCGGCGCAGGCTCTCCGAGATCGATCGCACTGCGGTTAGATGCTGACGCAGACTTCCTGCCCCCAAGGAGGCCCCATGATCCGTTCCATTCCTCTTGCCGCCGCCGCCGTACTGGCCCTTTCAGCCTGTAGCCCATCGAATACGGAGAAGGCCGGCGCGCCGGCCGGTTCGGGCGAGCTGAATCTCTACACCGCGCGCCACTATGACGCCGATCTCGCACTCTACGAGCTCTTCACCAAGGAGACGGGCATCAAGGTCAACCGCATCGAGGGCAATCCCGATCAGCTCATCGCGCGCATGACCAGCGAAGGCGCGTCCAGCCCTGCGGACGTATTCCTCGCCGCCGACGCCGGAGCGCTGTGGCGGGCGCAGAACGCCAATCTGCTGCAACCCACCTCGTCGCCGGCCCTCGAGGCGGCCATCCCGGCGAATCTGCGCGAGCCCGAAGGCCGCTGGTTCGGCTTCTCGCGCCGCGCGCGGATCGTCGCCTACGACCCGGCCAAGGTGCGGCCCGAGGAGATCGACACCTATGAGGAGATCGCCTCTCCGCGTTTCCGCAAGAAGCTCTGCGTGCGCTCGGCCGACAGCGTCTACAACCTGTCGCTGGTCGGCGCGCTGATCGAAGCCTGGGGGCCACAGAAGGCCGGCGACTGGGTGAAGGGCGTGGTGGCCAACATGGCCCGTCCCCCCGAGGGCGGCGACCGCGACCAGATTCGGGCCGTGGGCGCGGGTGTCTGCGAGATCGCGCTGACCAACAGCTACTACTACATCCGGATGGCCGGCGGCGGCGACGTGAAGGACAAGGCAGTGACCGACAAGGTGAAGCTGGCGTTCCCTTCCCTTGATGGTCAGGGCGCGCACGTGAACATCTCGGGCGGCGGGGTGGCCGCCAACGCCCCCAACCGCGAGAACGCCGTGAGATTCCTGGAATTCCTGGCCTCGCCCGAAGCCCAGAAGATCGTCGCCGAGAAGAACAGCGAGTTCACCGCCAACCCGGCCGTACCGGCCCCGGCGCCGGTGGACGCCTATGCGGGCTTCACGGCCAATCCGATGTCCGTGTCGGCCTATGGCCCGAGGCAATCCGAAGCCCAGTCCCTGATGAGCGCAGCGGGCTGGCGCTAGGCGCGTAAGGTCGTGACGCAAGTCTGGCGCAGCGGCGTCTCCGGATCGCCGCTGCGGCTCCTGGCGCTGCTGGCTGCGGCCCTGGCCATACTGCCTCTGGCCGGGGTCGTAGCGGCGGCGTTCTCCGGCCAGGCGACCGCCGACATCGCCGCGCGCGATCTGTCGCGATACGCCCTGTCGTCGATCGCCCTCTCCGCGGGCGTGGCGCTCTCGACGGCCGTCCTGGGGACCGTAGCGGCCTGGCTGGTCGCCATGCACCGCTTTCCCGGGCGCGATCTCTTCGCGTGGGCGCTGGCGTTGCCGCTGGCGATCCCGGCGTTCTCGGTGGCCTACGCCTACGCCGATTTTCTGGACGTGGCGGGCGACCTGCGGACGTGGATGCGCGGCGCCTGGGGGACGGACCTGCCCCTCAACATGCGCACCCTCGGCGGCGCGACCTTCGTGCTGTCCTGCGCCTTCTATCCCTATGTCTATCTGGCCATGCGGGCCGCCTTCATGAACCAGTCTGTACAGGCGCTGGAAGCGGCGCGGATGCTGGGGTGCTCGCCGGGGCAAGCCGTCCTTCACGCAGCGTTGCCACTCTGTCGACCCGCCCTGGCCGCGGGCGTCGCCCTGGCGGTGATGGAAACCCTGGCCGACTACGGGGCGGTCCAGTTCCTCGGTGTCCAGACCCTGACCACCGGCGTGGTTCGCGCCTGGTTCGTCTACGGCTCGCTTACATCGGCGGCTCAGTTCGCCCTGCCCTTGATGGCCGCCGCCGCCGTGCTCCTGTGGATCGAACGCAGCGGTCGGCGCGGTCGCTCGCACGACGGCGCCAATGTCCGCTGGCGACGTCTCGAAGCCTCGCCGCTCAAGGGCCCCCGGGCGCTGGTCGCCACTGGCTTCTGCCTGACGCTCCTCACCGTCGGTTTCCTCCTGCCTGCGGCCTGGCTTGGCCTGGCGGCCATGGGAGTCACGCCCGAATGGCCGCGGCTGCTGCGCGCCGCGAGCCACTCCGTCGCGCTGGCCTCGGCAGGCGCCGTGGCCACGGTGTTCCTGGCCGCGCTCCTGGCCCTCGGCGCCGGCCGCCTGCCGGTGACCGCGCGTCTGGCGAGCCTGGGCTACGCCACGCCGGGCGCGGTCATGGCCATCGGTCTCCTGGCGCCCGCCGCCGTGTTCTGGAAAATCGCGCCGGGCGGCAGCGCAAGCCTTTGGGTCGGCCTCACGCTGCTCATCTTCGCCTACGCCGCCCGGTTGATGGCCGCAGCGCTGGAGCCCATCGAAGCCGGTCTCTCACGGGTGACGCCGTCGATGGTCGCAGCCGCCCGCAACCTGGGGCGAAGCGAAGTGGGCGCGGCTCTCGCGGTCCAGGCGCCGGTGGCTCGCGGAGCCTTGTTGACGGCGCTTCTCCTGGTGTTCATCGACGTGCTGAAAGAGCTGCCCGCGACCCTGATCCTGCGGCCGTTCAACTTCGACACGCTGGCGGTGATGGCCGACAATTACGCGCGCGACGAACGCCTCGCCAACGCCGGGTGGCCTGCGCTGCTGGTCGTAGCCGCAGCGCTGCCGGTGGTCGTCTGGCTGACCCGCCGCATCACCGTCTCCAGGCCCGGAGAGGACACACCGTGAGCCTGAGCCCCACCGATATCCGCGTGCAGAACGTGACGAAGCGCTATGGCGACCGCACGGCGGTGGACCGGATCGACCTCGAACTCCGGCCCGGCCGCATCACCGCCCTGCTCGGCCCGTCGGGTTGCGGAAAAAGCACATTGCTGCGTCTCATCGCCGGCCTTGAAGTCCCGGACGAGGGGCGGATCCTGGCCGGCGAGACCCTGCTGGCTGGGCCGGGGACCTTCATCCCTCCCGAACGGCGCAGCGTCGGCCTCGTCTTCCAGGACTACGCCCTCTTTCCGCATCTCGACGTGCTTCAGAATGTGATGTTCGGCCTGCGCGACCGACCGGCGGTCGAGCGTCGGGGACGTGCGCTGGCCCTGCTCGAACAACTCCGCCTGGGCGCCCGCGCCGGCGATTGGCCCCACACCCTCTCCGGTGGCGAACAGCAGCGCGCCGCCCTCGCCCGCGCACTCGCCCGGGAGCCATCCGTGGTCCTCATGGACGAACCGTTTTCAGGTCTCGACCCGCATCTTCGCGCCGAGGTCAGGGCCACGGTCCTCTCCGCCCTGCGCGATGCGGGCGCGGCGGTCCTGATCGTCACCCATGACGCCGAGGACGCGCTGCTCATGGCCGACGATCTGGCGCTGATGTCCCACGGCGCGGTAATCCAGCGCGGGACGCCCGAAGACTGCTACCTGAAACCGGTCTCCCGCGAGGCCGCCGGCATGCTGGGCGACGTCAATGCGGTTCCTGTCGTGGTCCGGGCCGGCCAGGCCGAGACTCCCTTCGGCACGACTCCCGCGCCCGGGATCGCCGACGGCCAAGCCGTTCTCCTGGTTCGTCCGGAATCGCTGGAGTTGGCGGCGACGGGCGCCCCGGCGAAAGTCGTGGCCGCCCGCTTTGCCGGGGCCGTGCGCGAACTGGTCCTGGACGTCGACGGTCTGACGCTGCGGCTGCGCACCACGGATCGCGCCGCCGGGCCCGACACACCGGTCACGGTTGCACTGAGCGCGGATCGAGCCCACGTGACGCCCATCGTTTAGTGTTCGGTCCGGATGTGAGTTGGTCTGGCGCCAGCAGGTGCGCCAGGGCTCCGTCTTCCAGGCGTCGCGCTTGGGCTTGAGGCCGTCGAGGCGGCCGGATCTTCGCTCAGGCGGCCGCGGTCTCGATGTCGTGGGCGTCGTCGCTCACCGCCGCCTGTAGCGCCTCGAAGAGACGACCGGCTTCGATGGGCTTGGCCACGAAGGCGTCCATGCCCGATTGCAGATACTCTGCGATCTGGTGACTCATCGCATTGGCGGTCAGGGCGATGATGGGGGTGCGGGCCCGGCCTTCGGAACGCTCCCGCGTCCGGATCAGAGCGGTGGCTGTGGGGCCGTCCATGATCGGCATCTGGACATCCATCAGGATGGCGTCCCACGCCTCGCGCTCCCACGCCTCCACCGCCTGACGGCCGTCGGCGACGACCTCCGGCTCCACCCCCACCTGCGCCAGCAGGGTCCTGAGGACGAGCTGGTTCATCGCATTGTCCTCGGCCGCCAGCACGCGCAGCGGCCGTACGGAGACCGTCTCCGCCGGCCGGGAAGTTATCTTGCGTGCAGGCTTCTGACGCGTCGGTCTCGGACGCGGCGCAGCGCGAGCCACCTTCTTCAGCGGCAAGCGCGCCGTGAAGGTGGAGCCCATCCCGGGCGCGCTGGTGGCGGAGATCTCGCCGCCCATCAGTTCGGTCAGTTCGCGGCAGATGGCCAAGCCCAGCCCGGTGCCTCCGAACCTACGGGTGGTCGAGGCGTCCGCCTGCTGGAACTTGCGGAAGAGACCTGCGAGCTGGAACGGGGTCATGCCGATCCCGGAGTCCATGACCGTCAGCGAAAGCGCACCCTTCTCGCAGCCGATCCGCACCTTCACCCCGCCTTGCTCGGTGAACTTCAGCGCGTTGGAGACGAGGTTCCAGAGGATCTGACGAACCCGCACCTCGTCGCCCTCGTAGACACCCTGGGCGGCGCGGTCGACGGTCAGCTCGAACGACACGTTCTTGGCCTCGGCGATCGCCTGGAAGGTGGCGTGGACGGTCTTCGCGAGGGCGCCCGCCTCGAAGCGGGCCGTCTCCAACGCGAGTTTCCCGGCCTCGACCTTCGAAAGATCCAACACGTCGTTCAGGATCGCGAGCAGGCTCTCGCCCGACTGGCGGATCACGTCGATCCGCTCGCGCTGCACCTCGGTGAGCTGCGCGTCGGAGGCCAGCGCCTGGGCCATGCCGAGGACCCCGTTCAGGGGCGTGCGGATCTCGTGGCTCATGGTGGCCAGGAAGGCGCTCTTGGCCCGGTTCGCCGCCTCGGCCTCGTCCTTCGCGGTGACCAGCGCACGTTCGGCCGCCTTTTGGGCGGTGATGTTGCGAAGCGCGCCGACGAGCCGCACGGGCCGCCCCGTCTCGTCGGCGATCAACCGGGCCACACCGGAGGCCCAGATCTCCTGGCCGTCCGAGCGCGCGATCCGATGTTCCGGCCTGTACGGCGCGCCCTCGCGCATATGACGCTGCCACGCGGCCTTCACCCCTCCGACGTCGCGACGATCGATGCCGCGATAGATGTCCTCGGCCATGTCGGCGTAGGTCATGGGCCGCTCGAAGAACGTGTCTTCGGCGCCGACCTTGATCAGTTCCTGGCGCACATAGTCCATCTCGTAGACATGCAGGTCCGAAATCTCCAGGACCAGCTTCAGGCGCTCTTCGGAGCGCTCGGCGCGCTCCAGCCCCTCGACGAGTTCGGTGATGTCGTAGGAGCTGATGATGAGGCCACCCACCTCGCCTCGGTGATCGCGCCACGGGGTGAGTTCCAGCCGCAGCCACGCCTTGCCTCCGTCCGTCGCAGGGATCTGGAGCCGCTCGATCGAATGCCGGTGACCCTCGAGGCACCAGGCCAGGCCGTCGCGCCACTGATCGAACATGTCCGGGCGCAGTTCGAACAGCGTCTTGCCGATGACCTCGCGCCCCTCGAGACCGCGGGCCTTGACCCACTGCGGGCTCGCGTAGAGGAGCCGCATGTCCCGATCGGTCAGGACCATGGCCACCGGCATCGAGTCCACGATCGCCGACACGGTCCGTTCGGAGCCCGCCTTGACACGGGCAGCCTGGGCGCGGGTCCATTCGTCGGCGGCGAAGTCGGCGAGGTCCTGCAATCGTCGCGCCAGGGCCGGATCGTAGGCTCGGGCGCCCGGACCGGCGACCCAAAGCGCGCCCGGCGTCGTATCATCCTCCAGCCGGATCGGCGCGCCCGCGTAGAACAGCGGCCCCGGGAGGCCCCTGACCAGCGGATCGTCGCGGAACCGAGGATCGAGCCGACAGTCCTCGAGCCAGAGCAACTCGCCGGAGCGGATCACCTCGCGGACGCCAGCGGCGGCGCCCAGGTCCCGCTCGTTTCGGCGGCTGCGCCAGACGCTTTCGGGTGTCACCAGGGTGATCTGGGCCTCGACCTGGCCGAACAGGGCGCGGGCGAGCCGGGTCGCGCGGTCGAAGACAGGCCTGGAATTCTCCAGGCCGGGCGGCATCTCTTCCGCGGCTGCGCCAAGCGCGTTCGACATCGACTTCCCCCGAGGCGCGCTCTTCGCAGCGTCTCCCCCGCCAGCATTATGATCCATAGCCGTTGAATGGGGGCTTAACGCAATGTGAGCGTGTACAGTACGATGCCGCTCGTGGTCGCCATGTTGAGCGAATCGAAGCCGCCTTCCATCTGGATGCGAACGGTCCTGGTCCGCGCCAGCACCGTCTCGGGCAACCCGGGTCCCTCCGCGCCCAACAACACGGCGACCCGACCCCTGAGGCGGACGTCCTGAAGGTTCTCGGCGCCGGCCGGCGAGAGCGCGACCGTTTCGAAGCCGGCTTCGATGAGCGCGTCCGCCATCTGCTCCCCGCTTCCCACCCGCACGAACGGCGTCGTGAGGGCGGCGCCCACGCTGACGCGGATCGCTTTCCGGTAAAAAGGGTCGCAGCACGTGTCGTCCAGAAGCACCGCATCGGCCCCAAAGGCGGCGGCGTTGCGGAAGACGCCGCCCATGTTGTCGTGGTTGGCGACGCCGACGAGGCCCACGATCAGAGCCCGCGGCGGCAGACCCGTCAGCAGCGCGGCGGCGTCCCGTCGAGGCCGGCGCCCTACGGCCAGGACGCCGCGGTGGATGGGGAACCCCACCACCTTGTCCATCGCCGCCTGCCCGGCCGCGTAGATCGGAATCTCGCCCGGCAAAGCGGAGATGAGGTCAGACAGGCTCTCCACGCGGTGAGCGGCGATCAGCACCGACTCCAACATGTCGGGCGCGGCGCGGACCACCTTCTCCAGTACGACCCGCCCTTCGGCCATAAAGCGTCCGCCGTGACCCGCGAGGTCGCGGTCCCTGACATGCCGATAAGGCTCCAGGCGCGGATCTTCCGGATCGTCGACCTCGACGATCACTCAGCGATCCGTCGCGTTGTCGCGGATTCGCGCGATCATGGACTGGCTGGCGATCGCCATCAGTTCGCCGTCCTGTGCGAAGAGATGCATCGAGCCGTGCGCGAAGCCGCCGTGCATCCCCGACATGCTGATGTCGCAGAGCACCCATTCGGTCGGAACGATCCGCCGGATGCGCAGGGTGTTGTCGAGGCTGTTGCCGCCGGCGTTGCGCCCCATTGCGGCGCCCAGGCCCGAGGGCGCCAGGTCCGCCATGATCGCCAGCATCGCCGTATCGATCGGAAAGCCCTCGCGCGGGCGCACCCAGATCATAGAGCGCCCATCGGCTTCCGGATGGCCCACCCGATCGGCGCCATAGCGGCCTTTCGCGCGGCGGACCTCCAAGCGGCTGTGGAGGCCCTCCTGCACGTGGCGCCAATGCGCAGCGGGTTCGCAGTCCTCGGGCGGCGGCGCGTCCGGCATCTGGACCCACTGCTCCGAAAGGTCCGATGGGCGAGCGCCCAGGGCGGCGTTGACGGTCAGGATCTCTTTGTCGCCCACATGGCCGATGACCCGGGCCTGGGTGTTGTACTTGCCTTCCACAGGCGTCCAGACGTCCAGGTCCACGACGCTTCCGGGGCGCGCGTACGACAGATACTGCGCCGTCGCCCAGATCACCGGCCGGTCGCAGGTGCGCTCCATCGCCGAGACCGCCGAAGCCAGACCCACGCCCCCGAACATGAACATCGCTCCGGGCGGGCCGACGCTGATGTTCGGCTCGACCGGCAAGTACCAGCGATGCGGATTGTGGGTGGCGCGCAGGTCGAAGAAGAGCTTGTGCATCCGCCATCTGAAAGCGTGTCGCGGACGGCAGCGCAAGAGGCGTGTCGGTGACGCGAGATTGCCGCCGACACACGCTTTGCGAGAAATCGTTCACCAAGCCTGAACCAACAAAATTAAGCGTGAAGTCAGAGGCGTGCGCCTAGTCTCCGCCTGCGATGATCAGCCCTCCGCTCTCGCAACTCGGCGCAACGGTCCTGCGGCGGCCGTTCTACATGCCGCTGGCGTTCGTGCTCAGCGGGATGGTGCTGGCCTTGTCGATGACGCCGTTCTTCGACGTGTTCGTCCCGCGCCTGCTTCTGTTCTACGCCGGAACCGCCCTGGCCTACGCCCTGATGCCCTATGTGCGCCGCGGCGACATCCCGCTGGTCGCAGCCTGGGTCATTCTCGTCAGCGAACTCGCGCCCTGCGTCGCCGGCGAACTGATATCGCCGGTCAAGGTGACCGCCGACGCCCTGGGCGTTCTCATGGCCACCGGACCGATCTATCTCGCCCGGCTGCGACAGGTGATGCAGGGCGACGTCCGGCCCGCCGGACGTCGCGCCTCGGAACTCCGCCGCTAGGCGTTCGCCCCTAGAAATTGGCTCGGCGACTGATCGCGCCGTCCACCACCATGTTGATCCCGGTCGTGAAAGCCGAGCGTGGGCTGGCCAGGAAGACGGTCGCCGCCGCGACTTCCTCGGGCGTCGCCATCCGGCCGGTGGGATTTCTCTGAATCATCTGTTCGAAAAAGGCGGGCATCCCGGCCTTCACCCGGCCCCAGACACCGTCCTCGAAGAACACCGTCCCCGGCGACACCACGTTGCAGCGGATCCCCTTCGGGGCGTTCTCCCGCGCCAGGCCCTTGGCGAAATGGATCTGCGCGGCCTTCATCGCTCCATAGGCGTCGGGTCGGTCGGCTTCGGCCGCCGAGATGGACGATGTGATCAGGAACGCCGCGTCGCCCCTGTCGGCCGCCGCCTTCTCCAGCAGCGGCTTCGCCGCCTCGAACGTTCGCACCGCCCCCAGGATGTCGATCTCGAACATGGCGCGCCAGGTGTCCTCGCCCGCACCGTTCACCAGGGCGCTGGCGTTGGAGACCAGGATGTCCACCCCGCCCAGAGCCTCTCCGGCCGCGGTGACGAAACCTTTCAGCGCCGGGCCGTCGGCAATGTCCACGACCTGGCCGAACGCCTTGACGCCCTTCGCCTCCAGGGCCCGCACCGTCTCGGTCACCTGCCCTGCGTTGCGGGCGCAGATGGCGACATTGGCCCCCTCGTCCGCGAACGCCGCGGCGATGGCCCGGCCGATGCCGCGCGTCGCGCCGGTCACCACCGCCGTCTTGCCCCTGAGTTGCAGGTCCATCCCGTCCTCCTGTCTTGTGGGGGCGGACCTTGCCCGAAGGCCTAGGCGCCGAACAAGCCGGCATGCGCCTCGCGCAGCCGGTTCTTCTGGACCTTTCCCATGGTGTTGCGCGGTAGTTCGTCCACGAAGATCACCCGTTTGGGCGCCTTGTAGGCAGCCAGCTGGCGCCGCGCCTCGGCGACGATCGCCGCCTCGTCGCCGGTTCCCATGACCACCGCCACCACGCCTTCGCCAAAGTCCGGGTGCGGCACGCCGATGACGGCGCTCTCCACGACGCCTGGAAGTTCGTCGAGAACCAGTTCGACCTCCTTCGGATAGACGTTGTAGCCGCCCGATATGATCAGGTCCTTGGCCCGGCCCGAGATCCAGACCCGGCCATCGGGGTCGCGGTGGCCCACGTCGCCCGTGAGGAAGAAACCGTCGGCGGTGAACTCCTCGGCCGTCTTCTGGGGCATGCGCCAGTAGCCGGAGAACACCGACGGCCCGCGGATCTGGATGACGCCTGCGGCCTCCCCGCCGCCGATCCGCAGTTCCACCCCCGGCAATGGATAGCCCACCGAGCCGGCGATCCGGTCGCCATCCAGCGGGTTGGTGGTGATGATCACCGCCTCGCTCATCCCGTAGCGTTCCAGGATGCGCTGGCCGGTGCGCGCCTCGAACTCGGCGAAGGTCGAGGGCAGCAGGGGCGCGGAGCCCGAGATGAACAGCCTGACCGCCGCCGCGCGTTCGCGGGTGAAGGCCGGATTGGCCAGCAGGCGGGTGTAGAAGGTCGGCACGCCCATCATCACCGTGGCCCGCCCGAGCCCCGCCAGCACCTCGTCGTCGGAAAACTTCGGCAGCCAGACCATCGGACAGCCCGACAGGAGGGCGCAGTGCAACGCGACGAACAGGCCGTGGACGTGGAAGATCGGCAGGGCATGCAACAGCACGTCGTCGGACGTGAAACCCCAGGCCTCATGCAACGCCAGGGCGTTGGCGGCCAGGGCGCCGTGCGTCAGCATCGCGCCCTTCGATCGACCCGTGGTGCCCGAGGTGTAGATCAGGGACGCAAGGTCCGAGGCTTCTCGCGCGACCGCGGCGCTCAGCGGCGTGTGGCGGCGGGCCTCGTCCACCCAGGTGGGTGGGTCGGTAACGAAGGCGGCAGGTTCGGCGTCGCCCAGGAAATACTCCACCTCGGCGGGCGTATATGCGCTGTTGAGCGGCAGGTAGACGGCGCCCGCCATCAGCACGCCCAGATAGATCATGATCGACTCGGGGCTCTTCTCGGCCTGGAGCGCCACGCGGTCGCCCGGCCGCACGCCCTCGGTCACGAGTCGACCCGCCACATGGGCCGCCCCGGCCTCGAGTTCGCCGTAGCTGACGGTCGTCCCGTTGCTCAGGATGAAACAGGACGCTCTCCGGTCGGCCGGAAAGCGGGCGGCCAGAAGATCGTAGAGGTTCGCGGAAATTGGAGCGGTCATGGGCCTTCCCTAGCTCATTTTCCGTTGCGATTGTCGCCCCATGACGCCATCCGAAGTCCTGCCTCGGATTCGCCGCTACGATGACGCTCTGAGGGCGTTCGCGCGGGTGTTCGATACCCCGCTGTCGGCCGGCGGCGGGGGCCCGACCTTTGCGATCAAGGACCTGTTCGACGTGGCCGGCGTTCCCACGGGCGGCGGGGCGCGCACCCCGCTAGCCCCCTCTCCGGACCATCACGCCGTCGCGGTGCAACGGCTGCTCGACGCCGGCTGGACAGCCGTGGGCAAGACCCAGACGGTCGAACTGGCCTACGGCGGATGGGGTACGAACCGGGCGGTCGGCGCGCCGCGAAATCCCTGGGACGCCAAGGTCGGACGCGTGGCCGGCGGCTCCTCCTCGGGATCGGCGGTGGCCGTGGCCGTCGGCTTCTGCGATGCGGCGCTCGGCAGCGACACGGGCGGCTCGGTGCGCATCCCCGCGGCGACCTGCGGCGTGGTGGGACTGAAGCCCGGCCGTGGCCTGGTCAGCCTCCTGGGCGTCCATCCCCTGAGCCCCTCGCTCGACACGGTCGGTGTCCTGGCGCGGGATGTCGCGACAGCGGCCCATGTCCTGGCCATCGTTTCGGGTCCGGACGGCGCGGCCGCCACGCGCGATCCGTTCGACGCGGAGGCTGCGCTGAGCCGGGCGACTGGCGGCCTCCGGCTCGCCGCGATGCCACGGTCGGCGCTGGATCCCCTCGATCCCGACGTGGCGCGGCTATACCGCGAGGCGCTGGACAGACTGGGCGAAGCCGGCTTCGAGGTCGTGGAAGCGCCGCCGCCCGCCGCCTTCGACGAGTCCTTCACGTCCAACGGCCTCCTGATGGCCGGCGAGGGCTGGCGGATCTGGGGCGCGCGGATCGCGGCGCTGGCCCACGAGATGGACCCCTGGATCGTCCGCCGCTTCGAGGTGGGCCGCGAGATCAACGACGAGCGCCTCGAACGCGCGCATCACGAGCGGGAGGCCAGCCAGGCGGCCGTTCACCGCTGGATGGCTGGTTTCGACGGCCTCGTCTCGCCCACCTGCCCGATCCCCGCCGCGTCCTTCGCCGATGTGGACGAGACGGTCTCGCCTCTCAGCCGCCTGACTCGCGCCGCCAACTACCTCGATCTCCCGGGGATCAGCGTGCCGTGCGGCCTCACAAGCCCAGGCTTGCCCGTGGGCCTCCAGATCCTGGGACGGCCGGGCGACGAAGCGGGTGTGGTCGCCATCGGCGCCGCTTTCGAACGTGTGTCGCGGTGGAACGGCCGGGCGCCCGACCTTGCGGGGTTCGCCGCTCAGGCGCCGATCCCACGGTGAACTAGCCCCGCGTGGCCCCGCCCAGCGTCCGTAGCGCCACCCACCCCACCAGCGCCCATGCGGAGCCAAGGCACCAGCCGGCCAGCACGTCGCTGGGCCAGTGGACCCCGAGATAGACGCGGCTGAATCCCACTCCCACGACCACCAGGGCCGCGAGCCCATAGACCAGCGTCTTGCTGCGGCGCCGCGATTCCAGGCTGGCGATCAACATGGCGAGGGCGAGGAAACACGCGGTCGACATGGTCGAATGCCCGCTTGGAAAGCTGCCCGTGTAGACGTGCACCTCGTGCGGGACGAGATCGGGCCGCGGCCGACTGAAGAACGCTTTGGTCCCACTGCTCGACGCCCAGGCGGCCAGGACGACCCCCCCCATCACCAGCGCATGGACGGGCCGCCGGTGGAAAGCGAACGCCAGCACTGCGACCAGGGTCGTCAACGCGACCAGAGTGGTGCCGCCAAGAGCGGTGATGTCGCGAACCGCCTCTTCGATGTTGCGGCCGCCGAGGGGGTCCGACAGGTCGCCGGACTCGCGTAGCGCCAGGATGAGGCGCGAGTCGATGGCGTGAGTATCTCCACCGGCCATCGCGCCGGCCAGCGCCACGAAGCCCCAAAGGATGGCGGCCGCCAGGGCCAGCCCGATCAGGACGCGGGCCTCGAAGCGGCGGAGATAGGTCCAGAGCTGCCGCCAGGGGCCACGGGTCATCGACGACATGTGACGAAGCTAGGGCCTGAAGGCGCTCGGGACAACGCGGCTCAGGCCGTAACGCGTCGATCGCCTCCCGCGCGGCGAAGGGTCAGGTCCACCGCCGCCTGGGCGGCGTCCTGCGTGGGATGGGCTCCATCGGCGACCGTTTCGCCATCCTCGTCGTAGACGCACCAACGCCAGACCTCGGCGTCGTGACTGAGCGAATACGCGAGCGCGCGACCTTGCGGCATACCCGTCCTCCGTTACTCGGCGGATTTAACCCGAAGGAAAGCCGATTGGTTTCGCACTGCACAATCGCATTCGCGTGATGGGCGAGCATGCGCAAAATCTGGAGCAGATACGCAGGGCGACTTCGAGCATTCCGTAGACGCCTCGGCTGAACGCCCGTACGCCGCGCGCCCGCCGCGACCACCTAACCGAGATCGAGCAGTTCCCGGCCCGCCGCGCGCACATCCGTGCATCCGGTGAGGATCATCGCCACCGCCAGTTCGGCGCGCAGGGTGTCGAGCATCTTCGCCACCGCCGCCTCGCCACCGGCGCCCAGCGCCCAGGCCCAGGGGCGGCCGACGAAGCAGGCCTTGGCGCCGAGGGCCAACGCCTTGAGCACGTCGAGACCCGAGCGGACCCCGCCGTCCATATAGACCTCCAGGTCGCCGCCCACGGCGTCGGCGATGCGCGGCAGGGCGGCCACCGACGACTTCACCCCGTCGAGTTGGCGCCCTCCGTGGTTCGAGACCACCAGCCCCTGGGCGCCGGCCTTCGCGGCCGCCCGCGCATCGTCGGCGTCCAGCACGCCCTTGATGACGATGGGGCCGTCCCAGCTCTCGCGGACCCAGTCGATATCCTTCCAGGTGACCGAGCGGTCGAAGTTGCGCGCGATCCAGGACAGGAAGTCATTGACCCGCCGTCCCTCGGTGACGGCCGCCTGGACCGAGCCCAGGGTGTGAGGCCGGCCCTTTACGAACACGTCCCATGTCCAGTCCGGATGTGTCACCCCGTCCCACGCCTGGGTCAGCGCCGCCTCCAGCGCGCCGGCGCCGCTGAAGCCCGAGCGGATATCGCGATAACGGGAGCCTGGCAGGGGCAGGTCGACCGTGAACACCAGCACGGGGCACCCCACGGCCTTCGCGCGCGCCAGCAACTCGCGCATGTAGCCGCGGTCCTTCAGCATGTAGAGTTGGAACCAGGGGGGCGCGCCGGCGGCGGCCACCTCCTCGACCGAGCAGACACCGACGGTCGAGAGACAGAACGGCACGCCGGCCCGGGTCGCAGCGCGGGTCGCCTGGGCTTCGCCGCGACGGGCGTACATGCCGGCCATACCGACGGGAGCCAGGCCCACCGGCATCTTCAGGCTCTGGCCCAGGGTCTCGACGGTCATGTCCAGGCGGGTCATGTCGCGCATCACCCGCTGGCGAAGCGCGATGGCCTCCAGATCGTCGACGTTCCGGCCAAGGGTGACCTCGGCATAGGAGCCGCCGTCGATATATTCGAAGAAGATGTTCGGCAGCCGGCGCCGCGCCAGCTCACGATAGTCCGAGACCGAAGCCGCCCGCATCGTCCCCTCCCCTGTCAGCGAGAGGTTTTGGAGCCCGCGGCGGCCGGGTGCAAGCCTCAGCCGCCCGCCGTGGCCGCCGCAGCCCGGGGTCGGAGGCCGAAGCCGCCCGGCGCCAGGGTGATCCAGACCTGATGTCCGCGGGCGACACGACGGCCATCGCCGTCGAACAGCGCGACGCCCGATGTCTCCTTGCGGCCCTCGCGGGCGAGCGGCCAGGCCAGGACCACATATTCCCGTCCTGCGAGCACAGGGGCCTCGACCTCGCCGGTCATGGTTCCGAGCAGTGCGCCGTGACGCCCTTCGCCCTCGACCCAGGCGAAATAGCCGGGGCAATCCAGCGCCGCCCAGACGATTTCGGGGCCGATCGTGCCATCGGCGTCGGCGAAATCCGGATGCGGCGTCCATGTGCAGGCGACGACGCCCGTCGCCGCGCCCTCGACCTGGCCTGGGAACACGCGCAGCCCGTCGCCCGTCTCGCGTTCCGGGCCACACGTGAAGCAGATGGGATGGATACGCTGGGTATGGCCCAGATGTCGCTCACCCGCGGCGCGCCCCTGGTCCAGCGTCGGCGTCAGCGGCGGCTCGGGCAGATCCTGTCGCGCCGGACCGCCCTGGGCGATCAGGCCGCCATCGGCGTTCATCAGCGCGGCGCCGCCGTCCGCGCGCGCAAGATTCAGGTCGGTGTCCAGCGGGATGGGCGCGCGCAGGACGGCCGTCGTCGGTCCCTCCACCTCACGCGAGAGAAGACCGCATACATAGCCGCCGTTGCCGGAATTGGGCGGGCCGCAGAACCGGCGGCCGATCTGGAGAATGCTCAAAAGGAAGGAACCCGTACGTCGAAAGAACAGAACAATCCGGGCGCTTTCCCATGCTGACGCCACGCAAGGGAAGCCAGATTCCATCATCACGGCGTTGGACGCGGCGCCCGGGCGCGCTAAAGGCAAGGGATCAACCGCGCGCTTGCGGAATCGGACACCATCGACGGAGACACTTGGTGAGCGACCGGATCGAACGGCCCTGGGCCCTGATGCGTCACCACGCGGGCTGGGCGGACGTGTTCCACATCGACAGCGAGACGGCCGATTCCATCACCGGCTTCTATCCCGACCGCGAGACGGTCGGCCCCCCCGTGACCTACTCCACCCGTGCGATCCTGGCCCGCTATCCGACGCTGGAGTCGGCGCGCGCGGCGCGGGAAGGCGCGGTGGCGGAATGGCGCAAGCATGACGCCGGCGTCCGCGACGCCGAGACGAAGCTGCGCGAGGCCGAAAAGCTTCGCGAGGAAGCCTGGCTCACCTCGCTGCGCGACGCGGCCGACCGCAGCTAGAGCCAGAAGCCCTTCGAGACGGCCCAGGTGGCGGTGGCCGCCAGCGCGATCCCAACCACCAGCCGCCACAGCGGGGCCCGGAACAGGGGCGCCCGGGCCAGTCCCGGGTCGCCGGGAAGCGTGCGTCGCCCCGTGACCATGCCGCCCACCAGGTTCGTCCGCTTCCAGACGGCATAGAATGCGATGGCCGCGAGGTGCAGGGCGACCAGCGCCTGGAGCACCCGGAAACTCAGTTCGTGGATGTCGGCCATCCGCCGGCCGGTCTCGAAGCTGACCATGAACGAGAGCGGGCCGCCCTCGAAGCCGTCGATGTCCACCACGAACAGGCCCGTGCCGACCTGCGCCAGCACCGACGCCAGGATCGCCAGCACGCTGAGCGCGCCCAGCGGGTTGTGGCCCACGGTGGTCGACGGCTCGCGCCGGCCCAGGGTTCGGGCATACGCCAGGACGGCGCCTGGTCCCTTTACGAAATGGGCGAAACGCGAAGCCTCGCCTCCGGCGAAACCCCAATACAGGCGGAACACCAGCAGGCCGATGATCGCGTACCCGCTCCAGCGATGCCAGGTCAGGTAGTCGTCGGCCGACCACCAAGAGAACAGCAGCAGCGCCACGAGTAGCCAGTGGACGACACGCGTCGGCCCGTCCCAGATCCGAACCGGCGTCGACAGGGGAGCATCGGCCACGCCTAGCTCTTCTGCTGCCGATATTTGTCGTGACAGGCCTTGCACGAGCCGCCCACCGGCCGCACCGCCGCCTTCACTGCATTGATGTCGCCCGATGCGGCGGCGGCGTTCAGCTTGCCGATCTCCGTGCGGCTGGCCGTGGCTGCGGCGGTGAACCCTGCCGCGTCGGTCCAGATGTTGGCCTTGGCCTCGCTCATCGGCCGGGCCTCGACGCCGCTGCCGCGAGGGAACCATGTGGGCAGGGCGGTGACGAGCTGGTTCATGGTCGCGGCGCTTCTGGCCACCACCGCCTTGTCCGGCGAACCTTTGCGCAGTTCGTCGTTGAGGCTCTTGAAGGCCGCGCCGAGGCGCTCGAAGTTCTCGTGCCGGACGTAGGCGGTCTTTGTCGCCGCGCTGGCGTTCGCCGGCATCTTGTCGTCGTGGGCGAACGCACCGCCGGCGGCCACGGCCGCCCCCACGCCGATGGCGACCGCCGCGGCCGTCAGCCTGTTGAACGTCGACGTCATGCTTGAACCTTCCAAGACCGTGGATGGTGGGGACATTGAGCGGCGGAAGCTTCACCCGTCAACGGGCGGCGACCGCGGCGGCCTTCACAGGCGCGCCATCGCGCGCCGCTTCGGCGATCAGGGCGCCGCAGTTGGCGTCCTTGGCCAGGCCGGGATCGACGAACGGCAGGATGGCCGCCAACGGTGACAATAGGGTTCCAAGCGCCGCCGCGACACCGCCCTGCGCCAGAGCCGGACCGGATTCGACACCGATTCTGGGCGCGGTCAGAGACCCCTTCGCGGTCACGGGGACCAGCACGCGCACCAGCCTGAACGACTTGTCCTGACCCCGCACGCGGAGGTCCATGCGCTCCGAGCGCAGATCGATCTCACCGCGCCCCGTCACCAGGACGGGCCCCGTGTCGAGCACGATATTGTCGGCTCGCATCACACCGTTCCGAGCCTGGAAGTGGGCGACTCCGCAGCGAATCGGTGTGGTCGTGGTGTCCTTCGAGAGCAGGAGGCCGAGCCCCTTGACGACGTTGACACCCATCAGTTCGGCCACGGACCGGCGGATCTCGCCGCCCGGCGCGACAACGACCACCTCTCCGTCCGCCGTCGCGAAGGTCTTGCGGACACTGTCCCCTCGACCGGCCAGGCGGGCCCGGCCCACCAGCGCGCCTTCGAACGGGGTCGAACCCTGGAAGGTCACGGGGACCAGGCCCTCGATGCGCGCGTTGCTCAGCCGCAGATCCAGGGTGGTCGACGGGGTTCCGCCACGAGCGTCCAGGCTGACATGGCCCTCCAGGCGGCCGTGCGGGAGGTCCAGCCTCAGCGGATCGGCCCGCAGCAGGCCGTCGTCCAGCCGCACCCGCACCGAGGCGGCGCTGAGCTGGATCGGGGTGTCGCGGATGGAGGTCGCGCGGTAGGTCACGTCGGCGTCCATGGCCCGAATCCTGCGGACGTCGAGCGGCGTGTCGGGGAAGAGCCGCGGCTGGGCGACCTGGCGCGCCGCCGGCTCGGCCGAAGCGGTCTCGCCGGGGCCGGCCTTCGGTGCGGCGCCGAACACCGCCCCCAGATCATCGAAATCGAGGCTGCGGGACATCAGGGCCGCCTTCAGCAGCGGCCGCTCCCGCCCCGTCTCCACCGCGAGGGTACCGGAAAGGTCGCTGTCGCCCACCCGGCCGGCCAGGCCGTCCACCTTCCAGAGGAACCCGTCGCGCGAGAGCCGGCCCCGCAGCGCGTAGGGCGGCGTATTGGGCAGCGCCACGCCGGTGATCGGGAAAAGATCGGCCAGGTCCGGGCCCCGGACCGTGGCGTTCATCTGGAATCGACCCAGGTCGAATGGCCGGGGGATCGCCCCGTTGGCGGTCACCTGCGTACGGCCGGCGCGAAGGTCGACGTCGAAGGGGTAGGGCTCGTCGCGCTCGATGTTCACCAGCGGCCCGCCGGTGATCTCGGCGCGGAACGGCTGGCCGTTGATCGTTCCATCCCCGGTGAGCTGGAAGCCGGCGTTCCCGACGCCCAGGCGCTCGCGCGCTTCGATCACGCCCAGAAAGCGGATGTTTCGCTGGGCGTCCGAGTATTCGAGCCGCCCTTCGCGGATCACGAAATTCTGGATCGGCGGGAAGTCGGCTGGAGGATCCTGGCGGCCGGGGGAGAAGTCCCAGTTCCGGCGCCCCTGTCCGTCGGCCAGCAGGCGGAAGTTCGGCCGGTCCACCGCCAGCACGCGCAGGTCGGTCTTTCCCCACAGCAGCGGAACCAGGCGAACGCGCACGCGCAGGCGGTCGATCGTGCCCATCGGGGCCGTCCCCGCCCATTCGGGGTTCGCGATGGTGATGCCGTCGACGGTCGCCGTGGGCCGCCATGAGAACAGGTCGACGCGCAGATCGCCCGAGATCGTCACCCTGCGATCCAGCCGCGCCGAGGCGGTTCGCTCCAATGGGCCGCGGAACCAGTTCCAGTCCCAGACTGCGATCAGCACGGCGATCGCGATGGCCAGAAGCGCCAGAACGCCCCCGGCCCACATCAGGCGGCGGCGGGGCCGTTCGGTGGCCGTGGGCGGGTGGCGGGCCGGCCGCTGGGCGAAGCGTCGGCGGGCGCGGGCCGCCAGATCGCGCATGGCGGGTGGGCGCCGGCGAAGCGATAGCGGTCTGACGGGCTCCTGGCTCATGATCACGTCTCCGGCGCAGGAAAACGCGCCGGCCGGGCGTCCGTTGCGGCGGAGCCTAGTGGCTCACCCCGCGCCCGCTGAGCGCGGCGCGAGCCGTGCGCGCGATGATGGCCAGATCGAACAGGATGCTCGCGCGCTCCAGGTATTCCAGGTCCAGTCGCACCTTGTCGGGGATCGGCAGCTCGTCGCGTCCGTTAATCTGCGCCCAGCCGGTCACGCCCGGCCGCAGGACGTGGACACCGGCCTCGGTGCGCAGGGCCACGAGGTCGTCCTGATTGAACAGCGCCGGCCTCGGTCCCACCAGGCTCATGTCACCCCTGAGCACGCTCCAGAGCTGAGGCAGCTCGTCCAGGCTCGACCGGCGCAGGAAGCGGCCAAGCGGCGTCACCCAACGGCCGGGATCTTCCAGCAAATGCGTGGCCACGTCGGGGGTGTCGATGCGCATGGTGCGGAACTTCGGCATGGCGAAGAGGCGGTTCCCCTGTCCCACGCGGCGCGACCAGTGGATCGCGGGGCCGGCGCTGTCGAGCCGCACCGCCAGGGCGAGCGCCATCAGCAGTGGCCAGGCCACGGCCAGCCCCACTGTCGAGACGACGATGTCGAACGCCCGCTTCAGCACCACCTGTTGTTAGCGCCGGGCGCGCGGGCGCGCCACGTCAGGCTTCGCCGGCTCCGGGCTCGTCCGGTGCGGCGGCCTTCTTCGCCCGGGTCCTGACGGGTTTGAGGGTAGGCTCCGATGCCGTGTCCGCCGCTTCGACGACCGGCGCCGGCTCGGGACTGACGATCAGTGCGGACTCGGGCAAGACAGGCTCGGGCAAGACAGGCTCGGGCAGGACGGACTTGGGCAGGACAGACTTGGGCGGCGCGGACTCCGCAGGCAGAACCTCGGTCGCCGCCTCGGGGACAACCGCCAGCGCGACGGGTTCCGACGGCGGGGCGGCAGGCGCGTCCAACTCGGCCTCCGGCGGCGGCTGGGCCACCGCCAGGGGACTCATCGGCGCGGCCTCCCCGCCCACGGCCGTGGCCGGGACGAGCGCACCGGTCGCAGCCTCGCACATCGTCTCCACGGCCTCGGCGGCGGCTTCGACCAGCTCGACGGCCGGCTCCAGGGCGGCCTCGACCGGCGCGGCCAGCGTGTCGGCGGCCGCGAACAGCGCCTCCAGATTCACGGGACGAGCCAGGCGGGTCATCCACCAGTAGGCCACACCGCCGGCGGCCACCGCTCCGAAGTAGCTCCACAGCGGCGAGACCGCGCCGACGAGCAGGGCCGGAGACACGCGAGGTTCGGGGAGGTCTGGAAGGTCGAAGGTCGCCATTTCGGATATCCTCTGCGGCGGATTGTGCATCGCAACATACCACGCCCCAGACCCTTCGCGTTTGCAAAATTATTGTGGCGACAGCCGATAGGTCCGCGCCGCCCCGCCGGCGCCCAGAGTGTGTGCGACCCAGCCGCAGATGGCGGCGAATGCAGACGAAAGGTCCGGGCCGCCCATCATCACCAGGGCGCAGCCGTTCATCTTCATCGGGTCGTCCAGCGGCCGGACCCGCGCCTCGGCGACCAGCATCGGAGCCGGGACTTCATCCTCGATGTCGCGGAGGAACGAGTCCAGAGTCTCCAGGTCCTTGATCGGCAGCCAGACCAGGGCCTGGACGGCCGGATTGCGCCGCCGAAGCCGCGCGAGGGTCTCGACGATGCGTCCGTAGTCGTCGGGGCGCTCGAAAGGCGGGTCGATCAGGGCCAGGACGCGGCCCGACGCGGGACATTCCCGCACCGCCGCTTCATAGCCGTCGGCGTTCAGCGTCCGCGCGCCGGGCCGCCCCTTCAGCGTCCGGGCGAGCGCCGCATGCTCGTCGGGCCGGAGTTCGCAGGCCAGGTAGCTGTCGCCGGAACGCAGAGCCCCGGCGATCAGCCAGGGCGAGCCCGGATAGCGCCCGACCGCTCCGCCCCCGTTCAACATCGACACCGCCCGGACCAGCGGTGCGAACACGGCCGGCGCATCCTCGACCGCCATCAGTCGCGAGATCCCCGCCTCGGCTTCACCGGACTTCCTCGCCTCCTCGCCCGACAGGTCGTAGAGCCCTCTTCCCGCATGGGTGTCGATCACCGTGAGCGGACCACCGCCCGCGGTCAGGCCGGCCAGCACCTCGAGCAGGGCCGCGTGCTTCACCAGGTCGGCGAAATTGCCCGCATGGAAGGCGTGGCGGTAGTTCAAGCGGATCTCCCCGGGCGGAACCGGTGCGCCGCATACCACGTTGCCGAGCCGCGCGTGGAGGGGCCGATGGCCAGAGACTTGCCGGTCGAGATGTCAGGGGCCGCCGACGGGAAGCCGCCGCCCGGTCTGATCTGGTGCAACGACAGCGAACCCGGCCTAGGCCGTCTCGCGGCCCCTGACGGCTTCGACTATGTCGACGCCGACGGCGCGCGGGTGCGCGACGCCGTGACCCTGGAACGCATACGGAAGCTGGCCATCCCCCCGGCCTGGACGGACGTGTGGATATGTCCCCGTCCACGAGGCCACATCCAGGCTGTGGGCCGCGACGCCCGCGGCCGGAAGCAGTATCGCTATCACCCTCGCTGGCGTGAGGCGCGCGACGGCGACAAGTACGACCGCCTCGTCGCCTTCGGCCGGGCCCTGCCTCGCCTGCGCCGACGGGTCGAAGCCGACCTTTCGCGGCGTGGCCTGCCGCGCGAGAAGGTGCTGGCCGCCATCGTGCGGACTATGGAGCGCACGCTGATCCGTGTGGGAAACGAGGCCTATGCCCGCCAGAATCGCAGTTTCGGGCTCACCACTCTCCGCGACCGGCACGCGAAGATCGGCGCCGAGCGGGCGGTCTTCGAGTTCCGCGGAAAGAGCGGCAAGGTTCACGTCACGGGTTTCCGCGACCGCCGGCTCGCCCGGGTTCTGAAAGCCTGCCAGGATCTGCCCGGCCAGCGGCTGTTCCAGTACGTCGACGAGACCGGCGGCCGGCATGCGGTGGAGAGCGCCGACGTCAACGCCTACATCCGCGAGGCGATGGGCGAGGACTTCTCGGCCAAGGACTTCCGCACCTGGGCCGGTACGGTCGCAGCCGCACGGGCTCTCGTGATCTGCGGCCGCGGGACCAGCGACGCCGAAGGACGGCGCAACGTCCAGACCTGCGTCAAGGCCGTGGCGCGACTCCTCGGCAACACCGCCGCCGTCGCCCGCAGCGCCTACATCCACCCCGCCATCCTTCAGGCGTACGAAGCGGGGCGGCTGGACCTCTCCAACCTCGATGGCCGCCGCTTCGAGCTTGCCGTCCTGCGTCAGCTGGAAAGAGGGCGCGGCTGACGCGGGGTCGGCCTCGCAGCGCATGCGCGGCGGCGCTATCGTGAGCGCCGACAACGTGCGGACAAACCGCGCGGCCGGAGGATCCGATGCTCAACCCGCGCCTGCGCTTCGGCGCCTTCATCGCACCCTTCCACCCGGTGGAGGAGAACCCCACGCTCGCGCTCGAACGCGACCTGGAGCTGGTCCAGCATCTGGACGCCCTCGGATTCGAGGAGGCCTGGATCGGCGAGCATCACTCAGCCGGCTACGAGTTGATCGCCTCGCCCGAGCTGTTCATCGCCTTCGCGGCCGAGCGGACCAAGCACATCCGCCTGGGAACGGGCGTCTCGTCCCTGCCCTATCACCACCCGCTGATGCTGGCCGACCGCATCAACCAGCTCGACCACATGACCCGCGGCCGGGTCATGTTCGGCGTCGGACCCGGCGCCCTGATCTCGGACGCGCGGATGATGGGGATACCGCCCGAGGCTCAGCGCGACCGCATGGACGAGGCCCTCGAGGTGCTGGTGCGCCTGCTGCGCGGCGAGGAGGTCACCCACAAGTCGGACTGGTTCGAGCTGTGGCAGGCGCGGCTCCAGATGACGCCCTACTCCCGCCCCTCGGTCGAAATCGCCGTGGCCAATCAGGTGTCGCCCACCGGCGCGCGCGCGGCGGGCCGGCACGGCCTGAGCCTGCTGTCGCTTGGCGCGACGGGCACGGCGGCCTTCAACGCCCTGGCGTCCAACTGGAACATCGCCACCGAGTTGGCCGCCGACAACGGCAAGGCCATGGATCGCCAGAGCTGGCGCCTGGTCGGCCCCATGCACATCGCCCCGACGCGCGAGCAGGCGATGGAGGATTGCCGGTTCGGCCTGGAGAAGTGGATCTACTACTTCCGCGAGATCGCCAACCTGCCGGTCGTGCCCGACGGGCCCGATCCGGTGAAGGCCCTGGTCGAGAGCGGAACGGCGGTGATCGGCACGCCCGACGATGCGGTGCGGCGCATCCAGCAGCTCGCGGACGAGAGCGGCGGCTTCGGCGCCTTCCTGTTCATGGACCACAACTGGGCGCCCTGGGCGCAGAAGAAGCTGAGCTACGAGCTGATCGCCCGCTACGTGGCGCCGAAGTTCCAGCAGCTCAACGAGAACCGCGAAGCCTCCATCGCCTGGGTCGGCGGCAAGAAGGCCGAGTTCACCGGCCAGACGATGGCCGCCATGGGCGCCCGCATCGCCCAGCACATCGCCGAGAAGGGCGCCAAGGACATCCGTCCCGAGATCGCCGCCATGCTGGGCGGCGCGGCGGCCAAGCCCCAATAGCCGCTCGCACCGCGGACGCGGGCGCGTCCCTTCGAACTCGACCGGGGGAGAAGCACGGAAGCGCGGAACGGGTCAGCGTCGCCAGGCGAAGCCCACGCGGATCGTACGGGGGGCCGCGAAGCTCTCGGTCCCGTCCGCCGTCTCGCCGACCTCCAGCTTCGCGTCGAACAGGTTCTCGGCGGCGACGAACACTTCCCCGTGGGCCGTCAGCCGCCAGCCGGCGCGCAGGTCGACCTGGACACCGGGCGACAGCCGTCGCGTGTTCAGGTCGTCCTCCCAGCGGGCGCTCTCGTAGCGGGCGTCGGCGTTCAGGACCAGGCGCGGCGCGGGCCGGATCGTCACGCCCCCGGTCACCGTCCACTTCGGCGTCTGGGCCGGGCGCAGGCCCGTGAGCTGGGGCGCGCCCGTTCCGCCGTCCACCTCGGCGTCGGTATAGCCGGCGGCCAGCCGCCAGGCCGTCGCCAGACCGGCGTCGCCGCCCGCTTCCGCCTCCAGGCCCCAGGCCTCGATCTCGCCGGCGTTCTGGCGCTGGCGCAACACGCCGCCGACGGGGATGAAGCCCGCGGTGGGAAAGGTCCCCGGCCCGATCCCGACGGTGACGTTGGTGATGGGGTCCTTCAGCCGGTTCCAGAACACGCCTGCGCTCCAGCGGAACGGCGCTTCGCCCATCAGCCCAGCCTCCAGACCCTGGAGCGTCTCCGGCTTCAGGGCGGGATTGGCCTCCGTGATGTCGTTGCCCACACGGAACGGACGATGCAGTTCGTTCAGGGTCGGTGGCCGGAAGCCGGAATACGCCGCTCCACGCAGGTAGAGACCCTCGGCCAGGGCATAGCGCACGCCCAGACGACCGGTCGGCGTGGTGTCGGCGCGGTTCGGACCGCCCTGGTCCAGCACCACTGCGCCATTGGTCGTGTCGATCTCGCGCCGGACGGCGTCGTAGGCCCGCGACCGATCCAGGCGCACTCCACCGGTCAGAAGCCACGGGCCGTCGTCCAGTACGCCTTCCACATACGCTCCGGCCACCAGGGTCTTGCCGCCAGCCTCCCTGTCTCGGGTGAACTCGCCGTTCATGAAGCGGAAGCGCTCGCGCACCTTGCCGTCGGTCAGGCGCACGTCGGCGCCGGCCTCCCAGGCCACCGCGCCGCTCAAACCCTGCACGGCCGCGTTGAGGCCATACCCCGTCGCGGGGGTGGCGTACTGGTCGTTGGCCGGCGTCGTGGTCGCCCGCCCCACGCCCACGGCCACCGAGCTGTTTTCCAGGTCGCTGCGCCGGAGCCAGCCCTGAACCCGCCATCCGCCGACACCAATCATCGCCGGCTGGGCCAGCGTGACCGACGCGGACTGGCCGGTGGCGTTCGAGCGGGCTCCGCGGAGCCCGGCCTCCTGGTTCACCTGGTAGGCGGCGACCCGCGCCGCCGCCTGAATCCCGCCCAGGTCGCCCTGAACCCGCAACGCCGCCGAGGCGTCGTCCAGTCGCAAGCGCGTGTCGGCCGCACCCTGCCGGAGCCCGCGTACGGCATGGTAGCCATCGGTTCGAGACGCCGCCACCGTGGCCAGAACACCCGGCGTTCCGGCGACCACGGCGGCCCGGTAGCTGTCGCGCTGGCCGCCCGAAACCTCGAAGGCCGCGATCCCGTCGGGCGTCGCCCGCTCCTGCAAGGCCACCACCCCGGTCAACGCGCCGGCGCCGTACGGACCCGCGCCGGCCCCGCGCACTACCGTGGCGCCATCGAGCCCCTCGGCGGGCAACCCGCTCCAGATCACCCAGCCGCCGAACGGATCGTTCTGCGGCGCACCGTCCAGGGTCACCAGGGCACGCCCCGCCCCCGACGGCGCGATGGCGCGGAGCGACAGGCCCTGGGTGGTCGGATTGGCGGCGCCGCTGGCCGTTCGGCGGAACAGCGACACCCCGGGCGCCGTCTTCAGCGCCTCGTCCAGTCGGGATTCGGTCCGCAGCGCCTCGGGGCCGATCTGCACAGCGCTGAACGCCGCCTCGCCGCCTAGCGGCGCCAACCGGGGCGCTCGGACGATGACCACCTCGACTTCCGGCGGCGGGGGCGGCAAATCGCTCATGGCGCCTCGCAGAGCTTGGTGGGCGAACGGGAAGCCGGGGCTTAACAGCGCAGGGAGAGAGCGCAATGCCAAAGGTCGCCGCCAGGGTTGCGATCGTCACCGGAGCCGGAAGCGGGATCGGCAGGGCCGTCTCGGCGGCGCTGATGGCCGAGGGCTGGAACGTCGCGCTCGCCGGCCGCCGGGAGGCCGAACTGGCCGCCACCGCCGCCCTGGGCGAGGGCGCACCCTGCCAGGTCCACGCCACCGACATTTCGGACGAGAGCTCGGTGGACGCTCTCTTCGCCGCGACGAAGGCCCGATTCGGCCGCCTGGACCTGCTGTTCAACAACGCCGGAACCGGGGCGCCGGCGACGGCCCTGGAGGATCATAGCCTCGAACACTGGAAGCGGGTGGTGGACGTGAACCTGACCGGCGCCTTCCTCTGCACCCGCGCCGCCTTCCGTCTGATGAAGGACCAGGACCCCCGCGGCGGCCGCATCATCAACAACGGTTCGATCTCGGCGCATGCGCCTCGGCCGCGCTCCATCGCCTACACCGCCACCAAGCACGCCATCACCGGCCTCACCCGGTCCACGTCGCTGGACGGGCGGGCCTACGACATCGCCTGCGGCCAGATCGACATCGGCAACGCTGCGACCGACATGACCCGGCAGATCGCCCGAGGCGTCCCGCAAGCCGACGGGACGCTCAAGCCCGAGCCAGTCATGGACGTGAAGGCCGTGGCCGACGCGGTACTATACATGGCCGGCCTGCCGCTCGGGGCCAACGTCCAGTTCATGACCGTCATGGCCACCCAGATGCCGTTCGTCGGACGCGGGTGACGCGGCTCGGGGACAAGACCCGGCAGGTAGGCAGGCCGCACCCGCCACTGCGCCAGGGCGTCAGCTCCAGGGGACCAGCGCCACCTGACTGAACGGCGATAACTGATCATTTGTTTTGCGCCGCAACATTCTTGCTGCGACGCCACAAATTTGGACTTGCGCGCGCTGGAGGATCGCGGAATCTCTGGGATCACAAGCGGCGAGCCCGGGCGTCAGTCACCGGCCGCAGCCTGAGAGGAACGCCGGAAAGGGGTTGTTGAAACCCCCTGCACCGGAAACCAGACATGATCCGTTTTCTCACCATCGCCGCCGCCGCCGCGCTGATCGCCGGCCCGGCCACTGCCCAATCGATGAAAGTCTCCACCGAGGGCAAGACCCCCGAGCAACTCCACGCCGACATCGCCAAGGCCGCAAAGAAGGTCTGCAACCGGGCCGTCGTCGGCGCCTCGTTCCCGCGCGAAATGTATGCGTCCTGCTACAAATATGCGGTGAGGACCGCCGTCGACACGGTGAACGACCCGGCCCTGGCCCGCGTCGCCGGCTCGCAGATGGCCGCCAACTGAACGCCCGATCCGGACGTCCCGGATGACGAGGCCCGCGTGATGGCGAAACCCACTTGGTGGGACGCCATCCGGCGTCGGGCGGGAACGCGGCGTATCGCGCCCCGCCCGATGGGCCCAGGGTCGTCCGCCCCGCCAACGTGCTGGGCGGACTTCGGCCTTTTCCGAAGCGAACGGCCCCTTAGATTTCAGCCTCGCTGAAGCTGGGCGCGCGCTTCTCCATGTTCGCCCGCACCGCCTCGACCTGGTTGGGCGAGCCGATGAGAGCCGTCTGCTCGCGGCTCTCCTCCATCAGCATCTCGCGCTGATCGGCCTCGGCGGCCAGGTTCAGCAGCCGCTTGGCGGCGCGCATCGCGTGGGGGTTGCGGCCGGCCGCCTCCCGGGCGAACGCCAGGGCCTCGGCGCGCGGATCGGCCATGACGCGGGTGGCCATGCCGATGCGCACGGCCTCTTCCCCATCGAAGATGCGGCCCGAATAGGTCAGTTCGCGGGCGATGTCGTCTCGGACGAGCTGGCGCATCAGCACCAGGCCCGCCATGTCCGGCACCAGGCCCCAGCGGATCTCGAAGACCGACAGCTTCACATCCGGAGTGACGAACCGCATGTCCGGTCCCAGGGCGAGCTGAAAGCCGCCGCCGTAGGCCACCCCGTGAACGGCCGCGATCACGGGCACGGGAATCTCGCGCCAGACCATCACCGCATGCTGCGCCCGGTTCGAGCCGCCCGGCGTGCGGTTGTCGGTGACCAGGGCACCGGCCGTCCCCTGCCCGCCTGAGCGTTCTCCCGACGCCATCGCACCGAAATTCGAGGTGTCCAGCCCGGCGCAGAACGCCCGGCCCTCGCCCGACAGCACCACGGCGCGCACCGCCGCCTCGCCCTTCAGGCGCTCGCCGGCCTGGATCAGGGCGTCGAACATGGCGTTGTCCAGGGCGTTCATCTTGTCGGCCCGCACGAGGCGGACGTCGGCCACACCGTCGACGATGTCGATCTGAACCCGGTCATTCATGGTTGTCTTCCTCTAGCGGCGGGCCAGCACATAGCCGGCGCGCGGAAAATGCACGTGGACGGCGCCCGCGTCCGAAGCGTCGCGCGCGATGACGATGCGATCGTGGGTCAGGCCCGCCAGCACACCCTCGATGGGATCACGACCGTAGTCGTCGGCCTGGACGACCACGGCGTCGCCGGCGACGAAGCCCGACGGGTCGTCGATATCGACACCTGTCCTGCCTGCCGGCGCGCTGGCGCGGGCGATTTCCGTCGCCTCGGCGGGATCGAGCTCCGAGCGCCGGCCGTGGCCCAGGCTCCGGACCCGCTCGCGCCAGGCCCGCAGGCGGGTCAGGTCGGCGGTGAGATCGTCGAAGCTGCGCGCCGAAGCGCCGGCCAGCCACCACACGTTCATCCAGGCGGCCACATCCGAGAGCCCCGGCGCGGCCCCACCCAGAAAGTCGGCATCCTTCAGCCCCGCGTCGATCCAGGCGGCGTAGGCGCGCCACTGATTCCGCATGAGGGGCGCCGCGGCCTTCATGGCGTTCACATCGAACGGCCGCCCGGAGAGTTTCTCGCGATCATCGGCGAACGCCTTGGGGATCGCATCGCCGATCTCGGCGAAGATCACCGCCACACTGGCCTGGAACCATAGGCGGTCGGCCCAGAGGTTCACCGCCCAGTCGGCCCCGCGCACCGTGGGCGGATCGGGGAACCGGCGCTCGATCTCGGCCAGGATCACCTGACTGTCACAGTAGATGTCCGCCCCGATCTGCATCACGGGTATCCGCCGATAGCCGCCCGTCAGCGGGATCAGGTGCGGCTTGGGCATGATCACCGGCTGGATCACCGAACGCCATGCCAGCCCCTTGATCCCGAGCATCAGCCGCACCTTCTCCGAGAAAGGCGAGGTGTCGTAGTGGTGTAGGATCAGCTCCGGCATCGTCACACCATCACCAGGCCCGGTCCGGGCGGATCCGCGTGGAGTCGTCCACAAGGGCCTGCCGCCGCTCCAGCTTGGCGCGCTGGTTCACATAGCGCTTTTCGGCCAGCCGGTGCGCGATCAAGCGCGGTCTCTCGCCCGGCGGATGGTTGGAGCGGATGTCGTGCGTCCAATCGGCCCTGGTCCCGACCGACACGTCCCGCGTCTTCCGGGGCAGCGTCCTGAAGGGCGGCGGCATCTCGCCGGCCGCGGGGGCCGCGTGATCGTCGGCGGGGCTCATGCCCATCCTCCCTTGTCGGTTCGCCGCCAACCCTAGGCCAACCGCGCCCGGGTTCAACGACGACGCCACGTCAACGGACCGAGACGCCTGCCCCAGCGGCGCCCGTCTTGCACGCAGGGAGCGATGCTCCTTGAACTGAACCCCGTGGGTCGCTCCAATATCCCGGACATGGCGCGGACAGCATCGGATCTCGAATCCGACGACGCGGAGGCCGCACGGTTCCTCCGCGCCGTCGACCGGTCCATCGAACCCGCGCAGCCGCGGATCGGCGGGGCGCCGATCACGCTTCCCGCGCGAGCCCTCGCCGTCGGGGTGTTCGATCGCCGGGGCGGTTTGGCGGCGCGGGACGCACGTTTCGCCGGCTGGTTCGACGCGGACGAGGCGTCTGAAGCGGCCTCGCAGGCTCTGCGGAGCGGCGGCCCCGCACTCGCCCCCCTGACCGCCGCTGACGGCGCGACGACCGTCGTCCTCGCCACCGCGGTCGACACCTCCCTCGCATGGCCCCTGCCCGACGAGGTCCGGGCCATCCTGGCGACCTCACCGCCCGGCGGCTTCGCCATGATCGGCTATCGCCCGTTCGAGGATCGTCACGTGGCGGGGCGCGCCCTCGACAGTTGGCGTCTCACGCCGCTTGAAGCCCGGGTGATGCTGGGTCTGATCTCGGGCGGAGACCTGGTCGAGGCCGCCCGGCGGGCCGGTTGCGGATACGAGACCGCGAGAAAGGCGCTCAAGCTCGCGCTGCGCAAGGCCGGCGCGGCGCGGCAGACAGACCTTGTGCGCCTGTTGCACGCCGCCGTCGGCGGCGGCGACCTGCAACTCAGCCAGGCGATCGGCCTGTCCTCGGCGCTGGGCCTCTCGGAACGCGCCGCCTCGACCTGCGTCCTCATGGCCCTGGGGCTGACCCGGAACGAAGCGGCGGCGACGCTGCGGATCAGCGAACATACGATCAAGGACGAACTGAAGCTCCTGTTCGGCCGCTTCGACCTGCGCAGCGCCACCGATCTCAGCCGGCTGACCACCGAGGCCGTGGTCCTGATGGGCCTGGCCGGCAACCCGAACGTGACGGTGGGCGCCTCCTGGGGCGCGCTGCGGCCGCTGCGTTTCGTCAACCGTCCCGGCGGCGCGGGCAGGATCGCCCTTTCCGATTTCGGCCCCGCCAGCGGCGATCCCGTCCTCCTGTTTCATAGCGCCACGACCGGCAGTCTGCTGGACCGGGGCCTGGTGCGCGCCCTTCACGCCCGCGGCCTGCGGCCCATCGCGATCGAGCGCCCGGGCTTCGGCCTGACCGACCCACCGCCGCACGACGGCCCGGAAACCGCGGCCGACGATGTGCTCGCCGTGATGGACGCCTTCGACCTCAAGCGGGTCCGCATCCTGGCCCGGGGCGGGGAGTACGTCACCACGGCGCTCGGGCGCCGCTGTCCCGAACGCCTCAGGCGCGTGGTCCTGGTGAATCCGTTCACCCCGTACGCCCTCGACAGCCGTTGGGACGGCTTCCTGAACGGGGCCAAGCGCACGTTCACGCGCCACCCTCATCTGATCGAGCCGCTGGCTCGCTTCCTCGCCCAGCGCGCCAGCCCCAGGGTCTACGAGCGGCTGACGCGGGACGCCCTGAGGGGCAGCGCACCCGATACGGCCCTGATGGCCTGCCCCGATATCGTGGACGACTATGTGGAATCGGCCCGCCTCGCGCCGCTCAGGTCGACCTGGGGCTTCGTGTTCGAGCAACGGAACTATCTGACCTGGACGCCCCCACCGCTGCCCGACGGCTCACGGTGGACGCGCCTCGTCGGCGCGCACGACGTTCTCTACCGTCCAGGAGACGCCGACGCCGTCTGGGAAGCCGCACTGCCGGGTCATCGCCGGGTCGGCGTGGAGGACGGCGGCCGCTTCCTCCACGCCTCGCACCCCGATCTCGTCGCGGACGAATTGCTATGGGAGCCCCAGGGCTAGGCTCACGCCGAACTTCGCTTGGGCTGAGGCGCGGAAATCATCCGGCGACCGTCACCGTACGGCTCGGAAATCCCAATGGGTCCGCTCGGTCAGCCGAAATCGGGCGCGAAGCGGATGTTGTCGCGCTCCAGCCCGTTCGCGACGACGTCGAGACCGCCGGACTTGATCATCCATTCCAGGCGGTGATCCCGGTATTCGCGCTTGAAGAGGCCCTTCGCCACCAGTTCGGCGACGTTCGGCATCGTGGCGCCGGCCGCGTTCAGCCGGGCGATGTCGGCGGCGCAGGCGGCAACCGATGGCCGCGCGTTGGCCCGACCCAGCCAGGCGGCCAGCCTCGACCCCTCGGGGGGCGGCAAACCGTGACCTGCCGAGCCGTTCAGATACGGAACCACCGAAAGATCGCCCCAGCCGAAGTCCGCGCCGTTGAACCATTCGCGCTCGCCGAGCTGACCCTCCAGCCACGCATGGAATCCCGCGGTCTGGCGCCGGGCCGCCGCCGTCAGGGCTTCGGCGGCGGCGCCCTCGGCCCGGCGGAACCAGCGGATCTCGGAGAGCCCCCAGTTAATCGCCTCGTAGTGGGTGTCCATCACCTCTTCCAGCATCCGCACGCGGGCGCGTTCGGGGGCGGAGGCAGGTCGCATGGCGGGCTGGGGATAGGCGTCGTCCAGGTACTCCAGGATAATGGTGGAATCGAAGAGCCGAACCTCGCCGTCCACGAGCGCCGGAACTTCCGCGCGCGGACTCGCGGCGACGAATTCGCCGCTGGCGCCGCCAGCCCCAAGGCCGCCGGGCGTTTCCACCTCGAACGCCAGCCCCTTCTCGCGCAGCGAGATCTTGACCTTCTGGGCGTAGGGCGAGAGCGGATGGTCGTAGAGGCGGATCATGACCGGAGCGCCTCCGACAGATCCATCTTCTGGGCGGCCTTGGCGGCTTTGAACGCCGGCCGCTCGGAGACTCGCGTCCAGTAGGCCTGGATCGCCGGCGAGAATTTCGCGTCCAGCTTCAGCTGCCGCGCAAGGAGAAGGGCGTAACCCACGGAAATATCGGCCGCCGTGAACCGTCCGGCGCACAACCAGTCGCCCTTGGCCAGCGCACGGTCCACATGCCGCAGGCGGCTCAGGAACCACTGGGCGTAATCGTCCGCGACCACCTCGGCCTTGCCCGGCTCGAACTGGCGATAGCGCAGCACCAGCGTCTGCGGGAACGTGAGGGTGGCCTCGCCGAAATGCAGCCAGTTCAACCAGGCGCCATAGGCGGCATCGTCCGCGCCCACGGCCAGGTCGCTCGGCCCGTAGCGGGTCGCCAGATACTGCACGATCGCCGCGCTCTCGGTCATGAAGGTCCCACCGTCCCTCATCGCCGGGATCGTGCCCAGCGGATTGACCTCCAGATAGGCCGGCTCGCGCACCCGCGGCGGAAACGGCAGCAGGTGCAGACGATACTCAAGCCCCAGTTCTTCAAGCGCCCAGAGCGGGCGGAACGAACGCGCGTCGGGACAATGCCACAGCTCGATTTCACCCATCTCGCTACCCTTCTCTCCGGGTGTATTGCGGCCTGCGCTTCTCCAGAAACGCCCGAACGCCCTCCTGGAAGTCGCCGTCCGAACTCGCCAGGATCTGGTTGCGGTCCTCCATGGCGATGGCGGCCTCCAGTCCCTGGGCGTCGATGGCGTGGTTCAGCGCCTCCTTGGTCAGGCGCAGGCCCAGCGGGGTGGCGTGCAGCATGTCGTCCACGAACCCCTGCGCTTCGGCCGCCATCTGTTCGGGCTCGACCACCCGGCTCACCAGGCCCAGCTCATAGGCCCGCTTCGCGTCGAGGAAACGGCCGGTCAGCATGTACTCGGCCGCCACCGACGAACCGACCATGCGCGGCAGGAAGTAGCTCACCCCGATGTCGCAGGCGGACAGGCCGATGCGGATGAAGGCGGCGTTCATTCGCGTTCTCGGCGTGGCGATCCGCACATCGGACGCCAGCGCCAGGGCGAAGCCGCCGCCCGCCGCGGCGCCATCCACGCACGCCACGATGGGCTGCGGGCAGCGCCGCATGGCGATGACGATCTCGCTGATCTCGCGCTGGCGGGTCAGGCCGGAGCCGATCGAGCGGCCGTCGGCGTTGTCGCCCCGCTCCTTCAGGTCGAGGCCGGCGCAGAACGCCGTGCCCGCGCCGGACAGGACCACCACTCGGACGTCGCGCCGCCAGTAGAGATCGACGAAGAATTCCCGCAGCTCCTTCACCAGGTTGCGGTTCAACGCGTTCAGCCTGTCGGGCCGGTTCATCGTGGCCCACACCACGTCGCCGTCCTGCCGCAGCTCCAGGTCCGCCATCGCCTAAAGTCCCTTCAGCCAGTCGAGCAGGAGCCGGTTCACCTCTTCAGGCCGCTCCTGCTGGGTCCAGTGCCCGCAGCCCGGCAGCACGTGAACGTCGCGCAGGTCGGTCGCGAACGCCCGCATGAGGACGCCGGGGTCGGGGATGCGACCGAAGCCGTTGAACGCCGGGTCGCGGTCGCCGCCGATCAGCAGCGTCGGCATCTCCAGCTTGCGGCCGTTGAACTGCTGCAACCAGGCGAAGTCACGCTCGTGGTTGCGGTAGCGGCTGATCGGCCCCCGAAAGCCCGAGCCTTCGAATTCCGAGACGTAGTAGTCCAGTTCGTCGTCGGTCAGCCAGGCGGGGAACGGGTCGGGATCGACCATGCCCTCCAACAGGGACGCGCCGTGCTTCTTCATCGGCCACGTTCCGGCCGGCGCGTCGCCGCAGATGCCATAGTAGAACTTCCGCAGGAAGCCGCGCACATCCGCCTCGGCCTCGGCCTCGGGCGGGCCGACGTTCTGGAACCAGGCCTGATAGAAGAAGATCCCCTTGTCGGTGAACGCCTCCTTGAAGATCTCGGTGAACGGCCGCTGCGGCACGCCCGTAAACGGCACAGACAGCCCCGCCACGGCGCGGATCTTCTCGGGTCGCGAGAGTGCGGTGTTCCAGACGATGGGCGCCCCCCAGTCGTGACCGATCAGGATGGCCCTGCCGTCGGGCGACAGCGCGTCGATCACCCCCGCCACGTCGCCGGTCAGGGCCTCCATGTCGTAGGCCTCGATGGAATGCGGCTTGTCCGAGCCGCCGTACCCCCGCACATCGATGGCGGCGACCTTGTAGCCCGCCTGGGCGATCGGGCCGATCTGGTCCCGCCAAGACCACCAGCTCTCGGGAAAGCCGTGGACCATGACCACCAGAGGCCCCTCGCCCTCGATCGCCGCGCGGATCTTCACCTGGCCCGCGTCGACCGTGCGGAACTCCGGCATGAACACCTCCCAAACGCCTGTTTGGCGGCCATGCTTCGTCGCGGGCGCCCGCCCTGGCAAGGATGACCATACGGCAGGGTCTGCGACGGCGCCGGACGCTTGCGCCGGGCCGCCAAGGCGCTAACCGGAAACCGCGATCCGATCACTCGAGGGCGACATGCACGACTTTCCCGACGACATCTTCACCGAGCCGGAAGACATCGATCCCGACACCCTGGCCAACCTCGGCCCCCTGCGCCGGCTGGCGGGAATCTGGGAAGGGCTCAAGGGAGTGGACGTGAACCCCAAGGCCGACGGTCCCGAGCAGCGATCCTATCTCGAGCGGATCGAGATGCAGCCGATCGACCCGCAACCGAATGGGCCGCAACTCTTCTACGGCCTTCGCTATCACGTGCACATCGTGGCCAGCGACGAGGACACCACCTTCCACGATCAGGTCGGCCACTGGCTATGGGAGCCGGCCACGGGCCTGGTGATGCAGACCCTTTCCATCCCGCGTGGACAGGTCGCGCTGGCCCGCGGCCACGCCGCACGCGACGCCGACCGCATCGTCGTGGAGGCCCGGCGCGGCGGCCCCGGCTACGGAATCTGTTCGACCGACTTCCTGGAATGGGCGTTCCGCACCGACGCCTACACCCTGGATGTCACGCTGCATCCCGACGGCGACTGGAGCTACGTCTCCGACACGGTGCTCCAGGTGCGCGGCCGCGACGAGCCGTTCCACCATCTGGACCGTAACCGGCTGCGGAAGGTGGCCGAGCCGACGCCCAATCCGCTCCTGAAGATCCGGCGCGACCATACCGCGCGCGCCGCCGCCCACGGCCTGAGCTGAGCCTGTGCGATCCTGCCCCCAGGTCACCGTTGACCCGCCCACGGTCGGCGCGAACACTGGCGGCGGGAGGATGCGCCGATGGTCTCGCTGACCGAGAAGAGCGCCCGCTTCGAGCACACCCTGGTGACGCTCGAGGACCATGTGGCCACGATCACGCTGAACCGGCCGCATCGTCGCAACGCGCTCAACTATCCGGCCTATGACGAACTGGAGCAGAGCCTGCGCGCGGCCGCGGCCGATCCCGAGGTCCGGTGTCTGATCGTCACGGGCGCCGATCCGGCGTTCTGTTCCGGCGACGACGTGGGCGAGATCATGGCCGGCCCCAGGCCCGTGTCGCGCACGCCCATGCCCGTCACCTTCAACGCCACCCCGGCCGCCATCGCGGCCCTGGAATGCGACAAGCCGATCATCGCCGCCATCAACGGCGCAGCCGTGGGCTGGGGAATGGAACTGGCTCTCTTCGCCGACATCCGCATCGCCTCCGAGGACGCGAAGTTCGGCGAGCTGTTCGTCAAGCGCGGCCTGGTCTGCGACGTGGGCGGGTTCTACCGCCTGCCGGCCATCGTCGGCCCGGCCAAGGCGGCCGAACTTCTCTTCACCGGCGATGTGATCGACGCGGCCGAGGCTCTGCGCATCGGCCTAGTCACCCAGGTGGCCCCGCACGCTGACCTGCTGCCCGCAGCCCGGGCGCTGGCCGGCCGCATCGCCGCCAATCCGCCGCTGGCCGTGCGCCACCTGAAGGCCGGGCTGTCGAAATACGCCTACGGCGACCCACGCGAGATCGGGGCCTGGGCCATCGAGAAGATCCGCCTGCTGATGCAGACCGAAGACCACAAGGAGGGCGTCGCCAGCTTCCTCGAGAAGCGGCCGCCCGTTTTCCAGGGACGTTAGACATGACCACCCGATCCGTCGCCGGCTCCGTCGTCCTCGTCACCGGGGCCGCTTCGGGGATGGGCAGGGCCACCGCCGAGGTCTTCGCCGCCGAGGGAGCCCATGTGGCCGTCACCGACCTGAAGCTCGAAACCGCCGGCCCCGTCGCCGAAGCGATCCGACAGTCAGGCGGGGTCGCCGAAGCCTGGGCGCTGGACGTGGCCGACCCCCAGGCGATCCGGGACGTGGTGGATTCCGTGGCGCTGAAGTTCGGACGCCTGGACATCGTCGTGAACAACGCTGGAATTTCGGCCTTTTCACCCATAGATTCCGATAATTACGACGACATCTGGGATCGGGCGATGAACGTTCTGGTCACGTCTCACCAGCGCGTCGTGCGCGCCGCCCTGCCCTATCTGCGCCAGTCCGAAGCCCCGCGGATCGTCAACATCGCCTCGACCGAGGCGCTGGGCGCCACAAGCCGCGACAGCCCCTATTCCGCCGCCAAGGCCGCCGTCACCGGCCTCACCCGCGCGTTGGCCGTCGAACTTGGCCCCGAGGGGATCACCGTCAACTGCATCTGCCCGGGCCCCATCCTCACCGGAATGACCGAAGCCATTTCCGAGACCGACAAGCAGACCTTCGCCAGGCGCCGCACCGCCATGCGCCGCTACGGCCGTCCGGACGAGGTGGCGCACATGACGCTCAGCCTGTGCCTGCCGGCCGCCTCCTACATCACCGGCGTCACCATCCCCGTCGACGGCGGCCTGATGGCGCGCAACGCCTGAGGTTCAGGCTCCGGTGAACCGGCCCGGCCGCTTCTCGCGGAAAGCGGCCACGCCCTCGCGGAAATCCTGCGTGCTGGTCGCCAGGAGATACTGGTCGCGGTCCATGTAGATCGACGCCTGGGCGGTGGCGTTGGCCACGGCGTTCACCGCCTCCTTGGTCATCCGGATCGGCAGGGGCGGAAGGGCGGCCACCTTGTCGGCCCAGCGCCGTCCCGCCGACAGCGCGCCGCCGGCCTCGACGACCTCGTCCGCGAAGCCCCAGGCCAGGCTTGTCGCGGCGTCGCAGGGCTCGCCGAACATGACGAACTGCTTGGCCCGCGACGGGCCCACCAGCGCCGCGATCCTTGGGATCGACCGCCAGCTCATGTTCATGCCCAGCGGGACCTCGGGCAGCCGCAGATAGGCCCTCTGGCCCATCACCCGGAAGTCGCACGACAGCACCAGCGCGGCGGCTCCGCCGATGCAGTAGCCTTCGATGGCGGCGATGGTGACGGCCTCGATCTCGCTCCAGGCGCGGCACATGTCCGGCCCCGCCATCACCGACCGGCGGTTCTCGATCAAGCTTGGCTGAGCCAGGCGCTGCTGGCTCGCGCCGAGATCGGCGCCGGCCGAGAAGAACGTCTCGCCGCCCGTCAGCACCACGGCCCGGACGTCCGTGCGCAGCCGCAGTTCCACGGCCGCCTCGGTCAACTCGGCCATGAGTTCGCCGTTCAGCGCATTGCGCGCCTCGGGTCGCGCCAACGCCACCTCCACGGTGTCGTCCCGCTTCGTCACCCGGATCAGCGCCCAGTCGCGGTCCAAGAGCCTGTCGGTCATCGTCCCCTCCCCCAATATCCGCTTCATCCTGGAACGAACCCGTGACGCCGTGGAAGCCCCTATGCCGGCTTTCTTCGCAACGAAAGGGCTGGGCGCGCCGTCAGTCCTTCTTCCCCAACCCGGGCAAGCGGGAAAGCCAGCCCTTCTTCTGTGGCTTGGCGGCCGGCGCGGGGATCTGGATGACCGGCGCGGCGGCCGTCGCTTCGGTCGTGGGCTCGACCGTGGCCACGCTCTGGACACCCAGGTCCCGATCGCAGCGGTCGTCGCGTTCGGCGGCCTCGAACACGGTGGCGGTCAGCACCGGCTGGCGGCCCGGCTTGGCCGTGCTGACGAAGACGGACACGGCGCGGCGTCCCGGCAGGTTGCACCAGGTCTCGCGCGAGGCCCAGTCGCCGGGCTCCCAGGCGGTGCGCGCGGGTGCGAAGATCTCGCTGCGCCGCTTGATCGCCGACTGCACTACGTCCTTGATGACCACGGGCTCGCCGGCCGTCACGCGAACGGTGCAGCTCACCGGGTCCTGGCCGCGACGGATCGAGACGTCGCTGCCGTCGATGTCCCCGACCGGCGCACCTTCCAGGATCGCCGACAGGCAGGCTCCGGTGGCCGACCGCGCCTCCTGGATCGGATCGGCCGCGGCGGCGGCGGCGGGCGCGAAGAGGACGGCGACCAGGATCAGGCTGTTGCGCATGGTGTCCCGTTGGACGAGTTTCGCGGCGGGCGTATGGCGAAGTCGCGGCGACGTCAGCCGGTGTTGCGCAGGCCGGACGCGATCCCCGCCACCGTGAGCTGGATGGCCAGCTTGATCTGGGGGTCCTCATCGCCCGCGCGCCGCCTGGCGAGAAGTTCGAGTTGCAGGTGGTTCAACGGATCCACCACCTCGGCCGCCAGCGCCACCGACTCGGCCATCTCCGGGTGATTGTCGAGCAAGCGCGTCCCCCCGCGGATCGCCAGCACGAGTTCGACGGCCGCGTCGTGCTCGGCCCGGATCGCCTCGAAGATCGACCGGCCGGCCGGGTGCAGGGCGGCGTACTTGGCGGCGATCGCCATGTCCGACTGGGCCAACGCCACCTCCATGTTGGAGACGAGGCTCGCGAAGACCTGATCCTCGGTCAGTCCGCGCAGGGCCGCTGCATCCAGACCCGCCCGCCGCGCGCCGCCCGCGAAGCCGAACCACGCCGGCAGCATGAACCGCGCCTGCGACCACGAGAACACCCACGGGATGGCCCGCAGGTCTTCGATCCGCCGGCTGGGCGTGCGTGACGCCGGGCGGCTGCCGATGTTCAGGCCCACGATCTCGGCGATCGGCGTGGCGCCCCAGAAGAACGCCTCGAAGCCAGGGTCGTCGTAGACCAGCGTGCGATAGGCGCCGAACGACGCCTGGGCCAGCGTCTCCAACGCCGGCGCCACGGGCTCGGCGCCGTCGGTCCGCGCGCTGGCCATCAACACCGCCGCCGCCAGACTCTCCAGATTCCGGCGGGCGGTGGGCTGGTCGCCGAAGCGGCGCGAGATCATCTCGCCCTGTTCGGTCAGGCGCATGCGTCCCCTCACCGTGCCGGGCGGCTGGGCCATCACGGCCTCGGCCGCCGGCCCTCCGCCGCGGCCCACCGACCCCCCGCGCCCATGGAAAAAGGACAGTTCGACGCCGCGCGCCAACGCCGCGGCCGACAATGCCTGAGCCGCCTTGGCGACGTTGTGGCGCGAGGCCACGTAGCCGCCGTCCTTGTTGGAGTCGGAATAGCCCAGCATCACCTCGCGCCGGCCGGGTTCGCCGAACATCGCTTCGGGGACCGCGGCGTCCAGCCATCGATGCAGCAGGTCCGGTCCGTTCTCCAGATCGGCGATGGTCTCCAGCAGCGGGGTGACGCGCACGGCGCTGCGCCCTTTCTCGCCGCCCTGCACCAGACCCGCCTGCTTCATCAGCACCAGCGGCTCGAGGATGTCGGACAGCGTGGCCGTCTTCGAGACGATGTAAGCCCCCAGGGCCTGCTCGCCATACAGCCGCACCGCCTCCGCCGCGGCGTCCAGCGTCGCCAGTTCGCGCATGGTCTCGTCGCTGTAGTCCAGAAACGGCGAGCGCAACGGCCGGTCGTGGCTGAGCTCCTTGGTCAGCACCCGCACGCGCTCGGCTTCGTCCGAGCCGAGATAGTCGATGTTCACGCTGGCGCGGACGTACAGCTCGTGGATCATCCGCTCGTGGACGTCGGCGTTCTGACGCAGGTCCAGCGACAGCAGGTGGAACCCACAGGCTCTCGCCAGGGCGATGAGGGTGCGCAGCCGGGCGCCCACAGCCCGCTCGCCCAGATGCTTGCGGATCGACTGGCGGAGGGTCTCCAGGTCGGCCACGAACTCGGCCGCGCTCGAATACGCAGGCGAGCGGCTGCCCCAGGCGGTTCCCGCCAAACGGTCGGTGGTGGCGGAGAGCCGGTCCGACACCTCCTGCAACGCCTGACGATAGGGCTCGTCCTGGCGATGCACCGAAGGATCCGCGGAGGCCTGGGCCAGGGCGATCACCCCGGCGCTGGCCGGCGCCAATTCGGACGTCACGGCGAGGTCGAACCACAGCCGCCGGACCTCGTCGAAGTAGTGGTTGAGGATCAACCGCGCCTGCGAGCGCAACGCCAATCTGAGGGTCTCGTCGTTGACGCCCGGATGGCCGTCACGGTCACCGCCCAGCCAGGACCCCAGCCGCAACGGTGTCGCGGTCTCGAACCGCTCGCTCCAATCGTCATAGATCTCGGTCAGCGCCGGCAAGATCGAGCGGCGGACGATCGCCAGCGTGTTGCGAATCTCGTCGGCCGGGCTGATCCGCTCGGGCCGGTGCATCCGCGCCTTCCAGAGCAAAGCCACTTCGCGGAACAGGTCTTCGCGCAGCCGCCGCTCGATATGCGTCGGCAGCCGGTGGGTGCGCAGCGACATCAGCCGCGCGATCTCGGCCTCGCGCTCGACCACCGCACGGCGGCGCACCTCGGTCGGATGTGCGGTCAGCACGGGCGCCACGGCCATCCGCGGAACCAGGCGGGCGGCCGAGCGCTCGCCCAGCCGGTCCACCGCCTCGGCCAGGGTGCGCGGCAGTTCGCCGGGATTCTCCTCGGCCTCGATGGCGCGGCGGCGCCCGGCCACGTCCTCGCCCAGGTTCGAAAGCATCGAGGCGCAGGTGAAGGCGCGCGCCAGATACACCGCCTGGTCCGGGCGCAGGCCCGAGAACAGGGTCTCCAGCGCCTCCTCGTCGTCCTGTCCGGCCGTCTCGCGAGCGCGGCGAACAAGAGCCGCCGCCTCGTCGCCGTCCAGATACGCGATCACCTCGTCGAGCAGATCCTCCAGATAGCGAACGGCGTCTCCCGCCCCCCGGGCGACGGCGGCCGCCGGCGTCATGTCCATCATGCTTTCCTCGGTGAACCGGCGTGGGCCGGGGCGACCAGCATAGCGTACCGCCGTACGCCGTCAGCCATGATCCCGCGACAAACGGCAAGGCGATGCCGGACGCTCATCTTCTCGCCATCGTCGCGCCCTGATCCGACGGGCGCCGCGCCGCATAGCCAGGAGGCGCCGGCGGCTCGGCATGGGCGGGATCGTCAGCCGGTGTAGCGCGCTTCCAGAAGATCGATGTCGCGCACGAGTTTCCGGGCCGGTTCGTCTTCGATCTCGCGGGCGCGGGCGCGCCGGAAGATTTCGTCACGCTCCGCCTGCAACCCGACGAGCCGGAGCTGGCGCTCGATCTGCTCGGTCCGGCGCGAGACCGCCGCCGCCTCGGGTGTGCCGACCCGACCGTCGATCTGGTTACGGTAGAGTTCCATGATCCGTGAGGCGGCGTCGATGTAGACGTCGGTGTCGTCACGGCCCACGCTGAGGTCGTGCTGGGCCGCTTCGATCGCCCGGATCGCGGCCTGCGCCGCCGCCACGCGCGCCTCGTCGATCTCGACCTGATGCGAGGGCTCGCGCGGCGGCTCCAGCCCTCTCAGCACGCGGGGCAGACCCACGCTGGCCACGCCCAGCGAAACCAGGATGACGCCTCCGGCCAGGAAGATCGCCAGGTCGCGAGCCGGGAACACCGAACCGTCGGCCATCGCCAGGGGCAAGGTCAGGACGCCGGCCAGGGTGATCGCGCCGCGCACGCCCGCCAGCGACATGGCCGCCACCAGCCGCAGGCTTACGCGCTGCGGCCGCTCGCCGCGACGCCTGGCCCGGAACCAGGTCAGACGCAGCGAGGCCCAGACCCACGCAAACCGCATGACGCCCAGCGCCAGGCTGATCGCCAGCACGTAGACGGCGAGCCACCACACTTCGGCATGCCCCGTGGCGCGCACCGTCTCGCTGGCCTTGCCCAGCAGACCCGGCATCTGCTCGCCCAGCAGCACGAAGATGACGCCGTTGGCGGCGAACTGGACCACGTCCCAGACGGCGGCCCGGCGGACGCGCGTGACCGCCAAGGCGCGGCCGGTCTGTTCGGTGAACCCCATGGTCACGCCCGCGGCCACCGCCGCCAGAATGCCGGAACACTGGAGGTGCTCGGCGGCGAGGTAGGCGCCGAAAGGGATCAGGAGGCTGATGAGGATCTGGGCGCTGGTGTCTTCGCCCAGCCTGCGCGTCAGCCAACCCTTGGCGACCGATACGGCCCAGGTGACTCCCACCCCCACGGCGATCCCCCCCGCAGCCAGCCAGGCGAAGGTCAGGATCGCGTCCTGAATCACAAAGGTCCCCGTGAGCATCGCCGCCACCCCAAAGCGCATGCACACCAGGCCAGATGCGTCGTTGAGCAGCGCCTCGCCCTCGAGGATGTGCATGACCCGTCGGGGAATGGGGGTGCGGGACGCGATGGCCGACACCGCGATGGGATCGGTGGGCGAGATGACGGCCGCCAGGGCGAACGCGACCGGCAGGGGCATGGCCGGAATCATCCAGTGGATCATCAGGCCCACCCCAAGAACCGTCAGGATCACCAGGCCGATGGCGAGTTCCAGCACCATCGCCCGATCACGCAGCAGGTCGGCCTTGGGGATGCGCCAACCGTCGAGGAACAGGAGCGGCGGCAGGAAGAGCAGAAAGAACAGCTCGGGCTGGAGCTCGACCGTCGGCACGGCAGACAGGGCGATCACCGCCCCGAGGCCCACCTGGACAAGCGGAAGCGGCAACCGGATCAGCCGCGCGAGCGAGCCGCTGACCACCACGGCCAGCAACAGAAACAGGATCGTATCGACAGAACTCAAAGCGCCTCCGCTCGGGCGCTGTCACTGGGGGCCGACATCGCAGCCACCCGGGAGGCGCGCTCCGTCCAGCCGCCGATGGGTCCGACGCGGGTCGCCCACCGCGCGCCCACCCGTCGCACGCTCACCAGCGTCCCGTCCCCACCTCTCATCGTCCCCGGATCGCCCTGATGCGCGCCACGGTCTCGGCCACGCGCGCTTCGAGGCCGGCGTAGTCTCCGGCCTCCAGCAGCGCCTTGGTGATCAGGTTCGAGCCCATGCCGCAGGCCACGATGCCGGCGTCGAACCAGGGCTTCAGCGACGCCTCGGTCACGTCCACGCCGCCGGTCGGCATGATCCGGGTCCAGGGCATCGGCCCCAGCACCGCCTTGACGAAATCGGGCCCGCCGACCGAGCCGCCGGGGAACATCTTCACGATCTCGCAGCCCAGTTCCTGAGCCTGGCCGATCTCGGTGGGTGTCGCACATCCCGGGCTGTAGGGGATCATGCGACGGTTGCAGAGCCGCGCCACCTCCGCGTTCAGCAGCGGCCCCACTACGAAGTTCGCGCCATTGGCTACGTAGAGCGCCGCCGTCGGCGCGTCCACGATCGACCCCACGCCCATCACCACGCTCGGGTCGGCCTTGGCGAAGTGCCGCGTCACCTCCAGGAACACCTCGGCGGCGAAATCGCCTCGATGGGTGAACTCCACGCACTTGGCGCCACCGTTGGCGCAGGCCTGGATGACGCCCACGCAGACCGCCGGATCGGGGTGATAGAAGACGGGGATCACGCCCTGATCCATCATCGCGTTCAGGGTGAACAGGCGGTCGCGGGCCATGCGGGCGTCTCCAGTCCGGCGGGATCGGCCGGACGCGCCGGCGTCACGCATGTAATCCGTTGCGTGGTCCTCGCGGAAGACCACGGCGCCGCAAAGTCTTTGGCCGCTTTCCTGTCGACCGCCCTGGCCGCAGACCCCGCCTGCGCTAAGGTCGGCTTTCGGCGGGCCGACGTCCCGCACGCGCAGGGGGCAGACGAACCATGAACCTGAAGTCCTCAGCCACGGTCCTGGCCGCCCTCCTGCTGGGAACCGCCGCGCAGGCCGCGCCGCTGCCGGTGTTGAAGAAGCAGGCCATCGCAGGGGTCGAAGCCCGCGCGAAGCTGGCCCAGCAGATGAACGACAAGATCTTCTCGTTCGGGGAGCTGGCGTTCCACGAGGTCGAGACCTCGGCCTACATCACGAAGATCCTCGAAGAGAACGGCTTCACCATCCGGCGCGGCGTCGCGGGCCTGCCAACCGGCTGGACCGCCACCTGGACCAACGGCCAGGGCGGGCCGGTCGTCGCCATCGGCACCGACATCGACGGCATCCCGAAGGCTTCTCAGACCCCCGGCATTCCCTGGCGCCAGCCCCAGGTCGAAGGCGCCCCGGGCCACGGCGAGGGCCACAACTCGGGCAACGCGGTCAATGTGGTGGCGGCCCTGGCGGTCAAGGAGCTGATGATCCGCGACGGAATCCGCGGCACGCTGATGCTGTGGCCCGGCGTCGCCGAGGAGCTGCTCGCGGGCAAGGCCTACATGGTGCGCGACGGCGTCTTCAAGGACGTGGATGCGGTGATCTTCACCCATGTCGGCGACAACCTGGCCACCGCCTGGGGCCCGACCACGGGGACCGGCCTCGTCTCGGTCGAATACACGTTCCAGGGCGCCTCGGCCCATTCGGCGGGCCGTCCCTGGATGGGGCGTTCGGCCCTGGACGGGGTCTCCCTGATGAACATCGGCTGGGAATTCCGGCGCGAGCACATCCGGCCCGAGCAGCGTTCGCACTACGTCGTCACGGACGGCGGCGACCAGCCCAACGTCGTGCCGCAGGTGGCCAAGGTCTGGTACTATTTCCGGAACAGGACTTCAAAGGCATCTCGGCCCTCTACGAGATCGGCAACCGCATCGCCGACGGCGCCGCCACCATGACCGACACCAGGGTCGAACGCCGCATCCTGGGAACCGCCGCGCCGCGACACTTCAACCGTCCGATGGCCGAGGCCGCCTACGCCAACATCCAGGCCGTGGGCCTGCCGAAATGGACCGCCGACCAGCAGGCCTTCGCCAAGGCCGTCCAGAAGGAGATCGGCGCCGAGAAGACCGATGGCCTCGCCACCGAGCTGCGCAAACTCCAGCCCCCGCCCGAGAAGCCCGAGAGCGGGGGCTCGGACGACATCGGCGACGTCTCCTGGGTCGCCCCCACCATCACCATCCTCTATCCCGCCAACATCCCAGGCCTGCCCGGCCACGCCTGGTCCAGCGCCATCGCGATGGCCACCCCCATCGCCCACGACGGCGTGGTGGCCGGCGCCAAGGTGGTGGCCACGACCACGCTCGACCTCCTGCTCCGCCCCGACCTGCGCAAGGCGGCCAAGGCCTATTTCACCGACGTGCAGCAGAAGGATCAGGCCTACGTCCCGATGATCTCGGCTTCCGACAAGCCGCCGATCGAGATCAACACCGACATCATGGCCCGCTACCGGCCCCAGATGCGGCCTCTCTATTACGACGAAACCCGCTATCCCACCTACCTCGACCAGCTCGGTGTGACGTGGCCGACGCTGGAGCGTCCGGAGCAGGGGCGGACCGGACCGGCGACCGGAACGCCCTGAGCCTCCTCAGAAGACCGGCGACGCATCCTCTTCCGCCGGAACCACGGCCTCGGGCTCCGCCTCGAAAGCGTCGGCTTCGGGCGGCTCGGGCCGCTCCGGCGCCGGCGGGCCGGGCAGGATGGCCTGGCGCGGAACCCTGGGCAGGGCGGCCGTCATGAAGGCCCGCCACATCTCGGCCGGCGCCGTCGCGCCGCTGATGCGGGCCATCGGCCGTGCGTCGTCGCGCCCCATCCACACGCAGCTCGCGAAGCTCCCCGTGTAGCCACAGAACCAGGCGTCCTTGTAGTCCGACGTGGTGCCGGTCTTGCCCGCCAGATCGTAACCCGCCACTCGCGCGCGGCCCCCGGTTCCCGAGGTCATCGCCGTCCGGAGCATCCGGTTCATTTCGCTCAGCGCGGGATTCGCGATCACCTGAACAGGGGCGCCGGCGCTCTTCTGGTAGATCGTCCGTCCGCCCGAGCGGATGCGCTCGATGCCGTAGGCCTGTACGCGCACGCCGCCGCTCGCGAAGGCGGCGTAGGCCTGGGTCATTTCCAGCGGCGAGACCAGGCTGGTCCCCAGCGCCATCGCAGGATCGGTGTTCACCGGGGACACGATGCCCAGCCGCCGCGCCGTGGCGGCCACGGCCGGCCGGCCCGCCTCGTCCGCCAGCCGCGCGGCCACCGTGTTGACCGACCGGGCCAGCGCCGTTTCCAGCGTCACCGGCCCCAGGAAGCTGCCGGCGTCATAGTTGGCGGGCGTCCAGCCGGCGATGGTCACCGGTTCGTCCACCACGGGCGTATCGGGCGTCAGCCCCTGCTCCAGAGCGGTGAGGTACACGAACGGCTTCCAGGCCGATCCGGCCTGCCGCCTGGCCGTCACGGCGCGGTTGTAGGGCGCGCGCGCATGGTCGACCCCGCCCGTCAGCGCGCGGACACGACCGCCGCCGTCCAGCGCCACGATGGCCGCCTGCTCGGCCGCCTGGGCCTTGTAGCGGGCGACCGTCGCCTGCGCCGCGGCGGCGGCCGCCGCCGACATCGCGCTGTCGAGGGTCGTCTCGACCACGAGGTCGCGCGCCGGCTTGGGAACCATCCGGCGAACTTCCGCATCCGCCCAGTCCACGAAATACTGCGCAGACGCCATCGGCGGCGTCTTCCAGACCCGCGGCTTCTGCACGACGGCCTTGTCGCGCTGGGCGGCGGTGATGGCGCCCGTCTCGACCATCGCCGCCAGCACGAGGCGGGCCCGCTCCTCGCAGCGCTCGGGCTGATCCACAGGGTTGTAGCCGGTGGGCGACTTCAGCACGCCCGCCAGCATGGCGGCCTCCTTCAGGCTGAGTTTCGCCGCGGGCTTGTTGAAATAGCGGTGGGCCGCCGCCTCCAGCCCGTAGGCCCCCGAGCCGAAGTAGACCCGGCTGAGGTAGAGGCCGAGGATCTGGGCCTTGGAGTAGGTCCGCTCCAGTTCCACGGCGTAGACCAGCTCGGTCGCCTTGCGCTCCAGCGTCCGCTCCTGGGTCAGGAACAGATTCCGGGCGAGCTGCTGAGTGATCGTCGAAGCGCCCTGGGTCGGACGCCCGGCGCCGATCCCATCGACCACGGCGCGGGCGATGCCTCGAGGATCGAAGCCATTGTGCTGATAGAAGCGGCGGTCCTCGATGGCCACGAACGCCGCGGGCACATGCGCGGGCAGCTTCGAGACGTCCACCGGCGGCGCGTAGCGCCCGCCGCGAACGCCGATCAAGCCGCCCGAGCGATCCAGATAGGTGATCTGCGGCGCCCGCGTGATGGGAGGCATCCGTGGCAGCTCGGGTCCCTGGACGGCCTGAGGGGCTGCGGCCAGAGCGAGTGCGGCGGCGGCGGACAGCAAGGTTCAGGCTCCGGATACGCGTCCCCACCCCTGTCTGTCGCGCACCGCCCGGTCGTCCAAGATAATTCGGCGTAATGCGGCCCCGTTACGCAGCTTGCGGACGGCGTCTGCACCGGGTCTGCAACGCCCGCGGAAACCGCGGGGCGCCTCGCGAGCCCGGCCGCGCAGCATTGGGCCTGCGATATCCGGTCAGCCCCGGACGACGCTAGAGGCTGACGAAGCCCTCGAAGCCCCCGTAGATCATCCGCTTGCCGTCGAACGGTGGGGCGTCGCCCGACTTCAGGCGCGGATCGGCCATCACCTTGGCGTTGATCGCATCCCGCGAGGCCCGGTCGGGATAGGTGATCCAGGAGAAGATCACGATCTCGTCGTCCTTGGCCTGAACCGCACGGGGAAACGAGGTCAGTTCGCCATAGGGAACATCGTCGGCCAGGCACTCCACATAGCTGAGCGCGCCATGTTCCATCCACACCTTCCCCGCCAGTTCGGCCAGGGCGCGGTAGGCGTCGAGATTCGCCTTGGGTACGGCCAGCAAGAAGCCGTCGACATAGGGCATTGGGCTCTCCTTCCATCGTCGTCCGGTCACAGGACGGATCAGCCGCCCGAAACCCGACATTCGGCAAACCGTATCAGACGCCTCGCCGTTGCTTGCTGCGGACGCCGAGGACGGCCAAATTCCGATCTTCGGATTCGACGTCGGATCCGCAGGGGTTGAGGAGACCACCCGCGTGGCTGAAGCGATCCGGCGCCGCCGGCGGGTCAAGATCGTCGCCACCATCGGGCCGGCGTCCGCCAGCCCCGAACGGCTTGAGGAACTGTTCCGCACAGGGGCCGACGTGTTCCGCCTCAACTTCAGCCACGGCGCCCAGGACCAGCACGCCGAAGTGATCGCCCGCATCCGCCGGATCGAGAAGAAATGCGGGCGGCCCATCGGTATCCTCGCCGACCTTCAGGGCCCCAAGCTCCGCGTCGGCCGCTTCGCCGCCGGCGGCGTCGTCTTGCAGTGGGGCCGCACCCTGCGCCTCGACCTTCAGGAGCGGCCCGGCGACGGCCAGCGGGTGCAACTCCCACATCCCGAGATCATGGCCGCAGCCGCGCCCGGCTCGATCCTGCTGCTGGACGACGGCAAGATCCGGCTGGAAGTCACGCGCCAGACGCCCGAGTTCCTCGACACCCGCGTGATCGTCGGCGGGCGGCTTTCCGACCACAAGGGCGTCAACCTGCCGGGCCTCACCCTCCCGATCCCGGCGCTGACGAAGAAGGACCGGTCCGATCTCGCCTTCGCCCTCGAACACGGTTGCGACTATATCGGCCTGTCGTTCGTCCAGAGGGCCGAGGACGTGGCCGAGGCTCGCGAACTGGTGGGCGACCGCGCCTTCATCCTCTCCAAGATCGAAAAGCCCGGCGCGCTTCAGTCCATCGACGAGGTGCTCCAGCTCTCGGACGCCATCATGGTTGCGCGGGGCGACCTGGGCGTGGAACTGCCCGCCGAGGACGTGCCCCTCATCCAGAAGCGCCTGATACGGGCCGCGCACCGCTACGGTCGCCCCGTGGTGGTCGCGACACAGATGATGGAGAGCATGATCGAGAACCCGACGCCCACCCGCGCCGAGGCCTCGGACGTGGCCACCGCGGTCTTCGACGGCGCCGATGCGGTCATGCTCTCGGCCGAGAGCGCCACGGGCAAATATCCGGTCGAGACCGTGCGGATGATGGACCGCATCATCGCCCGCACCGAGGACGACGAAGACCTGAAGGCCGCCCGCGCCGCCCTTCGCCCCACGCCAGAGAAGTCGGCGGGCGACGCCATCTGCGCCGCCGCCCGCCAGGTGGCCGAGACCATCGACGCCAAGGCGATCGCCGCCTTTTCACTCTCCGGCCGCACGGCCATTCGCATCGCCCGCGAGCGCCCCGACGTCCCCATCCTCGGCCTCACGCCCAGCCTGGAGATCGCTCGCCGGATGGCGCTGGTGTGGGGCGTTCACGCCCTGGCGTCCGAGACCACCCACACCATGACCGAGACGGTGGCCCAGGCCGCCACCCTGGCCCTCAAGAGCGGCTTCGCGCGGCGGCGCGAGGAGATCGTGGTGGTGGCGGGCGTCCCCTTCGGCCGTTCGGGCGGCACCAACTCGCTGCGCGTCGCCCAGGTCGTCTGACCGCTGTTCTTCCGGAAGGACACGCCGCTGGACGGCTCGCCCGACATCCCGCCCTCGCCCGCCAAGGCCCCGCCACGGATGAAGGTCATCCTCTATCGCGGCGTCGGGTGGGCGGCGGTGGGTCTCGCCACGGCGGGCGTGGTCCTGCCCGTGCTGCCCACCACGCCCTTCCTGCTGGTCGCGGCCTGGGCCTTCGCCCGCAGTTCGCCCGAACTCGCGGAGCGGCTGCGCAATCATCCCCGCTTTGGTCCCTTCCTCCGCGACTGGCAGGACCGCGGCGCCATCCCCGCCAAGGCGAAGGCCACCGCCATCGTCCTGATGGCCGCGAGTTGGGGAGTTCTCGCCCTGACTCTCCCGAACCCGTGGATCCTGGGCGGCGTGGCGGCCACGCTCTGCTGCGTCGCCATCTTCCTGCTCACCCGCCCGAACGCGTGAGCAGAGGCAACGCCGAGGTCAGTCGCTGCTGGCCGCGATCAGGGTGAAGGGCGCCCAGGCCGTCGGGTCGCGCCAATCCGGAGTCCAGCCCGCCACGGCGCTGCCGTCTGTCCGCCGTCCCGTACGCACCGCTCGCATCGCCCGCTGGCGCGCCTCGGCCCGGCTCAGGCGGGGATCGGCCTGTTCGGCCGCCAGCATCTCGACCGTGAGCGCCGCGGTGGCGTCGTCCGCCACGCGCCAGTGGCTGGCCACCAGGGCTTCCGCGCCGGCGTAGAGGAACGCCCGCGCCAAGGCCGATAGGCTGTCCGAGCCTCCCTCGGCCGAACCCGTATTGCAGGCCGACAGGATCACCCACTCGGCGCGGAACGACATCTGCGCCACTTCCGAGGCGCCCAGAAGCCCATCGTCGCCAGGACTCGTCGCGGCGGGAGGGGTGAAGACCAGACCCGGTTCGTTTCGGCCGTTGAGTTCGCCCGGCAGCAGGCCGTGGGTCGCGAAGGCCACCACCCGCGCCTCGGCCAGCCTCGGATCCGACCGCACCGCGGGCTCCGTCGCCGCCGCGCCAAGCACGAGGCTCGAGGGCGGCGCCCCCAGCGCCCTGGCCATGGCGTCGAGTTCCTGGCGTGTGCCCGGCAGGGGCTCCATGCGGCGCAGCACGCCCAGATCACCACTCCCGCCGCCGCCAAAGGCCGGGTCGCCATAGCCCACGAAGCCGCCCGTTCCCCGCGGGACTTTTGCAACGCCTTTCGGGCGCAGCACGGCGACGGCCGGCAGACTGGTCACGGCGTAGCGGTCGGCCAGCCAGCGCACCCGCCTCAGGTCGCCCGAACGCGGGACGCCGACGGCCAGCGCATCCACCGGCAGGCTGGCCAGCGGGCCGCCGGCCGTGACGAACAGCCGGCGCACCCCCACCAGCGCGGGCTCCACCGGGCGCACCACGGCCACATACAGGGCATGAGCCAACCGGGGATCGAAGGCCGCGGCCGCCCGCGCGGAACCGCAGGTCAGCGGGTCGAGCCCGCAGCGCAGAACCGCCACCTGCTCGGCGAGCGAATCCACCCCGCCGGGCAACCGGCGCCAGGACAACCCGCGCCGGCCGACGGCGAAGACATAGATGTCCCCGTCCGCGGGCGTGATCAGCAACAGGCCTTCGCCGGGGGCCAGTCGGGCCTGGACCTCTTCCAGCGACAGAGGCTGCGGCGACACCAGGGTCGCATAGCCCGGATAATGCTCGCGCAGGTCGGCCTCGACGGCCGCCAGATCGCGCGCCGCGGTCTCGATGGCCACGCGCAGGGCCGACGCCTTGTCGGACAGGCCCGCGCCCAGCGCCTGAACGGCCTGGGCGTCCAGCACCCGGATCGCGGACGACAGGTCCTGCTGTCGCCGCGCCAATCGCGCCAGATCGCCCGCGCCCGCCGCCGTCCGCGCCGCCGTCTGGGCCATCGCCAGTCCGGCCGCCGAGACCTCGAGGTCTTGCGCCGCCAGGAACGCCTCAGCGCCCAGGGTGTCCGGATCGGGCGACTGCGCCGCCGCCGCCAGGAAGGCCGCGAACGCGCGGTCCGCAGGATCACGCGTGGATTGGGCGCTTCGGGCCCGCAACTCGGCGCGGGCCGCCGCATCGCCGGCCGCGCCCGCCTGCAATCGCCGCGTCCTGACCAGCGTCATGGCCGCGCGCGCATGCTCCAGCGCCGCCGCATTCGCCCGCGGCGCCAGAATGCGCGCCAGCAGCGCTTCGCTGGCCGCGATGTCGGGATGCCCGTCCGGCAGGATCGCGCGGCGTAGGCCCAGCGCCGCGCGCGCCGGGGCTTCCGCCGCCTCCGGCCGGCCCGCAAGCTCCAGGGCCGCCGCCAGATTGTGATGTCCGGTCGCCGTGGCCGGCGACGATTCGCCCAACCGCGCCCGCCGAATGGCCAGCGCACGGCGGAACGCGGACTCCGCCGCCCCGGGGTTCCCGGCCTGGGCCTCCAACACCCCGATCTGGCTCAATATTCCCGCCACTGCCAGACTGTCCGCGCCCAGAGCCGCTTCCTGGACTTCCAGCGCCTGGAGCAGAAGCGGCCGCGCATCGTCGCGCCGGCCCTGGGCGACGAGGTTTCCGGCGGCCCCCGCGAGAGCATGGGCGGTGTCGGGATGCGCCTCCCCGCTGGAGGTCCTCAGGATTTTTAGCGCCCTGCGGCGCAGCGGCTCGGCGTCCGCCGGTCGTCGTTGATCCTCGAGGTTGGCGGCCAGCGCACCGTATTGCGCGGCCATCCGGGGCGTATCTTCGCCGAAAGCCGTTCGCTCGATCTCCAGTGATCGCCGCAGGAGCGGCTCGCCCGCCTCGGGACGCCCCCCGAGCGCGAATACGGTCGCCAGGTCGCCGAGATCGGTCGCCACCGCCGGATGACTGGGTCCGCTCGCAGCTTCGGCGATGGCGAGCGCCCGACGGAACTGCGTCTCCGCCTCGGCCAGCCGCCCCTGTTCCAGGTAGAGTTGCCCCAGGTTGGAGGCGTCTCGCCCCGCCAGAGGATGCTGCACTCCCAGCGCCGACGCATCGATGGCTGCGGCGGCCTCGTACAGCGCTTCGGCCTCGGAGAACGCTCCCAGCGTCTGTCTCAGGCGGCCCAGGCCGTTCAGCACGACCGCCGTCGCCGGGTGCTGGGGCCCGTTGATCGCCCGGGCCAGAGCCAGCGCCTCGACCTGAGCGTCGGCGGCCTCCCGATACCGGGCCTGCGCGGCGAGATTGTCGGCCAACCCGCTCATCAGGGTCGGCAACGTCGGGTGCCGATCCCCCATCGCGCTTCGGATCGCCGTCAGCGCGGCCCGCTGCAGCGGCTCCGCCTCCGCCGCCCGGCCCTGGGCAGTCAGCAGCAGCGCCAGGGTGTTCTGTATGCTCCCGGTGAGGATGTGCCCTTCCCCCACCTCCACGCGGGCCAGGGCCAGAGCCTGACGCGTCTGGTCCTCCGCCTCGGCGATCCGGCCCTGCCCCGCCAACGCGTTCGCCAGCGAGATGCGGCTCATAGCCAGCTCGCCCCGGCCGTCGCGGAGCGTCGCCGACAGCCCGATCGCCTGGTTCGCCAGCCGTTCGGCCGCTCCGGCGTCGCCCGCGGCAAGCGCGTACCCCGAGCCGGTCATCATCAGGAGAAGACAGCGGTCGGGTTGGGTCGGGGTGGGGCGACAACGCTCCAAGGCCGCTTCGACCAGCCCCTGCGCCTCGCCGTAGCGGCCGGCGATGAAGGCCGCCTCCGCCTCGGGAGCCCGAACCCGGACGGCCGCCGGCGCCGCGGCGGCCGTCCCCACGCCGGTCAGCCACGCCAGGACGACGGCCCAAAGGACTCGTCCGGCCCGACGACACACCCTCATGAACGCGGTCCCGTCAGATCCGAGCCGATCCCCCCGCACGGCTTCCGACCGGCGACGCCTATTTCAGCACGAGCACGGGAATCGCGCTGCGTGTCACGACTTCCGAGGCCTGGCTGCCGAGCAGGAGGCGCCCGACGCCCCGCCGGCCGTGCGAGGCCATCGCGATCAGGTCGCAGCCCTGCGCCTTTGCGGTGTCGAGGATGGCTTCGGCCGGCTGGCTGCGGGGCACGTGGACACCGTCCGCCGCCACGCCGGCGCCCGCGGCTGCGGCCTTGGCCCCGTCGAGGGCCCGGCGGGCGTTCTCGTCCTGCGCGCCCGAGTAGGCGGCCATGTCGAAGGCTGGCGACGCCAGCACGCCCGGATCCGTGAACACCGGAAGCGGCTCGGACGCGATCACGAAAGTCACCTTCGCCCCCAGCGCCTTCGCCAGTTCCACACCGGCCTGAACGCCCTTCTGGGCCACTTCCGAACCGTCCGTCGGAATCAGGATGTGCCGATACATGCCGCGATCTCCCTCGATATGATGGGGGCGAAACTGTCCGGGTGAACCCAGGCGCTCCCCGCACGCATCAAACGAACTCTCGGACCGGATCGCAACCCGCCGGCGCGAAGTCGTTCGCGTTTCGCCCTCGGCCGAAAACACGAAACCCCCGCCGCGATTGCGACGGGGGTTTTGCATTTAATGGGTGCGGGAACAGGATTTGAACCTGTGACCTTCAGGTTATGAGCCTGACGAGCTACCGGGCTGCTCCATCCCGCGTCAAAACTGATCGATCTAAAGACCGGCCAGGCCGGCATCGTGAATTGAAGGGTTCTGGATCCTGATCCGCTTTATAGACCTGGCGGCGACCTACTCTCCCGCGCCTTAAGACGAAGTACCATCGGCTCTGAGAAGCTTAACGACCGAGTTCGGGATGGGATCGGGTGGGGACTTCTCGACAAAGCCACCAGGTCAATGAAGCGGATCAGATTGAGAAGACATCAGCGCCGCCATGCAAAGCGCGCATAAGTTTTACTAAGAACGATCAAGCCGATCGAGCGATTAGTACCAGTAAGCTCCATGCGTCGCCGCACTTCCACACCTGGCCTATCAACGTGGTGGTCTACCACGGCTCTCGGCGAAGCCTTGTTTTGAGGTTAGTTTCCCGCTTAGATGCTTTCAGCGGTTATCTATTCCACACTTAGCTACCCTGCTGCGCGGCTGGCGCCACGACAGGTCCACCAGAGGTGTGTCCATCCCGGTCCTCTCGTACTAGGGACAGATCCTCTCAAGCTTCGTACACCCACGGCAGATAGGGACCAAACTGTCT
>NZ_MEEX01000023.1 GCF_001724605.1 Phenylobacterium sp. SCN 70-31
CTCGCTGCGCCTGGACCGGACCCGCCGCGAGATCGTGGCCACCGCCCCCTCGATCCGCCGGCTGCCCGAGGCCGCGGCCTTCGCCCGCCAGCGGGCCGGATGGATCGCCGAGCGGCTGGCCGAGCTGCCCGACGCCGCGCCCCTCGCGCCCGGCCTGCTGATCGAGGTGTTCGGGCGCCCCGTACGTCTGGAGGCGGGCGCCGGGCGCGCGCGCTGGATCGAGCCCGCCGACGGCTCCACGCCCCGCATCGCCGCGATGGGCGAGGGCGAAGGCTACGCCCGCGCCGTGATCCTCGTGCTGAAGCGCAAGGCGCTGGAGGTGCTGAGCGCCCGCACCGCCTATTACGCCGCCCGCCTGGGCGCCCCGATGCCGAAGGTCAGCGTCGCCGACGCGAAGAGCCGCTGGGGCTCCTGCCGCCCCGGCGTTCGCGGCGCCCCGGGCGTCGTCCGCTACTCCTGGCGCCTGGCGCTCGCCCCGTTCGAGGTGGCGGACTACGTGGCCGCCCACGAGTGCGCCCATCTGCTCGAGCTGAACCACGGCCCACGCTTCTGGGCTCACGTCCGCGCCCTGGTTGGCGACGAGCGCCGCCACCGCGACTGGCTTCGCGCCGAAGGGGCCCGCCTTCACGCCTTCGGGTGCTGAAGCGCTTGCCGGCGAGCCGGACGCCGGGGCGACACGGCGATCGAAGCGAAGGGAGCCGGCGCCCGCGGCGCCTGTCGGAAGACCAGGGCGACGGTCAGAAGACCCGGCTCATCCAAAGGCCTCGCGGCACGCCCGGTTCATGACGTCCGCCACGGTCTGCGGCGCATGCGGCAGCACCTGATGTCCCGCCCCCCGCACCATGTACAACCGCACGCGAGGATGAGCCTGGAGTTCCGCTCGGGTCAGGTCGTCCACGACGCTCGGACCGGCCTCCGCGCCGGCCTCCGGCTCGCCCCCGATCAGGACGTGCGCCGGGGGGCCCAGCCTCGCCAGCAGATGGGAATAGTCCCGCGGCGTGCTCTCCTGCGGGCCGACGCCGAAGATGTTGTCGATGAAGGCGTCCTGGTTGAAGCGCGGATCGCGGCGCATCGCCTCGAAGGGTCCGCCCGGCGTGATGCGCAGCGGCGGCTCGATCAGGACCAGCCGCCGGATGTTGGGCGCCTTGAGCCCCAGGGCCACCAACGCGCCGGTGGAGTTTCCGGTGGCCACGACGGGGCGGTCGCCCAGCGCGGCTCGAACCGCCGTGTCGAAGGCGGCGACGAACAGCCCGAGGCTCTCGCCGATCAGACGCGGCGCGTGATTCCCGGGCAGGTGCGCGCGCCAGACGTCCGCGCCGGTGATCAGGTCCTGCAGGTTGGCGGCGTTGTCGTCGGGCGCGAAGGCGCCGCTGATGAACAGCAGGACGGGCCGTCCCGTGTCGTGCGTCCGGAACCAGACGGGTCCGAACGGGGTCGGCGCCTCGATCAGGGCCTCGGGGCCGGTCGGCATCAGTAGACGGGTTCCTGCGTCCGCGCGCGTTCGGGCGGCGGCGAGCCGCCGCGCAGGAAGTCGGTCACGCCGTCCAGGATCTGGTCGATCGGCCCTTGCGCCTCCTCGGGCGGCGGAGGCGGCAGGCCGCCCGGGATCGGCGCCACTTTCAACCGTGGCAGGGCGGCGGTCATGTAGTCGCGCCAGACGCCCGCCGGCACGTTGCCGCCCGTCACCCGGCGCATGGGCGTGTTGTCGTCCTTGCCGACCCATACGGCCGTCACGAAGCCGCCCGTGAACCCGACGAACCAGGCGTCGCGATAGTCGCTGGTGGTGCCGGTCTTGCCGGCGAGGTCGTAGCCGGGAACCCGCGCCCGGGTTCCCGTGCCGTGGGTCACCACCCCGCGCATCATGTCCACGGTGTAGGCCAGCGCCGGCTGCGGGACGACCTGGGCGCGGGGCGGCGGCGCCATGCCGTGGTCGTACAGCATCCGGCCGCTGGCGGTGCGGATACGCTCGATCCCGTAGCCGCGGGCCAGGAACCCGCCGTTCGAGAAGGGCGCATAGGCCTGAGCCATCTCCAGCGGGCTCACCTCCACCGCGCCCAGCGCCATGGAGGGATCGAGCTGGATCGGCGAGGTGATCCCCAGCCGGCGCGCCGTCGCGGCCACGTTCGCGGTGCCCACCTCGTTGGCCAGCCGCGCGGCCACGGTGTTCACCGACTGCGCCAGGGCTGTCGAGATGGTGATCGGCCCCAGGTACTGGCCCGTATAGTTGCGCGGCTCCCAGGTCCCGATCTTCACCGGCTCGTCCACCACGGGGGTGTAGGGGGTCCGCCCCAGCTCCATCGCCGTCAGATAGACGAAGGGCTTGAAGGCCGAGCCCGCCTGCCGCTTGGCCATCGTCGCCCGGTCGTACTGGCTCTGGAGGTAGTTCACCCCGCCCACATAGGCCCGCACCCGGCCCTCGCCGTCGATCGAGACCAGCGCCCCCTGCTGCACGCCCTGATCCTTGGCGGCGGCGACACCGGCCTGCAGCGCCCGCTCGGCCCCGGCCTGCAGCGGCAGGTCCAGCGTCGTCTCCACCACCAGGTCTTCGGTCGGTTCGCCCACCAGGGACCGGACCTCGTCGTCCACCCAGTCGACGAAGTACTGCGCCCGCTGGTTCGCCAGCACCGGATTGACCCTGACCTTGTTCTTGATGGCCTCGGCGCGCTCCTGCGCGGTGATGAAGCCCGCCTCTTCCATGGCGTCCAGCACCAGCGTCGCGCGCCGGGCGGCGCGGTCGGCCGAGGCCATGGGCGAATAGCGCGACGGGCCCTTCATCAGTCCGGCCAGCAGGGCGCTCTCGCCCAGGGTCAGTTCGGCCGCGGGCTTGCCGAAATAGCGCTGGGAGGCGGCCTCGATGCCGTAGGCGCCGGCGCCGAAGTAGACCCGGTTCAGATACAGTTCGAGGATCTGCTTCTTCGAGAAGCGCGCCTCCAGCCAGACGGCCAGGATCAGCTCCTGCGCCTTGCGGCGATAGTTCTGGTTGGGGGTCAGGAACAGGTTCCGCGCAAGCTGCTGGGTGATGGTCGACCCGCCGCGCAGGGGCCCGCCGTCGTCCTGGTTGCGCATGTTGTAGATCTGGCTGCGGACGATCCCCCAGGGATTGAAGCCGAAGTGCCAGTAGTACCAGCGGTCCTCGATGGCGATGAACGCCTCGGGCACGTGTTCGGGCAGCTTGTCCAGGTCGACCGGCGGCGCGTACTGGCTCCCGCGCACCGCGATCAGCGCGCCCGAGCGATCCAGGTAGGAGACCGAGGGCTGGCGCTTCACCTCGAACAGCTTCGAGGTGTCGGGCAGGTCGACCGCGAACACCGCGAAGAACGCGACGAGGAAGATGATTCCCCAGACGCCCAGAACCAGGGTCCAGTAGGCGAGGCGCTGCAGGAACGAGCGTCGGGGTCGGTCGCCATCGGGCGACTTCGTGTTGGCCATGAAGAACCGTGGTCCTGTCGTTCTGCCGCCGCCCGCGCGGCCTATAACAAAACCCTAACGAACCCCAAACAGGGTTGACGGGACATGAACGGCCGGGGCATCCGACGCCCGCGCCGCGGTCTTCGCCGCACAGCTCTGCATTTCTGCATAGCAGCATGCGCTATTTTGCGGTTGCGCCCTCGATCTTAACACCGTTATCTTAGCATTGCTCAGTTCGCAGCGCGCCAAGGGAGGGGATAACCCGAGGCGACCCGACGCAGCGGGCGGGGCCGGTACTCAAATTCTTGACGCCGACATCTCCCCGAACGCTGGAGGGCTCGATGAAGCTCCAAATCCTTGCGGCCTGCGCCGCCCTCGCCACGCTCACCGCCGGCCAGGCCTTCGCCGCCGACGCGATCACCGCCAAGCTGTCCGCCCCGGTCGCCGAGAAGACCAAGTTCATCGCCGGCGGCGCCATGTTCAACTGCGAAGGCGACACCTGCATCGCCGCGGCGCCGACCTCGCAGACCTTCGCCACCGCCACCTGCAAGACCGTCGCCGACAAGGTCGGCGTGGTCGCCTCGTTCGAAGGCCGCAAGGCTCTCGCCGAGGACAAGCTGGCCGCCTGCAACGCCAAGGCCATCGCCAAGGCGAACGGCGGCGCGACCCTGGCCGCTCAATAGGCCTCACAAGTCTCCCAGCAGCTCTGTCGAGCTTCTGTCACGCCTGGGCCGCCAGCATAGCTGGCGGCCCATTTTTTGTTCTAGGGGGGGCGCCGCCAGCCATGCTGGCGGCCCACAGACAGCCTCAGAAACCCCGGCGTCCGCCGGGCGGCGGTTCGCAGGCGAAGCCGTCCCCATCGCCATCCTGCTGCGGCCTGTAGGCGGGCGATCCGAGGGGAATATCGTAGACTCCCGCGGCATGGGCCGCCGCGCAGTTCGGAAAAGGCCCAGCCGGCGCTGTGCGGGCCCGCAGGGGCGGCGACCACGCCGGATCGGGGCTCTCGGCGACGGCGAGCGAGGCCGCACGCGCCGGCCCCACGGCCGGCGATCCCCCACGCCACCCGGGATAGAGCCGGTCGAGGCCCAGACCGATGACGGCCAGGCACCCGATCCAGTAGGCCGCCAGCAGCGCCTTGCCCGCCCGCGCCAGGCGGTTGCGGCGCTCCCACGTCCCCGCCAGGCGAAGCCGGTGGTTCAGACGCGACAACCGCGCCGCGGCGCCGGGTCCGTCCAGGGGGCGTTCGATCTGCGGAACGCGGGTCATGCCCCAGGCTCCGCGCCGCGCCCCTAACCGATACTCAACACATGGGGTTAATCTGATCTTTTATCGTCCTTAGGTTGCTTTTTCGCCATCGACCCCGACCTCATGGACGCCATCCCGGCCACGCCTCTGGCCATCGGCGGCGAAATCGGCCCTGATCGGCGTCCGATCCCACCCCGAGCGAGACGCCGTCGATGCCGCCCGAGCCCCTCGAGTCCGACCACGATCCCGACGCCGTCGTCGTCTCCGAGACCGGCGTGGGCCGCTTCCAGGTGGCGATCCAGGCCGCGGGCGCCACCTTCGTCGCCGACGAGCCGGTCGAGGTGGGCGGCCTGGGTTCCGGCCCCAACCCCTACGATCTCCTGGCTTCCGCCCTCGGCGCCTGCACGGTCATGACCATGCGCCTCTACGCCGAGCGCAAGGGCTGGCCGCTGGAGACCGCCACCGCCCGCGTGCTGCACGCCCGCAGCGGGCTCGACGGCCGGGACCGCTTCGCCCGCGAGATCACCCTGGTGGGCCCCCTCGACGCGGGCCAGCGCGCCCGGCTCCTCGAGATCGCCGAACGCTGCCCCGTCCACCGCAGCCTGGAGCGCGGCGCCGAGATCATCACCATCGCCGCCCAGCCGCCGTCGCTGCACATCCCGGCGCCGCAGGTCTTCGAGGCGGCGGGCTTCGAGGTCGCCGGTTTTGCGGCCTCGGGCGACGACCACCGGCGCGACATGGACGAGGCCTGCTGCGACTGACAGGCCCTCCGCGGCTCGTCACCGCCCGAGGGCGCTGCCGCCCTCGACGTAGAGCACCTGCCCCGTCGTGTAGCCGGCGCGCATCAGATAGAGGTACGCCTCGGCCGCCTCGCCGGGCTCGCCGATCCGCGGCAGGAGCTGGTGCGACGTCAGGCGCGAGAATTCGGCCTGGCGATCGCCCTCGGGAATCCGGTCCCAGACGCCCGTCCGGATCAGCCCCGGACAGACGCAGTTCACCCGCACCGGCGCCAGTTCCACCGCCAGGCCGCGCGTCAGGTGCTCGACCGCGCCCGCCATCGCCGTCGAGACCGCCGAGCCCTTGGTCGGGCGCTGCGCGATCATCCCGTCAGTCAGGGTAAGCGAGCCCCCCGGCGGCAGGCTCGGCGCGGCGTACTTGGCCACCGCCAGCGCCCCCCAGAAACGCACGCGGAACAGGGTGGCCGCCGCAGCGAGGTCCAGGTCCGCCAGAGGTCCGCGCCGCGGACCGCCCCAGTCCCCCGCCGTGAACGCGATATGGTCGAAGCCCGCGGCCCGGTCCGCGAAGAAGGCCGCCACCGCCGCCTCGTCGGTGACGTCCAGCGCGGCCGCCTGTGCGCCCCCGCCCAGCCGACCGGCGGCGTCGCGCACCTTGTCCGCATGGCTGGACGCCACGGTCACCTGCGCCCCGTCCTTCAGGGCCGCCTCGGCCACGGCGTAGCCGATCCCCGATCCCCCGCCGATCACCAGCACCCGCTTGCCGTCCAACGCCATCGCCGCCTCCCGCGCCATCCGTCGCCTTGCCCCAACGCCGCGCCGCCGACGCAGGGAGAGTCAAGCCGCGTCGGGCTTGCCCCGCCGCCGCCGGCCGCCCAACATCGCCCGGTCATGCCGACCTACCGCACCCCGGGCGTCTTCACCGAAGAGACCTCCTTCCGCGCAAAGGCGGTCACCCCCGCGCCCAGCGGCGTGGCCGCCTTCGTCGGGCCCACCCTCGCGGCGCCCGACGATCCTGCGGCCCTCCCCGCGCTGCGGTCGTTCCAGGCGTTCGAGCGCTGCTATGGCGGGCTGGGCGACCTCGCCGGGCCGGATGGGCCGATCGTCAACTATCTCGCCCACGCCGCCCGCGCGTTCTTCGACAACGGCGGCGGCCGGCTGCACGTGGCCCCCATCGACGCCGGCGACACGTCCGTCGAGGCCTGCGAACGGGCGCTGGCCCGCCTCGACGCCCAGCCCGACATCGAGCTGGTCGCCGCGCCCGCCGCGGCGGCGGGGCCCGGCGATGCGCCGCATCGGATCGCCGCCGCCCTGATCGCCCACGCCGAGGGCGCGGCCCGCCATCGCTTCGCCGTCCTCGACCCGCCGCCGGGCCTCTCGATCGCCCAGGTCCGCGCGTTCCGCGCGCCCTACGACAGCCGTCGCGCCGCGCTCTACTACCCGTGGGTCGAGATCGACGCCGCTCCCGGCCGGCTGGCCCTGCCGCCGTCGGGCTTCGTCTGCGGGGCCTACGCCGCCACCGACGTCGAGCGCGGGCTGTGGGTCGCGCCGGCCAACCGCGTCGCCAAGGGCGTCACGGGCCTCCAGGCCGAGGTCCGCGCCGGCGAGCAGGACGTGCTGAATCCGCTGGGCGTGAACTGCATCCGGCGCCTGTCGGGCCGCGGCATCCGCATCTTCGGCGCCCGCACGCTCGGTTCAGACCCCGAGTTCAAGTACGTCAACGTCCACCGCCTGGTCGCCCATGTGGAGACGTCGCTGGCCCGAAGCCTCGCCTGGGCCGCCGTCGAGCCCAATGCGCCGCGACTGTGGTCCAACGTCTCCGCCATGACCACGGACTTCCTGTTCGAACTCTGGCGCGCCGGGGCCCTGCGCGGCGCGGCGCCGAAGGAGGCGTTCTTCGTCCGCTGCGGCTCCGACACCATGACCGCCGCCGACATCGCCGCCGGCCGGCTGGTCCTGCTCGTAGGCCTCGCCGTGATGACGCCGGCCGAGTTCCTGATCCTGCGGATCGCCGCCGACGCCGCCCCGCCGGGACGGCCGCCCCCGCCTACAGACCCCCCGCCTACAGACCCTGCGCCTTCCGGATCTCCAGGACCACGGCGGCGTTGAAGGCGCGATAGGCGTCCCGGACCAGCGCGGTCCAGGCCGCCGGGTCCACGATCACCGCGTCGCCGCGGGCCGTGTCCTGGTCGATGTAGTAGGGGCTGGCGACGCTGGTCACCGACAGCGCCCGCACCGCGCCCTCGCCCGTGGCCAGGGTTCCGAACGGCGCCGGCGTGGTCAGGTCCTTCGTCATCCGCATCATGCCCGGCGTCGAGGCCCGGCCGTTGTTCATGCTGGTCGACAGGGCGGCCATGCTCACGCCCATCAGGCCGAACTGCAGCTTGTTCGACACGCTCGCGCTCGCGCGGCCCATGAGGTCGCGCCCCGTGGCCGCATCGGTCCTGGCGAAGTCGATCACCAGCGAGGGGGCCACCAGGATGGATTGCTGCGACCGCGCCACGGTCCCCAGCCGGCCCTGCACCGCCAGCGCGCCCATGCCGGCGAACCCGGTGGCGTTCCCCGGCGCGTGCAGGCCCTTGATCATCGGCGCCCGCTGCGCGCCATACGCCGCATAGGCCTTCTTCACGCCCGCGCCGATGGTGACGCCCGCGCCGATCCGGGTGACCTCGGCGTTGCCGGGCGTGAGTTCGGCGCCCGAGGCCGCCAGCGCCGCCTGGGTCTCGGCCTCCGCGACCATCGGCACGCCCGCCGCGGTGAGCTGCGCCACCAGGTCGGCATAGGCCTCGTCGGCCAGGCCCCGCATGGTCTCGGCGCTGATCCCCGTCAGGGTCGTGGTCAGGCGCGACTTGGCCAGCACGCCGCCCGAGGCGGTCCCCTGCTGCTGGGTGAAGAAGGCGATCTGGTAGCTGGGCACGGCCACCGGCCCGCCCCGGAGATTCTGGCCCGAGAAGCCCGACAGCTTCACCGGGAAGCTCGCCTGCGCCGCCGCCGGCGCCACGACGAGAAGAGCCGCCGCAACGGCCGCCGGGACGACGGCGCCCCACATATGTTTCGTGTTCATGATGTTCAGCCCCCATGCTGCTGACGGCTCTATGACCACCGGCGAGGTCCGGCGCCTTCCCCCGATCGGGGGGCGCCGGCGCACGACCCCCACAGATCGGCGACCCCGCTTCGAGCCTCCCCACGTCCGCTTCTGACGCAGGCCGGCGCCAGTCTGGCCCGATGCCCGCCTCCAGAGCGCCCTATACGCCGGCCGACATCGCCCGCCTCAAGCCCCGCGTCGTCGGCGCCCTGGCCGCGGGGGAGAGCCTCGACGACGTCGCCGCCCTGCCCGACATGCCCTCGCGCCCCACCCTCCGCAAATGGGCGCGCGACGACCCGGCCTTCGCCCAGGCGCTGGCCGACTCCCGCGAGGTCGCCGCCGAACGGCCGCGCTTCCCGTTCGACGCCCATGTGGCCGCGGCCTTCCTCGCCCACGTGCGCGAAGGCCGGCCGGTCGCCTGGCTGCTGCGCCGGCCCGACATGCCCCATCGCCGCCGGCTCGACGCCTGGAAGGCCGCCCGGCCCGACTTCGCCGCCGCCTTCTCCGAAGCCAAGGCCCTGGCCGACGGCGAGCGCCGTCGCCTCGGCCTCGTCCACGATCCGGGCCGCGCCGACGACCGGCCGGCCCGCCGCCGCCGCTCGCGCATGACCCACGGCGAGGCGGCGTCCGACCGGGTGATCCTGGCCCTGATCCGCGGCGCCACCCTGCCCGAGCTGACCCGCCGCCCCGACATGCCCACGATGAAGGCCCTGCGCCGCTGGCGCCGCGAGGTCGAGGGCTTCGACGGCGCCGTCCGGCTGGCCCTGGCCCACGGCCGTCGGGCCCGGGGCGCCGCCCGCGCCCGCGCCGCCTGCTCGCCCCGGGTCGTCGCCGACGTCGTCCGGGCGATCCTGGACGGCGCCTCGCTCCACAGCCTGGGCCGGCGGCCGGACATGCCCGGCCGCACGACGCTCTACGCCTGGGTCGGCGCCCATCCCGACTTCGCCACGGCCGTCGCCCGCGCGTCCCGCCTGCGCGACGAGCGCCTCCTCGACGAGGCCCAAACCCTCGCCGAACACGCCCTCGACCCCGGCGCCCGAAAGGCCGCCCGCGTCCGCCTGAAGCGCCTCGGCCAGAACACCCCTCACCCCGGCCAGCGCCGGCGGTAGGCGCCGGCCCTTTACGGCCCGTTCACGCCATCGCCGCAATGGTCGTCATGCGCGTGAATAACAAGAGATACACGCATAGGGGGAAATCCATGACCGGCGTCGAAGTCGTGCTGGTGGTGGGCAGCCTGTTCGCCGCCGGCTACGCGATCATCGCCGCCGCCAACGCCTCCCAGCGCGCGGCCCTCTGGTTCGCCCTCAGCTACCTGATCGGCATGCTGGCGCCGGTCAGCGACATCCTGGGCCCCGTCCTCGGCGCCTCCGAGCTGGGCGAGGTGCTCAGCTACTCGGCCTTCCTGCTGGCCTCGCTCTCCATTTCCGCCAGCCTCGCCATCTTCCATCGCCGCCGGCCGCCCTGGGCCGCCATCCTCGCGATCCTGGTCTACGGCCTGGGCGTCCGCGCCTGGATCTGGGAGCACGAGCGCGACACGGCCGCCTATGGCTTCGCGTATCAGTCGGCCTACGTCCTGGCCTCGCTCCTGGCGGCCCGGACGACGCTCGCCATCGACCGGCGCGGCCCCCTGCACCTGGCGCTGGCCGCCGTCTTCGTCGTGGTCTCGGCCCACTTCCTGCTCAAGCCGTTCGCGGCCATGACCTTCGGCTCGGGCCGAACGTTCGCCGACTACACCAAGACCACCTACGCCATGATCTCCCAGTCCAGCTCGGGCATCCTGCTGGTGGCCGCCGGCCTCCTGCTGCTGCTGATCGTGGCCCAGAAGGCGATCACCGAGTCCCAGCTCGCCTCCGAAACCGACCCCCTGTCGGGCCTCGCCAACCGCCGCGGGTTCGACCGCCGGGCCGAGGCCGCGCTGGCCCGCGCCCGGCGCACGGGCCTGCCGATGGCGGTGGCCCTCTTCGACCTCGACCACTTCAAGCGCGTCAACGACACCTTCGGCCACGCCACGGGCGACGCGGTGATCGCCGGCTTCGCGGCCGTCCTGCGCGACACCGCCCCCGGCGCCGCCATCACCGCCCGCCAGGGCGGCGAGGAGTTCGCCATGCTGATCGAGGGCGCCACCGCCGGAACCGCCTGGCTCGCCGCCGAGGGCGTCCGCATCCGCACCGCCCTCGGCTTGGGCGGTGGGGGTCTGGGCGGCGGGGATCTGGGCGAGGGCCTGCCCGCCATGACCGTCAGCGCCGGCGTCGCCCAGCTCCGCCCCGGCGAAAGCCTCTCCGACCTGCTGCGCCGCGCCGACCAGGCCACCTACGACGCCAAGCACGCCGGCCGCGACCGCATCTGCCTCGCCCCCGACGCCCCGCCCCCCGCCGCGATCCGCCTCGTCGGCTGAGACGCGACGCGCCCGGGCGACCGCGACAGGCGAAACCCGCACGGTCCTCCCCCGCAAGCGGGGGAGGTGGCGCCCCGGACAAGGTCCGGGGCGACGGAGGGGGCGCAAGAGACCGAGGACTGGGCTGTACGGGGGAGATCAGGCAGATCGCCCTCGGCCGCCCGCGCCACAATCTCGGCGTTCCTCGCCGCAAAGTGAGGCCGCCCAACAACCTTGACGTTAAGCTCTGCCGAGAGAACGCTGCCAGTTATCATGCAAGGGGGGAGAAGATGGCCAAACTACCGAAGAAATACTGCGACCGCGTCCTGGCGACGCTGAAGCGCTATCAGGGAATCGTGACCTCGCACCGTTCGCGCGACGTGTCCGAGGCCGACACCGTTACCGTGGTCAAAGATGTCCTCGCCGACGTGTTCGGCTACGATAAATACACCGAACTCACCAGCGAACATCAGATTCGCGGCACCTACTGCGATCTGGCGATTCAGATCGAAGGCAAGGTTCGTTTTCTCATCGAAGTGAAGAGCGCCGGCAGTACGCTCAACGACAATCACTTGCGGCAAGCCGTCAACTACGGCGCCCACAAGGGTATCGAGTGGATCATCCTGACCAACGGCTTCGAATGGCGATTCTACAAAGTCCTCTTTGAACAACCCATCTCATGGGACGAGATCACCCGCTTCAACCTTCCCGACATGAGCCCCCGATCCCAGGCGGACCTCGAACGCCTCTTCCTACTCGCGCGCGAAGGCCTGCCGGTGGACGCAATCAACGCCTATCACCAGCATCAGCAGGTGGTGAATCAGTTCTCCATCGCCCAGCTTCTTCTCTCCGAACCCCTGCTCAATTCGGTGCGCAGGGAGTTGCGCCGCCTCTTCCCCGACCTCCGCGTGGATAACGGCGACATTTCGGACCTGCTGGTGAATACCGTCCTCAAGCGCGAGGTCGTGGACGGCGACAAGGCCGACGACGCCAAAGTGCGGATCAGGAAAGCCGAACAGCGCCTTCAGCGAGCGGCGAAGAAGGCGGCCGAAGCCGCCTAGCCCGCTCCTCCCTGAGCGCTTCGACAGCCGCCACCGCGCCTGCGAGATCGAGAGGCTGTGCGTCCGCCTTGAGCCGCGCGAGCGACAGGCTCTTGCCCGACGGCAGGTCCTCCGTGCGCACGACGAAGAACCGCCATTGCCCGGGATCGCGGTGATCGGCGGTGTCGTCTGTCACCGGGTGGTAGGCGAAGACGTAGATATGCGCGTGCCGTCCGACGCCCCGAAACCATGTCGCACCTTCCCACCACCCGGTTCGCTCGCGGATGTCGAAGGTCGGTTGCGCCGGACGACGCGGCGCCGGCCAGGTCTGCCGGGCCGCGGACTGCTTCACCTCCAGGCGGGTTCCGTCGTCGTGCGAGAGGTCCCACCCGGCCCAGTCCTCGCCGCAGCAGGTCCACCCAGCAGGTAGCGACAGCGCCATGATCGTCTCCACCACCATCGAACGCAGATGGTTGCTGACGAGCGGTCGACCGAAGGCGCGGGCGCTGACGTCCGAGACGACATCAGCCGCCGCCGGGATCATCGACTTGCTCATGCATTTCTCTCCGGTATCGGGAAGCGTCGCCAGAGCCCCCGCCCATCGGGCATGTCGACGCCCCCGCCGTTGACTCCGCCCCCGCCCTCTGTATAACCGCGCCTCCTCGTCCCCGGGCCCGTCCCGGGGGCGCGAACACGCTTTCAATCAAGAAGAAATACAAAGGCGCGAACGATGTACGCGGTGATCAAGACCGGCGGCAAGCAGTACCGGGTCCAGCCCGGCGACCTGCTGGTGGTCGAAAAGCTCGATGGCGAACCCGGCGCGGATGTCGCGTTCGGCGAAGTTCTGATGCTGGGCGACGGCGAGGCCGTCACCGTGGGCGCCCCGACCGTGGCCGGCGCCTCGGTGGCCGCGACCCTGATCGAGACCCGCAAGGGCGACAAGGTGAAGATCTTCAAGAAGATCCGTCGCCAGGGCTATCGCCGCACCCGCGGCCACCGCCAGCACGAGACGGTCCTGCGCGTCATCGGCATCACCGCCGACGGCAAGGAGACCAAGTGGGACGGCAAGGTCGACCTGACCACCAAGGCCGAGCTCGACGCCCGCGCCCGTGGCCTGGACTTCGCCACCCTCAACAAGTCCAAGAAGGCCCTGAAGGCCGAGGCCGCCGCGGAAGCGGCGCCGGCCCCCAAGGCCAAGGCCGCGCCGAAGAAGGCCGCCGCCAAGGCCGACGCTCCGGAAGCCGCCCCCCCGGCGGACGCCGAGGCCAAGGCCGCCAAGAAGCCCGCCGCCAAGAAGGCGGCCGCCCCGAAGGACGACGCCGCCGAGTAATCGGGCGGCGAACAGGTAAGGACAGGAGCACACCATGGCTCACAAGAAATCCGGCGGCTCCTCGCGCAACGGGCGCGACTCCGCGGGCCGCCGTCTCGGCGTGAAGAAGTTCGGCGGCGAGGCGATCAACGCCGGCAGCATCATCGTGCGCCAGCGCGGCACCAAGTTCTGGCCGGGCGAGAACGTAGGGATGGGCAAGGACCATACCCTCTTCGCCCTCGTCACCGGCGCGGTGAAATTCGTCACCAAAGCCAAGAACCGCACCTACGCCACCGTGGTGCCGGCCAACGAGAAGGCGATCGCAGCCGAATAGGCGGAACCCTCTCTCAACCGGTTCCGCCCTGTCGAACAAGGCGAACCGGACAAGACGACCTTTCGCGGGGAGTCCGGTCAGCCGGGCTCCCCGCTGTCGTTTTGGGCCTCGCGCGCGACCGCGAGAGGCCGGGAGGTAGAAGAAGATGTGCGCTCTGGACGTGAGGCCCGCGATAGGGACCGACCGCCTGATCCTGCGGGGCCTGACCCGCGCCGACGCCCCCGCGCTCGCCGAACTGGCGAACGACCCGGGCGTGGTCGGCATGACCTCGCAGATGCCCCACCCGTACGCTCCGGCGGACGCCGAGGGGTTCATCGACCGGGCCCGTCGCGCCGATCCGCGCGTCGAGGCCAACTTCGCCGTCGAGCATCGCCAGTTCGGCCTCGTCGGCGTGCTGGCGTTCGACGAGATGGCGCCCGGCAAGGCCGAGGTCGGCTACTGGCTGGGCCGCCCCTTCTGGGGCCGCGGCTACGCCACCGAGGCTCTGACCGCAGCCCTGCGCTGGGCGCGGGCCGACTGGCGCCGCAACGTGGTGTGGGCCGGCCACTTCGCCGACAACCGCGCCTCGGGCCAGGTGCTGGTGAAGGCCGGCTTCCTCTACACCGGCGACGTCGAATGGCGCCCCAGCGCCGCCCGCGGCGAGCCTGTCCCCACCCGCATGATGGTCTGGCTGGCGTAGGGACAGCCCCCTCCTCCCCCACGGGGGGAGGGGGACCGCCGAAGGCGGTGGAGGGGGGCCAGCCGCGAAACGTCTTGAGTGGCAACTTACTTGACTCAGTGACTCGCAAAATGAAGCCATACTAGGGAAGCTCAAATACAGTCGTGGACTCCAGACTCGGCAGCATGCCGCGTTGGTTGATCTCACCAGGCGAAACGCTCATGCGTCTACCGGACCAAGTCCTTAAGTGCGTTGTGTTTTTGGGCCATTACGACATGGACCGAAATACCGGTGCCGTGTCCAAGGTGCTGCGGGGCACCGGGTTCTTTTTGGGTCTCTCCACAAACACCGGCGCGACCATTGTCTGCCTCATTACAGCACGCCATGTCGCGGAACGGATGGAGCACGGAGAGTTCTACATTCGGGTAAATCTCAAGAGTGGTGGTTCGCGCGAGTATCCCCTAGACGCTGGCGCCAATGTACATTGGATTTACCATCCTACAGACGAGACCGTTGATGCTGCTCTGCTCTTCTGGGTGCCGCCTGATGACGACGTGGATTTCGCCTACCTTCCCGACTTCATGTTTCTCACTCACGAGAAGATCGCCGCGACGCGCATAGGCCCCGGCGATCCGACTTACATCACTGGCCTGTATCGCTTCCTGAGCGGCGCTGATCGAAACTTTCCCATCGTACGGACAGGCAACATCGCCATGATGCCGACCGATCGGGTGCCTACCAGTTGGAAAACCGCACAATCGAAGGGAATTGAGGCTGTTCTTGTTGAGGCGCGCTCTATTGGGGGCCTAAGCGGCTCTCCAGTGTTCGTGGCTCGGTCGATAGAGGTTCAGGCTACTGAAAACTCAGGGCGCAGTCCGGTAGCGACCGGGGCCATCTTCCTTCTCGGCCTGGTGCACGGTCATGCCGACGTGGCAATGGGCTATGAGGACGCCAGCTCAACTGACGATAAGCGGGAGTTAGACCGAGTGAACGTCGGTATCGCCACTGTCGTGCCTATGAACAAGATCGTTGAGATCCTCCAGCATCCAGAAGTCGAGAAAATATTCGTAGAAGGCGAGAGCCTGTTCCAGGGTGCCGACATGGTGCTCGATGAGAACCGCCGCATGATGGACGGCTGTAGCCCGCCGGGGATCGTAGAGGGGCGAGAGGCCGAGGCGAATCGGGCGATGACGCAATACGTAGCTGTCACGGTTGGCGTATCCGCCTCTAGCAACTATCCTAAAGGTGCAGGATCGCTTTTCATTGTAGGGGCAGACCCCAACACATGGACGGTCAGAAAGCCTGAATAGCGCTGAACGCGCCTCTCCCTTCACAGGATACTGGCGTGCTTCTGCGGCGGCGTATTGCATAGACATAACGCGCAAGGCCCCCTTGCGAGGGCTTCGAAATTGCCGCGTGTATCGTTATCCTTCGGCGTCTCGTTTGCCGCGCCCTTGGGGCGCTTTGAGAAGACCGCTAAGACGTCATGGTTCGTCATTTCCTTGGGCGCTACGCGCTTGCCCGCAGCGAGCCGGTCCCCACCCGCATGATGGTCTGGCTGGCGTAGGGACGTCCGAGCCCCTCCTCCCCCACCGGGGGAGGGGAACCGCCGAAGGCGGTGGAGGGGGCCCTCGCCGCGAAACGGCTCAGCAGCCCTTTCACGCCCATTTTCAGCCCCGTCGTGCCTCCCAATCCACATGCGCCCCGCGCCAACTGTGCTATCGCCTCGCCCATGACCGCCGCCGCCTCGCGCAAGTCCGCCGCCGCTCACGCCCCGCCCGTCCAGGCGGCGATCGTGGTCGCCGGCGTGGTGGCCATGTGGGGCGCCTCGTTCGTCTCGATCCCCATCGGACCGGTCCCGATCACGCTCCAGACCTTCGCCGTCTGCGTGCTGGCCGGGCTGTTCGGCGGGCGGCTGGGGCTGGCCATCGTGCTGGCCTGGCTGGTCGCGGCCGCCCTCGGCGCGCCGGTGCTGGCGAACGGCGCGGGCGGCTGGAAGGCGGTGAGCGGCCCCACCGCCGGCTATCTGGCCGGCATGGCCGTCGCCGCGTGGGTGTGCGGCGAGGGCGCCCGGCGGGCCTCGGGCTGGCTGCCGCTGACGCTGGTGTTCCTCGGCGGCCACGTCATCGTGCTGGCCGCCGGCTGGGCGGGCCTGGCCGGCGTCATGAACCCCGGCCCCGCGTTCCAGAGCGGGGTGCTGCCCCTCCTGCCCGGCGCGGCCGTGAAGTCGCTGGCCGCCGCCCTCACTGTCCGTCTGGTGTCGCGATGAAGTTCCTGGATCAGGTCAAGGTCTATGTCCGGTCGGGCAACGGCGGCGGCGGCGCCGTCTCGTTCCGGCGCGAGAAGTATATCGAGTACGGCGGCCCCGACGGCGGCGACGGCGGCCGCGGCGGCGACGTGTGGATCGAGGCCGTCGAGGGGCTGAACACCCTGATCGACTACCGCTACCAGCAGCACTTCAAGGCCGGGACCGGCGTCCACGGCATGGGCCGGAACCGCCACGGCGCGGCCGGCGAGGACGTGGTGCTGAAAGTGCCCGTCGGGACCGAAGTCCTTGACGAAGATAAGGAACTTCTGGTAGACATGACCTATTCTGGCCAGCGCGTCCTGCTGGCCAAGGGCGGAAACGGCGGCTTCGGCAACACCCACTTCAAGGGGCCGATCAACCAGGCGCCGCGCCACGCCAACCCCGGCCTCGACGGGGTCGAGCTGGCCATCTGGCTGCGGCTCAAACTGATCGCCGACGTAGGCCTCGTGGGCCTCCCCAACGCCGGAAAGAGCACCTTCCTCGCCGCCTCCAGCGCCGCCCGCCCCAAGATCGCGGACTACCCCTTCACCACCCTCGCGCCGAACCTCGGCATGGTCGATCTGTCGGTCGGCGAGCGCTTCATCCTCGCCGACATCCCCGGCCTGATCGAAGGCGCGCACGAAGGCGCCGGCATCGGCACGCGCTTCCTCGGCCACATCGAGCGCACCGCCGTGCTGATCCACCTGGTGGACGGCGCGCAGGACGACGTGGTCCAGGCCTGGCGCACCGTCCGCCACGAGCTGACGGCCTATGGCGAAGGCCTCGAGGACAAGCCGGAACTCCTCGCGCTCAACAAGATCGACGCCCTCGACGACGAGACCGTCGCCGAGAAGGCCGCCGCCCTGGAAGCGGCTTCGGGCGGCAAGGTCCGCCGGGTCTCGGGCTTCGCGGGCGCGGGCGTCACCGAGCTGCTGCGCGAAGCCTACGCCCTGGTCCGCGAGCGCAAGCAGGCGGCCGCCGCCGAAGAGAGCGGTCCCGAGGAATGGCGACCTTGAGCGAGCTCTCCGCGGCGCGCCGCGTCGTCGTGAAGGTGGGCTCGGCCCTGCTGGTCGGGCCCGACGGCGCCGCCCATTCCGCCTGGCTGGCCGACTTCGCCGCCGATGTCGCGCGCCTGCGCGGCCGCGGCCAGCAGGTGCTGGTTGTGTCCTCGGGCGCCGTGGCGCTGGGCCGCCGCCGCCTGGGCCTGGGCCGCCGCGCGCTGAGCCTGCCCGAGAAACAGGCCGCCGCCGCCGCCGGCCAGTCGGCCCTGATGCGCGCCTGGGAGGAGGCCCTGGGGCCCCTGGGCCTCACCTGCGCCCAGGTGCTGCTGACCCGCGACGACACCGAGGTGCGCCGCCGCTGGCTGAACGCGCGCGCCACGGTCGAGACCCTGCTGGGCCTGGGCGTGATCCCGGTGGTGAACGAGAACGACACCGTCGTGACCGAGGAGATCCGCGTCGGCGACAACGACCGCCTCTCGGCCCGGGTGGCGCAACTGGTGGGCGCCGAGGCCCTGGTGCTGCTGTCGGACGTGGACGGCCTCTACACCGCCGACCCGCGCCGCGATCCGGCCGCCGTCCACATCCCGCGCGTCGCCCGCCTGACGCCCGAGATCGAGGCCATGGCCGGGGGCGCCAACGCCCAGGCCGGGGTCGGCACGGGCGGCATGGCCACCAAGCTGGAGGCCGCCCGGATCGCCAGCCAGGCCGGATGCGCCACTTTCATCACACTGGGGACGCGCGCAGGGCCGCTCTCGGCGATCGAGGCCGACGCCCTGGCCACGGTGATCGAGCCGGCGACCACGCCGCGCGCCGCCTACAAGGCCTGGATCGGCGGCTCGCTCGCGCCCGCCGGCGCGCTCACGGTCGATGCGGGCGCCGCCGCGGCGGTGCGCAAGGGCAAGAGCCTGCTGGCCGCGGGCGTCCGCACCGTCGCCGGCCGCTTCGACAAGGGCGACTGCGTGCGCGTGCTGGACCCCGAAGGCGCAGAGGTCGCCCGCGGCCTGGTGCGCTACGAGTCAGGCCACGCGTCGCGCATCTGCGGCCTGAAGTCGGACGCCATCGAGGCCGAGCTGGGCTACACGTCCGGCCCCCTGATCCACGCCGACGACCTGGCCCTCGCCGCCCACGCCCCTGCGGCAGGGTAGCGGCGCGGCCCGCACGCGCGTACTAAGGCTCAACCTGAGCATATGGGGTCCGGACGGGTGGACGACGGCGGCGGAACGAGGAACGCGGGGCGGCTGGAGGCGCTGGCGCCGGGCCAGGCGATTCCGTTCGGCGGCGACCGTGTGGCCTATGTGACGCCCGAGCTCTCGGCCGCGTTCCGGGCCGGCGACCGGCTGGTGGTGGTGCAGGACACCGGCGATCTCTTGCATATCCCCGCCGCCGAGCACGCCGCCGCCTCGGGCGCGGTCGCCCGCGCCGCCGACGCCTTCGCCCGCATGGGCGAGGTGACCGACGCGGCCATCACCGCCTTCTTCGAGGCCTTCGCGCGCCGGCTGGAGGACGACGGCGCCTGGAGTCGCATCGCCCAGGCCAACGCCGCCGACGTCGAGCGCGCCCGCGCCCGGGGCCGTTCCACCACCCGGTTGGCCGTCTCGGACGCCATGCGCCGGGACATGGCCGCGGGCCTTCGCGCCTGGCGCGACGCCGAGCCGCCGCGGGGCCGCAGGCTGGAGCGCGTGACGCACCAGGGCTGGACGGTCGATCAGCTCATGGCGCCGCTGGGCGTGGTGGGCTTCGTGTTCGAGGGGCGCCCCAACGTCTTCGCCGACGCCACCGGCGTGATCCGCGCGGGCAACACCGTGGTCTTCCGCATCGGCTCGGACGCGCTGGGCACGGCGCGGGCCATCGTCGCCGAAGCGCTGGACCCCGCCCTCTCCGAGGCGGGGCTGCCGGAAGGCGCCGCCGTGCTGGTGGATTCGGCCGCCCACGCCGCCGGCTGGGCGATGTTCGCCGATCCGAAGCTGTCTCTGGCGGTGGCGCGCGGGTCGGGTCCCGCGGTCGCGCAACTCGGCGCCATCGCGCGCCAGGCCGGTACGCCGGTCAGCCTGCACGGCACGGGCGGCGCCTGGATCGTCGCGGACGGGACGGCGGACGCCGACCGCTTCTTCGCCGCGGTCTACCACTCGCTGGATCGCAAGGTCTGCAACACGCTCAACTCCTGCTGCATCGTGGAGAGCCGCGCCGGCGATCTGCTGCCGGTGTTCCTCGAGGCGCTGGAGCGCGCGGGGGAACGCCGAAGGGGCTGCAAGCTGCACGTGGCCGAAGCGGATCTCGCCCGCCTCCCTGAAAGCTGGCGCGCCGCGCGGACCACCGTCGTCCGCGCCGAAGGCCCCGTGGAGGAATCTCTCGTCGATCCCATCGCCGACGCCGACCTGGGCCACGAGTGGGAATGGGAGGAGACCCCCGAGGTCAGCCTCAAGATCGTGGCCGATGTGGACGAGGCGGTCGGCCTCTTCAACGCGCTCAGCCCCCGGTTCGCCGCCGCGCTGATCTCGCAGGACGAAGCCGCGCAGGCGCGGTTCTTCGCCACCATCGATGCGCCGTTCGTGGGCGACGGATTCACCCGCTGGGTCGACGGCCAATACGCCCTGAACCGGCCCGAACTGGGCCTGTCCAACTGGGAGAACGGTCGCCTGTTCGCCCGTGGCGGCGTGCTGGCCGGCGACGGCGTCTTCACGGTGCGCACGCGCGTGACCCAGGCCGACGTCCATCTGGACCGTGGCGACGCGCCGACCCCGCCGCGCGCCGGGTAGCCTGGGCGGATGTGGTTCGCAGGCCCGGCGCGCCGGGCGCCCCTCGCCGGCCGTCCGCAGGCGCTCCGCCCCGGCTTCAGCCTGGAGCCCGGCATGCGGGTCGGCCTGTTCGGCGGCTCGTTCAATCCCGCGCACGAGGGACACGCCCACGTCGCCGAGACGGCCCGCCGGCGCCTGGGCCTGGACCGCGTCATCTGGCTGGTCTCGCCGCAGAACCCCCTCAAGTCGAGCCACGAGACCGCCAGCCTCGCCCAACGCATGGCCGGCGCGCGGCGGCTGGCCCGCGGCCCGGCCATGCGGGTCTCCGATCTGGAGACGAAGCTGGGCTCGGCCTACACGGTCGATACGATCCGCTGGCTGAAGGCGCGCTATCCGGGCGTGCGGTTCGTCTGGATCATGGGCGCCGACAGCCTGGCGTCCTTCCACCGCTGGCGCGGCTGGACCCAGATCATGCGCGAAGTCCCCGTCGCCGTGGTCTCGCGGCCGTGGATTTCGCTCCGGAGCCGGTTCTCGCCCGCAGCCCGCCGCTTCTCCGGCGCCCGTGTCTCGTCGGCCCAGGCGTCCACCCTGCTGAACCGCCCCCCGCCGGGCTGGGTTTTCCTGCGCGGCCCCCTGAACTTCCAATCGTCGACGCTGCTGCGGGAGCGGATGCGACGGACAGCCTCGTAAACCCGACGGAAGGGCGCCTGACCCGCGCCCCGGCATGTGCTAGGATCAGCGCAGCGAGGCATCAGAGGAGCAACCCCGCTGAACCGTAACCCCGCGCCGAAGCCGGCGCACGAGGCCCCGGCCGACGCCGCGACCTCCCCCCCAAGTCCGGGGCTCGACCACCCCGGTCGCACCACGTCGCCAGATCGCCTGACCGGCATCGAGGACCTGATCCTCGGTCGGCTGGACGACGACAAGGCCCAGGACGTCGTCTTCATCGACCTCAAAGGCAAGAGCCCCGTCGCCGACGGGCTGATCGTGGCGTCGGGCCGCTCGCAGCGGCACGTCGGCGCCATGGCCGACCATCTGCTGCGCACGCTCAAGGAGGCAGGCTACGGCAAATGCCGGGTCGAGGGGATGCCCAACGCCGACTGGGTGCTGATCGACGCCGGGGATGTGATCGTCCACCTGTTCCGGCCCGAGGTCCGCAGCTTCTACAACATCGAGAAGATCTGGTCGGTCGAGACCGGCGGCCACCGCGCGGCGGTCTGACGGCCTGGGGCGAAGCCCGACAAGGTTGTTTCGAGCCACGAACCCATAAACACGAGTGGGTCGGCCGCTTCCGGGCCTCCGCGTGAGCGGAGGCTCCATCTTCCATCAAAGTCGGAGATCGCCGCGTCGCAGTCTTGCAAATCGACGCCGACGACCTCCAGCCCCGTTCGTTTTCGTGGATCCGTGACCGGATCCCTACAGCGGGCGCAGCGAAGAGATGCGGTTCAGCATCCCGATGCGGCTCACGTCCCGTACGTCGTCGCGCACGGTCACGCATCGGCCGCGGTAGTTGGCGTTCTCGCACACCAGCCAGGGCCCCGACCGGCGCGGGAGCTGGATCGAAGCCACGCGGTCGTTGAAGCGCGTGCCGTCGAGGTTCGGCGTCGCGCCGCGGATCTGCATCGCCTGCCCGCGGAATCCGAAGCGGTCGTAGATAGTGACGCCGTAGCGATCCTGGCCCGGCGGCCTGACCCCGGGCGGAGGATAGCCGCCGCCGGGCGGACGTCCCGGTCCGACACCCGCGCCGGGTCCGAAACACGCCAGTCCGCCGTCCGGCCCCACGCCGATGTCACTGCGGCAACTCGCCAGATTGAGAGACGAATTGGCCCAGCGCCCGCGCGCGTCGCGACACTGGGCGTGCAGGAACTGGCCCTGGACGCTGATGTTGCGGCATTGGTTCAGGTAGCTGCCCTGCGGCGGCCGCTGAGCATAGGCCGACCCGGCGACGGCCACCGTCGCCAGCGCGATCATTCCGACAGCGATCTTCATATCCCGAACCTCTCTCTCGTTCGCCCAGGCGTGGCCTGACGGTAGTCCAAGCGCAGCGGCAGGGCCAAGGTTCCTTCGAACCGCCCCGCCGACCGCCGGCAGGCCGCTGGACTTCCGCCGCCCGTGGGGCGCATCGTCACGCCGGGCGGCAAGGGCGCGCAAGGCGCCGGGCCGGGATCACGCCGGCGGCCCTGGAGGAGATCCCATGTCCGAGACCCTGACCGGCGACCTGCTGGACCTGAGCGCCGCCGAAATCGTGGCCACGCTGGCCGCCGGACGCGCCGGCGCGCTCGAACTGACCGACGCCGCCATCGCCCGCATCGAGGCGCGCGACGGCCCGCTGAACGCCGTCGTCGTCCGGGATTTCGACCGCGCGCGGGCGGCCGCACGCGCCGCCGACCAGGCGCTGGCGCGCGGCGACCGCCGGCCCCTGCTGGGCCTGCCGATGACGGTCAAGGAGAGCCACGAGGTCGATGGCCTGCCCTCGACCTGGGGAAGCCCCGCCTTCAGCGGATGGACGGCCTCCAAGGACGCCGTGGCCGTTCACCGCCTCAAGGCGGCCGGGGCGATCATCCTGGGCAAGACCAACGTGCCGCCGTTCCTCGCCGACTGGCAGTCGACCAACCCGGTGTACGGACGCACCTGCAATCCCTGGGACCTCGGCCGCACGCCGGGCGGCAGTTCCGGCGGCAGCGCCGCGGCGTTGGCGGCGCGCATGAGCCCGCTCGAAGTGGGCTCGGACATCGGCGGATCGATCCGCGTGCCCGCCGCCTTCTGCGGCGTGTTCGGCCACAAGCCCTCGTACGGGATCGTGTCCCTGCGCGGCCATTCCCCGCCCGGACTGGACGGCGGACCGATCAGCCTGGCGGTGGTGGGGCCGATGGCGCGCACCGCCGCAGACCTCGACCTCGCCCTGGGCGTCCTGGCCGGACCCGAGCCGGAGGAAGCGCGCGGGTGGTCCCTTCACCTGCCCTCCCCCCGCCACGCCACGCTCGCCGATCACCGGGTCCTGGTGCTCGACCGGCATCCCGCCGCCGCCACCGACGGCGTCATCCGCGCAGCGGTCGAACGTGTCGCCGCACACCTGGACTCCCAGGGTGTCCGGGTCTCGCGGTCCAGCGACCGGTTGCCCGACCTCGCCGCCCAGCACCGCGTCTACACCGGGCTGCTCAACGCAGCGCTGTCGCGCGGCTCGCCCACTGGCACGTCGCTCAACGCCCACGACTGGATGAACCTCCAGGACGCCCAGCTCGCCTATCGCCGCCAGTGGGGCGAACTCTTCAAGGATTTCGACGTCGTCGTGACTCCCGCCTTCGGCACGGTCGCCTTCCCGCACGTCGACGAGCCGGACAACGGCAAGCGAGTCCTGCGCATCGACGGCCAGGACACAGGCTACTTCGACCAGCTCGCCTGGCCGGCGCTCGCGCTGCTTCCAAACCTGCCGGCGACGGCGGTCCCGGTCGGGCTCTCACCCGAGGGCCTGCCGGTGGCCGTGCAGGTCGTCGGACCCTACCTCGAAGATCGTACGGCCATCGCCTTCGCCGGCCACCTGGAGCGCGCATTCGGCGGCTATCGTCCCCCGCCCAGTTACTGAAGCCGGGCGGCGGCGCTTTACTTTCGCGCCCGCCGCCGCTACACGCCGGCCCGATGTTCGCGGCCACGCAGAAAATTACCCGCAAAATGACCCGCTCCGGCGGGGCGTTTGCGGCTGCGCGCGGGTAGAACCGCACCTTCCGCGAAAGCGCTCCGCCCGATGTGCGGGGCGCGCTCTTCAAGCCGGCAAACCGCACTTCGGGCCTCATCGAAAAGAGGACCCAGATGCTGACCCAACCTTCCTACCGATCCCTGCGAAACCCCACCGTCGCCATCGTCGGGGCCACCGGCGCCGTGGGCGCCGAGCTGATCCGCTGTCTCGAAGAGCGCGACTTCCCCGCCGCCGGCGTGCGCCTCCTGGCCTCGGCCCGTTCGGCCGGCCGGACATTGAGCTATCGCGGTCAGGCCCTGACCGTGCAGGCGGTCGGCCCCGAGAGCTTCGCCGGCGTCCAGCTCGCCTTGTTCGCCGCCGACTCGGAGACGTCGCGCACCTACGCGCCCGTCGCCCAGGCCGCCGGCGCGGTGGTGGTGGACAACTCCTCGGCCTTCCGCATGGACCTGGACTGTCCGCTGGTGGTGCCAGAAGTGAACCTCGAGACCCTGGCCGGGCACCGCGGGGTGATCGCCAACCCGAACTGCACGGCGATCATCCTCTGCATGGCGGTCGCCCCGCTTCAGCGCCGCTTCGGCCTCCGCCGGCTGCAGGTGGCCACCTACCAGGCCGCTTCGGGCGCCGGACAGCCGGCCATGGACGAGCTGGTGGCCTCGACCCGGGCCTATCTGGAAGGCCGGCCGTTCCAGCCCCAGGTCCTGCCGCACCCTTACGCCTTCAACGTCTTCAGCCACAACGACACGGTCGATCTCGACAGCGGCTACAACGGCGAGGAGCTGAAGGTGATCGCCGAGACCCGCCGTATCCTGAGCACCGGCAATCTGCCGATCGGCGTCACCTGCGTCCGGGTGCCCGTGCTGCGCGCCCACACCCTGGCGGTCACCGCTGAACTTGACGCCCCCGTGCCGCCCGGCGCGGTGCGCGAATGCCTGGAGGAGGCGCTGGGCGTCCGCGTCGTCGACGACCGGGCGGCCAACCACTTTCCGATGCCCGTCGAGGCCCAGGGCCAGGGCGACGTACTGGTCGGCCGCATCCGGCGAGACCTGGGCGACCCGTCGGGGCGGTCGGTCGCGCTGCTGCTGGCCGGCGATCAGCTCCTGAAGGGCGCGGCGCTGAATGCGGTGCAGATCGCCGAACAGCTCCTGGTCGCGTAAGACCGTGGCGTGAAGATCGCCATCGTCGCCATCGGCCGCCTGGCCCGCTCGCCCGAGACCGAACTCGTGAAGCTCTATGCCGAACGAGCCACGGCCGCGGGCCGGGCGCTGGCCCTGGGGCCGGTGGAGGTGTTGGAGGTCGAGGCGAAGAAGTCCGGCAAGGCGGCCGAGGCCGAAGCGCTGGCGGCGTATCTGGCCGACAGTCACGTCATCGCCTGCGACGAACGCGGCAAGCCGCGCGCCAGTCGTGCGTTCGCCGCCGAGATCGCGACCCTGCGCGACGACGGCGTGCGGCGCCTGGTGTTCCTGATCGGAGGCGCCGACGGGCTGGCCCCCGATCTTGTCGCTCGTGCGGGCGGCGTCATGGCGTTCGGGCCCCAGACCTGGCCGCACGCGCTCGCCCGCGCGATGCTCGCGGAACAGATCTACCGCGCTGTCTCCATTCTGGGCGGATCACCGTATCATCGGGACTGATGCGGCGATTTCTGATCTTCGGCGGAACGGCGGTAGGGGCGATCGCGGCGGGCGCGCTCCTCGTGGGCGCATTCCTGGCCGGCGGGGGGGCCCATGCCACCACCAGCCCACGACTCGAGCGGCTGAACGCCGCGGAGACGGCCCTGTCGGTCGACCAGGGCGTCAACATGCACCGGCTGTCGCGGCTGCTGTCGGTGCTGGAACAGCTCAAGCGCGACCCGCCGCCGGCCCTGGTCGTCTCGCCAGACGACGCCAAGTCGGCGGTGCGCGCCGCCATCCTCGTGAAAGCCCTGACGCCCGAGCTCGAGGCCCGCGCCCGCGGCTACGCCCGTGACGCCGGGGAAGTGATGCGGCAGCGCCGCCTGGCCGCCGTCCAGAGCGCCGCGATGTTCGAAGCCGACAGCCTGGCCGCCGAGGCGCTGCCCGAGGCGCGCGACGACGCCGGACTGGCCCTGCGCGGCCGGATGGCGGACGACACCGTCGTGCTGACCCCGCCGGCCCGGCTGGCGCAGCCGGTGGACGGGGCGATCCAACGCCGGTTCGGCGAGCCGATCGCCGGAGGCGGCCGGGCCAACGGCCTCACCTTCGCCGCCGAACCGGGCGCCCGCGCGGTCAGCCCCGCCACCGGCGTCGTTCAATATGCAGGCCCGGTAAAAGGCTGGGGCGTCATCCTGATATTAAGACTAGCCGGGGGATATCATTTGGTGCTTGCTGGTCTCGAGCGAACGTCGGTTCAGGTCGGACAATCCGTCGCGGAAGGTCAACCTGTCGGCTGGGCCCCGGATGGCCGACAATCGGCCGCCGAGATCTACCTCGAGGTCCGCGAGCAGGGATCGCCCGTCGATCCGATGAAATGGATGCGTAAGCGTGTGGGCTGAAAACGGCCTCAAAACCGTCCACTCAGTCTGCTCCAAGGGCGGTCTCGAGCCGCGTCAGGGAGTTTGAGCCAGGCTATGAAGAAGTACCTTCTGATCGGTGCGTCGGCGTTCGTGCTCGGCGCCGGATCCATGGCCTACGTCAGCCAGCAGGCGATCGCGTCCTCACAGCCCCGCGCCAAGACCTACCGGATGCTGGGCCTGTTCGGCGACGTGCTGAACACGGTCGAGAACCAGTACGTGACCGAGGTGGACGACACCAAGCTGATCCAGTCGGCCATCGACGGCATGCTGACGTCTCTCGACCCACACTCGGGCTACCTCAAGCCCGAGGACTTCGACGACATGCGCGACCAGACGCGGGGCGAATACGGCGGCCTGGGCATCGAGGTCACCAGCGAGGACGGCGTGGTCAAGGTGATCTCGCCGATGGACGGGACGCCCGCCTTCCGAGCGGGGATCAAGGCCGGCGACTACATCACCTCGGTCAACGGCCAGAGCGTGCTGGGCCTCACCGTCACAGAGGCGGTGAAGCAGATGCGCGGCCGTCCGGGCGAGCCCGTGACCCTGACCATCGCGCGCGAGAAGTCCGATCCGTTCGATGTGAAGCTGGTCCGCGAGGTCATCAAGCCCAAGTCCGCCACCGCCCGGCTGGAAGGCGACTACGGCGTCCTGCGCGTCGGCAGCTTCAACGAGAAGACCACCGACGAGACCGAGAAGGCCTTCGCCGAACTCAGGGCCCAGAACCCCAACATGAAGGGGTTGATCCTCGACCTCCGGAACAACCCCGGCGGTCTTCTGGACCAGGCGGTGGGCGTCTCGGACCTGTTCCTGGAGAACGGCGAGATCGTCAGCCAGCGCGGCCGCGACCCGCGCGACATCGAGCGCTACAACGCCCGCACCGGCGACATCACCGGCGGCCTGCCGATCGTGGTGCTGATCAACTCGGGCTCGGCCTCCGCCTCCGAGATCGTCGCCGGCGCGTTGCAGGACCGCAAGCGCGCCGAGGTCGTCGGCACCACCAGCTTCGGCAAGGGATCGGTCCAGACGGTGATCCCGCTGCGCGGCGGCATCGACGGGGCGCTGAAGCTGACCACGGCGCGCTACTACACGCCGTCGGGCCGCTCGATTCAGAAGACCGGCATCGAGCCCGACCTGGAAGTGGCCCTGACCCGCGAGGAGGCCCAGCTCATCGCCAACCGCGCCTACCAGTTCTCCGAGGCTTCGTTCCGCAACGCGCTGAACGCCGACGAGGGCAAGGTCCGCCGCGGCGCGCACGAGCCGGCCGAGGCGCCGCCCGAGGACTTCGACGAGAAGAAGGATTTCCAGGTCGCCCGAGCCATGGATGTGCTGAAGCACGGTTCGGTCGCGGCCACGCCGAAGCTGCCCAAGCCCACGGCGCGGATGGCCGAGATCGTCAGCAAGGCCCGCGTCGCCGAAGCCAAGCCGCCCGCGCCGGTCGTCGCGCCGAAGTAGGCTCCCCCACCGGCCCCGATATTCAAGCCGCGGATTTCACGTAACACGTTCGACGAACGTGGAGCGTCAATTTGCGAGCCGGGGTCGCGGCCGCCCGGCCTGGGGCACATCCCTTGGGCGACCGGTGGAGGTTGCGTCCCTTCAAGTCGGGCTTGACGCGTATGTCCGAAAGCCCCCGTTAACCGTGTTGGCCCAGGCTCGGCGACGAGGAGACTCTCCCTTGGCCGCCATCGCCCTTCCACGACTGAAGACGCCCAAGCTGCCCCGCCCGGACTTCGCCGCCCTGGCCAAGAGCCCCGTCGCGGGCCTGGGCGCGGCGGCGGTGCTGTTCGTCGGCGCCCTGGCGACGGTCGTCCATCTGCTGGCGCCGCCGAACGGGGCCGGAACCTCGGTGCGCATCCCACTGGCCCCGGCCCTGAGCGCCGCGCCCGCGGGCTGGCGAGAAACGCTGAAAGCCGCCTCAACCACGCCCATGATCGTCAAGGATGTGGTGCGGCTCTCTGAGCGCCCGCTGGAGCCCGACGCCGCAGCGGGCGGGCGCGAACCTCCAGCCGCAGCCGCGCCATCAGAGGGATCGGCGCTGCCGGCCGCGCCGATCGCCGGCTTCTTCGCCCCCGGCCCGACGGGGCCGCTGCCGATCATCGCCCAGGACGGCCGCACGCCCGCCCAGGCCTATGCGCGGCCCTTCACCCCCAATGGCCGGCCCAAGGTGTCGCTGGTGATCGGCGGCCTGGGCCTGAACGCGCGCGCCACCCGCCAGGCTATCGAGACCTTGCGCCCTGAAATCACGCTCTCGTTCGTGGTCTACGCCGAGGGCCTCCAGGGCTGGATCGACATGGCCCGCGCCCGCGGCCACGAGGTGCTCATCGAAACCCCGATGGAGCCCGTAGACTACCCCGAGAACGATCCCGGTCCGTACACCCTGATGGCCGACGCCCAGCCCCCCGAGACGGTCCAGCGCCTGGAGTGGATCCTGTCGCGCGCCACGGGGTACTTCGGCCTGACCAACTATCTGGGCTCCCGGTTCCTTGCGAGCGAACCCGCCTACGACGCCTTCTCCAGCGCCGTGCGCGGGCGCGGCCTGGCCTTCCTCGACGACGGATCGGCCGCCCGGCGCGGCGGCGGCATGCCGCGGGCCAGCGCCGACCGGGTGATCGACGACAAGCTTTCGCCCGCCGCCATCGACCAGCAGTTCCTCGCGCTCGAAGCCGGCGCCCTGCAACGCGGTCAGGCCCTGGGATCGGGGTTCGCCTATCCGGTCACCCTGGAGAAGGTGGCGACCTGGGCCGCGGAGGTCGAACAGCGCGGCTACCAGCTCGCGCCCGCGTCGGCGCTGACAACCCGCAAATGACGGACGCGCCGGGCTACAGGCCGAATGTCGGCATCGTCCTGTTCCATCCCGACGGCCGCGTCTGGCTGGGCCGGCGGAAGGGGACGCCGCCGCCTCACAACTGGCAGTTCCCGCAGGGCGGCGTCGATCCGGGCGAAGACCTGGAAACGGCCGCCCGACGCGAACTCGCCGAGGAGACGGGCGTCGTCCGAGCGACCTACATGGGACGGACCGACGGCTGGATCCTGTATGACTTCCCCCAGGATTACGCGAGTTCGAAGTCCGCGCGCGGCTTCAAGGGCCAGAAGCAGGTGTGGTTCGCCTTCCGCTTCGACGGCGTCGAGGGCGACTTCGACCTGGAGGCGCACGGCGAGCCCGAGTTCGAGGCCTGGCGCTGGGCCTATCTCGCAGACACGCCAGGCCTCATCGTCCCATTCAAACGTCACGCCTATGCCGCGGTGGCCGAGGCGTTCGCAGCGTTTGCGGCCAAACCGCCCACGGGGTGAATCCTGCATCGCCACATGGCCGTTCGCGGTAAGGTGACGCTCGAGGCGGGCGGGAGCTTTCAATGCCGACCATCGTCATGACGCATGGCGCATTCTGCGGCGGATGGGCGTTCGACGCCTTCCGGGAGCCGTTCGAAGCGCGCGGCTGGACGGTTCTGACGCCCGACCTGCCAGGGCACGCCGAAGGCGGATCCGTGGCGGGCCTCTCGATGTCGGACTACGCCCGCAACCTCGCCCGTCTGGTCGCGGACCTGCCCGAACCCCCGGTGCTGCTGGGCCATTCCATGGGCGGGCTGGTGACCCAGCTCGCCGCGCGGCGCGTGGCCGCCCGCGCCCTCGTTCTGCTGGCCCCGTCCCCGCCCTGGGGAATCGCCGGATCGACCCTCGAAGAGGCGATCACCGCCTTCGGAGTCCATCTGGCCGATCCGTTCTGGGCCGGGAGCGTGTCTCCGGACCGCCACCTGATGCGGCATCACAGCCTGGATCGCACCCCCAAGGCCCGGCGCGACGCCATTCTCGCACGGCTGCGTCCAGAAAGCGGACGGGCGGTGCGCGAAGTGCTGAACTGGTGGCTGGACCCCTTCATGACCACCAGCGTCGGCGTGGGCCCCTTGCCCATGCCATCGCTGGCCATCGCCGGCGACCGCGACGTGGTCCATCCCGCCCTCACCGTCCGCCAGACCGCCACGCGCATCGGCGCGACGTTCCGCGTCATGCCCGGCATGAGCCACTGGCTGATCGGCGAAGAGGGCTGGGAGGACGTGGCCGCCATCGCCCTGGACTGGCTGGATCAGGTGCGGGTCAGTTCGGCGTCGACAGCTTCATGAGAACCAGGCCGCCCACGATCAGGGCCGCCGCCGCCATCCGCATCGCTCCGGCCTGTTCGCCCAGCACCATCACGCCGACGATGAAGGCGCCCACGGCGCCGATGCCGGTCCACATCATGTAGGCGACGCCGAGCGGCAGGCTTCGCATCGCCGCCGCCAGCAGGCCGAAGCTGGCGATCATCGCCACCAGCGTGATCGCGGTCGCCCCGGGGCGCGTGAACCCCTCGGACTGCTTCATGAAGTAGGCCCAGACCACTTCCAGAAGCCCGGCGATGAACAGCATGATCCAGGCCATGCGGCCCTCCTTTCGAAAGGGCCGGGCCGTCCCGGACTTGAAGCGCGTCGGAAGGACACGGCGAGGACGTGGCCTCGCGGATGAAACGTCGCCCTGGCCTCGGCCGGAGGCCGAAGCGCGGATCAGGGCGTCAGAACGAACGTTCCTGATACTGCATCGTGGCCAGATCGTAGTTCTTGTTGACCTGGGAGTCGTCCGGGTTGCGGACGGTCGAGAAGTTCAGACCGATCGACTGGTTGGTCGTCAGGTACTCCCAGGACCGGCGCACGCGCTTCAGACCGTCGGGGTCCTGGGGCTGGGTGTAGTTGGCGGTGGGGTCGAGGGGCGGCTGCTGGACGAAGGCCCAGACGTTGAACGCCTTGGCGATCTCTTCTTCCTTGCCGATCGGGAAGCGGAAATCGGCCATGCACACCGACTTGTTCGAGCCGGACGGGTACAGGATCACCTGGTAGTTCCGGCCCTCGCCGCCGAACGGCTTGGCCCAGGTCTGTTCCCGGCGGTTGAGCTTGAAGCCGTGCGACTTGGCGAGGTCTTCCAGAGACTGGCCGCGGACGGCCGGGCGGCAGATCTGCTCCACCACCTGGATGGCCTCGAAGCCGTAGCCGCTGGTCGGCAGAGGCGGGGGTTCGGGAGCGGGCGCCGGCTCGGGGGTCGCCGCGGGGGCCGGTTCGACCGCCGGAGGCGCCGCGGGCTGCTCGGCCGGGTCCTGTGCCTGCGCCGCAGTCGCAAGACCCGCGGCGACGATCAGACTGGAGAGAGCAACACGCATCAACTTCGATCCCCTGGCGACTTTCGGCCGGCATGAAACTTGACCGAGGCGCCGGAGGCAAGGCCCCCGGGCGGCCAAATTACGGCGGTGAATTCACGTGCCTGTTAGTTGGCCCGTCAGATGGCTTCGACAGCATGTTCCGCGAGAATGGTCAGACCCTCCGGCGTGACATCGGCGAAGCCGCCGCGCACCTCGTAGGTGACCACCGCACCGCCGTTGTAGACGCGGACAGGGCCCTCCTTCAGCGCCGTCATGAACGGCGCGTGCCCCGCCAGGACCCCGAAGTCGCCCTCGGAGCCCGGCGCGTCCACCTGATCCACGAGCCCGTTGAAGAGTTCGCGTTCCGGCGAGACGAGAGAAAAGTTGAGCTTGCCGGCCATCGCCTCAGGCTTCCGCCGCGAGCTGCTCGGCCTTGCGAACCGCGTCTTCGATGTTGCCGACGTTGTAGAAGGCCGGCTCGGGCAGGTGGTCGTACTCGCCGTCCACCAGCGCCTTGAACGAGCGGATGGTGTCCTCGAGGCTCACCAGCACGCCGGGCGTGTTGGTGAACTGTTCGGCCACGTGGAAGGGCTGCGAGAGGAAACGCTGGATCTTCCGGGCGCGCGCCACGATCAGCTTGTCCTCTTCCGACAGCTCGTCCATGCCCAGGATCGCGATGATGTCCTTCAGGGCCTTGTACTGCTGAAGGGTCTCCTGCACGCGGCGGGCGACGTTGTAGTGCTCTTCGCCGATCACCAGCGGGTCCATGATCCGGCTGGTGGAGTCCAGCGGGTCCACGGCCGGGAAGATGGCCTGGGCGGCGATGTCGCGGCTGAGCACGGTGGTCGCATCCAGGTGGGCGAACGAGGTGGCCGGCGCCGGGTCGGTCAGGTCGTCGGCGGGAACGTAGATGGCCTGCACCGAGGTGATCGAGCCCTTCGAGGTCGAGGTGATGCGCTCCTGGAGGTTGCCCATCTCGGTGGCCAGGGTGGGCTGATAGCCCACGGCCGAGGGGATGCGGCCCAGCAGCGCCGACACTTCCGAACCCGCCTGCGTGAAGCGGAAGATGTTGTCGATGAACAGCAGCACGTCCTTGCCTTCCTGGTCCCGGAAGTACTCCGCCTGGGCCAGGCCGGTCAGGGCCACGCGGGCGCGGGCGCCCGGGGGTTCGTTCATCTGGCCGTAGACCAGGGCGCACTTGGAGCCCTCGGTCGAGCCGTTGTTTTCCTTCGGGTCCACGTTCACCTTGGACTCGATCATCTCGTGGTAGAGGTCGTTCCCTTCGCGGGTCCGCTCACCCACGCCAGCCAGCACGGAGTAGCCGCCGTAGGCCTTGGCGATGTTGTTGATCAGCTCCTGCATGGTCACGGTCTTGCCCACGCCGGCGCCGCCGAACAGGCCGATCTTGCCCCCCTTGGTGTAGGGGCAGAGCAGGTCGATGACCTTGATGCCGGTGACCAGGACTTCGGCCGACGTCGACTGCTCGGCGAAGCTGGGAGCTTCGCGGTGGATGGCGCTGGTGTGCGTCAGCGCGATCGGACCGGCTTCGTCGATCGGATCGCCCACCACGTTCATGATCCGGCCCAGGCAGGCGGGACCGACCGGCACGGTGATCGGCTTGCCGGTGTCGACCACGGGCTGGCCGCGGGTCAGGCCCTCGGTGGTGTCCATGGCGATGGCGCGCACGGTGTTCTCGCCCAGGTGCTGGGCCACCTCGAGCACGAGGCGGAAGGTCTCGCCCGTCCGCTGGTCGGTGTTGGTGGTCTCGAGCGCGCTCAGGATCGCGGGCAGGTGGCCTTCGAACTCGACGTCGACGACGGCGCCGATGATCTGAACCAGCTTGCCGGTGGCGGCGCCGGTCGTGGCGGTCGCCTTCGGGGCGGCGGCGGCCTTGGCGGGCGCGCGCTTGGCGGGAGCCTTCGCGGGGGCCTTGGCGGCGGGCTTCTTCGCGGTGGTGGTGGCCATGTCCAACTCTCTCGTAAGGCTAGATCGCTTCGGCGCCGGAGATGATCTCGATCAGCTCCTTGGTGATCTGCGCCTGGCGTGCACGGTTCATCTGCAGGGTGAGGCTGGCGATCATGTCGCCGGCGTTGCGGGTGGCGTTGTCCATCGCCGTCATCTGGGCGGCGAAGAAGCCGGCCTGGTTCTCCAGCATGGCGGAGAAGATCTGGGTGGTGATGTTCCGCGGCAGCAGGTCCGACAGGATCGCAGCCTCGTCCGGTTCGTACTCGTAGGCCGCGCCCTTCAGATCGATGGGGGGCGCGCCCACGGCCACTTCGGCCGGGATGAGCTGGCGCGCGGTGGGCGTCTGGGTGACGACCGACTTGAACTCGCTGAAGAACAGCGTGACCACGTCGATCTCCCCGGCCTCGAACAGGGCCTGGACCTTCTGCGAAATCTCTTCGGCGACGGTCAGCGAGGGATTTCCGCCGACCTCGTAGGTCTCGATCAGCCGCTGGGCGTGCAGCCGGCGGAGCTGGTCGCGGGCCTTGCGGCCGGCGGCGATGATCTTCACGTCCTTGCCGGCGGCCAGCAGGCCGTCGATATGCTGACGCGCAGCCCGGACGATCGAGGTGTTGAAGCCGCCCGCGAGCCCCCGGTCCGACGTGGCGATGATGACCAGCTGACGCTGATCGGACCCTGTCCCGACGAGAAGCCTGGGCGCGCCGTCGCCGCTCACGCCGGCGGCCAGGTTGGCGATCACCGACGCCATGCGCTGGGCGTACGGGCGCGAGTCCTGCGCAGCGTTCTGCGCGCGGCGCAACTTGGCCGCCGCCACCATCTGCATCGCCTTCGTGATCTTCTGGGTGGACTTCACCGCAGAGATCCGATTGCGCATCTCCTTGACGCTGGCCATACGCCTCTCAGGCCTTCCTAAATAACCACCAGGTGCTGTCGTCCATTACGGTCGTCCGTCTCCAGAAGAACCCGTAATCGACCAGCTTCAGGTCGGGAAAATTGTCGAGATAGAGCGAACCGAAGTCATTCTTGAACAGAAGGTCCGTTTCGCCGCGATAGGTGATGGTCTCGGGCTTCGGCGAGAAATACTCGGCGCAGAACACGTACTTGGACGAGACGCGATGAATTTCGCGCATCGTCCGATCCAGCAGGCTGGGATCGACGTGGATCAGGACGCCGGCCGTGAAGGCCATCTCCACCGCGCCGTCGGCCAGCGGGATCTCGTGGCCGAAGCCCTCGATCACGTGGTCGGCCGGCAGAACGCCGTCGGCCACCAGGCGCTCACGAGCGGCCGGGTTCGGCTCGATGCCCCACAGCTCCATGTCGGCGAGCGCGCGGATGCCCCGCAGGTTCATGCCCACGTTGGGGCCGACCTCGATGGCGCTGGCCGGCATGTCGCCGACGACGGACCGGAACACCTCGCCCCACACGCGCGCACGGCCGCGAACGGCGTCGGTCGAAGCGGCGTTGCGCTCCGTGTACCGATCGCCGAAGTCGCCTGACCAGGCTCCCAGCGCCTTGGGGTTGGGGTCCGCCACCGATCGTCCTTTAGGCGAAGGTGTCCGCGAAAGCCGCCAGCGCCGACTTGAGGCGGTCTTCCACCGGGCCCAGGTCCTTCTTGGTGCGGATCTCGTCCAGCAGGTCCTGGTGCTTGGCGTGCAGGTGCGCCAGCAGCTCGCGCTCGAAGCGTCCGACATGGGCGGTCGGCACCTTGTCGAGGTAGCCGCGGGTGCCAGCGTAGACCACCGCCACCTGCTCTTCGACGGCCAGCGGCGCGTACTGGGGCTGCTTCAGCAGTTCGGTCAGGCGCTCGCCGCGCGCCAGCATCCGCTGGGTGGCGGCGTCGAGGTCCGAGCCGAACTTCGCGAAGGCGGCCATTTCCCGGTACTGGGCCAGTTCGCCCTTGATCGGGCCGGACGCGGCCTTCATCGCCTTGATCTGGGCCGAGGAGCCCACGCGGCTCACCGAAATACCCACGTTCACGGCGGGGCGGATGCCCTGGAAGAACAGGTCGGTCTCAAGGAAGATCTGGCCGTCGGTGATCGAGATCACGTTGGTCGGGATATAGGCTGACACGTCGTTGGCCTGGGTCTCGATGACCGGCAGCGCGGTCAGCGAACCGGCGCCGTTGTCCTCGTTCAGCTTCGCCGCGCGCTCCAGCAGGCGGGAATGCAGGTAGAACACGTCGCCCGGATAGGCTTCGCGGCCCGGCGGACGGCGCAGCAGCAGCGACATCTGGCGGTAGGCGACGGCCTGCTTGGAAAGGTCGTCGTAGATGATGACGGCGTGCATGCCGTTGTCGCGGAACCACTCGCCCATGGCGCAGCCGGCGAAGGGCGCCAGGAACTGCAGCGGGGCCGGCTCGGACGCCGTCGCCGACACGACGATGGTGTAGTCCAGGGCGCCGCGCTCCTCGAGCGTCTTGACGATCTGGGCCACCGTCGAGCGCTTCTGGCCGATGGCGACGTAGATGCAGTAGAGCTTGGCGCTCTCGTCGTCGCCGGCGTTGATCGCCTTCTGGTTCAGGATGGTGTCGATCGCCACGGCGGTCTTGCCGGTCTGGCGGTCGCCGATGACCAGTTCGCGCTGGCCCCGGCCGATCGGGATCAGGGTGTCGATGGCCTTCAGGCCGGTCTGCACCGGCTCATGCACCGACTTGCGCGGGATGATGCCCGGGGCTTTCACGTCCACCCGGCGGCGCTCGGCCACGTTCTTGATCGGGCCCTTGCCGTCGATGGGCTCGCCCAGCGGGTTCACGACGCGACCCAGCAGGCCCTTGCCCACGGGAACGTCCACGATCTCGCTCAGGCGACGGACCTCGTCGCCCTCCTTGATGGCGCGGTCTTCGCCGAAGATCACGACCCCGACGTTGTCGCGCTCGAGGTTCAGGGCCATGCCCTTCACGCCGGCGGCCGGGAACTCGACCATTTCACCGGCCTGGACGTTGTCGAGGCCGTACACGCGGGCGATGCCGTCGCCCACGCTCAGCACCGAACCCACGTCCGAGACGTCGGCTTCCTCGCCGAAGTTGGCGATCTGGGACTTGAGGATGGCCGAGATTTCGGCGGCGCGGATGTCCATGGGTCTTACGCTCTCTTGAGGGCGAATTTCAGGGAGTCGAGCTTCGACTTCAGCGAAGCGTCGAAGAGGCGGGAGCCGACCTTCACCTTGATCCCGCCCAACAGGGCCGGATCGACTCGGGTCGAGATTTCAGGGTCCTTGCCCAGCGCCTGACGCAGGGCGGCGGCGACCCCCTTGGCCTGGGCGGCCGAGAGCGGGACGGCGGTGGTGACCTCGGCCGACACGGCGCCGCGGGCCTCGGCCGACAGCTTCTCGTAGGCGACGATCACGGCCGGCAGGGCCGAGCCGCGGCCGTTCGAGGCCAGGAGGCCCAGGAACTTCAGCGTCGTCATGCTGAACTTGGCCTTGGCGCCGATGCCGACCAGGCCCTTGGCCTTGTCCTCGGAACCGAAGGCCGGCGACGCCAGAAGCGTCCGCAGATCCTTAGAATCCGCGATGGCGGCCTTCAGGGATTTCAGGTCGCCCTCGACGGCCGAAACCTGGTTCTGCTCGGTCGCGAGATCGAACAGGGCCTGCGCGTATCTTGAGCCCACATTCGACAGAGAAGAGTCGTCCGCCACTATAATCCGCCCGGGTCGCGTTGCGTAACGCCGCAAGCGGGGCGCCCCGCTGCGACTAAAGGCTTGAAAGCGCTTGAAAAAAGCACACAGGCTCGGGGCTCGAAAGAACCCCCGATCCAAAGCCGCGCGCCTACTAGCACGCGATGTTGTGCGTCGCAACCGACGGCGGGGCCTTACGCCACGTCGTCGCGACGCAGGGATGACGTAGGGTCGGGACCCGATCGCCGGCCGTGGAGGGGCGTCACGCCTTGACTTCCGCGCCGGCGCCGTCCGTGGATCGACGCCCAGGAAGCGCTGCAACAGGGACGATCCGCCATGACCTCCAAGCTTGTCGCCGACCCGCGGATCGATCCGCGCATCAAGGCCATATTCGGCCTGCCCGACGCGGCGCCCCAGGGCGACATCGAGAGCCGCGAGGCCCTGGTCGCCGCGGTCAACACGCCCCAGGCGCTGGCGGCCGAGCAGGCGCTGGAGACGCTGTTCTCGGCCTGCGACAACGAGCAGACCGCACCGTCGACCGGGCTTAGAACCTGGACCGAAACGATCACGTCTCAGCCCGACGGCAATTCAATCCGGCTGCAGATTATCCGACCGGACACCGAGGCCGTGCTGCCGTGCGTCTACTACATCCACGGCGGCGGCATGCAGAGCATGTCGTGCTTCAACGGCCTCTACACGTCCTGGGGCCGGATCATCGCGGCGCGGGGCGTCGCCGTGGTGATGGTGGATTTCCGCAATGCGCTGAGGCCATCGTCGGCGCCCGAGATCGCCCCCTTCCCGGCCGGCCTGAACGACTGCGTCTCGGGGCTGAAATGGACGGCGGCGAACGCCCAGGCCCTCCGCATCGATCCGGCGCGGATCGTCGTGACCGGCGAGAGCGGCGGCGGCAACCTCGCCATCGCGACCACCCTGAAACTGAAGCGCGACGGGGACACCGGCCTGCTGAAAGGCCTGTACGCCATGTGCCCCTACATCGCCGGCCGCTGGCCCGCGCCCGACTGTCCCTCGTCGGTCGAGAACAACGGCATCCTGCTCGATCTGCACAACAACCGCGGCGCCATGGCCTACGGGATCGGCGAACTGGAGGCGAGGAACCCGCTCGCCTGGCCGGCCTTCGCGGTCGAGGCCGATGTCGCGGGCTTCCCGCCCACCGTCATTCACGTGAACGAGTGCGACCCACTCCGCGACGAAGGCGTGAACTTCTACCGCCTTCTGTTGCGCGCCGGCGTCCCGGCCCGCTGCCGCCAGGCCATGGGCACGATCCACGGCACGGAAATCTTCTCGATCGCCTGCCCCGACCTCAGCCGCGACACCGCCGCCGACATCGCACGTTTCGCGACGGAATAGGCTTTCCCTTCCCGCGCCAGTGGGAAGGGGAACCGCTCGCCGAAGCCGGCGCCAGTCGGCTGAAGAGCGAGGGGTGGGAAGGGCAAGACGCGGGCAGGGCGGAGAGATCATCCGCCCGAGGGCTCAGCAGTTCAGGGCGCAACGTCGTGGATGAGGCTTGCCCTCTCCACCACCCGCTCTTCAGCCGGCTCACGCCGGCCTCGGCGGGCGGTCCCCCTCTCCCGCTCCGCGGGAGAGGAACGCTACGCCTCGACCAGGTTCCGCTCCATGGCCGCGGCCCGCATGGACTTCTGGAGCTTCTCGAAGGCCCGAACCTCGATCTGACGCACGCGCTCGCGGCTGACGCCGTATTCCGCGGCCAGTTCCTCGAGGGTCGTGGGCTCGTCCTTCAACCGCCGCTCGGTCAGGATGTGACGCTCGCGGTCGGTGAGTTCGGTCATGGCCGCCTCCAGGAGGCTCATCCGCAGGTTCATCTCCTGATTGTCGGCGACCACGCTCTCCTGGCTGGGCGTCTGGTCGTCCACCAGCCAGTCCTGCCACTCGGCTTCGCCATCGACGCGCAGAGGCGCATTCAGGCTGGCGTCGCCACCCGCGAGGCGGCGGTTCATGCTGACCACCTCCTCGTCCAGAACGCCCAGCTTGGTGGCGATCTGGCTCACCTGGTCGGGACGCAGGTCGCCTTCCTGGAGGGCGGCGATCTCGCTCTTGGCCTTGCGCAGGTTGAAGAACAGCTTCTTCTGCGCCGCCGTGGTGCCCATCTTCACGAGCGACCAGGACCGCAGGATGTATTCCTGGATCGAGGCCCGGATCCACCACATCGCGTAGGTGGCCAGCCGGAAGCCCTTGTCCGGGTCGAACTTCTTCACCGCCTGCATCAGGCCGACGTTGCCCTCGGAGATCACTTCGCCGATCGGCAGGCCATAGCCGCGGTAGCCCATGGCGATCTTCGCCACGAGACGCAGGTGGCTGGTGACCAGCTGGTGGGCGGCCTCGGGGTCCTGATGCTCCTGCCAACGCTTGGCCAGCATGAACTCCTGGTCCTTGGCCAGCATCGGAAACTTACGAATCTCAGACAGATACCGGCTCAGTCCGCCTTCCGGCGACATCACGGCAAGCGCGTTCGCGGCCATGGACTATCCCCTCGAAACCCTGGTTGCACTCTCCGGGACGTTTCGGCCCGCCGGCGCGCCCTGCCCCCTGGGAGAGCCCCTCGGGGATGGCGTGCAAGCGGCCTCTCCAGCCCCCGCAGACTTCAGATAGGTATCCAGCTGCGGTTGCGGTAGGCCGCGGGGAGGACGGCGGCCCGAAAAGTCCGACTTCTACGGTCAGGATTTCTACGCCCCGCCCGTGGCGACAACAAGGCGCCGTTTCTCATGCGTTCGATAGATGCGCTGCAATGCTGACAGGACGGTGGCCACAGGCGCGCACGGCGCCGCCGGCGCGGCATCAGTGGAAATCGATGTGGATATGGTCGTCGTGTCGGGCGACCGCGCACCCCGCGAAGCGGACCTTGGGGTCGCCCCCGAAGCCCAGGCGCTGCTTCAGGTGGGGCTCCACGAAGATGCGCCGCACGCGGGAGTCGGCCGACAGCATTCGGATGAGTTCGGCGGTGCGTTCGTCGTCCAGCCGCCAGCCCCGGCCTGCTGGCGGGTCTGGTCGGTCGTGGTGACCGGAATCGGGAACACAGACCCGCTCCGCCTCGCGGCTGGGCGGTTCGAAGGCGCCATAGCCGGAGGCCGTAGGCGGACTGGCCAGAGGCCGCCCGTCACGCGTCGCGTAGAACAGGGCGAGATCGATCTGCCGACCGTCTCCGTGGCTGACGTGCGGCGGCATGGGCTTCTCGCCGCGAGGCCAGGAGGCCTCCATGAAGAGAACCACGGCGCCGGGGTGGCGGCGGGCCACGCCCGCGGCGGCGTCCGACAACGCGGCAAGCGCCGGTTCGGTCACATAGTGCCGGTGACGGGCGCAATAGCTCGTGCTCACCGGGCGCAGCGCGCCGCGAGCCTCGCAGGGGAGCGCGACGAGCCCTGGGGCCGGACGCGCGACCGGCTCGGTTGTGGTCACCGGTTGGCACGCCGCCACCAGGCCGGCCGCGGCAGCGGCAGCGGCGAGCCTCACAGCGCCTCCAGAAGGGTTTCCAGCCGGGAGAGATCCGGCGGAAGCGCGCTCTCGAAGCGCAACGCCTGGCCCGTGACGGGATGGACGAAGCCCAGGACCGCGGCGTGGAGGGCCTGTCGCGTCAGGCCGGCCTCGGCGATCGCGGCGCGGACCGGCCCCGCCGGCGCGCCCGAGCCGTAGACCGGATCCCCCAGGCAGGGCGTTCCGCGACTGGCCAGATGCACGCGTATCTGGTGGGTCCGGCCGGTCTCCAGCCGGCAGGCGACACGCGCGGCCAGCGGCCTCTCCACCGGCCCGAACGTCCGCGCGACGGTATAGTGGGTCACGGCGTGGCGGCCGCCGGACTTCACCAGCGCCATCTTCTTGCGGTCGTGGGTCGAGCGCGCGATGGCGCCTTCGATGGTCCCGCGGATCGGACTCGGCGCGCCGCGGGTGAAGGCCATGTAGACCCGCTCGATGTCGTGGCGGGCGAAGAGCGCCGAAAGCCCCTGGTGGGCGGCGTCGGACTTCGCGGCGACCACCACGCCCGAGGTGTCCTTGTCTAGTCGATGGACGATGCCCGGGCGCGCCACGCCGCCCACGCCCGACAGGCTGTCGCCGCAATGATGCAGCAGGGCGTTGACCACGGTGCCAGTCTCGCTGCCCGGCGCCGGATGCATGGCCAGGCCCGCCGGCTTGTCGATGACGATCAGGTGCTCGTCCTCGAACAGGATCGTCAGCGGGATGGCCTCGGCCTGCGGGTCGGCCGGTTCGGGCGGGGGGATGTCGAGTCGGTAGTCGCCGGCCTGGGCCTTCGACTTGCCGTCGCCCACGGGCCGGCCGCCCAGGCTGACGCGCCCCTCGGCGATCAGGGCCTGGATGCGCGCCCGGCTGAGGTCGGGCACGGCGTCGGCGAGCGCCTTGTCGATCCGGCCGCCCGCCGCCAGCGACACCACCAGGGTGGTGGAACGCGCGCCGACCTCTCCCTCAGAGCCCATGTTTCCTCTTGGCGGTCTTGATTCCGCGCCCTCTCCGCCGCCGGTCCCGGCGAACTCCATGCAGCACGCCGCTGGACACGAGCTGTCGTACTCCTGTGGTATGGTTCTGGCAAAACAGGGGCTCGGCCTGAACCGGCCGGACGGGGGGCGGCGGACATGCGGATCGATCGGCGCAGGGCGTTGGCCCTGCTGGGCCTCGGAGCGGCGACACCGGCGGCGACCCCGGCAGCGGCGCAAAGCTCCGCCGTCAGCTTCAACCACGGCGTCGCCTCGGGCGACCCGTTGCAGGACCGGGTGGTGATCTGGACCCGGATCACGCCGGAGGCGCCCGGCGCCGACGTCGCCTTCACCTGGCGGATCAATCCCATCGACCGTCGCGCCGGCGGGGCGAAGAGCGGGAGCGGCGTCACCGGGCCGGGGCGCGACTACACGGCCAAGATCGACGTGGCGGGCCTGGACCCCGGTCGCGCCTACACCTTCGAATTCGAGGCTGGGGGCGTGAGATCGCCCCTGGGCCGCACCCGCACCCTGCCGGCAGGACCGACGAAGGACGTGGTGCTCGCGGTCGCCTCATGCTCGCTGTACCCGAATGGATACTTCAACGCTTACCAGGCCATCGCCGACCTTCCCCGCGTGGACGCCGTGCTGCACCTGGGCGACTACATCTACGAGTATGGCGGGCCGGGCTCATACGGGATGAACTCGGCCGTGGCGGGCGAGCGGCCGCACGATCCGCCGCACGAGATCGTCACCCTGGCCGACTACCGGCGCCGCCATGCGCAATACAAGTCGGACCCGGCGCTGCAGGCCGCCCACGCACGCGCGCCCTGGATCGTCGCCTGGGACGATCACGAGACCGCCAACGACAGCTATGCCTCCGGCGCACAGAACCACCAGCCCGAGTCCGAGGGCGACTGGAACGCCCGCAAGGCCCGCGCCCTGACGGCCTACTACGAATGGATGCCGATCCGCGAGCCGGCGCCCGGTGTCGGCCTCGTCCAGGCCTCGGAGCGCAGCTTCCACTTCGGCGACCTGGCGTCGCTGATCATGATCGAGACCCGGCTGGGCGCGCGGGACCTTCAACTCAACCTCGATCGCGACCTTCCCATCGTGGACGGCAAGCCCGACGTCGAGGCGTTCAGGGCCAAGCTGGCCGACCCTTCGCGCCGGATGCTCGGCGCGCGGCAGGAAGCCTGGATCGCCGGCGAACTGACGCGGTCGGTGAAGGCGGGCCACGCCTGGCAGGTGATCGGCAATCAGGTGGTCATGGCCCAGGTCATCGCCCCCAGCCCCAAAGCCCTGCTGACGCCCGAGCAGTACGCGACCATTCCCGACGAGAACCGCCGCCGCCTGGATCAGTACGAGCGGGGCGCGGCCCTGGGCGTCCCGACCGCGCTCGACATGTGGCAGGGCTATCCCGCCGACCGCGAGCGGCTGTACGGCCTGTTCTCGGCGGCGAAGGCCCGGCCGGTCGTGCTGGCCGGCGACAGCCACTCGTTCTGGGCCAACGAACTGCGCGACGCGTCCGGCCGCCGGGTGGCGTGCGAATTCGGGACCACGGGGATCACCAGCCCCGGCGCCGGCGAGATCGCACCGGGGATCAACGCCGGCGACCTGATCGTCCGGGCGAACCCCGAGGTGATCTTCAACGACCAGGTCTCGAAAGGCTTCGTCCTGCTCACCCTGACCCGCGACGCCGCGAAAGCCGATATGGTCGCCGTCTCCACGATCGTCTCGAAAGCCTTCGAGACGATCGTGGTGAAGAGCTACGCCGCAGCGCCCGAAGGCGCCGGCGTTTCCGCATTGAAGGAGGTCTGACATGGCGGCCGAAGACATCGGATACCGCGCGATCCTGCCGGACGGCTGGACGCGGCCGCGAGGGTTCTCGCACGCCGTGAGTGCGACCGGGGCCACGACGATCCGCGTCTCGGGCCAACTCGCCCGCGAAGGCGACGCGCCGATCCCGCCGGATCTGTCCCTGGGCGAACAATGGCGCCGCGCCCTGACCAATCTCGTGACGGTCGTCCGCGCGGCCGGGGCCGACATTCCAAACATCGTCCTGCTGCGCGCCTATGTGACCGACATGGCCGAATTCAACGCCGGCGGCGCCCAGGTGGGCGAGGCCTGGGCCGTCACCCTGGGCCGGCATTTTCCGGCCATGACCCTGGTCGGCGTGACCGGGCTGGTCGACCCCCACGCCCGGGTCGAGATCGAGGCCGAAGCCGTCCTGCCCTGACGGGCGAGGTCGCGCGCCCTTTACGCCCGGCGCGGTTGCCCGTACCGCTTGCCGGACGGGCCGTTGGGGCGGCTCCGGGCATGGGGACCCGACACCGATGGCGAGCGGCCTCTTCGCGCTGCTGGACGACGTGGCGGCGATCGCCAAGATCGCGGCGACCTCCCTCGACGATGTGACCGCGGCGGCCGGCCGCGCCGGTTCGAAGGCCGTGGGGGTCGTGATCGACGACGCCGCGGTGACCCCGGGCTACGCCGTGGGCTTCACGCCCGACCGCGAGCTGCCGATCGTGGCGAAGATCGCCGTCGGCTCTCTGCGCAACAAGTTCCTGTTCCTGCTTCCCGGCGCGCTGGCATTGAGCGCGTTCGCCCCCTGGGCGGTCACGCCGCTGCTGATGCTGGGCGCCACGTTCCTCTGCTTCGAAGCCGCGGAGAAGATCTACGAGGCGCTCGTCCACACAGCGCACGGCCCCGACGACGCCGCGCTGGCGCTCAGCTCCGCAGAGCTTGAGACCCAGAAGGTCCAGGGCGCGATCCGCACCGACATGATCCTATCGGCCGAGATCATGGCCATCACCCTCAACGACGTGACGTCACAACCGATCGGATTGCAGGCCGCCGTGCTGGCCGTCGTCGGTCTGGCCCTCACGATCGGGGTCTACGGCGTGGTCGCCCTGATCGTGAAGATGGACGACATCGGGCTGAACCTGTCGCGGCGGTCGACCGCCGCGGCCCGCAGCGTGGGGCGACTGCTTGTGAACGCCATGCCCATGGTCCTGAACATCCTGACCAAGGTGGGCACGGCGGCGATGCTGTGGGTGGGCGGCGGCATCGTCGTCCACGGCCTGGAGCACTACCACCTCACCCCGATCCCGGGCTGGGTGGAAGGCGCTTCGCACTGGGCGGCCGCCGCGCCGGGTGTCGGCGCCGTCACGGGATGGCTGGCCTTCGCCACGGGGTCGGCCCTGGTCGGCCTCGTCGTGGGCGCGATCATCCTGGCCGTCCTGCATTTCATCCCGAAACGCAAGACCGCGCCGGCGTCCTGAGAGCCGGCGTGTTCGCAGGTCTCCGGGGGCGGATATCAGGCCGCTTCCGGCGCCTTGCGATTGGCGTCGGCGTCCTTGGGCAGGAACGTGAGGATTCGGGCCGCCCAGGTTTCGGCGACCGCACGGCTGAGCGGCTGGCCGCTCTGTTTGTGCCGGCTGAGGTGGCGGTAGAATTCCGAAGCGGCCAGGGTGAGCTGGAAGTCGGTGGCGATCGACTGGAGCTGCTGGGCCTGGGCCAGCATGGCGCGCATGGCCTGATCGGGATCGGTCTCGGCCGCGGCGACCGCGGCGCGAATGATCTTCAGGCACTGGTTGATCTTCTGCTGGTACGGCGTCTCGGACCCGTCCGTCTTGCGCTTCAGAGGACCGGCGTAGTCGCCCGAGTTGAACCGGCGCCGGTCGGGGCCGATGTAGGCCACACCCTCGACCCAGTCTCGTTCCCGAAGTGTCACAGCCTCCAGGCGGCGCAGCAGGTCCTTCATGCTGTAGGGCTTGCGCAGGAATTCGTGCACGCCGGCGTCGCGGGCGGCCAGGATCATGCCCGCGGTGGCCGCGCCCGTGATGGTGATCACCGGCGCCTTGCGGCAGGTCCAGGTCGAGCGGCGCAGCTTGCGCACGAAACCCAGGCCGTCCAGCCGCTCGTCGCCCAGGCTGACGATGACGAGCTGCGGATCGCAGGTCTCGGCCACCTTCATGGCGCGTTCGGTGTTGGCCGCCGACCAGACGTGTGTCTGGCAGATCTCGCGCATCAGCTCGGTGAACAGGCGCGCGGCCCCCGCCTCGGGGTCGGCCACCAGCACCCGCTTCAGCTTCGGGGCCATCTTCTCGATCGTACGTCTGTCGCCGTCGAACACAGCGTCGCTCCACCCACTTCGGCGAACGGTGTATCCCGCCGTCCGTAAAGAAGCGTTTGACGACGCGGGCGGTTGGAAGGCGTCCGGAGGCGGCTCAGTCCACGAAGGGGTCGCGCACCAGGATGGTGTCGTCGCGCTGCGGACTGGTGGAGAGCAACGCCACGGGCGCGCCGATCAGCTCCTCGATCCGGCGGACGTACTTCACCGCGTTGGCCGGCAGATCCTTCCACGAGCGCGCGCCCTGGGTGGTCTCGCTCCAGCCCTCCATCTCCTCATAGACGGGTTCGAGCTGGCTCTGGGCCTTGAGGCCGGCCGGGAGGTAGCCGATGGGCTCGCCCGCCAGCCGGTACCCGGTGCAGATCTTCAACGTCGGCAGGCCGTCCAGCACGTCGAGCTTGGTGAGCGCGATGCCGGAGATGCCGTTCAGCGCCACCGACTGGCGCACCAGGGCGGCGTCGAACCACCCGCAGCGGCGCGAGCGGCCGGTTACGGTGCCGAACTCGCGCCCCACGGTCCCCAGGTGCTGACCCACCTCGTCGAACAGTTCGGTGGGGAACGGCCCCTCGCCCACGCGGGTCGTGTAGGCCTTCACGATGCCCAGGACATAGCCCGCGCCCTTCGGCCCCAGACCCGAACCCGCCGCCGCCTGACCCGCGACGGTGTTGGACGAGGTCACATAGGGATAGGTGCCGTGGTCCACGTCCAGCAGGGCGCCCTGGGCGCCCTCGAACAGCACCCGCTTGCCCGACTTCACGATGCCGTCGAGCTTCAGCCACGCCGGCTGGGCGTAGGCCAGGATCCGGGGCGCCATCGCCTCCAGCTCGGCCAGAAGACCGGCGGCGTCGAACTCGGGCAGGCCCAGGCCCGCGCGCAGCGGCGCATGGTGGGCCAGCAGGCGATCCACCTTGGCCTCCAGCGCGGCGCGGTCGGCCAGGTCGGCGACACGGATGGCGCGGCGGCCCACCTTGTCCTCGTAGGCCGGCCCGATGCCCCGGCCGGTGGTGCCGATCTTGTTCGTGGACGCGGCCTCGCGCGCCTGGTCCAGGTCGCGGTGGATCGGCAGGATCAGGCAGGCGTTGTCGGCCAGGACCAGCAGGTCGGGGCCGATCTCGATCCCCTGCGCCCGGATGCCTTCGATCTCCTTGAGCAGGTGCCACGGATCGACCACCACGCCGTTGCCGATGATCGACAGCTTGCCCTGGACCACGCCCGAGGGCAGCAGGCTGAGCTTGTAGGTCTGATTGCCCACCACCAGCGTGTGGCCGGCGTTGTGGCCGCCCTGGAAACGCACCACCACATCGGCGCGGTTCGACAGCCAGTCGACGAGCTTGCCCTTGCCCTCGTCGCCCCACTGGGCGCCGATCACGGTGACGTTGGCCATTGCGGATACGATCTCCCCACCTGCCCGGAGAACACGCCCAAGCCCTTCGACAGGTGCTCGGCAGGGGCGCGGGGATCGATTGCGGGCGGGGGTTTAGCGGAGGGTGGCTGCGCGGGCAAGGGTCGGAGAAGTCTTCGTCTCACCAACTGGCGGTTCCGGAGGGCGCGGCGGCGCGGTATCCAGCCACCATGGGCATCCCCCGCTTCCATCTGGCGTTTCCGGTGCGCGGCCTGGCCGAGGCGCGCGCGTTCAGCGGGGGGCTCGATCCCTCGGGCGACGCCCTGGAGTTCAAGGCGTTCGCCGACGAGTCGATGGTGTTCGCGACATGAGCGGCCTGGCGATCTCGTTCGCCGACATCGAGGCGGCGGCCGGCCGCCTGAAGGGGTGGGCGGCGGAGACGCCGCTGATCGAGAGCCCGGCGCTGAACGACCGCCTCGGCTTGCGCGTGCTGATCAAGCCCGAGACGCTCCAGCGGGTGGGCGCGTTCAAGTTCCGCGGGGCGTTCAATCGCCTGGCGCAGCTCACCCCCGAGGAACGGACGCGGGGCGTGGTGGCGTTCTCGTCGGGCAACCATGCCCAGGGCGTGGCGCTGGCGGCCAGGCTGCTGGGGATGCCCGCCCTCATCGTCATGCCGGCCGACGCGCCGCGAGTGAAGGTCGAGGCCACGAAGGGCTACGGAGCCGAGGTCCGCGTCTACGACCGGCTGACCGAAAGCCGCGAGCAGATCGCCGCGGCCATCGCACAGGAACGCGGGGCGGTGATCGTGCCGGCCTTCGACGACCCGCACATCATCGCCGGCCAGGGCACGGCGGGGCTGGAGATGGTCCGTCAGGCCGAGGCCCTGGGCGCCGCGCTGGATGTCGTCGTCACGCCGTGCGGCGGCGGCGGCCTCCTGGCCGGGGTCGCGACGGCAGTGAAGGCCCTGTCGCCGCGGACCGCCCTTATCGGCGCCGAGCCGGCGGGCTATGACGACACGCTGCGATCGCTTCAGGCGGGCGAGCGGCAGCCCTTGACGCCCAGGGCGCGGACGCTTTGCGACGCGCTGGAAAGCCCCTGCCCCGGCGAACTCACGTTCCCCATCTTGTTGCGGCACGTCGCCGGCATGGCGGTCGTGACCGACACCGAGGTCGCCGCAGCGGTGCGCTTCGCCGCCACGACGCTGAAGCTGGTCGCCGAGCCCGGCGGCGCGGCCGGCCTCGCCGCCCTTCTGGCCGGGAAGGTCGACACGTTCGGCGGCCGGACCGTGGGACTGGTGCTGTCGGGCGGCAACATAGACCCGGACCTGCTGGCCCGGATCCTCCGCGACGAGATCTAACGGCCCGCCGCGAGGGCCATCGCCAGGGCCGCCGCCTCGGCTATCGGGTCGGACCAGTCGCCCGGCGCGGACGGAGCGAGACGTCGGGCCTGCGGATACCAAGGGCAGGCGCCCTTCGCCGCATCGGCGCCCAGATCGGTCCAGACATGCGCCGGCGCCAGCAGGGCCAGAGCCGCGCCCGAGGCGCCGGCGAGCGCCGCCGTGGCGTTGGCGACGGCGACCACCTGGTCCAGCGCCACGGTCAGCGCCGCGAGGTCGTCGAGGTCGTCGCGCAGGTCCAGGTCCGGCGGCTCCAGGATCGCCGCGCCCGACGCCGCCCGGAAAGCGGCCAGCTCCTCGGCGCAGTCGCCGTACTGCAGGTTCACGAAGCGCACGCCGGGAGTCTTCAGAAGCGGCGTCCAGTCGGCGGGCGGGGGGTAGTAGCGGCGGCGATCGCCCAGCACCTTGCCGCTGCGCCAGGTGATCCCGACGGCCGGCGGCCCCGCACCGAGCCAGCCGCGCCAGTGGGCCACCCGGGCCGGGTCGGGCCTCAGGTAGCCGGGCGAAGCGGGAAAGTCGGCGAGACTCCGGCGGAAGCCGCGCATCAGGGACGCCATCGGCGCCCAGAGCTGAACCCTGCGCGACGCCTCGGGCGCCGAGCGCCGGCGACGGCCCGCTACGGTGCGGGTCGCGTGGGCGGTGACGTGCGCCGCCGGGAAGCTGCGGGCGAACAGCGCAACGAGCCGCGGCTCGACCGCGACGTGCAGTTCGCCGTCGGGTCCGAGCGCCGCGGCCAGGTCGGGAAGCACGCCCGCGAACATCGCCTCGTCGCCAACGCCCTGTTCGGCCACGACCAGGAACGCCTGCCCGTCCAGGCGGTCGGCGGGACGCCAGCGCCGGCCGGGCGCCTCGAACACCGGCGCGCCGGGAAGGTCGTGGGCGAAGCGGGCCTCGTAGTCGTCCCAGCCCACGCCCAGCTCGCCGGCGGCGAGCCGCAGGGTGGCCTGGGCGAAGGCGATCATCGCCGCGTCGGCCGGCTTGCGGGCGGCCTTGCGGGCCAGGGCGAAATCCGCGGCCGCGGCCGGCAGGTCGCCCAGGTCGAACTTCGCCCCGCCGCGGTTGTAGAGGGCGGTCGCCGAGCGGGGGTCGAGGCGCACGGCCTCGTCGAAGAAGGTGAGCGCGGTCTCCGGCTGCGCCTGCTGGACCAGGGTTACGCCCAGGGTGTTCCAGAGCCGGGCGTCGGCCGGATGCGCGTTGATCGCACCGCGCAGGATCTCCACCGCCTCGTCGAAGCGGCCGAGTTCGCGCAGGGCCACGGCCTGGCCGTCGGCGGCGTCCAGTCGCGAGGGATCGAGAACGACCACGCGGCCCCAGAGCCTGGACGCGATCTCAGGCATGCCGAGTCGACCGGCCAGGGCGGCGACGGCCGCCAGCAGGCCGGCGTCGTCGGGCGCAAGCGCCAGGGCGGCCTGGTAGGCCTCCAGCGCGCCTTCCAGGTCGCCGGCCCGCTCCAGCTTCGCCGCGCGTTGGCGGACATCGGCGGCGGAGGACGGCGGCGGCATGCCGATGTGGTACGGCGCGCCGCGGGCTCCGTCGACCCTGGAGCCCCTACAGCCGGTCTTCGGGGACCGGTGTGCGAGGCGCCTCACGGGGCGTGACCATGCGGGCCAGCTTGGGCTTCAGCCAGTTCTCGAAGTCGTCGACGAAGCGATAGACCACCGGAACGAGCACGAGCGACAGGATGGTCGAGGTGATCAGGCCTCCGATCACCGCCACGGCCATCGGCTGGCGGAACTCGGCGCCCTTCTCCAGCGCCAGCGCCGTCGGCAGCATTCCGGCGCCCATGGCGAAGGTGGTCATGACGATCGGCCGCGCCCGCTCGCGACAGGCGTCGATCAGCGCGTCGTGCTGGGACATCCCCTCGCGTTCGCGCTCGATGGCGTACTCGACCAGCAGGATCGAGTTCTTCGCCGCCAGGCCGAGGAGCATGAGGAAGCCGATCAGCGAGGGGATCGAGAGCGACAGGTCGAAGATGAGCAGCCCGAGGAAGGCGCCGCCCACGGCGGTCGGCAGGGCCGAAAGGATGACGATCGGCTTGAAGAAGCTGCGGAACAGCAGGACCAGCACGCCGTAGATCATCGCCACGCCGCTGAAGATGGCGACGCCGAAGCCGCCGAACAGTTCGGCCATGGCCTCGGCCGTGCCGATGGCCGACGGCCGCACGCCCTCGGGCGGGTTCTTCATGATCGGCAGGCGGTCCACCGCCGCCTGGGCCTGCCCGAGCTGATAGCCGCCGTTCAGTTCGGCCTGGACGGTGATCCGGCGCTCGCGGTTCAGGCGGTCGATCCGCGCCGGGCCGGCCTGGAACTCGATATCGGCCACACTGTCCAGGGTGGTGCTTCCGCCCGAGGCGGTGGGCACGCGCAGCGACTTCAGCCGCTCCAGATCGGTGCGGGCGTCCTCGGGCAGGCGGACACGGATCGGGATCCGGCGTTCACCCTCGTTGAACTTGGCCACATTGGCGTCGATGTCGCCCACCGTCGCGATGCGGACGATGTTGGCCATGGCGTCCGACGAGACGCCCAGCCGCGCGGCTTCGTCCGGTCGCGGCCGGATGACGATCTCGGGACCCACGGGCGGCGTCGCCTGCTTGGGATCGGCCACCTGGGGCAGGGTGCGCATCTGGCGCTCCAGCTCCAGGGCCGCGGCCTCGAGGTTGTCGGGATTGGTGCCGGTCAGGATCTGCTGGAAGCCGGCGCCGCCTTCGAAGTCGAGGAATCCCAGCCGCACGTCGGGGATCTTGCGCAGCTCCTCGCGCAGGCGGTTCTTGATGTCGTTTCCGGTCGTGGGCCGGTTTTCCCGCAGCAGGATGGTGGCCGTGCCGCGCCGCAGGTCGCCGCCGCCGCCCCCGCCGGAGCCGGGGCCGAAGCTGGAGACGGTGGACCCGATCTGCACGAAGACGTTGGTCACCTCGGGCTGTTTGCGGAACAGTTCGGTGATCTGCTGGGCCGTCGCCTCCATGTCCGGAGCCGTGGCGCCCGGCGGCCCCTGGATGTCGACATAGAGGTAGTCGGGATCGCCCGCGGGCTGGAAACCCGCCGGCAGCAGCGGCACGAGCGCCAGCGAACCGATGAACAGGATCCCGCCGATCAGCGCCGCCACGATCCGGTGCGCCAGCGCCCACTCCAGGACGTTGCGATAGAAGCCCTTGAACGGCTTGCGCTCGTGAGGGGTCGGGTTGGCCTTCAGGAAATAGGCCGCCATCAGCGGGGTCACCAGGCGCGCCACCACCAGCGAGAAGAGCACGGCGACCGAAACGGTCATGCCGAACTCCTTGAAGAACTGACCCGAGATGCCCGGCATGAACGAGACCGGCGTGAACACCACGACGATCGAGAAGGTGGTCGCCACCACCGCCAGCCCGATGGCGTCGGCCCCCTCCAGGGCGGCCTGGAAGGGCCGCTGGCCCCGCGCCACCCGCTTCTCGATGTTTTCGATCTCGACGATGGCGTCGTCGACCAGGATGCCGATGACGAGCGTCAGCGCCAGCAGCGTCACGATGTTGAGCGAGAAGTTCGCAAGCCCCATGACCAGGAAGGTCGGGATCAGCGAGATGGGCATGGCCAGCGCGGTGATCGCGGTGGCCCGCCAGTCGCGCAGGAAGAAGAACACCACCAGCGCGGCCAGGAACATGCCTTCGGCCAGCACGTTCTGGGTCGCCCGGAAACTGGCCCTCGTCTCGGTGACCGACGAGAAGATGGTCGAGAACTTGACCCCCGGGTTGGCCTTCTCCAGTTCCGCCAGCTTCGCATGCACCGCATCCTCGGCGTCGACGTCGCTGGCCTCCTTGGTCTTCGAGACCTGGAAGCCCACCACGGGTCGCCCGTTCAGGCGCGCGAAGCCGCGCACGTCCGAGGCGCCGTCGCCCACGTCGGCCACGTCCGACAGGCGGACGAACTGTCCCCCGCCGGTGGGAATGGTCATGTCGCGAAGCTGGGCGACCGTCTCCACGGAGCCGAGGATCCGGATCGTCTGCTCCCGCCCGCCGACCGCGAAACGCCCGCCGGGCGCGTCGAACTGGAACGCGCGAAGCGCAGTGTTGACCTGGCTGGCCGTCAGGCCCCGTGCGGCCATGCGGTCGGGGTCGATGACCACGTTGATCTCGCGGGCCACGCCGCCCACGCGCGAGACCTGCGCCACACCCTCGGCCGACTGCAGGGTGCGGGCGACGGTGTCGTCCACGAACCAGGAGAGGCCGTCGTCGCTCATGGCCGGCGCCTCGACGGCGATCGTCATGATCGGCGCCGCGTCGTCCACCTCGATCTGGTTGACCTGGGGCTCGTCGATGTCGCGTGGGAGCTGGGCGCGGATCTGCGCCACCTTCGACCGCATCTCGTCGGTCTTCTTCTGAAGGTTCTCGCCGATCTCGAATTCGATCGTGGTGGTCGAAACGCCCTGGGTCACGACCGACTGGATGTTGCGCACCCCGGTGACGCTGGCCACCGCGTCCTCGACCGGCCGGGTGATCTGCGTCTCCATCTCGCCCGGCGCGGCGCCGGCCTGGGTGACCGTCACCGCGATGATCGGGAACTGGATATTGGGGTACATTTTGACCGCCAGCGACTGGTAGGCGATCAGGCCTCCCAGCAGCAGGCCGATGAACAGCACCGCGACCGGAATCGGATTGCGGATCGCCCAGGCGGAAAACGCGAAGCTGCGCTGGTCGCTCATTTGGCGACCGGGGCGCTGGCCGCCGGCGCCGCCGCGGCGGGCTGGGCGGCGGGCTTTGCGGTTTGGGCCGGCGCGTCAGAGGGGCGAACCAGGTCGCCGTCCAGGAACAGAGCGCCGGCGTTGGCCACGATGCGCGAGCCGGCCGGCGGTCCCTTCACGATCTCCACATAGCCGCCGCCGCGGGCGCCGGCCTGGACCGGGACGCGCTTCACGCGGTTGTCTGCGCCCACGACCACGACCTTTGCCCCGTCGGCGTCGTAGCGGATGGCCGTCTCGGGAACGGCAAGCACGGTGGCCTGGGCGTCCTCGAACACGGCGCGGCCGAAGCCGCCCGACCGGATGTCGGCCCGTACCGGCAGGGTGATGCGCACCTCGCCCAGCTTGGTCTGAGGATTGATCTGGGGGCTCACCAGTCGCACCCGGCCAACCGCCGTGACCCCATTGGGCAACGTCACCGTGGCGGACTGGCCGACCCGGATGCGGGGCAGCGCGTCCTCGGCGACGTCCGCCGACAGCTCCACCTGGCCGTCGCGGGCCATGCGGAACCAGGGCGTGGCGCCCACGGCCGACATGTCGCCGGGGCGCACGTTCTTCTCGAGGATCACCCCGGAGACGGGCGCCGAGACCGAGAGCTTCTGGCGCTGGGTGGTCAGCGCACGCAGGCTGGCGCGCGCCACCTCGGCCTGAAGCCGGCGCTGGACGATCTGTTCCTGGCTGAGCACGCCCTGATCGTCGAGATCCTTGACCCGGCTGGCCTGATCCTCGGCCTGGGCCGCCTGGGCCCTGGCCTGGGCGACCTGGGCGTCAAGCAGGGCCGGATCGATGATGGCCAGCGTCTGGCCGGCGCGCACATAGTCGCCGACCTCGGCGAGCACGCGGGTGACCCGATAGCCGCTGACCTCGGGCGCGACGGCGGCCTCCTCGCGCGGAACCAGGTCGCCCGAGGCGGCCAGGGAGCCGGTGATGGCGCGCGGCTCGACCTTGACCACGGTGACGGCCCGGGCGCGCTGAGCCTCGGTCTGGACCTCGGGCGGCTTCCGGCAGGCCGCGAGGGCGAGCATGACGGCCACGGGAACAAGGGCTTTGGCGAGCTTCATGCGTCGTCTCATCTTGCGGCGTAGGCCTGGGCCGACCAGCCGCCGCCCAGGGCCTTGTAGGCCTGGACCGAGCGGCGGAGCGCCTGGACCTGGGCCGCGGCAAGCTGGGTGCGCACGGCGCGCCAGGCCTGCTCGGCCGAGAGGGTGGTGGAAAGGTCGGTAAGGCCCCGCGTATAGCCGGTGCGGGACGCCTCGTAGGCGCGGCGGGCGCGCGCCTCGCCTTCGATCAGCAGCGCCACGCGCCGGCGATCGGCGTCGAGACCGACCAGCGCCGCCTCCGCCTCCTGGAACGCGGTCTGGACGGTCTTCTCGTAGGCGATCACCGCCTGCTCGGTGCGGGCGTTCTGCGCCTTCAGGTCGGCCATCCGGCTCGGGATCGACAGGATTGGCTGGGTGATCGAGCCGCCGATGGACCAGTTGCGCGTCTCGGACGTGAAGCCGGGCTGCTCCACCCGGGTCCAGCCGATGCCCGGCGAGAGCACGAAGGTGGGGAAGAAATCGAGCACGGCCAGCTTCTTCTGGTCGGCGGCCGAGCGCACGGCCGCCTGGGCCTGCCGCACGTCGGGGCGGCGCTGGAGCAGGTCGCTCGGCAGGGCCTGGGGCACGGCCGGCGCCTCGCCCACCTGGGGCGGCGCGGCGAGGTTGGCGGTGGGCTCCACGATGCGGCCCGCCAGGATCAGGAGGGCGCGCTTCTGGATCTGGAGTTCGGCTTCCAGCGCTTCGGCCTGAGCGCGGGCCTGGGCGAGTTCGCCGGCGATGCGGTCAGGCTCAGAGCCGGCGGCCAGGCCGATGGCGGCGCGCTTGGCCGCCATGTCATAGAGTTCCTGCTGGATCCGGGCGGTCTCGCGGGCGTCGGCGAGTTGGATCGCCAGCCCCCGGGCCTGGTGCCACGCATCCACGGTCGCGGCCGCGATCTGGGCGCGCGTGGCCTCGTAGGCGAACCGCACCCGGTCCACCTCGGCGCTGGCCGCGGCGTAGGCCAGGAAGCCTCGGCCGAAGGGATCGACCTCCCAGCTCACGTTGAAGTCCGCGCCCGCCTGCTTCGAGACCCCGCTGGTGGAGAATCCGGGGATGTTGGCGACCGTGCCCGAGATCTGATCGGTGTCGGTGCGCCGCGCCGAAGCGGTGGCGTCGCCTCGGGGCAGGTACTGAAGCACCGCGCTGACACGCTGGGCGCGTACTTCGTCCAGGCGCGCCCGGGCCGTCCGGACATCGGGATTGCGGGCCAGGGCCTGCTCGACCAGCGTCGTCAGTTCAGGATCGCCGTAGACCGTCCACCAGGTGTCGAGGTCGATCGCGCCGGCGGGCGCAGCGGCGCCCGCGGATTCATAGGCGGCCGGCAAGGCCGTGTCGGCGGGACGCGTCGCGCAGGCGGCGAGGGCCAGGGCGGGCAGGATCGCCAGCACGGGAAAGATCGCGGGGATGGGTGAATATGTGCGCATGCGCAACGTGGACTCGTTCCGTAGCGGGACGGGCGGTTGAACTTCAGGATTCTGCCCGACGCAACGGCGCCCGCAGAATGCGCACACTTGAACGTCGCCTCCGCAGGGTCTCTCCGGACCCTTCGCCTCGGGGACTGCCCGAAACTCCGTACCTTGTAAAGTGTTTTGTGCGGGGCTAGGCAGCAGATGTCATGAGCGAAACATCCCGCGAGAAACCCCGGGCGGGCGGCGGCGACATGCGGCGCGGCCTGGAGCTGCTCTGGGGCGGCCACGGCCCCGGGCGGCGAGGGCCGAAGCAACGCCATTCGACCGAAGAAGTTGTCCTCACGGCCATCGCCTTCGCGGACGCGGAGGGCGTGGCGGCGCTCTCCATGCGCCGGGTGGCCGACGCCCTGGGGGTCTCGCCCATGTCGCTCTACACCTACGTCCCGTCGCGCGACGAACTTGTCGGCCTCATGCTGGATCGCGTGCTGGGCGAGACGGCGGCGCCCCCGCCGGAGACCGCCGGCTGGCGCGAAGCCCTGACCTTCATCGCCCGCGAGCGCTGGCGGCTGGCCGAACGCCACCCCTGGATACTCGACCTCATGGGCCGGCGCCCGCCGCTGGGCCCGAACCTCGTGGGCAATCACGAGGTGGCGATGCGGGCCCTGGACGGGACCCCGCTGGACGACCTCACCAAGGACTACGCCCTGGACACGATGCAAAACTATCTGATCGGCGCCATGAAGGAGGCGCGGGACGCCCGCGAGGCCGAGCGGGAGAGCGGGCTCACGGACGAGCAGTGGTTCAAACTGGCCGAGCCTGCGCTCATGGACCTGCTGGACCCGGCGCGGTTTCCCCGCGTGCTCCGGCTGGGCGAGGCGTTCCGCGCCGCCGGCTGGGGCGCCGCCGATCCCGAATACAAGTTCGAGTTCGGATTGAGCCTCGTCCTGGACGGCATCGAGGCCCTGATCCGCCGGGCCGAGGCGGCCGCCGGCTGAACCCGCGCTGCCGGCGGGCCCGCCGACGTCCGAGGGTCGGCGCAGGCTCACGACCTTCCGAGCGACCCATGCTTCGAACGAGTCTGCTGGTCGCTTCGGCCGTCGTCCTCACCGCCAGTGCGGCTCGCGAGGCGCCATCGCCGTCCGCCCCGGTCGTCGACGTCCAGCGCGGGCTTCGCGACAACTGCGAGATGTTATCTGACAACGCGCTCGGAAGGGCGAGGATCGGCGGCGCGCCCCGCCCGCCGTCGCGCGGCTCCGCCGACGGTCAGGCCGGCTGAGAAGCGTATCGGCGCTGCCGGCGGATGGCGGCGCCGGCGCCCCCGAAGCCGACGATCATCAGCGCCCAGGTCATCGGCTCGGGAATCCCCGCCACCACGGACTCGCCCCAGACCAGATTGTCGAACTGCGGCGTGCTGGGCGCGCCGACGCCCCGGAAGCTGAACGCGACCAGGTTGCGGCGGTCGAGGGTAAGGGTCTGCAGGCCCCGAAGGGTGTCGAGCGTGAAGATTTCGCCCAGGGTGTCGTCCTCATAGTAGAATGTGAACTGCACCATGGCGGCGAAGCCGGTGTTCGCCTGGTCGGCGAGGTCGATCGAGAGCAGATCGAAGAGGCCGCCGCCGACCTTGGTGACGGTCGTCAGGCCGGCGTCGGCAGCCCGGACGGTCGCCCCGCCCGGATTCGCGTTCGAGGCATGTGTCGTCCCGAAGACCCAGAACTGCGAAGAGCCGCTGTAGTCGAAGCGGAGACCGCCGGATTCGAAGGACGTGCCGATACCGCGATTGAGCGTCGTACCGGCGTGCTCGTCGAAGTCGATGGTGGTTGCGGCTTGAGCAATCGCCGGCGCACCGCACAGGGCTGCTGCGGCGACCGCGACGAGGATGATCTGGCGCATTCTTTTACTCCGGACTGGACATGCGTTCCCAGAACCCGGGAACCTGACCGCCGCCGTATCAAGCAACCGAAGCACCTCGCGTCGTTCAAATGAACTAGATTTTCCACCTTTCCTTCTGCGTGAGGGGGATACTCTGACCAGAGGTGCGCATTAAATATTGGCAATCTACGGCTCTGCGTACGCCAAACCCCGCACATCTTGCTTCACAGCGGCGTATCGTCCGGATATGCCCGCCGCCCACATTCAGATTTGCGAGATATGCTGTGGCGCACCCCATCGAGGGCGAATTCGCGGCCGCGCGTTGCGAGTTGATCGAGGCCGCCTACACGGCCGCGACAGACGCCGACCGATGGCGGGATTTCGTGGATGCGGTGTCGAACCGTTTCGGCGGACGCACGTCGCTCTACATCACCGATCGCGCGGACCGCAGTGAGAACCGCCTGCTGACCTCGAACTACGATCCGGAGTTCGAGCGGAGCTACAATGACCGCTACTGCGCGCTCAATCCGCTGATCGTCGATCGGAGCTACGGAGCCAGGGCGGTGCAGTTCGGCGAGGATTACCTCGCCACTCCCGAACTTCGACGCACCGAGTTTCACGCCGACTGGCTGGCGCCTCAGGATCTCGAGCACGGCCTGACCTGCTTCATGCAGGCCGCGGGCAGCCGCGGCGTGAACCTGGGCGTCATGCGCTCCAGCGCCCGCGGGCCAGGCGCCGAGATCGAGCGCGTCTTCCTGGCGGGCTTGAGGCCCCATCTCCAGCGGTCCATCGACATCGCGCTCCGGTTGGGCTCGATCGAGGCCGGCTCCCGGGCCTCGGGGGCGCTTCTGGAGAGCCTGGCGCTGGGCGTGCTGCTGGCGGACGAGTCTGGCCGCGTGGTCTTCATGAACGATCCGGCCGAGCGCCTTCTGAGCGAGAGCGGCGCCCTGAAGACAACAGCGGGTCAGGTGCGCCTGAATCCGGCGATGGAGAAGGGACGTGTCACCGCCGCGGTGGCCGCCGCGTCGGTTCGGGGCGGCGCTTCGGTCGCGGTCGGAAACACGCTCTTCCTCTCGCGTGGCGAAGGGTGCTCACCCCTGGCCGTCCTGGTCGCGCCGTTCCGGGGGGCAGTCGCCGAATTCACGATCGACGACGGCCTGGCGCTGGTGGTGGTGAGCGATCCGGACACGCGTAGCGGCCCGCTCGCGCAGAGGCTGCGCGAGCGCTTCGGACTCACCAACGCCGAGTCCCGGCTGGCTGTCGCCCTCTGCTCAGGGGCGGCCGTGAGCGAGTATGCCGAGAAGAGCGGCGTGAGCCTGCTGACCGTCCGGGCGCATCTGCGGGCCCTCTTCGCCAAGACCCGCTGCGCGCGTCAGGCGGAGCTGGTGGTGACCCTCCTGAACGAACCCCTGCTGCGGATCGCTCCGTTGGCGCGCTGAACACCAGGCCGAGCGCGGCGGGCGCCGCCGCCGTCAACCCTTGCGGTGGAAGGCGTGGAAGTTGTCGCCGAAGCTGTTGGCCCAGCGCTCGGGCGGGATGCCGACGTGGTCGGTGCGGTACATCCACTCGTTCAGCGCCTCGTCGTAGACCCGCTGGACGGCCGGGCGCGCCTTGATGCGCTGGAACCAGGCTTCGAGGTGTTCGAACGACTCGCGCGGGCGGTCGAACTGGGCGTTCCAGGTCAGGTTGATCCACGGCCAGCAGGCCATGTCGGCGATCGTGTAGTCGTCGCCGGCGACGTAGGGCCGATCCCGAAGCTGGCGGTCCATGACGTACATTAGCCGCTCTGCCTCCAGCCGGAAGCGCTGGCGGGCGTAGGGATCGATCGGCTCGGGCGCATAGCGGGTGAAATGGTGCGCCTGGCCGTGGTTCGGCCCGAGGCTCGCGACCTGCCAGGCAACCCATTGCAGGACCGCGTAGCGACCGTGGGGGTCGAGGGGCAGGAACCGGCCGGTCTTGTCCGCGAGATACTGGAGGCAAGCCGCCGATTCCCACACCGTCACGGGCGTGTCGCCGCCGCCGGGCGGCTCCGGATCGACCAGCACCGGGACTCGACCGTTGGGGTTCAGGGCGCGGAACGCCTCGGTCAGGAGTTCGCCCTTGCCGATGTCGTAGGGGATGAGACGGTAGGGCAACCCCGTCTCTTCCAACATGATCTGCACCTTCCGGCCGTTGGGGCCGGTGGTGGAGTGAAGGTCGATCACAGCGCGGTCTCCTCCGGTCGCGGCGCGGGCGGACAATTGGCCCCATGACGCCGCCCGGGTCATCCACGTTCCGCGGCGCGCGCGTCCGAGCATCCCGCTGCGTAAGCGCCCCCACCCGCAGAACATCTTGAGAACCCGAGACCGCTTCGCTACCAATGCAGCCTGGGCCGTCCTGGCGACCCGAAGCGAGGAAGGGCAGGCCGATGGCCCAGAAGGACAGGATCCAGGCGGGCAGAATCCGGTGCGGGATCGGAGGCTGGACGTTCGAGCCCTGGCGCGGGGTGTTCTATCCGCCGAAATGGCCGCACGCGCGTGAACTCGAATACGCCTCGCGCCGGCTCACGGCGATCGAGATCAACGGCACCTACTATTCCTCGTTCAAACCCGACACCTGGGCGAAATGGCGCGCGGCGACGCCCGACGGCTTCAGGTTCGCGGTGAAGGCCTCGCGCTTCTGCACCAATCGCAAGGTGCTGGCCGACGGCAAGCCGAGCCTGGACATCTTCCTGGGCCAGGGGCTGGGCGAACTGGGCGACCGGCTGGGACCGATCCTCTGGCAGTTCATGCCGACGAAGAAATTCGACTACGACGATTTCGCCGGCTTCTTCGACCTGCTGCCGGCGAAGATCGGCGACCTGCCGGCCCGGCACGTGGCCGAGGTGCGCAACGCCAGCTTCGGCGACCCGAAGTTCATCGCACTGTGCCGCGAACGGAACATCGCCATCTGCAACTCCGAGAACGAGAACTATCCGTTCATCCCCGACATCACCGCCGACTTCGTCTACCTGCGCCTTCTGTCGGCCGACGACAGCATCCCGACCGGTTACACGGCCGACGAACTCGACCTGTGGGCGGGCCGCTTCCAAAGCTATGCGGAAGGCGTCGTACCCGGCGACTTCCAGCCGGTGGACCGGACCGGACCGCCTGAGGGACCGCGCGACGTCTACGCCTTCGTGATCCATGAGGGGAAGGTCCGCGCGCCGGCGGCGGCCACCGAGTTCATCAAGCGCGTCGATCCGGGCTTCCGGTTCCCCGACGACTGATGGGGCCGACGGCGCCGCAACACACCGACACCAAGCGTGTCTTGGCCCGGCGCGGCCGGCCGTGGCATGAGCCGGCGGCATGATTCCCTTCATCGACCTGCAGGCCCAACGCCGCCGCCTGGGCCAGCCGCTGGAGGACGCGATCCTCGAGGTGGTCCGCTCGGGCGCCTATGTGATGGGCCCCCAGATCGCGACGTTCGAGGCCGAACTCGCCGCGTTCGGTCAGGCGCCCTACGCGCTCTCGTGCGGCTCGGGCACCGAGGCGTTGCTCCTGCCGCTGATGGCCTGGGGGATCGGCCCCGGCGACGCGGTCTTCTGTCCCGCATTCACCTTCGCGGCCACGGCCGAGGTCATGCCGCTGGTCGGGGCCTCGCCGGTGTTCGTGGACGTCCTGCCCGATACCTACAACCTCGACCCCGCGAGGCTGGAGGCGGCGGTCGCCGCCGTAAAGGCCGAGGGCAAGCTGACGCCCCGGGCGGTGATCGCCGTGGATCTATTCGGACAGCCTGCGGACTATCCCGCCCTCGCCGCGGTCTGTGCGCGCCACGGGCTGAAGCTGATCGCCGATAGCGCCCAGGGTTTCGGCTGCACGCTGGGCGGCCGCCACCCCCTCCACTGGGCCGACGTGGCCACCACCTCGTTCTTTCCGGCCAAGCCGCTCGGCTGCTACGGCGACGGCGGCGCCGTTCTGTCGAAGGACGCGCGCTTTCACGACCTGCTGGTGTCGCTGCGCGTTCATGGCCAGGCGGTGAAGTCCGATCTGGAGGGCCGCACCTTCGAGCACGATCCCAAGTACCTCAACATGCGGGTCGGGATGAACAGCCGGATGGACACCCTCCAGGCCGCGGTGCTGCTCCAGAAACTCACCATCTTCGCCGACGAGATCCAGGCGCGGAACGCCGTGGCCGCGCGCTACGCCGAGGGCCTGGGCGATCTGGTGCGCGTCCCCGGCGTCATCGAGGGCGGCGTCTCGGTCTGGGCCCAGTACGTGATCGAGACCGCGGACCGCGACGGCCTGGCCGCGCATCTGCGCGCCGAGGGCGTGCCCACGGCCGTCTACTATCCCGTGCCGCTGCACATCCAGGCGCCCTATCGCGACTATCCGCAACCCGGCGGCCTGCCGGTGACCGAGGCCGCCGCCGGCAAGGTGCTGGCCCTGCCCATGCACCCCTACCTGGATGCCGACGTCCAGGACCGGATCATCGGGGCGATCCGGAACTTCGTGAAGCGGAACGGGTGAACGCTCAGCCTCGCAGGTGCGCGGTGTCGTTGAGGCTGACGAGGTTCTTCTCGCCCGAGCGGGCGCACAGGAACCGGTGAATGCTGGTGTAGGCCGGCTCGAAGAACAGGCGCGGCGCCATGCCCAGCACGTGGGCCGTCCAGACATTGATGACGCCGCCGTGGCAGAACACCACCACGCGCCGACCTCCGTGTCGCGCCACGATGTCCTCCAGGGCCGCCACCACCGTCGTCTGGAACGAGACGATGTCGGGATCGGCGCCCCGGGCGACGAACGCCTTCCAGGCCGCATAATCCTCGCGCTTCAGCACCTCGAGGGGCACATAGCTCCCCGAATGCCGGTCGAACTCGCAGATGCCGTCGTGGGTCTCGACCGCGTGCCCCGCTTCGCCGGCGTAGGGCTGGGCCGTCTGAATCGCCCGGCGCATGGTGCTGGCGAACACGGCGTCGATCCGATCGCGTCCCAGCGCGGCGGCGACCCGCCGGGCCTGATCGTGGCCCTCGGCCGACAGCGGCGGGTCGGAACTCTCGGCGCTGCGTTCGGGCAGGCCATGCCGGACCAGGATCAGTTCCATCGGGCTCCTCCGCGCCGGATCGTCGCCGTCATTCGCCCCGCTCCCCTTGCGTCATCGCCATGCGCGTGGAAGGAGTCACCTCAAACAAGCGTTTGAGGTCAAGGGAGCGAAGCAGATGAAGGCCGCCGTCTACTACGAGAATGGTTCGCCCGACGTCCTGAAATACGAAGACGTTCCCGATCCGCAATGCCATCCCAAGGGCATCGTGATCCGTGTGGAGGCGGTCTCGATCGAGGGCGGCGACACCCTGAACCGCTTCCGCGGGCCGCTGATGACCAATCCGCACGTGGTCGGCTACCAGGCCGCCGGCGAAGTCGTCGAGGTGGGCGCCGAGGTCACGACGCTGAAGGTCGGGGACCGGGTCTGCACCACCGCCGCGTTCGGCAGCCACGCCGAGCTGCGCGCCGTGCCGGCGATCACGGCGTGGAAGATTCCCAACGGCCTGAGCACCAGGAAGGCCGCCGTCATCCCAGTGACCTTCGGCACCGCCGACGACTGCCTGTTCGAATTCGGCCGCATGAAGGCGGGCGACGTGGTGCTGGTGCAGGCCGGGGCCTCGGGCGTGGGCGTGGCGGCGATCCAGCTCGCCGCGAAGGCGGGCGCGAAGATGGTGCTGGCCACCGCCTCGTCGGACGAGCGGCTGGAACGGCTGAAGCCCTACGGCCTGACCCACGGGATCAACTACCGCACACACGATGTGGTCCAGGAAGTGATGCGGCTGACCGACAAGAAGGGCTGCGACGTGATCGTCGATTCGGTGGGCGGTCCCACGCTCCAGTCCTCGATCCTCAGCCTCGCCTATCGCGGGCGGGTCTCGATGGTGGGGCAGGCCGGGCGCGAGCCGATGACGGTGGACGTGGGCTCGATGATGGGCGGCAATCGCACTCTCTCGGGCGTGTTCCTGGGGGCCGAGATCGCCACGCCGCGGGTGCAGAAGAACATCGCCAGCCTGATCGACCGGGTGGCCAACGGCGACCTGGACGTGCTGATCGACCGCGAGTTCCCGCTGTCGGAGGCCGCCGAGGCCCACCGCTACATCGAAAGCCGTCAGGCGGTCGGGCGGGTGCTGTTGATCCCGTGAGGCGCTATCGGCCGAAGATCTTGAGCCAGAGCCCCGCGAGGCCGAGCAGGATGAACGCCCACATCGCCAGGGATAGCAACAGCGGTACGATCACACGCATGCGTTCAGCCGTGCCTCCCCCAAGGCGAGTCTTGAGGCCATGATTGTCGCACAAGCTTCGCGAAGGCCAGCCAATTCACGCGTAGGGATCGCTGCGAAGGCGCAGACTCAACCGCCAGGAGACCTGCAAAAGGGGTCCTGAAGCCAGAAGACGGGAGGATATGGATGCCGCGCGCCCATAATGGACATGTGGAGATCGAGTATCGGACCTTCGGCGACGGCCAGCCGGAGACGATTCTGCTGGTGAACGGCCTGGGGTCGCAGATGACCCGCTGGCCCGAAGCCTTCTGCGAACGCCTCGCATCGCGTGGCTTCCGCGTGATCCGCTACGACAATCGCGACACCGGCCTCTCCACCTGGTTCGGCGACGAGGATCGCTACGTGCTGGCGGACATGGCCCGCGATGGGATCGCCGTGCTGGACGCCGCCGGCGTGGACCGCGCCCACATCGCTGGTGTCTCCATGGGCGGGATGATCGTGCAGCGGATCGCCCTGGACCATCCGGGCCGCGTGCTGTCGATGACGTCGATCATGTCGGCGCCCTATGGCTCGGTCTCCTCCACGCCCGAGGCCGCCGCGGTTCTGAACACGCCGGCGCCCGATCCGGAGGCCGACTTCGAGGCCTTCGTCGCGCACGGCATGAAGAACGCCCGCGTCATCGGCAGCCCGGGCTACCCCTGGACCGACGACGAGCTTCGGACGCGGGTCGAAAGCGATTACCGCAGGGCCTTCAACCCCACGGGCGTGATCCGCCAGCGTCGCGCCATCGGCGCCGACGGCGACCGCACCGAGGCCCTGCGCAAGCTGGCCACGCCCACCGTCGTGCTGCACGGGACCGACGACCCGCTGGTGCAGCTCAAGGACGGCGAGGCCACCGCGGCCGCCATCCCCGGCGCGGAGCTGCGCGTGATTCCCGGCATGGGCCACGACCTGCCGCCCGGCCTTTACGACACCTTCATCGAGGCCATCACCGCCGCGGCCGTCCGCGCCGGAACGAAGGCCTGATCCGACCAGACATCATCCGAGACGAGGACACCATGGGACGACTTTCCGGCCGCACGGCCGTCATCACCGGCGCGGCCAGCGGCATCGGCCGCGCGGCCGCCAAGCTGTTCGCCGCCGAGGGCGCGCGCCTGGTCATCGCCGACAAGGCCGACGCCGTGTCCGAGACCGCCGAAGCGGTGAAGGCGGCCGGCGGCCAGGCCGTCGCCGTCGTCGGGGACGCCGGCGAGGACGCCTTCGTGAAGGGACTGGTCGACCGCGCCCAGGCGGATTTCGGCGGCCTTGACGTATTCTGGGCCAACGCCGGCATCTCGGGCGGCTTCGCCCCCCTGCACGAGCAGACCGCCGACTACTGGGCCGAGATCCTGCGGGTGAACCTGATCGGCGCGTTCCTGGGTGTGAAGCACGCCTCGGAGGTGATGATCCCGCGCGGCAAGGGTTCGATCATCTGCACGGCCTCGGTGGCGGGGATCCGCTCGGGCGCCGGCGGTTCGGCCTATTCGGCCTCGAAGGCGGGCGTCATCAATCTGGTCCAGACCGCCTGTAACGAGCTGTACGGCACGGGTGTCCGGGTGAACGCCGTGGCGCCGGGCCTGATCGAGACCGGGATGACCAAGCCGATCTTCGATGGCGCGCGCGCCCGCGGCAACGAGGACAAGATCGGCCAGCTCAATCCGACCACCCGCTACGGGCAGCCCGAGGAGATCGCCGCAGCGGCCCTGTTCCTGGCGTCGGACGAGGCGTCCTACGTCAACGGCCAGACCCTGGCGGTCGATGGCGGCCTCTCGACCTCGCACCCCGTGGTTCGCCGCAAGCGGTAGTCCCTTCGCCGCGGCGCCGGCGAGCGGCCTGGAGATGGAGGGCCGCCTCCTCCCTGTCAGGAGGCGATCTTCACCAGCTCGACCCGGCGGTTCTTGGCGCGGCCTGCATCCGAGGCATTGTCGGCCACCGGCCGGTCGGGACCGAAGCCGCGGGACTGCAGCCGGTCGGGCGCGACGCCCAGGCCGACCAGGGCGCCGAGTACGCTGCGCGCACGCGCGGTCGACAGGTCGCGATTGCGCTGGGCGTCGCCCGTGGTGTCTGTGTGCCCCTCGATCGAGAGCTTGAGGGCGGGATCGGCGACCAGGAGCTTGTGGATTTCCTCGAGCACGGGCTGGGCGTCCGCCCGCAGCGTGGCCTTGTCGACATCGAAGTTGATCTGCAGGGCGACCCGGCCGTCCGCGTCGATCGCCTTCTTCATGTCGGACGCGCTGAGCAGGCCGACCGACTGGGCCATGCCCTGCTTCTCCAGCACCACCACATAGCCGTGCAGCGGGAAGGAGCCGGTGCTGATCTCGATCCAGTACTCCTTGCCGTCCGGAGTGCGGACCAGATAGCTGTCATGGCGATAGGCCGGCGCGGGCGCCGCGCCGTAGTTGTGCTTGTCCAGCACGGGACGCCCGCCCGCCGCGTTTATGACGTCGACCGTGTATTGTGCGGTGCTGATCTTCCGGCCGCCCAGGGCCGCGATCAGGTTCTCATAGTTCCTGTGGAATTCGAGTTCCGAATAGGGGCGCTCCTGGGTCAGGCTGAACCGGTCGCGGAAGATGCGCCCCTCGACCAGGGTCGGCTTGGAGCCGACCATGAAGTACTGCGCGTCGAAATTGACGATGCGGTCCTTCTCGCGCACCAGGCTGACGAGCCCGTCGGGCGTTGCGAAGAACGGAAACGGCGGCAGGGTGGCCGTGGTCACCGGCACGCTCTCCGAGGAAAACTCGCCCGGAGGCGCGGGAGTCTCCGATGGGGTGGCGGATGCGGGAACGGGCGCGGGAGCCGCAGCCGGCGCCGCGCTGCCCGACCCCGCGTTGTCTCCCCGGCTGCAGGCCGATGCGCCCGCCATGAGCAGGACCAAGCCTGCGACGATCCACGGGCGACGCATCATGAGCTTCTCACCTGAAAGCGATACGGGCGGCGATCGTAGGCGGAATGAAGCCGCCGGCGCAAACCCGTACACCCGCCCCAATTCGCGCGCCCCAATTCATGCGCGGGGCGCGCACGCGCGCGACGGGTCGGGCGGAAGCCGGGAACGAACGAACCGGCCCAGGCCTGGCGGGGCCTCAGTGCAGAGCGCCTCGACCCCACCGCCAAGGCGGCAAACCTTCGCGCCTGGGGGCGATCCAGCACGCCGCCGCGATCCCGGCGAGGCCGACGACGGCCCCGGCCAAGGCCACCGCCGCCAGCCCGGATCGCTCGAGCCGCATCGGGCCGGGCTCCATCCATTGCACCAGTTCGCGCCGCGGGGCGTCCGAAGCGCCGGTCTCCAGCATCGCGGTCATGATGACAGACTCCGTGTGACGGCAGCCTAACCCGCCTCGACCTCTCTGGTTCCGCCGGGTAGAAGCGCCTTTCAGACCTCTCACGTCATACCTTGCGACCATGGCCGGCCATTCCAAGTTCAAGAACATCATGCACCGCAAGGGCCGCGCCGATTCGGCCCGGTCCAAACTGTTCTCCAAGCTCTCGCGAGAGATCACTGTCGCCGCCAAGTCCGGCCTGCCCGATCCGGCGATGAACGCGCGCCTGCGTCTGGCCGTGGCCAACGCCAAGGCCGAATCGATGCCCAAGGACGTCATCGACCGGGCGATCAAGAAGGCCCAGGGCGGCGACGCCGAAAGCTACGAAGAGATCCGCTACGAGGGCTTCGGCCCCGGCGGCGTCGGCGTGATCGTCGAAGCCCTGACCGACAATCGCAACCGTTCGGCCTCGACCGTTCGGTCAACCTTCACCAAGTGCGGCGGCAACCTGGGCGAAACCGGCTCGGTCTCGTTCATGTGGGATCGCGTGGGTCGCATCATCTACGGTCCCGAGGCAGGGTCCGAGGATGCGGTCATGGAAGCGGCGATCGAGGCCGGCGCCGACGACGTCGAGTCGGACGAGGACGGGCACACCATCTATACCGCCTTCGAACAGCTCTCGGACGTCGCCGGCGCCCTGGAAGCGGCGCTGGGCGAGGCCAAGTCCACCCAGCTCGCCTGGCGCCCCAAGGCGCTGACGCCGCTCGGCGGGGACGCCGTGGCGACCCTGATGAAACTGATCGAGACCCTCGAAGACGACGACGACGTACAGAACGTCTACTCCAACGCCGACATCGCGCCCGAGGACCTGGAGAAGCTGGCCGGCTGATGGCGAAGCCCCCGCCGAACGACGACCCCCAGGTCACCGACCTGGCTCGCTACCGCAAGGCGAAGGCGGCGGCGGCGCGGCGGCCACCGCCCCAATCCAGACCTCGGGAGGCGGGCGGCACGGGAACCGGCCCCAAGGGACCGCGATCGCAGAAGCCGTCGGTGTTGGGCTCGAACCCGCGGGCGGGCCTCATCCTGGCGATCGTCGTCCTGGTGCTGCTGGCCCTCTGGCTCGGACCCCTGCTGTTCTGACATGCCCCCCCTGCCGCCCGACCTGGTCCAGGCTTACCTGATCCCGATCGGGGCGGCCGTGGCGGCCGGCGGGCTCATCGGACTCGAGCGCGAATGGCGCGGCCACCCGGCGGGCCTGCGCACCCACATCCTGGTCTGTCTCGCCTCCACCCTGCTGATGCTGGGCGCCGTCCATCAGATGGGCTGGATGACGGGCACGCCGGAGGCGGCCATCCGCATCGATCCGGTGCGCATGGCCCACGGCGTACTGACAGGCGTCGGTTTCCTTTGCGGCGGGGTCATCTTCCGGCAGGGCCTGTCGGTGCACGGCCTGACGACGGCGGCGTCGCTGTGGATCACCTCGGCTCTCGGCGTGCTGTTCGGCGCCGGCATGCTGACGCTGGGCGCGGCCGGCGCGGCGATCGTCCTGACCGTCCTGGTCGGCCTGCGCTGGGTGGATGCGATCCTGCCGCGCGATCGATTGATGGAGGTCCTGGTCGCTTTCCGCAGAGGCGGTGAGCCGACGGCGCCGGCTTTTCGAGCGCTGCTGGCCGAGTTCGGCGTTCGGCCCGGACGCCTCAGCCACGCATTGTGCGACGACGGCGAGACGGTGGAGTTGGGCGCTCGCCTGCGCCTTCGGGGCGAAGTGGACGGCCACATGCTGGCCGAACGGCTACTCGCCGACACCCGGGTGGTCAGGTTCCAGATCACCCCCCGCAACGATTGAGTCCGCGCCTCGTCGGTAGGCGCCGACGCGGAAACCTCGGTATGGTCGCGCGCTCACCGGGGGAAACGATATGAAACTTGCCGCCAGCTTCGCCGCCGTCCTCGCCGCATTCAGCCTCGCGCCGACCGCCCAGGCGGCCGGGGACTATGTATCCATTGTCCAGGAGATTCCCGTGAACGCGCCGGCCGACACGGCCTGGGCCAGGGTGAAGGGCTACTGCGACATCGGCGCCTGGCTGAAGACGACCTGCGAGATCACGGCCGGCAAGGACGGCGAGGTCGGCGCGCTCCGCAAGATCGCCGGCCGGGTCGAGGAGGTCATCGTCGCCACCACTGCGACGTCCTACACCTATGCCGACATCGACCCGAAGATCCTCTACCACGGCACGATCGAGGTGCGGACGGTGACGCCCGCGACCTCGAAGTTCGTCTACACGCTCTTCTTCGATCAGGCCTCGATCCCCGCCGATCAGCGCGAGGCCAACCGCGCCCGGCGCGCGGCCATGTTCAAGGGCGTGCTGGAGACCATGAAGGCCGCGGCGGAAACCAGGTAGGCGCGCGCCCGGTTCCACCCCGACGGCCGGCGGGCTAGTGTCGCGCCGCAGTGCCGGGGGAGCAAAGCGTCATGCAACGTCGAAAGGTCGATCGCGCCCAGCGCATGCGCGCCCGGCGCATCTGGTGGGAACGCAACGGCGCCTTCGTCCGCGGCGCCCTGGTCGGCAGCGTCGTCACCGCCCTGATCGCCTGGATCCTGCAACTGGTGAACACGCCATAGCCCGGGCCACGCCGCCCTTCGACGCCTCCGACGCCGCCTACGATGCGTGGGCGCGGGCCGAGGTGGCGCGCTGGCGCGCCGGCGTGCTGAAACCGCCGGGACCGCTGGACGTGGCGGCGCGCGGGCTCCAGAGCCAGATCAACCGAATGATCCCCGAGCGGGTCCACGCCGCCGTCACCACGGTGATGGAAGGCCTGACGCGCACCCTGCTCACGGGCGCCGACCTCACCACCGCGCGCGCCCTGGAAGGCGCCTCGATGAAGGAACGCGACCGGCGGGCTTGGGCGGCCATCGACGGTTATCGCGCCACGGCGGCGGTCGAGGGCGGCGTGGCGGGCGCGGGCGGCTTCTGGCTGGCCGTCGCCGATTTCCCCGCGCTGCTGACGATCAAGATCAAGCTCCTGTTCGACCTGGCCGCCATCTACGGCCACGAGGCCGAAGCCTTTTCCGAACGCCTCTACATCCTGGCGCTGTTCCAGCTCGCCTTTTCGGGCGCGGAACACCGGGCGAAGGTGTTCGAAGGGCTGGCGGACTGGGACGGGCGGAGCCATCCGGCCGACTTCGCCGACTTCGACTGGCGCACGTTCCAGCGCGAGTACCGTGACTACATCGACCTGGCGAAACTGGCCCAGCTCATCCCCGTCGTCGGCGCGCCCATCGGAGCGGTGGTGAACTGGCGGCTGCTGGAGCGGCTGGGCGAAACCGCCATGAACGGCTATCGGATGCGTCATCTCGCGCCCTGAGGCCCCGATGCGTCGGTTGCTCGCTCTTCTTCTGCTCTCGGCCCAACCCGCCGCAGCGCAACCCGGGCGGACAGCCATCGGCGACGCCGAAGTCCGCGCCTTCCTCGACCGCCAGGAGGCGCACTGGAACGCCGGCCGGCTCGACAGCTATTTCGCCGGCTTCACCCGCGACGCCACGTTCACCGACCAGGCCTACGTGGGCGGCAAGCCGCCGGCCCCCTACGGGACCAGCACCCGCGCCGAAGCTCAGGCGAACGCCCGACGCGCCTTCGCCCGCAAGCCGTGGCCCCAGGAGGCGGGGCGCGTCTTCAGCCTCCGCCCCGTTCAGGGCGGCGGTGTGCTGGCGACCACGTCGGTGGGTTCGGTCGTCTGGACGGACGGCCGCCCGCGCCGGTTCTGCGCCAGCCGCGAACAGGTCCTGGTCCGCGAGGGCGGCGAACTCCGCGCACGCGGCCGGACCGACACCTTCGTGCGTTGCCGCCGCGGGTGACGGGGGCGGGTGGCGACGCTAACCTCGCCCCATGTTCCGACGCAGTCTCCTCGGCCTCGCCGCCGCCTTCGCCCTGGCCGCCCCCGCCCTTCCCGCGCTGGCGCAGTCATCCGCCGGCGACGCGCCCGCCAACCCCCGCGTCAGGATCGAGACCGCCCACGGGGCCATCGTGGTCGAACTCTATCGCGACAAGGCCCCGATCACGGTCGCCAACTACCTGCGCTACGTCGATCGCGGCCTGTTCAACGGCGCGACCTTCTATCGGGCCTCGCGGCCGCCGGGCTACACGGCGGTCGACTACGGCAGCATCCAGGGCGGCCTCCAGAACGACCCGGCCAAGGTGCTGCCGCCCATCGCCCACGAACCGACGACCCGGACCGGCCTGAAGCACGGCGATGGCACGATCTCCATGGGCCGCCACGCGCCGGGCACGGCGCAGGCCGACTGGTTCATCACCCTGGGCGACATGAGCTACCTCGACGCCGACCCCAAGAACCCGCGGGCCAACCCGGGCTTCGCCGCATTCGGCCAGGTGGTGGAGGGACTCGACGTCGTGAAGACGATCATCGCACTGCCCGTCGATCCCAACCGGGGCGAAGGCGCGATGAAGGGTGAAATGCTGGTCCGGCCCGTCCGGATCACGCGGATCAGCCGCGTCGCCGCGCCCCCGCCTGTACCGGTCGCGCCGCCCGCACCGGTCGCGTCGCCCGCCACGCCACCGGCGGCGACCTCGCAGGCGCCTGCCGCCGCGACGCCGGACGCCGGCGCCTCTCCGCCAGCAGAGGCGTCCGCGCCGAACTGAGGGTCACATCGCCGTCCGGATCCGGTCTCGGCCAGACGGTCGCCGAAGGATGATCATTTTCCCGAACGGGGCCGCAGAAAGCGAAGAAGGCCCCGGAAATTCCGGGGCCTTCGAACAGATCAGACGTCGTATGCCGCTCAGGCGGTGGCGACACCCAGACGGCGGCTGCGCCGAAGGGCGGCGCCGGCGCCGCCGAAGCCCAGGATCATCAGCGCCCAGGTCCCCGGCTCGGGAATGGCGTTGCCGGCGACGATGTAGACGCGGTCCACAAGGAAGTCGCCCGCCGGCGCGGCGCCGGACTTGTAGGTGAACGACGTCTCGTACCAATCGCCCACGGTGATGTTCGCGATGCTGCCGTAGTGCACCCACTGCTGCGGCGTGGAGCCATCGACGTTGAAGGTCGTGAACGCCTGGCCCGCGACCGTCGCCGTGAACGAGGCGTCGCCCGAGTTGTTGAAGCCGTTCAGCGGCACATAGACCGAGAAGCCGATCGTGTAGATGCCCGGATCGAGCCAGACCATCTGCGAGAGCGTTTCGGTGGAGTTGTCCGCCACGAAGTAGGCCGCGTTGTCACCAACCGCATCGGGGCTGGGCGACGAGGAATTGTCCGGCGGGATCGGTTCGCCGAAAGCGCCGCCCGGATAGGCCGCGGTCGAGTTGTAAGGGATGATGACGGCTTGGTGAGCGGGCACGTCGGCGCCCGAACCGCTGTAGGTCCAGGCGAAGCCCAGCGGCGCTTCTTCGAAGCTGCCATTGAGAACGAGATTGGTGGCCGCGTTTGCCGCGCCCCCGAAGGCCAGAGTGGCGACCGCCGCAGCGGCGAAAGCGAAACGCTTCATGTGAATTCCCCGTGTCAATCCGCCGCAATCTACACACTCGCGAAACCATGTTCAGCGGACTCCCCCAGCAGGCGAGTAATTTTGAATCTGTACGAGTCTGGCCCAGGGCCAACCCTCCCGCTAACCTGCACCCATGACCGACGAGAGCGGCAATCCCGACGATGGCTGGAAGCACTCGGGCGTCCGGGTGATCCCGGGCGATCGGCTCGATCCCAACACGGCCCAGACGCCGGGCATGAACCGCGCAACGGCCATCGACCGCGCCCGCGTGGGCGCCCAGAAGCTGTGGGCCGGCACGGTACATATCCACGCGAACGCCAAGACCGGCCCGCACCATCACGGCCCCCTCGAAAGCGTGATCTACATCGTCTCGGGCCGCGCCCGGATGCGGTGGGGCGAGAGGCTGGAGTATGTGGCCGAGGCCGGACCGGGAGACTTCATCTATGTCCCGCCCTACGTGCCGCACCAGGAGATCAACGCCTCGTCCGACGAGGTCCTCTCCTGCGTGCTGGTGCGCTCCGACTCCGAGGCGGTGGTCGTGAACCTCGACATCGATCCCGCCGAAGCGCCCGAGGGCGTGGCCTGGATCGATCCCATCCATAGGCCCTGAGAGCCCCTGTCCCCGCCACGCGACGCCGCCCTTCGCCCGGCGGGCAAGTCAACCTATCTGTGGCCGATGAGCTCCGCCGACGTGCGCCCCGCGCCGCCCCCCAACAATCTCGTGGGCTTCGCCCTCGTGGCGCTGTTCCTCGTCCTGGGCGCGGCCCTGGCCTACGCCCCCGAAGGTCGCACGCCCCTGACCTTCGCCTTCGTGCTGACCGGCTGGATCCTGGCGGTGATGGCGCACGAATTCGGACATGCGGGCGTCGCCTGGCTCGCGGGCGACCATACGGTGCGCGACAAGGGCTACCTGGCGTTCGATCCCCGCCGCTACGGCGACGTGGGAACCAGTCTGGTCATCCCGCTCATCGCCCTGGCCCTGGGCGGCATCGGCTTCCCGGGCGGCGCGGTCTACCTGCGCCACGACCTGATGCGCGGCCCCGGGTGGCGGGCCGCGGCCTCCCTGGCGGGGCCAGGCGCCACGCTGGTCGTCCTGCTGCTCCTGGCCCTGCTCCTGAACCTTACCACCGGCGCCGGCGGCGGCCCGCTCCACGCCGCCGTGGCGATGCTGGCGTTCCTCCAGGCCATGGCGCTCATCCTCAACCTCCTGCCGCTGCCCGGGCTGGACGGCTTCAATGCGATCCGGCCCTTCCTGCCGGACCGCTGGGAACCGGCCCTGCGCAAGGCCGACGCGCTGGCGCTGGTGATCCTGCTGGCCGCCGTGTTCCTCGTCCCCGGCTTCAGCCGCCTGCTGTTCGGCGGGGCCGCCAGCCTGGCCCACGCCCTGGGCGTGCCCCTGCCTGCGATGCAGGCCGGCTGGGACGCCTTCTTCTTCTGGAAGTGACCGCCGCGGCCGTGCGGCCGCCTTCACGCACTCTTCACCATTCCCACCGATCCGTGGTTCCGGCATTCTCGGAACGTACGATGAACAAGCCGATTCGAATCCTGGGGCTCGACCCCGGCCTCCGCCGCACCGGCTGGGGGGTGATCGCCTGCGAAGGCGCGCGGCTCGTCCATGTGGCCCACGGCGTCATCGCGCCCCGCGACAGCCTCCCCTTCGCCGAGCGGCTCCACACCCTCTTCGTCGAGATCGAGGCGGTGGTCGCAGCCCACGCCCCCGACGAGGCGGCGGTGGAGGAGACCTTCATGAACAGCAACGCCCGGTCGGCTCTGAAACTGGGCCACGCCCGCGCCATGGCCCTCGTCGTGCCCGCCCGCGCCGGCCTGCCGGTGGCGGAATACGCCGCGACGGTGGTCAAGAAGGCGGTCGTCGGGACCGGCGGCGCCGACAAGGCCCAGGTCGGCTGGATGATCGCCCGCCTGCTGCCCACCGCCGGCAAGACCGCCGTGGACGCCGCCGACGCCCTGGCCGTCGCCATCGCCCACGCCCACGCCCGAACCGCACGCCGGGTGGCGTAAACCCCACGGACCGGCCGCCCTCGCGCCGGACAGGCCCGGACGCAGGTCGCTCACACAGGGTTGTTGCCGGAAAGGCCGTTGGCTGGGGAACTAGGACTCGAACCTAGAATGACGGTACCAAAAACCGCAGTGTTACCATTACACCATTCCCCAGCAGGAACGGTCGCCAGAGGGGCAGGCCCCTCGGGAGCGGGGGAAATAGCGCAGCGTGCGGGCCGATGCAACGCCCCTGAGCGCGGCCCGGACACCCCAGGCCAGAGGGCCGCTTGCGAGGCCCGAAACCCTCCTCTATAAGGCGCGCCTCCAAGTCGGAGTGTGGCTCAGTCTGGTAGAGCACCGCGTTCGGGACGCGGGGGTCGCAGGTTCAAATCCTGCCACTCCGACCAACAAGTCTTCTGGGGT
>NZ_MEEX01000024.1 GCF_001724605.1 Phenylobacterium sp. SCN 70-31
ATGTGCATGTGGCCGTGCGGCGCGTCGGGATCGCCGAACACCTGCTGGCCCTGGACGATCTCGACGCCCTCGGTCGGCAGCGGCACCAGGATCTGCGACAGCTGCAGGTGCGGCGGGTCGTTCGCGCCGCCGGTGCGCACCATGCAGATCATCACCTTGCAGCGTGGATCGCCCGCGCCCGAGATGTAGTGCTTCTCGCCGTTGATGATGTATTCGTCACCGACGCGGACGGCGCGGGTGTCGATGTTCTTGGCGTCCGAGCTGGCGGTGTTCAGCTCGGTCATGCAGTAGGCCGACCGGATCTTTCCTTCCAGAAGCGGTTCGAGCCACTGCTTCTTCTGCTCGGGCGTGCCCACGCGCTCCAGCACTTCCATGTTGCCGGTGTCGGGGGCCGAGCAGTTCATCGCCGGCGAAGCCAGGTGGTTCTTCCCGAGTTCGAAGGCGATGTAGGCGTAGTCGAGGTTCGACAGGCCCTCGCCGGTCTCGGCGTTCGGAAGGAAGAAGTTCCAGAGGCCCGCGGCCTTGGCCTTGTCCTTGGCGGCTTCCAGCACTTCGAGCTGGCCCGGAGCATGCCGCCAGATGTCCGGCCGGCCCTCGCCGAGACGATGGAATTCCACCGACATCGGATCGACGACGTCGCGGATGAAAGCCTTGACCTGATCGTAGAGCGGGATCGCCTTGTCGGACATCCGCAGGTCGTTCAGCGCGTCCTGCGGGCGCAGGCCGAAGCCCGACATTGCGCGATCGTGTAGGTCGGGCCCCATGTGCGTCCTGTTCCCCAATGGCGTAGCCGGCTCTGTTGGCGGGACATGCCCGGGGCGGCCGTCATCCGCACTGCGCCCTGAGGCTAGTCCTCGCCGTCGACGGCGGGGATAGAAGAAGGTTGGGGGCAGTCATGCATCCGGAACATGGTTGAATTCGCCCCCGTGTCGCGAGCGGCGCCCATGTCCGGGAGCTATGAGTCCGGTCAAATGCTTTCGATATCAGGTATGGCCTGCGATCCGTACACTTCCCTTCAATAAATAATCGTCGGGAGGAAATGATGATCAAGCTACGGGCTCGCCTTGCCGCCAGTACGGCGCTGGTGTTCGCGTCGTCGTTCTTCGGCATGGCGCAGGCTCAGGAGAGCGCCGCCGTCGAGGAGGTGGTCGTCACGGCGCAGAAGCGGGCCGAGAATGTCCAGGATGTGCCGATCTCGGTGACGGCCTTCAGCGGAGAGACCCTGGAAGCGGCCGGCGTGCAGGATGTCCGCGATCTCCGCCGGATCACGCCGAGCCTCTACCTGGCCACCTCCTCCAACACCAGCAACACGCGGATCATGATGCGCGGCGTCGGCACCAGCGGGAACACCGCGGTGGAGCCGAGCGTCGCGACCTTCGTGGACGGGGTCTATGTCCCGCGGATCGGCTCGCTTCTCGCGGGGCTCAACGACATCGGTTCGGTGGAAGTTCTCCGCGGTCCGCAGGGCACCCTGTTCGGGCGCAACGCGTCGATGGGCGCCGTGCTGATCCGCACCCAGGCGCCGGGCGACGTGCTTTCCGGCGAAGCGTCCGCCACGGTCGGAACCTACGGCGTGCGCCGCGTTGCGGCGGCAAGACCCGCGTCTCGCTGCTGGGCTACAAGGGCGACGGCTTCGGCCGAAACGACCTCACCGGCAAGCGCATGGGCCGCAACGACGGCTTCTCCGCTCGCGCGGCCGTGGAATGGAACATCACGCCCGAGGTGACCTGGACGTTGCGGGGCGACTACCAGAACCTCAGCGGCGACGGGTACAACACCATCACGGTGGTCACCGACACCGTGACCCCGCAGACGCTGGCGAACTGGCAGACGCGGCTGGATCCGGACGGCGCCGGGCCCCTGGTCGGGGTGCTTCCCTATACCTCCGACACCTATTCGCGACGGGTGCGCCAGTCCACCGAGGGCGACCTCAAGGACTATCAGACCGGAGTCGCCAGCGACCTGACCTGGGACATGGCGGGCGGCTATCAGCTCAAGCTGATCAGCGGCTATCGCGACTGGAAGAACATCCAGTATCAGGTCTCGAACGGGAACATCCCGCTGGAGCTTCAGCGCCGCACCACCTTCGCCGACAGCCAGAACCATTCGCAGGAGCTGCAACTGCTGTCGCCGGACACGCTGTTCGACGGGCGGTTCAACTTCGTCGCGGGCCTCTTCTACTACAAGGAGGCCTACGACATCGGCCAGAACATCGACCTCACGCGGGACTTCTGTGAGGTCTTCCTCCGCAACACGGCGACCGCAGCGCGCCTCAACCAGTGCCGGACCAATCCCCTAGAGGGGGCGTCGTTCTACGTGTTCACCCAGGACACCGAGTCGGTCGCGGCCTACGCCCAGGGCGTGTTCAAGCTCAGCGAGCAGTTCAGCGTCACCGGCGGGCTCCGCTACTCGGAGGATGAGAAGATCGCGACCTTCCGGGCGCTGACGCGCAATCCGGCGGCGGCCCAGGCGGCGGAGTCGACCGACATGTCGCTGAAGGAGGACAAGATCACCTGGCGGATCAGCGGCGCCTATCGGCCGAACGACGACCTGATGGTCTTCGCCAGCTACTCGACCGGCTTCAAGTCGGGCGGGTTCGACTCCGCGCCGGCGACGGGGACTCCCTCCACAGCCTTCGCCCGGACCTTCCAGGCGGAGACGGTCGAGAACTGGGAGCTGGGGGTGAAGTCGCAGCTCTTCGACCGACGGCTGGTGGCCAATGCGACGCTGTTCCGGACCGAGATCGACGACCTGCAGTTCCGGAGCTACGACGGGCTGCAGTTCCGGACCCGCAACAACGGCAAGGCCCGCCAGCAGGGGATCGAGTTCGAGACGGTGGCGCGACCGATTCCGCCGCTGACCCTGACCCTGGCGGGGACATTGCTCGATTCCGAATACCTCGACTTCCGGGGCGCGCCCGGGCTGCCGGGGCTCGGCGGGGACCAGGACCTCACCGGGCAACGGCTGCCCTACTCGCCGAAGTGGCAGGGCGCGGCGTCCGCGCAGTACATCGGCGACCTCTCCAACGGGATGTCGTGGCTCGTCCGTGCGGACCTGAGCTTCACGAGCCGCGCCAACCTCGCCACGGCGGGCGACAACAACCCGGACGCCGACCAGGGCGGCTACGCCGTCCTCGGCGGGCGCATCGCGCTGCGCGGTCCCCAGCAGACATGGGAGGTCGCGATGATCGGCCAGAACCTCACCGACAAGGCGTTCTGCACGGGGATCTTCAATCAGCCCAACAACGCGGCCTTCGGTCTCAACAACGCCGTGACCGGCGCCACGGCCCTGCGATGCACGCTCAACGATCCGCGGCAGGTCGCGGTCGAGGCGCGGGTGCGCTTCTAGGGGCCGCGACACACGGCGGGCGACCTCCCCCGATCCGCCGTGTGTCGTCGCCTATGGACGGTTCGATGCGAGCCGTCCGCCATGTCCTCGGGACCGGAAAGGGGCAGCCCTTGAGCCAGCCGGACAAGGGGGCGAGTCTTGTGGCCCGCTCCTGCAACGCTTACCCAAACCGCATGGACGTCCGACATGCTCGGCAGATACTCGAGATCTGGAGGCGAAAGAGTCTCGGCGGGGCGGCGCGCGCGCTGAAGATTTCCCAGCCTACGCTCAGCCGAAGTCTGGCCCGCGTCGAGGATCAACTCGGGGTCACCCTCTTCGAGCGCGGGCCCAACGGCGCGACGCCGACCACCTACGCCGAGTACATCGTCTCCCGCATCGCGCCGGCGCTCGAGCGCATGGACGCTCTGGCGATGGAGGTCCAGCAGATGGCGCGGGGCGAGGCCGGGCGCCTGCGCATCGGCGCGGCGCCGCTCGCCCGCGCCACGATCCTGGAGGACGTCTGTCTCGAAGTGTCCCGGCGCTTTCCGAACCTGCGCGTGCAGGTGTCGCTGGATCCGGCGGAAGCGCTCGCCCAGAAGCTGGTGGGGCGTCAGCTCGACATCGCCTTCTCGTCCTCGGAGATCCTGACCTCCGAGGCCCTGCGCCATGACCCCGAGGCCCGGGCGTTTTCGCTGTTCGCGTACGACACCCGCTTCCACGCCCATCACGAGCACCCGATCGTGGCCTTGAAACGCGAACTCACGGCCGACGACGTGCTCGCCTATCCCATCGCCTCGCTCTCGATCTCGCGCACGCTGCGGGAGTCGTTCCCGATTTCCCTGACCGACGCGCAGAACGGGCATCTGCGCGCGCTGCAGACCGGCGACTACGACCTCCTGCGCCGGGTGGTGTCGGAAGGCCGGGCGATCGGCTTCGGTCCGGCGCCGCTGTTCGAGCGGGATGTCCGGGAGGGACGGATCGTCTCCCTGCGGTTCGGCGCCGTGCGCGAGCGCCGCGGCATTGCGCTCCTGATGCCGGAGTACCTGCAATCGCCCCTGGCGCGGCAGATCATCGAAATCGCCATCCAGGCGGCGCGCCGGATGGAAGGGACGCGCGATCCCGGCTGATCGCGTCATGCATCCGGAACATGGCGCCGGACAAACATTCGCAGCAGCGAAGAGCCGCGGCCGGGCGCAAGGTGCGCCGAAGAGATCGAAGGATCCTGGGAAAAAGGGGAGGGGGAGACATGACGCGCGACAAGGCCCTCGCCCGCCTGACCGGGCCCGGCGAAGCCTACGAACTCATCGAATGCGAGGTGCTGGGTCGGCGTCGCCGGGTGTTCCGGAACGCGCCGGAATCGCTTCGGGACCTGTTCGAAGCGACCGCATCCGACGCGCCGTTCCTGGTCTTCGAGGACGAGCGCCTGACCTTCGCCCAGGCCTGGGCCCGCGCGCGGAGTCTTGCGGCCTGGCTCGTCCGGGACGCCGGGGTCGCCCGCGGCGATCGGGTCGCCATCGCCATGCGCAACTATCCGGAATGGATGATCGCGTTCCAGGCGATCACGGCGGTCGGCGCGGTGGCCGTGGCCCTCAACGCCCTGTGGACGGCCCAGGAGCTGGCGTTCGGCGTCGCCGATTCCGGCGCTGGGGTGCTGATCGCGGATCCGGAGCGCATCCAGCGCTGGCGGGACGCCGGCGGCGCAGCCGAGGTTCGGGTCGTCGGCGTTCGTCTCGCCGAGCCTCAGCCCGGCGTCACGCCCTGGGCGATGGCCGCGAGCCGGCGCGATCTTCCGTCCGACCTGCCGGTGCCGCGGGCCGATGACGACGCGACCATCCTCTACACCTCCGGCAGCACGGGCCGGCCGAAGGGCGTGGTGTCCACGCACCGCAACATCCTGAGCGCGCTGCTCTCGTGGGAACTGGACGTCAAGGTGGCCGAGCTGCGCAGCGACGGGCCGCCGGCGGCGCCCGCCGCGCGGCCGGCGGTCCTCCTGGCCATCCCGCTCTTCCATGTGACCGGCCTGCATGCGGTCTTCCTGAGTTCGTTCCGGGCCCAGCGGCGGGTGGTGTCGATGTACCGGTGGGATCCCGCCGTCGCCGCAGACCTGATCGCCCGCGAGGAGATCTCCCAGATCAATGCGCCGGCCGCCGTGACCGGCGACCTGCTGGAGCACGTTCGCCGGACCGGCCGCGACCTGCCGTCGCTGCGTCTCGTGGGCGGCGGCGGGGTGGCGCGTGCGCCCGAGCAGGTGCGGGCGATCCCCGAAGTGCTGCCCGCCGCCCTGCCGGTCACGGGCTGGGGGATGACGGAAACCAACGCCATCGGCGCGGGAATCCGCGGCCGGGACTACCTGGATCATCCGGGCAGCGTCGGCCAGGCGGCCGCCGTCCTCGACCTGCGCGTGAGGAACGCGGCGGGCGATCCCGATGCGCCGGGCGAACTGCAGGTCCGCGGCGCCTCGGTCATGCGGGGATATTGGGGACGCCCCGACGCCGACGCCGAGGTCTTCGACGGAGAGTGGCTGCGCACGGGCGATGTCGCCCGGATCGACCGGGACGGCTATGTCTGGATCGTCGACCGCCTCAAGGACCTGATCATCCGGGGCGGCGAGAACATCGCCTGCGCGACGGTCGAGGCGGCGCTGCTCGAGCATCCGGCGATCCTCGAGGCCGCGGTCTTCGCGACGCCGGACCCGCGGCTGGGTGAGGCCGTGGGCGCCGCGATCTTCGTTCGCGACGCGGTCTCGGCCGGCGAACTCGGGAGCTTTCTGGAGGGACGTCTGGCGCGTTTCGAGACGCCCACGCAACTCTGGGTCCACGACGGACCGCTTCCGCGTACGGCCTCGGGCAAGCTCTTCAAGCACGGCGTCCGCGACGCGGTCCTGAACGGCGCGCCGGCCTATCGGCGGCTGCTCCGTGGGTGAGCCGCTCGAACCCCCGCCCGGGACCCGCTCCGCGGCGTCGCCGCGTCCGGACCTCTCCAAAGGAGTAAGACCATGTCCCTGAAGCGTCCGCGCCAGCGCCGGTCCTGGAAGGTCTCCGCCTGCGGGTTCGCCATCGCCGTCGCGATGGGGGCCGCCCCCGCCACCGCGGCGCCCCCCAAGCGGCCCAACATCATCGTCATCGTGGCGGACGACCTCGGCTATGGCGACCTGTCGAGCTACGGGGCGCCGTACAGCACGCCGAACATCGACCGCCTTGCAAGCGACGGCGTGCGTTTCACTCAGGGCTATGCGACCGCCGCGCTCTGCAGCCCGTCGCGCGCGGCGTTGATGACCGGGCGCTATCAGCAGCGGTTCGGCCACGAGTACCAGCTCTACGACAACGCGCGCGACGGCGTCGACGCAGCGCAGCCGACGCTGGCCCGCACGCTGCGCGCGGCAGGTTATCGGACGGCGCTCTACGGGAAATGGCACCTGGGCATGCTGCCCGAGCGGCAGCCGCAGCAGATGGGTTTCGACGAGTTCTTCGGAATCCTGGGGGGACAGGCGCCCTACGCCGCCCCGACGCGGCCCGATGTCGTATCCAGTCCCCCACCCGCGCTAATGCCCCGGACCTACGCCGTCACGCCCACGAGCAAGTACCAGGAGAACGGGCGGCCGGTGGACATGCCTGACTATGCGACGACGGCCTTCACCGACCGCGCGCTGAGCTTCATCGACCGGAACAAGGACGGCCCCTTCTTCCTGATGCTGACCTACACGGCGCCGCACACGCCGCTTCAGGCGACACAGGCGCAACTCGCGAAGCTGGCCGAGATCCCGGATCCGGAGATGCGGCTCTACCGCGCCGTGATCGACGAACTCGACATCGGGGTCGGACAGATCCGCGAGCGGCTCGCCCGGCACGGCCTGACGAACGACACGATGATCGTCTTCGTCAGCGACAACGGCTGTCCCGACTACGTTCGCACGGTCTGCTCGAACGGGCCGCTGAACGCCTGGAAGCGCTACCTCACCGAAGGGGGCGTGCGCGTGCCCTACATGATGGCCTGGCCGGGAAAGATCCGCGGGGGGCAGACCTACGGGAACGCCGTCAGCACGCTGGACATATTTCCGACGGCCGTCGCGGCGGCCGGCGCCAAGGGCGATCCCGAAAGGCCCACCGACGGACGCAACCTGCTCCCGTTCCTCCAGGGCCTCGACAAGGGCCGTCCGCACGAGCGGCTCTACTGGCGCTCGCTTCCGTCCTACGCGATCCGCGACGGCGACTGGAAGCTGCTGGTCAACGCCAATCCGAAGGGCGAGACGGTGACCATGCTCTTCAACCTGGCGGGCGACCCATCCGAACAGAAGGACCTCGCGGCCCGGAACCCCGAGATCGTCGCGCGCCTGAACCAGGCGTGGAAGGCCTGGAGCGACGGCCTGGCCGCGCCGCGCTGGCCGACCGCCAAAGCGTTCGACGTGGAGATCAACGGCGTGCCGGTGCGGACCACCAACTGATGGCGTCGCAAGACCTGCTGTCCTCGGGCGCGGACGGACTCGAGCCGGCCTCGTTCGAGTGCGGCCCCGTAGGTCAGTCGCCCCAGATGTCGCGGGCGTAGCGGACGAAGTTCAGCCCCAGGATCTTCTCGATCCGGGCCGGCTTGTGGCCGCGTTCGGACAGGAGCCGGTGGAGCTTGCGGAACTGGTCGGGGCCGCGCAGGTCGAGGACGAACGGGTGCGTGTCGGCGCGTTCGCCGGGCGCGGCCACGCCCTTGGCCTTGCGGTCCTCGTGCTCCTGCCGGAGCATCTCCTTGTAGGTTTCCATGTTGTCGATGGGCGTCGTGCCGCCGTCGGTCCCGATACCCACGTGGTCTTCGCCGCAGATCTTGATGGCGTGCTCGATGTGCTGGACCACATCGGCGGCGGTGGCGTGGCCCGACAGATTCAGGAACGGCATAAAGTAGATGCCGACGAAGCCGCCCTTCTCGGCCACCAGGCGCAGTTCCTCGTCGGTCTTGTTGCGCGGCAGGTCGACCAGTGCGCGGCATCCGGTGTGGTTGATCGAGATCGGCTGGCGGGACGCCTGGATCGCGTCGAGGCAGATCTGGCGGCCCGAGTGGCTGAGGTCGACCATGATGCGGTTGGCGTTGAGGCGGTCGACGACCTTGCGGCCGAACTCGGTGAGCCCGCGGCCCTCGGGGACGATGGCGCCGTCGCCGAGCTGGTTGCGCAGATTGTAGGTGAGTTGGATCACCCGGACGCCCATGTCGGCGAAGATGTCGACGCGGCTGGCGTCGTCGCCCATCTGCGCGGCGTTCTGGAAGCCGAAGATGACCCCGATCTTCCCGTCGCGCTTGGCCCTGGCGATGTCGGCGGCGGTGAGGATCAGGGTGACGTCGTTCGGGTTTTCCCGGATCAGCCGGGTCCACTGGGCGACCTCGGCGACCGAGGCCTGGAACGGCTCGGCCTGGCCAGCGACGAAGCCGATCGTGATGTTGACCGCCGTCGTGCCCGAGGCGCGGGCGTCGGCCAGGATGCGCGGGGTCAGGACTGGGCGCGGGGGCTCGGGGAAATTGGGGTCGCCCAGTCCGCCCAGCGCGTTCACGACGATGACGTTCCTGAGCGGATCGGCTGTGGCGGCGGCCGCGGCCGGACTGGCGGCCGCAGCGGCGGAGAGGGCGAGCAGGGTGCGGCGGTCGAGAGTCATGGTTTGGCTCCGGAAAGGGGCGCCTGGACCTTCCGGGCCAGGGCGCGCATGTCTTGGGCGAATTCCGCGCGCGCAGGGGCGTCGCGGTAGATGGCGTGGCCGGCCAGGTAGCAGCGGAAAGTCACGCGCTCGCGGTCGGGCGGCGGCAGGCGGCGGCCCAGCTCGGCGTCGATCGAGCAGCCGCCCAGGGGGTCGTAGGCCCCGTGGGGAACCAGCACCTGGAGGCCGGGGCTGAGCGCCATGGCTTCGGCCGCGCCCGACAGGTTGGGTCCGAACTTGCCCAGGCCGATCGCGCCGGTGCGCGCGAAGTCGGCGCGGGCCTGGGCGATCTGCTCGTCGGTGGCGCCGTAGACGGTCGAGTGGGTCCAGGTGGCGTTGACGGGTTTCGGATGGACGCCGTCGGGGGCGAACCCGTCGTCGATCGGCTCGACCCCGAAGTAGGGCAGGTCGGTGGCGTAGCCCAGGTCGTGACGGAGATAGCGCACCCCGAGCCGTAGCGACGGGGCGACGTACGGCTCCTCACGACGATAGTCGGAATAGTAGAGGCGCTTTCCCCCGCCGATACGTCCCAGGAAGAGGCCCTGGGTGACCGACAGGGTCTTCGGATCTATGTCGGCGGCCGTCAGGCCGATGCGGCGGGCGAGGTCGACGGCCAGCGCCGCGCGTTCGGCGTCCGAAAGCTGGTCGAGGCGGCGCAGGGCGGGGAGGTAGACGTCGCGCGCCCATTGCTCGGCGATCGTGCGGGCCTGGTCGGGCGTCGTCCCGAGTTCGGGCGGCAGCCGGCCGAAATGGAGCGCCGCGACCGCATAGTCGCCGGTGTGCATGGCCAGGGCGATGCGGGGCCGGTCGGGATAGTCGGGCAGGCCGGTGGTGTTCGAGATCAGCGCCAGGCCGCGCACGTCGAACCCGCGCTTGAGCAGCTGGTACGTCACCGCGCCCGCCCGCACGGCGCCATAGCTCTGGCCGGCGATGATGAGCGGCGCCTCCTCGGCGCCGTGGCGCAGCACCCAGGCCCGGACGAACTCGGTGGTCGCCATCGCGTCGCCGATCCAGCTCGTGAACGCCTTCTGCGCCTCGGGGCTGACGGCGCGCGAGAAGCCGGTGGCCACGGGGTCCATGAACACGAGATCGGTGTCGGTCAGCCAGGTGTCGGCGTTGTCGACCAAGCGGTCGCCTTCGATCCGGCGCGGGCCGGCGCCCTCGAAGTGCAGCGAGGCGGCGGGCAGTCCCGGGCCGCCGTTCCACACGAAGGTGACCGGCCGGACCGCGCCGCGCCGGGCCGGCGCGCGATAGGCGACGTAGAAGACGTGGGCCAGCGGCTCGCCCGTGGCGACGTCGCGAATGGGTATGCGTCCGGCCTCGGCCGTATACTCCAGGGGACGGCCGCCGATCTCGATCCGGTGACGGGTCAGGATCGGGGGTGGCTCGGCGGCCGTGGCCGGGCCTGGGCGGGCTGCGAACGTCAGGCTCGCCGCGACCACGGCCAGCAACAGGCTGCGACAGCCGATCCGCATATCCGCGTCTCCCCCTCGGATCCCTGCTCCTAATACGCATGCGGCGGCCAAACCCGTCCGCCAAACCCGTCTGGGGGCGCCGGGATTTTGTCGGCTGGGGCGTACTAACAGGCGACGGTGACGAGCATGGAGGGGGCGATGCGGGCGGCATGGCGCGTAGGCGCGATCGCGGCGATCCTGGCTTTGGGGGGCGTAGCCCAGGCGGCGGCCGAGGCCCCGCTTGCGACGGTGGTCATCCGGCCCGGCAAGGTGGTGGACGCCAAGGCGCCCGTGGAGGTCACCATGACCCTTCCCGGTGTCGATGCGCCGGCCGGCCGGCCCTTCGTCTCGGCGGGCCTGTTCACCCCGGGCCTCTCGCGGCCCGCCGAACTGCTCGACCTCAGCGTCCGCGATGCGGCCGGGCCCGTCCCGCTTACGGTCGAGTCGGCGGGTGACGGCCCCCGCCGCTGGAGCCCGGCACGGGCGATCCGCGGCCAGACGGTGCTGAAGTACACGTTGCTGGCCGAGAACATTCCGGCCCTGTCGGGCGGCCCGCCCACGGCGCTGCGCGTGGACGGCGAGGGCGTCTCAGGCGTCGGCGGCGCCCTGATGATCACGCCCGACGTTCCCGGCGACCATCGCATCGCGCTGAAATGGGACATCTCGGCCATGGGGCGTGGGTTCGAGGGCGTTTCGAGCTGGGGGGACGGCGATGTGATCGTTCCGGCCGGCCCGCTCAGCCAGCTCGGTCGCGGCGTCTACATGGCGGGTCCGATCGAGCGCGAGACCCACGGCGCCTTCTCGGCGGTCTGGATCAAGGGGCAGCCGCCTTTCGACCCCCGGCCGTCGATGCAGTGGACCGCCAGGCTCCACAGCTTCATGAGCGGCTATTTCAAGGACACGACCGAGCCGCCCTACCGGGTGTTCATGCGCTTCAATCCGATGAACGCGGGCGGTGGCGCGGCGCTCACCCATTCCTTCCTCGTCACCTACGGCAAGGACGTCACCGGCGAGAGCTTCAAGGCCATCCTGGGCCATGAGATGACCCACACCTGGACGGCCAGTGGGGCGGTCGGGAATTGGTACTCGGAGGGCAATGCGGTCTTCTACCAGGCCATGATCCCGTGGAAGGCGGGCCTGTTCACCACCGACCAGTACCTCCAGGACATCAACGAAACCGCCTACCGCTACTTCACCAACGCCCTGCGCGACACGCCCGAGGATCAGGTCGTTCCGCGCTTCTGGGAGGACACCCGCATCCGGGTGCTGCCCTACGACCGGGGGGCCATGTACTTCGCGGTCCTGAACGGCAAGGTTCGCCGTGCATCGAGCGGCAGGCGGTCGATCGACGACCTGATCCTGGTGATGATGCAGAAGGCCCGGTCGCGGGAGCCGCTGAGTGAGCAGGTCTGGGTCGATCTGGTGCGCCAGGAACTGGGCGAGGACGGAGTGGCCGTGCACCGGTCGATGATGGCAGGAGGCTTGATGCTCCCGGAGTCCGACGATTTCGGCCCCTGTTTCCGCCGCACGACGACGAAGATGCGCCAGTTCGACCTTGGCTTCGACAACGCCTCGATCGTCTCGAACCCGAAGGTGATCAAGGGGCTGAAGCCCGGGTCCGAGGCCGAGAAGGCGGGCCTGCGCAACGGCGACATCGTCACCTACGGCGTGGCGCTGGACGCTGTCCAGGGCGACATCGGCCGCAAGCTGGAGATGAAGGTCACCCGCGACGGCAAGACCTTCGACGTCGCCTACCGCCCGCGCGGCGCCGAGGTCGAGACCTATCAGTGGGAGCGCGTCCCCGACGCCTCCGATCCGATCTGCAAGTCGTGAAGGGGGACGGAATGACCAAGACGACGATACGGCTGGCCGCCGGCGTGGCCGTGGCCGCGCTCCTGGCCGGCGTGGCCGTGGCCCAGCCTGCGGCGGCGCCCGAGACTCCGCGCCCGTCCAACGATCCCGCGGAGTTCCTGCGCGACCCGCCCAAACCGGCCAGCCCGAAGGGCAGGTTCTCGCTCGTCCTGCTGGGTGACCTCCTCTACTCGCGCCCGATGGCCGAGCGCCCCGACCCGAAGCTTCAGGAGGTGATCTCCCTGATCCGCTCGGGGGACGTGACGATCGCCAACCGCGAGAGCCCGATCCTCGACCTGGAGACCTTCCAGGGCACCGGCTACGCCAACGGCCTGCTGTGGGGCGAGGCGTCCCTGGCCAAGGATCAGAAGGCGATGGGCATCGACATGGTCTCGATGGCCAACAACCATTCCACCGACTGGGGGCCGGAGGGCGTGATCGAGACGATCCGCCTGCACGACGAGGCGGGCATCGTCCACTCGGGCGCGGGGCGCAACCTCCAGGAAGCGCGGCGTGCGGGCATCCTGACCACGCCGAAGGCCCGGGTCGCCCTGGTGTCGACCGCCTCGACCGTGAAGCCCAACGCCGGCGCCAACGATGCGTTCGGCGAGGTGAAGCAGCGGACCGGCATCAGCGTGCTGCGCGTGCGGCCGATCCAGATGGTGACCGCCGACCAGATGGCCCTGGTGCGGAAGATGGCCACCGAGTTCGCCTCGCCCCGCAAGCCGGCGCCGGCCGCCGACGCGGTGGAGGTGACGGTCAACGAGCAGATTTATCGCCTGGGACCGAAGACCGAGCTCAAGTGGGAGATGGACCTCTACGACCACGCGGGCCTGCTGAAGGCGGTGCGCGAGGCGAAGGACAACGCCGACGTTGTCGTCTTCACGATCCACGCCCACGAAAGCACCACGGGGGTCGACGACGACACGCCGCCGCCGCCCGACTTCCTGATCAGGCTGTTCCACGATGCGGTGGACGCGGGGGCCGACGTGATCCTGGGCGGCGGCCCCCACTCGCTGCGCGGCGTCGAGATCTACAAGGGCAAGGTCGTCCTCTACGGGATGGGCGTCTTCTTCATCAACGGCGAGATCAAGGCGCTGCAGGAGACCGCGCTGCGGGTCTGGCCCGATCCGGCGACCGGCAAGGCGCCGCCGCCCAGACCCGAGGAGCGCTCGGTGCGCGCCGGCGGCAATCCCGCGAGCTGGTACGACAGCGTGGTTGCAGTCACCGAGTTCGACGGACCGAAGATCAAGACGGTGAAGCTGTATCCGCTGGACATGGGCAATACCTACGACCGGTCGCGCCGGGGCATCCCTCACTTCGCCGATCCCGAGAACGCCCGGCGCATCCTGGCCAACCTCCAGCGCGACTCCGCCCCGTTCGGCACGAAGATCGACATCGAAGGGTCGGTCGGCGTCATACGCATCCCTTGAGGCCGGGGGCGAACCGATGAGACGGCTGACGGCGACGGTCCTGATGACTGCGGGCCTTGTCGCGGGCGCCGCGCGGGCCGAGCCCGCGCCCCTGATGACGGTCCTGCTGAAGCCGAGCGCCATGACGGCGCCGGCCGACGGCCACGTGGACGTGACGGTGACCGTGCCGGGCATGGACGTGGCGGCCGGCCAGCCGCTGTTCGTCCTGCCGACCATGGCGCCCAACATGCCGTCGCCGCAGCCTCGCACCGACCTCTCGGTCACCGACGCCGACGGGGCTGTGCCCCTCGTCACCGGCCAGACGGGCGATGCGCCGTGGACCTCGTCGCGGCGGGTGCATGGCGAGGTCGTGGCTCGCTATCGTCTGCCGATCGACAACGCGCGGGGCAGCGGCCCGCCCATCAACCTGCGCATCGACGGCGCCAGCTTCTCGACCCCGGGGCGCATGCTGGTCGCCATTCCGCAATCCGGCGCGGCCTATCGCGTGGCGATCCGCTGGGACGTGAGCGCCATGGGGCCGGGCGCGGTGGGCGTCACGGGCTATGGCGACGGCGACGTGGAGATTCCGGCAGGCCCTCCGGGGCGCCTGGCGACGACCATGTTCGCCGGCGGCCGTTTCTCGCGCGAGCCGGCTTTGGCCCAGGGTGGCTTCTCGGCGCTCTGGGGCGGCGAGCCGCCGTTCGATCCGCGCCCGCTGATGCAGTGGACCGGCCGGCTCCACGGCTGGATGAGCAGGTTCTTCAAGGACGAGGTCGAGCCGCCCTACCGCGTGATCCTGCGCTCGAACCCGCAGAATCCGGGTGGCGGCGTGGCCATGACCCAATCGTTCGCCGTGGGCTATGGCGAGGGCACGGATCCGGAGGCGCTGAAGTCGATCCTGGGCCACGAGATGACCCACACCTGGACGGCGATCGAGCCCCTGGGCAAATGGTGGAGCGAGGGCAACGCGGTCTACTATCAGGAACTGCTGCCCTGGCGCGCGGGCCAGATCACCACCGAGCAGTACCTGGCGGGCGTCAACCGCACGGCGATGCGCTACTACGCCAACACCCGGAAGCACACGCCGGAAGCCGAGGTGGCGGACCAGTTCTGGGACGACACCCGCGTGAGGCTCATGCCCTACGACCGGGGCGCGCTCTACTTCGCGGTGCTGAACGGCCAGATCGTACGGGCGTCGGGGGGCAGGCGATCGGTGGACGATCTGGTTCGGACCATGATGATGCGGTTCCGCGGCGGCGAGGAGATCACCGAGGCCAAATGGCTGGAGGTCCTGCGCGCCGAACTGGGCGAGGCGGGCCCGGCGACGCACCGGGCGATGATGAGCGGCCAACTCGTGCTGCCCGCCTCCGGCGACTACGGCCCCTGCTTCCGCCGCGTCGTGCGCAAGGCGCGCGTCTTCGAACCCGGCTACGACCTGCGGGCGACGGCGTCGGACAAGGTGGTGCGCGGCCTGGTGGCGGGGTCCGAGGCCGAGGCGGCGGGCCTGCGCGACGGGGACAGGATCGTCGCCGCGCCTTTCGGCGACTCCATGCAGCACGATCACGCGCGGGTCGTCACCGTGGAGGTCACGCGCGGCGACCAACCCCTCTCGTTCACCTATCTGCCGCGCGGCGAGTGGGTGGACGTCTACCAATGGGAGCGGACGGCCGTTCCCGAGACCTCCTGTCGATAGGGGAAATATCGGCCGCCGTTCTGGCGTTTCGGTGGGAATCCGTTCGCTGCGCGTACTACCCCGCGTTAGCGTCCCGGTTGAGAACTGGAGCAGATCGTGCAACCCGACGCCAAGGCGGCCGCCAGCGCGATGAGCCAACGGTTTCGACCGGCTCTCATCGCATTCTTCCTGCGGCGGATCCGTAACCATTCGGAGGCGGAAGACCTGACCCAGGAAGTGCTCTTGCGGGTCGCTCAGAGAGGCGCCGAGATCGATGCGGCCCGTCCCGACGCCTATGTGTTCCAGATCGCGGCCAACCTGCTGCGCGACCGCGGCCGCCGCCAGAAGGTGCGTGCGGCCTACCAGGCGGCCCTGGCCTCGAACGACGCGGCCTGGGTCGAGGAGCGTGACCCCGATCGGGTGCTCCAGGCCAAGCAGTCGCTGTCGACCGTGCTCGGCGCGCTTCAGGAACTGCCCGACCGGACGCGCACCATCTTCGTCCTCTTCCGCCTTGAGAACATGAAGCAGCGCGAGATCGCCGACATGCTCGGAATCTCGGTGCGCACCGTGGAGCAGCACGTGGTGCGCGCCAGCGTGCATCTGCGCGCCTGCTTCGGGAGCCAGCCGTGAGCTCCGTGTCCGACGAGGTGATCGAGCGCGCCGCGCTGTGGGCGGCCCGACTCGCCGACGGCCAGGTTCCCCGGGATCAGCAGCGCGAGTTCCAGGCCTGGCTCGACGCCGACCCAGCCCATGAGGTCGCGCTGTTCGAGATCGTCGGCTCCTGGGAGGCGGTGGGGCACTACGCCGCCAGCGCCGAGGTGATGGCGCTGCGCGAGGCGGCCCTGGCGTCGGCGCGCCGAAGCTTTCACCGCCATACGCGTGGCGAGATGCCGAGGCGTCGCGTCCTGGCGCTCATCGCCGCGACGCTGGCCGTGGCCATCGTGGGCCTGGGCGGCCTCGGGGTGTGGCTGTCGCCGCGCACCTATGAGACGGCCGTGGGCGAACGTCGCGTGGTGGTGCTGGCCGACGGGTCCAAGGTTTCGCTCGACGCCGCCACCGTGGTGAAGGTGCGCTACACCGGCGAGAAGCGCCGCCTGTGGCTGCAGCGCGGCCGGGCCAAGTTCGATGTGGCGCGCGATCCGCTGCGACCCTTCTCGGTCACCGCCGCCAATGAAATGGTGGTGGCCACCGGCACGGCCTTCAGTGTCGAACTGCTGCACGATCAGGTCCGCGTCGTCCTCTACGAGGGCCATGTGATGGTGCTGGATCGCGAGGGCGGGGCGGAGCGCCGGACCGTGGCGGTGGGGCCGCGGCGGGTCCCGGCCGACCAGCTCCTGGCGCCCGGCCGCGAACTGATCCTGCCGACGGCTCCCGTCGCGCAGGCCGTCACCGTGGCTGCGGCCGCCGTCGTTGCGCATACCGACCCCGTCCGTTCGTTGTCCTGGGAGGCGGGCCAGCTCGTGTTCGAGGACGAACCGCTGGGCGTCGTGGTCCAGCGGATGAACCGCTATGCGGACCGGCCGCTGGCGGTGGGCGACCAGGCGGCGGCGAACGTCCGGGTCTCGGGCGTCTTTCGGGCCGGAGACACCACCGCTCTGCTCCAGGGTCTGGCCGCGGCCTTCGATCTGGAGGCGCGGGGCGGGCCGGCCGGGATGACGATTTTCGGGGGTGAAGACACGCCGCCGCCCACTTGAGGTTCGGCTTTCCGAGGCTCGTGCGTACCACCCCATAAGACGGTTTGGCGACAACCGCCGATCGTCCGGAACGAAGGGGGCTTCGGACATGATGGGGATAAAGTTGGCGGGCCTCGGCGGCTCGGCCGCCGCGGCGGCGCTTCTGGTGTTCGCGGGACCGGCCGCGGCCCAGGTTCAGCAGCAGACATATCGCTTCGACGTACCGGCGCAGAACCTGGGCGGGGCGCTGCGGGTGTTCGGCCAGGCGTCGCGTCAGCAGATCATTTTCGCCGAGGACGACGTGCGTGGTAAGACGAGCCCCGCGCTGGTCGGTTCGTTCACTGCCGACGAGGGTCTTCAGCGTCTGCTCGCCGGCAGTGGCCTGTCGGTGCGCCGCACCGCCGCCGGAGTGATCTACGTGGGGCGAGACGGCGCCGCGTCCGCCGGGGCAAACGCCAGCGCCGCGGCCTCACAGGAAGTCGCCGAAGTCCTCGTGACCGGTTCGCGTATTCCGCGGACGTCCACCTCCACCGCGGCGCCGGTGACCATCCTGGACGACGAGGCGATCACCGAGCGCGGTTACGTGAACCTGGGTGAGATGCTGAACCAAGTCACGTCCAACGTTCCCTCGTTCCCGATCTCGGTCACTTCGGGCTTCCCGGCGGGTTCGGGCGCGACCTCGCCCAACCTGTTCAACCTCGGAGCCGGGCGCACGCTGACCCTGCTGAACGGCCGGCGGATGGTCACGTCCTCCTCGGGTCTGGGCGACCGTACGGTGGACACCAACGTCATCCCCACGGGCCTGATCCAGCGGGTCGATATCGTCCAGGCGGGCGGCGCGGCCGTCTACGGTTCGGACGCCATCGCCGGCGTGGTGAACTACATCCTCAAGGACAGCTTCGAGGGCCTGGAGCTCGACGCCCAGTACGGCGAGAGTACGAAGGGCGACTATCCCCGGACCTTCCTGCGCGCGACCTGGGGCAAGAACTTCGCCGAGGGCCGCGGCAACATCGCCGTCGATCTCGAGTATTCCAAGACCCGGCCGCTGCTGGAATATGCGCGTCGCCGTACGGCGGAGGGGCCCCGCAACGTCCCGAACCTCGCCAACCGAACGACCACGGACGGCATCCCGCCGACCGTCTGGGTGTTCAACGGCCACTTTTGGTCGCAGAACTATGACGGCGTCATCTTCCAGACCAACACCTCCCTGCCGACGGGCCTCCTGCGCCTGAACGGCGGCGCGCTGCAGTTCTCGCCGGGCGGGCAGGTGATCCCGTACGACACGGGCCTGATCCAGGGCACCAGCAGCACCGCCATCGGCGGTCAGGGCCTGGACGTGCGCGAGAACTCGACCCTCGCGGCCGGCGTCGAGCGCTGGAACGGCACGGTGATCGGGCGTTACGATCTCACCGACAGCATCCGGCTCTCGGGCGAGCTGCTCGTCGGCCGCCAGGAGGGCCGCGATCCCTACGGCACGCAGCAGATCTTCCGCACCGCCGGCAGCAACGCGGTGGCGTTCAACCGCAACAACCCGTTCCTGTCGGCCCAGGACATCGCGACCCTGAGCGCCGCCAGCCCGACCTTCGCCGCCGGCGGCAACCTGTTCGTGTCGCGGCGGTTCAACATCCTGCCGACCCGCGAGCGCTATTCCCGCACCGAGACCTTCCGCGGCCTCGTCGCCCTGGATGGCGACTTCGCGTTCGCCGAGCGGAACTTCAACTGGAGTCTCTCGTACAGCCGGGCCGAGACCGACGGCACCCAGCGGGTCTGGACGCCCAACGTGCAGACCATCGACCGGGCGCTCAACGCCACCCGCAACGCCGCCGGCCAGATCGTCTGCTCGATCAACGCCGACGCGAATCCCGCCAACGACGATCCGCGCTGCGTGCCGCTGAACCCCTTCGGTTCGCAGACCGCCTCGCAGGAGGCGATCCTGTATGTGTCGGTGCTTCAGGGGCAGAACTACAAGAACACCCAGGACGCCTTCCTCGCCGTCATGAGCGGCGATGTGATCAACCTGCCGGCCGGCCCCGCCAAGTTCAGCGTCTCCTACGAGCATCGCGCCGAGAGCGTGGCGTTCCGGCCGTTCGAAGCCGACCTGCGCGGCCTCACCACTACCGGCACGGCCCCGATCAACCGCGACGGCGAGTTCAATACGGACGAGTTCGCCGGCGAACTGCTGGTGCCGGTCCTGGGCGGCGACTTCACCCTGCCGTTCGTCGAGGCCCTCGAGTTTTCCGGCTCCTATCGCTTCGTCGACCACTCGCTGGCGGGCAAGGAAGAGGTCTGGGGCGTCGGGGGGCGCTGGGAGGTGGGCTACGGCCTGAGCTTCCGCGCTTCGAAGAGCCGCAATTTCCGGGCGCCGACCCTGGACCAGCTGTTCGCGCCGACCTTCGCGGCGCCCGGCAACCCCATCGGGACCGACCCCTGCGACGCCGACCGGATCAACGGCGGCCCGGCGCCGGCGACCCGCCTCGCCAACTGTCAGGCCGAGTGGGCCCGCAATCCGGGGTACGATCCGCTGGTGGGCTTCCAGGACCCGGCCGAGAACACCGGCCTAGTCACCATCACGAGCGGCGGCAACCCGAACCTGCGCAACGAACTGTCCGAGACCGTCACCTGGGGGATCAGCTTCCAGCCGAGCTACATTCCGGGCCTGACCTTCACGGCGGACCGGATCCAGGTGGACCTGACGGACGGCCTGTCCGCGTTCACGCCCGCCAGCTTCCTCGCCACCTGCTACGACAGTTCGCCTCAGCCGGCGGACATCTGCGCCACCTTCCAGCGCAACGCCATGGGCCACATCATCGCGGCGCGGCAGACGACGTTCAACGCGGGCAAGGTGCTGTACCGCGGCGAGGTCTACAACTTCAGCTACCGCTTCCCGATCGGGCGGTTCTTCGACGACGCCGACTTCGGCACGCTGGAGATCGCGGCCGAGGCCACCCACACCACGCGCCTCCTGACCTCGGTGACGGGCTTCGACAGCAGCCGTTCTGACGGCACGACGGCCACGCCCGACTGGCGCGTGCGCGGCGACCTCCGCTACTCGAAGGGCCCGCTGCGCCTGTTCTACTCGGTCTACTACCTGCCCAGCGTCAAGGCGGCCTTCACCGATACGATCGAGACCAATCCGATCCCGGTCGTGAAGGCGAACTACACCCACACGATCTCGGCGGCGTACGAGTGGGAGAACTACACGTTCCGCGCCGGCGTGAACAACCTGACCAACGAGATGCCGTCGTTCCCGACCCGGACCTACGGCGACATCTTCGGGCGGCAGTTCTTCGTCGGGGTGCGGGCGCGCTACTAGGCCGCCCGTGATCGATCATCCGACGCGTCCGGTCCCGTCGAGGCGGGGCCGGCGCTTCCGCCCGGCGGAGCGCTGAGACCATGCGTCACCGTCTTCTGTCGCTGCTCGCGGGCCTCGTCCTGGGGCTGACGGCGCCGGCCGTCGCGGGCTTGGCCGTCGCGGGGCCGGTCGACACCCTGCCGTCCGACGTGGCGACGGGGTATCAGCCGCCCGCGTCCGTCGGGCGTGTCCGGCGCGAGGCGATGATCCCCATGCGTGACGGCGTGCGGCTGCACACCGTCATCGTGATGAAGCCGGGCGCGCGCGACGCGCCGCTGGTGATGGAGCGAACGCCCTACGGCGCCGACGGGGCGTCGGCGCGGCCGTTGTCGCCGCTGGACGCCGAACTGGTCGACGACGGCTACATCCGCGTCTGGCAGGACGTTCGGGGGCGCTACCGCTCCGAGGGGACCTACGTCACCAACCGGCCGCTGTCGGGCCCGCTCAACCCCACCGGCATCGATCACGCGACCGATGCGGCCGACACCCTGGACTGGCTGGTCCGCAACGTGCCCGAAGCGAACGGACGGGTCGGCGTGATCGGCGGCTCCTACGCCGGCTTCACGGCGCTCATGGCGACGTTGTCCGGACATCCGGCGCTGAAGGCCGCGGTCCCGGTCAATCCGATGGTCGACGTCTGGATGGGCGACGACTGGTTCCATCACGGCGCCTTCCGGCAGATCACGCTGCCCGTGCTGCCGATCCTCATGGCCGGACGGCAGGGCGCCCCGCCCGCCGGCGGCGGGGTGGAACTCTACGCCCACATGCTGGAGCTGGGGTCGGCCGGCGCCTTCATGCGCCGCTACGGCCTGGACCGGTTTCCGATGGCCCGGCGGTTCGTGGCGCATCCGGCCTACGACGCCTTCTGGCAGGCCCAGGCGCTGGACAGGTTGCTCGCGGCGCATCCGATCCGCACGCCGATGCTGCTCGTGGGCGGCCTCTACGACGAGCAGGACCAGTACGGCGCGCCGGCCGTCTTCCGCGCGCTCGCGCCCCTCGATCGCGACCGCCGGGTCCACCTGCTGCTGGGGCCCTGGGCGCACATGGGGGTGTTCGGAGACGGCTCGGGACTGGGTGTCTTCCGGTTCGAGGAGGACACCGCCGCGCGGGCCCGGTGCGAGACGATCAAGCCCTTCCTCGACGCCCACCTGAAGACCGGCGCGCCCTCCGCAGCCCTGGCGCCGATCACCAGCTATGCGATGGGCGGCGGCTGGCGGCGGTCCGAGGCGATCCCCGAAGCGACCTGGCCCCTGTACCTGCGGGCGGGCGGCCGGCTCTCGGCGGGTCCGCCGGAGTCGGGCGAGCCGGCGCGCGACGACTATGTCTCCGATCCCGCGCGGCCGGTTCCGGTCATCGCCCGTCCGTTCTTCTTCGGCAGCCGCACGGACGGTTGGAAGACCTCGCTGGTCGCCGACCAGAGGTTCGCGGCCCAGCGGCCCGACGTCCTCACCTATGTGACCGAGCCGCTCGACCGGCCCGTGCGCATCTTCGGGCGGACCCAGGTTGAGCTGTTCGCCGCATCCACGGGCGCCGACGCCGACTTCGTCGTCAAGCTGATCGACGTCCATCCCGACGGGATGGACGATCCCGCCCTGGCCGGCTACCAGGCGCCGATCGCCATGGACATCTTCCGGGGCCGCTACCGGCGGGGGTTCGACCGGCCCGAGCCGTTGACGCCCGGCCGGACCGAGGCGTTCCGGTTCGCCCTGCCCATGGCCGACCACGTCGTAGGCAAGGGGCATCGCATCATGGTCCAGATCCAGTCGAGCTGGTTTCCCGTATACGACCGCAACCCCCAGACCTGGGTCGCCGACATCTTCAACGCGCCGCCCGAGGCCTATCGCAAGGCGACGCAGAGCGTCGCCCATACGCCGGCCCACCCCAGCGCGGTGCGGCTGCCCGTGGCGGCGGAGTAGGGCGCATGGCCCCGTCCGGCCGCGGACTTCCGTCACGCCGGGGCAGTCTCTCGCGACGTGGGGTTCTGGCGGCCGGCGTTCTGCCCGCCGGGGCCGCGGTCGGCGCAGCCGGCCTCCCCCGAGCAGGGACCCCGCCGGACGGCCCGGTCGGCTTCGCGGTGGAAGGGACCTATCTCGACGCCGCGTTCACACATCCCGTGGGCGACTTCGCCGCCGACGCGGCCGCGCGCTACGTCGAAGCCCGTCGCCGCGATCCTCAGGCCGTGGGACCTCGGGCGAACCCCCGCCGGGGCGCCGTGGAGCGGTTCGCCCGTCTCATCAACGCCGCGCCCGCCGACGTCGCCGTCGTTCCCAGCACCCTGGTGGGAGAGAACATGCTGGCCGCGTCCCTGGGGCTTGGACCGGACGCCGGGGTGGTGACCGACGCCTTCCACTACGACGGGTCGCTGGCCCTCTACGGCGAACTGGCCCGGCGTGGGGCGCCGCTCACGGTCGTCGCGCCGCGGGCCGGCCGCATCGACCTCGCCGACATCCGCGCCGCGATCGCGCCGAAGACGCGGCTGATCGCCGTCTCGCTGGTTTCGGGAGTCACGGGCTTCACGCACGATCTCGCCGAGCTGTGCGCACTGGCGCACGCCCGGGGCGTGCTGGTCTACGCCGACATCATCCAGGCCGCCGGGGCCATGCCGGTTGACGTTCAGGCCAGCGGCGTCGATTTCGCCGCCTGCGGGACCTACAAGTGGCTGATGGGCGACTTCGGCGCCGCCTTCCTCTACGTGCGTCCCGATCGGCTGGACCGCCTTGCGCGGGTCGAGGTGGGCTGGCGGCAGGTCGTCCGCCAGGCCAGCCATGTCCTGCCTTTCGAGCCGCCTGGCCCGGCGCTGGGCGCCTACGAACTGGCCGGCGGCGCGGCGGGCCTCTTCGAGGTCAGCACGCCGGCCTGGGGCGCGCTGGCCGTGGCCCAGGCGTCTCTGGATCACATCCTCGCGGTGGGCGTCGCCGATATCGCCGCTCACCGCCGTCCCCTGATCGACCGGCTTCAGGCCGAGTTGCCGTCCAGGGGCTTCCGGCCCCTGACGCCGGCCGGCGCCCCAGGGCCGGTGGTGGCTTTCGCGGCGCGCGACGCCGCCGCGCGCTATGGCGAACGGCTCCGCCGTCGGGACGTCCGGGTGTCGGTCTACGAGCACCGCATCCGTATCTCGCCGTCCGTCTACAACACCCAGGACGACATCGATCGCCTCCTCGTCGCGCTGGCCGACTGAACCCGAAGTCTCGAGACCAACGTATCGTTGACAAGCGGCGCCGTTGAGCGCCGTTAGGCGGCGTTACTGGGGGGAGTCGATATGGCGCGCACGGTGTCGGCGACCGGGCTGGGACGGCGACTTGCGCCGGCTGCGGCGAGCGTCGTCCTGCTGTGGGCGGGGGCCGCGCAGGCGGCGCTGACCGACACCCTGTGCATCCCCTCGGGGGGCGCGGCCCTGGCGGCCTATCCGTCCGACGAAGCGCTTCGACAAGCGACGGCGGCGGCCGAGGCCCGCCTGGCTCAGCGCGGCGCAGACGATCCCTATGCGGAGATTGCGCCGGTTCTGGAGCTGTCCGGCTCCGTCGGCGCCCGACCGTCGGCGCGGGCGGTGTCCGAATACTGCGCCGCCGCGGGCGAACTGATGCGGGTGAGCGTCCAGGGCAGCCAGTATCAGGCCCAGACCTATCTCCTGGGCGCATTCCAGGCGGCGAGCGCGGCGGGGCTGAACCGGCCGGCCTCGCTGGCGGCCTATCGCCTGGGCCTGGTGTCGCTGTCGGGTTCGACGGCTTCGGGCACGCGCGGCGGCGCGCGTCGCGGGGTCCGCGGCGCGGCGGCGGCCGTGGACGAAGTGCGCCAGCAGACCGCGGCTGTGACCTCGGGGCCTTGCGACCTGCTGCGCAACACCGCGCTGCTGATCAACGCCAACCTGGGGGTCTCGACCGCGTCGCTGGCGTGCGCCGCCGAGCAGGCGCGCCTGTCGGGCGACGAGCGGACGGCGGCGCTCGCCGACCTTCGCCTGGCCCGGCTGCGGCTCGCGGTCGCCGAGTCCGACGCCGCCGGAGCCGCCGACTTCCGCCGCCAGGCCGGCGAGGCCGCGTCGAGCGGCCTGGCTTCGGCGCATCGTCTGGCCGACCCGGCGCTGCGGGCCGAAGTGCTGGGCCGGCTGGCCCAGGCGGCCCTCGATGCTCGCGGTCTCGCCGCGGCGCCCGAGGTGGCTCACGCCGCGGATGCGATCCGCATGGCCCAGCCCGACGGTCCGGCCGCCCAGGCCGTGGCTGCGGCGCTGGAGGCGCGGGTCGCCTTCCTGGCGGGCGACGTCGCGCGCGCCCGTGGTCTGATGGACGCAGCCCTGCTGGCCGAGAGCCAGCGCGACCTGCCCGCGCGCCTGCCGGAATGGCGGCTGCTGCTGGCCGAGATGGACCCCGACCATCGGGAAGCCCACGTCCTGGCCGCCTACGACGCGCTGGAGGCCGTCCGTCCGCTCCTGCCGCGCTTCGATCCGCTGACCGAGGAGACGGCCTTCTCGCTCTACATGCGCCGCATCTTCCAGAGCGCCGTGGACGTCCAGCTCGCCGGCGCCGTAGGCGCGCGCGAGGCCATCCGGGTCCGGGACGCCCAGCAGATCGTGGAAGCCTACCGTCAGGCCGAGCTTCAGAGCGTGTTCGGCAGCGAGTGTATTCCCGCCCGCGAGCCGCTGACCCCCGAGGCCCTCAAGGCCGGAGAGGTGCTGCTCTATCCCATCCTTCTGCCCGACCGTCTGGAGTTGCTCTACGTGGCGGGCGGTGCGGGCGGCGAGGCGCGTTTCCGACGCCTTCCCCCCAATCGCGCGATCGACCGCCAGGCCCTGTCGCGGCTGGTCGAGCGCGCGGTCCTGTCGCTGAGCTATGGCGAGGACGAGACCTGGCGGCCGGCTTCCCGCCAGCTCTACGACCTGCTGATCCGCCCGATCGAGGGCGAACTGGCCGAAGGCTCCCTGCTGGTCGTGGTGCCCGACGGCGCGCTTCGCAGCCTGCCGTTCGCCATGCTGCTGGACGGCCAGGATCGCTACCTCGTCCAGAGAAGCCGGATCGCGGTGGCCCCCGCCCTGGCCTATTCCCAGGCGGGCGGCGCCGGACAGGACGAGCGCCTGCAACTCCTGGCGGCCTCGCTCGAGCTGGAGGTGCGGGTCCCCGCCGGCTACTTCGAGAAACTGGAGGGCACCGCCAACGAGGCCAAGGTGGCCGCCGTGGCCGACGGCCAGCGGATCGAACGGGCCCGGCTGATCGAGAACTTCCGCAAGGCCGACCTCGTCCAGGCGCTCACCCGCGAGCAGGTCAACGTCCTGCACCTCGCCACCCACGCCTCGTTCAACGGGCGGTCCGACCGGGCCTTCATCGTCGCCAACGGCGAGGTGATCCTGCTGTCCGAGCTGCGCCAGATCCTCAGCGCCAACCGCACCCGCGGCGACGAACTCGACCTCCTCGTGCTCAGCGCGTGCGAGACGGCGGTGGGCGACGACGAGGCCAGCATGGGCCTGGCCGGCGCCGCGGTGCAGGCGGGCGCCAGGAGCGCCATCGCCTCTCTGTGGCCCGTCAACGACGCCGGGACCGCCGAACTCATGAAGACCTTCTACAGCCTCTATCGCGACGGCCGCTCCAAGTCCGAGGCCCTGCGCGAGGCGCAGCTCGCCCTGATCGACGGCGGCGGCGAGAACGCCGCGCCCGGCATCTGGGCCGCCTTCACCCTGCTGGGAGCCTGGCGTTGAACCGGTCCCAGGCGGTCGCCGCCGTATCCCGCATCGCCTTGGCCGTCGCCCTCGGGCTCGCGGCGACCGCGCCGGCGCGCGCCCAGACGGCGATCACGCCCGACGTCGGCAACGCCTTCGCGGTAGGCACCACGGTCTCCGACATCGGCGGCGCCATCACCATCGACGGCGGGACGCGCGCCGGCGCCAACCTGTTCCACAGCTTCACCCGCTTCGACCTGGGCGTCGGCGCGACCGCGCGCTGGACGGCGGCGGACCCGGGCGGGATCGCGAACGTCGTCAACCGCGTGACCGGCGGCCAGGCCTCGACGATCGCGGGCACGCTCGATTCCATGGCCCTGCCGAACGCGGCGTTCTGGTTCATCAATCCGGCGGGCGTCGTCTTCGGCGCCGGCGCCCAGGTGAACGTGCCCGGCGCGGCGCATTTCTCGACGGCGTCGTACCTCGACTTCGCGGACGGTCAGCGCTTCACCGTCGCCGCGCCCGGCGGCTCGACGCTGTCGGTGGCCGCCCCCGAGGCCTGGGGCTTCGTCGGCGGCGAGGGCGCCATCTCGATCGCGAACGTGGGCCCCGAGTTCGCCCCGGTCACGGCCGGCCTGGCGTTCACGGCGTCAGACGTCGCCGTCGTCGACACCACCTTCGGCGTTCGCGGCCTCGACATGATCGCGGTCGGTGATCTGGCGACGCGCGTCAGCCTTGCCGATCCGCTCTCGGCCGGGCGAGGGGGCCGGATTCGCCTCGACGGCAGCCGGTTGAGCGTCCAGACCCAGGATGCGGCGGGGGCGCCGCTCCGCGTTTCGGCCGGAGAGGTTTTGATCTCGGCCGGCAATCTCGTGTCCGACACCGCAGGGATCGGTCGCGGGGGTGATGTTCTGCTGCAGGGTGACCGTGTCGTCGTCGCCCCAGACGCCATCGTGATCACGTCCGCGCGCGGCGGCGGAGACGGCGGCGACCTGCTCGTGACGGCCGGAAGCCTCGAGATCGACGCGCGGGGGGCCACGACCACCACAGGTTTCGGCGCCGTCTCCTCGGGCGCCGGCGCGGCCGGCGGAATCGCCATCGGGGCCGAGACCATCCGGCTCACGGGCGAGATCGACAATCCCACCGGCAGCGGCAACGCCTTCATCGGGTCCAACGTCATCGGTTCCGGCGGGGCGGGGGACATCCGGCTTGCGGCCGATCGCCTTGTCATCGACATCGGCCTGATCAGTTCGTCCTCGATCGGCGCCGGGGATGGCGGGAACATCAGGATCGACGCCGCGACGCAGGAACTCGGGGCCGCCCTCGTGCTGACCGGCGCGTTTGGCGGCGGGCGACCTGGTGACGTCCATATCGCAGGCGAGACCATCACGATCTCGGGAGGGTCGTTCGGCGCGGTTCCGGGCGCCAATCAGGAGTCCGGCGCGCTCTTGATCTCCGCCACACGCAGCCTGGAGGCCGAGGGCGGCGGATTTCAGGCCGTCAGCGCCAGCCCGAATTCGTCCGGCTCCATCACCCTCAGGGCGCCGTCGGTGTTCCTGTCCCAGAGCCGTATAGACACCCAGGCCTTTGACGAGGGCCTGGCCGGCCAGGTTCTGATCGAGTCCGACTCTCTGCTGCTCGATCGCGTGGACCTGCGGTCGGACGCCGCGAACGGACCTCGGGCCACCGGCGTCGTGCGGCTGAGTTCCACGGGCGACCTCGTCATGTACCAGGGCGCCTATTCGGCGAGCGCGTTCGGCGCCGCGAACGGGGGCCGGATCGAGATCGACGGTCGCAACGTCGAGTTGCTGGGCGCCATCGTCCGAACCGACGCCACCGCCTTTGGCTCGGGCGACGCGGGGCAGGTCGCGATCTCCGCCGAGACGCTACGGCTCGACAACGCCCTCGTCTCGTCCAGCAGCGGCGGCGACGGGCGGGGCGGCGACGTGACCCTCACCGCCAGAACGGTCCGGATCGAGAACACCTCCTTCGTACTGTCCGAGTCGAATTTCGCGGGCGACGCCGGCAGCGTCTCGATCGTGGCCGACACGCTCGACCTCGCGGACGCCACCATCTCCTCCAGAGCGGACAGAGGCACGGGCAACGCCGGGGCCGTCCGGATCGAGGCGGGCCGACTTTCCATGTTCGACGCGACGATTTCGTCCGAGTCGCGCACGACGGGCCGGGGCGGGACGGTCGATATCCGGGCGAACGACATCGACCTGGACGGCGGCGGGCGCGAATTCACGGGAATATCTTCCGAAGCGCTGAGCCTGGGCGACGCGGGCGACGTCAGGATCGAGGCGAGGAATACGCTGAAGGTCAGGAACCTGGCCTACATCTCGTCCGCGAGCTTCAGCGCGGCCAGCGCCGGCAACGTGGATATCCGGGGTGGCGAGGTCTCGCTGCTGGGTGGCGGCAATATCACCTCAACGGGCTTCCGAGGCGGCGACTCCGGCGACATCTCGATCGGTGTGGACAAGCTGCTGGTGCAGGGCGGCGGGGGCGTGAGGTCGTTCATCGCGTCCGCCGCCGACGGCGGCGAGGGGCATGCGGGCGACGTCGTCATAAACGCCGGGTCGTTGGTGGTGGACGACGGCGCCATCTCGTCCGACACCTTCGGCGCCGGCGACGCCGGTCAGCTGCGCATCACGGCCAAGGATATCGTTCTCAGGAACGTGGGCAGCATCAGCTCCAGCACGGCCAGCTTCGGCGACGCGGGTTCGGTGGACGTGAAGGCGAGCAGCCTGGTTCTGGAGGACTTGTCGGTCATCCTGTCGGTGGCCACCTCGATCTCCCAAGGCGCCGCCGGCGCGGTCAGTGTCGCCGCGGACGATGTCGTGGTCGGCAAGGACGCCGTCATCACGACCGCCACCTTCGGCAGCGGCGACGCCGGGGGCCTCGACATCGTCGCGAAATCCCTGCGGATCGACGGGGGCCAGGTGTCGTCGTCGGCTGAAGGGGACGCAACGGGGCGGGCCTCTCGGGTCAGCATCGGCGTCGAGCGGCTCGACGTGCTGAACGGCGGGGCGATCCTCACGCTTTCGGTCAACCCGAACCACGCGGGTGAAATCGAGATTTCCGCGGGCCAGGCCCGCGTGGATGGACTCGGCTCGATCATCTCCAGCGAGAACTTGTCCGAAGCCGGCGGCGACGCGGGCACGATCCGGATCCGCGCGCAGAACCTCACCATCGCGAACGGTGGGCGGGTGACCACGAACTCGGTCTCCGGCGCCGCGGGCGACATCAACCTGGCGATCCCGCGGCCCGGCATCCTGCTGCTGGAAGGCGCCCGGGCGCCGGGGATCATCCAGACCTCGTCGGGCAGCGCCACGGGCGGCCGGATCGCCATTTCGGACCCGCTGGCGATCATCTCCAACGGGGGCAGCATCCTGGCGCTGGGCGAGCTGCGCGGAGCCAACGTCACGATCCAGAGCCGCTATTTCGTCAACTCCAGCGACCGGGTGAACACCGTGGCCGTGGACGGCGACTTCCGGCTGGAGACCGGCCTCTACGACATCAGCAGCGGGGTGGTGAGCCGCGACCTGTCGGTGCTGGACGCCTCGCGCGTCCTGCGGGGCCAATGCCCGGCGGCGCGTTCGACCGGCTCGGTCAGCCAGCTCATCACCCGGCCGGTCGGCCCCTATGTGCGGGAGGCCGCGCCCGAGGGACTGCGAGCCCCCGATGTCGGCGCCCCCGATGTCCGCACTCCAGATGTCGGCGTCTCGGCGCCGGGAGCCTGCCATTGAGCCTCTCCATCGGACGCCTCGCGCTGCTGGCCTGCGCCGCGCCCACGGTCGCCTGGGCGCAGCCGGCCGGCGATCTCTCCCAGGGACGCACAGGCCCGGGCGCCGTCCCGCCCGCGACGCCGGCCTACGCCGAACCGTCCGCGGGGCTGCCGAGGCCGCCGGCCGCCGGTGCGTCGCCCGCGCCCGCAGCGACGCTCGCCGCACCGCTGCGCGAGGTCCGGATCGTCGCCGACGCCCCGGTCGGCCCGGCCGCCCGGCCGCCCGCAGCCTGGCGTCCAGAGGCGGCCAGCGGCGACCTCTCTCTGTCCCACACGCCCGGCGAAGCGCTGGACGAGGCCTGGGTGCGTCGCCAGTTCGCGGCCAACGGCCTGCCTGACGCGGGCGGCTTCGCCCGCGCGCTCGCCCTGGTCCAGGTGCTCAACCGCGCCTACCTGGGCGCGGGCTTCATCAATTCCGGCCTCGTGGTGCGGCCCTCGCCCGAGCCCGGGGTTCTCGACCTGCGGCTCGTCTACGGTGGCCTCGCCCCGCCCGCGGACGACGTCCCGCCGATCACGGTGGAATGGACGGGCGGCCAGGCCAAGGGCCTTACGGCGGCCTACGTCCGCGATCGGATGGCCGCCGCCGGGCGTCGTCCCCTCAGCGCCGCCGATCTGGAGCGCGATTTCCGCCTCCTGGCCGAGGATCCGGCGGTCCGGACCGTCAACGCCGACCTGCGTCCCGGCCGTCGACCCGGCGAGGCCAGCCTGGGCCTGGCCATCTATCCGGCCGACCGCTTCGACCTCTATGTCACGGCGGCCAACAGCCGCTCGCCCTCGGTGGGCGGCGAACGGCTGTCGGCGGGCGGATCGGTCCGCAACGTCCTGGCCGCCGGCGACCTGCTGAGCGGCGAGGCCGGCGTCACCGACGGCGTCGAGGATTTCACGCTGGGCTACGCCGTCCCGTTCCTGACCCCGCGGACGACAGTCTCGGTCCGCGGGTCCTACAACGACGCGGCGGTCACCGACACGCCGCTGCTGCCGCTGGACATCTCGGCCCGCGACCGCGCCGTCGAGGCCGGAATCCTTCACAAGGTCTACGAGAGCCCGCTATTGCCCACCGACCAGCCGGGCCGCTGGTCTTCGGCTCGGACCGTCAGCCTCGGCGCCCAGGTGGCGTGGCGGCGATCCGACACCTTCCTGCTGGGCCAGCGGTTCTCGTTCGCGCCGGGCGCGGTCGACGGGCGGGCGCAATACACGGTCCTGCGGCTCGTGGCCGACTATGTGGAGCGCAACGTCGACCGGGTGTTCGCCGTCTCGCTCACGGGCGTCCAGGGGCTGGAGGGCACGCGCACCGACATCCCCGGCCTCCCGACACCCAAGAAGGGCTTCCACACCGCCCTGGTCCAGGTGAACTACGCGCGCCGCCTCCCGGACTACGGCGTCGAGCTGCGGGCGCGTCTCTCGGGCCAGTGGGCCGACAGCGTCCTCTACTCGGGCGAGCGCTTCACGGCGGGCGGCGAGTACACGGTGCGGGGCTATCGCGAAAATCTGGTCCTGGCCGACAAGGGGCTGGTCGGATCGGTGGAGGTCGCGCGGGCGATCCGGTTCGGCCGGCCGGCCGGCGGTCGCGCCTTCGACTGGGGCGCCTTCACCGTCTCGGCCTTCGCCGACGGCGCCTACATGCGCAATCATGAACCGCCCCAGCCGGTGAAGACCCTCTATTCGGTGGGAACCTCCCTGGCCTGGACGCCGTCGGATGCGCTGTCCGCCCGCATCACCTATGCGAAGTCCCTGAAGGACGTCGAGACGGCGGGCCGGCGCGACCTCCAGGACCGCGGTCTGCAGTTCCGCGTGACCACCAGGCCGCTGCGCTGGTTCCGCTGACGCAGGGTGAGGGATGTGGCCGGCGGCCGCGCTCGGGTGTGGCCGCCCGGGACGTCTGACGCTACCGTCCCGCCCGAGTGGAACGAAGAGGGCGCCTGGGCGCCGAGGGGAAGAACGCCATGATCAAGACCCGTATCACCGAAATGTTCGGCGTGGAGACGCCGCTCGTCATGGGCGGCATGACCGGGGTGGGCTATGCGCCGCTGGTGGCCGCGGTGGCCAACGCCGGCGCGCTGGGCTTCATCACCGCCCACCATTCGCAGTCGGCCGAGGAGCTCCACAAGGAGATCCAGCGCTGCCGCGACCTGACCGACAAGCCGTTCGGCGTGAACCTGACGTTGCTGCCGTCGCTGAACCCCATCCCCTACGACGAGTATCGCCAGGCGATCATCGAGAGCGGGATCAAGATCGTCGAGACCGCGGGCCGCGCGCCCGTCGACCATCTGCCGGCCTTCAAGGAAGCGGGCGTGAAGGTGATCCACAAGTGCACCTCGGTCCGCCACTCGATCTCGGCGGTGAAGCACGGCGTGGACGTGATCTCGATCGACGGTTTCGAATGCGCGGGCCACCCCGGCGAGGACGACATCGGCCTCATCGTCCTGCTGCCCGCGACGGTGGACGCGGTGAACGTGCCGGTCATCGCCTCGGGCGGCATGGCCGACGGCCGCAGCCTGGTCGCCGCGTTGGCCCTGGGCGCCGAGGGCGTCAACATGGGCACCCGCTTCATGGCCACCCAGGAGTGCGCCATCCATGAGAACGTCAAGAAGAAGATCGTCGAGAACACCGAGCGCGACACGCTCCTCACCAACCGCACCCTGCGCAACACCAGCCGCGTGGCGCGCAACGCCATCTCGGAAGAGGTGGTGAAGATTCAGACCGATCCGACCAAGACCATCGAGGACGTCCGCCACCTGGTGGCCGGCGTGCGGGGCCGCACCAACGTTCTGGGCCAGGGCGACACCGACGGCGGCATCTGGACGGTCGGCCAGGCCCAGGGCCTGATCCACGACATTCCCACCTGCAAGGAGATGGTGGCCAACATCATGCGCCAGGCCGAAGCGCTGCTGGAATCCAACGCCAAGCGCCGCGTCGCCGCCTGAACCCCGGGTCTCCGGAGCCTCCGCACGAGCGGAGGCTCTGTCATCCAGCGACGGACCAACACCGACCATCACGGACCGGGCGGGCGGATGTCCGTGTTGGACCGTGATGGTTCGTGGTTCCTGGAGTGTGGACGTCGCCGCTTCGCGGCCTCGGCGGCGCCTCAGTCCAGTATCGCCACCGCCCGGATCCAGCCGGCCGAGGCGCCGGCGATCTTCACCGGGAAGCACGACAGGACGAAGCCGGTCGCGGGCAGGGCCTCCAGGTTCGTCAGCTTCTCGATCTGGTAGTATTCGCGCAGCCGCCCGGCCTTGTGGCCCTCCCAGATGATCCTGGGGTCCCGGCGCTCGGCCCAGCGGCGGGCGGTGTGCGAGAACGGCGCGTCCCATGACCAGGCGTCGGTTCCCACCACCTTCACGCCCCGCTCGGTGAGGTAGAGCGTGGCCGCTTCGCCCATGCCGCAGCCCTTGTGGATGTAGCCGGGGTCGCCGTAGGCCGCGCCCGCGGCGGTGTTCACCAGCACGATGTCCAGCGGCTTCAGCGTGTGGCCGATCCGCGCCAGCTCGGCCTCCACGTCGGCCGCCGTCGCCACATAGCCGTCGGCGAACCCGCGGAAATCCAGTTTCACGCCCGGCTGGAGGAAGTATTCCAGCGGCCCCTCGTCGATCGTCGGCGCCCGGCGGGTCCCCACCGCCTGGTCGGTGGTGGAGTGGAAGTGCCACGGCGCGTCCATGTGGGTGCCGTTGTGGGTGGACAGCCGGACCTGCTCCACGGCCCAGCCTTCGCCGTCGGGCAGGTCGTCCGCCTCCAGGCCGGGGAAGAAGCCGGCGATCTGTCCGACGGTCTCCTTGTGGCGGGAGTAGGAGATGCTGGGCCGCATCACGTCGGGGTCCGAGATGATGTCGTTGGTGATCGGGATCGACAGGTCCACCAGCCGCCGCGCCATCGTCTTGCTCCTCCCCGGCTCTTTTCTGTGCGGCGACCCTCCCCCGAACCGATTTTTCCGGCAAGTGGCCGCATCTCCGGAACTTCGAGGCCAGCTCGGGGTTTGCGGTGGAGGTCGGGCCGGAGGCGGGCCGGAAACGCGGCGATGCGCGCCAGGGCCGGAGAACCGGTTCGGGCGCGCGCGGACGCGCCGGTTTCACATGCGCGCATGTTGGGGTGGGCTCTGCGGTCGTGTTGAAGATCCTCCTGCCGCATCGGCGGCCGACCCTGCGAAGGGTGGCCGCCAGCCGGCGAAAGCGCCTGTTCGACCTCATGGTCGCCGGAACCGCGCTCCTGACCTTTCTGCCTCTCCTCCTGCTGATCGGCACGGCGATCTGGATGGAGAGTCCGGGACCGATCCTGTTCCGCCAGCAGCGGACGGGCCTCGACGGCCGGCCGTTCCGGATCTTCAAGTTCCGCACCATGCGCGTGCTGGAGGACGGGCGGGCGGTGGTCCAGGCGGCGCGCGGCGATGCGCGGATCACGCCTCTGGGCGCCGTACTGCGGCGGATGAGCCTCGACGAACTGCCCCAGCTCCTGAACGTGCTGCGCGGCGACATGTCGATCGTCGGACCCCGGCCGCACGCGCTCGCCCATGACGCGGCCTGGGCCGAACGGGTCCCGGGTTACGCCGGCCGGTTCCGCGCCCGCCCCGGGCTGACCGGCGCCGCCCAGGTCGGGGGACATCGCGGCGAGATCGCCGACGATGCGGCCCTGCTGGCCCGGATCGCGGCCGACAACGCCTACATCGACCGCTGGCGGTTCCGCGACGACCTGATCCTGGTGGCCCGCACCGTCCCGCTGCTCTTCGGAGACGAACGCGCCTTCTAGGTGAGGCGCCACAGGCTTCCACGGCGCGTTCGGAGGTTGACGGCGGCCCCTTCGCCACGCCTAAGGGCGCCCGTGTCGCCCTCCGCCTCTCCTCCGACCTCCAATGTCGTCCTGGGCATCGCCTATCGCGTGGCGGCGATGGCCTGCATGGCCGTGCTGTCGGCGCTGGTGAAGTGGACGGGCTCTCGCGGCGTGCCGGTCTTCGAGATCATCCTGTTCCGCAACCTCTTCGCCTTCCTGCCGCTCGGTCTCTACATCTGGCGCACCACCGGCTTTGAGGTCCTCAAGACCCGTCGGCCTCTCGGCCATTTCGCACGGGCCACCGTCGGTCTCTTCGGGATGGTGTGCGGGTTTTCGGCGGTCCAGTACCTGCCGCTCACCGAGGCGACGGCGCTCCAGTTCACCTCGCCGCTCTTCATGACCGCCCTGTCGGCGATGCTGCTGTCCGAGAAGGTGGGCCGCCATCGCTGGGCCGCCGTGTGCGTGGGCTTTCTCGGCGTCCTGATGATGGCGCGGCCGTTGCCGGGCCAGATGAACGTGCCCGGAGTCACCCTGGGTATCCTGGCCGCTCTGGGCGCCGCCGGAGCGATGGTCGCCATCCGCCAGATCTCGGACACCGAGCGCGGCGCCACCATCGTCTTCTACTTCACGCTCGGCGGGGTGGTGATCGGGCTGATCGGCTCGCTGTTCCACTGGGTGACGCCCGATCCCCTCACGCTCGCCATGCTGGTGCTGGCCGGGGTGATCGGCGGCGTCGGCCAGCTTTTCCTCACTGAGGCGTTGCGGCAGGCGCCCGTGGGGGTGATCGCGCCGTTCGACTACACCCAGCTCGTGTGGGCCGCGCTGCTCGGACTGGTGATCTGGGGCGAACTGCCCCATCCGCTCACCCTCGTCGGCGCGGTGGTGGTCGCGGGCAGCGGCGTCTACATCCTGCATCGGGAGCTGCGGCGCTACCGCGCTCCGGAGAGCGGGCCGAATTGACAGAACCGGATTGCGGGCGGACGCTGTCGATCATCAGCCAGGCTGTGGAGCAGGCCATGCTCAGCACCTCCCGACGCGTTCTCTCCTTCGGCTCGCCGTCGGTCGTCGCCACCGCCGCCCTCGTTGCGACCGCCGTCCTGGCCTGGGCGGGCGGGGCTCAGGCCGCCGTCACCGTCCTGGGCGGAGGTCTGGCGCGCGAGTGCTCGAACGCCGCCCTCGGCGGCCAGTCCGACAGCCGCTCGGAGGAGGCCTGCACCCAGGCCCTGTCGACCGAACTGCTCGACCTGCGGGATCGGGCCGGCACCTATGTGAACCGCGGCGTCATCAAGCTCCGGCGCAAGGAGTTCGCCTCCGCCGAGTGGGATTTCAACCGCGCCATCGAGACCAAGCCCGACCTGGGCGAGGCCTATGTGAACCGCGGCGCCGCCTGGGTCGGCGCGCGGCGCTACGCGGACGGCCTGGCCGACATCAACCGGGCGCTCGAGCTGGGTGTCAGCGAGCCGGAGAAGGCCTATTACAACCGCGCGCTCGCGCACGAGGGCCTGGAGGACCTCAGGGCCGCCTACTTCGACTACCGCAAGGCCGTGGAGCTCAAGCCCGACTGGGCTCCGCCCCAGAAAGAGCTGGCGCGGTTCACCGTGGAACGCCGATAGAGGCCATACGTTCGCCCCCTGATGTCACGCTTGTTCGCCTGCGCCCTTTCCACGACGTTCCTGGCCCTCGCCGCGGCGCCCGCGGGCGCCTTCGCCCAGCCGACGCAGTTCCAGCTCGACGATCTCCGCGCGCGCGAGGAGGCCGCTCAGCGTCGCGCGGTCGACCAGGCCAATCAGCTCCAGGCGCTGGAGACGCGCCTGCGGGCGGAACAGGCCGTCCGCGACCTCGCCCGCCCTTCGCCGCTGGTTCCTGCGCCCGACGTTCCGCCGCGCGCATCGGCCGCCACCGCTCCCGCCCTGCAGGACTATCCCATGATCCCTGACGCCGCCCTCGCCGAGTCCAATCGCCGCGTCCGCGCGGCCGCCCGGGATCCCCGCTGATGCGCTGGCGGGGCGGTGAGGGCGGCGGCAACATCGAGGATCGCCGCGGCATGGGCGCCGTGGGTGTCGGCGGCCTGGGCGTGGGCGGTGTCATCCTGGCGCTGGTGGGCTACTTCGTCTTCGGCATCGATCCTTCCACCACCCTGGGCGTGGTCCAGGGGGCGGCGCCCGCCCAGCAGCAGGAAGGCGCCCGCGGCGCGCCCGAGGACGAGGCGGGACGGTTCGTCGACGTGGTCTCCGGCAATGTGGACGCGGTCTGGGCCCAGCTCTTCCGCCAGTCCGGCCGCACCTACGAACCGCCGGCGTCCATCGTGCTGTATCAACAGGCCACCGGCACCGGCTGCGGCACGGGCCAGGCGGCGATGGGGCCGTTCTATTGTCCGGCGGACCGCAAGGTCTATCTGGACCTCTCGTTCTGGCAGGAGCTGGAGACCAAGTTCGGCGCCGGCGGCGAGGCGGCCCGCGCCTATGTCATCGCCCACGAGATCGGGCACCACGTCCAGACCCTGACCGGCGCGTCCGAGCGCTCGCGGCGCCTGGGCGCGCGGGGGGCCGAGAGCGGCGCCGTGCGGCTGGAGCTGCAGGCCGATTGCTACGCCGGGGTGTGGGTGGCCCACGCCGCCGCCGTGTCGGGCGGCCAGGTGGCGCTCGACGCGCGCGACATCGAGGATGGCCTGCGCGCCGCCGCCGCGGTGGGCGACGACACGCTCCAGAAGCGTTCGCAGGGCCAGGTTGTGCCCGACGCCTTCACCCACGGATCGTCCGAGCAGCGGATGCGCTGGTTCCGCCGCGGCGCCGAGACCGGGGACCCGAACGCCTGCGACACCTTCGGCGCCCAGCGGCTCTGAGCCGCGGGCGAGCCGCCCCTCAATCCAGGGCGACCGGCGCGGCCTCCCAGCCCAGGCACACCGCGACCGCCTTGCGGGCCAGGAGGTCGGCCGGGTCCACCATCTCCAGCCGCACGTCCCGCGGCGACAGCACCAGAGGAACCTCGGTGCATCCGGCGATCAGGACCTCGGCGCCGGCCTGGCGCAGGGCTTCGGCGTGGGCCTGCATCTCGCGCGTCACGTCGGCGGACCGTTCCCCGGCCTTGATCCGTTGGAGGGTGACCATGAATGCCTCCTGGCGTTCGGGTGGCAGGCTGACGAGGCCCATGGCCCGCGCGGCGAGGTACTCGCGATACAGCTTCAGCGCGCCACGCTCGCCCAGAACGCCTGCCCGCATGGCCCCGGTCCGGCCGGCGGCCTCGGCGCCCAGGCCGATCATATCGATCAGCGGCAGGCCGCTGGCCCGCTGGATCAGGTCGGCGTGGGCGTGGGCGCTGTTGCAAGGCATGGCCAGCACCTCGGCGCCCGCCCCGCGCAGGCCGCCGGCCATCTCGGCCAGCGCGCCGCCGGCGCTGGCGCCCGGGACGCCGGGCGCGGCCGTCCGGGGATTGATGTCGGCGATCACCCGGATGTGGTCCTGGTCCTGGTGGGCGGGCGTGCAGGCCTGCACCTTCGCCAGGAAGTCCACGGTGGCCGCCGGACCCATGCCGCCCAGCACGCCCAGGACAAGGGTGGGCTGGCTCACGGCTGGTCTCCCGGAAGCGACATCGGGCGGGGAGCGGTGCGGCGGGCGGGTGTGAAGCCGGTGGAGCGCATGCCTGCTCCCTAGGCGCTCGTCGTCAGGGCTTCAACTTCGGCGGCAGGGCGGCCACCTCCTCGGGCGTCATCTTCACGATGGAATCCACGATGCAGGGCGAGCGAAAGCCGGCGCGCGAGATCGAGATATCCATGTCGATGGGCTTGCAGATCAGCGTCGCGCCCGGCGGGCTGCGGGTCACGATCGGGTCCGACGACGTGGCGCCGGCCAGGCAGGCGCCCTTCATGGTGACGCGATAGGCGCCCTTGCCCTGAACGTCGACCAGCAGGGTCTGGCGGTCGCCGATGGTGTGGTTGCGCATGTCGCTGGAGCGGAAGCAGTCTCCCGGGGCCAGCCCTGCGCCGGACGGGGGCGACGGCGTCGGCAGCGGCGAGGGCTTCTGCGCGGCGGCGCCCGTCGCGATGGCCGTGGCGGCCGCCGCGACCGCCAAGGTCAAGATCGGAAGCTTCATGGGTGGTCTCCTGAGGCAGGTCCGGGAAGTCCCTCGCCTCAGGATACGTCGTCCGGCCGCCGCCGTCTGCAAGTCTGCGGCCCTCGGGCGTCCGACCTGCGAGTTCCGGCGGTGCCCCCGCCCCCCCGCCGTCAGCTCCCGCCGTCAGCCCCCGCCGTCAACCTGGGCCGTCAGCCCCCGAACTTCTTGGTGAACCGCACGCCGACCTTCCGGGGCGGCAGCGGGTTGGTGAACGACCGGACGAAGACGGTGCGGCCGGTCTCGTCGGTCACCGTGCCGTTGTTGTACCAGGGGTTCCCGTTGCCGCCGCTCTCGGCGAACTTGTCGAAGATGTTCTCGGCGTACAGCGTCACCGACCAGTCGCGCCCATCGCCCGACAGCGTGGCCGACAGGTTGTGCATCGTATAGTCGTCGAAGGTGATGGCGCCCCCGCGGTTGCCCACCGCCGACAGGATGTCCGACACGTAGCGGCCCGAGTAGTTCAGCTCCAGGTTCAGGCCCTCGGCGATGGGCTGCTCATAGGTGACGAACACGCTGGCCTGGTGCTTGGGCGAGCCGGGCAGGCGGTCGCCGTCGAAGGCGTCGACCAGGGTGTTGCGGAACGGATTGCCCGTGGGGTTCGTCGCGGGATCGGGGATCGTGCGGACGAACTTGGGCGCGTCGGCGGTCAGCTTGGCGTCGGTGTAGGCGTAGCTGGCCCGCACCGTCAGTTGCTCGGTCACCCGGGCGTCGAACGAGACGTCGAAGCCCTTGGTCTCGGCCCCGCCGCCGTTGCGCGTGATGGTGCCCCCGCCGTTGATCGTCGCCGACAGGAGCTGCGGATCCTTCCATTCGATGTAGTACAGCGAGGTGTTGAGGGTCAGGCGGCCGTCCAGCCACTGGGTCTTGGCGCCCAGCTCGTAGTTGATCGTCTTGTCCGGGCTGTAGGCGATCTCGTCGGGCAGGGCGCAGACGTTCTGGAAATTGCCCAGCGGCACCGGGCAGGGCGCGATGCCGTTGCCGCCGCCGATCCGATAGCCCTCGCTGTAGGTGAAGTAGGCCAGCACGTCGGGCGTGATCTGGTACGAGGTGTTGAACTTGTAGAGGAAGCCGTCGTCCTTCTGGCCGTCCGCCTCGAAGTCGAGCCGCACCTCGGTGGGCGTCCGCCCGTCCGGCGCGATGCTGGTGTAGAGCAGCGGCAGGTCGACCGCGTTCAAGGTCTTCAGTTTGTAGTCGTAGTAGCGGACGCCCCCGGTGACCTGCCACTTGTCGGTGATCTGGTAGCTGACCTCGCCGAACGCGGCGACCTGATCCAGCTTGGCCGAGCCGACCGCCAGGTACTCCAGCGAGTCGGGACGCAGCTCGGCGCCCGTGCCGAAGGCGTCGATGGCGTAGCGGTCGAAGTTCGGCGTGAACTCCTTCGAGAAGCCGTCGGTGTCGTACTTCGAGAAGAAGCCGCCCACGATCCAGCTCAGCGGCCCGTCGGTCTTGGAGACGAGGCGGATCTCCTGCGTCCAGGTCTCGTCGTCCTGGTCTTCGAGCGTGTAGCCCACGAACGAGGGGAACAGCTCGTAGCCGTAGGCGAAGCCCACCAGCAGGTTGGTCTGGTCGCGCTGGCCGCGTTCCTTGTAGCGCGAATAGCCGGTGGCCGAGGTCAGCTCGGCGAAACCGAGGTCGAGGCTCATTTCCAGGGCCAGCAGGCCGTTCTCGCGGCGGTTGGGCTCCAGCACGCGCGTGGGCGAGACGTAGCGGCCGGTGGCGATGGCGCTGCGATGGCCGCTGATGGTCCGGCCTTCCGAGCGCTGGTCCTGGTAGTAATAGGTGAGGTTGGCGTCGAAGATGTCGGTCGGGCGCCACCGGACCGCCAGGCGGCCCGAGACGGTCTTCTCGCCGTTGGCGTCCTTCTTGGGGGCCAGGTCGTAGCCCGGTCCGGCGAGGATGTTGGGATTGCTGACGCCGGGGACGCGGACCACGTAGTCGTAGTCGACGAAGCCCGTGTCCTTCAGGAAGTCGAGCGAGGCGCGCACCGCCACGGTCTCGCCGATCGGGAAGTTGCCCGTCGCCCCGTAGTCGTAGCTCAGGCCGCTGGCCTTGGAATAGCCGTAGCCGTCGCCCCGCACCTCGAAGCTGCCGACACCGAACTGCGGGCGCTTGGGGATGTAGCGGATCGCGCCGCCCATCGTGCCTGCGCCGTAGAGCGTGCCCTGCGGGCCCAGCAGGAATTCGACCCGCTCCATGTCGTTGAGCTTCAGGTCGATGTAGATCGGGATCTCGCCCAGATAGGTCGAGACGATGTCGCCCGCGTTGTTGCCCAGCACGTCGGTCTGGCCGATGGCGTCGACGTTCAGGCCGCGCACGACGATCCGGTCCGAGGTCCGGCCCCCCTGGTCCACCAGATGGACGCCGGGGATGAACCCGGCCAACTCGGCCAGGTCGGTGGCGCCTTGCCGCTGGATGAAGGATTCGCCCACGGCGGCGATGTTGATCGGAACGCTCTGGACGTTCGCCTCCCGCCGCGTGGCGGTGACGATCAGTTCCTCGACTTCCGCGCCGCCCTGCGCGGCTGCGATGGCGGGCGTCGCGATCGCGACGGCGCTGATCGAAGCAAGCAGAATGCGGCGACGGTGCAGAGGCGATATCTTCATTGCGGAGTTCCCCGGATTTCTGAAAGGCTCATGCGAGCTTTGGGGAAATCTGGAGACATCCATCCGGAGCGCCGCAACCCCGACGGCCCGGGTATGCGACAGGAAGCGGCCTCGTTGCGGTGAGCGATACAAAAATGATGCAATTCGATCAGGGGCTCGCGGAGGCCGAAAAACTGATGGCCCGCCGCGCCTACGAGCCCGCGCACCGGATCTGCATGCAGGCGCTCGAGCGCGACCCCGAGGCCGCCGCCGCCTGGTTTCTCCTCGGTGTCCTGGCCGCGGATCACGGCAATGTCGGCCGGGCGGCCGATCTGTTCGAGAAGGCGGCGGCCCTGGCGCCGGTCGATCCGAGGCCTCGCGCCCACCTGGCGCGGACGCTCATGCTGCTCAACGAACAGGCAGATGCGGTCGCGGCCGCGGAAATCGCTGCGGCGTTGCATCCGCGCGACGCTGTGACGCTCGACACCCTGGGCGTGGTGTTCAGCCGCGCCGGCCTGCACGCCCGCGCGATCCCGTTCTTCGAGGCGGCGGTGGAGAGCCACGGACGCAACGCCGAACTGTTGTTCAACCTGGGCGCCTCGCGCCAGTTTCTCGGCGATTTCGCGGGGGCCGAGGCCGCCTACGCCGGCGCCGTCGCGGTCGACCCCGCCGCCCATCGCGCCTGGTCGTCCCGCGTCACCCTGGCGCGCCAGACGCCGGAGCGGAACTTCCGGCCCGAACTGGAACGCCTCTTCGCGACTCATGCCCACGATCCCGAGCGTGCGCTTCACCTCGCCCACGCCCTGGCCAAGACCTGCGAGGATCTGGGCGACCCCGCCGCCGCCCTGGCCTGGCTGCAACGGGGCAAGGCGCTGCGGCGCGCGCGCGCAGGCTACGATCCGGACGCCGACGCCCGGGTGTTCGAGGCGGCGGCGGCGACGTTCGCGGCCGGCGACCGGGCCGCCGGCTTCCGGTCCGATGCGCCCATCTTCGTCGTGGGGCTGCCGCGAACCGGGACAACCCTGGTGGACCGCATCCTGTCCAGCCACCGCGACGTGGAATCGCTGGGCGAGCTGGCCAACTTCGGGCTGCTCGTGAAGCGGATGGCGGGGACGGCCTCCAGCCTCGTGCTCGATCCGCCGACCCTGCGCGCAGGCCGCGCCGTCGATCCCGAGGCTCTGGGCCGGGCGTTCCTGGACGACGTCGCCGGCCTGCGGGGCGCGAGCGCGAGGTTCGTCGACAAGATGCCGCTCAATGTCGTCTATGCCGGCCTGATCCATCGGGCCCTGCCGGACGCGCGGATCGTCTGCCTGCGCCGCCATCCGATGGATTCCTGTCTGGCCAATTACCGCCAGCTCTTCGCCACCGGCATTCCGCAGTACGACTACGCTCTCGATCTGGAGGACCTCGGCCGCTACTACCTGGGCTTCGACCGCCTGGTGGCGCACTGGCGCGCGGTCCTGCCGCCCGACCGCTTCCGCGAGGTGGCCTACGAGGACCTCGTCCACGATCAGGAGGCCCGGACGCGCGGCCTGCTCGCCTTCTGCGGCCTGGACTGGGACCCGGCCTGCCTGGCGTTCCACGAGAACGCCGCGCCCGTCGCCACCGCCAGTTCGGTCCAGGTGCGCCAGCCGATGTACGCGTCGTCCATCGGCCGCTGGCGCGCCTATGGCGACGGCCTCACGCCCCTGCGGCGGATTCTGGAGTCCGGCGGCCTCGACGTGGAGGTCGATCGCGCCTAACCTGCCGGACATCCTCGGGGGGCCGCGCTTGAGCGGCTGAGAGGTGGGTGAGCCCACGACCCGTCGAACCTGATCCGGGTCATGCCGGCGAAGGGAAGGGCGCTTCATCACCCAACCTACGCCCGTGATCCGTCCGAACCTGAGGACGCACGCGATGAACAAGCCGACCGGAAAGCTCGACGCCGCCACGATCCCGACCGGTGAACGGCCGGGGTCCAGGAAGGTCTACCAGCCCGGCGTGGTCTGGCCGGACATCCGCGTCCCGTTCCGCGAGGTGGCCGTCCACGAGAGCGCGGGCGAGCCGCCGCTCACCATCTACGATCCGTCGGGTCCCTACACCGACCCCACGGTCGCCATCGACATCGAGAAGGGGCTCTCGAAGACCCGCGAACCCTGGGTGGTCAGCCGCGGCGACGTCGAGATCGTCGAAAATCCGCGCGCCGTGAAGCCCGAGGACAACGGCTTCGCGAAAGGCGCGCACCTGGCGCCCGAGTTCACGGCGCCGCGCCGGGTCTACCGCGCCAGGGCCGGCGCCAACGTGACCCAGCTCGAATACGCCCGCCGGGGGATCATCACCCCGGAAATGGAGTACGTCGCCATCCGCGAGAACCTGCGCCGCAAGGAGACCGACGCCTTCATCCGCGACGGCGAGGACTTCGGCGCCTCGATCCCCGACTTCGTGACGCCCGAGTTCGTGCGCGACGAGATCGCCCGGGGCCGCGCCATCATCCCGGCCAACATCAACCACACCGAGCTGGAGCCGATGATCATCGGCCGCAACTTCCTGGTGAAGATCAACGCCAACATCGGCAATTCGGCCGTCCTCAGCCACGTCGCCGACGAGGTGGACAAGATGGTCTGGTCGATCCGCTGCGGGGCCGACACGGTCATGGACCTCTCCACCGGCCGCAACATCCACAACATCCGCGACTGGATCCTCCGCAACAGCCCCGTCCCGATCGGAACGGTGCCGATCTATCAGGCGCTGGAGAAGGTGAACGGCGTCGCCGAGGACCTGACCTGGGAGGTGTTCCGCGACACCCTGATCGAACAGGCCGAACAGGGCGTGGACTACTTCACCATCCACGCCGGCGTGCGCCTGGCCTATGTCCCGCTGACGGCCGGCCGCGTCACCGGCATCGTCAGCCGCGGCGGCTCGATCATGGCCAAGTGGTGCCTCGCGCACCACAAGGAGAACTTCCTCTACGAGCACTTCGAAGAGATCTGCGAGATCATGAAGGCGTACGACGTGTCGTTCAGCCTGGGCGACGGCCTGCGCCCCGGCTCGATCGCCGACGCCAACGACGCGGCCCAGTTCGGCGAACTGGAGACCCTGGGCGAACTCACCCAGATCGCCTGGAAGCACAATGTCCAGGTGATGATCGAAGGCCCCGGCCACGTGCCGATGCACAAGATCAAGGCCAACATGGACAAGCAGCTGAAGACCTGCGGCGAGGCGCCGTTCTACACCCTCGGCCCGCTCACCACCGACGTCGCCCCGGGCTACGACCACATCACCTCGGCCATCGGCGCGGCGATGATCGGCTGGTTCGGCACGGCGATGCTCTGCTACGTCACGCCCAAGGAGCACCTCGGCCTGCCCAACCGCGACGACGTGAAGGTCGGCGTGATGACCTACAAGCTGGCCGCCCACGCCGCCGACCTGGCCAAGGGCCACCCGGCCGCCCGCCTGTGGGACGACGCCATCAGCCGGGCGCGGTTCGAGTTCCGCTGGGAGGACCAGTTCAACCTGGGGATCGATCCCGAGACGGCGCGCGAGTACCACGACGAGAGCCTGCCCAAGGAGGCGTTCAAGACCGCGCACTTCTGCTCGATGTGCGGTCCCAAGTTCTGCTCCATGAAGATCAGCCAGGACATCCGCGACGCGGCCCGGCAGCAGAACGACGTCGACACCGGCATGGCCGAGATGGCGCAGAAGTTCCGCGCGGGCGGGGGCGAGATCCTGGTCCCCGTGGCGCCGGCGGAATAGGCTTCGTCGCCGATCGGGCGGGGTTCGGCGCAAAGTCTGACGCCTGCGCCGTATATGCGGCATCCTTCGGCGGTCCGGTCCCGTAAAGGTTCCGGCAAAACGAGGGATATCCATGCGCTGGATCATGTTCGCCGCCGCGGTTGCGGCGATGCTGTCGGCCTGTTCGAAGCCGGCAGAGCCGCCGGCCGGCCAACCCCATGTGGTGGCCGCCAATGACATCGAGGCGGGGCGCTATCTGGTCATGGTGGGCAGTTGCAACGACTGCCACACCGAGGGCTTCCCCCAGGCCGGCGGGAACATTCCCGAGGCGCAGCGGCTGACCGGCCGCGCGATCGGCTACCAGGGGCCGTGGGGCGTGTCCTACGCCACCAACCTGCGGCTGCTCGCGCAGAGCACGACCGAGGACGGCTGGGTCGAGATCCTGAAGACCAAGCCGCTGCTGCCGCCGATGCCCACCCAGAACATCTCGAAGATGACCGAGAGGGATATGAGGGCGATCTACCGGTACATCCACGCGCTGGGCGAGGCGGGCGGGCCCGAGCCTGACAACCTCCCGCCCGGCGTCGCGCCTACGACGCCGGTCGAGAACATGGTTCCCATCCCGCCCAAGGTCTGACCTGACGCTGCCGGCGCGTCAGGCGGCCCGTTCGCGCCGGGGACGGCGGAGCGCCGCGCCGGCCAGGCCGAAGCCGCCGATCATCAGCGCCCAGGTTCCCGGCTCGGGGATGGCGCCGGTCGGGGCGCCGGTCTCGAAGACCCGGACGCTCATGACCGAGCCCTTGATGTCGTAGGCCTGGTCGAACCCACGGCCGGCGTTCCTCACCTGGCGCAGGAAGCTCGACAGGCCCGAGCCGCCGACCGGCGACCAGGGTTCCGCCATGTCGAAGGCGATGGACGTCGGTGACGCGAAGCCCGAACTCGCCGTGTGATAGTCGTAGGCCAGCCCGCCCGTCGGTGAGGGCACGTCTCGGCCGCCGACGCCGCTCACGTAGAGTTCGCCCGTAGGGCTGGCGGGATAGTTCACCCGCTCGATGCGGCCGTTGAACAGTTCGTCGGACTGGAAATCCATCACGTCCTGATGGCCGTTGATGGTGATCGTCAGCGAGCGGACGGGCGAGGCGTCGCCGGCGCCCGCGCGGATGTAGTCGAAGACCCCGCCACCGGGATCGTAGAGCGACGTCGTCCCCACCGAGGGATCGAACTCATACGTGGCCGTGTAGTCGAGGCCGATCAGGTTGTACGACCCGAAGGTCAGGTCGGTCACCGCATAGGTGATCTTGCCCGAGAACGTGGCGAACAGCGCCGCGGCGGCCGGCGCGGGCGTCGCCGCCGCGCCGGTGGCGAGCACAAGGGCGGCCGCGCCGCCCGCCCAACTCCTGAAACCCATGACCTGCTCCGTTCCATTCCGCTTCGCGCCCCAGGGGCGTGGACACCGGACTAGCGGGCGCGGGCGCGCTTCGATCCCCCGTTTGGGGGGCGCTGTGGGGAGCGAGGACGATGTTTTCGCCGGAAATTCCCCCTGTGCCTGCGTTCTTCCCCCGATGCGGGATTCGGGGGCAGGGCGCGCAAGCGGGGAGCCTCTTCAGGTCCGGCAGGCCTTCAGGCTGTCCTCGACGGGTTGCAGGTTGTTCTCCCGGTCGTAGTCCGACAGGTCGTCGCGGTCGGCGTAGCTGCGCAGGATCGTCCGGGATTCCTGCAAGGCGCCGCAGGCCTGGGCCGAGCGCCCGGCCTGGCGGTAGACCGCCGCGGCGTCCTTCAGGCCCACGGCGAGATGCAGCCGAGAGCCCTTGTTGCCGCCGCTGCGCTGGGCGAGCCGGCGGCGGATGGCCACGGCCTCGTCGGCCGCGGCGACGGCCTGGGCGTGCGCGCCGCGGGCGCTCTGGACCTGGGACAGCACGATGCCGGTCAGGGCGATCGACTCGGCCGCCCCCGCGTCGGTGGGACTGCGCGCCGCCATGGCGCGGGCGATGGCCTGCCCGTCCTGGATCGTCGCCAGCGCCGCGTCCAGCCGCCCGGCCTCGCGCTGGATGTCGCCCAGCGACCACAGAGAGGCGATCAGCCGCCGGGTCCAGGTGGGATCGTCCTCGGTCGCCGCCAGCCGCGCGCGGTTCAGCGCGACGCCTTCCTGCATGCGGGCCACGGCGTCGTCGATGCGGCCGGTATGCAGATAGACGTTGCCGCTCTGTCGCAGCAGGCCGCTCAGCGAGACGGCGACCGGATCGCTCTCGCGCAGGGCCGGCGGCAGGTCGGCCACGATCTTCAGGCCCTGCTCGTACACGCGCCCCGCGCCGGGGATGTCGTTGTCCCAGCCGTAGCTGTCGCCTTCGTAGAGATACGCGGCCGCCAGGGCGCCGGCGCTGCGTTCGGACGGCTCGGGCAGCGCCGTCAGCAGGGCGCGGGCGCGGGTGGTCCGGGCGCGCGCGGCCTTGCTGTCGCCGTCGGCGTACAGGCTCTCGCCGGCCAGGAACGACAGCAGGTGGCCCAGGGCCAGGCTGACGTCGGCCCGCGCCGGCTGTTCGGCGTGGAGCCGCTCCAGGATCGCCTCGGCGCGGCCGTACAGAGCCTTGCTTTCCTCGCGCCGGCCGAGCGAGCCGCCGCCGGTGGATCCCATCACCCGGCCCAGGCGGAAATAGCCTTCGCCCGCCTCCAGTCGCACATCGAACGGCGCGTGCGGGTCGGCGGCCAGCCGGTCGAGGTAGGTCTGGGCGGTCTGCGCCAGTTTCAGCCGCGCGTCGACCGAACCCTGGACCTTGGCCACCTCGTCGTAGACGTCGAACATCATCGACTTGGCCAGGGCGCGCACGTCCTCGAACCGCGCCTCCGCGTCGGCGCGGGCGGCCTCGGCGCGGGCGTTGGCCGCCAGCGTCAGGCCGAAGGCGGCCACCAGCAGCGTCGCCGCCGTCGCCGCCGCGCCCACGGCCAGCCGGTGGCGGCCGACGAACTTGCGGAAGACGTAGCCCCGCCCGCCGCTCGCGGCCGAGACGGGGAATCCGCTCCGCCAGGCCGCCACGTCGGCGCGCAGGGCCTCGACGGTGGAATAGCGATCGGCCGGATCGTCGGCGGTCGCCCGGGCGACGATGGCCGCGAGTTCGGGGGCGGGACGGTCGCCTTCGGTCAGCCAGGCCAGCACCTGGCCCAGCGAATAGATGTCCGACAGCGTGCTGGACGGCGCGCCCGCGATCCGCTCGGGCGCGGCGAAGCCGGGTGTGTGGATGCCGGCGTCGCCCCCCGGCGCCGTCGCCAGGGGCGTGGGCGCCGTCGCAGGCGCGGCGATGCCGAAGTCGATCAGCTTGGGCTGGTCGGCCGCGTCCACCAGGATGTTGGCCGGCGTCACGTCGCCGTGGACCACGAGGTTCTGGTGGGCGAAGGCCACGGCCGCCGCCGCGGCCAGGAACAGGTCCAGGCGGGCCGCGCGCGAGGGTTCGGCCGCCCGCCAGTCGGTCAGCGGCCGGCCTTCGACGTACTCCATCACGATGAAGGGTTCGCCGGCCGTCGTCTCGCCGCCGTCGAACAGGCGCGCGATGTTGGGATGGGCCAGCCGCGCCAGCGTCTGGCGCTCGCGGCGGAAACGCTCGACCAGCGCGCCCGACAGGGCGCCGGGTCGGATCACCTTGATCGCCACCGTGTGGTCGAAGTCGCCGGTCGCCCGTTCGCCGCGATAGACCGTTCCCATCCCGCCCTGGCCGATCCGGCCGGTGACGCGGTAGGCGCCGATCCGCTCGGGCGTCGGCGCCTCGCCGGCCAGACCCGGCGCGCCGCCCGTGGGCAGGATCGCCGCGGCGCCGGGGCTGAGCGACAGCAGCGTCAGGGCGCGGTCGCGCACCGCCGCGGGGACCGGGCGGCTGCGGATCCAGGTCTCCCGCGAGCCCGACGGCTGATCCATCGCCCCGTCGATCAGATCCAGCGCCTGCGCGTCGAGCGACGCCGGCGGCCGATCGTCAGACATCCTGGGCCTGCAACGCCTCGAAGAGCCACAGGCGCGCCGACTGCCAGCGACGCTTCACGGTGGATTCCGACAGGTTCAGGACCACGGCGATATCCGTGATCTCCATGCCGCCGAAGTAGCGCATCTCGACGATCTCGGCCCGCTGGGGATCGACCCGCGCCAGCCGGTCCAGGGCGTCGTTCACCTCGTCGAGGTCGGCGTTGCCCACGTCCGGCAGGTTGGTGATCAACTCCACCTTCATGTGGTCGCGCTTCGCCGCCCGCTTGGCCCGGACGTGTTCGATCAGCGCACGCCGCATCATGGTGGAGGTGAGCGCCATGAAATGGGCCCGGTCGCGCCAGTCGATACGGTCCAGCGCGATCAGCTTCAGGATCGTTTCATGGACGAGGTCGCCGATCGAGAGCGAGACGTGCCGCTCGCCACGCAGCATCGCCGCGGCGGCCTGGCGGAGCTCGGCGTAGAGGAGCGCGAACAGCCGGTCCCGCGCCGTCCTGTCACCGCGCCGCCACCCCCCCAGGAGGGCCCGAGCCTCGTCGTTCGGCGTACGCGTCAACATGGGCCGGCATACTGCTCAGCCGGGGCGGGCGTGGCAAGACGGCGCCCCTCCTGGGTGAAAAATCCGCCCATGCGAGAAAAATTTCACCGGACGTGACCCGTGGCGCGCGGTTCTGGCGCCTTCAAACCATGAGCGGACTCTCGAGGCGGGATCCGCTCGCCCGTCGGCGCCGCCGCGGCTTCCGGTCCCGTGTCATCCGGGATGCCGGGGCGGCGTCCGACCCCGCCTCGAACCGAAACCATCCTCCCGGTTTCAGATCATCGGCCGCTCACTCTTCGGCTTCTGCGCCCACGCGCGCGGGCCACACGCGCACGGCCACCGCCGCCGCCACCGAGCCCAGCACCGCCGCGGCCGCGCCCGCCATCTGCACGGGCGTCATGCCGACCGCCGCGAAATGGCCCGTCATTGCGCCCGACACGAAGACCAGCGCCGCCGAGCTCCACTCGGCCAGGTCCTGGTTTGTGAAACGGACGTTCATGCGCGCACTCCGGAAAAGGGGACGATATCCCACGCCATCCTCGCGCAGGGCGAATGCCAAAAGGTTGCCGACCGCGCGATGCGACACGGTTGCGCAGCGGTGCGGCGACGGTGCGGCGACGGGGCGGCCGGGCGCCTGTTATCGCCGCGCGCCACCGGCGGCGAGCAGCTTGGCGACGGCGTGGATGCGGTTCACGGCGCCCAGTTTGCGGCGGGCGTTGTCCACGTGGAAGCGCACGGTGGTTTCAGACAGGCCCAGGATGACGCCGATCTCCCAGTCGGACTTGCCTTCGGCCACCCAGGTGAGGGCGTCCCGCTCCCGCGAGGTCAGACGCGGGTCGTCGCCGGCCCCCGCTTCGGCGCAGGTGACGATCACCGCCGGCTGCTGACGGAAGACCGCCAGCCGCTCCGAACGCCCCCGGATTATCTCGACCGACAGGGGTGGTCGCCCCTCGGTTCCGGACAGCATCAGGCTTCCGTCGCGCCGCGCCGTCGGGTCGCGCGCGGCGGCGGCGGTGATCAGGCCCTCCAGCCGCTCCGAATGGTCCCCTGTGGCGGTCAGGCGCCCGCTGGCGACCGACAGGTCGTCTCGGTTCGCCAGCAAGGCCTCGGCGGCAGGGGTCATGCGTTGAAGCCGGCCATCTCCGTCCAGCAGGAACACGGCCGCCCCGGCCACGGCGTGCTCCAGGTCATCCTCCGCGAGCCCGCTCGACGCCAGCCGCTCGGTCATGCGGAAGGCCCGGCGCAGATGGCCGTGCAGCCGTTGCGCCTGCGCCAGCTCGGTGTGGCCGAAGGGTTCGCGTCCCCGCGGGCGATTGACGGTCAGGGAGCTGACGTCGAAGCCGTGCGCGGCCAGGCGGACGATCATGAACGAATGGATGTCCTGCGGGCGCATGAAATCATTGTAGTATTCCCGCTGCGCCAGGTCGGCCTTGGGCATCCAGGCCTCGTCCGTAAGGATGGTCGGCGTCCAGGCCGCCATGAAGGCGTCCGGGTCCGGCGCGTTCGAGAACGGGTTTATGCCCGCATAGTGTTCGGCGTAGAGCGTGGCCATGTCGGGATCGATCCGCGCCAGCACGCCTTCGCCCGAACCGTCGGCGACACTCAGCCGCGAGAGCCAGGCGCCCGAGCCCCCGAGCAGGTCGGCGAACTGCTCCATGGCGCACGGCCACAGGCCCGGCTCCACGGCGGCGGCGTAGAGCAGATCCAGGAATCCATCGTCCTGAGCGTGCGGCACGGCGGCGATCTTTTCATCCGGCGATGCGGAACCCTCCCAGGCTACACCGTGGCCGCAGTCCTGCGCCATGCCGCGCGCCCGCTGGGCGAGCGGAATTCCCCTGCGGCGCCTATGCGCCGCGCAGGGCGGCGGCCGGGCGCTTCGACAGCGCCTGGAACGAGGCCAGCAGGCCGCCGGCGCCCGCCAGGGCGGCCGCGCCCGCCAGCAGCGCCGCCACGCCGCCCCAGTCCACGCTCCAGGTCGCCTCGAACACCTGGGTCACGACCGGCCAGGCGGCCGCATAGCCCAGCGCCACGCCCGCCGCGCCCGCGACGAGGCCCACCAGGCCGTATTCCAGGACATAGGCCGCCAGCACCTGGGTCCGCGAGGCGCCCAGCACCTTCAGGATCGCCGCCTCCCGCGTCCGCTCCTGCGCCCGCGCCGCTATGGTCCCGGCCAGCACCAGCAGGGCCGCCAACAACGCCACGGCCGCCGCGCCCCGGACCGCCAGGGCCACCTGATCGAACAGCTCGGTCGCCGCCTCGAGCTGCTCGCGGACCGAGATCACGTTCACCTCCGGGAAGCTCCGGCCCAGGGCGCGGACGATCCGCTGCTCCTCGTCGCGGCTGGCCTTGGCGATCGCCACGTGTCGCGGCGCGGCGCCCTCCAGCGCGGTCGGCGTGACGATGAGGGGGAAGCTGGCGCCGAAACTCCCGAAATCCACGTCGCGGATCACGGCCAGGGTGGTCTCGATCTCGGCGCCCAGGACCGAGAGGGTGACCTTGTCGCCCACCTTCAGGTTCATGCCGCGCGCGGGCTCCTTCGACATCGCCAGCAGGGGAACGCCGTCGTGGTCCGCCGGCCACCAGCGCCCGCTCAGGATGTTCGCGTTCGGCGGTTCGGGGCCGATGGCCGAGAGGGTCACGTCGTTGTCGTAGGCCCAGCGGACGTTCGCCGGCACGCGCTCGGGCGTGACGGGCTCGCCGCGCACGGCGATGATCCGGCCGGTGAAGTAGGGTGCGCGCAGATAGGTGTCGGCGGTCGGCCGGCGGCCGTAGGCGCGGGCGAATTCGGCGTCGAAGGCGGCCGCGCGTTCGCCGGGGATCTGGGTGAAGACCAGGGCCGGCGCCGTCTGGGGCGCGATGCTGGAGATCTGGGCCAGCAGGCTGGACTGGATCAGGACCACGGCCGCCAGCAGGGCCACGCCCAGGCCGATGGCCGGCGCCGCCGTCCGGGCGGCCGAGCGCGGGCCGGCCAGATTGGCCAGCGCGATGCGCATCGCGCCCCGCGCGCCGCCCCTCAGTCGTCCCGCCAGGGCCGCCGCGGTCCAGCCGAAGGCCCAGAGGACGAGGAAGGCCGCCGCCACGCCGCCGATCATCACGCCGGCGGCGAACGGGGTGGGCGCGGTCACGACCGCCAGCGCCCCCAGCCCGGCTGCGGCCAGGCCGGCGGCGATCAGCTCGGGTCCCGGTCGCAGGCGGCCCGACAGGTCGCTGCGGAACAGGCTGGCCGGCGGCGTGGTCCGCGCCCGCGCCAGGGGCGCCAGCGCGAAGGCGGCCGCCGAAAGCAGGCCGAACGCGGCGGCCTTCAGGAGCGGGGCGGGATAGACGGCGAACAGGGCCGGGACCGGAAGCTGCGCCTGGATCGCGGCGCCCAGCAATAGCGGCGTGGCGGCGCCGACGACGAGGCCGATGGCCACGCCGGCCAGCGCCAGGAGGCCGATCTGGGCCAGGTACATGTTGCGGATCAGGGCGCTGTCGGCGCCCAGGGCCTTCAGGGTCGCGATGGCGGGCTTGCGTCCGTCCACATAGGCGCTGACCGCGCCGAACACCCCGAGCCCGCCGGCCACCAGGGACGCCAGGCCGATGAAACCCAGGAAGTATTCGAGCTGGTCGATCATCCGGCTGACGCCCGGTGCGGCGTCGTTGCGGTCGCGCACGCGGTAGACGCCCTTCATCGCCTTGCCGATCTCGGCCTTGGCCTCGGCCAGCGAGACGCCGGGCGCCAGCGCGATCCGCGCCGTCTGGGCGAACGGCAGGCCCGCCGTCAGGAAGCCGCCCGACTCCAGCGCGCCGGTCTGCGCCAGCACGCGCGGTCCCAGGGCGAAGCCGCGCGCGAGCCGGTCCGGCTCCGCCTTGAGGATCGCGGTCGCCTGCAAGGTGACGTTGCCCACCAGGAAGCGGTCGCCGAGCTTCAGGTTCAGTCGCTCCAGCAGCGACTCTTCCACCGCCGCGCCCCACACCGCCGCGCCCTGCCTGGCCAGCGCGGCGTCCAGCGACGGCGCGCCTTCGATCGTCACCGCGCCGGCCAGCGGATAGACCGCATCGACGCCGCGGAACTCCACCAGTCGGCGCTCGCCGGTCGGCGCCTCGCTCATCGCCTGCACGGCGACGGCCACGCTCACCCGGCCCAGGCGGTCGAAGAGCGCGCGCTCCGCTGGGGTGAAGCGGGTCTGCCCGCGTGACACCGACAGGTCGCCGCCCAGGATCTGCCGCGCCTCGGTGGCCAGTCCCTGCCGGAACGCCTCGGCGGTCGAGCTGGCGGCGGCGATGGCGGCGACGCCCAGCGCCAGGCAGGCCAGGAAGATGCGGAAGCCCTTGACGCCGCTGCGCAGCTCCCGGCCGGCGAACCGCATCCACAACGGGATCACGCGGCCTCCGCGGCGGCCTCGGGCCGTCCGTCGCGAAGCGTGACCACCCGCTGCGCCCGGTGGGCCAGGGTGGGGTCGTGCGTGACCAGCAGCAGCGCGGCGCCGGTGTGCTCGACCAGCTCGAACAGCAGGTCGGCCACGTGGCGGGCGTTCTTCGAATCCAGGTTGCCCGTGGGTTCGTCGGCGAAGATCAGGGCCGGGCTGGGCGCCAGCGCGCGGGCCAGGGCGACGCGTTGCTGCTCGCCGCCGGAAAGCTGGTGCGGATAGTGCCGTCGCCGCCCGCCCAGTCCCACGCGGTCCAGCCACGCGCGCGCCTCGGTCATGGCGCCCTGCCGGCGGGAGATCTCCATCGGCGCGGCCACGTTCTCCTCGGCGGTCATGTTGGGCAGGAGGTGGAACGACTGGAAGACCAGGCCCACCCGCCCGCGGCGCAGGCGGGCGCGGCCATCCTCGTCCAGCCGACCCAGGTCCTGGCCGAACAGGCGCACCGTCCCCGCCGTCGGGCGCTCCAGGCCGGCGGCCACGGCGATCAGCGAGCTCTTGCCCGATCCCGAAGGCCCCACCAGCGCCATACGTTCGCCGTGCGCAAGAGTCAGGGACAGTCCGCGCAGGATCTCCACCGGCCCCGCCGCGGACGGCAGGGTCAGGCTCACGTCGTCGAGGACGAGCGGCGGCGTGTCGGTCAAGGCGGTCCTCGGGTCGGGGCTTGCGGGAACGTTGTGCGTATCGGGCTTCTCTTACATAGGACGATCATGGCCGAGCCAAGACCCAGCCGCCGCGCGCTTTTCGCGGTTCCGCTCTTTCTCGCCGCCGGGCCGGTTCTGGCGCAGCCGGCGCCGCGTCAGCCCGGCCCGCGCGGCGCCCCGGGCCCGCGCATCGTCACGCTGCTGGGAGACTCGATCACGGCCGGCTACGGCCTGCCGGCCCAGGCCGCCCTGCCGGCCCAGCTCCAGGCCGCCCTCGCGCGGCTGGGCGCGAACGTCCTCGTCAGGGGCGCGGGCGTGTCGGGCGACACCACGGCCGGCGGTCTCGCCCGCGTGGATTTCAGCGTGCGCAAGGACACCGACGTCGCCGTCGTCGCCCTGGGCGCCAATGACCTGCTCCAGGGCCTGGACCCCCGTCGCACCCGCGCCAACCTCGACGGCATCGTCAGGAAGCTCAAGGGTCGGGGCTTCGGCGTGGTGCTGGTCGGGATCGATGCGCCGGCCCAGATCGGCGGCGGCTACGCCCGCGACTTCAATGCGGTCTTTCCGGCCGTGGCCCGCGCGCATGGGGTGACCCTGTATCCGAACCTCCTCGACGGCGTGGCCCGTCGGCCGGCGCTCAACCAGGCCGACGGCATCCACCCCAACGCCCGCGGCGCCGCCATCATCGCCGCCCGTCTGGCCCCCGTGGTCGCCAAGGCGCTCGCGGCCCGGCGCTAGGACGTGGCACACTCCCGGCCAAACGGGAGGAGAGGGCGATGCTGAAGTGGCGGGTGGGCGAGGTCACGATCACGCGGATCGTCGAGATGGAGACCACGGGCGGCACGCGCTTCCTGCTGCCCCAGGCGACCTACGAGGCGGTGCAGGACATCCCGTGGCTGGTCCCGCACTTCGCCGAACCGGGCGGCAAGCTGAAGATGAGCATCCACGCCCTGGTGGTCGAGGCGCCGGGCCGGCGGATCATCGTCGACACCTGCATCGGCAACGACAAATCGCGCGAAATGGGGCCGTGGAGCCATCTCCAGACCACCTTCCTGCAAGACCTCGAAGCCGCCGGCTTCGCCCGCGACAGCATCGACACGGTGCTCTGCACCCACCTGCACGTGGATCACGTGGGCTGGAACACCATGCGGGTGGACGGCGCCTGGGTCCCGACCTTCCCCAACGCCCGCTACCTGATCGGCCGCGCCGAGTACGAGCACTGGGCCGCCGAAGAGGCGGGAGTGGAGGACCTGTCCACCTCCTATTTCCACGACAGCGTGAAGCCGGTCTGGGACGCCGGCCTCGTGGACCTCGTGGAGACCGACCATGTCGTCTGCCCCGAGGTCTCGCTGGAGCCCACGCTGGGCCACACGCCGGGGCATGTCTCGATCCGCATCCGATCCGGGGGCGAGACGGCGCTGATCACCGGCGACTTCACCCACCATCCCTGCCAGTTCGCCCGGCCGGAGTGGGCGGCCCAGGTCGATTACGACCCGCAGGCGTCCACCGCCACCCGACGGCGGGTCTATGCGGCGCTGGAGGGGACCGACACCCTGGTCATCGGCACCCACTTCGCGGCGCCCTGCGCGGGCCATGTGGTGAAGGACGGCGAGGTCTGGCGCCTGGAGGTCTGAGCCGGATCAGCGTGGCAGGCTGAACAGCGCCCGGTCCGGCGTGATGAGTTCGATCTTCTCCAGCCGGCGCTCGACCGGCCGTGCGCGGCCGTCGCCCGTGATCGTCACCAGGAACGGCAGCATCAGGCGGCCGACCCGGCGATAATCCCCGAACTCCAGCGTCAGGGTTTCGGCGCCTCGGCCCTCGACCATGCGGCCCGGCAGGCCGGTGGCGCGGTCGAACCAGATCTCGCGCGGGGCGCCCGCTTCGGGGTGCACCCGCACCACGTCGAACGACTTCCCGCCGGCGGGCCGCACGCCCAGATAGGTGCTGCGGAAGTCGAAGCGTCCGGGGAAGAGGTAGCCATAGGCGCCGAAGAACGCCTCGGAGCGCGCGCGGGCCATCAGTTCGGCGTCCGAGCCCGGCGGCCGCGCCCTGCCGAACGGCTGCCACCAGGCGCCGTAACCGTTGTAGCCCTGCATGAACCGCTGCGGGCCTGCGCCCACCTCGGTGCGCTCGCCGTACCGGAGCGTGTCGATCCAGCGCTGGTAGGCCAGGCCCCCCTCGGTTCCGGTCTCATGGAAACCGCGCACGCCGGCCCAGGCGGCCGAACCGCCCATCGCCGTGCGCGCCTTTTCCAGCACCGGCGGCACGCCCGGCCCGTACTGCGCCAGCGCCGCCGCGGGCGCGGCCAGCAGGAGGAGAATCGCGAAGAGGAATCGGAGCGCCATGACTCCAGAGCCAACGCCGCGAGCGTGTCGTCAATGGGGCGTCGCGAAGCAGGTGCGGGTCCGGTTTGGGATTCCGCCTCGGACCCGCACGAAGAGCGCGAGCGGGTGGGCCGTCCCCGAGCCTCCGCACGAGCGGAGGCTCTGACAGGGAACCACGGACCATCACCGACCATCACCGACCATCACGGACGGTTCCCGGCGCCCTGTCCGTGATGGTCGATGATGGTCCGTGGTCTTCGAAAAGGCGCTCGCCGCTTCACGGCGTCGCCGGGCCCGACGCCGCGCTCTTCGCGGCTACGCTCATGCGGTCCGTGGCCGGATCGCGGGGCTCAGGCCACGCGGAACCGCACCGGCATCGCCTTCGGCCCCGAGATGAAGTTCGACGGCAGCCATTCCACCGGCGCGGCCCGCTCGAAGTCCCTCATCCGCGTCAGCACCTCGCGCAGCATGGCGTCGATCTCGATGCGGGCGATGTGCTGGCCAAGGCAGCCGTGCGGCCCGGTTCCGAAGGCGATATGCGGGTTCTCCGTCCGCGACAGGTCCAGCGTCTCGGGATGCGCGAACACCGCGGGATCGCGGTTGGCGGCGCCGAAGTACATCACCACCTTGTCGCCCTCGCGGATCGTCTGGCCGCCCAGCTCGGTGTCTCGCTTCGCGGTCCGGCGCATGTAGATCACCGGGCTGGCCCAGCGGAGGAGTTCCTCGCGCGCGGTCGGCAGGCGGGCGTCCAGGTCGGCCATCAGCCAGGCGTACTCGTCCGGGTTCTCCATCAGGGCCAGCAGCCCGCCCGACAGCAGGTTGCGGGTCGTATCCCCGCCCGCGTCCACCAGCAGCAGGAAGAACAGCAGGAACTCCATGTCCTCCAGCCGGCGCCCGTCCACCTCGCAGGCCAGCAGCCGGGACGCCAGGTCGTCCCCCGGCCGCGCCCGCTTCTCGGCGATCACCCGGCCGCCGTACTCGAACATCTTCATCACCGCCTGGGCGCCGGCGCCGGGCGGCAGCGCCTCGGGGGCGGTGTGGATGATCTCGGTCAGCTTGTAGAGCTCGCGCCCGTCCTCCAGCGGCAGGCCCATCAGCTCGGCGATGACGAACGAAGGCATCTCGCCCGCCACCTGATCGACGAAGTCGCATTCGCCCCGGCCGCCGGTCGAGCGGTCGATCACCGCGTCCACGATCTGCGTCGCCAACGCCTGGATGCGCGCCTGCCGCAGCCGCGCCGCCGGCTCGGTGAACTCGCTGCGGATGAGCTTGCGGAACGCCGTGTGCTCGGGCGGATCCATCATCAGCATCATCTTGTGGGGCCCGAACGCCGCCGCCTCGGACGCCGGGTCCTGGATCATGATGGTGGGCTCCGAGGAAAAGGTCTGGAAATCGCGATCCACGGCCCAGACGTCGGCGTGGCGGGTCACGGCCCAGAACCCCCGCCGGCCGGCCCCGTCCGGCTCCTCGTGCCAGCGCACCGGCGCATGCTCGCGCAGCCAGCCGAACTGTCCGTGCGGCTGGCCGCCGTCGAAGCTGCCGGGCGAGAGGAGGTCAATCCGCATGGCCGTATCCCCCGTATCTGCTTCCGCCCGTATCTGCTTCCGCAGGTGTTTCCCGGATTGGACGTGCTTGACCGCGGGTCACGCAAGTCCGCCAAATGGGACCCAGGGCGTGGAGGGCTTCCGGATGAACCTTGTGGTGTTGATCGCGATCGGCGTCGTCGTCGTCGCGCTGTACGTCTGGTACGCCACCATCGTCACCCGCCGGAACAAGGTGGCCGAGGCCCTCTCGGGCATCGACGTCCAGCTCTCCCAGCGCCACGAGCTGATCCCCAACATCCTGGCCATCGCCAAGCGGTTCCTGGCCCACGAGCAGGGCCTGCTGGCCGACATCGCCCGCCTGCGCACCACCGGCCAGGAGCGGATCGGGGCCACCGATCCCGCCGCCATCGCCGAGAAGTTCGCCGCCGAGAACCAGCTCTCCGCCGGCCTCGGCCGCCTGTTCGCCGTGGCCGAGGGCTATCCCGAGCTGAAGAGCGATGCGGTGATGGTCCGCGCCCAGGCGACCTACCAGGAGGTCGAGACCAACGTCGCCGCCGCCCGCCGCTTCTACAACGCCTCGGTCACCGACCTGCGCAACGCCTGCCAGATCTTCCCGGGCCAGCTCGTGGCGGCCTTGGCCGGCGTGGGCCAGCTTCCGCCCTTCTTCGAGGCCCCCGCCGAGCATCGCGGCGCGGTCAACGCCGCCGACCACCTGTGAACGCCCGGCCGCCCGGGGGGGCCGCACGCGCGCTGGCCCTCGTCCTCCTCGTGGCGGCGCTGGCCTGGGCGGCGATCCTCTTCGGGGCGGTGCGTCAGCAGCCGGGATGGGAAGGCTGGGTGTCGGGCCTGTTCGGCGGCGGCTTCATGGCGCTGCTGATCGCCGCCGCCGGCGCCTGGGGCGTGCTGTTCACACTCCGGCGTGCGAACCGCCCCGCCGCCGGCCCGCCGCAGCTCTTCCTGGCCGAGGGCGAACTGGCCCAGGTCCTGGCCGAACTGGAAGAGGTGCGCGAGCGCACGAAGCAGCAGATCCACGCCGGCGCGCTCTGGCGCATCCCCGTCTGCGTTGTGGGCGTCATCGCGCTCTGGGTGCTGGGGCAGACGGGTGACGACCCTCCGGACGTCTTCGACCTGATCCTGTTCATGGGCGGCGCCGTGCTGGCCGGCTACGCCTGGGCCGCCTGGGCCCTCTCAGAGGCCTATCGCCGGCTCTACAAAGCGCGCGTGCTGCCGAAGATCGCCGCCGACTTCGGGGCGCTCACCTGGCGCCACGCCCAGCCGCCGCTGGACGAGTACCGTCGCCACCGCCTGTTCCCCGACTGGGATTCCGCCCACGCCGAGGACGAGATCCACGGCGAGTATCGCGGCCTGCCGCTGTCGATCATCGAGCTGAAGCTGATCCGCGGCTCGGGCAAGAACCGGCGCACGGTCTTCAACGGCCTGGCCGCCGCCGTCACCCTGCCGCGCGGCCTCTCGGGGACGACGGTCGTGGTGCCCGACAAGGGCATGTTCGGCAACTTGGCGGAGCGCATGCGGGGCGGCCCGTGCCAGCCGGTTCGTCTGGAGGACCCGGTCTTCGAGAAGGCCTACGAGGTCTACGCCTCGGACCAGATCTCGGCCCGCGCCCTGCTGACGCCGGCGTTCATGGCGCGGTTCATGGCGTTGGCGGAATCGGGCCGGTTCGGCGCGCCGGCGGCGCTGATCCAGGACAACCGGCTGATCATGGCCCTGGCCGCGACCCACGGGCGCAACCTGTTCGAGCCGCCCAGCTACCGCAAGCCGGCCGCCGGGCGCGAGGCGCTGACCCAGCTCCACGACGACATCGAGGCCGTGCTGCGCGCCGCCGACGCGGTCATCGACCTGGACCAGGCCGCCCGCCTCCAGCCGCGCTGACGTCCCGCAGCTTCAGCGTGCCGCTTCGGGCCACCCGGGCTGGCGCGGCCCTTGCAGCGCGGGACGCCGAAGCCGCGACGGAATGTCATTCCGGAACAGCTTCCCCGCCAACACACTCGGCCGGACGGAACCCTTGACCGTCCGGCCGTTTCTTTTTCCGCCGGCCTCAGAGGCCCTTGGTCGGGACGATCAGGTACTTCGAACCGGTGCTCTTGGCCTGATAGGCGCGGATCACCTCCGGCTTCAGCACCTCGGCCAGGCTGATCTCGGCCGTGTAGTGGCTGGCGAACGTGGTCTTCAGTTCGTCGGCCACCCGCTGGCGCAGGCGCTGCGTCCCCGCTGCGCCGAGCTTGGCCAGGAACGGCGTCAGCAGCCAGCCCCCCAGGCCCCAGGTGAGGCCGTAGTTGCGGGCCAGCTCCGTGGGACGGACATCCAGCGAGCCGTAGATGTACACCTGCTTGTAGGTGTTGGAGCCATAGCGGCTGTAGGCGTCGGCCTTGGCGCTGGCCGCCACCTCCATCGCCGAGAGGATCTGGCTGGCCAGCTTGCCGCCGCCGATGGCGTCGAAGGCCAACGTCGCCCCGGTCTCGGCGATCGCCGCGGTCAGTTCGTCCTGGAAGTTCGGCGAGGTGGAGTCGACCACGTGCTTCGCGCCGGCGTCCGTCAGAATCTTCGCCTGCTCGGCGCTGCGCACGACGTTCACCAGCGACACGCCGTCCTTCAGGCAGATCCGGTTCAGCATCTGGCCCAGGTTCGACGCCGCCGCGGTGTGGACCAGGGCGGTGTGGTTCTCCATCCGCATGGTCTCGACCATGCTCAGCGCCGTCAGCGGATTGACGAAGCACGACGCCCCGTCCGCCGAGGTCGCGCCCTCGGGCAGCGGCAGGACGTCGGCCGCCCTTACGGTCCGGTACTGGGCGTAGAGCGCCCCGCCCAGCAGGGCCACGCGCTTGCCCACCAGCGCCTGGGCGGCCGGGTCCGAGCCGGCGGCGATCACCTCGCCGGCGCCCTCGTTGCCCACCGGCATCGAATGGCCCACGCGCGCCGCGAGCGCCTTCAGGAAGTGTTGCGGCACCTTGGCGGTGGTCACGCCGTCCTTCTGCGCCAGGGTGGAGAGATCGGCCGGCCCCAGCAGCAGGCCCAGGTCCGAGGGGTTGAGCGGGGACGCCTCCACGCGGACCAGAACCTCGTCGGCCTTCGGCGGATCGACGGGCGTGTCGGCGAGCCGAAGCTCCAGCACGCCTTCCGGCGTGACGAGCGAGCGCAGTTGCAGTCCCGATTGCGGAATTCCGGCCATATGGGCGTCCCCTGATTTTACGATGTCAGCCATCGCTGATGGCCGTCCGCGCGCAGGATGCCAAGGCCCGAATGCAGGAAGCGACCAGATTTGCGTGAAAGGACGGGCGGCCGGGGAGGGCCCGCAAGCAAGCCAGGGGACTCGAGCAAGCCGGGGGATTCGAGCAAGCCAGGAGACTCAAGCAAGCCAGGAGCCTCAAGCAAGAAAGGCGACCCTTTCGGGTCGCCTCTGCCGCTTCTTCAGATCCGCACGGACCCGAAGGTCCGGAAGCGCTGCGGGGGCCCCACGCCCCGACGGGGACTTGCATCCGCCGCCGTTGGCCAACCTCTTCCTCCAAAAGCGGGCTGTGGACAAGTCCGCACGCCCGTGAGGCGATGGTTTCACCTCAGGATGTTGCGGCGACGCCACGCCCCGAAAAGGCCCCATTCCCGACCTTCCGCGAACACAGGCGGCGCGCCTACTGCATGCGTCGGCTGGCCCGCATCCGGTCCGGATCCTGAACAGCCCCCCAGCCCCCCAGACCGGGCGCCCGGTCAGCCGACGCCCCATTGCTCCCGGCGAACTTCCCCGCAAATCCTGGCGGCCGTAAGGTCACCCTTGCCGTCTTCCCGCGAGAGCGGGATAACTTTGCTCTCAAACGGGCATGCGTGGACAGATTGTGGGCGGGCATGACAGCGAGCCTTCGCGCGGCGGGACGGGGGTGTCCGATGCGGTGCTGACCGCATTGACCCAGGCGCCGCTGGGCATCGCGATCTTCGACCGCGACATGCGCTACCTGGCGGCCTCCAGCCAGTATCTCACCGACCAGGGCCTGCCGCCGGACCTCCCCATCGCGGGACGCGCCCACTACGACCTGTTCCCCGACATTCCCCGGAAGTGGCGCGACCTCCACGCCCGCGTCATCCACCAGGGCGTGGAGGTGCGTCACGAGGCCGACCTGTACGAGCCGGCGGGCGGCGGCGCCCAACGGATCCGCTGGCTCGCCGCGCCCTGGCGCGATCCCTCGGGCGCCGTCGGGGGCCTCATCCTCTACACCGAGGCGGCGAACGCGCGGGTCGAGGCCCAGCGCCGGATCGAGGCGGCCGAGGCGCGCTATCGCGCCGTGTTCGACCAGGCGGCGATGGGCGTGGCCCTGGTGGCGCCCGACGGAACCTTCCTGGAGGTGAACGATCGCTTCTGCGAGATCTGCCGCCGCCCGCGCGCGAGCCTGATGGGGCTCAGGTTCCACGACATCACCCATCCCGACGACCTCGACGCCGACCTCGACCTCGCCGAGGCTCTCCTGGCGGGCGAGACCCGCTCCTTCAGCATGGAGAAGCGCTACGTCGATGCGGCGGGCGAGCCGGTGTGGGTCGAACTCACGGTCTCCCTCGTGCGGACCCCGGACGACACCCCGGACTATTTCGTCTCGGTCATCGCCGACATCGGCGCCCGCAAGCAGGCCCAGGCGGCGCAGCAGCGCTATCAGGACCAGCTCAGGCTGATGATCAACGAGCTGAACCATCGCGTGAAGAACACCCTGGCCACCGTCCAGTCGATGGCCGCCCAGACGCTGCGCGTCGAGCCCGATCCGACCGCGGCCTACGGCAAGTTCGAGGCCCGGCTGATGGGTCTGTCCGAAGTCCATGCGGTGCTGACGCGCGAGAAATGGCACGGCGCCGACCTGCGCGAGGTGGCCGAACGGGCGCTGACCCCGTTCGGCCAGGCGTCGGGCGTGGTCTCGGCCGAGGGACCGGACGTCTGGCTCACGCCGGGCGCGGCCCTCACGATGGCCCTGGTGTTCCACGAACTGGCCACCAACGCCGTCAAATACGGCGCCCTCGCGCGCGAGGGCGGGCGGGTCGAGATCACCTGGCGTGTGGATGGCGAGCCGGCGCGTCTCGACCTCCGCTGGCGCGAACGGGGCGGGCCGCCGGTGACGCCGCCGACCCGGCGGGGGTTCGGTTCGCGGCTCATCGAACGCGCCCTGGCCGGCGATCTCCGGGGCAAGGCGGTCATGGTCTTCGCGCCCGACGGGCTGGATTGCCGGCTGGAGGCCGTGGTGACGGCTCCGTCCGACATGCCGGGGGCCGAGGCGCGGGGCCTGGACGACATGTAGGCGCCGGCGTCGGAAGCAATCCGGGACAGCCGGCGGGGAGGGCGCTACCACCGGCGTGCAGACAACTTCGGACCCGTCATGATTCCCAAGCCGATCCGTCCCGTCCTCGGTGGGCTCGCCGCGCTCGCGGCCGGGGCCTGCGCCGTCACGCCGGCCTCGCCGCCCGTGACCTACTCCGGGACCCCGCAGGAACAGTGGGTCCAGGGCCAGCGCGCGTACGAGGCCTGGAGCGCGGCCCGCCGGGGATGGCGCGTCACCGGGTCGGGCCTACAATACCGCCGCCTCAAGGCCGCCGGGGCCGACGCGCCGCGGCCCGCGCCCGGCGCCACGGTGACGATCCACTACGTCGGCCGCTTCATCGACGGGCGCGAGTTCGACTCCTCGCGCCGGCGCGGCCAGCCGGCGACCTTCCCGCTGCCGCAACTCATCCGGGGCTGGCAGGAAGGCGTGCCCATGATGCGCGTGGGCGAGGTCTGGGCGTTCGTGATCCCCGCGCCCCTCGCCTATGGGGAACGCAGCCGCGATCCGATCCCGCCGGGCAGCACGCTGCTGTTCGAGATCGAACTCGTCGACATTCCGGGAGCCTGAGGCCGTGCAAGCGAAACGGCGCCCCCGTGCGGGGGCGCCGTCCCTGTCCCGGTCAGTTCCGCATCAAAGCGGAGGCGTGATGTCCGGCGACGGGGTGGTCTCGGCCGGACTGACCGGGTTGACGGGTTGGGGAACCGGCTCGGCCTGGATGGGCGTCGGCATCGGCGGGGCGGCGCTCTCGACCGGCGCCGCGTTTTCGACCGGGGGCGGCGCGGCCACCGAGTCCGGGTTCAGCGTCGTATAGGGCTGCGGGCCGTCCGGCAGCGCGGACGACGCCGAGGCGTCCAGCCCGCTTTCGTTCACGCTGGGAGCCGCGGCCGGCGCCGCGGGGCGCGTGCGCGCGACGGGGGCCGATCGCGCGGGAACCGGATCGTTCACCGTCGGGGGCGCCGCCCCGGGGCCGGCGACAGGCGCCGCGACATCGGCCGCGGCCGGGGCCATCGGAGGCAGCGGGGCGGGCGCGATGGGCGCGGTGGCCACTTCCAGCGCGGCGGTGTCGCCGGGCGCGATCTCGGGAACCCCGGCGTCCCGGGTGATGAACCAGCCGGCGGCGCCCAGGGCCACGAGGCCGGCGACACCGGCGGTCAGCGCGACCGGCGCGACGGAGGTGCGTTGGCCCGTCTTCCGGGCGCGGGGGGGCGCATCCGCCGGTTCGTAAGCCGAAGCCTCGGCGGCCATCGGCGCCGCGGTTTTGCGGCCGAGGCCGGGGCGGCGCTTGCGGTTACGGTCCCAGACCGGCTGGGCCGCGAACATCACGCCTTCGCTTTCGGTCACTGAATTCGCGCCGCTGGGGCGGGTATATTCCATCGACATGATTATCCCTCCAGGACTGTGTCGGGAAATTCAAACGGAGTTACTCCAACTAGGTTCCGGAATGCGCGAATTCAGGATCTCTCGCCCTGGAATTATGAGATAAATACATAAGACTGCTTGGCTGTGGCGGCCGAAAACCAGTCGGAAAGCCGCCGTCGCGCCGCCACAATTGCGGCCCTGCTCGCCGCCCTCTGCTGGCGGGGGTCGCCCGACGACGCCGGGACTCCATCAAGTCCACGGCGCCGCTTGACCGCCCTGACCGGCGCTCGCCAAGCTGGCGGTCCGACGGGAGGTGCGGATGCGGTTCAAGGCCAGGCTCAAACGCGACTGGCGATTCTGGCAGGGGCTCAATCGGACGCTGAAGCGGGTGAAGTCCATCGCCCGCGACAGCGGCGACCTGCTCTGCGACGACCTCCAGGCCGCCGTCGATCGCTGGCGGAACGAGCGGGCCCTGACGTTCGAGGGGCGCACGCTCACCTATGGCGAGATGGACGCCATGGCCAACCGCTACGCCCACTGGGCCAAGGGGCTGGGTCTGCGGCGCGGCCAGACGGTGGCGCTCTTCATGCCCAACCGGCTGGAGTATTTCCCCGTCTGGTACGGCCTCAGCAAGGTCGGCGTGGTCACCGCGCTCATCAACAACCAGCTCGCCGGCCAGCCGCTGGCCCACTGCCTCAACATCTCGGGCGCGTCCCACGTCGTCGTCGATCCCGAGACGTCGCCCGTCTTCGAGCAGGCCAAGGACGGCCTCGAACGACCGATGCAGCAATGGGTTCTCGGTCCCGCCCAAGGCGACCAGCGGGACCTGGTCCAGGCGCTCAAGAGTTGCAGCCAGCTTCCGCCCGACCGTTCTGTGCGCGAGGACATGACGGCGTCCGACACGGCGCTGCTCATCTACACGTCCGGGACGACGGGCCTGCCCAAGGCGGCCCGCATCACCCACATGCGAGCCCAGCTCTACATGCGCGGCTTCGCCGGGGCGACGGGGGCGACGGCGAAGGACCGCATCTACGTCGCCCTGCCGCTCTATCACGCCACCGGCGGCCTCTGCGCCCTGGGCGCCGCCCTGCTCAACGGCGGTTCGGTGGTCCTGCGGCGGAAGTTCTCGGCCACCCACTTCTGGAAGGATATCGTCGCCGAGGGCTGCACCATGTTCGTCTACATCGGCGAGCTGTGCCGCTACCTGATCAATCACGAGCCCGACGAGGACGAGACCCGCCACAAGATCAGGCTGGCGTTCGGCAACGGCCTGCGCCCCGACGTCTGGCCGAAGCTGAAGCAGCGCTTCCGCATCCCCGACATCCTGGAATTCTACGGCTCCACAGAGGGCAACGTCAGCCTGTTCAACTTCGACGGCAAGGAAGGGGCCATCGGCCGCGTGCCCAAGTGGATGCGCGGCAAGGTCAACATCCGGCTCGTCCAGTACGACGTCGAGACCGAGAGCGTGATCCGTGGGACCGACGGTCTCTGCATCGAATGCGGGCCGGGGCAGGTGGGCCAGTGCGTCGGCAAGATCGCCGGCGACGCCCGCACCGAGTTCACCGGTTATCTCGACCGCGCCGCCTCCGAGAAGAAGATCATCCAGAACGTGCTGGCGCGCGGCGACGCCTGGTTCGCCACCGGCGACCTGATGAAGATGGACGCCGAGGGCTACTTCTATTTCGTGGACCGTATCGGCGACACCTTCCGCTGGAAGGGCGAGAACGTGTCCACCGGCGAGGTGGCCGAACGCCTCTCCGCCTTCCAGGGGATCGAGGAAGCCAACGTCTATGGCGTCGAGGTCGAGGGCGCCGACGGCCGCGCCGGCATGGCGGCCCTGGTGATGGACGGCGCCTTCGACGCCAAGGCCTTCGGCGATCACGTGGCCCAGGAGCTGCCGCCCTACGCCCAGCCCCTGTTCGTCCGCCTGCTGCCCCGCATGGACACCACCGGCACCTTCAAGCTCCGCAAGGTCGACCTGGTGGAGGAGGGCTACGATCCGGCCCGGATCAAGGGGCCCCTGTATTTCCGCGATCCCAAGAAGGGCTACATCAAGCTCACCAAGGCCGTCTTCGACCGCCTGGCCTCAGGGGCGGTCAAGGTCTAGCCGGCCTGCGCCGGGAGATTTGGACGCCACGCGACCATGCCGGCCGTTCGCGTCCGGACCGCCGGCGGGGCCAGGCAGCCGGCCACCGCGTCGTAGCCCGATGCGCCAGGACGCGGCGTCACCATGATCGGCGGGCTGTGGTTGGCGGGGCAGTAAAGGATCGCTTCGTCCATTGCGGTCGCCTCCAGGTCCAGCATCGCCGACGAGCGGGTCATGAGAAACAGCGCCGGCGCCCCAGGCTCGCGGCGCCGCAAGTGCGCGGCCACGGCCCGCTCCGTCGCCTCGTCGAGCCCATGTTCGATCATATCGACTACAAGCGCGGCAGGAGCATGGTCCTCCAGCGCGCCCAGCAACTCGGAAAGCGCGGCGCTGTCGGTGGCCCCGTCTTCGATCAGCCAGGCTTTGGCCGCATCGCGCCGGGCCGCGAGTTCGGGAGTGTCGACTGCCGTAGGGGCGGCCCGCCGCTCCATCGGCAGGAACACGCCACCCGGAATGTGTTCGGCGATGGCGCGGGCAAGGCGCGTCTTGCCGCTGCCCAGTGGGCCCGTGATCCATGTCAGAGGTGCGCTTTGGCGAAGTTCGAACCGCTCGCCGCCCCAGGGCCAGGGCAGGTCGAATGTGCAGACCGGCCCGGCCTCCTGGCTAGCCAGACGCGTCAGGTCCGAGATCGTCGGCGCCCGGCCGTCCGCCAGCGCCTCGCGCAAGGCGCGCACCTTGCTCACCCGATGGGAGACAGCGCCCAGTTCGGCCTCCAGTCGCGCCTGATGCGTCGCCAGGGCCGGTTCCAGGCCTGCCGTGTCGCCGAGCAACGCCCGCCGTACCTGAGCCAGGCTGAACCCCAGACCGCGCAAGGCCGCGATCTCGCCGGCGCGCTGCATCTCGTCCGGCCCATAGGCGCGCCAGCCTGCCGGCGTCCGTCCCGGTGAGATGAGGCCATGTTCCTCATAGATCCGCAGCGCCTTCTGAGAGACGCCAAGCCGGCGCGCAGCTCCGGCCGGGAGGAGAAAGAGGTCGGATGCCGACATGAACCACCTCGCGGATTGCTGACCGGCCCTGCTATCCGGCCCACCCCCGGGGCCGGGTCAACCCCCTTGGAGCGGCAGTGCGATGCGACAGGTCAGCCCGTCCGCCGCCAGCGACAGGACGGCGCGTCCGCCGAGCTGGCCGGCCAGGCTGCGCTCGATCAGCCGCCAGCCGAAGCCGTGTCGTGGCGCGGCTGTCGGCTTGGGTCCGCCGTGCTCGCGCCAGGTCAGGTCGAGGCGGGAGTGGGCCACGGTCCAGGTCGCTTCGACCCGCCCCTCGGGCGTGCTCAGGGCGCCGTGCTTGGCGGCGTTGGTCGCCAGTTCGTGGAACACCAGCCCCAGCGCCACCGCCTCGGCCGGCGAGAGCGCCACCGCCCGCCCCGCCAGTCGGAAGCGTCCCTCGCCATACGGGGCCAGTTCCGAGCGCAGGACATCGGCCAGGCCGGCGCTCTCCCAGCGGGCCGCCGTCAGCAGGTTGTGCGTGTTCGACAGCGCCAGCAGGCGCGCTTCGAACGCCGCCGGGAACGCGGCGGGGTCCGGCGTGGCGCGCGCGGTCTGGCGCGCGATGGCCTGCACGGTCGCCAGGGTGTTCTTCACCCGGTGGTTCAACTCGTCGATCAGCAGCTTCTGCTGGCGTTCGGCCAGCACCCGGTCGGTGATGTCGCTGCCTTCCACGAACACGCCCTTCACGTCGCCGTCGTCGCCCAGCACGGGCTGGTAGACGAAGTCCACGAAACGTTCCTCCAGCGTCCCGTCCGAGGTCCGCTGCAGGCGCGCGGGCATGGCCCGCCCGATATAGGGGCGGCGGCTCTCCATCACCCCTTGCAACAGTTCGGTGAAGCCCTGATCGCGCAGCTCGGGCAGGGCGTCGTCCACGGTCAGGCCGATGATCGGCCGGTCGCCGACCAGCTGCATGTAGGCATGGTTGGCCAGGACGAACTTCAGGTCCGGGCCCTGCAGCAGCGCCATGAACCCCGGCGCCTGCATGAACAGCGCCCTCAGGTCCTGGGTCTCCCCCAGCAGCACCCGGTGCGCGGCCTCCAACTCCATCACCCGCTGCAGGATGTCCTTCTCGCCCGGCTCCGGCTCCGACAGCCCGAAGGCCATGTCCTTCAGCCGCGCCAGTTCGGTGACGTCCACGGTGTTCTGCACGATGAACCGGGTGCGCCCCGCCGCGTCGGTCAGCGGCGTATGCACCACCGTCCAGTAGCGCATCTCCATCCCGCCGCCGCGGCTTTCGGGCCGGGCGATGGGATAGGGCAGCAGGGCCAGGGTGTCGCTCCGTCCGGTGTCGAGAACCCGCTGGAGCGACTCCCGCAGGCGCACCCCGTTCTCGCCCGGCTCCGGAAAGAGATCGAAGAGCGGCTGGCCGATCATCGCCTCGCGCGGCCGCTCGACCACGGCGCAATAGGCTGCGTTCGCTTCCACCATCCGCAGCCGCTGATCCACCACCATGTAGGGGCTGGGCAGGGCGACGAAGAGGCTTCGGAAATCTATGGCGGAGCGTGGAACGTCATCGTTCTCTGCCGCGTCGGCGTCGTCCACGCGCATTGGGGTATCCGTGTTTCTCCAGCGGCAACGCTTGGCGATTGCGGCCGTTCCCGCGACCGCACGGGAAAGCCGCGCCGGACTCGCCTATATTCCGCCCGATGCCGGATTCCCCCGAAGCGCCCGCCGCCCTGAAGGGCGCCGCCCTGATCAAGGACGAGGTCCGTCGCCTGCCCGATCGGCCGGGCGTCTACCGCATGGTCGGCGAGGACGGCGAGGTGCTCTATGTCGGCAAGGCGCGCAGCCTGAAGAAGCGCGTGGTCCAGTACGCCCAGGGCCGTTTCCACACCCAGCGCATCGCCCACATGGTCGACGCCACGCGGGCGATGGAGTTCGTCGTCACCCGCACCGAGACCGACGCCCTGCTGCTCGAGATCAACCTCATCAAGCAGCTCAAGCCGCGCTTCAACGTCCTGCTGCGCGACGACAAGTCGTTCCCCGAGATCGTCATCCGCCGCGAGCACCCGGCCGCCCAGCTCCGCAAGCATCGCGGCGCCCACACCATCCGCGGCGACTACTTCGGCCCCTTCGCCAGCGCCGGGGCGGTCAACCGCACGCTCAACACCCTCCAGAAGGCGTTCCTGCTGCGCTCGTGCTCGGACAGCGTCTACGAGAGCCGCACGCGCCCCTGCATGCTGCACCAGATCAAGCGCTGCGCCGCCCCCTGCACCGGCCTCATCGCCCTCGACGACTACAACGCCCTGGTGGAGCAGGCCGGCGACTTCCTCCGCGGCCGGTCGCGCCTCGTCATGCAGCGCATGTCCGAGCAGATGCAGGCCGCCTCCGACGACATGGAGTTCGAGCGCGCCGCCGCCCTCCGCGACCGCATCCGCGCCCTGGCCAGCGTCGCCCAGGAGACCCAGATCAATCCCGAGAGCCTGGAGGAGGCCGACGTCTTCGCCCTCCATGCCGAGGGCGGCCAGGCCTGCGTCCAGGTCTTCTTCTTCCGCGCCGGCCAGAACTGGGGCAACCGCGCCTATTTTCCCAAGATCCCGCAGGGGGGCGTGGACAGGACGGACGAAGATCCCGACATCATGGGCGCCTTCCTGGGCCAGTTCTACGACGACCGGCCGATCCCGAAGCTGATCCTGGTCAACGTCGAGCCGGCCGAGCGCGAGCTGCTCGCCGAGGCGTTCCAGCAGAAATCCGGCCGCCGGGTCGAGATCGCCCGGCCCCAGCGCGGGGAGAAGAAGCAGCTCGTCCAGCACGCCCTCACCAACGCCCGCGAGGCGCTGGGCCGCAAGATGGCCGAGGGCTCGGCCCAGACCCGGCTGTTGGCCGGGGTCTGCGAAGCGTTCGGCCTCGAGGCCAGTCCCGAGCGGATCGAGGTCTACGACAACAGCCACATCATGGGGACCAACGCCGTCGGCGGCATGATCGTGGCCGGCCCCGAGGGCTTTCAGAAGACCCAGTATCGCAAGTTCAACATCAAGGGCTCCGACATCACCCCCGGCGACGACTTCGGGATGATGAAGGAGGTGCTGCGCCGCCGCTTCGGCCGCCTGGTGAAGGAAGAGGAGGAGGGGGCGGCCGATGTCGTCCGTCCCGATCTGGTGCTGATCGACGGCGGCCAGGGCCAGGTGGCCGCGGTGATGGAGATCATGGCCGACCTCGGCGTCGACGACATCCCCGTGGTGGGGGTGGCCAAGGGCCCCGACCGCGACGCCGGGCTCGAGCGCTTCTACATTCCGGGCAAGCCCTACTTCATGCTCGAGCCCAAGAGCCCGGTGCTCTACTACCTCCAGCGCCTGCGCGACGAGGCCCACCGCTTCGCCATCGGCAGCCACCGCACCCGGCGCGCGGCCGACATGAAGCGGAATCCCCTCGACGAGATCGAGGGCGTCGGTCCGGGCCGCAAGCGGGCCCTCCTGCACGCCTTCGGCAGCGCCAGCGGCGTCGCCCGCGCCAGCGTCGAGGACCTCGCCAAGGTGGACGGCGTCTCCGAGGCCCTGGCCGAGCGCATCCACGCCCACTTCCGGAAGTAGGCCCCCGGACCTCCCGCTCGGACGCCTCGGGCTACTTCAGCGCCCAGCCCCCGTCGACGTTCAGCACCTGTCCGGTGATGAAGCGCGCCGCGTCCGAGGCCAGGAACGCCACCGGCCCGGCCAGGTCCGCCACCTCGCCCCGCCGGGGGATGCACTGGTTGGCCACCACCAGGTCGAAGATGCTCCGGAGCTTCTCTTCGGACAGGGGGCTCCCGTCCTTCCGCGTCTGCGGCTGGATCAGGCCGGGCGCGACGGCGTTCACCGTGATCTCGTAGGGCCCCAGCTCCCGCGCCAGCGACCGGGTCAGGCCCACGACGCCGCCCTTGGACGAGATGTAGGGGACCATCTCGGTGGGAAGTCCGTGGTCCAGCGTGGTCGAGGTCACGTTGATGATGCGTCCCCGCCGGGCGGCCTTCATCTCGGGAATGACCGCGCGGGCGCAGAGCCAGCTTCCCGTCAGGTTCACCGAGATCGCCCGGGTCCACTGCTCGACCGAGAAGGTCTCCGCCGCCTGGGTCGGCGCGAACAGCCCCCCGGCGTTGTTCACCAGCACCGAGATCCCGCCAAACGCCCTGCGCGCCTCGGCGACGCCCGCCTCGACCGAGGCCTCCGACGACACGTCCATCTCCACGGCGACGGCCTGTCCGCCGCCGTCGCGGATCGACCGGGCCACGGCCTGCGCGCCCGCCGCGTCGATGTCGGCGACGATCACCGCCGCGCCCTGGGCGGCGAAGGTCTCCGCATACCCCCGCCCCAACCAACGCGCGGCGCCGGTGATGAGCGCGACCTTGCCGTCCAGCATCTGCGTCTCTCCGTCCGACATCCAAATAATTAGAAATCTAATGAATATGGCCGACTTCGGCCCTCGGCAAGGGCCACGGCCGCGCGCGCCGACCCGGTTCGCGACACAATTGGTTCATCCGACCGTTTCGCAAACGTCGCAACGCCCTCTTAGTGAGCGACCCCTCACCAGGGGGACTATCCGACATGCCCAAGACGACCCGCCCGCGCCTTATCGCGCGCCTTTTGGCCTGCACCGCGCTCGCCTGTCTTCCGGCCACCGCCTTCGCCGAGGACCTCGTCGGCGTCGTCACGAACGCGGCCAGCGGCAACGCGCTGGCGGGCGCCGTCGTGCGGGTGGGCGAGGCCGGTCGAGAATCGGTCACGGCCCAGGACGGCGGCTTCGTGATCGCCAACCTCGGGCCGGGCGACTACATCCTCGTCGTCACCTACGCTGGCCTGGACGCCCAGCGCATTCCCGTCACCGTGGCCGCCGGCGCACCCACCCGCCAGAACATCCGGCTGACCAGTGCGGCGGTGAACGTCGACGAGATCCTGGTCGTGGCCCGGCTCGAAGGCCAGGCCGGCGCCATCAACCTCCAGCGCCAGGCGCCCAGCCTGCGGACGGTGGTGTCCGCCGACGCCCTGGGCCAGATCCGCGAGGGCAACATCGGCGACGCCCTGGTCCGGCTCCCCGGCGTCTCGGTCGAGACCCGCGCCGGCGTCCAGCGGACAGCGACCATCCGGGGCCTGGCGCCCCAGTACAACACCGTCACCGTCGACGGCCTGCGCATGACCAACGTCGACGGCAACCGCGACATCGCCCTCGACAGCTTCCCGGCGAACATGCTGGCGCGGGTGGAGGTGGTCAAATCGCCGACCGCCGACATGTCGGCCGACGCTATCGGCGGCACGGTGAATCTGGTGACGAAATCGGCGTTCGACCGTCGGGGCCTCGTGATCGAAGGCGCGGCGGGCGGGACCTACAACGACCTGCGGGGCAACTGGAACTACCAGGCGGGCGCCACGGTCTCGAACACCTTCGGCGCGGACGGACAGTTCGGTCTTCTCGGGTCGCTTTACTACTTCCGTGACGAGCGCGGCTACGACGTGATGCAGACGGGCTACGACGTCGACGCCCAGGATCGGAAGACGATCAACCGGACATTCTATTACGACCGCACCGAGATCAAGGACAAGATCGGCGCGGGCCTGACGTTCGACTTCCGGCCCACCGACAGTACGCGCGCGTTCCTGCGCGGCATCTATCACTACGACTACCGGGACCTGAATCACCAGGGCACGGACTATCGGCCGAACGCGGCCACCCTGGCCAATGTCACCCCGGACGGCGCCACCTCCACCGGCGGGCGGATCGACACCATCGCCTTCTACCGCGAGCCGAAGAACGTCTTCCAGATGTACTCCGGCGGCGCCGAGCATCGGGCCGGCGCCTGGACGGTGGACGGTCGCGTCGCCTTCTCGAAGGCGCGCAAGACCTATCCGGTCACGCTGCAACTGGTGAACTCGTTCAACGGCGTGAACCTCGCCTACGACCGGTCGGATCGCGACTTCCCGGTCTTCACCATCACCAACAACATCGATGTCACCGACCCCAGCCGGTTGGCGTTCCGCCAGTTCGACACCAATCAGGTGCCGCGGACCGAGAAGGAGTGGTCCTTCGATTCCAACTTCGCCCGCGAGTTCACCGGCGCCGTGCCGGTCCGCATGAAGGGCGGCGTCCGGGTGACCCTGAAGGACGCCGCCCAGGCCCAGCCGCTGACCGTCCGCTACACCGGTCTCGTCGGCGTGCCCGTCGCCGACCTCCTGGAGCCCCTGTCCAGCCCCGACTTCATGAAGGCGTCCGACGGGCGGGCCGTCCTGGTCGGCTTCACGCCGGACTGGCGGAAGTACCTCCAGCTTCAGCAGACCAACCCCGGCGCCTTCACCCAGACCGCCGCCGCCCGCCTGTTCACCGAGGAGACCCGCGCCAACGCCGACTTCACCATCGGCGAGGACATCTATGCCGGCTACCTGATGGGCACGATCGACCTCGACGCCTTCCAGGTCGTCGCCGGCGCCCGCGTCGAGCACACCAAGGTGTCGAGCGAGGCGAACGCGGTCGTCACCAACAACGGCGCCATCCAGTCCATCACCCGGGTGAGCGACTCCAACAGCTACACGAACGTGCTGCCCGGCGTGCAGGTCCGCTACACGGCGATGGACGACCGTCTGGTCCTGCGGGGCGCCGTCACCCAGTCGATCTCGCGTCCACCCCCGGGCGATCTCGTGCCGTCCCGGCAGGAGAACGCCCAGCTGAACCAGCGGATCATCGGCAACCCCAACCTGAAGCCGGCGGAATCGCTCAATCTCGACGCCTCGGCCGAGTACTTCCTGCCCCCGGTCGGCCTGGTCTCGGCGGGCGTGTTCTACAAGGACATCTCCGACTTCGTCTTCAGTTCCAGCCGCATTGCCGCCGATGGCGTCGACGAGCGGACCCGGCAGAACGGCGAGGGCGGGAAGGTGACCGGCGTGGAGGTGGCCTGGGTGCAACAGTTCACCAGCCTGCCGGGCCTGTTCTCGGGCCTGGGGATCGAGGCCAACTACACCTGGCTCGACTCCGAGGGCGCCTATCCGGGCCGCACCGAGGACCTGCCCCTGGTCAACTCGCCGCGTCACACCCTGAACGGTGTGGTGTCCTACGTTCAGGGGCCGGTGAGTGTCAGGTTGTCCTACAACTATCTCTCCAAGCGGCTGGAGTCGGTGGGCGCCCGCGCCGCGCTCGACGTCTACAATGCGAAGTCGAGCGTCTGGGACGTCGCGGTCAAGGTCCGCGTGCGCGACCGGCACAGCGTGTTCTTCAACGTCAAGAACCTCACCGACGAACCGACGATCCAGTACCAGGGCGGCCGTTCCGACCCGACGCTGCTCACCTACTACGGCCGGCAGTTCAACTTCGGTGTGAACTTCGATTTCTGACGGGTAGGGCGGCCGGTCCCCCGGCCGCCTGCCTCCCCGACCTCTCGGGTTGTCCCCAAAGGGCCTCCCCGACGCCCGTTCACCCGTCATCGCCTCGTCATCCCCCACCCCTTCGTCATCGCCGGGCTTGTCCCGGCGAGCCAGAAGCACGGGTGGCGGAGGGGGGCGCCCCACGCCTCGCCGCGCCGCCATCCGATTCCCGGCGTCTCTGGATGGCCGGGACAAGCCCGGCCACGACGAGCGGAGAAGGGAGCGGAAGCAGAAAATCGCGGTGCGCCCGCTCGCCTACGTCCGCTTCTGACGTAGCGGGGTGGTTGGATGTCCCTCATGTCCGAGGGACCCGACATCGATACGCTGGCTCTGGCCACGCTCGACCGGCTGGC
>NZ_MEEX01000025.1 GCF_001724605.1 Phenylobacterium sp. SCN 70-31
AACCTGGCTGCTGGCCGGCGCCGCCCTCGTCGCCGCCACCGGCATCGGCTTCACCGCCGCCAAGCTCACCACCCCCAAACCCCCACCCACCGCCGACGCTCCCAAAGAACAGGGAGAGGCGGGTCATGCCGAAGAGGCGGGACACGCCGAAGGCGAGGCCCACGCCGAGGAAGGCGCGGAAGCCGAAGTCGTCGCGATGGACGACGCCCGGATCAAGACTGCGGGCATACAACTCCAGCCGGTCGCGGTCGGCGGGTTGGGGGCCGAGATCCGCGCCCAAGCCACTGTCGAGGCCGAGCCGTCTGGGCAGGCGGCGCTGACGGCGCGGGCGGCGGGCTCCATCGCGCGCATCAACAAGCGTCTCGGCGATCCCGTCCGCGCCGGGGAAACCCTGGCGCTCGTGGAAAGCCGGGAAGCGGCCCAGATCGCGGCGGACCGGGCCACCGCGGCGGCGCGCGCCGACCTGGCGCGCAAGGTGGCGGCACGCGAGCGTCGCCTATTCGAGCAGAAGGTCGGCGCCCGGCAGGACTACGAGGCGGCTGAGGCCTCGCTCGTGGCCGCCCAAGCCGAATCCCGGCGCGCCTCCGCGGCGGCTGGGGCCGCCGACATCTCGCCTGACGGGCGCTATGTGCGTGTGACCAGTCCGATCAATGGTCGCGTGAGCGCCATGTCCGTAAGCCTGGGCGCCTTCGTCCAACCCGAGACCGAACTCTTCCGCATCGCCGATTCGAGTCGAATCCAAGTTGAAGCCGCCGTGCCGGCGCTCGACGCGCAGCGTGTGCAGCCTGGCGACAAGGCCGTGATCGAGACCAGCGGCGGGACCGCGATCCCCGCTGTGGTGCGCTCGGCGACGCCCACCGTCGATGAGCAGACCCGCGCCGCCACCGTGGTGCTGACCCCGGCAGGGCCATTGGCTGACCTGCGTCCCGGCCAGTTGGTGCAGGTGCGGATCACATCCGCTCGGGCCGCCACCCGCGCCATCGTCGTGCCGGACGAGGCGATCCAGACGGTGGAGGGGCGCTCCGTCGTCTTCGTCCGCACGTCCAAGGGATTCCGCGCGCAACCGGTCACCGCTGGGCAGCGCACGGGGGGGCGGGCCGAGGTTCTGGAGGGCCTGCGCCCCGGCGACGTGATCGCCGCGTCCAACGCCTTCGTCCTGAAGGCGGAACTCGGCAAGGGCGAGGCGGAACATGGCCACTAGGTCGAACCATTCGAACACGGAGCTGGTGGCGTCATGATCGGCCGCATCCTGGATCTTTCGGTCCGCTTCCGCTGGACCGTCGTCTTCCTCGTCGCCCTGGTGGCGGCGCTGGGCCTCTACAATCTCATCCGGCTGCCGATCGACGCGGTGCCGGATATCACCAACAAGCAGGTGCAGATCAACACCGTCGCGCCGGCCCTGGCGCCCGCCGAGGTCGAAAAGCTGGTGACCTACCCGGTGGAAACCGCGATGGCGGGCATCCCGGGGCTGCAGAGCACACGTTCGATCTCGCGCAACGGCTTCAGCCAGGTCACCGTGGTCTTCGCCGAGCGCACCGATGTCTACTTCGCCCGCCAGCAGGTGGCCGAACGGCTCATCCAGGCCCGAGAAAGCCTTCCCGAAGGCGCCCAACCCATGATGGGACCGATCTCGACCGGCCTCGGCGAGGTCCTGATGTGGACCGTCGAGTTTGAGTATCCGCAGGGCCGCGGCGCGCCGCGGCGGGACGGACAGCCGGGGTGGCAATCCGACGGCGCGTACCTGACCGTCACTGGCGAGCGCCTGACCGATCCGGTCGCGCAGGCGGCCTACCTGCGCGAGGTCCAGGACTGGATCGTCCGGCCGCAGATGCGCAGTGTGGTCGGCGTCGCCGGCGTGGATTCCATCGGCGGCTACGACAAGCAATTCGTCGTCACGCCAAACCCCACCCGCCTGGCTTCTTACGGTGTCTCCTTCACCGACCTCTCCCGGGCGCTGGAGGCCGCCAACCTGACGGTGGGCGCGAACTTCGTCGAGCGGGCCGGGGAAGCCTTCCTCGTGCGTACCGACGCCCGGGTGCGCTCGGCCGATGAGATCGCGCGAGCGGTTGTCGCCACGCGCGGCGGCGTCGCCGTCGCAGTGCGCGACGTGGCCGAGGTCAAGATCGGCGGGGCCCTGCGCACCGGGGCGGGCTCCGAGAATGGCGAGGAAGTGGTGGTCGGCACGGTGCTGATGCTCACGGGCGAGAACAGCCGGACAGTGGCGCGGGCGTCGGCCGAGCGGCTGCAGGAGATCGCCAAGACCACGCCGCCCGGGGTGCGTGTACAGGTGGTCTATGACCGTTCCAAGCTCGTCAACGCGACCATCAAGACCGTGGAGAAGAACCTCGCCGAAGGCGCCTTGCTGGTCATTGTCGTTCTCTTCCTGCTGCTCGGCAACTTCCGCGCCGCGCTCATCACGGCGCTGGTGATTCCGGTGTCGATGTTGATGACGGCCATCGGCATGAACCGATTGGGCGTCTCCGGAAACCTGATGAGCCTGGGGGCGCTCGACTTCGGGCTCATCGTGGATGGCGCGGTGATCATTGTGGAGAACAGCCTGCGCCGACTGGCCGAGCGGCAGCACCACGAGGGCCGCCTGCTGACGCTGCAGGAGCGGCTCGGGGAGACCCGAGAGGCGGCGCGCGAGATGATCCAACCCACGGTCTACGGTCAGGCGATCATCCTCCTCGTCTATGCCCCGCTGCTCACCTTCACAGGGGTGGAGGGCAAGACCTTTTCGCCGATGGCCATTACTGTGATGTTGGCCCTGGCGGCGGCCTTTGTCCTGTCGCTGACCTTTGTGCCGGCGATGATCGCCCTCCTGATCCGCGGCAAGGTGGCCGAGAAGGAGGTTCGGCCGATCCGCTGGGCGAAGGCTCGCTACGAGCCGCTGCTTCGAAGGACGATCGCGCGGCCCTTGCCCGTCATCCTGGCGTCCGCTGCAGTGTTCGTAGCCGCGGGCGTGGTGTTCAGCTTCCTCGGCCGGGAGTTCGCGCCGCAGTTGGATGAGAAGGACTTGGCCGTCCAGGCGCTGCGCATCCCGTCCACATCGCTGGAGCAGTCCTTGCGGATGCAGCGGCAGGTGGAGCGTGTGATCGCGAGCTTCCCAGAGGTCGCTTATGTCTACTCGAAGACAGGCACGGCGGAGGTCGCCAGCGACCCGATGCCGCCGAACGCCTCCGACAGCTTCATCATCCTGAAGCCGCAGGAGGATTGGCCCAACAAGGGCGAAACGAAAGCTGAGCTCGTCACGCGGATGGAAGAGCGGCTGGAGGGCCTCACCGGCAACGTGTTCGAGTTCACCCAGCCGATCCAGATGCGCTTCAACGAGCTCATCGCTGGAGTCAGGGGCGATGTCGCCATCAAGATCTATGGCGACGATCTGGACGCGCTCGCCCAGACCGCCGGTCGGGTCGCCAGCGTTCTCCAGACTGTTCCGGGAGCCGCAGACGTCAAGGCTGAACAGACAAGCGGCTTCCCCACCCTGGACATTGCGGTCGACCGTGATGCGATCGGCCGCCTGGGTCTGACTGTGGAGGAGGTGGCCGACACCATCGCCGTGGCCATGGGCGGTCGCGAGTCCGGCCTGGTGTTCCAGGGCGACCGGCGCTTCGACATCGTCGTGCGGTTGCCAAACGCCGTCCGCAATGACCTTGACGCCGTGGCCGCCCTACCGGTGCTCCTACCGGACGCCGGTGGCGGCGCACGCCAGTCTGTGCCGCTGCGCGACGTGGCCCGTTTCACCTATTCCGAAGGGCTGAACCAGGTCAGTCGCGAGAACGGCAAGCGGCGCGTCGTCGTGCAAGCGAACGTTCGCGGCAACGACCTGGGGTCTTTCGTCGCCGAAGCGCAGCGGAAGGTCGAAAGCGAGGTCAAGCTGCCGCCGGGCGCCTGGGTCGAGTGGGGCGGGCAGTACGAGAACCTCAAGGCCGCGCAGGCCCGACTGGCGCTTGTCGTGCCACTCTGCTTCCTCCTGATCTTCGCGCTTCTCTACATGGCGCTGGGCGGGGTCAAGCCGGCGCTCGGCGTCTTCTCCGCCATTCCGCTCGCCCTGGCCGGCGGGGTGTTCGCCCTGGCCGGGCGTGGCATGCCGTTCTCCGTATCCGCCGCGGTCGGGTTCATCGCCTTGTCCGGGGTGGCGGTGCTGAACGGCCTGGTGATGATGACGGCCATACGGCAGCGGCTGGAGCGGGGAGCCTCTCTGGATCATGCCATCGTCGACGGGGCCATGGAGCGGCTGCGCCCGGTGCTCATGACCGGGCTGGTGGCCTCGCTGGGCTTCGTGCCGATGGCGCTCGCCACCGAGACCGGCGCGGAAGTCCAGCGGCCGCTCGCTACCGTGGTCATCGGCGGACTGGTGACAGCCACGGCCCTGACCCTGTTCGTCCTGCCGGCCATCTGTCGCCTGATCTTGCGACCGACGGCGCGCTGACGACCCCGCGCCCGCGTGTCCGGGTTCACTTATGGATCCGGACACCGGGGCGTACAGACTATTTTATGGCACCAAGACGGCTCGCGCGACCCGGTACGCATGTTCGTCAGGACCAGCCCACACGAGATATAATGCGCCGCCCAGCACGATGAGAGAGGAGACGAAGAGCAGCACAGCTCCACGACTGACCTTCTGCCGCATGCTTGAGGATCGCCTTCATTGGGTGCTTCGTTTGAGTCTGCGACGCCCCGGCAGCGATCGCAAGCTTCCATGGTCGAGACCGGCTGGAGGTCTGCGCAATGTTGACACATCGCAAGGCGAGCCATCGCAGGCCGTCGTATACTGACGCGCCCGCGCACCGCGGCGCGGACCTTGACCGAGCTGATGGGAGGCGAGCGATGACCTATGCCGATATCGTGGTGGATGCGACCCCCAGCCCTACGGTGCGTCAGACCCTGGAGGTTGCAGCCGAGTTCGCGGAGGTCTACGGCGGCCGCCTCTCGGTGGCCGCGTTCGCTTGGCCGCAGCCCTCGATACTGAACGAAGCGCTCCTTGGGAGCGCGGGTGGATCCGCGCTTCAAGCCTTGGCCTTCGGCGAGGCCCTCGAGAGCACGCAGGCGGTCCACGACGACATCTTCGCCGGCCGCCACGTCGTGAGCGACTGGTGCTCGGGCATCTCGGATCCGAATCTGATCCTCAACGAGCATCTGCTCACAGCTGACCTGGCGATCGTCGGCGCATCGGCGAGCGGACAATTCGCGATAGCTGATCCCACCGAGCTTTCCGCCCGCTCCGGAGCGCCGGTCCTGCAGATTGGCTCGCTCCGGCCGCGCGTCCCGTTTCGGCACGTCCTGGTCGCGTGGAAGGACGCCCGGGAAGCCCGGCGGTCTGTCCATGAAGCGCTCCCACTTTTGAGGCGCGCGGAGCGTGTCGTCGTCCTCGGCGTCGGCGACGAGGTCAGCAGCGAACGCCTGGCGCAGGTCGCCGAGCATCTTTCGCGACACCAGGTCGCCGCAACTCATCTTCACCTCTCCAAGAGCGCCGCTGGCGTTTTCGCACAAATCCTGCAGCACGCCGAAGCGGAGGGATGCGATCTCCTGGTGAGCGGAGCCTATAGCCGGCCTCGGTACAGCGAGAGGGTCTTTGGCGGCGTCACGCGGGAGCTTGTGCAGGGTCTCCCAATGGCCTGGCTGCTGGCGCACTGAGACTCGGCTGGTGTCCTTCCCCGGTCGCCCTCTGCCGAGACCGCACCCGCACGGCTCTATGTGCCATCGAACCCGCGCTAGCTAGGCGCCCGCTTTCTTCCGCGCGGCGCGACGCTGACGCCGGTTCAGCGGCCTCCCGTTTTGTGGCGGAGCAGCAGACCGACCGCGCCCCGCCAAGGCGGCGCCCCACGCCTCGTAGTAGGGTTTGAGCCGCTCGATCTTGAGCTTGTGCTTGAACGCGATCTGCGCCAGCCAGCCGGTGAAGCGGACACCATGGCGAACCCGCACCCCTTGTTCGACGGGCTCGAGTTCGATCCAGCGTCGTTCCCGAAATCCGATCCAGCCGATTGTGAACTCCAGCCGCCTTGGCGGGTCGAACGCCGTGATCCTGGCCGGAACCGACTTCCTCGCCACATCGCCCCAATTCACCGAGAAACGGACCTTCGCCCCAGCGTTCGCGGCCCCCTCGACCTTCTGATACGGGTTCCAACTCGGGTATTCGTCGAAGCTGATCAGGCGACGCCAAATGACCTGCGCCGGCTGACGGATGATCAGCTCGGTGGAATAGGCAATCTCGTTCATCGGCCAGACTCCAGAATGGCACGACGACGTGCGACCCGATTCAACTTTAGGGAATGCTGTTGCAGGCCGCAAACGGAGCGGTCTTCCGACGTCCTCGCCGCTCGCGGAGCGTTTCCCTGCCGTCTTGCAGGTCCTCCTTCGAGTTGTGGCCCGCTCAACAGGCCGGCTCACCTCGCCCATCTTCAACGTTTGGGAGACGTGCTCCTGGGCATCACGACCACCTGGGGTTCGGACCGCCGTGGTGGCGCACTGGAGCGAACGGGCGCGGCCTCGCTTGGCGACGCCTCCGGGGCGCGGCAGACGAGCCGCAAGGCGCGCGTTTCGGCATCCATCGCCGGAGGCCGCCACGCTTCTCGGCTGTACGATGTCCCCGCGTATTCGCCGGTCCAGGTGCGGCGGGTTGTCCTCACGGTCCGGAGCTGTCGGCTCTCACAGTCGAAGTCGAACGTCATCTCGAGCTTCGTGACCGTGCGCCCAGCCTCCAGTTCTGGTTCCCGCAACTCCACGACACCCTGGACGCGCTGATAGCCGTGACGATGATGCTCGTGTTTGGACTTCATCTCCATGGCCAGAGCGCCTTGCGCGGTCGGGCCGACCGGAGTCGGGGCATCCAACTCCTGGGCGTGAACGAAACCTGGCAGAAGCGCCAGCAGGGGCAGGAGCAGGAATTTCCGAGAGGTTCGACGCACGGCCCAGTTCCAGCAGCTTTTCGTGCCCTCATTCGGCAAGAGCGCCGGCCAGAAGACCACGGGCGCGCCCGCGACGGAAGACAATGAACGGAGCAGGCGTCGCGAGCGGCTCCGTGGGCGTCGGCGAGCTACACCACGACCCGGGAGACGACCGGCGCGTGGCGTGCCGTGCGTTGTTGGCGCGCATGGCTTTCCTGTCACCAGCGCACTTGAGCAATGCCGCCCCGCCAGACAGCACCAGCCCCCGAGGGCCCCCGTCGCCCATAAACTGGCCGCGGTCGCAGTTCCGGAGGGCTTACCTCCTTGCTTGAGAATGGCCCCGCCGCCGATGAGCCCAACACCCGTGATCAGGCCCTCCATGATGCGGGTCTGACCCATGGATTCACGACCGAGTACGCCAATGCCGACGAGCACAAATCCGCCCGCGCCGACCGCGACGGGGTGAAGGGTCCGGATGCCTGCGCTGCGATCGTCGCGCTCTCGATCCCAGCCCACCGGGAGGGGATCGGCGTAGGCCGGGGCCAAGTTGAAGCCGTGGGTCGCAATCTCCCACAGTGCGGCGGGCTCGAAGGCTATGAAGGTCCTCAGGTCGCGCACGAGATGAACAGGAGATGACGACAGGCGTTCCCCACAGGTTCAGACCCGGAGGCCGATAGTGCCTCATCGCCGGTGGGTTCGACGCCGGCAAAGGGAGCAGTTCCTATGAAGTACCTCATCGCCGCTGCTGCGGCTCTCTCGGTTCTCGGCGGCACGGCCGCCACGGCCCAGCCCTATAGCTACGGCGGCCAGCAGGGCTATTACGATCAACAGCCCTACAATGGCCAGCAGGCTTACCGCGGCCAGGGCTACAACGGCGGCTACTCGGCCCCGGCGCCGTATGGCTACGCCCAGCCTCACGCCGGGAACGCCGACGCCCACGGGGGCTCCGTGTACTCCGGCGGGACCTACAGCGCCCGCTCCTATGGGTACAACGATCGCTACGATCGCCACGTGCGCCGGGACAGCCGGCGGGATCGCCACTATGTCGCCCCGCGCGCGCGGCATGATCGCCACCACTGAGCCTCGTCGGCTTCGAGGCGGAACGCTCCGCCCCTTCGGGCGGGGCGCTTCCAGGGAGACTATCCATGAGTGATCCCGCCCCCGCTCCGATAACCCGTCATGAAGCGGGCCTTCTATGCCCTGCCTGTCGGGTGGACCTGGTGATGGCCGACCGGCAGGGAATCGAGATCGACTATTGTCCCAGGTGCCGTGGCGTGTGGCTAGACCGCGGCGAACTCGACAAGATCATCGAGCGCACCGCCGCCTACGAGGCCGCCCCACAAGCGCCTCCGCCCGAACCGCCGCTGGCCCGGCCAGGGTACGGGCAGCCATGGGACGGAGGATATTCGGGTGAGCATGGCGGAGGCCGCCGCGGGGCCGGCCCTCACGGAGGCGGGGGTCACCACGGTGGCGGCCACGGCCGGCGGCGTGGTTTCCTCGGCGGCCTCTTCGACGACTAGAGTTTCGACGCGTAGCAATCGCTGCCACCGGCGAGCCATTCAGACAGACTCTTCCCAGACCCGGCCAGATCAAACCTCTGATGCGCCGCGGTTCACATCGCGAGTCACAATGCTGCTCAAACCCGACTTGGGATCCCTGGACATCGGCGTCCTCCTCAACACGTCGAGCGGCGGCTGCGACGCCTCCGCACGGGGCGCTATCCTCGACATCCTGAGGGCGGCCGAGATCAAGCCGGTGAAGGTGTGGGACGTCGTGGGCAAGAACGTCGACCAAGCTTTGGACGAAGCGATGGACACAGGCCTGGACGTGTTGATCGTCCTGGGCGGCGACGGCACCATCCGCGCCGCCGCGCAGCGCTGCGACGAGGCTGGGCCGTTGCTCATGCCGCTGCCCGGCGGCACCATGAACATGCTGCCCAAGGCCCTCTATGGCGCGCGCACCTGGCGCGAAGCCCTGAATGACACGCTGGAAGGGCCCGTTGTTCAGGCTGTGCATGGCGGACAGGTCGGAACCCACCGGTTCTACGTGGCCGGCGTGTTCGGCGGCGCTTCCCTCTTCGCCGAGGCCCGCGAGGCTATCCGGGAAGGCGATCTACCTGCGGCTTGGGAGCAAGGGGCGGCGGCCCTGAAGCAGGCGCTGGGGGTTGAGCTTGTATACCGGTTCGAGGGCCAGCCAGCCTCCAAAGCCGAGGCCGTGGTGGTGCTCTGCCCGCTGCCGCCGCCGGAGACCGATCTGGAGGTGTTGCTCGAAGCCGCCGCCATCGATGTTGACGGGGTGGGCGACACGATCCGCCTCGCAGTGATGTCCGCCTTCCGCGGTTGGCGCGCCGACCAGACGGTCACCCGCGCCCGATTGGAGAGCCTCGAGATTAGCTCTGGCGAGCCCATCCCGGCGATCCTGGATGGTGAACGCTTTACCCTTGGGCGTTCCGAGCGGGTGACGAGGGTTCGCGAGGCCTTCTATGCCTTGAAGCCGGCGCCCATTCCGCCTTCGGCTACGAGCGATCAGCTGCCGGAGCAAACGAATAATGGCCACCTATGACGTCGTCATCATCGGCGGCGGCCCTGGCGCCTACCCAGCCATTCGGGCCAGCGAGCTTGGCATGAAGGTCGCGGTGGCGGAGGGGCGAGAGACCTGCTCGGCGGCACATGCCAACATCGGCTGCATCCCGTCAAAGGCGCTGCTGCAGTCCACCGAGCGCCTGATGGCCGCCCAGAAGCTCGCAGCCTTCGGCGTGCTGGTCGACAATGTGCGCGCCGACCTTCCGGCCGTGATGGCCCAAGGCCCGTGTCGTCGGCGAACTCGGCGCGGGCGTCGCCTACCTCTTCAAGAAAAGCGGTATCTCCTGGCTCAGGGGGCGTGGCCGTCTGCTTGCCGCCGACCGTATCGAAGTTAGGGTGATCGAGAGACTATGTGCTGATGTCGATCGGCCGCCGCGCTATGACAGCCGGGGTCGGACTGGACGACCTTAGTGTCAAGCTTGATGCTAAGGGTAGGATGGTAGGATGGAGGCGGGCGCGCGGTTTCAAACGAGTGTGCCCGGCCTCTACGCCATCGGGGACGTGATCGGCGGGCCCATGTTGGCTCACAAGGCCAAGGGATCGCCCCCGGTGAGATGCTTGCCGGCCGCGACGGTCACGTGGACTACGGGGTCATTCTCGCCGTGGTCTACACTTGGCCAGAACTGGCTTCGGTGGGCAGGACCGAGAAGGAGCTCAAGGCCTCCAAGGTAGAGTATCGGATCGGTGAGTTCCCGTTATCGGCCAACGCCATGGCCAAGTCCAGGCTCGAACCAGACGGTTTCCTGAAGGTCTTGGCCGACGGCCGAACGGACGACATACTCGGGGTTCACATCCTTCGGCCGGACGCAGGTTCACTGATCCACGAAGCGGTTGTCGCAATGGCGTTTCGCGCCTCCGCCGAGGATATTGGCGGCACCAGCCATGCGCACCCAACCCTGCCCGAGGCGCTTCGTGAGGCGTGCCTTGCCGTAGACAAACGGACCATCAGTCTATCAACCCACTTGGAGCCCGAGGGCTTCAGGCCGGACCCATGGAGCTTGCGTCCCTATGTCGGCGGGCCGCAGATAATGCCGAAAGCGCGGTAAAAGGGGCGACCCATGAGAAACCTGAAGCGCCTCAACCCCTGGCTCCGCCTTGCGATCTTGCCAGCCGCAGCGCTTGCCTTTGTGCTGCTGCTGAAGATTTTCGGGCCGAGATCGTAGGCCGCCTAGTGCCGCCGCCCGCCCAGATGGCTGAAGCCGTTGTGGCCGCTGGAATATCCCCGCGACCCGTAGCGGCCCGCGCCGGAATAGGAATAGTACCCACGGTCGTAGGCGCGTGGCGCCACATAGATCGAGGCGCGGCCGGAGCTATACGGCGCGCCATAGCCGTAACTTGCAGATGAACGACCGGCGTATCCGTAGTTTCCGGCCCCATAGGTCGAGCACCCGGCCAAGGCTAGGCTTGCGAGCCCGGCGGCGATCACCGGAATGACTGTGGAGCGTCTTATCTTCACCACGACGAATTCTCCTTCCTGCTTTAAGCATGAACGTGCCTGACCATTTAGATGGGAATGGGCGGATCCTTATTCCAGGTGCCGCAAGGTAGAACGGCTTGAAGCGTTTGACGTTTTCGTGCGTTCCTGACTTGCGGCGCAGTTGTGGCGGGAGGGAGCTAATTCGATGGGCGCTGGTCACGACCACGCGGGTGCGAACACCAACAGCCGCAGATTGGCGATCGCGCTAGGACTCACGAGCACCTTTCTGGTCGCCGAGGTCGCAGCGGGCTTCGTCTTCAACAGTCTGGCGCTGCTGTCGGACGCCGCGCACATGTTCACCGACGCTGCCGCCCTGGCGATTGCTCTTGTCGCGATCAGGATCGGCGCCCGCAAGCCCGACGACCGCCGCACCTTCGGCTACCGCCGGTTCGAAATTCTCGCTGCCGCCTTCAACGCCGTCCTACTGTTCGGGGTCGCCATCTATGTGCTCGTCGAGGGCATCCAGCGGCTCCGGGAGCCGGAGGCCGTGGAGTCCACCGGCATGCTGGTGGTGGCGGTCCTTGGTCTTGTGATCAACCTGATCTCGATGCGTCTGTTGTCCGCCGGCAAGGACAAGAGTCTCAACGTCAAGGGGGCATACCTCGAGGTCTGGGCCGACATGCTGGGCTCCCTCGGGGTCATCGTCGCAGCCCTGGTGATCCGTTTTACCGGCTGGCTCTGGGTGGATCCGGTCGTCGCGATTGGGATCGGCCTGTGGGTGCTTCCTCGCACCTGGGTGCTGCTACGCGACAGCACGAATATCCTGCTGGAGAGCGCACCCCGGGAGATGGTGGTGGCCGAGGTTCGCAAGGCCATGTTGGAGACAGCGGGCGTAACCGGCGTGCACGACCTGCACGTCTGGGTCACGGGCGCCGACCAGGCCAGCGCGTCGGCGCACGTGGTGCTGGCGGACGGGGCAGATGCCGAGGACGTCCGTCAAGCCGTGTCGGCGCGGCTGCGCAAGGATCACAAGCTTGAGCACATTACGATCCAGATCGAGCGGGTGGCCTGTGAGGACGCGGCGATCGCGCATCTATAACCCCCTGGACTCGGTTGCTGGCTGCCACGTCAAAGTGACGTGCGGGATGATCAACCTCTTCTTCATGGTTCGCGACCGGATCGAGAACAGCATCCCCACGATCAATGGGGCGCGCACTCGTATCGACCAGATGGAGAAATGCGGCTTCTACACGCACTGGAAGACCGACCTTCAGCTGCGACCATCAATCTATGAACCGGGTTGACCAAGGAAGGCTCCAGGGAGCTTGCATCAGTCGACCGGCCGCCGGCAACGCGGGGAAAGGGCTCCTCCAGCAGCCTGGCGGCGAACTTCAGAGATTTGGACCACCCAAGGCGCCCCGATAGCATCATTGCGCAGGCTCTCCCGGAAGGGCCGGCATCGCAGATTGCTTGGGAACACGTATGCTGTTTCATCACGAACAACTATGATGTTTTAGATCGCCGCCAAGCTGCAGAGGTCCGTGACGAATTGGCCGCAAGCGAAGACCGCACGCGAGATCTTGCGACCGTGGCGGCGACCAAGCCGCCGGACCCACTGGCTTGGACTTTCCTGATCCTCGCGTGGCTGGTCGCCCTCGCAGCGACTCTTGGCGCGTTGTTCATCGGCGAGGTAATGGGGCAAGCCCCTTGCAATCTCTGCTGGTTTCAACGCGCTTTCATGTTCCCATTGGCCATCGTGCTGATGGTGGCGTGCCTGATCGCGGATTACCGCGTGGGGCGCTACGCATTACCCTTGGCCGCCATCGGCTGGCTCGTCGCGTTCTACCACTTGCTCCTGTTTGGCGGCGTGATCCCCGAAGAGATCAAGCCGTGCGGTGCCGGTCCCTCTTGCTCCAGCGCGGATACGATCATTCTTGGCTGGCTCCCGATTCCGGCCCTCTCGTTGGCCGCGTTCACCGCCATTATTGTCCTCCTCTTCTTGGTTCGCCGCAGGTCCCCATGAAAAGCCGCAACATCGTCTTGGTGATCGCCGGCCTCGCTTTGCTCGCCTTCGCAGCAGCGGCCTACATCTACAAGGGTAGCCGCGGTGCGGATGCGCCCGCGTCGGCCGCGCAGGGACCGAGCATGCCAGCGCAGCTTACCCCGTTTGCCACGGGACAGACGGGAACGCCCGTCGCCGCTGTCGGCGATCCCATACCCCGGAATGTCCCAGCAGCGGAAGCGGCCGGCGCACCGAACCCGCCTGCGCCTGCCCCAAAGGACAACGCCCTGGTGAGAGCCCATTCGCCGTCCGTTGGCCCGGTCGCCGCCAGGGTGACCATCGTCGAATTCTTCGACCCGGCCTGCGAGGCATGCCGCGCCTTCTATCCCATCGTGAAGCAAACCATAGCGCAGTACCCTGGGGAAGTTCGCCTGGTCTTGCGCTATGCTCCTCTCCATCAGGGCTCGGACGAGGCCGTGCGCATACTGGAAACAGCCAGACTCCAGGACATCTTCATCCCGGTTCTGGAAGCGCTGTTGGCGCGACAACCGGAATGGGCGGCGCACGGGTCAATGGACCTCGAAAAGGCCTGGACGATAGCCGGCGATGCCGGTCTCGATCTGAAGAAGGCCCGGCAGGCGCGGCTCGCGGCCAAGATCACCGCAGTGCTGAACCAGGATATCCAGGATTTGAAGGCGGTTGGCGTTTCACAGACACCCACCTTCTTCGTCAACGGCAAGCCGCTGCAGGAGTTCGGCGTAGCGCAGTTCCAGGACCTGGTGCGGGGCGAGATCGCCGCCGCGCGCTGATTTCCGCAGTCCTCCCGCTAGGAGATTGAGACTTGGACCACAAACCTCGCTGGCGCGCACACTATCAGGAGGGTTACGGCGAACACCGCCCCGACCTCAAGGCCGCATCAGGCTGCGCTCCTCGTGCACAACGACCCTTGCGCGCCGCCGCCGCCGCCGCCGCGGCGGGTGACTTCAGTCCCTGAAAGTCGGCAATGTCTACTCCGGCGCGGGTCGGAGAATTCTTGGGCGCAAATTCTCTATCACGGCGCCGGCTTCAAACGCGGTCGGGTCGTCGACCGGTTTGGCGCCCCGGCCCATAACGATCTCGGCCGTCGCTTCGAACTTCTGGATTGTCGTGACGTCGAGACGGCTGGCGAAGAAGGGACTGCCCATGTGGGGATGCCAGTTGTTCCAGCCGAGACCCCCGCCGTAGTAGCGCCACGTTGGGGTGAAGTGGCCGAAGTGCGAGCCGTACCAAGACGTGTAGAAGGGGTCGGTTTGCAGGTAGGAGCGCGCCTGCCGATCGGTTTTCCGGTCCGCCATCGCGAACCAGTCGTAGCCCTGCGCCATCGTCAGTTCCGCCGCACGAAAGAGCAGATAACTCTCGACCTTTTCCCGCGAGGTCAGGCTGTTGCCTGAGAACGTGACGCGGAACCGGTTGGTCTCGATGCGTTGCTCGGAGTAGCCCCCACTCGCGGCTTGGCCGGGCAGGTTGGGCTGGTACGGCGTCGCTGTCGCGCAGGCGCTGAGTGTGATGAGGCCCAGCAGAGCGCCGATTGTTCGCGCCTGGGCTCCAGTCTTGATCCCGGTCATTTCGATGCCTTTGGGATTAGCGCGCTTGTTGTTGGCACAGTACATGGCGGCCGAGGATGATCGCCAAGAATCGTTAACCATGGAGTGCGCCACGGAATCGATGCGCCGGGATTCCTCAGCCGATTGATCGGGGGGCGGCTGCAGCGGCTGCTGGGAGGTCCGTTCGAAACTTTCGTAAACGATGTGCGCCGGCGCCTGGAAGGCCCGGCGGCGGCGAAGCCGAAGCCGAAGCCCTTACGGCCCAGCAAATCCGGAGTGACGCGAAACTTGCCGCCGCCGAAGAAGAGGCGGAGGCGGTACGCCTGCGTTGGTTCACCGGCAACGTCTAGGAGTTCGCCGACCGATCCAGATGCACTTGACGAGCGCATCGCCGGGGCCCGCACCGTCGGCGGAATCGGCGCGATCCTCTAGTCCGTCCCGGGTGCCTCCGACATCAAGGCCGAGCAGGCGAGGGGCGTGCCGACCCTAGACATCGCGGCCTGACCGTCGAAGAAGTCGCCGACACCGCCGCGGTGGCCATGAGCGGGCGCGAGTCCGGCCTCGTCTTCTGGGGCGACTGGCGCTTCGATGTCGTCGTCCGCTTCCGAACCCGGTCCGCAACGACCTCGACGCGGTGTCGCCCTGCCGTCATGCTGCCGGGCGAGGTGGCGTCGCACCTCGGTGCCCCTGCGCGACGCCCCAACCTTCGCCTATTCGGAAGCCTGAACCAAGGCAGCCACGAGAACCAAGAGCCGGATGGCCGTGCAGGCCAACGTCCGCGGCCCGCACCTCGGCTCCTTTGTGACCGCCGCCCAATGCAAGGTCGCCGCGGACGTCAAGCTGCCAGCCAGGGCCTGGGGTCAATTGGGTGGCCAATGCGAGCATCTGAAGGCGGCACAGGCGAGCCTCAGCCGTATCGTGCCGTGCTTCGTGCTAATCTCCGGCCTGCTGTTCATGGCGCGCGGCGGCCTGGCGCCGGCGGCGGTGTTCTCCACCCTTGCGCCGGCTCTCGCGGGCGGGGTCTTCGCGCTCGCGTTGCGCGGCCTGCCGTCCTCGGTCTCCGCGGCAGTGGGGCTCATTGCGCTCTTCAGCGTGTCGGTCCTTAGCGGCCTCGTCATGATGACCGCGATTCGTCACCGCCTGCCCCGTGGCGAGGCCCTCGACGGCGCTATCATCGCCCGCGCCCTTGGACGCCTCCGACCGGTGATGATGACCGGGCTGGCGGCTTCCTTCGGCTTCGTGCCTATGGCGCTCGCCACCGAAACCGGGGCGGAGGTCTAGCGACCGCTCGCCAACGTCGTGATCGGCGGGCTTCGGCCCGCGCCGCCCGCGCGCGCCGGCGGTGCGATCGCGCTTTCCGAAGCGCGGAAATGCAGGCACTATCCCAACCATGTTCGATGCTTCGGTCATGACGCGAGGGGCTCCGCAGACGCGGACGCGCCGGTCGTCGCGCCCGACGGCGAACGGGTGGCTGCGGCTTCTGCTCACACCGATCTTCGCGCTCTGCCTGCTGGGCACCTGCCTTTCCTGCGGTCCGCTGGCGCATGCCGGCCCGCCGGTCGGCGACGTCGGTGTCGAACAGGCGCAGGCCGAGGGTCTGCAGGCTTCGGTCCAGGCTCCGCCCGTCGGCGCCCAGGACGACGTCGGGGGTCCGAGGACGGCGCCCGCCCGGACCTGCGCCGGCTGCGCGGGCCACATGGCCCCGATGCCGGCCGGCATCCAGGTCGCCGAGACCGTGGCGCGTCACCCCCTGCGCTGGCACTCGGAATTCGCCCTGCCGCCGCCGCCGCTCGAGCCCGACCGCCTGGACCGTCCCCCTCGCGCCTGAGCCAAGCCTGAGCGCCCCTCCGGGCGTCGCCTTGGTCTTGTTCGCAGAGGGATGTCACCACCATGCTCCGTCCGTCGCCGCAGGCCGCGTCACGCGGTCTCGCCGCACGCCGTCAACCTCGGCGCCCGTCGTCATGCCCGCTTCGCAACCGCGTCGTGCGCCCTTCCATTCTCCGCCACCGCACCCCAGCAGCCGGCGGAGCGCAGTCCGGCCAGGTTCTTTCCTACCCGATGAACCTGACTGGGCGCGCCGGCGCGACACCTCCAACGTCACGCCGGCGTCACCCCTTTGCCCATCCGTCTTCGTTCGGGGCCCCCACTCCGAACGCATGCTCCGGTCGCCGCCCCCCACCCATCACGGAGGCGACCGGACGCGCCGGCATGGCGGCAAACACCGCTCATGTCGGCGCACAGCTTCAGGCCTTCTTCCGCACAGGGCGACACGGGCTCGCGGAGGACGCCTCAGCCGCGAGAAGCCCGCCGCGAGTCGTGGCCCCGGCTGACGGCGCCGGCGCGACAGGAGGCGCGCCGGCGCACCCCCTTCGGCGAGCGGCCCGCTCCGCACGGTCCAACGGGGGCGACGTCACCATGCCGCGTGACCTCCGACCACGCCGGTGGCGCGCGCCCATGTCGGCGAGCGTCGCGGCGCTGGCGCTAGGTCTCACCTGGGGCGTCCCCGCCGCGGCCCATCGGGCGCCGCAGGCCGCCACCCTCGTGCTTGAGCCGACGACGGCGCCTGGCCGGTGGCTCGCGACCGGTCGTGGTGTGTCGCTCCGGGTCGATCTCGCGTCAGTGGGCGCGACGCCCGTGATCCGCTTCCAGTTCGTGGGTCGTGATGGCCAGCCCGTGGCGGGTCCGCAGACCCGGCGCGCCTTTCTGGAAACCGGCCAGGGGCCGCCGGTCGCGGTGACGCCCGCTGGCGCGGGGTGGGTGGCCCAGGCCAGCTTCGCTATCCTGGCCGACGCCCGCCTCGTCCTGGAGGAGGCCGACCACACCCACGCGTTCCGGCTGAACCTGCACCTGGCCGAGCCGGTGGCAGGCGCGCCGGTCCCCGTCCCGGACGCGCCGCGCCGTTCCCCTGAAGGCGGCGCGTCATGAGGCGTCCGAGATCTTTCCCTTCAACTGAGCCCGAGAGGCCCACACCCCAGGAGTTGCTCATGACCAAGGTTGGCGAAGGCGGTCCGATGGCGATCGCGGCGGTGGCGCTCCGCGCCCAACAGGCGCGGATGCGGATCATCGCGGAGAATATCGCGAACTCTCAGACGACCGCCGCCACGCCGGGCGGCGACCCCTACCGACGCCAGATGCCGATCTTCGCGCCGCTCAAGCTGGAGGATGGGTCCACGAGCGTCCAGCTGGTCCGGACCGATCCCGATCCGAAGGCGTTCAAGAAGGAGTACAACCCGGGCCATCCGGCCGCAGATCCGAGCGGCAACGTAACGCTCTCGAATGTAGAGACCCTGGTCGAGTCCCTCGACTTCAAGGCGGCGCAGCGGGCCTACGAGGCCAACCTCAACGTCATCGACACCTCCCATGCCATGGAGCAGAGCACCATGCGCCTGCTGCAATCCAAGTGAGGCCGCCCGCGAAGGGGCCTGACCGGCGGCCCGCCGATGGCTGATTGGCTCTCCGCCTGGGGTCTCGCCGATCCGAAGTCGATCGTGCGCCACCTGGCCGATCTGGGCCTGGCCTTCCTCCTGGCCCTGCCGATCGGGCTCTACAATGAGCATCACGAGCGCAGTGCCGGCCTGCGGACCTTTCCGCTGGTGGCCATGGCGGCCTGCGGTTTCGTGATCGTGGCGGTCAGCGTGCTGGGGCGCGAGAGTGAGGCCCAGGGCCGGGTTATGGAAGGCCTGATCACTGGCGTCGGCTTCATCGGTGGCGGGGCGATCCTGAAGTACCGCGGCCATGCGGACGGCACCGCCACAGCGGCGGGCCTGTGGGTTACCGGCGCGATCGGCGCGGCGGTGGGCTACGGCCTGTTCGACATCGCCGCCATCCTGGCCCTTGCCGCCTTCGTCACCATGCGTGGCCTCAAGCCCATCAAGAAGGTCGCCCAGCGCGACCCCTCCGACGCCGCGGAGACTCTGCGGTGACGTCCCCCAACCCGTGCAACGCGCCTCGGCGCCCGGAGCCTCCATGCCCCTGATGATGTGTCCCAACGACAACGCCGCGATGGAGGTCATCGCCCGCGATGGCGTCCAGTTCGACATGTGCCCCACCTGCCGCGGCGTCTGGCTGGATCGCGGCGAGCTTGAGAAACTGCTGACCGACGCCCGCGCCGAGGCCGACGTGGCGCCTCTGGCCCGACAGCCCGCGCCGGAGCCCCATGACAGGCGCCGGGGCAGCCATGGCGATCACGACCGGAGCCGCGACAGCCACGGCGGCGGTCATAGCGGCGGCTACGGCAAGCATGGCCGCCGCCGGAGCATCTTCGATGTCTTCGACTGACACCCGCCCTACCCTCAATCCCTCTTTTACAGGAGCTCCGCGCCGGGCGCGGGGACGCGACATGACACATCCTCTTCGACGTCTTGCCGTTGTGGCCGGCGCTGCGCTGCTCGCGAGTTGCGCGACAGTCACCCCCTATCAGCCGCAGGTCAGCCGTGGGCCGGTGGCCGGTGGCTACACCGACACCCAGGTGGAGCCTGACCGTCTCCGCGTCTCGTTTGCCGGCAACACCCTCACTTCCCGCGAGACCGTGGAGGTGGGACTGCTCTATCGGGCGGCAGAGCTCACCCTTGCGCGCGGGTACGATTGGTTTGAACTCGCCGACCGGGCCACCGACCGGAAGGCCTACGCCTCCGCCGTCGGCGCCTACGGGGGCATGTCGGCCTTCGGGGGCTGGGGCCACGGGTTCGGCCACGGATTCGGGCGCCACGGATTCGGACATGCCGGGACCTTTGGCTTCAGTCACGGCGGCGGCCTCTATCCCGGATGGGGCAGCGGGCTCGACATCCGGACCGCCGAGCGGTTCACCGCCACGGCGGAAATCCTCCTGCGGCGCGGCGCAAAGCCGTCCGGCGATCCGCGCGCCTTCGACGCCCGTGCGGTCCAGCAGAACCTCGAGCCGCTCATCCGGCGGCCCGCGGCGGCGGCCTCATGATCCGCCCCCCGATGCCGACGCGCGCGGCCTCCACCCGGCGGTCGGTCGCGCCGCTTCTGCTGGTGGCGCTGATGGCGGCGACGCCGGCCCTCGCCCAATACGGTCGCGGCACAAGTGGTCGCCCCGGTCAGGGGCGTCCACCGCCGGTCTTCCGGGCGCCGAGCCGTCCGTCAACGCATGTGCGCAGTCCCCCGCCCCCGCCGCAGGCCCCCTTCAAGATGAGCGATGTGGTGGGGGTCGGGGTCGTGCAGTCCCTCGATATGGAGGCGGGGCGGGTCACCATCGCCTATGAGCCGATCGAAAGCCTGAACTGGCCGGGTGGGACGAAGCCGTTCGCCGTCGCCAAATCGTCGCTCCTCGCCAGTGTGGCGCCCGGGGACAAGGTCCGCTTCCGTCTCGAGAGCCAGCAGATCGCCGACCTCAGGCCGTTCGCGCCGCGGCTGGCCGCGGGACCCGAGGTCCGCGCCCCCGACGGCGCCGACCCAAGCCCATCCGCCAACATCGTCCCGCGGCCTTGGCCATGACCGGGCACGACGGCGGGCCGCGCGACTCGACCGCCCCCGATCGTTCGACAACGGAGATGCGAATGAACCTCCTACAACGCACGCCGCGCCAGGCCGCCTGGCTCCTGGCCATCGTCCTGGCGCTCGGCGCCTGCGGAAAGATGGGGCCTCCAAATCGACCCGGCCCAATGTGGGGCGCTCCCGGCGAGAGTCCAAGTCCGACGCCGAAGCCGTCGCCGGGTATGGAAACGATTGACGCCCGCGATCGCGACCAACGCCAGGCGACCCCGCCGGAACCGCGATCGTGACGTTCGGATGGCGCGGGTGCCTGGGGCTGGGCGTCGCCCGCAGGGGGAGGCGGGGGTGATGCGGGCACACGCCGGCCGTAGCGCCTCTGGCCTAGTGCTGGCCATCGGGGACGGCCCTGGACATCACGCCGCGCGACATGGCCGCCTCACGGGACGACAGACGCCGTGCGCACCGCGGAACGGATTTCCTCGCCTCGGCCGGAGACGCGGTCCGGGCGCTGATCGGCGGCTTTGTGATGCAGATCGGTCCAACCTGCGCGGGCGAGGATCGCCTACTGTACGTCGAGATCGTCAGTCCCCCAACCGGCTACACGACCCGCGTCCTCTATGTCTCGCCGCGGCAGCGCCCCGGCGTTACGATGGACGCGGGCGCCGCCATCGGCCGGGCGCAGGACCTGGCCGCGCGCTGCCCGGGCGGCATGACCAACCGCATTCATGTCGAGTTCACCGGCCGACGCGGCGCGCGCCTGGCTCCTCTACGGTGCTGACCACCGCGGCGAGGCGCCGCCATGGGTGATTCTCCGCGCGCGCCCGAGCGGCCATCGATCTGGGCGGTCCTGCTGCTCGTCGCCTCTCTGGTCTGTCTCGCCGCGCTCGTCATCATGGTCTGGGTCGGAAGCTGATCATGCGGCTCCAGTCTTGGCCGCAGAGTGTGATGGTCACAGCCCGCCTGGGCGTGCGTCCGCTCGCCCCGCCAGCCTGTGCGACCCCGCGGCTCAATCCGCCAGTCGAACAGCAGGTCCCGTGGGGGTGCGGCGCTCGCCGCCCACGACACGGACCGGCGACGGCCTGGTCCAGCGCGGCCGGGTCTGGAGCCGCGGCGCGACCCCGCCGCAGAATTGTATCCGCAGAGCGGGGGGCGGCGACGGGCGAGGTGACCGCCGCGGTCTCCAGGTCCCTGCTTAACCTCGCCCTTTTGCTGCCAGCCCTGCGCGACTATGACCTCGTCACGCCGTGGACGCTGGCGCCGGACGACCGCGTGCGCCTGTGCGGGCCGCGCGCTTGTGCGCGGCGACCCTATGACCTCTGAACCCCCTCGTCGCTCGCCGGAACCGCCGGCGCTTTTGGAAGGATCCGCCCATGCCTGTCCGCTCTCGCCCCCTGGTCCACTGGGCGTTCGTCGCCGGCCTTGGAATAGGCGGCCTGACCCTCGGCGCCTGTACGCCCATCGTGGCCTATTCCGGGTTCCAGGCCATCGATTCCCAGCCCAAGGACCTCCAGATCGGCGTCGACACCAAGTCGACCGTCCGCGCCAAGCTGGGATCGCCGTCGGTGCAGTCGACCTTCGATCCCAACGTCTGGTTCTACATCAGCCAGGTGAAGCAACGGGTTGCGTTCCGGCGGCCGCAGGTGATCAGCCGGCAGGTGACGGCGCTGACGTTTGATCGGGAGACCGAGATGGTCAGAAAGATCGAGAGCCTCGACTTGGGCGATGGCAAGCAGATCGCCTTCAGCGGCCGCGAGACTCCTACCCGCGGCCGGGAGATGACCGTCCTTGAGCAGCTCCTCGGCAGCGTCGGCCGCGGCACGATGTTGCCGAACCAGGACCAGGGCGTGCCGGGGACCCGACCCGGCGACCGGCGGCGGTAGCATGGACCTAACCCGAGACCAGCGCGGTGTGGTGCGCGCTGCGCCGACGGGTCCCAAGGGTACGCTCAAGGTTCGTTGCCACCCATCAGTGGGCGTCCGGGGCGCGCGCACCTGTTGAGCCGACTTGGAGCAGGCTCACCCCGCTGAGCCGTGCGATCCCAGGGGCCTTGCCGGCAATCGGCCGCCCGTCCCGGCCCGCTGAGATCGAGGCTCAGCCCCAGCGATCGTCCTGGATGCGCGCCATAGCCGTACCCGCTGTCATACCCATTCCCGCTGCCATAGCCATAGCCATGGCCCCGACCACCCTGCGTCTCCTGCACGAAGATGCTCAGATTTCCGTCGCGCCCCACCGGAATGTCGCTCTGGACGTAGGCGCTGCGGTAGCCGCCGGTGCCGACGGCGACCCCAACCTGGCCGTGGATCTGCCGGGGAGGCCTGTCTTCCTGCCGATCGAGGGCCTCGGCGTCCTGCCAGGGCGTCGTGGGAGACGCGCGAAGGAAGGCGTCGATCTGCTCGCTGGTGGTCATCGGCGCCGACGGGGGCTTGGCGGCGGAGGGCGCCAACGTGACCGGCGGATTGGTGGGCGACGGTGCGACGCGCGCGGTCGCGATGGGCTCTTGTTCGGCGGCGTTCGCCGACGCCGCCTGCGCCGTGGCCGAGAGGCCCAAGGCGAGCACGATTGCCAAGGGCGCTCTGATGGCGATTCTCCGTGGTGATAAGGCTCTCATTGTCGCCTTCCGGCTCCGTTCGCGGCCGCGGACCGATCGGAGGGCGTTTGCCCCTGCGCGTTCTGGCCAGGCGTGAAGGGCTTCAAGTCCGCGATCTGCTGGCTCTCCAGCCGGAAGCGGACCTTCTCGCCGGGCACGACACCTTCGAGCAACGCGCTCTTGGCAACCTGGAACGGCATGGTTCCCGCGGGCCAATTGATGCCTTCGATGGGTTCATAGGCGATCGTAACCCGCCCACCGGGGACATCGATGGCCTGGACGACCCCGACGCCGAAGATGGAGCTCATGTTGATCGGCGCTTGCCGGGGCGGGGGTACGGCCGGTCGAGACCGAGGTGGCGGCCCGCTCGGGGCGCGCGAGGCCGGCGGCCGTCCCTGGCCCGGTCGACCTGACTGTCCCCGGCCGTACTGGGCGACCGCGGGTCTCGCGGCGGAGAGACAGGCCGCCAACATGAGCAGGACGCACCGTGCTCGCGCGCGATCATGGCGTTTGCGAGGGGTGGCCATCGTCAGTGCCGCCCCCCGCCGTGGTGACCGCCGGCACCGTGCCCGCCGCCGCGATGACCTCCGCCGCCGCTCGACCCGCCGCCGTAGTGTCCGAATCCGAAGGCGCTGAAGACCGGACGGGCGTAGTAGGACCGACCATAGTAGCCGGACGGATAATATCGCGACGACGCATAGGCTGGGGGGCGTGTGGCGGCGACGATACAGACCGGTGCCGACGGCGGTGCGGCGCCTGCTGAAGCACCTGCGGCGATGTCAGACGGCGCCGCCTCGCCCGGGGCCGTCGCGATCGAAGGGAGCGAAGCCGGCGCGCCCGTGAGGATGGCGCCTGGCGTGTCGCACGGAACGACATAGTAGGCGATCCGCTGCGGAGCCTGCGGATAGGTTGCGCAGGCGCCCAGCATTCCGCTCGCGATCGCCAAGATTGCGCCGAAATGGATACGCGACGTCATCATGATCCTACACGCGATTACACAGCCGGATCATGCGCCCGTTAGATGGAGACACCTACAATTTTGCTTGGGGACGGCGCGGGGGCGCTCGTGGATTTCTGGACCCAGAGCTTTCAGGCCCCGGGACCCGGGTTTCTAGTGAGCTGGATTACTTCGCGCAAAGCTTCGCAGCTCCCCGCCAGGCTGCTGGAGAAGGATTTCGACGGGTCGTCCGCTCCCTTCCGCCGCCGCGGCGAACCTCAGCGCCGCCTCTTCCGCGTCGACCCTATAGGAAAAGTCTCCCACCGAACCCCCGTCGGAGATCACACGCCAGCCATCGCCGATGCGAAGTATGGCGATCGAAATCGAGACAGCCGGATGTTCCATGACACCTCCATGCACGAGCCCGAACAGTAGTGAGACTGTCCGTCCCGAAAGCCAACATGACCCGTCCGATGGGCGCGACCCCCGGACGGCTCAAGGAGGTCGGGTCGCTCCTACGCCGCAGGATGAGCGGTACGAAGTTATCGCGGGTTTTTCGGGTCGATGTAGGCTCAGGGAGCGGCTTTCGACGCGAACGGCGCATTCGGCCGCGCTTGGGCGGCGGGCACATTGGCAACGACGCTTGCCTCGTTGCCCGGCTGCCCGCCTTGGATCAATTCATAGAAGCCGCTTAGTCGGAGCTTCACCACCACGGGGTTTTCGCTCGAGTTGGAGAACTGCCATCCCTCGATCCCGTCGAACGGCGCGGTGATGGCTCCCTGCTGCTTGAGGCCGAACGCCTGCTTGTAGCTGGCGACCGACATGGTCTCGCCGGGCTTCGGGGTCGTGTGGCCGTGCTGGTCGAAGTGGACGTCGCGCGGCTCGCTCGTGCCGGTGACCTCCCACGCGAAGGTCAGCGTGGCCCCCTGCTTCATCCGCACCTTGTACTCCAATTCGGAGTTGTCGTTGCCAGTGAGGAAACCGCCGAGCGGGATCTCCACCACGTCCTGCCGGTAGGGCACATCGTACTCGCGCGCATAGGCCATGGATCTCGCGCGCGTGCTGACGGTCTTCTCTTCGGGCGCCCACAAGCGGACGATGCCCGTGAGCTTCCCGACTCCGAGCGGATCGACGTTGTACTCAGCGGGCAAGATCCCACCGCACACGATGAGAATGGCCGCAACCAGCGCTCCAACCGTCCCGACGAGGAGGCGGCCGCGCGGCATCGGGCGGGTCGGTTGCAGATTCGCCGTCATGAGGCAGGTCCCCCGAAGATGAAGTCGCCGATCTGCTGGCCGCACAGGACGAAGCCGGCCAGCATGAGGAGCACGTTGGCGCCGGCCGCCATTGGCTCGAACGTCCTTGTGCGGCGCCAGACGGTCATCGCCACCAGGATCAGCGATAGCGCGATGATCTGGCCAAGTTCCACGCCGACATTGAACGAAACAAGGTTCGTCAGCAGTCCCTCCCGGTTGAGCTTCAACGCCTGGAGCTTGGTGGCCAGGCCGAAGCCATGGATAAGCCCGAACCCGAACACCGCTGCCTTCGCATTCGGCTGCACGCCGAACAGGGACTGGAAGCCGGCTAGATTGTCGAACGCCTTGTAAGCCACGGACAGCCCGATCACCGCGTCGACCAGACGGCTGTCGATGTGCAGGCCGAAGAAAACCCCCGCCAGCAGGGTGATCGAGTGGCCGAGCGAGAAGAGGCTGACGTAGAGCGCAATCTGGCGCAGCCGGAAGAGGAAGAAGATCACGCCCACCAGGAACAGGAGGTGGTCGTAGCCCGTCACCATGTGCTTGGCGCCGAGGTAGAGGAAGGGAAAGGGGTCGGGCCCACGGGTGGCGGCGACGAAGGCGGCATCCGAGCCGCCGATCGCGTGCGCGGCGGCGGGGCCGGCCACGCATGCCGTTAGCCCAGCGGCGAGAAGCGCCGCCGAAAGTCTTCTCGATCTGCCACGCCCCTGCACCGCCCCTGCATAGCGAAAGTCTGGGCTTTTCACAGCGGGGGCTTCATACTTGGCGTCGAACCTCGAGTCCGACAGTTGAGATGGTAGAGGTGGTGTCCACTCGGTCATCCCGGGTGACGCGCATGGACGGACAGGACGCATCGGCTCCAAACCCGAGGAGACTTGGGACTGGGATTGCAGTGTGACCGCTACGAGATCGTCGAGCGAATCCTGCGCGCGGACACCCGCAAGTACATCCGGGGTAGGTCTCTGAGGACCGGTCCGCGCCGCTTCACGATTCGCCCCAAGGCCTTGACGATGGCCGCGACGTCGAACGCGAGACGCTAATCCGCCGATCGACGGCGGACGAGCGCGTAGGGGATCGCCCCGGCCAAGATGGCGATCAGGAACGTCACATAGACTTTCCACTCATATTGCGCGGCCAGCAGCAGGGAGGCGGCGACTCCAAGCCCGGCCGTCACCGGGAAACGCCCAATCGAGGGCGCCTTGAACGGCCGTTTCAGATTGGGGTTGCTGTAGCGCAGGATGATGACGGCAGCGTTCACGCTGGCGAACACCAGGGTGACGCCGAGCGACGAGAGGCTGGCGACGAACTTCACCTCGCCCAGGACGGCGAAGATGCACGCCGCGGCCAGCATGACGACAGCCCCGATCCATGGGCTCTTGCTCCTGCCGAGCGTACGCTGCAGCGCCTTCGGGAGGTCGCCGGCCCGGGCCGTGCCAAACAGCAGCCGGCTGCCGGAGATCGACGCATTGAGCACGGCGTTCGCGGTCGCGAGCAGGGCGGCCCCGGTGATGATCACTGCCGCCCATCGTCCGAGTTGGCCGGCAGCCGCAACAAGGGGGAAGTCCGACGATGCGATGCTCCGCGCGTCGACCAGGGCCAGGACGCCAAAGATCACCACGATATAGACTGCGGTCGTCACGCAAAGAGCGACCATGAAGGCGCGCCAGATGTCGCGGCCTGGATTCTTCGCCTCCTCCGAGAGCGTCGCCATGTGCTCGTAGCCGGAGTAGATGAAGAACACGAGCGCAGCGCCTTGCAGCACGCCGCCCCATTCCTGAGGAGCCGCAATCTTCGACGGCAGCGCCGCGCCTTTGAGGCTGAAGGCAAACACGGCAAACGCGATCAGGCAGAGGACCTGGATCGTCGTCAGCACGGCGCTCACGGAAGACGCCTTGGTCACGCCGGCAACATTGATCCCGGTAGCGAGCGCCATCAGCCCAAGCGCCACCAGCACCGGGGGCAGCGCCACAAAGGTCTGGAGGTAGTTGCCGAAGGTCAGGCCGACGGTGGCGAAGGTGGCCGCGCCGTGGACCGCGATGAACAGTCCGACCGCGAAGGCGACGGCGGGCGCTTTCGGCAGCGCCTGGCGCAGGAAGCTGTGCTCGGCGCCGGCGCTCGGCATTGCGGAGGCAAGTTCCGCGTAGGAAAGGCCGGAGAAGGCCGAGATCACGGCGGCGAGCAGAAAGCTTGCCCAGATCGCCTCGCCCGCGGCGCCTGCGGCCGGGCCGATCACGGAGTAGATCCCGGCCCCGATGATTGTGCCCACGCCGTACAGAGACAGCCGACCGAACCCGAGGGTCTTCGCCAATCCGCCGCGCAGGTTCATAGTTGCAGTCATTGGGGGTCTCACGGCGAAGGTTGCGCCTGAAACGCCGTGCCGCCGCATTCGATGCGAAGGGAGCGGCGGCTTGACGGCCATCGCGGCCCCCCGGAGGTTGGCCACCATGTGCACTGGATCCTCGCGCCATGACTTACTGCCTGGGAATTCTCTTGCGCAGCGGTTTGGTGCTCGCGTCGGACTCGCGATCGAACGCCGGCGTCGACCAAGTGACACGGGTTCGCAAGCTCGCGTTTCTCCCTACCGCCGCAGGATGCTCAGTGGCGATCCTGTCGTCGGGCAACCTGGCGACCACCCAAGCGGTCGTCAGCACGCTGCGGGACAGGGCGGGGTCCGGCCAGCCTGGGCTCGATCTCATGGCGGCGAAGACCCTGTTTGAGGTGGCCGGCATCGTCGGCGCGATCCTGCGGGCCGTAGCTGATCGCGATGGTCGCTATGTCGCGCCTTACGGCGACGCCGCAGCGGGCTTCCTGGTCGGCGGACAGATGGCCGGCGAAGCGCCGCGCCTCTTTCAGGTCTATGCCGCTGGCAACTTCATCGAGGCGACCGACCGGGCGCCCTTCCTGCAAGTCGGCGAAACGAAGTATGGCAAGCCGATCCTCGTGCGCGCATTGACGTTTGAAACGAGCTTGGGGGAGGCGGCCAAGCTGGCCCTTTTGTCGTTCGATGCGACTCTGCGCAGCAACGTCTCCGTGGGCATGCCAATTGATCTTCTCAGCTACGTGGCCGACAGCTTCAGCAGTGAGGGCGTTAGTACGTATGAGGTCCACGATCCTTACTGGGTGGCGCTTCGGGAAGCCTATGGGAAGGGCCTAGAAGGCTTGATCGACCGACTTCCCACGCCTTGATGATCCGACGCCTTGCCCGACGGGGCCTCCGAGAGACTGGGCGGAACGAGTCTCGATTGTCGCTTGATCCTCCGCTGGCTAAAGGGCGGGGTACGGAGGTTTGACCGATGAAACCGACGAGAAGGCCCCGCCGAAGTTTGTCGCCCCCCATGGCCCCCTACCTGGGCGGCAGACCTTGAGATGAGCGGGTTTCATGCCGAGGTTCGCATCGACGCGTGGCCGGAACGCGTTTGGGAGCTGCTTCTCCGTTTCGAGGACTACCCCAAATGGACACGGGCGCTGGCGCTGTCCGGGAAAGCGGAGAAGGGCCCGATGGACCATGTCGTCCCACTGGCGCGGCGGGCCGGACCGATCCGCCGAGTCTCTTGCCCCGGCGAGGTGACACGCCTCAAGCCGGGCCGCAGTCTGGCCTGGTCCTTTGGATGGGCCGGCCTCGTCCGCTTCGAGCTCAGCTTCGAACTCGAACCCGACGGCAGGGGGTGCCGTTTGCGCCACGGGATAGAGGCGCAGCGACAGTTTAGCCGGATCGTCGGGGTGCGGCCAGAACGCCTGTTGAAACGTCCGTTCGAAGTCTTCGTCAACGATGTGCGGCGGCGCCTGGAGGGCCCGGCGCCGCCGCAGCCGAAGCCCCTCGCGGGCCGGAAAATCTAGAATCCCCCGAAACCTGCCGCCGCCGAAGAAGGGCTGGCGCCGATAACCTGCGCCGCCGGCTCGGCGGCATCTGCCTCGACCAACTGGAGGCGAACCTCCCCTAGAGCCGCGCCGCGGCCTGGGCGCGCCGGCCCGCCGCCCAGAACCCGACCACGACTGCGGTCAGCGTCACGAGCTGAGCCAGGAGCCCTTCCCAGGTCGGGAACACGCCGAGCACCTCGATACGGGGCAGGGCGGCCAGGGGCCGCACGTCCAGCATCCCCGCCTCCTGCAGGCCCGCGACCCCTTTGCCGGCGAGCACGACGGCCAGCACCGCGATGAGGATCGAGCTGTACGAGAAGAACTGCGCGATCGGCAGCCGCTTGCTGTAGCTCAGGAGCGCCCAGGCGATCACCGCCAGGCAGACCACGGCCAGCACCGCGCCCGACAGCATGGCGAGCAGGCCGCCCTGGCTCCACAGTGCGGCGTAGAAGAGGATGGTCTCGAAGACCTCCCGGTAGACGACGAGGAAGGCCAAGAGGAACAGGAACCAGGCCGAGCGTTTCGAAAGCGCCGCCGAGAGCTTGTCGCGGATGTAGGCCTGCCACGCGCCGGCCTGCGCCTTCCCATGCATCCAGACGCCCACCGAGATCAGCACGACAGCCGAGACCAGCGAGCCGAATCCCTCGGTGAGCTCACGGCTCGCCCCACTGATGGAGATGAGGTAGGTCGCGGCCGCCCAGGTGAGCCCGCCCGCCACGAGCGCCGTGATCCAACCGGCATGCACATAGGGAAGCACGTCCTGGCGCTCGGCCTTGCGCAGGAAGGCGATCATGGCGATCACGATCAGCAGCGCCTCGACGCCTTCGCGCAGGAGAATGGTGAAGGCGCCCAGGAAGCTCGAGGCGGCGCTGGCCTGCTCTGGGGCGAGCGCCTGGCCCGCCTGATCGAATAGATTTTGCAGCCGGGCGACTTGGGCGGAGACTTCGGTTGGCGGTGCGCCGCGGCCAAGGCTCGCCCGCAGCTCGCCCATGGTCGCCTCGACCCTGGCCATCAGCGCGCCGTCGCGCGCCCGCAGCAGGGGTTCGACCGGCTCGAAACCATCCAGGTAAGCTGACAGCGCCAGCTCCTCGGCCCGCTTGCGGTCGCCGGCCTGATAGGCCGCAAGGCTCTCGGCGAGCTTTCGGCGCGCGACATCCAAACCGCCGGCTGACTGGGTCGCTACGGCCTCCGGATGACGGCGCAGATAGGCCATGAGTTGGGTCGCTTGCGGTTCGCCCACGCGCGCGGCGAGGCCCGCGGGCGTGGTCTGGGTCAGGACCGGCAAGTCGGGCACGACGCCGCGCATCTGCGGCCCGGCGCGCCAAGCCCGCTCGCCGGCGCGGTCGGCCTCTCGCGAATAGGCGAGGGTTCCCACATAGAAGGCGAGCGACCAGCGGTCCTCGGAGGGCAGATGGGCGAAGCTCGCCATCGCCGTGCCGTCGAGCCCCTGACCGATCACCTGATAGAGACCGAAGAGGCTGCGTTCCCTTGCGCGCGCCAGGTCGGTGAAGGCGATCGGCGGCGGCTCCAGCCCTTTGGCGTTCGGACCGTCACCTTTGCCGGCGGCGCCGTGGCAGGACGCGCACTGCTCGGTATAGAGGGCCGCTCCCCGGGCGAGGTCTGGCGCCTGCCGCGGGGCCAGCGGCACGGGATAGGCCTTAAGTAGATCGGTTGCGAGGGTCCGGGCCTGTCGCGCCACGTCCGCAGGTTCCGCGCGCCGATCCACCGATGCGATGAGCGCATTGGCCTCCGTAAGAAGCTGCGGCTTCGCGGAACTGGCCGGCAGGGCGCCGATGCGGCTGCGCACGGAGGCGGAGAATTCCCGCATCTCCGCATACTCGGCCTCGCTGATGATGCGGCCCTTGGAGACGGCGCCCGGGTAGTCGACGGCGACATAGTCCAGGAGTCGCCAAGCGACCTCCGCCGAAGGGGCGGCGTCTTGGGCCCGCGCGGCCTGTGGAAAATGCGCGACCGCCAGTAGGGCGACCGCAAGGAAGAGGCGAGCGAGCGCCGGCATCGAAGCGTCCTGAGTGCGACTGAGAATAGGTCTCAACAACAGGATACATGCTCAAGCCGCTAGAGGATCAAGAGGCGCCGCTCCAAACCTAAAAAAAACGCTCCGCAACGGCTTGATCCTCTAGCGGCTAGAGCAAGTAGGGTGCCTGGATCAGGAGGAATTCGCATGTCGAGTACGACAGCCGCCACAGGGTCGCTCCGCTACCGGGTCACCGGCATGGACTGCTCGAGCTGCGCCGAAAAGATCCAGTCCGCCGTGGCCAAGCTGCCTGGCGTGGAAGAAGCGCGTGTCTCCATCGCCTCGTCGATGATGACCGTGAAGGTCGACGACGCGGCCAGGCGCTCGCCGGCGGTGGAGGCGACGGTGACGGAGCTCGGCTACCATCTCGATCGCGAAGGAAGTTCGACGACGGCCGAGGCGGATGAGCTTCCGAAGGACCTCAGCCACATCACGCCGGCCTACCGGCGGGCGCTTTGGATCGTGGTGCTGATCAACGTCGGCTACGGGCTGGTGGAGATCGTCGCGGGCTTTGTCGCCCGTTCCCAGGCGCTGGAGGCCGACGCCCTGGATTTCATGGGCGACGGGCTGATCACGTTCCTAGGTCTGCTGGCGATCGGCTGGTCGCTCGTCTGGCGGGCGCGCTCGGCGCTGATCCAAGGTCTCTTCCTGGCCGCGCTGGGCGTGGGCGTGCTCCTGAACACGGCCTACCGCGTCCTGGTACTGAACCAGCCGGAAGCCGAGCTCATGGGCGTGTTCGGGATCATCGCGCTCGTGGCCAACGTCGCGGCAGCGCTCATCTTGATCCCGCACCGCGCCGGCGACGCCAATGTTCGCGCCGTCTGGCTCTTCTCGCGCAACGACGCCCTGGGCAACCTCGCCGTCGTGATCGCCGCCGGCCTGGTGTTCTGGACCAAGACCGCTTGGCCCGATCTCGTGGTGGCTGTGATCATTTCGGGGCTCTTCCTGCAGTCCGCCTGGTTGATCATGCGCGACGCCCGCACAGATCTGCGGGAGGCGCGGTCGCTGAGCGCCGCGTGAACGTCGGATGAGACGGCTTCCGCTTCCGACCCGGAGCCTGGCGCCAGGCGGTCCGCCACCGCAGATCCTGGCCGACCTGCAGCAGGCGGTCGCGCACGCGAACGCCAGCCGATGGGCCGACGCCGAGCTCTATGCCCGAAAGGTTCTTGCGGCCCAGCCGCTGGACCCCTCGGCGCTGAACGTCCTCGGCACGGTGGCCATGAACACCGGCCGCTCGGCCGAGGCGATCGCATGGTTTCAACAGGCGGCAGGCGGCCAGCCGAAGAACCCGTTCATCCAGTTCAATCTGGGCGAAGCCCATCGCCGGCTGCAGGCCTATGAGACCGCGGCGAAGTTCTTCCAACAGGCCGCGGCTCTGAAACCCGACTTCGCCGAGGCCCATGCCTGCGGCGGCGACGCTTACCGTCTGATGGGGCAGGGGACGCAGGCCGAGCGCTGCTACCGCGCCGCTCTGCAACGGGCGCCCGCAATGTTGGCTGCGCTCAACGGTCTGGGCCTATTGCGCCTCCAGAAGGGCGACGCCGCGGCGGCTGCGGAGCGCTTCGAAGCCGGCTGCAAGGCGGCGCCGGCCGGCCATCCCCTGCGAGCGATCCTGCTGGCGAACCTCGGGCTGGCGCGCCTGCAGCTCGGTCACGGCCCCGACGGGCTGGCCCTGCTTGCGCAGGCCGTCGAGGCCGCGCCGGGGGACGCCGAGGCCTGGCGACGACTGGCTGGGGCGCTCCGCCACACGCGGGTGGCGCCCGCGACAGCCCGGTTCCGGGACATCCTGCTGCAGCTATTCGATCGGCCCGACGTCAATCCCCGCCACCTGGCGACCGCGGCCCTCGCCGTGCTGCGGCAGGATCCAGAGATCGACCGGGTTCTGGGGTCGATCGCGCGGGCCCCCGGCGAGCTCGTGCAGACGCTGGAGCGCGAGGCGGCGACCGCCTCACGACTGTTCCAGGATCGCCTGTTCCAGACTTTGCTCGTCTCCGCACCCGTGCCGGACGCGGCGATCGAACTGGCGCTCGTTCAGCTACGGGCCGATCTTCTGGATCTGACGGACGGATCGGCCCAACCCCTTGAAGAGGAGCTCGAGATTGCGGTCGCGCTGGCCCGCCAGGCGTTCCTCAACGAATACGTCCTGTTCGCCACGCCTGAGGAGCAGGCCCGTGTCGCCAAGCTGATCACGGCCCTCGATCGTGACGACCTCGGAGGACACGCCGGAGACCTCACCAAGATCGCGATCGTCGCCGCCTATCGCCCGCTGGCCACGACGCCGCTCGCTGCGCGGCTCCAGAGCGCCGCCCTGCCGGCGCTGGCCGAACTGCATCGCGAGCAGCTCAGCGAACCGGGCGAGGAAGCCGAACTGCGCGCGCAGATGCCAGTGCTCAAAGCTCCCACCGACATGATCTCGCGCGCGGTCCAGCAACAGTACGAGCAGAGCCCCTATCCTCGCTGGACCCGCTGCAGCTTCGGCGAGCCGCTGCCCTTCCGAAGGGCGATCCAGAGCGCGTTACCTGATCTTCCGGCCGACGAGATCCCCGATCTCGACCGCCCCCGTGTGCTGATCGCCGGCTGCGGCACGGGCCTCGAGACCATGCGCGTGGCGACCACCTACCGCGGCGCCTCGATCCTGGCGATCGACCTCAGCGCCGCCAGCCTCGGCTACGCCATGCGCAAGGCTCGCGCTTACGAACTCGCCGACGTGGAACATCTGCAGGCCGACATCCTGGACCTGCCGACGCTAGAGCAACGGTTTGACCTGATCGACAGCTTCGGCGTGCTGCATCACATGGCTGATCCGGCGCAGGGCCTTCAGGTCCTTGCCGGCCTGCTGAGACCGCAGGGCCTTCTCTTCATCGGGCTCTACAGCGAGATCGGCCGACGTGCGGTCGTCGAGGCGCGCGCCCATATCGTCCGCGCCGGTTTCGGGGACGATCCGGACGGCATTCGGGCGCTACGCCGATCGCTGATGCTCGGCGGGACGCCGCCAGCGCTGGCCGGCGTGATGAGCCCCGCCTCGGACTTCTGGAGCCTTTCGGATTGTCGCGACCTCCTGTTCCATGTGAACGAGCATCGCTTCACGCTTCCGCAGATCGGCGAGATGTTAAGCGCGGCTGGTCTTGAGTTCCTGGGCGTGCAATTCGGCCACGCCGCCGACCGGACGCGCTACCTGGCGCAGAACGCCCGCTCCGGCGCGGTGCGGGATCTCCAGCACCTGCACCGCCACGAGCTCGAACACCCGGAGATCTTCGGGGATACCTATCGGCTCTGGGCCCGTCCAAGGAGGACATCGAGGTGAGACAGCCGCTCGCGCCGCCGCACGTCGACCTTCCGAAGGAGCAGCGGGCCGTCCTTCGCCGATCGTTCCTGTCCTTCGCCGTCTGCGGACCGACCCTCGCGCTCGCCAGCCTGGGCCTCCCCAGCGTCTTCACCTTCCCGGACGCCCTGGCCGAGCGCCTCGCCTTTGCGCTGCGGGCCGACCTCGTGATCGCCCTGTGGGTCGTGCTGGGTGTGCGGATGGTGGCGAAGGTGCGGTTCAGGTCCACCGAAGACAACGCCGGTTCGGCCTACAGCAAGCCGAGCGCCCGCCTGGCGGTGCCGAAGGCCTTCCTGCAGAACACCCTCGAACAGGCGTTCACCACAAGCGTCGCTATCCTCGCCCTCGCCACTGTCGGCGGCGAAGCGCCGCTCGCCTATATCGTCGCGACTGTCGTCCTCTTCAGCCTCGGGCGAGCGACCTTCCTGCGCGGTTATCCGCACGGGGCGGGCGGTCGCGCCTTTGGCGTCGCCACCACGGCGCTTCCGGCGGTCGGCGCCTATGGCTGGGCGCTCATCGACATGGCGTCCGATTTGGTGCCAGCCGTCGCACTTCGCCTGGAACCCACACCGCCAGTTAGTAATGTCGCACCTGCTCCTCTTATTAGGCGCCGGCTTGTTGACACACCCTTTGGCAGGCTGCCGCCAGTTGCGCCGGCATGATCGGCTTGGAAACCACGGGAAATACCGACTGCCCGCCCAACAGGTCTGAATTGGCGGTCACAAACACCACCGGAATGTCACCCATCTCCGCCAGGATCGCGTCGACCGCCTCAAGGCCTGTGCCATCGACGATCCGCAGGTCCGCGGTGATCAGATCGGGGCGATGGCCTTTCGCGCAATGCAGGGCCTGACGCGGCGTTGTCGCCCAATCGAAGCTCTCAAAACCTTGATCAGTCAGCAGGGCTTCAATCTCGATTGAGATGAGGGCCTCGTCCTCAATGATCAATACATGACGTCCGAACGCCCGGCCCACGGCGTGATACCCCTTGGTCATTCTTAGCTTGCGCCTAGAAGAATGAATCAATTGTAGAATCTCCGGCAGCGACTTCGTGGCCCGCAATCACCAGGAAGCGGCGCTACGTATCGAATTGCCCTGTTTCCAGTTGCGGAAGGTCTTAGGCCCAAGCGCGCCTCACTGGCCTGACTTAGGTAAATCCTCAACCGCCAAGAAGTCTGCTGGGGTTACGCCCATGGCCTCTGCGAGCCGCGCCAGAATGGCGACCGTCGGACTGCTGGTCCCCCGCTCGATCCGCCCCAAGTGCCGCATGGCCAGGCCAGCCTCCCCGGCAAGGTCCTCCTGGGTCAACTTGCGCGCCAACCTGAGACGCCGCACGTTGCGCCCGACGACCCTATTCCGACGACAGATCGGGCATTGGTAGCCCGTGAAGACGACCACCGTCACATCTGCCGCCGCCGGCCCGATCCGAGGCGACCCGGGGTCGTCGAGCACCTGGCGAAGGACCGGCGTCTCATCCAGCCGTTGCGGCGGCCGCCCTCGGCCCCGCAGCCGAGCCGACGCGCCCCACCCAACAAGGGCGGCCGAGCCGAGGCCAAGCCACGCGCGGCGATCCAGCTGTCGGGAAGGCTCCATGGGCTGTGTCATAGCCGGAGCCCCGTCGCCGACCACTGGCCGCACCTTGGCGGCCCCGCCCGATCAGGGCGTCGGCAGATGCAGCCGCGTGTCGAGCGCGAACGGCTCCTGGACCAGGAGGGCGTAGAGGCCGGCCGCCGCGGCGGGGGCGAAGATCAGGTTCCAACTGTGCGTCGAGACCACGCTGGGCAAGGCCACGAGCGGGTGAGCGGCGAGCAACGCGTCACCGTACTGCTGTTGACCGGCGCTGGGCAGACCCGGCCGCAGCCAGTTGGGGTTCGGCAGGGCCGTGGGATCAACCACATGGACCGGGCCAGGGTCGAGCAGTCGCGCGGCGGTGAGGACGTGCGGGGTGGTGTCGAGCGCCCGGAATGTTTTGTGCACGGCCACCTCGAGGATGGCCGTGGCCGGGTCGAGGGCCGCGTAGACCGCGCGCACGCCGCGCGAATTCCAGCGGCCGCCGACCAGATAGGCACCTTCGCCACTGTCCCATGTGGGCGCGTGCCGGGCTTGGTCGAGCCTCCAGATGACGATCTCGCCGGACCCCAGAGGGGGCGGCAGCGGCGTCACGCGTAGACGCCGTACTCGAGGCGGGTGAGGTGGTCCTCGACGGCTTCCAGTCCGGCCGGTGTCGACAGCAGGTCGATCGGGCGGCGCTGATCCAGGCCGACGGCGGGGCGTTCGAACCACTGCTCAGCGTCGGCCTGCGACCCGAAGACGGAGATGGCGCGGGCGAGCAGCTCCGCAAACTTCCAGGTCCGGCCGCTCTGTTCGGGGCTCAACAGCTTGTCGAGGTCGCCCTTGCGTCGCTGATAGGTGCGCGGGCTGATGCCGACCGCCTTTTCCAGGCTCCCGTGCAGGTGCAGGATCGCCACCTCGCGCACCAGATGGTCGAGGGCGCGCGCCGGCAAGCCGGCGGCGAGGAGATCGTGAGCTTCCAGGCGGGTGTGTAACGCCCGACGCAAGGTGCGACGCCCGCCGAGCAGTTCGGCGGTGCGGCCCAGATCGTGGTCTTCCGGGTCTAGGGCGAGAGCGGTCATGGGTCAGTCACCTGTCGTGCTAGAAATGACAGCTGACGCGATCGGTTGCAAGGCGCGTCCGCGACCGGATCAGGAGTGACCTTGAGGCAGCGGCGGCGGCTCACAGGCGCGGATGGCCATTGAACATGCGCCTCTCGCGGAGTCTTGGAACGCCGCCTCGTCCACGGCCCGCCGGCCTCATAGCACCAGCCTGTCCCAGCTCGCATAGTGCTCGCGACTGCGACGCCCGCGCGGCAGGCTGAGCGCGACGAGCGCGAGCCCTAGGGCGATGCTGGCGATGCGGCCCACCGGCGTGTCGCCGCTCAGCAGGAAGGGCGCGGCGACGAGCCAAAGGCCCAGCGCCGCGTTCACCAGCCGGAGCGCGCGGGCGACCTCCGAGGTGGCGATGATTGCGACGGTGATCACGAGGGCGCCCACGACGTGGTCACTGTTGGCCATCTCGCCGGAGGCTCCGAACACGACCCGCGTCAGCATCAGGAGGCCGCCGACGGCGACGCTGACCGCGAGTGTCCAGGGCAGGGTCATCCCCCGGATCGAATCCTTCCAGAAGGCGCTGGGGCTCGCCAGCGCGTCGGCGTCGTCCACCTCGCCGGAGTCCACGGGGCCGCCCTGGAAGAAGGTGCGGATCACCGGCTTGCCGGTGCAATGCACCCACCAGAGGTATTGTCCCATGGCGATCACCTCATCCAGCGCGAACGGGATCATGACCAGCATCGCCAGCGCCGCCAGCAGGCAGAGCGTGCACCAGGTGCCGATGACGATCGGCTGGATGATGATGAAGTAGATGCTGACCACACCCAGCGGGATGACCAGGATGCCGAAGAAGGTCACCATCCACGGCATCGTCCGCCAGCGGTCGCGCCCGCCCATGACCGCCATCAAGATCTCGAGCGTGTAGCTGATCGCGCCCAGGCCTGCGTCGGGGACCGGCCAGGCCTTGGAGACGGAGGAGGTTATGATCTCCTCCGTGCCGTTCTTCAGATTCGCAGGATCGCCGCCGAAAAAAGGCTCGAACACCGCGTCGATGTGCCCGAGCTGATAGGCGGTGAGTACGCGGGAGATCAGCAGGCCGATCAGGCCCAGCAGGGCGATCGGCAGGCGCTGCGCCCAGGTCGAGGGACAGTAGGTCCAGCCGGGCGGGATGTTCTTCGGGTCCATCATCCCGGCCATGCTCATGCCCGGCATCATCGGGATCAGCACCGAGAAGGCGATCACCAGCACGCCCACCAGGGTGTCGTTGAGGTATTGCGCGGCGCTGGGCGTCCAGAACAGCATCGGCGCGAAGAGCAGCCAAAGGCCCACGAAGGTGTTGGCCCATTGGGCGAACCAGGCGGTGCGCTTGGATAGCGAAAGCGCCCCGAAGCCGGCGATCGCCAGGCCGCTCAGGAGATCGCTCAGGATGAGCGCGGTGGCCCGCGCATCGAGGCTGGCCAGCGCGCGGTCTTCGGTTACCGCCCGCACTAGCGGGCTCGCCGCGGCCGCGCCCAGCCCGTCGTAGATGAACGGGCTGGCGGCGAGCCAGAGGCCCAGGCCGATGTTGGCGAAGTGCGCCCAGCGGACGCGGCGGTCGTCGGCTTCCATCGTCGCGATGTGGTCGTGTCCGCCGCCGTGTGTGGCGTGCTGCCCGCCCGCCGCGGCGTCTGCCGCAGGCGCCGGCTCGGGATGATGCGTCATTTTGGTCAGTTCGGCGGTCGCGGCGGCGTCTTGGCCGGGCGCGTGCGACGCGCCATGCGGCCGGTTCCAGGCCACGGCCGCGGAATCCATGCCGTTGGTCTCGTACCAGCCCTTGGGATCGCGCTTCAGCGCTTCCACGATCTTCGGTAGGGTGGCCCTCAGACTGTGCCGCGGCGTCCAGTCGAGCAGGGTGCGGGCGCGGGAAATATCGAGCACGTAGTGGTCGTTCGACTGGTCGACCATCCACGGCTTCACGAATTCCTCGTCGCCCAGCGCCGCAGTCTGCAACCAGGCGCCCAGTTTGGCGACAGGCTTGGGGATACGCACCGTGTCCCAGTCCTCGCCGTGCAGGGCCCGGCCGATGATGTCCTGCACCTCGCCATAGCCGAGCGCCTCCGGCTCGCCGAGCAACAGAGGGAGCTCGGGCGGCAATTGGGCGCGGCGCGCGACGAGTTCGGCGATCGCGTCGACCAGGTCCTCGAGATGGATGAAGGACTGCCCGGCGCAGAGCATGCCCGGATAGACGTGGGCGGTCAGCCGATGCTCGTAGATGCGCGCCACGTGTTCGGCGACGAAGGGGGAGTGGGCCAGGTCGTCGTAGACGCCGGCGATGCGCAGCAGCACGAGGGGAATGTCGCCGTGCGCCTCGCGCAGCAGGGCTTCGCTCTTGACCTTCGATTCCGGATAGGCCCAGCCCGGCGCGATGGGCGAGTCCTCGTTGATGGTCTCGTCTGGTCGGTCGGTCGGCTGGTGCACCAGCATGGTGCTCGCCAGGATGAACTGGCCGACCTCGAACCCTTGGAGGCCCTCGATCAGACGTCGCGCCCCCTGGATGGTGATCTTGTCGTAGAGCGGATTGGGCTTGCCGGAGACATCGAAGTAGGCGGCCAGGTGGACGACAGAGGCGATCCGGCCGCCGAAGCGGGCGCGGACCGTCTCCAGGGCTTTGGTGACCCCCTCGTCGGTTCCGAGGTCGAAGTCGACTGCGTCGGCCTCGGCGGGGGGGTCCGGCGGACCGGTGCGGTCCAGCGCCACCACCTGGTAGTCCTGCGCCAGGCGTTTGATCACCGCGCTGCCGATGAAGCCGCTGCCGCCGGTCACCAGCACGAGCTCGCGTTCCGCCATCGTGCGTTCCCTTCACCTCAGTCGTCTGGACTCGCTCTATGGGGATACGCGCGAACCCGCGGCTACCCAGCAGAATCAAGTCGTTTCTCCGCCGCCGCGCCCAGCGCTAGGCGCCGCGCGACGGCGCTAGCGATTGCGGGCATGCCAGAAGGCGTCAACCATGGCTCCGATGCCCAGCAAGGCCATCACCGTGGCGTCACCAAACAGATGCTGCTGGGAAAGACCAAAGACTGGCCCGCCGCGCACCTCGCTGACCCACGCTGTGACGAGGGCCAGAAACGCGAGCCCAAGGAAAATTCTCCCGATCACCACCATGACTGACATCCTGAGAACCTCCTCTGTGATCAACGTCTCGAGGGCCTCTGAGCCTCCTGCTCAGTCTCGCCCCTCAAGAAGGGTGGACGGCGCGAAGTGGCCGGCGCTGGAAAGCACCGCATAGGGCCTCGGCGTGACCACGGCCGAGGCGACGAGCGCGGCGCCCGTGGTCACGCCCATCGCCAGCGCCAGCACGATCGAGGCGACCCGTACCGGTAGGAGCTCCGCCAGAACGCGGGCCTCCTCTCGCAGGGCCACGATTCTGCGAATGACCTCGGCCTCCATGCTATCGAATCGCGCATCGGCTGGCGTCGCCGCCAGGTCTGCCATCAGCCGGTCCAGGCATTCGCTCATCTGCGCACCTTTCACGCCATCCCTTGGGGATACGCGGCGGGCGAGCTCCAGCCCTTAGATCGGCGATCGTACGAGCTGATGTTTGATCAGAAGGGACGGCGCCCCTGTTGCGAACCGCGTCCGCGGGCGTTGCGCCGCAAGCGCGCAAGGAACGCCGCGACGAGATAGATCGTCAATCCGATCATCGAGTAGAGCAGGATGTCGCGCAGCATGGTCAGGGTCGGCGCGTGGCCGCGGCGTGCTCGCTGCCGTGGGCGGCGCTTGCCGACGTCGCGGCGGCGTCGTGAGAGGCCTGCGAACCCTCGGCATGGCCCACCGCCTTGGAGACGCCGACGCCATGCCGATAGACCATCTCGCCGCCGAGCCAGCCGGTGATGGCGAGCAATCCGACGCAGATGGCCGACAGGAGGACGCCGAAGGGCGCGACGGCGGCTTCCGGATCGCGCCAGCGTAGGACCAGGTTGATCGCGGCCAGCGCCACGAGGCCGAGGTTCATCAAGCCATGGATCCAGGCCAGGCGCCAGCGCCGCGCATGTTCGATCGTGAGCAGGTCGATCACCCCCGGAACGGCGGCGAGCAGCCCCATCGCGACGCCTGCGGCAAGCAGCCAGACCGAGCTCTGCGCCCAGAACGCGCCGCTCGTTGCGAGATAGACGACGTCGGTGACGAAGGCGCCGATGAACAGCGTGATCGGAAATCCGACGAGCATGGGGTGTAGCGGGTGGCCGCCCAGCGCCGCTGTGCTGCCGGTCCCCGATGTGTGGGTGTGATGGTCCATGGTGGCCTGTCCTGAAGACAGAACCCGCGCCGGGCCCGATGCGTTCCGCGCGAGCCGCCAGCCTAGCGCGGCGACGGACGGCCTTTGAGGGGCCCGACCCTGCTGGGACGTATGCTCTTTAGAGCAGGCCGCAGCGTCTGGAGGCTTACCCATGCCCGAACCCGTCCCCTCGCCGATCGAGATCGGCCCTGGCCCTGCGGTGGGTGAGCAGGATCGCACTTGGCGCTCCCCAAAACGCGTCGCCGTCACCGTCTCGGCCGCCCTGCTGTCGGCCGTGCTCAGCGGGTGCATTAGCGCTGCGGAGATGGCGGCCCGACACCGGCAGGCGTGCGTCACCTACGGCTTCTCGCCGGGCACGGAAGCCTATGCCAACTGCCTCCTGCAGCTCGATGTTGGGGATTACGGCTACGGTCATCATGGCCGGCCTCGCCAGCTGCCGCATCCCTATACCACGCCGCCGCCCGCGCCTCCCGTATACCAGCAGAATTAAGAATGCGTCGCATTCGCATTGACGGGGCGAGGGCCGGCTCGTAGAAGGCGGCAAAGCTGCCCAGGAGCCTTCAATCGGCGGACGATCCGCCGCGCGACCCTGTTCGCCTCGACCGTCTGGCTGCTGCCGCTGCTGGCGCCGGGCCTAGCCTGGGCGGACGACGCAGCGACGGAAGTCTCGAGCGTGACGGTGCGGGGCGCGCGGGGCGGCTACGGCGTCGAGCAGACCCGGACGGCGACGAAGACGGCCACCGCGCTGATCGACACGCCGCAGGCGGTGAGCGTGGTGACGCGCGCGTTGATCGATGACCAGGCGATGCAGGGCATGGCCGACGTGGTCCGTTACATGCCCGGCGTGGGGATGGCCCAGGGGGAGGGCAACCGAAACGCCCCGATCATGCGTGGCGTCAGCTCGACGGCGAACTTCTTCGTCGATGGCGTGCGCGATGACGTCGAGTATTTCCGCGATCTCTACAATGTCGAGCGCGTCGAGGCGATGAAAGGGCCCAACGCGATGATCTTCGGCCGCGGCGGCGGCGGCGGGATCCTCAACCGGGTCACCCGGCAGGCGGACGGAACCCAAGGTGGCGAGCTCGTCCTCCAGGGCGGATCGTGGAACAACCGCCGCGTCACCGGCGACCTACGCCAACCGCTGACTGAGCGGTTCTCGCTGCGGGCGACGGGCGTCTATGAGAACTCCGACAGCTATCGCGATGGGGTTCGCCTGGAGCGCTATGGTGTCAACCCGACGGCCAGGCTGGTCTTGAGCGAGCGGACGACCCTTCGGCTCGGCTATGAGTATTTCACCTACGACATGGTGGCCGACCGCGGGATCCCGTCGTTCCTGGGGCGGCCGGTCCGCACCGCGCGCTCGACCTTCTTCGGCGATCCTTCCGGCAGCCCCACAGGCGCCACGATCAAGGTCGCCAGCGGCGTGATCGAACACGATTTCGGCGGCGTCAGCCTGCGCAACGTCACCAGCTTCGGCGACTACGACAAGGCCTACCAGAACGTCTATCCCGGGGCGGTCAACGCCGCCGGGACCGCGGTCTCCCTCTCCGCCTACAACAATGCCACGCAGCGCGAGAACCTGTTCAACCAGACGGACCTGACCTGGTCGGCGGCCACAGGACGTATCGGCCACAAGCTGCTGCTCGGCGCCGAGTTCGGCCGGCAGACGACCGACAACTTCCGCCAGACCGGCTACTTCACAGGCGTCGGTCCCGCGGTGACCACGATCACGGTCCCGCTGGCCGCTCCGACAGTCTCGGTTCCGGTCACCTATCGGCAGAGCGCCACCGACGCCGACAACCACGGCGTCGCCAAGATCGCCGCGGCCTACGCGCAGGACCAGATCCAGCTCACCGGCCGCCTGCAGGCGATCGTCGGGCTGCGCTATGACCGCTTCGACGTGAACTTCCGCAACAACCGGACCGGCGCTGTGTTCGCGACGAGCGACAAGCTCTGGTCGCCGCGCGCCGGCCTGGTCTTCAAGCTGGTGGAACCGCTCGCCCTCTACGCCAGCTACAGCCGCTCTTACCTGCCTCGTGCGGGCGACCAGTTGAGCTCGCTGTCCCTGTCCAACCAGGCGCTGGATCCGGAACGGTTCATCAACCGCGAGGTCGGCGTGAAGTGGGACCTTCGCCCCGATTTCTCCCTCACCGCAGCCGTCTACCAACTCGACCGCGAGAACGTCGCCGCGACTGACCCGGGCGATCCGACGCGTCTGGTGCTGGTGAAGGGTCAACGCAGCAAGGGCGTGGAGCTTGGCGCCGAGGGCGTCGTCAGGCCCGGCTGGACCCTCGTCGGCGGTTACGCCTATCAGGACGGTGAGATCACCCAGACGCAGTCGGCCACGGTGCGCGCCGGCGCGCGCCTGGCGCAGCTCCCAAAGCATTCGGCCTCACTCTGGAACCGGGTGGACGTGGCGCCGCGTCTCGCCCTCGGCCTCGGCGTGATCTACCGCAGCGCCATCTTCGCTTCGACCGACAATACCGTCACGCTGCCGGGCTTCACCCGAGTCGACGCGGCCCTCTATTACCAGGTCTCCGATCAGGTGTCGGCGCAGCTCAACGTCGAGAACGTCTTCGACAAGGGTTACTACGCCGCCGCCAACAGCAATTCGAACATCACCCCAGGCTCGCCCCGCGCGGTGCGGCTGTCGCTGCGGCTCAGCTACTGATCAATCTGCCGACCCCAGCTCGCGCAGCGCTCGGCGCGCTTGAGGGCTGCAGCCCACCTCGCGCGTATCCAGATTAGGGCCCCCGATCGGCTCTGGTGGCAGCGCTGGCCCGATCCCCCGCCAGCGACGCACGCAGGGAAGGGGGCGCGACCCGCCTTGGTCGCGTCCCATCTTCCTCCGCGTTCTCGCCACGCAGGCCGCTCGTTCGACGGGGCGACCTGTGGTGACGACAGGAGGCGCGCCATGATCCGCTGTTTGAGGATGATCCTGCTTTGCGCGGCCGTCGCGCTCCCCGCGGTCGCGGTCGCGCACGACCGGATGCCGCGAGGCCCGGCGGGCAGATGGGTGGAATATGGCTATAGCAGCTACCCGCGAAGCGACTATCTGCCCGCTTATCGCGGCGACGTCGGTTACTCGGGCTACTATTCGCCGTATCGAACGCCGGGCCCTCGGGTCTACGTCTACCCACATGGGACGCGCGTCTGGTACGGGCCTAGTGTTGCGCCCAGTTACGGCCACGGTCCGGCCGGACACTCCGGCTACACCTATGGCGGCCAGCACCCTCGCCACCATGTCGACCGCCACCATGGCTGGTGACGGCCGCCAGGGGCTGCAAGCGGTGGGCTGTGGCGGGCGAGGTGCGGCGGGAACCTGGCGCCCCCCGAGCATCCGGACCCCTGTTCAATCCGCGACCGGGCGAGGACGACCTATTGACCCAGCTTTGGATCGGAGGCGGGCTGGCCGTCGCCTTCGGTCCAATCATAGTCGGCGCTGAGAAATCCGTTCTCGACGGCCGTGGCGCGAACGGCGATCCCGGTGCAAGGGAGGCGCTCTGCGCCAGGCAGGGCTTCGATCGCCTCACGGGTCGCCAACCGATTGGCGGAAGTGGGCGCGCCGCCCGCAGGGCAGGCGAAGTGGTAGACCGTGACCATTGACACCGCGCCTCCTTGGCGACACCGCTCTGGGCGCGCTTCAGTCATGGACGACCCGCACAGGCGGCAGGCTATTGTGGATCGCGGTCGCGGCGATCGCCGCCTCGCCGACCGCGACGCTGATTTGGTCGAGCCCCCGCACCACGTCTCCGGCCGCATAGACGCCCGGCAAGAAGGTGCGCTGGTGCTCATCGACGAGGATACACCCGGACCCGTCAGTGACGACCCCGATCGTCTCGGCGAGGCCGGATTGTGGCTCGACGCCCAAGGCGCCGTAAACCACTTCGAAGGGCTCGAGCTCTGATCCGTCGATCCGCAAGGCGTGCAACCGATTGTCCTGGACCTTAAAGCCATCCGGCTGCACCACGATCAACGGGACGCCCGCGCCCTCCAGCGCCTCACGGCTGGCTCGTGAGACCGTATGGTTGTAGCCCAGCGTCAACAGGCTCACGCTGGGGCTGTACGCGCGGAGGAACAGCGCCTCGCTTGCGGCGTGATCGTCCATGCCGATCACGGCGATCCTGTCCAGCATGGCTTCAAAGCCGTCGCAGATAGGGCAAAATCGCAGCAGCCCGTCGCGGATCGCCTGCTCGGGTTCGGGAATCGGCGGCCGACGGTCCAGCACGCCGCTGGCGAACAGGACGGTTCGGCCCAGCACCGTCCGATCCGCTAAGGCCGCGCGCCAAAGGGCTTCGCCCATGCAGTCCAGCCGCGCCACGGGCCCCGCCCAGTCCACCGGCCCGAAGAGCGCCAACTGCTCGCGCAGCTGAGCGAGCAGGTCCAGCCCGCGGATGCCCCCGGCGAAACCGGGGACGTTATGACTACGTGGAATCAGCGCCGCACGGCTCTGTCCGGCGTCGGCGATCAGGACCGTTCGCCGAAATCGCCGCAGATAGAGCGCCGCCGCAAGGCCGGCTGGACCCCCGCCAAGGATCAGACAGTCGAAGACGTCGTCTATTGGGAACTCCAGGTCGACGTTATGGCTCGGCTGTGGAGCCTCCCGCATGCGCGCTTCAGTCGTCATGGCCGGTATGACCGTCCGATTCCTTGGGCGGCGGCGTCATGCCCGGCATGGCCATGCCCGCCATCCCGCCGCCTTCCTTCATCATCTCGTCGTGGTCGGCCGGAGCGCTTTTGATCGCCGCCTGGTATTGCGCCGGCGACATCTTCGGAAGCTGGCGGACGAACGCCACCATGTCCCAGATCAGCTCGTCGCTGTGCGTGCGCCCCCAGGCCGGCATGGCGGTCATCTTGATACCGTGCTTGATCGCCCAGAACTGCTCGCCGGCCGTGAGGTCGGCGTGCCGCCAGAGTTCAGGCGCCTGCGGATAGAGGCCCTGGCTCATCTCTGTCTTTTCCAGGCCGGGCGCCAGATGGCAGCCGCTGCACATCTCGGTATAGAGCCCCGCGCCGCTCGCGATCCGCTTGGGGTCGTTCAAGTTCGCCGGCGCCTTGACGTCCCTCGCACGCACGCTGATCGAGCGGTCGCGCAGGGTTTCCAGCACCTTGTAGACCGGTGGCGTGTGAGGCGCGTCGGCGCCGATGTTGTAAAGCCCCAGGCCGATCGTCACGCCGATGGCCACCGCCGCGAGCAATCCAGCCGCGCCCAGCACGACAGCGATTCCGAGATGCGTCCTCGGATGCCGTAGATCCCACCCCATCACCTGCATTTTCTTGCCTTCCCTAAGAGATCCGCTGAGATTGAGATGGTCGCTGTGGGCGGCGCCTGTCTCGAACATGAATTTGGTTTAATGTCGTGAGGTCCGCCGCCGCCCCTTGTCGCTACATCGCGGCGATCCGCTGCGCGATGTGCTCCATGAAGTTCTTCATCAGGGCGGCCATCATCGGCAGGAAGATCAAGAGCGCGATGAAGATCGCCACGATCTTCGGGGCGTAGACGAGCGTTTGCTCCTGGATCTGTGTCAGGGCCTGCAAAAGACCGATCGCGACCCCGACGACCAGGCCGACGATCAATACCGGCGCCGAGATCTGCACCGTCAGCCAGATGGCGTCGCGCGCCACGTCGAGGACCTCGGCGCCGCCCATCAGCGCCGCGGCGCGGGTGCGGACCCGTGAAAATCACGATGTGGGTCGGAGATCCAGATCCGGTCATCGGCCTTGGGCGTGCTGGTTCCGACGACTTCATAGGCGGTCAGTCCGACAATAACGGCGGCGACGAGGAGCGCCGCCGTCCAAAAAAGCGGGCCGCGCCGGCGCCCGCTCGCGCGATCGGGTCTCGTCTTCTGGCGGACCACAGGATTCCCCTGTCAGCACTGCTAATGGGGTTACGCGCCGGGTCCGGCCGAACCCTCAGCGCGCGCGTAATCGCCTAAACGCGATGTCACGTCCGCTTGCGGTCCACGACATCCGCGTAGGCGACAACGCTCCTGTTCGCCGACCTTGCGTCGGCCAATCCAAGGAGCATCCGATGCAACGCCTTCTTGCCGCCGCCGCTGCGACGACCGGCCTCATGATCGCCTCGGCCGCCTCAGCGCAGCCATACGGCCATCCCGGCGCGCCTTATGCGCCATCCACCAGCGCCTGGCGCGCAAACCCTTACGGCGCCGCGAGAACGTACCAGGACGACCGTGCTTACGACGGCGGCGCTCGCTATGATTACGGCGCCCGTCACAGCTACGATTCCGCGGTTGGTCCCACCCGTCCATACGACGCCTATGGATACGCGCCCAACCGCACCTATGGCGGCTGGGGCGCGCGCTTCATCCTTCCGTTCCGGTCACACGGCCGGTCTCACCGGTGACCTCCTTAGGCGCGCGGGCGGGGCGCAGATCCCGGTCCGGGCTCAGCGGCAAGCGTAGCTCCGCCCTGAGCCCGGGCTGATTGTCCGCCAGCACGAGCTGGCCGCGATGGACCCGCGCGACGGTCGCCACGAGGGATAGTCCAAGGCCGCTGCCGGGCGTGGAGCGGCTCTCGTCCAGGCGGCTGAAGCGCTGCACGGCCCGTTCCCGCGCATCCGGTGCGATCCCTGGCCCTCGGTCGCCAATGGTGAGACGGCTGGCCGCACCGTCGATTCCCGTGGCGACGACGATCTGGCCTCCTGGGCTCCCATGCTTGATGGCGTTGTCGATCAGGTTGGCGGTCGCATGGAGGAGTAGGCTCGAAACCCCGCGCGCCGGCGCCCGCGAAAGCCGAAGGAGGAGATGCTGCCCGGCGTCTTCCGCCAGCGGCGCGTAGAGGTCGTAGGCCTCCTGGGCGACCGCGGCGAGGTCGAGCGGCACGAAGCTATCGGCCGTGGTGGCGTCAGCCCTGGCCAGCACCAGCAGCCCATTCACCAACGACAAGAGGGCGTCGAGGTCGCGCGCCGTCTCCGCCAGGATGTCCTGTTGCGGGGCCTCGTGCCCGCGTAGCGCCGCCAATTCCAGCCGCGCCTTGATGCGTGTCAGCGGCGTCTTCAGGTCGTGCGCCAAGCCATCGGTGGCGGCGCGGAGCGAGCGGACCATGCGCTCGATCTCATCGAGACAGGCGTTGAACACCTCGGCCAAGCGATCGAATTCGTCGTCGCGAAGCGAGACCTTGAGCCGCTCGTCCAAGTGACCGCTGAGGAATCGATCGCCGGTGTCCGCCGCGGCGCGCACCACGCGCACGCCGCGCCGGCTGACGAGCCAACCGAGGCTCAGCCCGAGCACGGCGGTCGCCAGCACCGACAGGGCGAGCGACATCCAGTAGCGACGCCCGAGCGCGATGCGGCTGTCCGCCAGGTGTCCGACCAAGAGCCGCGTGTCCGGCCCGAGGGTGCGGACCTCGGCCTCGATCCGTCGCGACTGGACCTCACCGCCGCGCCGCACCCGCACGGTCGTGATGGCCAGGTGCTCGGCCGCAAGCCCGCTTGGCCAGACCAGAACATTGCCGGCCAGTCGCCGCCCGGCCCTATCGGCGACCATGTAGACCACGTCGCGCCGCTGCGTCCGGGTCTGCTCATCGATATAGCTGACCAGGCCGCCGAGGTCGCCGTCACGATAGCGCAGGACGAGCGCGTCCGCCTCGCCTTCGAGCAGGTGCTCGAGTTCGATCTTGAGCACGCGGACGGTCTGAAAGTGCTGGACGCTCAGCGCCACCACGGTCGTGACCACGGCGATCAGCGTGATCCACAGCGCGCCGCGGAACGCCGCCGCCTGCGGTCGGCGCCGGGGCGGACTAACGCGCGTCAAGCTGGTAACCGGCGCCGCGAACCGTGTGCAGCAGCGGCGGTTCGTCCCCATGCTCCAGTTTGCCGCGGAGCCGGCTCACATGGACGTCTATGACATTGGTGCCGGGATCGAAGCTGTAGTCCCACGCGGCCTCCAGCAGCATGGTGCGCGTCACGACTTGGCCAGCATGGCGCATGAAGTATTCGAGGAGTTGGAACTCCTTGTTGAGCAACTCGATGCGCCGAGCGCCCCGCTTGGCCGCGCGCGCCAGGAGGTCCAGCTCCAGATCGCCCACCTGCAAGGTCGTGGTGGCCGTGGCCGTGCCGGAACCGCGGCGGACGATGGCGGCGATCCGCGCCATCAGTTCCCCGAACGAAAACGGTTTGGTGAGATAGTCGTCGCTGCCCGCTTCCAGGCCCTTGATGCGATCGTCGACCTGGCCCAGCGCGCTGAGGATCAGCACCGGCGTCGTCTGGCCCTGCGACCGCAGCGCTTGCAGGACGGAGAGACCATCCAGCTGCGGCAGGTTCCGATCGAGGATGATCGCGTCGTAGGGGTTCGTGAGCGCGGCCGTCAGCCCGTCGAGCCCCGTTTCCGCGTGGTCACAGGCGTGGCCCAACTCCGCCAAGCCCTGCTGGACATAGCTGGCCGTCGAGCGGTCATCCTCGATCAGGAGAAGCTTCATGGGCAGAGTCTGACGGTTCCTCGGCATCGGATCCAGGGGGATGGCAGTCTCGGCGATCGCCGCCAGCTGCCGGCGGGATCGACCGGCAGCTGGCGGGCTTGGCCGGCGCCTCGAGCGTGTCCACGGGGGGCAGGTGGACCGCTCGGCGTCACCGCGCCGCCACCACCAAGATGCGGCCGAGAACTTTCAGGCGCGTGGGGCCGGCGTGAACTCGATTTCATGTTCGCGGCGGTGGGGCTTCGGACATGCCATGATGAAACGGAATTCATCCTGCTCCCATGCGCACGACACCTATCGGGTCAATCTGGTCAGCTCGCTTGGCGCCGAAAAGGAGCGCCCCCAATGATCAAAACCATCCATGCAATTGTGATGACGGCTGGACTGGCCGCCCCGGCCATCGCCATCGCACAACCCGTCGGCCCCACCCCGCCGCCGTTCGTCTACTACGTCGTCCCGTGCGGCGCTCCGGGCGCGATCGCGGCGACCCCGGCCCTGCCGCCATCCGCCGACCCGGCCCTGCCGGTGGAGGCCGTCTGCGTCGTGCCGGTCGCCACCGGCGCGGGTCCGCCGCCCCGCCCGCGCTATTCGTCCTATGCTTACGATCCTTGGGGGCCGAGCTACTATTCCCGGCCGTACTACGGCTCCTTCGGCCTCAGCTTCTTCAGTGGCGGCCACGGTGGCGGCCACTTTGGCGGGGGCCATTCGACCTTCGGCCACGGTGGCGGTGGCCACTTCGGCGGTGGGCACGGCGGGGGCGGGCGCAGCCATTGAATCCAGCCACTGAACGCGCCGCCGCGCGGCGGCGCGAGATGCCTTTGGCGAAAGGGCGTCGCAAGCCATCCCCGCGGGTGTAGCTTAAGGGCGTAGGGCACGCATAGACGAGAGGAGCGGAAGATGGAGACTTGGATCTATTCGGTCGTGCCGGTTCCCGGTGGCTGGTCGGTCGAACAACCCTCCGGCCTAACGCTCATGTTCCTTTCCGGAGGGCGCGCGGAAGCCAAGGCCAAAGAACTCGCCCATCAGGCGGCCGCCCGGGGCGGGTGTGCCGAGGTCCTCGTCTTCGATCGCGACAATAGCCTTCTGGCCCGTCGGCGATACGGCCAGCATTTCGCTCCGCAGCTCTCCGAAGCGCCGCCACGAGCAGGGTGAGGGCGAGGCGCGACCTCCCGCGTAACCCCTTTAGGACCGAGTGTCTGTGCGGGGTGCCGGAGTCTTATGAGTCGCGAGGTCGTCCTGGTGGTTGAAGACGACCCCGCATGCCGGGACCTGGTCTCAGAGATGCTGGCGGACGCCGGATATGACTGCTTGCAAGCCGACGGCGGCCGTGGGGCCATCGAGCTGATGGCGAGACGGCCGGACGTGCTGCTGACCGATCTGCTGATGCCGGACAAGGACGGCGTCGAAGTCATCATGGAAGTCCGGCGGCGTTGGCCCTCGACCCGGATCGTGGCGATGAGCGGCGGATTCGGGATCATCGAAGCCAGCCAGCTTCTCCGCACGGCCACCATGCTCGGCGCGGACGCTGCGCTGCTTAAGCCGTTCACGACCGCGCAACTCCTGGAGAGCGTGGCTGGGGCGCTCTCGACGCGCCGAGCGTGACCTATTGCCGCTTACACTCCAGCTTCTACGCACGCTGCTCGCAATGCCGCCAGCCCTAGCGGCTTATCGACCACCGGGTAGGAGCAACCCATCCGCACATGTTCTGAGTTGCCGGTGATCATTACGGCGGGCAACGGACCGAGGGCTCGAACAATTCCGGCAATCGCGTCCAGACCTGTCCCGCCCACGATGCGGAAATCGAGAGTCACCAAGTCCGGCCGCTGCTCACAGGCCGCCCGAAGCGCCGCGTCGGGGCTATCCGCATAGTCGAATGACGAATAGCCAAGCTCTCGGAGCTGAGACTCGATCTCCAGGGCGATGACCATTTCGTCTTCGACGATCAGCACATGCCCGCCTGCCACCCCCATAGCGCGCCTCCAGCCAAGCGTCCCTTCGAATCGGTGCGCCCCGGAATGTTACTAGATGGTTATCCCACCGACGTGGGAGATAAGCCGGCGGCGACTGACGCGACGAGGGGCGAGGGGCTTTCGGAACCGCGAGCGCCCGCACCGTCCACGGCTCGTTCAATGCGACGGCTGCCTGAGAGCTCACCGCGCGCGTTTCGTCCGGAGACGAGGGATGTCTCTTCGTGTCGCTTTTCCTTCGCCTGCGCCGCTCCACGGCGCGGTCATGATCACAAGGCCGCCGGATCCTGGCTGACGACAGCCGGGGCCTGACCGCGTGACAGGGCGATGAGATCTCGACGCGCTCCAGTGACCAGGGCGTAGACTTCGGGATGCTCCTCCCGCCAGATCAGACGTTCCACCACGGCCAGTCTCGCGACGACCGAATCCAGGCTGATGGAGCCGGTTGCCGGAATTGATTGCAGCAAGGCTTCGCGCTGCTCGAACAGCAGGTCCAAGCAGCCGTCGATGTCGCGGAGCTCCTTTGCCCAGGGCAAGGCCTGCTGCTCGGCAGGGCTGAGCTTGCACCAGGCGTGGTTTTTCACAAGCCAGCTTTCCAGCCTTGCCCAACGAGACTGGAGACGCTCGATCTTGGCATTCAGGGCCAGCCAATTCGCGCACCGCCTAGTTCCTTCGTCCGAAGGGACCGGTGCACCGATCGACGGTGTTGAGGCCGCCTCGCCTGGCTTTGCGGCGCCGAAGGCCGCTATCGATGTTCCCGCCAGCACCGCGCGCCGCGAGAGTGCAGGCAGGCGCACGTTCCCGTCGCCCGCCTTTTGACGCGAGTCCATGACCGGAGCCTTCTAATCACTTATGATGATTTTATCATCGAACGCGGCCTGGGGGGCGTCAACATGAAATCACCTTATGCGATAATAAAATGATCATTTCATGCTGACCGCAGCGCAAATCCGGGCCGCGCGCGCATTGCTTGGTTGGAGTCAGCCCGTTTTGGCGAAGGCGTCGGGGGTGTCGCTTCCAACGATCGTCCGCATGGAGGGTGCGGTTGGCCCTGGCCGCAGCTCGGCCGCCAATGTCGACGCCGTGTGGCGGGCCCTGGAGAACGCCGGCGTCATGTTCCTGGAAGGCGATGATGCCGGCGCGCTGGGACCTGGCGTACGGCTGCGGCCAAAATCCTAAAGGACCACCGGGTTTGCGGCGAGAATAAACAATACTATCATTAGATTATATCGGTAATTTCCGAACCCCCGGGCGCGAAGCGCGATGCGGCGGCAAAGCGCAACCGCTGCATGGCGTCTGTTCCATTCGCTGGCATCGCGCCATGGCCTGAGCGGCGCTAACGGACAACTGCGATCGCCCCGAGCAGGTACACCTCGGCTCGATCAGGGCAGCCGCTCCGCGTTTAACCGGCTCCGCCTGAGTTTGTTATCTTAAACGAAGCGAGAGCGTTCGATTGAACCATATAGTCTACCCCCCTATATTATAGACATGGAGGACTTTTGATGGGCCATACGGTTCGGGAGAAGAAAAAGCTCGTCGCGCGCGTACGGCGCATTCGCGGACAATTGGAGGCCGTGGAGCGCGCCTTAGAAACGGAGACCGGCTGCGCAGAGGTACTTCAACTGATCGCCTCCGTTCGCGGGGCCATGAACGGCCTCATGGCCGAGGTGATGGAAGATCACATCCGGATGCACGTCGTCGATCCGGCCAGCGACCCCGACCCTGAACGGGCCAAGGGCGCGGAAGAACTCATCGACGTCGTGCGCACCTACCTGAAATGACGAGGAAGCCGACCATGGTCGACAAATTGAATCGTGATCGCGCCACCCTGGCCGACCAGGCCGAAGCCCGAACGACCGCGCCGGCGGCGCTGAATGAGAAGACGCACCCGCATCAAGGCCATGATCCCCATGGGCACGACCATGATGATCACGACGATCACGACGGCCACGATCACGAGCATCCGTTCGAGTGGCAGGAGGCCTTGCGCATCGGCTTGGTGGCGGTCGCCGCGGCCCTCGTCTGGTTCCGCGTCTGGGAGCCCATCCCCACCGTGAGCGTGATCGGCGTCGTCGGCCTCCTGATCGGCGGCTGGCCGATCTTGAAGGAGGCGTTCGAGAACGTCCTGCAGCGGCGCATGACGATGGAACTGTCGATGACCATCGCCATCGTGGCGGCCGCCGCCATCGGTCAGTTCTTCACCGCCCTGGTGATCACCCTCTTCGTGTTGGTGGCCGAGGTCCTAGAGGGCCTGACGGTCGGGCGAGGGCGCAAAGCGATCCGCGATCTTCTGGAATTCCTGCCCAGCGAGGTTTCCGTCCGCCGAACCGGTTCCATTCGGACGATTTCCGCTGCCGAGCTGACCATTGGCGACGCCATCCTGGTGGCTCCGGGCGGCCGCATCCCGGTCGATGGCGCCGTCCTGTCCGGCAATTCTTTCATCGATGAATCCCGCATCACCGGCGAATCGATGCCGGTGGAGAAGATCGAAGGCGCCGCAGTGTTCGCCGGGTCGATCAATCAGTCGGGCGCGCTTGAAGTGCGCGCGGAGCGGATTGGGCGCGACACCAGCTACGGCAAGATCATCGAGGCGGTGGAACGGGCCGAGCGCTCGCGCGCACCCGTCCAACGCCTAGCCGACCGCATGGCCGGATACCTGGTCTATTTCGCCCTCGGATCGGCGGTGCTGACCTATCTGATCACCCAGAACATCACCTCAACGATTTCCGTGATTATCGTCGCCGGCGCCTGCGGTATCGCAGCCGGCACCCCACTTGCGATCCTCGGCGGCATCGGCCGTTCCGCTCGTCTCGGCGCCATCATCAAAGGTGGCGTCCATCTCGAAACGCTCGGCAAGGTCGACACTGTGGTGCTCGACAAGACCGGCACGCTCACCTTCGGCCGGCCGGAAGTTCAAGCCGTCGTAGCCGCCGCCGACGTCAGCGCCGAGGACCTGCTCGACGCGGCTGCCGCGGCCGAGCTGCGTTCCGAGCACCCGCTGGGTAAGGCCATCATCGCCCATGCCAAGGCCCAAGGTCGCTCGGTCGCTGAGCCTGAACACTTCGCCTACACGCCCGGGCGGGGCATCGCCGCCAAGGTGGCGGACTCCATGATCCTGGTCGGCAACCAGGCCTGGATGCGGGACAACGGCGTGGCGATCACAGCGCCGCTGAACCTTGGCGTCGAAGCGGCCTCGGAGGTCTATGTCGCCAGGGGCGGAGTGCTGCTCGGCGCGATTGCCGTGGCCGACACCGTGCGCCCCGAAGCCAAGCGCGCGATCGAAAGCCTGACGGCTCTCGGGATCCGCACCATCCTGCTGACCGGCGATGCCCTTCCCGTTGCTCAGGCTGTGGGCCGTAGCCTCGGCATCAAGGAAATCGAAGCCGGCCTCCTGCCGGAAGACAAGCTCGCGCGAATCCAGGCGCTCATCCAGCAGAAGCGGACGGTCGCCATGGTCGGCGACGGTGTCAACGATGCACCCGCGCTGGCCGAGGCGAGCGTCGGCATCGCGATGGGGTCTGGGACGGACGTCGCCCAGGAGAGCGCCGACGTCGTGCTGCTGGGCAATGATCTTGTCCGTCTCGTGGAGACCCTCAAGGTGGCAAGGCGCACGCGGCGCATCATCTGGCAGAACTTCGCCGGCACGCTCGCGATCGACGCGATCGGGATAGGCTTGGCGGCCGTGGGGGTGCTGAATCCCTTGATGGCGGCATTCATTCACGTCGCGTCCGAAATGGCCTTCATCCTCAACTCGGCCCGGCTGCTGCCGCGCAAAGTTGGGGCTGAAGAGGGAAAGGCCCCGTCAACGCCTCTTGGGGTTCAGCCAGCGGCGGCCCACCCGTGAAGTCGAGCGATCCATGCATCAGCGTCTGCAGTTTTGATGGTCGATCGGGCTGGTGCATCGGCTGTGGTCGAACCGTCCCTGAAATCCGCGCCTGGCGGAAGATGCAACCTCGTGCTCGCCAGATGATGTCCAAGGATTTGAAGCGCCGTGTCGATCGGCTGAGCGAACAGGGGAAGGGCCACACCCTCAGCGATTCCGCATCGCCTCTCCGAGGCTCGCTGTCATGACTCAACGGAGAGATTGGTGATGTTGAGCGTTCTTGCGGACAGAACCTACAGGCACCTCTTCCTGGCGCAGGTGATCGCCCTGGTCGGCACCGGCCTGGCGACAGTGGCGCTGGGTCTGTTGTCTTACGACCTGGCCGGCGCGAACGCCGGCGTTGTGCTTGGCGGCGCGTTGGCGATCAAGATGATCGCCTACATTGGCGTCGGCCCCATCGTGAACGCCTTCGTCGATCGGCTTCCGCGACGAGCTTTCCTTGTGTCGATGGATTTGGTGCGCGCCTCTGTGGCCATCATGCTGCCCTTTGTCACCGAGATTTGGCAGGTCTACCTGCTGATCTTCCTCCTGCAATCGGCCTCAGCGGCGTTCACACCGACCTTCCAGGCCGCCATCCCCGATATCCTCCCCGACGAGGAACGCTACACCCGGGCGCTCTCGCTCTCGCGCCTGGCCTACGACATGGAAAGCCTAGTCAGCCCGATGCTGGCGGCTGCTCTGCTCACGGTCATAGGATTTCACTGGCTCTTTGGCGGAACCGTCGTCGGCTTCCTGGCTTCGGCCGCCTTGGTGGTCTCTGTTATCGTGCCACAGCCCAAGGCCGTGACGCGCGAAGGCGGAATCTACGCGCGCACCACGCACGGCGTTCGCATCTATCTCAGGACACCAAGGCTGAGAGGGCTACTGGCGCTCAATCTCGCAGCAGCGGCCGCCGGCGCCATGGTGATCGTCAACACCGTCGTCTATGTGCGAACCCTACTCGGCCGACCGGCCGACGACATGGCCTTGGCGCTGGCCGCCTTCGGCGGCGGTTCGATGGTCGCGGCCCTGCTGCTCCCGCGCGTGTTGGAGCGGGTGGGCGACCGCCCTGTTATGGTCGCCGCCTCCTGGCTTTTGACCGGCGCCTTGGGCGTAATGGCGCTGCTCACCGTTTCGCCCGGCGTGGACCAGTGGGTCTCGCTGCTGATCCTGTGGGCGATCATGGGGGTGGGCTATTCAGCCGTTCTGACCCCATCGGGGCGTCTCTTGCGGCGCTCGGCGACGCCTGAGGACCGCAGCGCGGTCTTCGCCGCGCAGTTCGCCCTGTCGCACGCCTGCTGGCTGCTGACCTACACAGTGGCGGGCTCTTTCGGAGCCGCCTACGGCATGGCGCCAACCTTCATAGCCCTCGCCAGCGTCAGCCTGGTCGGCGTGGTCGCCGCGCTCAAAGTCTGGCCGGCTGCCGACCCCGACGAGCTTGCGCACGTGCATCCGGACCTGCCGCCCCAGCATCCGCATCTGCGCGAGGGAGAGGGTAAGCCGGTCAGCACACGCGCAGCGCACGTGCACCCGTTCGTCATCGATGATCTTCACCACCATTGGCCGAAGGCGGGCATGTAGTCACACCCGTCGTCCGTCTTGCTTGGGCAAGCCGCACAACCTAGTACGCGTGTCGGGGTCACACGGTTTCGGGACGTAAGCGTCGTTCCCGGACCACCTCGGCGATCTCTCAGGACTTGGCTTTGCGGGCGAACGTCGCCTTGGCGGGGTTACGTCGGCGGGCGATGCGGCTGAGAGCGATCTTGAGGACGAGTTCGTCGATGGTATTGGGGTCGTAGCCGTCGAACCATTCGATGACGTCGGCGTGCTCGGGATGGTTGGGATCGGCCAGGGCTTCGAGGGCGCCGTAGAAGCCGGGGATGCCGCCGCAATCTTCGGGTGGAGCGGCGTGCTCGCCGGCGACGTAGCGGGGGTAGTCGGTGTCCGGGTCGCCGGGACGGACGTCGGAGAAGGTGAGCCGGTGCTCCCAGCTGTCGCCGAAGTCATAGGTGTAGTCGAGGACGGTCTTGCGGGGCTTGAGGACCTCGCGCAGGCGGACCTTGTCGGCCTTGAGGGTGGGTGGGCCACCCCAGTCGTCTCCGGGGATAGGCTGGCCGTAGCGCTGCTTGCCGAGCCGCAGCTCCCACAGGTGCTGATCGTACCAGCCCATGGCGGCCTGGACGACATCGTGAAGAACCTTGAGCGTGATCGAGGTCGGAACCTCGACCTGTCGCCAGATCAGGGGATCGGTGTCCAGGAGCTCGATCCGGAGCGTGGCGATCTCGTGAAGGCTGTCGGCGGCCGAGGTCATGGCGTCAGTGTGCCAAGTCCTCACGCGGGATTCCAGGGCAGCAGCCGATCGATCTGGCTCTGCGGGTGTCCGGCGACGATGCGGGTGATGACGCTGGCGATGTAGGCCTGCGGGTCGATGTCGTTGAGCTTGGCGGACTCGATGAGCGAGGCGAGGATCGCCCAGTGCTCGGCGCCGCCGTCCGAGCCGGCGAAGAGGCTGTTCTTGCGACTGAGCGCCAGCGGGCGGATGGAGCGCTCGACGATGTTGTTGTCGAGCTCGATGCGGCCGTCGTCGAGGAAGAGGGTGAGGCCTGCCCAGCGCGAGAGCGCGTAGCGGATCGCCTCTGCGAGCTTGGACTTCTGGCTGATCGTCGTGAGCTTCGCGCGGAGCCACGGCTCCAGCGCTTGGATCACCGGCAGGGACCTCTCTTGGCGGACGGTGTGCCGGACCTCGGGCTCAAAGGCCGCGGATCTCGCCCTCGATGGCGTAGAGCGCCTTGATCCGATCGAGGGCCTCGCTGGCGATCGGCGCGGGGCCGGCGGTGGCCAGCTCGTAGAAGCGCCGGCGCACGTGGGCCCAGCAGAAGGCGAGCTGGACCTGGCCCGTCTCCGCCAAGGGGCGATAGCCGCCATATCCATCCACCTGCAGGACGCCGCTGAAGCCGGCGAGGTGCGCCATCGGCCGCTCGGCCTTGCGATCTGGCGCGTAGACATAGGCCACGGCCGGCGGATCGGCCCCGCCCCACGGGCGGTCGTCGCGGGCGTAGGCCCAGAGCTGGCCAGTCTTGGTGCGGCCACGTCCGGGATCGAGCACCGGGGCCGTGGTCTCGTCGGCGAAGAGCTTGGGGGATCGTCGGAGGGTCTGCAGCAGGTGCTCGTGCACCGGCCGGAGAAGGAAGGCCGCGCGGCCGGTCCAGTCCGCCAGGGTGGAGCGATCGAGCTTGATCCCCTGGCGGGCGTCGATCTGGGCCTGGCGGTAAAGCGGCAGATGATCGGCGTACTTGCTGACCACCACATGGGCGACCGTGGCCTCGGTCGGAATCCCGCCCTCGATCAACCGGGCCGGCGCCGGCGCCTGGACCACCACATCCTCGCAGGCGCGGCAGGCGTACTTGGGCCGCCGCACCACCAGCACGCGGAACTGAGCGGGCACGATGTCCAGCCGCTCGGCCCGGTCCTCGCCGATCAGGTGCAGTGTGCCCGCGCAGCATGGGCAGGCCTTGTCCTCCACATCGACCACGGTCTCGATCCGGGGCAGATGCTCAGGCAGCGCGCCGCGGTTAGACCGGCGCTTGGCGGCGGTGGCGGCCTTCCGCGCCGGATCGCGGGCTTCGTCGCCGGCGGCCTCTGCCGCCACCTCTTGCTGGACATCTTCCAGCGCCAGCTCCAGCTGGTCGATCGGCAGGGTCTCGGCGCGGCGGCCGAAGCGGTGACGCTGCATCTCCTTGATGATCTGACGAAGCCGCTCCGCCTCGGCGGCGTGGGCGGCGCGCTCGGCCAGGATCAGCGCCTGAAGCGCTTCGACATCCTGTGGCAGAGCATCGGCCAGGCCCGTCATGGCCGAGAGTACAGCACATCAAACCAGCCGTGAGGCGCCCTCACGAACAGGCTGAGTCATCTCGTCGCAGGGCCTGAACATCACGCCGCAGCGACGGGGGTGCGGGTCCGCCGGGCCTGGTGCACCCGCCGCCAATCGAGGCCCTCCAGCAGGGCTCCGAGCTGAGCCGAGGTGAGCCGCATCACTCCATCCTGGATCTTGGGCCAGCGGAAGTCTCCGTCCTCCAGCCGCTTGGCGAACAGGCACAGCCCCGTGCCGTCCCAGTAGATCAGCTTGATCCGATCGGCGCGCTTGGCGCGGAAGACGTAGACCGTGCCTGAGAACGGATCGGCGGCCATTTGCTCGCGCACCAGCCCGGCCAGCCCCTCCGCGCCCTTCCGGAAATCCACCGGCCGCGCCGCCACTAACACACGGACCGATCCCGCCGGTCCGATCACCGGCCAGACCGCAGGGCGCCGATCACCGCCACCGCCATCCGCGCGTCGGCCTCCCGGCCGATCCGCACCCGCGCACCCACAAGCTCGATCTCGATGGCGCCGTCCGTCGCGGCCTTGTCAGATTCCGGCGCAGCGTCATCCACCACCACCTGGGCGAAGGCGGAGCGCCTCGCATCGCGCCGCCAGGTGAACACCTGCGTCTTCGCCAGGCTGTAGCGGTCGGCCACGTCGCCGACGCTGGTCTCATAGCTCTCCGCCACGATCTGGGCCTTGGTCTGTGCGCTCCAACGCCGCCGCTGGCCAGGACCTGTGAACACCTCGATCCGACGCGCCGCAGGCATCATCAGCACATCATCACCAGGCATCATCACCACACCAAGCCAAACCGGCTCGGACTCTCGATGATCAGATCAGCCGCGTGAAGGTGGGGTCGGGACGCCGCTTACTTCGGAACTCTGCACGGCGCCGCTCAAGGTGGCGATGGCGAAGCCGGCCGGGCGCCTGGACGCTCAAGCCTTCCCCGGCCACGCCGGCGCCACCTGCCCGTCAGCCACCGGCGGGGCACGGCCCGTCTCCACGCTGGGCGCAGACCCGCACCCGGTCTCCAGGCTCCAGACGCCAAGGGGCGGTGACCGTGTAGACCGAGCAGCGGTTACCCCGACCTGAGAGCCCCGAGACCGGCCCGGTTGCAGCGCCCAGCACTTGGCCATCACGTGAGACACGTTCGAGTCGCACCAGGTAGGGCGACATCGCAACGGACCTTCGACAGAGGAAGCCACGGAAGCGTAGAGACCCGCCGTCGTGCGTGACGCTAGGGGGCTCTAGTCGAAAGCCGGTGAGTGGGATCACTTCGCTGGCGACCTCCACTCGCTCGGCCGGCGCAGCGTTTGTGGGCTCGGCGATATGGACGAGCGCCAATGCGAATATTGAAGCTAGACGCACGATGTTGCTCCATTGGTAAAGCCTCGAAGCTCCGCGGCGAAAATCGGCAGCACAGCCAAAGGGTCCAGGCCGCCGCCCGAGATTTCATGCGCCGCGCCGTTGCCTTCGGCGCGCTTCTGCCTCGAGATCGCTCAGCATCGTCTCGACCACAGGTCCGAAGATCCTTCTGAGGAGCGCCGGCCGGAGCACGGCGACCAGTCCGGTGATCCGTACGAAATGGCGCACATGGGTCACGCCGCCGCGCGCGCTAGTCTCGAAGCCGATGTCCAGACCGTAGACAAAGCCCATGCCGAAGCGCCAGCCGATCGCCCGTAACGGCTCTCGCGTCGTCTCGCGTCCCGGGAAACTCCACGCCCGCTCGGTGCGGCCAGGCGTCCGGACGCGGATGCGATAGACGAGCTCGCCGGGCCGGTCGGGATCCTGCTGAAGGATCGCGGCCCCGGTCCACTTGGGGTAGCGCGGGTAATCGACCAGGGCGCGCCAGACGGCGCCCACCGGCGTCCTCACGTCCCGCTCGGCGTCCAGGATGACCATCCCTCTCACGTAGAGACCGGGGGCCGCCTAATCAGCACGTTTCACTTCCTTGTAGGCGCCGGACGTATCGAGCGTGATCGTCACGGTCTCTCCCGTGCGGTTGCGCCAGAACCAGCCGTGACTGCCCGTAAAGGCAGCCGCGAGTTCTCCTTCCTCTCGCTGTGAGGCGCCCTTGCCGTAGCCATGATACTTGACGCCGGGCCGGTCGGCGTGGGTGTCGAAGTTCACTCGCCCGCCGCTGCTCGACCATACGAAGCGAGCGCGTGCTCCCTCGTCCATCACGAGCTTGATCTCCGCGGCCGCGTCGGGCGCGAGGGTGATCACCGTCCTGTCCGACCGTTCGCCCCGTGCGGCGACGGTCGGAGTCGCGGCCGGGACGGAGCCGCCGGCAGGGGCCGCAACACGAGTGGCGGCGGCCGGCGTTGAACTAGCAGCGACGTCGGCTCGCGCGTCTGCCGCCGCTTCGGCGGCAAGTTGTCGTTTGATGCGCCCCATCTCGGTGAGGCCGAGCACCGAACCCACCCGTGTCGGGTCGACACCGTACTCCGCAGGCAGGACGGCAGTGGCAAGGAGGACCCCCGCGACGCCAGCGGCGAGCGCGGTCGAGCGGAGGAGCTTGCCTGTGGTGGGCAGCTCGGAGAGACGGGGCTTGTTGGCGTTGTGCATGGGTTGGTCTCCCTTCAGACGACGAAGAAGCCGACGAACTGATAGCCCGTCAGGATGAAGCCGAGGCTCATGAGGACGACGTTGGCGAGGTAGGCGTGCTTCCAGAAGCCGTCGGTGCGCCGCCAGAAGCCCATCGCAATGAGGATGGCGCCGAGCGCCAGAAGCTGGCCCAGCTCGACGCCGATGTTGAACCCGATGAGGTTCCAGACGAGGCCGTCCGAAGAAAGCTGAAAGTCCTGTAGCTTGGTGGCCAAGCCGAAGCCGTGGAACAGGCCGAAGATCAGGGTGGCGGCCTTGGTGTTCGGCTGAACGCCGAACCAGCGCTGGAATGCGCCCAGGTTGTCGAGGGCCTTGTAGACGACCGAAAGGCCGATGATTGCATCAATCAGATAGCTCGAGACGCTGACGCCGGTGAGCACGCCCAGCAACAGGGTCGTGGAGTGACCGACGGCGAACATGGTCACATAGATGCCGATGTCCTTCATCCGGTAGAGGAAGAAGATCACCCCGAACAGGAAGAGCAGGTGGTCGTAGCCGGTGACCATGTGCTTGGCGCCCAGGTAGACGAACGGCAGGAAGACCACGCCGGTCGTCTCCTGGATGTAGCCCTTGTCGCCGTTGGCGACCCCGTGGGCCAAAACCTGGGACAGGGCGCCGTCGACCAGCAGCAGGACCAGCGCGAGGAGAAGGGCGGCAGGTCGCCATCTGAGTAGGATGCTTGCTTGAAGCATGGAGCGAACCTCGAAGGGGTGGGCATGAAGGGGGTGGGCGGCCGCTCCCGACATGCGGCCGCCCCGACGGTGTGAAGGGGGGTCACACCGCCTTTCGGCTGTTGCGGAAGGGCAGATGGTCGAGCCAGGCGGGTCTTGGCCAGTCACTCCCGCGCTCGCGGCCGTGCACGAGGCTGTAGAGGGCGGGCAGCACCAGAAGCGTCAGGACAGTCGACGAAATGATCCCGCCGATCACCACGGTGGCCAGCGGGCGCTGCACCTCTGCGCCGGCCCCGACGTTCAGCGCCATCGGCACAAAGCCCAGGCTCGCCACCAGCGCCGTCATCAGCACCGGTCGAAGGCGGGTCAGGGCGCCCTCGCGAATGGCGTCGCGTACCGGCCTGCCTTCTTCGATGAGCCCGCGAATGAAGCTGACCATGACGACGCCGTTCAGCACCGCGACGCCGGACAGGGCGATGAACCCCACCCCCGCGGAGATCGACATCGGCAAGCCGCGAAGCAGCAGAGCCGCCACGCCGCCGGTGAGCGCCAGGGGCACGCCGGAGAAGACGATGGCGCTGTCCCGCCAGGACCGGAACAGGGCGAACAGCAGGGCGAAGATCAGCGCGAGGACCGCCGGCACGACGAGTTGCAGCCGCTTGGCCGCCGAGATCAGCTGCTCGAAGGTGCCGCCGTAAGTGACCCAGTAGCCGGCCGGCAGCTGGACCTCGCTCTCAACGCGCTGGCGAACGTCACCGATGAAGGAGCCAAGATCCCGGCCCCGCACGTTCGATGTGACGACGATGCGCCGCTTGCCGTTCTCGCGGCTGATCTGGTTGGGCCCCTTCTCAAGGCTGATCGTCGCGATCTCGCTCAGCGGGACGAAGCCGCGCGACTGGCCTTCGGCGGCCGGAAGCGGAACCTGGATACGACCGATGGCGTCGGTGTCGGAGCGCAGGTCCTCTGGCAGCCGCACGACGATGTTGAAGCGCCGGTCGCCCTCGAAGACCTGGCCGGCGATCGTGCCGCCCATCGAGGTGGAGATCACCTGCTGGACGTCATCGATGCTTAGTCCCAGACGGGCTATCGCTTGCCGGTCTGGTTTGATCTGCAGCACGGGCAAGCCCGTCACCTGTTCCGACTGCGCACCCGCTGTGCCGGGCACCGTCCCGACGATGTCCTCGATCTGCGATCCGAGCCGCACCAACTCCTCTAGATCGTCGCCGAACACCTTGATCGCGACGTCTGCGCGGACGCCTGAGAGCAGTTCGTTGAAGCGCATCTGGATGGGCTGAGTGAACTCATACTTGCTGCCCGGCACCGTCTGCACCGCGGCTTCAAGTTCGCGCACGAGCTGGTCCTTCGGCTTTCTCGGATCCGGCCAATCCTTGCGGTCCTTCAGCAGGATGAAGGTGTCCGCGACCGAGGGCGGAACCGGGTCCGTCGCCACCGCGGACGTGCCGATCTTCGCGACCACCCGCTCCACCTCGGGGAACTTGGCAATCCGCGCCTCCAGGGCGGTCTGCATCTGGATCGCCTGGCTGAGGCTGGTGCCCGGGATGCGAAGGGCGTGCATCGCGATGTCGCCCTCGTCGAGGCTCGGCACAAACTCCGAGCCCATTCGCGAGGCGCCGAAACCAGCGAGGCCGACCAGCGCCACCGCGGCGACGACCATCAGCGTCCGCGCCCGCAACGCGAAGTCGAGGGCAGGCTCGTACCCCGCCCGCGACCATCGCATGAGCGGGCTGTCCTTCTCCTGCACCTTGCCCGTCACGAACATGGCGACCGCGGCGGGGACGAAGGTCAGCGACAGGAGGAGCGCTCCGGTCAGAGCAATCACCACGGTGATCGCCATCGGATGGAACGTCTTTCCCTCAACACCGGTGAGGGCGAAGATGGGAACATAGACGAGGGTGATGATCAGCACCCCGAACAGCGAGGGGCGGATCACCTCGCTAGAGGCGGCCGCGGCGAGCGAGAATCGCTCGTCCCGGGTGAGCAGACGCCCGCGCTCATGCTGCGCCTCGGCGAACCGGCGCAGGCAGTTCTCGACAATGATCACCGCGCCATCGACGATCAGCCCGAAGTCCAGGGCCCCCAGGCTCATGAGGTTGCCCGAAACTCCCGCCTGCACCATGCCGGTGATGGTCATGAGCATGGTGATCGGGATGACCGCGGCGGTGATCAGCGCCGCCCGGAAGTTCCCGAGCAGCAAGAAGAGGACAACGATGACGAGCAGCGCGCCTTCGACCAGGTTCTTCTCCACCGTACCGATCGCGCGCTCGACCAGGTCCGTTCGGTCGTAGACCGGAGATGCGATGACGCCGTCCGGAAGGGCGCGCGACGCTTCAGTCAGGCTCTTGGCCGCCGCCTGCGCGACCACCCGGCTGTTCTCGCCCGCCAGCATGAGAACCGTGGCCAGCACGGTCTCACGGCCATTCTCGGTGGCGGCGCCCGTCCGAAGTTCCTCGCCCATTCCGACATCGGCGACTTCCGCCACGCGGATCGGCACACCGCCGCGCGTGGCGATGACGATGGCGGACAGGTCCTCCGTCGTCGAAGCCTGGCCCGGGACTCGGATCAGGTACTGCTCGCCGTAGCGCTCGACATAGCCCGCGCCGACGTTGGCGTTGTTGCGTCCCAGCGCCTCCACGACGTCCGCCATCGTGACCCCGAAGGCGGCCAGTCGCTCAGGGCGCGGCGTGACATGATACTGCCGCTCGAACCCGCCGATCGTGTTGACTTCGGTGACGCCGGGCGTGTTGCGCAGCTGCGGGCGGATCACCCAGTCCTGCAACGTCCGCAGATCCTCGGGCGTGTAGGCCTTCCCGTCCGGCTTGCGGGCCCCAGGCTTCGCCTCGATCGTATACATGAAGATTTCGCCGAGGCCGGTGGCGATCGGCCCGAGCTCGGGGGAGATCCCTGCGGGGAGTTGAGAGAGCGCCGTCTGCAGGCGCTCGTTGACCAACTGGCGTGCGCGATAGATGTCGGTGCCATCCTCGAAGACGACGGTCACCTGCGATAGCCCGTAGCGAGAAACCGACCGTGTGTATTGCAGGCCCGGCACGCCTGCGATGGCCGTCTCCACCGGGAAGGTGATGCGCTGCTCCGCCTCAAGAGGAGAGTATCCGGGCGCTTCCGAATTGATCTGGATCTGGACATTGGTGATGTCCGGCGTGGCGTCGATCGGCAGGCGCTGGAAGCTCCAGACACCGATCACCGAAGAGATCAGGGCGATCGCCAGCACGACCCAGCGGTAACGGATCGAGAGCGCGATGATGCGTTCAAGCATGAGTATGCGCTCCTAGTGATCGTGGCTCGCGCCGGACTTGTCGATGTCCGCGCGGATGAGGAAGGCGCCGTCGACTACATATTCAGTCCCCGGCTCGAGGCCCCCCAGGACCTCGGTCCATTCAGGCGTACGGCGGCCGATCTCCAGCATCCGCACCTCGTAGGTATTTCCGACCTTGGCGTAGACCACCTCGAAGTCTCGGAACGGCTGGATGGCCTTTGTCCGCACC
>NZ_MEEX01000026.1 GCF_001724605.1 Phenylobacterium sp. SCN 70-31
AACGACGAGTTCATGGCCGCCGCGGGTCAGGCGCAGGGTCCCCCTCCCCCGGACGGGGGAGGAGGCGCGCATGACCTGGCCCCGCCGCAGGCGCGCCCCTTCCGTGTCTTCTGTGTTTTCCGTGGTTTCAAACGACGGCGCCTGCGGCGCCATGACCCGCCTCTAGGAGAGAACCCCATGCGCTTCACCAAGGATCACGAGTGGGTCGTCCTCGAGGGCGACACGGCCACCATCGGCATCACCGCCTACGCCGCCGAGCAGCTGGGCGACGTGGTGTTCGTGGAGACGCCCGAGGTGGGCAAGACCTTCCAGGCGGGCGACGCCTTCGCGGTGGTCGAGAGCGTCAAGGCGGCGTCCGACGTCTACGCCCCCATCGCCGGCGAGGTGGTCGAGGCCAACCCCGAGCTGACCGAGGCCCCCGAGACCGTCAACGCCTCGCCGGAATCCGGCGGCTGGTTCGCCAAGGTCCGTGTCGCCGACCCGGCCCAGTACGAGGGCCTCATGGACCGCGACGCCTACGAAGCCTTCCTGGCGACCCTCTAGGCCCCGCGCGACGCGCAGATGAATCGAACCACGGAAAACACAGAAAGCACAGAAGCCCGCCGGGCCACGGCCCCTTCCGTGTCTTCTGTGTTTTCTGTGGTTCCAGATGACAGCGCCTGCGGCGCGCACAGAGTGACCCGATGAGATACCTCCCCCTCACGCCCGACGACCGCGCCCAGATGCTCGGCGTCATCGGCGCGCCCGACATCGACGCCCTGTTCGCCGACGTGCCCCGGGCCGCGCGCCTGGCCGGGCCGGTGGACCTGCCCGCCCACGCCGGCGAGATGGAGGTCGAGCGCGCGCTGTCGGCCCTGGCGGCGCTCAATCGCCCGGCCGGCGCGGGGCCGTTCTTCTGCGGCGCGGGCGCCTATCGCCACCATGTGCCGGCGACGGTGGACCACATCATCCAGCGGTCCGAGTTCCTGACCAGCTACACGCCCTATCAGCCCGAGATCGCCCAGGGCACGCTCCAGGTGCTGTTCGAGTTCCAGACCCAGGTGGCCGCCCTGACCGGCCTCGATGTGGCCAACGCCTCGATGTACGACGGCTCCACGGCCTGCGCCGAGGCGGTGATGATGGCCAAGCGCGTCACCCGGCGCGGCAAGGCGATCCTCTCGGGCGGCCTGCATCCCCACTACGCCGCCGTCACCCGCACCCTGGCCGAGGCCGAGGGCATGCAGACGGTGCGCCAGCCGGCCGCCGTCGACGCCGAGGCCGCGGTCGTCGACGCCATCGACGACCAGACCGCCTGCGTCGTGGTCCAGACCCCCAACGTGTTCGGCGTCGTCACCGACGTGAGCCGGATCGCCGAGGCGGCCCACGCCAAGGGCGCGCTGCTGATCGTCGTGACCACCGAGGCGGTGGCGTTCGGCCTGCTGAAGTCGCCCGGCGAGATGGGCGCCGACATCGCCGTGGCCGAGGGCCAGTCGATCGGCAATGCGCTCAACTTCGGCGGCCCCTACGTCGGCCTCTTCGCCTGCCGCGAAAAGTTCGTCCGCAACATGCCCGGCCGCCTCTGCGGCGAGACCGTCGACGCCGACGGCCGGCGCGGCTACGTGCTCACCCTCTCGACGCGCGAGCAGCACATCCGCCGCGAGAAGGCCACCTCCAACATCTGCACCAACTCGGGCCTCTGCGCCCTGGCCTTCTCGATCCACATGTCGCTGCTGGGCGGAAAGGGGCTGGGCCGGCTCGCCCGGGTGAACCACGCCCGCGCCCGCGAGCTGGCCGCCGCCGTGGCCGGGGCGGGGGTCGAGGTGCTGACGCCGCGCTACTTCAACGAGATCGCCGTGCGGGTGACGGGTTCGGCCGCCGCCCTTGTGGACGCCCTGGCCGCCGACGGCATCCTGGCCGGCGTGCCCTATTCGCGCCTCGACCCGCACGCGGGCCTGGACGACGTGCTCCTGCTCGCCGCCACCGAGACCACCACCTCCGAAGACATCGCGGCGCTGACGGCCGCCCTTTCCGCGAAGGCCGCCCGATGAGCATGAACACCGTGGGCCGTCCCACCCGTCCCGAAGGCGCCGCCGGGCCCGCCGGCTTCGCCTCGCTCACCGGCGGCCGAGGCCTCCTCCAGGACGAGCCGCTGATCTTCGAGCTGGGCGGCTGGGACAAGACCGGCGTCGACCTGCCCGAGCCCGAGGCCGATGCGTCGGACCTCGCCGGCCTCGTCCGCGAAGACCTGCCGCTGCCGGGCCTCTCCGAGCCCGAGGCCGTGCGCCACTACGTGCGCCTGAGCCAGAAGAACCACGCCATCGACCTGGCGCTCTATCCGCTCGGCTCGTGCACCATGAAGCACAACCCGCGCCTCAACGAGAAGGCCGCCCGCCTGGCCGGGTTCGCCGACCTGCACCCGCTCCAGCCGGCGTCCACGATCCAGGGCGCGCTGGCGCTCATGGACCGCCTGGCCCACTGGCTGAAGACGCTGACGGGGATGCCGGCCGTCGCCCTCTCGCCCAAGGCCGGCGCCCACGGCGAGCTCTGCGGCCTGCTCTGCATCAAGGCCGCCCACGAGGCCGCCGGCCAGGGCCACCGCCGCAAGGTCCTAGTGCCCACCTCGGCCCACGGCACCAACCCGGCCACCGCCGCCTTCGTCGGCTACGCCGTCACCGAGATCGCCCAGACCGACGACGGCCGCGTCGACCTCGCCGACCTCGAGGCCAAGCTCGGCCCGGACGTCGCCGCCATCATGGTGACGAACCCCAACACCTGCGGCCTCTTCGAACGCGATGTCCTTGAAATCGCTCGCCTGACCCACGCCGCCGGCGCCTACTTCTACTGCGACGGAGCCAACTTCAACGCCATCGTCGGCCGCGTCCGCCCGGGCGACCTGGGCGTCGACGCCATGCACATCAACCTGCACAAGACCTTCTCGACGCCCCACGGCGGCGGCGGGCCGGGCGCGGGGCCCGTGGTCCTCTCCGAGGCCCTCGCCCCCTTCGCCCCGGCCCCCTGGGTCCTCTCCGCCGCCGACGGCTTCCAGCTCCTCGAGGAGCCCACCGGCGACGCCGCCCAGGCCTTCGGCCGCCTCTGCGCCTTCCACGGGCAAATGGGCATGTTCGTCCGCGCCTACGCCTACATGCTGAGCCACGGCTCGGACGGCCTGCGTCAGGTCGCCGAGGACGCGGTGCTCAACGCCAACTACGTCAAGGCCCGCCTCTCCGACGTCATGTCGCCCGCCTTCCCCGACGGCCCCTGCATGCACGAAGCCCTGTTCGACGACGCCTGGCTGGAGGGCACGGGCGTGACCACCCTCGACGTCGCCAAGGCCATGATCGACGAGGGCTTCCACCCGATGACCATGTACTTCCCGCTGGTCGTCCACGGCGCAATGCTCATCGAACCCACGGAAACCGAGTCGAAGGCCGAGCTGGACCGCTTCTGCGAAACTCTGCGCGCACTGGCCGCGGCGGCGCGGCAAGGCCAGGCCGAGCGGTTCAAGGGCGCCCCCTTCCTGGCCCCGCTTCGTCGCCTGGACGAAACCCTCGCCGCGCGCAGGCCTAAGCTCGCGTGGCGCCCGGAGCCCGCCACTGTGGCGCCGGCGCCATCTGCGGCTGAATAGACGCGCGTGAGGAAAAATTAACGGGTAGGCGTCTTTACGGGACTCTCCCACGTACGCATATGGGAGGGGCGATGGCGGGACCTCCCCGCTCCGCCACGCGCCCCCCAGGACTACCCAAGTGACTTTCGCCATGCCCCCTTTGCGCGTGTACCGCGCCGCAGACGATCTCGCGCGCGAGATCGCCGGCCGCATCAAGCGGTTCGGCATGGTGATGCTTGGCTTCGCCATCATCATCGCGGGCATCGCCATCGCGCCCCTGCCGGGCCCCGGCGGGATCCCGGTGATCGTGGTCGGGCTGATGGTCGTCCTCAAGAACTCGTTCAAGGCGCGCCGCCAGTTCGTGCGCCTGCATCGGGCGCACCCCAAGGTGCTGTCGCCCATCCGGCGGCTGCTGCGCCGCGATCCCGAGTTCCTGCTGCTGTTCTACCAGCAGACCCTGCGCGTCGAGCGGGTGATGATTCCGCGTCGCATGCGCTTCGTGAAGCCGCTCCGCCGGAAGTTCCGGCGGCGGCGGTAAGCACCGCTGCGGAGCGACGTCGTTTCGAGACGCACAGTCGCGCAGAGCGATGGGTCTCCCAGCGTCAAGCCACAGAGTGCGCGCGGTCGCCGCGCGCCTTGACCGCCGGATCTCATCGGGATGGACAGCGGGGCGTCCACGAACCCCACAACCGACGGGACAATCCGTTAGCCGGCGCTCTCCCCAGGCGGAGCGCCGCGGCCTGTGCGTGCGGTTGTGGGATTCGTGGACAGGTCGCGGGTGTCCGGCGTTCCCCAACGCCAGTCACCCGACCTCGGGCCACGGTCTCCGGGGTGCGGAGAAGCAGGCGGCCCGATCTCTTGGACTACTGCAGCTTCCCCGCCATCTGACCAATCGCCTGGTCGATCAAGGGGTCGCTCTTGGCGCCTGACAGGCGCTGGGACAGCACCTGCTCAGCCATCTGCGCGGCCAGTTCGGCGGCGGCGGCGCGGACTTCCGATTCCGCCTGGGCCTCGGCCACCTGGATGCGTTGTTCGGTCAGCTTCTGGCGCCGGGCCAGGCTTTCCTCCAGTTTCGCCTTCGCGTCGGCCTCGTAGAGACGGACCTGCTCCTGAGCGGCGGCGAGCATGTCCTTGGCCTGGCGTTCGGCAGTCTCGCGTTCAGCCTGCAATTCGGCGAGCAGCTTCTGGGCCTCTTCCCGGATGCGGGCCGCCTCGTCGAGGTCGGACTGGATCTTGGCGGCCTGGGCGTCCAGCGCCCCCGCGATCGCCCGCGGCGCCTTGGCCACGAAGATCACGATCGCCAGGAAGATCACCAGGCCGGCAGCCACCCAGAATTCGGCGTGGGCGGGATTCAGGAAGGCAGGCATCAGGCGTTCCCCTGCACAGCGCGGGCCTCGGTGGCCGTCACCGGCTTGCCGGTGAGCTTCTCCACCATGGTGCTCGCCACGTCGGCGGCGATCCCCTTCACGTTCGACATGGCGCCGTCGCGCATTGAACGGATACGGGTCTCGGCGGCCTCGATCTGCTTGGCCAGTTCGGCGTCCTGGGCGGCCTGGCTGCCGGCAAGTTGCTCGGCGGCGGCGGCCTGTGCGTCCGCCACGAGGCGGCGCGCCTCGCCACGGGCGCGATCGATCTCGACCTTCATGGCTTCGGCCTTGGCGTCGGCCTCGGCTTGCACGCGGCGAGCATCGTCCAGCGCGCCGGCGATGGTCTCAGCGCGTGCGTCCGCCACCTTCCGGAACCGCGGCACGAACACCCGCGCGAACAGGACATAGAGGATCGCGAACAGGACCAGCAGCCAGACGATCTGGCCGCCCCAGTACTGGAACTCGAACTGCGGCAGGCCGCCGCTCTCGGCGTGATGGCCGGGAACCTCGGTCGAGCCGACGGGCGCGTGGCCGTGCGCGTCGGCGCTCGGCGCGGATGTATTGTCAGGGGCCATCAGGCGCGACAGTCCTTGGCGACCGGCTCAAGGGCGGACCGGAAGGCCCGCCCGTAGCCGGCGCGGGCTTTAGCTGAAGAGGATGAGCAGGCCGAGCACGAAGGCCAGAATGCCCAGCGCTTCGGTCAGAGCCGCGCCCAGGATGAGGTTGGTGAACTGGCCGCCGGCGGCCGACGGGTTGCGCGTCGCGCCTTGCAGGAACCCGCTGAAGAGGGTGCCGACGCCGATGCCCGCACCGATCATGCCGAGGGTCGCCAGACCCGCGCCGATGAACTTAGCCGCTTCCGCTTCCATGATGATGTCGTCCCGATACGAAGTTTGAGGGTTGGGGTTGAGTGGCCGGCCGTCAGTGATGATGGCCGAGATTGACCACGTCGTTCAGATAGACGCAGGCCAGAACCGCAAAGACGAAGGCCTGGAGGAAGGCCACCAGGAACTCAAGCGCCGTCAGAGCCACGACGCCGCCCAGCGACAGCATGGCGCCGGGAATGCCCAGCAGGCCCAGACCGCCGCCGGCCGCGAGCGCGCCCAGGGAGACGACGAAGCCTGCGAACACCTTCATCGCCACGTGGCCGCCCAGCATGTTGCCGAACAGACGCAGCGCCAGGGTCACCGGCCGCAGCATGAACGAGATGAACTCGATCGGCGTGACCAAGATCAGCATGTACCAGGGCACGCCGGCCGGGACGAAGAGCTTGTACATATTCGCGCCGTTGCGGGCGAAGCCGACGATCAGCACCAGCAGGATGGTCATCGCCGCGAGCGTCGCGGTCACCGCGAGCTGGGACGTCGCCGTGAACACCAGGAACATCCCCAGGATGTTCATGGTCAGGACGAACAGGAACAGCGTGAAGATGAACGGAAAGAACTTTCGGCCCTCGTGGCCGATGATCGAGGTGGTCAGGTTGTCGATGTAGTTGAACGCCGCCTCGCCCACCATTTGGAGGCGGCCGGGCACAACCTCGCCCTTGGCGGTGGCCAGGGCGAAGAATCCGGCGATCGCGGCCGCGGCCAAGGTCATGGCCAGGGTCGAGTTGGTGAACGCCATGTCGATGACGCCCACGCCGGGGATCGTGAAGTCGGGGAGGTCCACGATCTTGCGGACCTCGAACTGTTCCATCGGACCGGCCATGCCGCCCTGAACTCCTCAATCTTCCTCGTCGTCCGGAGGCAGGTCCCGTGGCGGGCCCAACTCCCGTTCGAACTCGGCCTGCATCCGACGCGCGGACCGAACCGTCATCCAAATCGAGACCGCGAAGCCCACAAGGACCCCCACGATCATGCCCCAAGGCGCGGTTCGGGCCAGCGCGTCCACGGCGGCCCCGAAACCCAGCCCCACAAACAGCCCGCCCAGCAGGACGCCGAGCAGCCTGTAACCGTACCCCGCCGCCTTGACCCCGTAGTCCTGGGGAGTCTGGGCCGTGCGCGCTTCGAGCGCTTCCGCCCGGACGCTCAACTGGCGAAGCGCCTCCTCGCGCGTCTCTTTTCGATCCGCCATGACAGGAAGGCCTCTGGTCCGAAAGACCGCCAGGGCGGCTTTCAGGTCGCGCGGAACCTATAGAGGCGGGTGCAGTGCGTCAAGGTTCGTTGGACGCCTATTATATCGTTGTTTTGCTTGATGTTTTCAGGCGCCCTTGCGAGGGAGGCATCCTGACGCGGCGTTACTGCGCCGCCATCGCCTCGGCCTGTCGCAGGTCCACCGACACCAGCTGCGAAACGCCCCGCTCGGCCATGGTTACGCCGAAGAGCCTGTCGGTCCGCGCCATGGTCACGGGATTGTGGGTGATGACGATGAAGCGGGTCTCGGTGCGCCGGCACATCTCGTCCAGCAGGTTGCAGAAGCGGTCGACGTTGGCGTCGTCCAGCGGCGCGTCCACCTCGTCCAGAACGCAGATCGGCGCCGGATTGGCCAGGAACACGGCGAAGATCAGGGCCGCCGCGGTCAGCGCCTGCTCGCCGCCGCTCATCAGGCTCATGGTCGCCATGCGCTTGCCGGGCGGACAGGCGTAGATCTCGAGCCCCGCCTCCAGCGGATCGTCCGATTCCACCAGCCGCAGCTCGGCCTGGCCGCCCTGGAACAGGGTCTCGAACAAGGTCTTGAAGTGATCGTTGATCACGCCGAACGCCGCCGTCAGGCGCTCACGACCCTCGTGGTTCAACTCGTCGATGCCCTGGCGCAGACGCGCGATGGCGCCGGTCAGGTCGGCCCGCTCGACGTTCATCGTTTCGAGACGTCCGGCCAGTTCCTGCGCCTCCTCTTCGGCGCGCAGGTTCACCGGCCCGATTCCCTCGCGCTGGCGTTCCAGGGCGAACAGGTGCGCCTCCATCCCCTCGGCGTCGGCGGGGATGGCCACAGCCTCGTCGGCCAGCTTGCGGGCCAAGGCTTCGGGCTCCATGCGCGCGGCCTCCCGGAGGTTGGCCGCCACCTCCTCCAGTCGCTGTTTCGCCGCCTCGTCATGCGCCGTCAGGCTGGCGCGGACTTCGCGCGCTTCGGCGGCGGCGGCGTCCGCGGCGCGCAAGGACCGTTCCGCCTCGGCGCGCTCGCGCTCCGCGGCCGCCAGCGCATCGGACGTCCCGGCCCGGCGCGCCTCCGCGGCCGCCAGTTCGTCCAGCAGAGCGGCCTTACGGCTCTCCAGAGTGGACGGTGCGTCCCGGGCGGTCGCCAACGCCGCGTGTGCGCCGGCCCGCGCGTCGTCCAGGGCGCCGACCCGCTTCGCCGCGGCCTGCGACCGGCGCGTCCAATCCTCATGCTCGCGAGCGACGGACTCGCGCCGACGGGCGCGGCCGTCCCGCTCGCGAATCTCCAGCTCGTAGGCCGCCCGCGCAAAGGCGGCCGCCTCGCGCGCCGGACCGGCCGCGGCCCGGGCGGCCGCGAGAAGATCGGCGAGGTCGTCGTCCGAATCCGCGCCCCCCACCGTGGCCAGCACCTCGGCCAGCGCCGCCTCGTGCTCGGCCAGCTCCGCCTCGAACCGCCCGATCAGGTCATCCAGGGACGCCGCCCGCGCCGCCTTCATGGCGGCTTCGCGATCCAGACGCTCCAACGCCGCCCGCGCCTGCACCACACGCTGTTCCAGGGGCGGCGGCTCCCGGCGGGCGGCGCGCAGCGCCTCGTCGGCCGCGCGCACCTGCGCCAGCGCGGCCGTCGCCGCCTCCCGCGCCGCCTTCGCTTGCGGCTGCAGGGCCTCGATCCCGGTCTCGACCTCGGCGAGGCGCGTCTTCTGCTCCAGACGAATCGCCGCGGGCTTGGGCGCTTCGGCGCGCGCGACGAAGCCGTCCCAGCGCCACAGATCGCCTTCCTTCGAGACCAGCCGCCCGCCGGGCGGCAGGGCCTTCTGCAACCGGTCGCCGGCGGCGCGGTCCACAAGCGCCACGAAAGCCAGCCGCGCCGCCAGCGCCGCCGGCGCCCGCACCAGCGGACCAAGCGGCGTCGCGCCTTCGGGCCATGTCGGCGCCGTCACGTCCCGCCCGCTCCAGTGGGCAGGGGCGGCAGGGTCGAGGGCGGCGTCCAGGTCGTCGCCGAACGCCGCCGCCAGGGCGACCTCGTAGCCGCGATCGGGCGCCACGCTGTCGAGCGCCGGGGCGAAGCCGCCCCGCTTCGCCTGAGCCACCAGTCCGGCCAGCGCACGGGCCTCGGCGGTCAGGCGGCCGAGCTGTTCCTCCAGCTTGCGGGCCGCCTCGCGCGCTACGGTCTCGGCGTCGTTGGTCCGGGCGCGCTCGTCCTCGGCGGCGTCCAGGGCGCCGCGAGCGGCCGCAAGCGTCGCCTCGGCGGCGGCCAGCGCCCCGCGCGCCGCGTCGGCCTGGGGATCGGCGGCGGGTCCCAGCGCAGCGCGTTCGCCGCGAGCCTGTCTCGACCTCGGCGTCGGCCGCCGCGCGAGCGTCCTCGGCGGCCCGGGCCGCGGCCTCCAGCTCGGGACCCCGCTCGGGCGCGGCGGCGATCTCGGCCTCCAGCGCAGCCAGGTCCCCGGCCAGCCGCGCCAGCGCCTGGCCTGCGTCCTCGACGATGTGGGTCTCGCGCGCACGGTCCGCGTCGATCCGCGCGAGGTCGTCGGAGAGCCGCTTCAGTTCGGCCGCGTGGGCCTCGGCCTCGCGATCCAGGCGGTCCTTGTCGATGGCCAGCTTGTGCAGAATCGCCGCGGCCACGGTCTCGGCCTCGCGCAGGGGCTTCAGCGCCGCCTCGGCCTCGGCGGCCCGGGTGGTCGCGGTCGCGGCGACGCGGGCGGTCTCCTCCACCGCCCGATGGGCGGCGCGGGCTTCGGCGGCCAGCCGCTCGGCCGCCGCCTTCGCCTCGGTCCATTTCGCCACGAGCACGGCGCCCTGCAACGCCCGGATCTCGGCCGAGAGCCTCTTGTAGCGTTCGGCCTGCCGCGCTTCGCGCTTCAGGCGGCCCAGGCTGGCTTCGAGTTCCTGGCCCACGTCGTCCAGCCGTGTCAGATTGGCCTCAGCCGCCCGCAGGCGCAGCTCGGCCTCGTGGCGCCGCGAATGGAGGCCCGAGACGCCGGCCGCCTCCTCCAGGATCAACCGACGGTTCTGCGGCTTGGCGGCGATCAGCTCCGAGATCTGCCCCTGCCGCACCAGGGCGGGCGAGCTGGCGCCTGTCGAAGCATCGGCGAAAAGAAGCTGGACATCGCGGGCGCGGACTTCGCGGCCGTTGATCCGGTAGGTCGAGCCCGCGCCACGGTCGATGCGCCGGATCACCTCGATGACCGGGTGATCGTTGTAGGCCGGCGGCGCACGCCGGGCGGCGTTGTCGATGGTGAGCGAAACCTCGGCGTGGTTGCGCCCGGGCCGGTTGGCCGCGCCGGCGAAGATCACGTCGTCCATACCGCCGGCGCGCATCGCCTTGGCGGAATTGGCGCCCATGACCCAGCGCAGCGCCTCCAGCAGGTTCGACTTCCCGCAGCCGTTCGGCCCGACGATGCCCGTGAGTCCCGGCTCGATCCGGAACTCTGTCGGATCGACGAAGGACTTGAAGCCCGCGAGCCTGAGCCGCTGGAAGTGCACGGCCGCTAGCGCCTCCCCCCGGTCTTGCTGAGCGCCTTGGCGATGGCCGCGTCGAGCTCGGCCAGAGTGGGAGTATGTCCCACCTGGAGCATCACGCCATTGACGAAGAACGTCGGTGTTCCCGTCACCTTGTCGACACCGGTGGCGTACTCCAGGCGGCTGGAAAGGGCGTCGTTGGCCTTCGCATCGCTGAGGCAGGCTTCGAACTGCGCCTCGGTGATCCCGTTCTCCTTGGCGATCTCGAGGAAGATCGGCTTGATCTGCCCGGAACCCCAGCGGCCCTGACTGCGGAAGACCTGATCCAGGATGTCGAAGTAGCGCGTCCCGCCGTTGCAGCGGGCCAGCAGGAAGCCGGCGGCGGCGACCTGGGCCGGCGCAGTCAGCAACTCCCGCACCGTGAAATAGACCTTGCCGGTGTCGACGTACTTCGCCCGGAACGCCGGGAAGACGTCCTCGTGGAAGTGCGCGCAGTGCGAACAGCTCAGCGAGAGATATTCCACCACATGGACCGGCGCCTTGGGGTTTCCCAGGCTCATGTCGCCCGGCGCGGACTTGACCGCCGCGCGCGCCTGGGCGGCCGCCAGCATCGCGCCGGCGGCGGCGCTCACGCACACGGCGCGGCGCGAGGGCGTCCTCATCCTACTTCGAGGCCGCCGCGATCGCGGCGTCCAGCTCTTCGAGGGTCATGGCGCCTTCCTTGACCACCTTGCCGTTGACGACGAACGTCGGCGTGGAGCTGATGTTCTGGCGTCGGGCCGACTGTTCGACGCGGGCGTTCAGCGCCTCCAGGGCCTTCTCGTCCTGAATGCAGGCGTTGAACTGCTGTTCGGTCATCCCGGCCGACTGGGCCACCTTGAGCAGAACGCCGCGGGGATCGCCCGAGGTGAACATCTCCTGCTGGCTGTGGAAGATGGCGTCCACGACCCCGAAGTACTTGTCCTTCCCCGCGCAACGGGCGGTCAGGAAGCCGGCGGCCGCCACGGCGATGGGCGGCGTCGGGAATTCGTGCAGCGTGTAGCGGACCTTGCCGGTGTCGATGTACTTGGCCTTGAACGCCGGAAGGACCTCGAGCGCGAACTGGCCGCAATGGCCGCAGGTCAGGGAGGCGTATTCCTCCACATGCACCGGCGCCTTGGGGTCGCCCATCGTCATGGCGTCTGCCGAGGCGCCGCCGGCGCTCCCGGCCTGATTGCAGCTCGCAAGCGCGAGCGCGGCGCCCGCCGCGGCTGCGGCCATCACCAGGCGACGGCTGAGGTTCGACATGCACACCTTCCGGAGCTTCTGAACAAAGGATTAAAGCGCGATTCCCGCGCGGCCCAACCGCCGTCTTCACGACGCGGCCGGCGCCAACTGCCGATGCGACCGCGGCGGATGTGTGTCAACCGCCGGCGCGACGGGTCATGACCCCACGGCCGAGCTTCAGCAGGGCGTCCTTGAGCCGCCCTTCCGGCGCCCCGGACAGGCCGTCGGCCAGTTCGGCCTCGACCGCCGCATCGAGCGGAGCGGCGGCGCGGCGCGGGGCCGGCGGCGGCGCCGGGCGGCGAAGCGGCCCCTGGACGATCCGGAGCTTCTGCACGGCCTCCGGTCCCAGGAACAGGTTCACCCGCGCCAGGATCTCATGGGCCTGATGCTGGATGATGGCCGCCGCCGGCCCGGCCACCCGGATCTCCAGCGACGAGGGGCCGCCGTTCCGGCCGCGCGTCAGCTTCACCGGCTCGGTGCGCTGGGCGATCTGCGGCCCCACGACCTCTCGCCAGCGGGCCGCCAGGGCGTCGGCGCCCTGGCCGAAGCGGCCGTCCATGTCCTTCAGATAGGTCTTCAGCGCCCGGGCCGCGGGCGGCGGGGGCCGGTGCGGCGGACGTGTCCGCTTGGCGGCCAGGATGGCGCGGGCCTCTTCGAGGCTGGGAAGGGGTGGGCGGCGTCGCACGGCCCTAGTCTAGCGTCGCGACGGGGCGCGGTGCTAGGCCAGGGCGCGTGAACGTCGAAGCCCTCCGCGCCGCACTCCTCCACTGGTACGACGCCGCCGCGCGGGACCTGCCCTGGCGTGTGGGGCCGCGCGAGCACGCCGCCGGCGTCCGGGCCGATCCGTACCGGGTCTGGCTGTCCGAGGTGATGCTGCAACAGACCACCGTGCCGCACGCCACGCCCTACTTCCTGAAGTTCACCACCCGCTGGCCCACGGTCGGCGACCTGGCCGCCGCGCCAGACGCCGACGTCATGGCGGCCTGGGCCGGCCTCGGCTACTACGCCCGCGCCCGCAACCTTCTGGCCTGCGCCCGGGCCGTCGCCCGCGACCACCGCGGCGTCTTTCCCGATACGGAAGAGGGCCTGCGCGCCCTGCCCGGCCTCGGCCCCTACACGGCGGCGGCCGTGGGCGCGATCGCCTTCGACCTGCCCACGAACGTCGTGGACGGCAACGTCGAGCGGGTGATGGCCCGGCTGTTCGCGGTGGAGGCGCCCCTGCCGGACGCCAAGCCCGAACTGAAGCGCCTGGCGGGCGGGCTGATCCGCGACCACCGGCCCGGGGACTGGGCGCAGGCGCTCATGGACCTGGGCGCCACCGTCTGCCGGCCCAGGGCGCCGCTCTGCGACCGCTGCCCCGTCGCCGCCCACTGCGCCGGCCTGGCGACGGGAGCTCCCGAGAGCTATCCGCGCAAGACCGCCAAGGCCGAACGGCCCCACCGCCACGGCGCGGCCTTCATCCTGACCCACGGCTCCCGGATCGCCCTCGTCCGGAGGCCGCCCAAGGGCCTTCTGGGCGGAATGCTGGCGCTGCCCACCACGGACTGGCGCGCCACCTCATGGGGCGAGGCCGAGGCCGTGGGCGCCGCGCCCGCCCAGGCGGCCTGGCGCAGCGTGGGCGAGGTGGAGCACGGCTTCACCCACTTCACGCTCACGCTCCGCCTGCTGCGAGCCGACGTGGACGTCTCAGCCGCCAGCCGCGACCTGATCTGGACCCCCCGCCGCGACCTCGACGCGCTCCCCAGCGTCTTCCTCAAGGCCGCCCGCGCAGGGTTGTCGAACTTGCTGTAGGGGGCAGCCCGGATCAGGCGTTCCGAGGCGGACTCGGCTGGAACGGATGGTCGCAGGGCAACATGTCTTCCGGGAACGCGTCGGGCAGGAGATCGCCCGTGGCGAGGCCGGCCAGGAAGCTGGTGAGGTCGCAATCCAGGACCTCGAATGTGCTCGACCCCCGGCTCCAGACCACGACACGCCAATCCTCGGGCGCGCCGCGCGGCAGCCAGAAGAGATGGTCACCCTCGTCTGTGCCGCCGAAGGTGATCAGGCCTCCCGGTTCCGGCCACAGGGTGTACGGAAGTTCTTCGTCCTCCAGGAATATGCCCCTGACCCTATGAATGTCCGCCTCGAAGCGCGTGTAGGTGTTCTGGTTCCTCGGCACATTGATTCCGAGGAACTCCATGAAGTAACCGGATCCATAGACGCGCACGAAATCCTTGTAGTCCTGGGGCAACCTGGTCCCTAGTTCCGCCTCTATCGGCTCCCAGGGTCCTACAAACGCCTCGGACGGGATCGCCGGAGGTGGAACGGCCTTCAGCAGAGCCTCGATGGTCATTTCGGGCGCCCCGCTGGATTCGGGATGATCTTGGCGACAGGCGCACCCTCCGCTCCGTAGGCCGACAACAACACTCCCCACGGGGGCAGGGCGCCCGGACCATACAGCGGCGTTGCGAAGTACTCGACGAGTTCGCCATCGCGCACCCTCCGCTTCACGGCCTGCTCGAACCCCCGCATCTGAGGCGTATTGGCTCCGTGATGGGTGAGCGTGACCAAATTCCTCGGATCGCCTCCCGACCCTCCGAGGTCTCTCGCGACAAGATGGCCCCTGGCCTCGTTGAAATCTCGGCCATTCCCCTGCCAACCGGGAGGATGTATCCGCCGGTCGGGGCGCGTCCCTGAACCAAGCATCGACGACCATAGCGATGCGACAGAGCCTTGCGCCCGGCCGTCCTTTCGGGGCTCTCGATAGCTCGGGTTCGGGCGCGTCCAACGCGGTTCCGGGAGACGTCGCGGCGGCGGCGCGCCACGTGCTCTCGGTCCCGTCATCAAGGCGTCCGCCGCATTCCCGGCCGTGAGCGCGGCCTCCAGCTTCGTCGGCGAGGCGGTCATCAACGAAGCTAGGCCATAGGCGGCGCCGGCCAACGGACTCTTCGCCATGAGAGACGCGTTTTCGATGGCTCGCCGCCGCGCCGCCAGTTCGGCAGGCGAAATCCGAGGATCGTTGGTCGGGACGAGGACATTCGCCTGCCCGTTGTCGACCTGTCGGTAGGTCCGCCCACCGATCGTGACGACATCGTTGGAATAGGGCGCCTGCCAGATGTTGTCCGATCGCCATCCCAACGGCATTAGCGCCGACGCATGCATGGATATCGGCGACTTGGGAGGGTTCTCAGAAGCCTGTTTCCTGAACCGCTCCTCCCACATCATTTCATCGTACAACTCCCCCGCCGGATCCGGAACGGAACGCGGCGTCCCCCTCGGCATGGCCGCCATCGAGCACCCCCTTCGTTGAAAGGTCTGTTTCCGGGAACCGCCAGTCACCACAGTCCCCGATGGCTGCATCCTCACATAGATGGCGGGAGAAGTAAAGAACAAAAGAAGAACATTTTGCCTGCAGCACGGCGGGCGATACACGCGGATCGCAAGCCGCCGCTCACGCAATAGGACCGGTTCCGGGTTGGCTAAGCCACCGGCTTAGGGTCGCGCGGGAACGCGAAGGTCAGGGTGACGAGGGCGACCAGCGACATGGCCAGGGCCGCGGCCGGGATCGCCGGCACGCCGAAGGCCGCCAGGGCCGCGCCGCCCAGGGTGGCGCCCGTGGCCTGGCCCATGGCGAAGACCGAGCCGTTGAGCGCCAGCGCCACCGGCGCCCCGCCGGTCATCTGGACCAGCCGCGACTGCGTCACCGGCGAGATAGAGAACAGCGCCGTGGCCGCCAGGAAGATGGCGGCCAGCACCAGCCCCTGGGTGGCCGGACCGTCGGGCAGGACCTGGTGCGTGGCGGCGTAGTGCAGGCTCATGGCCACGCCCTGGAGCGCGATGCACTGGAGCACCCAGGCCTTGCCGGCGCCGCGGTCGGCGGCCCGGCCGCCCAGCCACAGGCCCATCGCCGCGCCGAAGCCGATCATCGACTGGAACAGCGCCACGCCCGCCCCGGTCACGCCCGCGCCGACCCGGACGATGGGGGCGATGTAGAGATTCAGCGTCATGTTGGCGGCGAAGGTCAGGAAGCTGGTCAGGTAGAGCGGCCAGATGCCGGCGAGGTCCAGCCGCCCGCCCTCACGCTTCGCCGGCGCCCGCACGCTGGGCAGGAAGACCGCCACCGCCGCCAGGGCCACGCCGGCCAGGATGGCCGCCACGACGAAGGTCGCCCGCCAGCCGAACATCGCGCCGGCCACGCTGCCAATGGGGATGCCGACCACGAAGGCCAGGGTCATGCCGCCCGTCACCATGGCCAGGGCCGAGCCCCGCCGCTCGGGCGGCGCGAGCGCGGCGGCGGCCACGCTGGCGGCCGGTCCCGACATGGCGCCCGCCACGCCCGCGAAAGCGCGGAAGACCAGCAGGGTCTCGTAGTTGGGCGCGATCGCGCAGGCGAGGTGCAGCACGAGCCCGAGCGACAGGCCCAGGATCACCACCAGCCGGCGGTCGAGCCGGCCCAGCAGCCAGGCCGCCACCGGTCCCAGCACCGCCGAGGTCAGGACGTAGGCCGTCTGGAGCTGGCCCGCCACGGCGGTGGACACGCCCAGGTCGGCGGCCATCTCTTCCAGCAGGCCCGCGAAGATGAACGCCGCCGAGCCGAACGCGAAGGTGCACAGCGTCAGGACATAGATGCGCGGGTTCAACGTCTCCGCCCGCCCATGTCACCCCCCCAAACGCTTGTTTGACTCCAGGGTGGCCGAAGATCGGGTACGTCGTCCAGCCCCCGGCTGCCCATGCGGGGGAGAATGTGCGCCGCGGGCGGTGAAGGTCAGGCCGGCGTCTGGGCCCGGACCTTGGCCCGCAGGACGTCGATGGGCGCCAGTCCGGCGTCCGTCTTGAAATGCCAGTAGGTCCAGCCGTTGCACGCGGGCGCGGACTGCACCATCGCCCCGACCTTGTGGATCGAGCCCGCGAATTCGCCCACCACCAGGCTGCCGTCGGCCCGAACGCGCGCCGCGTTCTGGCCGCGGGGGCAGTAGAGCACGTCGCCCGGCCGCACGAGACCCGCCTCGACCAACGTGCCGAACGGCACGCGCGGCTCGGCCTTCTTCGAACCCGTGACCACCATCTCCTCGGCCGTCGCCGGGATCACCCGGGCGATCCGCGCCTCGGCGATCCGCGCATACTCGGTCTCGCGCTCGATGCCGACGAACCGGCGGCCCAGCCGGCGGGCGACGGCGCCCGTGGTGCCGGTGCCGAAGAAGGGGTCCAGGATCACGTCGCCGGGCTTCGTCGAGGCCATGATGACCCGGTGCAGCAGCGCCTCGGGCTTCTGGGTCGGGTGGGCCTTGGCGCCGTTGTCGTCCTTGAGCCGCTCCTCGCCGGTGCATAGCGGCAAGGTCCAGTCCGAGCGCATCTGCAGCTCGTCGTTGGCCATCTTCATGGCGTCGTAATTGAAGGTGTAGCGCCGCCCGCCCCGGCTCTTCGCGGCCCAGATGAGGGTCTCGTGCGCGTTGGTGAAGCGCGTGCCCTTGAAGTTCGGCATCGGGTTCGACTTGCGCCAGACGATGTCGTTCAGGATCCAGAAGCCCAGGTCCTGCACCGCCACGCCGACGCGGAAGATGTTGTGGTAGCTGCCAATCACCCAGAGCCCGCCGTCGTCCTTGAGCACCCGGCGGCATTCCGCCAGCCAGGCGCGGGTGAAGGCGTCGTAGGCGGCGAAGCTCTCGAACTGGTCCCAGTGGTCGTCGACCGCGTCCACCTTGGAGTTGTCCGGCCGCAGCAGATCGCCGCCGAGCTGGAGGTTGTAGGGCGGGTCGGCGAACACGAGGTCGACCGACCGGTCGGGGAGCTTCTTCAGCTCCTCCAGGCAATCGCCATTCAGGATGGCGTCGATCGGTAGCCCCATGGCCCAGTCCTCAAAGCACAAAAGACCCTGAATCCTCGGGCGATATGGTGAACGTCCCGTCAACAGCCCCCGGTCGGGGCCGGGCTACGCGGCCTCGCGCACCGCCATGACGTGCGCTTCGAGCGCGCCGACGAGCTGGGGCACCGAGACCGGCTTGTTCAGGTGGGCGTCGGCGCCCGCGGCGATCCCCGCGTCCACATGCTCCTGCAGCCCGTTGGCCGACACGATCAGGATCGGCATGCGTTCCCGGCCGCTCGAACGCTCCCAGGCCCGGATGCGGCGGGTGGACTCGAACCCGTCCATCACCGGCATCTGGATGTCCATCAGCACGGCGTCGAAGGCCCCGGTCATCGCCGCCTCCAGGCCGGCATGGCCGTCGGCGGCGGCGGCGTGCTCGATGCCCACCGCGTCCAGCATCAGGCCGAGCACCTGGCGGTTCACCGCATTGTCGTCCACGACCAGGATGCGGACGCGTCCCGGCTCGGGCTCGGCGGCGGCGGTGTCCGATTGGACGGCCAGCCCCCGATCCTGGCCCGGATCCGGATGCGGGAGACCGTCCGAGCCGGCCACCACGCCCGGCTCGTCGACCAGTGGGGGCAATTCGAGATCGAAGACGAAGACGGCGCCCGCGCCGGGTTCGGACCGCGCGTCCAGCACGCCGCCCATCAGCGCCACATATTCCCGGCAGATCGCCAATCCCAGCCCCGCCCCGCCGTGACGGCGCGTGGAGCTGTCGTCGGCCTGCTGGAAGCGACCGAACAGGACGGCCTTCATCGCAGCGTCGAAACCCGGCCCGGTGTCGCGCACCTCGAACCGCACCTTATCGCCCGCCCGGGACAGGGCCAGCGTCACCCGGCCCGTGTCCGTGAACTTCACGGCGTTGTTCACCAGATTCCCCAGTACCTGCCGCAGCCGCAAGCCGTCGCAGGCCACGCGCCCACCCGCGTCCGGGGCGACCTCCAGGTCCAGCACGAGGCCCTTCTGTTCCGCGCGCGCCGCGTAGAGGCTGCGAACGGAGGCGGCGACGTTGGCCAGCGACACGGGCTCCGGGCGCAGCACAGCCGCGCCGGCCTCCACCCGCGCCAGATCCAGAAGATCGGTCAGCAGGGCGTTCAGCAGGGAGCCCGAATCCTGGATCACGCCCACCAGTTCCCGCTGACGCACGCTCAGCTTCGTGCCCGCCAGCACGTCGGCCACACCCAGCACGCCGTTGAGCGGCGTACGGATCTCATGGCTCATGTTGGCGAGGAACTGGCTCTTGGCGCGGTTGGCCGCCTCTGCGGCGTCGCGCGCCTCGGCGAGGACGCGGGTCGTTTCGAGTTGTTCGGTGACATCGGTCAGCACCGTCACCCCGCCGCCATCCGCCGTGGAGAACGACTCGTGGCGTAGCGTCCGGCCATCGGTCGTGACGAGATGCATCGGCGGCGAACCACCGTCGGCGGCCTCGCATCGCCGCTCCGGATCGCCGCGGTCGTCCAGATGGCGCCACCCGGCCCGTATCACGGCATCCACAATGACCTGGCGGGTCATTCCCTCGAGGACATCGACGCCCGCATCGCTCATCATCCGCGCATAGGCGTAGTTCCAGGACACGAGGCGGCTGCGCGCGTCGTAGAACGACAGCGCCGAGGGCACCACGTCCAGGGCGTCCCGCAGCCCACCCAGGGTGGTCCGCCGGCCCAGCCGCTCCATGGCGATCAGGCTGCCGCCGGCGGTGAGGATCATCGCGGCCATGACCGCCGCCGCCGTCGCCAGGACGGCGCGGCCGGCCAGTTCCGAAGGCAGCGCCATCGTGGGATCGGGAACCAGCCGCACGGCCGCCATCGCGGTGAAGTGGAGGCCCACGATCCCGAGCAGCAGAAGAACGGTCGCCATGGCCCAGCGAACATGCCCCCGCAGCATCGTACGAGCCGTGAACGCCGCCGCGCCCGCCAGGACACCGATAGCGATGGCCGCGATCACATAGCCCACATCCCATTCGAACCGCGCCTGGGCGCGCATGGCCGCCACACCCGTGAAGTGCATGGCGCCGACAGCCATGCCGGTGAGCCCGCCGCTGGCCATCGCCACCCGCCGACCGGGTTGCAGGGCGGGAAACGCGAACCCCAGGCCCATGCCGACGATAGCCATCGCCAGCGACAACGCCGTCTCGACCGGCGCGTAGCCGATGGGCAGCCAGGGCTGATACGCCAGCATGGCGATGAAGTGCGTGGCCCAGACGCCCGAGCCCGCGACCAGGCCGGTGAGTCCGATCCACGCCAGGCGATTGGTCGTCGCCCTCGCCCGAAGCGCTCTGGCGTGGAAGCCAAACGCGGCTGCGGAGGCGGACGCGCATACCAGGGCGGCCAGGACCACGAGCCGCAGGTCATGCTCGACGAGAACGCAGGTCAAAACCGAATACATGGGACGCTCGCCGGGGGGACTGGCCGCGAACCTAGACATCACACCTTAATAAGGCGCGACCCGTTTCAACCCAAAGTTGATTATATATTTCAATCACATCCAGGGTGCCGCCGACCGTCCGGGCAGGGCTGGAATCCGCCTGCCTCACCCGGCCGCCGACGGCGAAGATCCGGTCAGAACGGCAACTCTTCCTGCGCCGCCCCGACGGCCCGCGGGTCGATGCCCGCCAGCACCAGCTTCACCGGCCGCCAGGCCCGCCGGTGGATCTCGCACGGTCCCAGGGCGACCAGGGCCTCCAGGTGGCTGGGGGCGTTGTAGCCCTTGTGCCGGGCGAAGCCGTAGCCGGGGTAGCGCGCGTCCATCTCGGTCATCAGCCGGTCGCGGGCCACCTTGGCCAGGATCGAGGCCGCGGCGATGGACTTCGACTTGGCGTCGCCCCCCACCACCGTCCTCACCTCGCACGGCAGGTCGAAGCGATAGTTCCCGTCCACCAGCGCGTACGCGGGCGGCGTCGCCAGCGCCGCGACGGCCCGGCGCATCGCCAGCCCCGTGGCGTGCAGGATGTTGAGGTCGTGGATCTCCTCCACCGAGGCGAAGCCGACGCCCCAGGCCAGGGCCGTGGCCTTGATCTCGATCTCCAGACCCTCGCGGGCCTTGGCCGTCAGCTTCTTAGAGTCGTCCAGACCCTTGGGAACCTTCCGAGGATTGTCCGGCAGGATCACGGCCGCCGCCGAAACAGGTCCCGCCCACGGCCCACGGCCGGCCTCGTCCACGCCGCAGACCGGGCCGCCCACGAAGGCGCGTTCCAGCAGGAGGGTGGGACCGCGGGCCATCCTAGCGTCCCGCCGCAGCCGCGCTCGCCGGCGCGAGACGCCCGGCGTCCATCGCGCCGTACAGATGCTCGCAGCCCCCGAGCAAGAGCGCGGCAGCCAGGATCACAACCCTCATCGCGCCAGCCGCTTGACCCGCTCGTACTGCGGGCACGAGGTCATGTGATCGTTCACGATCCCCACCGCCTGCATCCAGGCGTAGACGATCACCGGCCCCACGAACTTGAAGCCCTTGGCCTTCAGCGCCTTCGAGACCTCGACCGCCAGCGGGGTCTGGGCGGGAACCTGGCCCAGGCCGGTCCAGGCGTTCTGCAGCGGCTTGCCGTCCGTGAAGCTCCAGCAGAATTCCGAGAAGTCCTCGCCGCGATCCCGCATGTCCAGGTAGATGCGGGCGCCGTTGATCGCCGCGTCGATCTTGGCGTTCGAGCGCACGATGCCGGCGTCGGCCATCAGCCGGGCGCGGTCGGCCTCGCTGTAGCGCGCCACCGTCTCGGGATCGAAGCCGTCGAAGGCCGCGCGGAAGGCGTCGCGCTTGCGCAGGATGGTGATCCAGGCCAGCCCGGCCTGGAAGCCGTCAAGCACCAGCTTCTCCCACAGCGCGCGGGAATCGTACTCCGGCACGCCCCATTCGGTGTCGTGATAGGCCTCGTACAGCGCATCGCCGGCCATGCCGCGCCATTCGCAACGAGTCGGGGTCTCGGACATGCCCCAGTCTCGCCGGTCCGGAGCGCCGGAACAAGAGGGGAACCATGCCGTTCGAAGGTTTCATGCCGTCGCAGGTCGACGCGTGCGTCACGGGGCGGCGCGCCACCGCCGCTACCGCCGCACGGACTGCCGAGACGCACATGATGCAGGTTCTTTGATCTCCTGGATTCCATGGCGGATCGATCCTGGCGAAGCCTATCGCGCCGGCCGGTCCTCGCCGCTCGACAGCACTTCGCCGGGGCGCAGGTCGCCAGCCAGCACCTCGGCTCCGGGCTCTGGGCTCCGGGCCTTGGAAAACGAACGGCGTGATTGTGCGCCGCGGACTCCTCAACTAGCGTCACCGTTGGACCGGGGGGACCAACATGCGCTGGTATGCCATCGTCGCTGGAGCACTCGGCTTCGCCGCCATTTCAGCGGCCGTCGTGATCGCCAGCCATTGGGGCCAGATGACCGGCGGCCCGCTGGGTCTCGTCGGGATTCTGTTCATCGAACTGGGTCCGATCTCCAAGCTGACTGTCCTGGCCTCCGTCGGCCTGATCATCGCGGCGATCGCCGTGGCGGCGATGCAACTCGGCGGCTCGAAATCCCCGGAAGATCTGAATCTCCTGAGGATTCTCGCGCGGGTGAGCCCACTCCCCGGACTCGCAGCCGCGGCGCTGGACGCCTACAACATCCATGCCGCCGCGCAGCGGATCGGAAATGTCAGCTTCGAGGTGATGGCGCCCAGCGTCGCCGGCGCGGTCCTGGTGGCCGGCGTCGGCCTGCTTTCCGGTGCGTTCGCCGTGGCCGCCTACGCGGTCGTCGCGGGCCGCAGCCGGTCAGTCTGAAGCCTCACCCACAGCCGTCGCCATCCAGGTCGGAACCTCGGCCCTGGCCGCGCGCCCCGCCACCGTGAGGTCCGCGCCCAGCGCGCGGTCCAGCCTCAGCAGCGCCATCGCCCGGCCCTCGCCCCCCGACAGCACCTCGCCGGCGCGCAGGTCGCCGGCCAGCACCTCGGTTCCGGGCGCCGGCGCCGGACCTTCGAATACGACCGGCAGCATGCGCGACTTGATCGTCCCGCGGCGCTTCATCCGCGACGTGGTCTCCTGGCCGACGAAGCAGCCCTTCCTGAAGTCGACGCCGTTCAACAGGTCGAAATCCGCCTCGATGGGATAGGTCCGCTCGACGCCCCAGTCCGCCGGGCCGGGCACGCCCAGCCGCAGCTTCTGGGCCTCGCGCGCGGCCTCATCCGCCTCGACCGCCCCCGCCGGCGTCGCCGCGCCGTAGCCCCGCCAGCCCAGGTCCGGCAGGCGCGGATCGGCCGCCCAGAACCCTTGCCCCGGGCGCTCGGGGACGCCGCCCGGGTCCGCCGAGAAGAGGGCCGCCACCGGCGTGTCCTCCGCCGCCAGCGTCACCTTCGCCCGTAGCCGGTACATGGTCAGCCGCTGGAGCAGCGCCTCGCGGTGCGCGGCCTCGACGTCCAGCCAGGCGCCGTCCCCGCGCCCCACCACGAACAGGTCGTAGAGCAGGCGCCCCTGAGGCGTCAGCAAGGCGCCGAACCGCGCCTCGCCCGGCGCCAGGGTGGTCACGTCCTGGGTGATGAGGTTGTTGAGGAAGCCGCGCCAGTCGTCCCCGCCCACGGCGATCAGGGCGCGGCTTTCGAGACGGGCGAAGATCGGAGCATCAGACATGACGCCAATTTGGGACGCGCCGCGGTGGAGCGCCAGCGTCCGGCGACCTATAAGCGCGCAATGGCCCCCGCCTCCGCCTTTCCCATCCTCTTCATCACCGCCACGCGCATCGGCGACGCGGTGTTGTCCTCGGGCCTGATAAAGCGTCTGGCCGACGAGATCCCGAACGCGCGCTTCACTATCGTGGCCGGGCCGGACGCCGCGCCGCTGTTCGCCCACGTTCCGGGCCTGGCCCGCACGATCGTCATGACCAAGTCGCCCTTGGGCGGCCACTGGTTCGGTCTGTGGCGGCAGGTGCGGCGCACGAAGTGGGGTCTGATCGTCGACCTGCGCGGCTCGGGGATCTCGCGCTTCCTGTCCACCCGGCGCCGCGCGATCCACCGCAAGGCCGCCCAGCCGGCGCACAAAGTGCTGGAGGCCGCGCGCACTCTGCGCATCGACGACGAGCCGGCGGCCCCGCACATCTTCACCAGCCCCGACGTCGAGGCCCTGGCCGACGAACTCACCGCCGGCGCGGGCCCGATCCTGGCGCTCGCGCCCGCCGCCAACTGGATCGGCAAGACCTGGCCCGTCGAGCGCTTCGCCCAGACGGCCATGCGCCTGCTCCGCGAACCGGGAGCGCCCCTGTACGGCGGCCGCATCATGGTGCTGGGCGGGCCGGGGGACGAGCGCCTGGCCCTGGCGCTGCGCGACGTGGCCCGAAAGGGCTTCATCGACCTGGCGGGCAAGGCCGACCTCGTCACCGCCTTCGCCTGCCTGAAGCGGGCGCGGCTCTTCATCGGCAACGACTCGGGCGCCATGCACCTGGCCGCCGCGGCCGGCTGCCCCACCCTGGGCCTGTTCGGGCCGTCCGACGAGCGCCTCTACGCGCCGTGGGGACCGGATGCCCGCGTCGTCCGCGGCCCCCGCAGCTTCGAGGAGATCCGCGCCGCCGACCCCGGGTTCGGCCAGGTGATCTGCCATATGATGGACCTGCGGATCGAAACGGTCGTATCCGCCGCCAAGGACCTGCTGAAAGCCACGGAACCCGCCGATGCCCCATGACACCAATGGCACGTATGACCTGATCGTCCGCGGCGGCGAGGTGGTGAACCACGCCGGGCGCGGGCTCGCCGACGTGGGCGTCCGCGACGGCCGGTTCGCCGCCATCGGCGACCTCTCCCAGGCCTCGGCCGGCGAGGTGTTCGACGCCACGGGGCTCACCGTCCTGCCCGGCGTCATCGACACCCAGGTCCACTTCCGCGAGCCGGGTCTGGAGTGGAAGGAAGACCTGGAGACCGGCGCCCGTGGGGCCGTCCTTGGCGGCGTCGTCGCCGTGTTCGAGATGCCGAACACCGAGCCCACCACCACCGATCCCGACACGCTGGCCGACAAGCTGGCCCGGGCGAAGGGGCGCATGCATTGCGACCACGCCTTCTACGTCGGCGGCACGCACGAGAACGCCCGGTTCCTGGGCGAGCTTGAGCGGCTGCCCGGCTGCTGCGGGATCAAGGTGTTCATGGGCGCCTCCACCGGCACGCTGCTGGTCCAGGACGACGCGGGGGTCGAAGAGGTCCTGCGCCACATCAACCGCCGCGCCGCCTTCCACTCCGAGGACGAATACCGCCTGGCCGAGCGCCGGCCCCTGGCGCGCACCGGCGACTGGACCAGCCACCCCGAGGTGCGCGACGCCCAGTCGGCCATCCAGTCCACCGAGCGGCTGGTGCGGCTCGCCCGCAAAACGGGCAAGCGCATCCACGTCCTGCACGTCACGACCCGGGAAGAGATCGCCTACCTCGCCGCCCACAAGGACGTGGCCTCGGTCGAGGTGACGCCCCAGCACCTCACCCTCGCCGCCCCGGAGGCCTACGAGCGGCTGCAGGCCTTCGCCCAGATGAACCCGCCGATCCGCACCGCCGAGCACCGCGAGGGCCTCTGGGCCGGGGTGGCCAACGGCGTCGCCGACGTGATGGGCTCGGACCACGCCCCCCACACCCGCGAGGAGAAGGCCCGGCCCTACCCCGCCTCGCCCTCGGGCATGCCGGGCGTGCAGACCCTGGTGCCGCTGATGCTGACCCACGTGGCCGAAGGGCGGCTTTCGCTGGAGCGTTTCGTGGACCTCACCAGCCACGGCGCCAACCGCGTGTTCGGGCTGGCCAACAAGGGCCGCATGGCCGTGGGCTACGACGCCGACCTCACCCTCGTGGACCTGAAGGCCCGCCGCACCATCACCCATGACTGGATGGCCACCCGCTCGGGCTGGACGCCCTTCGATGGCGTCGAGGCCAAGGGCTGGCCGATGGCCACCATCGTCCGCGGCCGCGTCGTCATGCGCGACGACGAGATCGTGGCGCCAGGCCTGGGCGAGCCGGTCCGGTTCCTGGAGACGCTGGGCGGCTAGTCCGGGGCCACGACCGCCGTCGGGAAAATCGCCCGCATTTCCTGGTCGCCTGTCGAATCGCGCCCGATGCGCGCGTCTCCCCGGTGACGCGCGCATCCGCGTCGCGCACTCTCACGCCCGAAGGGGATACGCCATGCAGTACATGATCCTGATCTACGAACCCGAGGACGGCTACGCCGGGGCGGCCGGCGAGGCCACGCTCATGGAGATCGTCGCCAGGCACACGGCCCTGGCCGAGGACCTGGAAGCGCGGGGCGTGCTGCAGGGCGGCGGCGGACTGCAGGAGACGTCCACCGCCACCACCATCGTCACGAAGGACGGCCGGCAGACGCTGCACGACGGCCCCTTCGCCGAGACCCGCGAACACCTCGGCGGATACTATCTGGTCGACGTGGCCGACCTGGACGCCGCGCTCGAGATCGCCCGCCGCGTGCCGGTGATCGACGGCGGAAAGGTCGAGGTCCGACCGCTGGCGGACTATTAGGCGGATCGCCGGATGGACCGGATCGGCGCGGCGATCGCGGCGGCGCGGCCGCGTGTGGTGGCCGCGCTGGCCGGCCGTCTCCGCGACCTGGACCAGGCCGAGGACGCCTTCTCCGACGCCACCGCGGCCGCCCTGGCCGCATGGCCCGATCAGCCGCCCCGCGATCCCGCCGCCTGGTTGTGGCGCGCGGCGCTGCGGCGGGCCATCGACGCCCAGCGACGCGCCGCCGTGCGCGGGCGGGCGCTTCCCGACGCGCCCGCCCCGACCCCCACGCCCGAGGACATCCTGGTGAGCGCCGAAGAGCCGATCCCGGACGAGCGGCTGAAGCTGATCTTCGTCTGCTGCCATCCGGCGCTGGCGCCGAGGCCCGCGCGGCGCTGACGCTGAAGGTGATCTGCGGGCTCTCCACTGCGCGCCTGGCCCGCGCCTTCTTCACCGCCGAGCCGGCCATGCTCCAGCGCATCACGCGCGCCAAGCGCAAGATCGCCGCCGCCGGCGTGGCGTTCGAGGTCCCCGGTCGCGCCGCCTGGCCCGAGCGGCTGGAGGCGGTGCTGGCGACCCTCGAGGTCGCCTACGCCCAGGCCTATGAGGACGCCGCCCTGGCCGACCGGGACGTCGCGCCCTTCGCCGGCGAGGTGCTGCGGCTGTCGGGCCTGCTGGCCGAACTCATGCCGGACGAGCCCGAGGTCCTGGGGCTGGCCGCGCTGGTCCGCTTCGCCGAGGGCCGCCGTCCGGCCCGGCTGGACGTCACGGGCGCCGCCGTTCCACCTGAGGCCCAGGACGCCACCCTCTGGCGCTCCGATCTCATCGCCGGGGCCACCCGCCTGCTGGACCGGGCCGCCGGGTTCGGCCGCAGCGGCCCCCGCCAGATCCTGGCGGCCGTCCACGGCGCCCACTGCGCCCGGCGTGAGACCGGACGCACCGACTGGGCCACGATCGCGGCGCTCTATGACGTCCTAGCGCGCATCCGCCCGCATCCGGCCGTGGCCGTGAACCGCGCCGTCGCGTGGGGCGAAGCCTACGGCGCCGAGGCGGGCCTCGCCCTTCTGGGCGCCGTGACCGGGCTGGACGCCTGGCTTCCCTACCAGGCCGCCCGCGCCCATCTCTGCGCCCGGGCCGCCCGCGCGCCCGAGGCCGCCCGCGCCTGGACCGTCGCCCTGGCGCTCGACCCGCCGCCCGCCGAACGGCTCTATCTCGAACGGCGGCTGCGCGAGCTGGCATGAGCGCCGGTTGAGCCGGCCGGCCCAAGGGGTTATCGCCCTCCCGGACGATGCGGCGGCCAGCATCTCTGCACAAAGCCGCCAAAGGAGCCACCGGAGGAGCCGCCATGCCGCAAGACCGTCTCGATACCCTGCGCGACGCCGCGCGGACGGCCTGGCTCTACGTCCTACCCCTGATCGAGATGGCGTCGCCGCGCACCCGCGCGTTCGCGGGCGGCGCCCCGCCCAACGCCTTCGCCCACGGCCGCGACCTCGTGGGTCCCGCCGACCGCGACATCACCACACCGAACAACGACACCCTCTATTCCTCGGCCCACCTCGACCTGTCGCATGGACCCGTCACGCTCACCCTGCCGGCCAGCGGAGACCGCTATCTGTCGGTGGCGCTGATGGACGCCTACACCAACAACTTCGCCGTCCTGGGAACGCGCAGCACGGGCCGGAACGGAGGCCGTTTCCGCCTGGTCAGCCCCAGCGAGGCCGCGCACGGACCCGAGGTGGTGCGCGCGCCCACCCCGTCCGTCTGGGCCCTGGGCCGGATCCTGGTGGACGGCCCGCACGACCTGGACGCCGCCCGCGCGGTCCAGTCGGGCCTGACGATCCAGGGGCCGGCGGCCGAGCCGCCGCCGCCCTGCGCCGAACGCCACGCCGACTGGCCGGCCTACTTCGACAGCGCCGCGCGCCTCCTGGCCCGCAACCCACCGCCCGTCACCGATCGCGCCCGGCTGGAGGCGATCTCGCCGCTTCGTCTGGACGACTTCCGCCCCGACCGCTTCTCGGCCGAGGAAGCGGCGGCCATCGCCGAAGGCGTCGAACAGGCCCGCGGCGACATCTGGCGCAGCGGCATCAAGGGCCAGGGCTTCGTCGACGGCTGGTCCTACCCGTACACGCGCCTGGGCGACTTCGCGCAGGAGCATCACTACCGCGCCAGCGTCGCGGTCGGCGGCCTGGCCGCCCTGCCGCCGGAAGAGGCCATGTACATGCGCGCCCGGGGCGACCTGCCGCGCGCCCTGTTCGACGGCCGCCACGACTGGCGTCTGCATTTCCCGGCCGAGGCGCCGCTGCCGGTGGACAGCTTCTGGTCCCTCAGCCTCTATGAATCGACGCCCGACGGGCAGTTCTTCTTCACCGAAAACCCGCTGGGCCGCTACGCCATCGGCGACCGCACGGCCGGGCTCGCCCACAACCCCGACGGCTCCCTCGACATCTGGATCGGCTCGCGTCCGCCGGCGGCGGGAGACTCCAACTGGCTGCCCGCGCCCGAAGGCCCGTTCGCCCTCTTCATGCGCGCCTACCTGCCCCGGCCCGAGTTGCTTCACGGCGCCTATCGCCTGCCCCCCGTCCGCCGCGTGGACGACTGACGCCGCACGTCCGGCGCGCACCGGGTCTTCAGCCCATCCCGTGCGCCTCGGGGATAGGCGACGGCGCGCCCTCGGGCCGGCGGACGAGGTCCTCGGCCTTCGCCCCCGCCTCGTAGCGGGCCAGCAGGTCGTCGGGATCGAACCCGACGCCGATCGGGTTCCCGGCGAACACCTCGCTGCGCATGAACGCCTCGGCCTCCTCCGTCGAACAGGTCTCGACCTGGAACTCCATCCGGTTGCCGTCGGGGTCGCGATAGTAGAGCGACAGCGTGAAGCCGTGATGGATCGGCCAGTAGGGCAGGATGCCCTTCGCCTTCAGCCGCCGGTAGGTGTCCAGCAGGTCGCCGGCGTCCGCATAGGTGTAGGCCACGTGGTTCACGCCCACCTCGCCCCGCGCCTCGCCGCCCCCGGGCTTCAGCACGTCGAGGTTCGCGAAGGCGAAACGGTGATGCTCGTCGTCGTACGTCATGAAGGCCAGCGCCGGCTCCTGGTGGACCACCCGCGCCTCGAACACGTCCTCGTACCAGGCGATCATCTCGTCGTAGCGCCGGGTCTGATAGACCACGTGCGCGAACTTCACCGGCTTCGCCATATCGCCCTCCCGGCGGCCCGCGCCGCCCTCGGGACAGTGAACCACGTTCTCGGACCGGAGCTCCAGCGATTGTCCCGGCCGGGATGTCGCGCGCGTCCGCCCCCAAGCGAAAAGGCTGGCGCCCGAAACAGGGACGCGCCAACGTCCCGCCGGGTCGGGGGACTTCTGGCCGGGGAGACGACTATGACCATGATCGACAGACATCGCCGCCACGCCGTGCGAGCCATAGCGGGCGTGTCCGCGTCCGTGGCCGTCTTCGGCGTCGGCCTCACGAGCATGACGGAGGCGCAGGCCCAGCCGCAGCGCAAGCCCGACCTCGCCGATGCGGTGGCGGGAACCTACGCCGGGGACGTGATCTCCGACTCGCGGGGCTCCAGCCGCAGCGACGTGACGCTGACGGTCACGCGCACCGGCCCGAACACCGTGCAGGTGACCTCGGACTATCCGCGCCTGCCCGTCATCACGGTGCCGCTGACCACGGCGATGAACACCATCCAGGCCGCCCGGGGCGACAGCGTCTTCCTCTACGACCGCGACAAGAAGCAGCTCGACGTCAGCTTCCACATGGAGGTCAGCTGGTCGGGTGTCAGGCGATAGGGCTCCGCCCGTTCGCGCGCTCCAGCCCGTTCGCGTGCTTCAGATCGCGCCGAAGCACCAGGCCAGGATCGACTTCTGGGCGTGGATGCGGTTCTCGGCCTCGTCCCAGATCAGACTGGCCGGACCGTCCATGACCTCGTCCGTCACCTCCTCGCCGCGATGGGCGGGCAGGCAATGGAGGAAGACCGCGTCCTTCGCCGCCTCGCCCATCAGGCGGGCGTCGACCTGATAGGGCTCAAGGGCTTCCAGCCGCTCGTCGTGGTCGGTGTCGCCCATCGACACCCAGGTGTCGGTGATGACGCAGTCGGCGCCGCGCACCGCCTCGCGCGGGTCCTGGGTGGTCTTCACCTGGCCCTGCTGCTCGGCCGCCCGGGCCAGGTCCATCATATCGGGGTGGAAGACGGCCGGTGTGGCGATGTTGAGCCGGAAACCCAGCTTCGGCGCGGCGTGGATGAAGCTGGAGCAGACGTTGTTGCCGTCGCCGACCCAGGCGAAGGTCTTGCCCTCCACCAACCCGCGATGCTCCTCGAAGGTCATCAGGTCGGCCAGGATCTGGCAGGGATGGCTCCTGTCGCTGAGGCCGTTGATCACCGGGATCGTCGACCACAGGGCCAGGCGCTCGACATCCTCGTGGACGTTCGAACGGATCATCACCGCATCGACCATCCGCGACAGGACCCGGGCGGTGTCCTCGATCGGCTCGCCGCGGCCGAGTTGCATGTCGACGGCGTTGGAGATGATGACGTCGCCGCCGAGCTGGCGCATGGCCGCGTCGAACGAGAACCGCGTCCGGGTGGAGTTCTTCTCGAATATCATGGCCAGCGTCCGGCCTTCGGCGGGACGGTCGGCGTCGGGGCGCCCCTTGGGCCAGCCCCTGCGGGCCGCCTTGCGGGCCTTTGCGTCCTCGAGGATGGCGCGCAGCTCGTGGCCTTCGAGCTTCCAGATGTCGAGGAAGTGCCGGGGCGCAGGGGCGGGAGCGGTCATGCCAGGACCGCCGCTTGCGACCGGGCCCGGGCGACTTCGCAGGCGCGCTCCAGCATCTCCATCGCCTCGCGCGCCTCGTCCAGCGACAGGTTGAGCGGCGGCAGGAGCCGCACGCAGTTGTCGCCGCCGCCGGCGATGAGCAGGTGCTGGTCGCGGGCGTGCTGCATGAACTCGCGGTTGGGCGTGGCCAGCTTGATACCGATCAGCAGGCCCTTGCCGCGGATGTCGAGGACCACGTCCGGGAAGCGGTCCTTCAGGCCCGAGAGCTGCTGGTTGAAATAGCCGGCGACCTCTCGGGCGTGGGCCAGCAGCTCGGGCTTGATCAGCTCCTCCACCGAGGCGACGCCCACGGCCATGGCCAGGGGATTGCCGCCGTAGGTCGAGCCGTGGCTGCCGGGCGTCATGCCGCGGGCCGCCTCGGCCGTGGCGAGGCAGGCGCCGACGGGGAAGCCGCCGCCGAGAGCCTTGGCCACCGCCATGATGTCGGGATCAGCCCCGCCGTCGGCCCACTCGTAGGCGAACAGCTTGCCGGTCCGGCCCAGGCCGCACTGGATCTCGTCGTAGATCAGCAGCGTCCCGGTCTCGTCGCAGAGCTGCCGGATGGCCTTCAGCTCGGCTTCGGACCACGAGCGCGCGCCGCCCTCGCCCTGGACGGGCTCCAGCAGGATCGCGGCGGTGGTCGGCCCGACCAGCGCCTTCAGCCCCTCCAGGTCGCCGAACTTCGCCTGCACGAAGCCGGGCAGCGCCGGGCCGAAGCCCTCGACGTAGCTGGGATTGCCGGCGGCGAAGATGGTGGCGATCGTCCGGCCGTGGAACGAGCCGTCGAAGCCGATGATGTCGATGCGCTCGGGATGTCCCTTGACCCAGTGATACTTGCGCGCCGCCTTGATGGCGCACTCGATCGCCTCGGCGCCCGAGTTGGTGAAGAAGGCCACGTCCGCGAAGGTGTTGTCCGTGAGCAGCTTCGCCAGCTTCTCCTGGTTGGGGATGCGGAAGATGTTCGAGGTGTGCCAGAGCTTTTCGGCCTGGTCCTTCACCGCCTGCACCAGCCGCGGATGGCTGTGGCCCAGGGCGTTGACCGCTATGCCGGCCATGCAGTCCAGGTAGGCCTCGCCCTCGGCGGTGAAGAGTCGCGAGCCCTCGCCTCGCTCGAACGCCAGCGGGGCGCGCGCGTAGACGCCCATGATGTGATCGCTGGGAACGGGCGCGGCGGTCGTCTCGGCCACTTCGAAAGCCCTCCTGAAAAGGAAGCGTCCCCGCGGCATGGGCGGCGGGGACCGGAAGGCTTGGCGTTTTCGTCTCGAAGCCCTGGCGTGTCAATGATTTGCGAGCGGCGTCCGGCCCGCGGGCCGGCGGACCGTCAGGTCTTGATCTTGTAGCCCACGCGGAACATCCACAGGCACGCCCATCCGAGCGCCAGGGTGAGGATCGCCGTCATGGCCGCGCCGACGGCCAGGTTGCTCTCGGCGTGGCCCAGGAAGCCGTACCGGAAGCCGTCGATGAGATAGAAGAACGGGTTGTAGTGGCTGAACGTCCGGAAAGGTTCGGGCAGCCGCTCCACGAGGTAGAAGGTGCCCGACAGGAACGTCATCGGCATGATGACGAAGTTGGTCACGGCGGCCATGTGGTCGAACTTCTCGGCCCAGAGACCGGCCATGATCCCGATGAAGCCCATGATGAGCGCCGCCCCCAGGCCGAAGTAGACGATGGCCCAGGGCTGGGCGACCGGCAGCCGCGCGAACGGCAGGATCGCCGCCAGGCTGACCACGCCCACGAGGATGCCACGCGTCGCGGCCCCGGCGCCAAAGCCGACCACGTGCTCGCCGGGGGTCAGGGGCGGGGTGAGGAAATCGCCCATCAGGCCGTTGAACTTCGCCTGCAGCAGCGACGATGAGGCGTTGGCGAAGGCGTTGGACAGGATTTGCATCATGATCAGGCCGGGCGCCACGAAGGTCCCGTAGGCCACGCCGTGCACCTCGCGCGCGCCGCCGACCGCCACTACGAACACGAGCATGTAGAGCAGCGCCGTGACGACCGGCGCGGCCAGGGTCTGCATGCCCACCTTCAGGAAGCGACGGACCTCGCGCACGTAGAGGGTCCTGAGGCCCGGCCAGTTCACGCCCGGATAGGCGCGGGGCTGGGGCGGCAGGACGGTCTCGACGTCGGGCATGTCTCGCATGGCCGAGATGTGCGCCCACGGACGCGGGAGCGCAAGGCGGCGCGCCGTCCGTAGCGCGACGCACCCGCGCCCAATTCCGACTCAACATCTAGTTCCTGTGGATGATCGCGATGGCGCCTATTGTGGCCATTAGCGAGTTGTTTACTACTGATAGTGGTTGGTGGGCGGCGAGATTGCTGATCGCCACAAGATATTGACGCCGGCGCCGCCTCAGGCGCGCCGGGCCCTCTGGTGGGAGGCCGATCATGGGCTGGACCGACGAACGCGTCGAACTTCTGAAGAAACTCTGGCAGGACGGCCTTTCGGCCAGTCAGATCGCCAAGCAACTGGGCGGGGTCACCCGCAACGCCGTCATCGGCAAGGTCCACAGGTTGGGGCTGTCGGGCCGCGCGGCGCCGTCGAAGCCGCAACGGACGACCTTCAAGGCCCCGCGCCCGGCTCGCCCGGCGCAGGCGGCCCCGGCCGCTCCGCGCCGCATCGCCGAACCGGTGGCGGCGCAACAGGCCGCGCCGGCCCCTGTGCGATATGTCGACGAAACCCCGGGCACGGCGACCGTGCTGACCCTGGGCGCCCATATGTGCAAGTGGCCGATCGGCGATCCGTCGCTGGACAGCTTCACCTTCTGCGGCCGCCGGTCGGAGGAGACCGGACCCTACTGCCACGAGCACGCGCAGGTGGCCTACCAGCCCGCCCAGACCAAGAAGAAGTCCAGCGCCGCCGAACTTGCCCGCAGCCTGCGCCGCTACATCTGAGATCCGCTGGGAAGCGGCCCGACATCCGTTGGGGATGGGAGGCGCGCCGGGAGCCGAAGGTCGCGAAAGCATCCTTGAGGTTCCGGGCGCGCTTCTTTCGTTTCGAGACCTTGATCCTCAGGCGGGCCGCAGGGTCTGCGCACCACCTGCATAGCGGCTGGACGCGAGCCGGCTACGCGTGGGTCTGGACTTGCGCCCGTCGAGGTAGGTCATGATCGCCTTCGCCTGCATCCTCGCAGCGACCGGGCCGCTCGCCGCCTGGTGGCTCTGGCGTCGGGGGGCCGCGATCACGCGGGCCGTCGTGGGACTGCTGGCCCTGGCCTACCTGCTGGGCGTGTGGGCCGTGCTGATCGAGCCGCAGACCCTGAGCGTCCGGGAGGTGGCGGTGGAGAGTCCCGCCTGGCGCGGCGCGCCTGTGCGGATCGGTGTGTTGTCGGACGTGCATGTCGGGCCCGACCACATGCCGCCTGACCGCGTCCGCCGGATCGTCACGCGCCTGAACCGCGAGCGACCGGACGTGATCGTATTTCTCGGCGACTATGTGGGCGGCCACGCGCCCGCGGCGCAGCGCAGCGAGCCGGATCGCGCCGAGGTGATGAAAGGCGTCGCCGCCCTGGGCGAGGCGCGGGCGCCGCTCGGCCGATACGCAGTGCTGGGCAACCACGACTGGTGGTTCGGCGGCCTCCTCGTGGAGGCAGCCCTGACCCGGGCCGGCGCGCCCGTGCTGGAGAACCGCGCCGTGCGGATCGATCGCCCGGGCGGGAGCTTCTGGATCGCCGGCCTCGCGGACATGGAGTCCGCCCGAGCCTCGCCCTCGGCGGCTGCGGCGCTGCGCGAGATTCCCGACGGTGAACCGGCGATCGTCCTGACGCACTGGCCCGACACCTTTCCCGGCATCCCCGACCGGATCGCGCTGACCCTGGCCGGACACAGCCATTGCGGCCAGGTGAACCTGCCGTTCGTGGGACGGCCAGTCCTGCCGTCGCCAGGCTCGGCGCGGTGGCCCTGCGGCGTCTACCGTGAGGGCGAGCGGCAGCTCTACGTCACCGGCGGCGTCGGGACATCGATCCTGCCGGTCCGTTTCCGCGCCCCGCCAGAGATCGTGATTGTGACCCTGAGCGCAGCCCCCTAGCCTGCGCCCGGCATGACGGATTCCGCCGCTCCCGACTCCGCCGCCGAGAGCGGCAACGCCAAGGCCTATTCGGTCTCGGAACTCGCGTTCGCGCTGAAGCGCACCCTGGAGGACTCCTACGGCTTCGTGCGCCTCCGCGCCGAACTGTCGAAGGTCACCCACCACTCCAACGGCCACGTCTACCTGACGCTGAAGGACGAGCGCGCGGCCATCGACGGCGTGGTGTGGAAGGGCAGTGTCCGCAATCTCTCCATCCGGCCCGAACAGGGCATGGAGGTGGTGGTCACCGGCAAGATCACCACCTATCCGCAGGGCTCGCGCTACCAGATCGTCATCGAGACGATGGAGGCGGCCGGTATCGGCGCGCTTCTGGCCCAGCTCGAGCGCCTGAAGCAGAAGCTGGCCGCCGAGGGTCTGTTCGACGCCGCCCGCAAGCAGCCCCTGCCGTCCATGCCGGCGGTGGTGGGCGTGGTCACGAGCCCCACGGGCGCCGTGATCCGCGACATCCTGCACCGCATCCGCGACCGCTGGCCCTGCCGGGTGATCGTCTGGCCGGTCGTGGTCCAGGGCGACGCGGCGGCGGCTCAGGTCTCGGCGGCGATCCGAGGCTTCTGCGCGCTTCCGCCCGAGGGTTCGGTTCCGCGGCCCGACGTCCTGATCGTCGCCCGCGGCGGCGGGTCGGTGGAGGACCTGTGGCCGTTCAACGACGAGGGCCTGGCGCGCACCGTCGCCGACTGTCCCATTCCGCTGATCAGCGCCGTGGGACACGAGACCGACACCACGCTGATCGATTTCGTCTCGGACCGCCGCGCGCCCACGCCCACCGCCGCCGCCGAGATGGCCACACCGGTGCTGGCCGAGTTGAAGGCCCTGGTCTCGGATCTGGGCGCGCGGATGCACCGCTGCGGCGGTTGCGTGGTCCAGGACCGGCGCGCAAGGATCGACGCGGCCGAGCGGGCGCTGCGCCGCGTGCCCGACCTCGTCCGACTGGCCGAGCAGCGGTTCGATATCGTCTCGGGCCGACTGGGAGCGGGCCTCGCCCGGAACGCGGCGATCCACGAGCGCGAGCTGGTGCGGGTGGCCACGCGGCTCTCGCCCCTGCTGCTGCAACGCCCGCAGGCGGTGCAGAAGGACCGGCTGGATCGCCTCGCGGAGCGGCTCGAACCCGCGGCCCTTCGGCGACTGGAACGGGCTTCCGAACGCCTCGACGGTCTCGGCAAGCTGCTGATCTCGGCCGACCCCGACCGGCCGCTCCAGCGGGGCTTTGCACGGGTCTCTCGCGCCGACGGCCGCCTGGCGCGTGCGGGCGCCGAACTCATCGCGGGCGAAACCGTGGCCATCACCTTCGGCGACCGTGTGACCCGGCAGGCGGTGATCGACGGCGCCTCCGGCGACACCGCACCCCTCTCCGCGCCGGAAACGCCTCCGAGGACTGCGCGGCCCAGGCCGAAGGCCGCCCCACCGGAGCAGGGCGACCTGTTCTGAGGCGCACCCCGCCCGCGAACACCTGTCAAGCGACGGTCGGACACGCTAAATAGCGGATATGAACGCCCACGACCGATCCCTCGGCGCCAACGATCTCGCAAAGCTGCACTACGGCGACGGCGACTACGCTGTGCTGCGGCCCGGCCGGCACGTGCTCTGCGCCGTGACCGGCCAGAAGATCCCGCTGGAGCAGCTCCGCTACTGGAGCGCCGAGTTGCAGGAAGCCTACGCCGGCCCAGCCGAATCCCTGAAACGCTGGCGCGAGACGCGCTGAGCCTTCCCGTTCGGCGCAACACCAGCAGGCCCGCCTCCGAAGGGGGGCCCGGGCCGCGGCGTCGCCGACGCCTACCTGCGATACACCTCGTTCGGCCAGCGCTTATGGACCCAGAACCATTCCGCGGGACGGGCGCGAATGCGTTCCTCCACGAAGGCGTTGATTCGCCGCACGCCGGCCTCGACGTCGGCGGCCCGATCGCCGGTGTCCTCGAGATGGATCGGCTCGTGCGCGATCACCTTGAATCGCGCCCCTGGGCCCGTGCGCTGGACGCTCATGGGCTGAAGGGGGACACCGAACCGAAGCGCGAAGGTGGAAGGGCCGGGGGCCGTATGCGCCATCACGCCGAAGAAGGGCGCCGCCACGCCGCCGTTGAACTTCTGATCGTTCATGAGCGCGACGGATTCACCCCGCTCCAGCCCCCGCATCAGCTCGCGCGCGCCGTCCAGCCCCTTGGGCGCGAACAGCCGGACCCCATAGCGGAAGCGGTTGCGCCGCACGCGGGCGTCCACGTACGGGTTGTTCATGGCCCGATAGGTGATCTGGCACCGGACCCCGGCCTTGATGATCATGGCCGGCATCACCTCGAAGCTGGAGAAGTGGCCCGAGACGAACACCACCGGCCCGCCGCCGGCCGCGATCCCGGCCAGGCGTTCGGCCCCCTCCACTTCCACCCGGCCTGTGTCGGCAACGATACGGTCGAGGATGAGGAACTCGGCTAGGGTGCGTCCCAGTTCAGTCCATTGCGCCCGGAGGAGTTGGTTAATCTCGGCCTCGGCCGCCTCGGGGAAGGCGATGCGGAGATTGCGCTCCGCGACCCGGTGGGCGCTGGTCACGGGTCCCAGCGCGCGAAAAATTCGCGCGCCGAAATTTGAAACAGAATCAATTGGAAAGAGGCGTGCGAGGGCGCAGACTGCGTCGAACAGCGCCGCCTCTAGCATCCAAATCGAAACTGCCACGTATGAGTGCTTAGGTGCGGCCATTAACCTTCCTAGGCCAGGCTGCACGGGGTCGGCAATGGAGGCGGCTGGCGTGAGAGTTGCGATGTCTCAACCACGGAGTCCCGAAGCGGGACTAAGGGAAATCATGGTCGGGGATTCCATGGACGAGATCGACATCCACCTGGGTCGGCGTCTCCGCCGCCGGCGTCGCCTCCTCGGGCTCACCCAGCAGGAGCTGGCGCATGCCTGCGGCGTGCGGTTCCAGCAGATCCAGAAGTACGAGTGCGCGGCCAACCGCATGTCGGCGGCCCGCCTGTGGCAACTGGCGGAAGTGCTGGAAGTTCCCATCAGCTACTTCTACGAGGGCCTGACCCGCGACCAGCGCGAGAGCATGGAGCGCGAGACCACCAGCGCCAACGAGACCCTGGCCAGCAAGGAAACCCAGGATCTCATCCACGCCTACTACCAGCTCGGCGAGCGTCCCCGCCGCCGCCTGCTGGACCTCGCCAAGGCGATGAACGGCGAGATCGAGGCCTGACCCCGATCCGCCGGACGGCCTGTCGCGCGCGTCCCAGATTCGCCTGACGCAACGGCCGCGAGACAGGCTAAACGGGGGTCATGAGCCCCCCCGTATCCTCCCTCTCTTCCTCCCGGTTGGCCGAGCTGGACAGCTTCATCCTGGAGCTGAACCGCGCGGCGGCCGACGTGATCCTGCCCCTCTTCCGCGGCGCGCACGGGGTGGTGAACAAGCAGGCCGCGGGCTTCGACCCCGTCACCGAAGCCGACAAGGGCGCAGAGCGCGCCATCCGGTCTCTGATCGCCGCACGCTATCCGGAGCACGGCGTCATCGGCGAGGAGTATGGCGAAGACCGTCCGGACGCCGAGTTCGTCTGGGTGCTGGACCCGGTGGACGGGACCCGCGCGTTCATCGCCGGCCTGCCCCTGTGGTGCACCCTGATCGGCCTGCGCCATGCCGGCGCGCCGGTGCTCGGCTCGATCGCTCAGTCATACCTGGGAGAGATCTACCTGGGCCACGCCGGCGGCTCGCGGCTGGTGAGCCCCGCAGGCGAACGACCTCTGAAGGCGCGCGCCTGTCCCAGGCTGACCGACGCCCTGATCGCCACCACCGACCCAGAGGCCTGTTTCACGGGTTCGGAACTGGGCGCCTGGCGCCAGGTGCGGGCGGCCGCGCGGCTGGCGCGCCTGGGGTGCGACGCCTACGCCTACGCCATGGTGGCGGCGGGCACGATGGACCTCGTGGTCGAGGCCGGGCTGAAGAGCTGGGACATCGAAGCCGCGATCCCGGTGATCGCGGGTGCGGGCGGAATCACCACCGACTGGCGCGGCCAGCCGGTGGGGCGCGACGGGGGACAGATCGCCATCGCCGGAGATCGCGCCTGCCTCGACGAGGCGCTCATCTCGCTTCGCCGCGCCGCCGCCTGACGCGGCGCGGCTGGAGCCCGTCCAGCCTTGGGGACGGTCAGGCCTTGGCTGGCGGCTTCTTCGCGGTCTTGGGAGCGGCCTTCGCCTTGGGCGCCGACTTCGCCGTCGCAGGCTTCGCGGCCTTGGGGGCGGCGGCCTTCGCAGGCGGGGCCTTGGCTGCGGTCGCCTTGGCCGGAGTCGCCTTGGCCGGAGTCGCCTGGGCCTTGGCCTTCGGGGCGGCCTTCGGGGCGGCCTTGGCCGGCTCAGCCTTGGGTTTGGCGGCGGGCTTGGGCTGTGCGGGTTGGGCGGCCTTCGCCTTGGGCGCCGACTTTGCGGGCGCCGGCTTTGCGGCCGGAGCCTTCGCGGCCGGCTTCGTCGTCTTTGCCGCGGGGGCCTTCACCGCGGCAGCCTTCGCCTTGGCCTTTGCAGGCGCCTTCGCGGGAGCCTTGGGCGCCGCAGGCGTCTTCGCAGCCTTGGGCTTTGCCGTCTTCGCCTTGACCGCGGGCGGCTTGGGCGCTGGGGAAGCGGCCTCGACGACGGCGGCCGGCGCGGGTTCGGACGCCGCCGGAACGGGCGCGGGTTCCGGGACCGGCGCGGGCGCGGGCTTCGGCGCTTCCGCGACAGGCGCCGGCTTGGACGCCTCGGGGGCGGGCTTCGGGGCTTCGGCGGGCTTCGGCGCCGCCTTGCCGGTGAGCGCGTCGAACACTCGCAGGAAGATGTTACGCATGTCGTCCGTCTCCATGAGGATTTCGTGGTATGCGCCGGGGACGGCGACGAGCCGGCCCTGGGGAAGGTTTCGGGCCGCCGCGGCCTGGGCGGCGTTGTCGACCAGACGCTCCTCGCCCGCCGAGACGATCTCGACAGGGAGGGTCACGCCGCGCAGCCGTTCGGGCTGCGACAGCCATGCCGTGGCCTTCAGCGCGAAGTCGAGCCAACCCCACGTCGGGCTGCCGAGCGCGAGTTCGGGACAGGCCGCAAGCTGGGCGCGATAGCGGGCGTAGCGCGCCGGATCATGGGTCAGCACATTGCCTTCGAACGCCTCGGCGAACGGGTCGCTCGCGCCGCCCACCGTATAGCGTCCGGCCCGGCCCAGAGTGACGTTCAGCCACGTCAGCGCCCCGGCGACGCGCGGCGACACCTTCCCGAACTGCAATCCCAGCATCGGCGCCGACAGGCAGGCGCCCGCGAAGCGCGCCTCGCCATAGGCCAGGGCCAGCAGGGTGAGGCATCCGCCCATGGAATGGCCCACCGCGATCCAAGGTTTGGGCAGGCGCGGCTCGTAGGCGTCGAGCAGCCGACGGTAGTCCTCCAGGAAGCCTCGGTATCCGCGGGCGTGTCCCTTCAGCCTGTCCGGCAGATCGCGCGCCGACAGTCCCTGGCCGCGCCAGTCATGGGCGAGGACGACGAAGCCGCGCGCCATGAAGTCGGAGATGGTCTCGAAATACTTCTCGATGGGCTCGGTGCGCCCGCCCGAGAGCACCACCGAACCGCGGTGCGGACCCGGGGGCGTGAACAGCGCCGCGCGCAGCTTCGCCCCGCCGGCGCCGACGAACCAGGCCGCTTCGGCGCCCTGCGGCACGGGCGCCTCGGGGACGCCGACGAGGGGTGCGGTGTCGCTCATGGCCGACTAGGCCGCCCTCTCGAACAGCGCCTGGATCTGCCGCTGGAGGCTGAAGGCGAGGCTCATGTCGGACAGCTTCATGCGGCCGGTCATGACCGCGCGCATCGGATCGAGTTCGCCCTTGCCGAGACGGACGAGGTCGGCGCGGCTGACGGAAACCACGAGGTCGGCCGGGCGGTCGTCGTTGGTCACGACCGGGCCGTCCAGATGGATCACGCCCTCGCCCTTCAGGTCGAGCTTGACCTTAAGCGACAGACCCTCGCCGGACGCCGCAGCCTGGCGGATCCGGTCGGTCAATTCCTCGAGACTGGCCATGCCCCGTCGCGACGCTCCTGAGTCGGTGGCGAGCTTCGCTTCGCGCGGCGGCCATGTAAACCTTCGCCGCCGCCGCTATGCGGGTTTGACGAACTTCAGCGTCATCCGGTCGCTCTCGCCGATGGCGTCGTAGGCGGTGCGGTCGAAGTTCGGATCGTCGGGTTGGCCGCGGGGCGACGAACGCCCCACCGGGGCCAGGGTCCAGACTCCGAAGGGATGGTCGCGGGTGTCGCTGGGGTTGGCGTTGATCTCGCTGGTCGCGGCCAGGCGAAAGCCCGCCTCCTGGCCCAGGCGGATGGCGTAGGCCTGGTCCACATATCCGCTTTCGGCCAGGACATCCGGCACGCCGCCCGGCGCCGCCCGATGCTCCTCCACGCCCAGGACGCCGCCGGGCTTAAGGGCCAGGAAGGCGTCGCGGAACGCCTTCTCGGCGATGCCGGCCGCCATCCAGTTGTGGAGGTTGCGCAGGAAGAGGGCGAGGTCGGCCGACCCCGCGGGGGCCACAGGGCCGCTGGTGGCGCCGAACCCGGTGATCTCGACATCGCCATAGACGCCGCGGCCGTTCGCGAACCGCCGGCGAAAGGCCTCGACCACCTCACGGGCCGCGGGATCGGGCGGATCGCCCAGTTGCAGATGCGCGGCGTAGAGGCGCCCGCGCGTGCCGGCCAGGAACGGCGCCAGGATCTCGGTGTACCAGCCGGCTCCCGGCCAGAACTCCACGACCCTGTCGCCGGGCTTCAGGCCCCAGAAGGCGAGGCTCTCGGCGGGGTGACGCCAGCGGTCTCGCGCGCGGTCGGCCGGCGTGCGCCAGGGACCGGCCACCGCTTCGGCCACAGTGCGCGGCAGGCGCTGGCCCGGCTGGCCGCCACAGCCCGCGAGGGCCGCGGCGCCCGTCAGCACCAGGCGTCGGGAGGGATGGATCATGGGCGGGGCGCCCCTTGCGTTCGAGCGCCCCCGCGGCCGACCGTCCCGCGTGTGCTAGCCGCTGAGGCGGCGTGGGTCAAAGGCCCCATCCGGCCTCTACGAGGCGGCCTTGACGAACCGCAGGGTCATCCGATCGCTCTCGCCGATGGCGTCGTACTTGGTCCGGTCGAAGTTCGGATCGTCAGGCTGGCCGAACGCGGCGGTGCGGCGCACGGGCGGCAGGGTCCAGACGCCGAACGGATGGTCCTTGGTGTCCTTGGCGTTGGCGTTCACCTCGGATTTGGCCTGCAGCTTGAAGCCCGCCTTCTCGATGGCGGCGATGACCGTGGCCTCGGACATGTAGCCCGTGGCGAACTTGGGATCCTCGGGCTTGGGATCGGACCGGTGCTCCTCGACCGCCAGGACGCCGCCGGGCTTGAGGACGGCATGGATGTCCTTCAGCACCTTTTCCAGCATGGCCGGCTGGGTCGCCCAGTTGTGGATGTTGCGGGCGGTGATGACCATGTCGGCCGAACCGGGCGCGCCCAGCGCACCCGAGGTGGGGCCAAAATTGGCGTAGCGCACCTTGCCGAATTTCGCCTCGTCGGCATAGCGCGCCTCGAAGGCCGCCCGCCCCTTCTTCGCGGCGTCCGACAGGCTGGGATTGTCCAGGTCCGCGGCGGTGGCGACATAGGTTCCCCCCGTGGCCTTGGCGTACGGCGCGAGGATTTCGGTCCAATAGCCGCTGCCGGGCGACAGCTCGATCACCGTCTGATTGGGCTTGAGGCCCCAGAAGGTGAGGGTCTCGACGGGATTGCGCGCGCCGTCGCGAGCCTTGTGGGCGGCGCTGCGCTGATCGCCGGCGACGGCGGCGGCAAGCTGGGCGTCGGCGGCCCGGGCCACGGCGGGGGCCACGGCGGGAACGGTGAGTGCGAACACGGCGGCGGCGGCCATGGCGGCGCGGAGCATTGGGGGATTCCTCCTGGTTCCGATGGCGCGACCGTAGGGCGTGACGCGGTGTTGGCAACCCCTCGAAGCCGCCAATCCCTTGAAGCCCCCGCCCCCTTGAAACCCTGTAGGGCGCGCCTAACTCATGGCGTGGAGGCGCTGGATGTCCGGGCCTCCTGGGCTGCAGGCGCCGCCATTCCGGGGCGCCACAGGTCCAATCAGAACGCAACCTTGCTTTGAAAGAAGGATGTGACCTCAATGCGTACGATCGACTTCTCCCCCCTCTATCGCTCCGTCGTGGGCTTCGACCGCCTGGCGAACCTGCTGGAGACCGCGGCCGCCGACGCCGCCACGGGCTATCCGCCCTACAACATCGAGCGCACCGATGAGAACGCCTACCGCATCGACATCGCGGTGGCCGGGTTCCGTCCCGAAGAGCTGAACGTCGAGGTCAAGGAAAACCTCCTGACCGTCACCGGCAAGAAAGCCGCGAACGACGACACCCGCCGCTACCTGCACCGCGGCCTTGCCGAGCGGAACTTCGAGCGCCGCTTCCAGCTCGCCGACTATGTGATCGTGACCGACGCCAACCTGGCCGACGGCCTGCTGTCGATCTCGCTGAAGCGCGAGCTGCCGGAAGCCCTCAAGCCGCGGAGCGTGCAGATCACCACCGGCCCCTCCACCCTGATCGAGGGCGAAAAGGCCGCCTGAGGCGGCCCGGAGGTCCGATGACCACGAAGGCGGCGCTCGCAAGGGCGCCGCCTTTCTTCGTCGCGGCGCTGGCCCGATCGCAGATCGCCCCCGCTCAGATCGCCCCGATCAGATCGCCCCGATCAGATCGCCTCGTCGAGGCCGCGCGCGCCCTGCCGGAAGGCGCCCGTGAAATTGGCCTGTTTGAGCAGAGCGCCGCTGAAGTTGGCCCGGCTGACGTCGGCGTCCTGAAAGACCGCGTGCCGGACGTCGGCGCCGGTCAGGTCGGCGCCTTTGAGCTGCGCCCCCGCGAGGTTGCACGGCAACACACGGTCGGCCCCCAGTAGCAGAGGTCCCAACTGGGCCTCCCGGAGGTCCGCGCCCGACAGCTTGACCCCGACAAGGCGCGCGCCCCGCAGGTCGGCTCGGCGCAGGACGGTGTTGCGCAGGTCGGCGCCTTCGAGGTGGGCGCCCTGGAGTTGCACGCCCTCCATGTCGAGGCCGTAGAACGTCGCGTGCTTGGCGGACAACGCGGTGAGATTGTAGCCGCGGATCGAATTCAGCGCCCGCAGGTCGGCGTTATCGAAGGACGAAGGCTTGCCCTCGGCGCCGCCCGTCTCGCACCAGCGGGCGTGGTCCCGGATCATCTCGGCATAGGGCAGATCGCTGAGCGCGCGTCCCGCCGGCTCGTCGGTGAGCGCCCCGGCCATATTGGCCTGCGACACATTCCAGGCGACCGTACGGGCGCCGACCAGGATCGCGTCGCGCAGGTCGGCCCCGGCGAGATCCGCGCCCGAAAGGTCCGCGCCCGACAGGTTGGCTCCGGCCAGATTGGCCTGCTTCAGGTTGGCGCGGATGAGCTTGGCGTCCTTCATCACCGCGTCGGTGAAGTCGGCGCGGACAGCCATGGCGCCCGAAAGCCGCGAGCGCTCCAGGTTGGCGCCGGCCAGGATCGCCCCCTGCAGTTCGCCCGAATTCGGCCGCCCGATCTCGAGCTTTCGGAAGCCGAAACGCCGGTCGCCGGCGGCCAGGGCCCCTTCCCGCAGGTCGGCCTCGAAAAGGTCGGCGCCGGTCAGATCGACACTGCGCATGCACGAGCCGCGCAGGTCGGCGCGTCGCAGCGAGGCCTCCCGAAGATCCGAGCCGGTGAGGTCGGCGCAGAACAGGTTGGCGTTGTCGAGCCGCGCGCCGCGGAGATCGCAGTCGTTGACGATGGCGCCGGTGAAGTCGGCGTCGCAAAGGTTGCGGCCGCTGAGCTTCGTTCCCGACAGGTCCTTGAACGCGAATACGGCGCGCGCCCCACCGGGCTTGGAACTCCAGAGACGGTCGTGCTTGGCGCAGATGGCGTCGACCTCCGCCTGGGTCAGGCGGTCCTGGACGAGCGTTCTGGCGTTTTCGGCGGGCAGCATGCTTCCGGCAAGCGCAGTAACAGACAGTGAACCATGCTAGGCGCCCGGGATTAACGGCGACTTTCCAGACTCTGGCCGAGCACCGGGCGCGTTGGGCCCCTCAGCGCGCCGCCGGACGGTAGTCCGCGTAGAGCTTCGCCGCCTCGTCCGCCAGGAGCCCCACCTCGACGGCCAAGCCGTGTTCGCGCAGGCGACGCACACCGGCGCCGTCGGCGAAGACCGACGCGTCGGCGCAGGCCACGACCACCCGGGCCACGCCCGCCGCCGCCAGCCGCTCGCTGCACGACAGCCCCCCGGACGAGCGCTTGGCGCAGGGCTCCAGCGTCACATAGGCCGTGGCGCGGACGGCCGCGGCGCCGGCCGCGTCGAGAGCCTGCTCCTCGGCGTGCGGCCGCCCGCCCCGCGCGGTGACGCCCTCGCCGACGATGGCGCCGGCGGCGACGATCACACAGCCCACCGATGGGTTGTCGGCCGTCCGGCCCACGTTCTCCGCCGCGAGCGCAATCGCCCGGCGCATGAAATCCTCGTCGCGCATCGTCTCCATCCCGATCCCGCCGCCGGCTCGCCTACTTGTAGATTCCACGCGCAGCCGACAACATCCGATCGCCGCGCGTGGCGTTTCCCTGCGGCCGCTTCGGAGGCCCTCGATGCGCCGTCTGATCCTCACCGCTCTGGTCACGGTCTGCGCCCTCGCCGTCTGGGCTGCTGTGTTCCTCGCCGGAACGTTGGAGGGGTGGTGGCGCCGGCCGCTGGCCCCGCCCGGGGACGCCGCCGCCTTCATGGCGGCCGCCACGCGGCTGGCCGACGCCGAGGGACCGGGCGCACTGTCCCTGCTGCTGATCGAACGCGGCCGGCCTATGGGTGAGCACCACCTCTCGCGCGGCGCGCCGGTGGACCGGGACACGCTGTTCCAGGTGGCGTCTCTGAGCAAGTGGGTGACCGCGCTGGGCGTCATGACGCTGGTCGAGGGCGGGCGGATCGACCTGGATGCGCCGGTCGACACCTACCTGAATCGCTGGCGCCTTCCGCCCGGCGACTTCGACAACCGCGGCGTCACCGCCCGACGGTTGCTGAGCCATACTGCGGGCCTCACCGACGGACTGGGCTACGCGGGCTTCGCGCCGGGCCGGCCTCTCCAGTCGTTGCCCGAATCGCTCACCCGCGCCGCCGACGCCTCGCCCGGCCGGGACGGGGTTGTGCGCGTCGGGCAGCCGCCCGGCGAAGCCTGGCGATACTCGGGCGGCGGCTACACCCTGCTGCAACTCCTGATCGAAGACGTCACCGGCGAGACGTTCGAGGCCTATATGCAGCGCGCGGTCCTGCAACCGCTCGGCATGGCGCGCTCCACCTTCGTGACTCCCCCGGAAGGCGCGCCGAACCTGGCCGGCTTCTACGACGAGGACGGCGGCCTCGCGACGCACTACCGTTTCACGGCGGCGGCGGCGGCGGCGCTCTACACCAGCGCGGCCGACATGGCCCGGCTGATCCAGGCCCACCTGCCCGGCCCCGACGGCGCCCTGCCCGGCCGGGGCGTGCTGAGCCCGGCGACGCTGGAGGAGATGCGCCGGCCCCACGCGCGGCAGATGGGGGCCGACATCTGGGGCCTGGGCGTCGTCCTGTACGCGCCCAACGGCGCCGGCGGCCACATCGTGGGACACGACGGGAACAACGAGCCGGCGATCAACACCGCCGCGCGCTTCGATCCGGCCAGCGGCGACGGCATCGTCCTGCTCGAGAGCGGCGCGCCGCTGCTCGCCACCCGGCTGGCCGGCGAATGGGTCTTCTGGCGCACCGGCAAGGTCGATGCGTTCATGGTCCTGATGGAGGCGCGGAAGACCCTGACCGGTCTCGTCGCCGGCGCAGTCCTGATCCTCGTCGCGGGGATCGTGGTCGGGTGGCGGGTGCGACCCCGCAAGGCCGCCGCCTGACCACGCGCGATCAGACCGGCGGGATGGCCGTGGCCCGCTCGGCGTCCAGGTAGCGGGCGGCCGTGGGTTTCAATCCGGCGTCCAGTTCGATCACCAGCGGGTTCGAGGTGGGGATCTCCACGCCGACGATGGCGTCGTCCGACACGGCGAACAGCAGCTTCACGATGGCCCGCAGCGAATTGCCGTGGGCGGCGACCAGCAGGGTCTCGCCCGCCTTGAGGCACGGCGCGATCTCGGCGTCCCAGTAGGGCTGCACACGATCCAGCGTGGTCTTCAGGCTCTCGGTCACGGGCAGGTCGAGGCCGGCGTACCGACGGTCCTTCGAGAAATCGAACTCGCCGCCCGGCGCCAGGTTCGGCGGCGGGATGTCGTAGCTGCGGCGCCAGATCTTCACCTGGTCGTCACCGTGCTTCGCAGCGGTCTCGGTCTTGTTCAGGCCGGTCAGGCCGCCGTAATGGCGCTCGTTCAGCCGCCAGTCCTTGATCTCGGGCGCGTAGGCTTGGCCGGCGGCGTGCAGCGCCAGCCACGAGGTGCGGATGGCGCGGGTCAGCACCGAGGTGAAGACCCGGTCGATGGCGATGCCCGCCGCCTTGATGAGTTCCCCGCCCTTCGTCGCCTCGGCCTCCCCCCGGGGCGTCAGGTCCACGTCCACCCAGCCGGTGAAGCGGTCCTCCAGGTTCCACTGGCTCTGGCCGTGACGCAGCAGGATCAGGGTGGGCAAGGGCGGGCTCCTTCGGGCGTGCGAGGCGGTTCGGCTAGGCAATCGAACCCGAGGCGTCAAGTTTCCCAGTTCGCCAGGACCCGCTATAGCGGGCCGATGCTGGACCGCTTCTACCTGCCGATCCTCGCACTTGCGGCCGCGGCCGCGATCGCGCTGGCGATGGTCTGGCCGCAGGGCCTGGGCGACCGCTCGCCTGCGCCGTTCGGGCGCGAGCCCGTGCAGCGCACCGCCGAAATGCAGGCGCAGATGCAGCGCCAGCACGAAGCCGCCCAGCGCCGCGCCGAACAGGCGCGCCAGGCGGTCCGCAACATCCAGAACCAGGCGATCGCGCCCTCTCAATGACGCATCCGCCAAGGACGAAGCCGGCCCAATGACCCGCCAGGACACCATCGCCGTCGGCCGCCGGGTGCTGGAGACGGAATCCGAGGCCCTCGGCCGGATGGCCGCCGGCCTGGGCGACTCCTTCGCCGAGGCGGTGGAGATGCTCTTCGAGGCACGCGGACGGATCGTCTGCACCGGCATCGGCAAGTCGGGCCATGTGGCGCGCAAGATCGCCGCCACCCTGGCCTCGACGGGCTCGGCGGCGATCTTCGTGCACGCCAGCGAGGCCAGCCACGGCGACCTGGGCATGATCGGGGCCGACGACGTGATCCTGGCGCTCAGCAAGACCGGCGAGACGCGCGAACTGGCCGACGTGATCGCCTACGCCGCCCGCTTCCACATCCCGCTGATCGGGATGACGGCCGCCCCGGACAGCGCCCTGGGCCTGGCCTCGGACATCCTGCTCCAGCTTCCCGACGCGCCCGAGGCCGCCGCCGCGGTGAACGCGCCCACCACCTCGACCACCCTGCAGATCGCCCTGGGCGACGCCCTGGCCGTGGCGCTGCTGGAGCGGCGCGGATTCCGGCCCGAGCAGTTCCGCGACTTCCACCCCGGCGGCAAGCTGGGCGCCATGCTGCGGACCGCCGCCGATCTGATGCACGGCCGCGAGGAGTTGCCGCTGGTGGCGCCCGAGACGCCGATGCGCGACGCCCTGCTGGTGATGAGCGAGAAGCGCTGGGGCGTCGTGGGCGTCGTGGACCCGAAGGGCCGCCTGCTGGGCGCGATCACCGACGGCGACCTGCGCCGCCATATCGACGGTCTCCTGGATCACAACGCCGGCGACGTGATGACGCCCGGACCGCGGAAGACCGCTCCGCCGGGGATGCTGGCGGCCGAGGCCCTGGCGCTGATGAGCGACCCACCGCCCGCGGTGACGGTCCTGTTCGTGGTCGAAGACGGCAAGCCCCTGGGCATCCTCCACGTCCACGACCTGCTGCGCGCCGGCGTAATGTGATCGCTCCTCCCCTGTCGCGAAGACGACGGGGGAGGTGGCTCGGCGCGGAACGCGACGAGACGGAGGGGGCGCAAGCTGGAGGTCGGCGCGCGCCGCTTCGCGCCCCCTCCGACGCCCCGGATCGAATCCGGGGCGCCACCTCCCCCGAAGTGTTCCCTTCAGGGGGAGGAACGTCTTCCCGTTAAGGCTTCCTCAGTGGCCTCGCCCCTATCGGCGGGCTAGACACGGCCCCCTAGCTGACCGCCTGGAGTCCCCATGCTGACCGCCCCCCGCGCCGACCTGAAGCCCAACACCTTCGAGTACGAGAACGCGCCGCTGGTGAAGGCGACGGGGTTCCGGGAGTACGACGCGCGCTGGCTGTTCGGGCCCGAGATCAACCTGCTGGGCGTGCAGGCCCTGGGCCTGGGCCTGGGAACCCTGATCCAGGAGATGGGCCAGACGCGGATCGTCGTGGGCCACGACTTCCGCAGCTATTCGCTCTCGATCAAGCAGGCGCTGACCATCGGCCTGGTGGCGGCCGGCTGCGAGGTGCTGGACATCGGCCTCAGCGTCTCGCCGATGGCCTACTTCGCCCAGTTCGACCTGGACGCTCCTTGCGTGGCCATGGTGACGGCCAGCCACAACGAGAACGGCTGGACCGGCGTGAAGATGGGGGCCCAGCGGCCGCTCACCTTCGGTCCCGACGAGATGGGCCGGCTGAAGGAGATCGTCCTCGCCGCCAAGTGGGCCCAGCGGCCGGGCGGCTCGCTCGCCCACATCGCCGGGGTGGCCGAGCGCTACATCGCGGACGCCGCCGGGAGGGTCAGCCTCACGCGGCCGCTGACCGTGATCGCCGCCTGCGGCAACGGCACCGCAGGCGCCTTCGCGCCCCAGGCGCTGCGGAAGATGGGCGTCGCCAACCTGATCGAGATGGACTGCGACCTCGACTGGACCTTCCCGAAATACAATCCGAACCCCGAGGACAGCGTGATGCTGCACGCCATGGCGGCGGCCGTGAAGGAGCACGGCGCGGACATGGCCCTGGGCTTCGACGGCGACGGCGACCGCTGCGGCGTGGTGGATGACGAAGGCGAGGAGATCTTCGCCGACAAGATCGGCCTGATGCTGGCCCGCGACCTCTCGATCCTGCACAAGGACGCCACCTTCGTCGTGGACGTGAAGTCCACGGGCCTGTTCGCCACCGACGAGGTGCTGAAGGCCAACGGCGCCAAGACCGTCTACTGGAAGACCGGTCACAGCTACATCAAGCGCAAGACCGCCGAACTGGGCGCGCTGGCCGGCTTCGAGAAGAGCGGCCACTTCTTCATGAACCCGCCGATCGGGCGCGGCTACGACGACGGGCTGGTGGCGGCCGCGGCGATCCTGGCCATGCTGGAGCGCAATCCGGGCCAGAAGCTCTCCGACCTCAAGAAGGCCCTGCCGGTGGCGTGGACCTCACTGACCATGAGCCCGCACTGCGCCGACGAGGAGAAGTACGGCGTCGTCGACGACGTGGTGGCCGAATACACCGCCCTGCGCGACGCGGGCGGAACCATCCTGGGCCGGAGGATCGTGGACCTGGTGACGGTGAACGGCGTGCGCGCGGCGCTGGAGGACGGCTCGTGGGTGCTGGTGCGCGCCTCGTCCAACAAGCCCGAGATCGTGGTGGTGGTGGAGAGCACGCAGTCCGAGGACGACATGCGCGCCCTGTTCCGCGACGAGGTGAAGCCGCGGCTGGCCAAGCGTCCACAGGTAGGCAGGTACAACCAGGAGATCTGAGCGGTTGCTGGCGCGGCAGACCTCAGGCTGTCGAGGCTCGCGCACGTCTCGTTGGAGGCGCTCCGCCAACGCCTACAGTCGACCCGTTGCGGACATTGTATTCCGCCTCCAAGCTTGGTCGATGAACTCGGAGATGCCGCCGGAAATGGATTTGCCGCCAGCCTTTTCTCAGAAGTTCTCGGGACCAGTGAACGACTACGAGCTTCACTATGATCCAACAGTTGCCGACAGAGGCGGCATATCCGTGAGTGGCCTGGGGGAGACTGCCGACGGCGAGTGGGCCGTTTATGTCTGTGAGCGAAACGCCCATGGCTGGGAGCTGTGCGGCATCACCCAGGGCACACAACATGTCTGGGGCGACACGTACTGGTTCGAGTTGCGCCTGGGTCCCGCAGTGCGGCTAAACTTCTGGGGAAACCAAGTCCTGATCCGCTCCGATAAGCCCTGCTGATCATCCGACCAGAGTCTGTAGTCCACCCTTCGCCGAACCTTGTCAGTCGTGGCCACGGACCCTCTCAGACCGCGGGCTTCACGTCCGTCTTCGGGAAGTCGTCGCCCTTGAACAGCAGGCCGTCGCCCTCGACCTGCGCCAACGCATAGGCGAAGCAGTCGCCGAGGTTCAGCGGGCCGCCGGCGCCCTTGCCGAAGCGGCGAAAGGCCTCGAAGGCCAGATCGCCCGCCGCGGCCGGCATGTCCGCCCCATCGACCTGAAGCGCCTCCATCAAGGCGCGGGCGTCGGCGACGCCAGGATCGCCCCCCTCACGATATGCGGCGACAAGGACTTCCCACCGATTGACCGGCGAAATGACCCCGCCGCGGGCGATCAGAATGTCCGAGTAGGTTCCGGCGTCCGGCTCGTCGAACAGAATGGCGAGCACGGCCGACGCATCGACCGCGATCACTTCGGCAGGCCGTAGTCGTCGTAGAGGTCGTCGTCGGTCAGCCTATGCCCGGTCTTGGGAAGCGCCGCGAACGAGGCCACAAGCTCGCGCACACGCCTGCGCCTGTCGGCCAGTCCGCGATCCGACTCGATCCGGTCCAGCTTCTCGCGGACCGCTTCGGCGACGGCGTCCGTGATGGACTCACCCGTAAGGGTAGCCAACCTGCGGATATCGCTGGCGACGTCTTCCTTCCTGATCTGGATCGGCTTTGTCATGACGGCGAAAAATGTATCATGATCGCGATCTGCACGCCACCCGGCCCACAAATTGCTGCACCGCGATAGAGGTGTGCCGTTGCGACCGATTGCGGCGCATGGTGAAAGGCGCTGCCTTCCAGGGAGTTCTTGAATGCGCGTGGCGATGATCGGGACGGGCTATGTGGGCCTCGTCAGCGGGGCCTGTTTCGCCGACTTCGGCCATACCGTGACCTGCATCGACAAGGACGCGTCCAAGATCGAGCAGCTCAAGGCGGGCGGCATCCCGATCTACGAACCGGGGCTGGACCAGCTCGTCGCCAGCAACGTCAAGGCCGGGCGCCTGTTCTTCGACACCGACGCCACCCAGGCGATCCGGGAGGCGGACGCGGTGTTCATCGGCGTAGGCACCCCGTCGCGTCGCGGCGACGGCTACGCCGACCTGTCGTACGTCTATGCGGCGGCCGAGGAGATCGCCGGCCTGGTCCAGGGCTTCACCGTGGTGGTCACCAAGTCGACCGTCCCGGTCGGCACCGGCGACGAGATCGAGGCGATCTTCAAGCGCGTGGCGCCGGACGCCGACGTGGCGGTGGTGTCGAACCCGGAGTTCCTGCGCGAGGGCGCGGCCATCGAGGACTTCAAGCGGCCCGACCGCGTGGTGGTGGGCACGACGGACGAGCGCGCCCAGGCGGTGATGCGCGAACTGTACCGCCCGCTCTACCTGAACGAGACCCCGATCCTGTTCACCAGCCGCCGCACCAGCGAGCTGATCAAGTACGCCGCCAACGCCTTCCTGGCGCTGAAGATCACCTACATCAACGAGATGGCCGACCTCTGCGAGGCGGTGGGCGCCGACGTGCAGCAGGTGGCCAAGGGCATCGGCCTGGACGGCCGGATCGGCGGCAAGTTCCTGAACGCCGGCCCGGGCTATGGCGGCTCGTGCTTCCCCAAGGACACCATCGCCTTGGTGCGCACCGCCCGCGACGCCGGGTCTCCGGTCGAGCTGGTGGAGACCACCATCAAGGTCAACGACGAGCGCAAGCGCGCCATGGCCCGCAAGGTGGTCAAGGCGCTCGACGGCGACCTGAAGGGCAAGACCGTCGGCGTCCTGGGTCTGACCTTCAAGCCCAACACCGACGACATGCGCGACGCCCCGTCGCTGGCCATCGTGCCGTCGCTTCAGGACAAGGGCGCCCGGGTCCAGGCCTACGACCCCGAGGGCCATGAAGCCCGCGGCCTGCTGTCGGGCGTCGACTTCAAGGACGATCCCTATGCGGTCGCCGAGGGCGCCGACGCCCTGGTGATCATCACGGAATGGGACCAGTTCCGCGCCCTGGATCTCGACCGCATCAAGCTCCTGATGAAGAAGCCGGTGCTCGTCGACCTGCGCAACATCTACAAGCCCGCGGACATGCGCGCCCGCGGCTTCCAGTACCTCAGCGTCGGACGAACCTGAGTCGGGCCTGAGTTCGGGCCTGAGTTCGGGCCTGAGTTCGAACCTGAGCCCGCGCCCCGGGCGCGGGCGGAGCCGCTCGTCAGAAGCCCAGGCCGGGCGTCTGGAGAACGCGCTCCACGATGAACGCCGCGCCGGCCCAGAAGGCCGCGCCGAGAAGTCCTACGAAAGCCAGACACGCGATCGAGCGGGCCGGCCGCTCGATCTGCCGCGCAGCGCCGCCAAGGGCGAGATCACGCCGCATGAAATCCTCCCAAGTTCCGTCGTGCTCGCCCATGTCGAGCCGGGCGATTGTGTCCACGATGACACAAGGATTCAGGAATGGCTAGGGTTACGCTCGCCGACCGGCGGGCGGACGCGCGCTTCGGCGCCGCGGCGTGACGGGCCGTCGACGACAGGTTCGCAGGACGGCTATGCGCCTTTGCAGCACCTCGGGGGTCAAATCGGGAACGCCGCCAGGGCCGCCCTCGGACCGACGTCAGGGTCTCAGGCGGCGGCCTTCTTCACGGCGCCGGCGATGTCCTTGACCACCTGGTTCACCAGCGTCTCGTCGTCGCCCTCGGCCATGATGCGGATCAGGGGTTCGGTGCCCGAGGCCCGCACCACGAGGCGGCCCGAACCGTTCAGCCGCTGCTCGGCGGCGGCGAGAACGGCCTTCACCTGATCGCTCTCCAGGGGCTTGCCGCCCGAGAAGCGGACGTTCTCGAGGAGCTGGGGCACCGGTTCGAACTGTCGGGCCAGCGCGCTCATCGGCTTCCCGCCCTCCTTGAGCACCGCCAGCACCTGCAGCGCGCAGAGCAGGCCGTCGCCGGTGGTGGAGAAGTCGGACAGGATGATGTGGCCCGACTGTTCGCCGCCCACGTTGTAGCCCGCCTCGCGCATCCGCATCATGACCGCCCGGTCGCCGACGGCCGTACGTTCGAGCTTGAGCTGGCGGTCGGCCAGGAAGCGCTCGAGGCCGAGGTTGGAATAGATGGTGGCGACGAGCCCGCCGCCCCGCAGCCGCTGGCGCCGGGCCCACTCTCCGGCGATGAGCGCCATGATCTGGTCGCCGTCGACGACCTGACCCTTCTCGTCGCAGATCACCAGCCGGTCGGCGTCGCCGTCCAGGGCGATGCCGATGTCGGCGCGATAGTCCTTGACCGCCTTCTGCATGGCGGCGGGGTGCGTCGAGCCGCACTCCTCGTTGATGTTGGTCCCGTTGGGCGCGACGCCGATGGGAATGACCTCGGCGCCCAGCTCGTACAGAGCGGCCGGCGCCACCTTGTAGGCGGCGCCGTTGGCGCAATCGATCACGATCCGCATCCCCGACAGGTTCAGGCGGCGCGGGAACGTGGCCTTGGCGATCTCGATATAGCGCGCCTGGCTGTCGTCGATCCGCTGCACGCGGCCCAGGCCCTCGGGGCCGGACAGGTTCTGCTCCAGCCCCTCGTCCATGCGGGCCTCGATGGCCAGTTCCTGCTCGTCCGAGAGCTTGTAGCCGTCCGGCCCGAACAGCTTGATGCCGTTGTCGGTATAGGCGTTGTGCGAGGCCGAGATCATGACGCCCAGGTCCGCGCGGAGGCTGCGGGTCATCATCGCCACGCCGGGCGTCGGCAGGGGGCCGAACAGCCGCACGTCCATGCCGACGCTGGTGAAGCCGGCCACGAGGGCGGGCTCGATCATGTAGCCGGAAAGCCGGGTGTCCTTGCCGATCACGACGAGGTGACGACGGTCGTCCTTCGACATGAAGAGCTTGCCGGCGGCCATGCCGACCCTCAGGGCCACCTCGGCCGTCATGGGATGGCGGTTGGCTTCGCCGCGAATGCCGTCAGTGCCGAAGTAGGCGCGCTTGCTCATGGGATAATCTGCCGGAAATGCTCTGGAAACGAACCGAAACCCAGATTTAGTCCATGGGGCCTTTGCTAATGCTAAAGGCGCCGGTCACGGGGTGACCGCACCGGATTCGCCCTTACCATATAAGGAAGCCCAGGCCACATGTGCGGTATCATCGGCATCGTCGGCACGCATTCGGTGCAGGAACGGCTCATCGAGAGCCTCAAGCGGCTCGAGTACCGCGGCTACGATTCGGCGGGCGTCGCCGGAATCGTGGGCGGTGAGGTCGTCCGCCGGCGCGCCGCGGGCAAGATCAAGGCGCTGGAAGAGGTGCTCGCCGCCGATCCCCTGTCCGCCACGGTGGGCATCGGGCACACCCGCTGGGCCACCCACGGCGCCCCCACCGAACGCAACGCCCATCCTCACAGGGCCGGCCGTGTGACCCTGGTCCACAACGGCATCATCGAGAACTACGCCGAGATCCGCGAGCGCCTGGCGGCCACCGGGCGGACGTTCGAGAGCGACACCGACACCGAGGTGATCGCCGCCCTGCTGGACCACGAACTGTCCACGGGCAAGGCGCCGCTGGAGGCGTTCAAGGCCGCGCTGGACCAGCTCGTCGGCGCCTATGCCCTGGGCGTGCTGATCGCCGGAGAGGACGGCCTCATCCTGGGGGCGCGGCGCGGCAGCCCGCTGGTGGTGGGATACGGCGACGGCGAGATGTTCATCGGCTCGGACGCCCTGGCCGTGGGGCCCTTCACGAACCGGGTGTCGTATCTGGACGAAGGCGACTACGTGGCCATCCGCCACGGCGAGGCCCGCATCTTCGACCAGTCCGGCGCGCCTGCGGCGCGGGCCGTCCGCGTCGTGCCCGCCTCGGCCGCCCTGGTCGAAAAGGGCAACTACCGGCACTTCATGGAGAAGGAGATCCACGACCAGCCCGAGGGGTGCCAGCGCACCGTGGCCGCCTATGTGGACGCCACCACGGGCCGCACCGCCGTGCCGGGCGGGATCGACTTCGCCAGGCTGGAGCGCATCCAGATCGTGGCCTGCGGCACGGCCTTCATCGCCGGCCTGCTGGGCAAGTACCTGATCGAGCAACTCGCCGACCTGCCCGTGGACGTCGAGATCGCCTCCGAGTTCCGCTACCGGCAGCCGGCCCTGCGCCCGGACTCGCTCGTGATCGCCGTGTCGCAGTCCGGCGAGACGGCCGACACCCTGGCGGCCCTGCGCTACTGCCAGGACAAGGGCATGAAGAGCGCCGCCGTCGTGAACGCCCAGGAATCCACCATGGCCCGCGAGGCCGACGTGGTCTGGCCCATCCACTGCGGCCCCGAGATCGGGGTGGCCTCGACCAAGGCCTTCACCGCCCAGGTCAGCGTGCTGACCGCGCTCGCGGTCGCCGCGGCCCGCGCCCGCGGACGGATCGACGACGCCGAGGAGCAGCGGATGGTCCGCCTGCTGCTGGAGGCCCCTCGCCTGATCGCCGAGTCGATCGAGCTGGAGGATGCGGTCCGCGCCGTGGCGCAGGAGGTCGCGAAGGCGCGCGACGTGCTCTACCTGGGCCGCGGGCCCATGTACGCGCTGGCGCTCGAGGGCGCGCTGAAGCTGAAGGAGCTGAGCTACATCCACGCCGAAGGCTATGCCGCAGGCGAGCTCAAGCACGGCCCCATCGCCCTCGTCGACGAACAGACGCCCATCGTGATCCTCGCGCCGTTCGACAGCTATTTCGAGAAGTCGGCGTCCAACATGAACGAGGTGATGTCCCGGGGCGGCCAAGTGGTCTTCATCACGGATTCGGAAGGCGAACGGCATGCGCCGAAAGGGGCGCGGGTGGTGGTGACGGCGCCGCGCTGCGATCCGCTGATCGCGCCGCTGGTGTATTCGCCGCCGATCCAGCTCCTCGCCTATCACGTGGCCGTACAGAAGGGCGCCGACGTGGACCAGCCGCGGAATCTGGCCAAGTCGGTCACCGTCGAATAGCGCAAAGGAAAACGGCCGCCCCGGGCGGGACGGCCGTTCCGGAACTTCGATCCGTTCGGATCGTCCGGCCTACTTCGCGGGCTCGGTCGCCGGCGGGGCGGCCATCATCGAATCGGCCGCCGGAGCCGCGGCGTCCGCAGGCGCAGCGGCGTCGGCCGGCGGCGCCTCGACGGCCGGCTCGGCGGCGGCGTCGACAGGCGCGGCGTCGGCGGCCGGGGCCGCTTCTTCCTTTTGTTGGCAGGCGGCCAGGCCAAGGGCCATGACGCCGGCGGCGGCGATCGTGAGCACGCGAAGCTTCATGAATACGCTCCCCTGGGGGTGAATCCCCCGACGCCGGGGACGTTACACAACTTCCCGCAATCTCAAAATCGTGATGGGCTGGCGCACCGCAGAAGCGCGCGCTGCGGCGGCGGATCGCTTTAGGGGAGCGCCCAGGTGGCGTGCGGAGGATCGATGAACAGGCAGGTGAAGAAGGCGGTGCTGCCGGTGGCGGGCCTGGGCACGCGCGTACTGCCGGCGGGCAAGACCACGCCGAAGAACCTGCTGAACGTCGTCGACCGCCCCATCCTGAGCTACATCGTCGAGGAAGCCCGCGCGGCGGGAATCGAGCATCTGGTCTTCATCGTCGGCCGCGGCCAGGCCGCCATCGAGGACTATTTCGACGCCATCCCCGAGATCGAGCAGGCCCTGGCCGCCAAGGGCAAGATCGACATCCTGGAGGACCTGCGCCGCGACCTGCCCGAGCCTGGCCAGATGAGCTTCATCCGCCAGATGGCGCCGCTGGGCCTGGGCCACGCGGTCTGGTGCGCCCGCCACGTGGTCGGCGACGAGCCTTTCGCGGTGATGCTGCCCGACATGCTGATGCAGGCCGACCCGCCCGCCCTGGTCCAGGCCGTCGAGGCCTACGAGAAGACCGGCGGCAACGTCGTCGTGGTGGAGCCGGCTCCCGAGGGCGAGGCGCACAAGTACGGGATCGTCGCCCTGGAGGGGCGCGACGGCCGCCTGAACCGCATGGTCGGCATGGTCGAGAAGCCGCCGCCGGGGACCGAGCCGTCGAACCTGTTCATCTCGGGCCGCTACATCCTCCAGCCCGAGATCTTCAGGATCCTGGAGACGCAGGAACGCGGCGCGGGCGGGGAAATCCAGCTCACCGACGGCATGGTGAACCTCATGAAGACCCAGCCCTTCCACGCCCTGGAATACGAGGGGACCACCTACGACTGCGGCGACAAGATCGGTCTCCTGCGCGCCAACGTGGCCTTCGCCCTGGCGCGGCCCGACCTGGGCGACGCCGCCCGCAAGGCGATCGGAGAGTTGCTTTAGCGGCGGGTCCGGATGCGCCTCTTCCTCTTCGGCTACGGCTTCTCGGGACGGGCGCTGGCCCTTCGGCTGGCCGCCCGGGGCTGGGCCGCCAGCGCCACCTATCGGAACGCCGAAGGCCGGGGACGCATCGCCGGCGACGGGTTCGAACCCCTGGACGTCGCCGACCGCGACGCGCTCACCGAGGCGCTCGGCCGGTCCAGCGCCCTGCTGATCACAGCGCCGCCGGGGCCGCAGGGATGCCCCGGGCTGAACACCCTGGTCGGGCCGATGGCCGAGGCCGGCGCCTTTCCCGACTGGACGGGCTACCTCTCCACCACCGGGGTCTACGGCGACCGCCGGGGCGGCTGGGTCAGCGAGCGCAGCCGGCTGGCCGCTCAGTCGGTCGAGGCGGCGCGGCGGGTGGGCGCCGAACGCGACTGGCTCGAGGTGGGGCGCGGCATGGGCCTGACCGTGACCGTCTTCCGCCTGCCGGGGATCTACGGGCCGGGCCGTTCCGCCTTCGACCGGCTGCGGACGGGCCAGGCGCGCCGCATCGTGGCCCCGGGACAGGTTTTCTCCCGCATCCATGTGGAGGATCTGGCGGCCGGTCTGGAAGCGTCGATCGCCCGCCCCCGCGCCGGCGCCGCCTACAATCTCTGCGACGACGAGCCCGCCCCCAACAGTGAGGTGATCGCCTACGCCGCGGGGCTTCTGGGTATGGCGCCGCCGCCGGAAACGGCGCTGGCCGACGCCGGCCTCTCTCCGACGGCGATGCGCTTCTACGCCGAGAGCAAGCGCGTCTCGAACGCCCTAGCCAAGGCCGAGCTCGGCTGGCGGCCGGCCTATCCGACCTACCGCGAGGGTCTGGCCGCGATCTTCGAGACGGAGAAGCGCCCTTAGACCACCTCTTCCACCGCCGCGATCAGGCGGGCGATGTCCTGGGGCCGCGACAGGCGGTGATCGCCGTCCCGGACCAGCGTGAAGACCACGTCCTCGCCCTTGAGCGCCTGGGCCAGCTCCAGCGCGTGGCGCCACGGCACATCGGGGTCCTGGCCGCCCTGGAGCACCCGCACGGGCGTCGCGATCGGAATGGGCTGGCCGTTCAGGATCGACCAGCGCGCCCCGTCCTCCAGCAGCGTGCGCCGGATCGGATAGGGGTCGCCATACTCGGAGGGACGCATCCAGACGCCTTCGGCCGCCAGCGCCGCACGGCCCTCGGGCGGGATTTCCGGCGCCATCAGCTTTTCGGTGAAGTCCGGCGCCGGCGCGATCAGCACCATGCCCGTCACGCGCTCCGGCCGCGCCAGGGCGGTCAGACAGGCCAGCCAGCCGCCCATGGACGAGCCCACCAGAACCACGCCCCCCGTCGTCAGTTCGTCCACGACAGCCAGCGCGTCGGCGCGCCACCGCGTGATCGTGCCGTCCACGAAGGCCCCCGAGGACTCGCCATGCCCCAGGTAGTCGAACCGCACATAGCCGCGGCCCGACGCCAGCGCCCAGTCGGCAAGGGCCTGGGCCTTGGTTCCCGCCATGTCCGACATGAAGCCACCCAGCCAGACCACCGTCGGACCCGCGCCGTCCACACGCTTCCAGGCCAGGCGCTCGCCGTCCGGCCGTGGCAGATATCCCTGCGTCTCCATGCCCTCCGTTTCGGCGTCCGCCAGCGTCATGTCCAGGCCTGTCGCCACGGTCTCGACGGCGACACGGGCCCGACGGGCCGGAATTCCGCGGTCAGCCCGCCGCCGAGGGCGACGAGAGCCCGGCGGCAGCCTCCCGGTCGCGGCGGCCCAGCGCCTCGGCCCGCGCCAGCGCCTCGCGACGGCGCATCAGGCGGCCTTCTGAGGCATGCCCGCCCTGGCGGCCGGGCGGCCGCGCATGGACTCGGCCCAGCGGGCCACGTGCGCCAGGTCGTCGGGCAACGCGAACTTGATCATCCGGCCGAAGTCGACGCCGATATAGGCCACGATGTCGGCGATGGTCAGACGGCCGGCGGCCAGCCACTCGCCCTCCGCCAGGCGGCGGTCCAGCACCTTCAGCGCCCGCCGGCACCCGTCCAGATTATGCTCGCCGATGACCTGGACCTGCTGCTCCAGCCGGCCCATGGCGGGGTGGGTGTGACGGACGCCGACCATCATGGGGGTGGCCACCATCATCTCGGCGCGGCGCGTCCACATCTCGATGACGGCCGTCTCCTCGGGCGTGCGGCCGAAGAGGTTGGGCTCGGGGTAGCGGCTTTCCAGGTAGCGGCAGATGGCGAGCGATTCCGTGATGCAGGTCCCGTCGTCCATCTCCAGCATCGGCACATTCGGAAGCCCGGCCTTGGCGACGTAGTCGGGCGTCTTGTGCTGACCCGCCATGAGGTCGAGGGTCACGACCTCGATGTCGTCGATCCCTTTCTCGGCCATGACCCAGCGCACACGGCGGGGATTGGGCGCGAGCGGCGTGTCGTAGATCTTCATTCGGTCTTCTCCTGATCGGAGACTAGGACCCGTCCCGAGACGTGAGGCAAGTGCGCCGCGCAGGCGGAGCCATCGGCTCAGACCCCGAACAGTCTGGCCGGCAGCAGGCCGACGATCGAGGCGGTGAGGCACGTGGCCAGGAAGCCGGCCATCATCGCCTTCCACACCATGCCCACGATCTCGTTGCGCCGCTCGGGCACCAGCACCGAGTAGCCCGCCAGGTTGATCCCCACCGAGGCGATGTTGGCGAAGCCGCAAAGCGCATAGGTCATCAGCACACGGCTACGCGGCGCCATGTCCTCGAGCGGGATGCCGCCCATGGTGATGAAGGCGGTGAACTCGGTCAGCACCAGCTTCACGCCGAGCAGCGAGCCGGCCTGGGGCGCGTCGTGCCACGGCACGCCGATGGCCCAGGCCAGCGGCGCGAAGAGGATCCCCAGGCCGCGCTCCACCGACAGCGGCGCGCCGCCCACCTCGCCGAAACTGCCCAGGATCATGTTGACCATGGCGGTCAACGCCACGAAGACGATCAGCGTCGCCCCCACGTTCAGCATGATCTGCAACCCGTCGGTCGTGCCCTTGATCAGGGCGTCGATCGAGCTGTCGTACTTCTTCGCCGCCAGGGGATCGTAGGCCTGGGCCTGCTCCACCGCGTTGTCACGGGGCACGATGATCCGGGCCAGCAGCACGCCGGCCGGCGCCGAGACGATGGAGGCCGTCAGCACATGGGCGGCGGCGTTGGGCAGCACGTCGGCCAGGATGGTCGCGTAGGCCACCATGGTGGAGCCGGAGACGCAGGCCATCCCCACGGCGATCAGCATGAACAGCTCGGACCGCGACAGGCTGGGCAGGTAGCTGCGGATGAAGATCGGCCCCTCCACCTGTCCCATGAAGACGGTGGCGGCGGTGGCCAGGGCGGGTGGCCCGCGCAGCCCCATGGTGCGCTCGAAAACGACCCCGAACGCCTGGGTGATCCAGACCAGGATCTTCCAGTGCCAGAGCAGCGCCGCGAGCGCGCAGACCACCAGGATCACCGGCAGCACCCGGAAGGCGAACACGAACATGGCGCCCGGATCGGTCAGTTCGTAGGGCTGGTTCGGGGTGCCGGCCAGGAAGCCGAAGACGAAGGCCACGCCCGCCTGGGTCGAACTGGCCAGACCGTCGACCGCCACGCCGACACCGCCCAGGCCGGCCCGGAGCGCCGGAAGACCGAACAGGGCCAGGACCAGCAGCGCCTGGACCAGGATCGCCCCGATGGCGAGCTTCCAGGGAAACCGGCGGCGGTTCTCCGAAATCGCCCAGCACACCCCGAGCACCAGGGCCACGCCGACGAGGCTCTGGGCGTTTTCCGGTCCGAACATGCATCCCCCGAGAGGCCGCCGAGCCGCGACCTGAGACCGTCCAGTCCACGACGAAAGTGCGGCGAGCGCAAGGGTGTCGGCCGCCCGCGGACGCGGCTGCCTAACGCGGCGGCGGCTCGCCGTCGGTGCGGCCTGCCCGGGCCGACGCCTCCGAAGCCAGGACGCCCGCCAGGACCAGGCTCAGCGCCAGGACGTGGTAGGCATGGAACGGCTCGCCCAGCAGCGCGACGGCCAGCAGGGCGCCGAAGACCGGCACCAGGTTGATGAAGAGCCCGGCGCGCGCCGCGCCGATGAGGCCGATCGCGCGCATGTAGAACACCTGCGCCAGAAAGGACGGGCCCAGGGCGACGAAGGCCAGGATCGCCCAGCCCGTCGGCGTGGGGCCGAGGGACCGGCCCAGGCCTGCTTCGACGGCCGCGAGCGGGATCGAGGTGACGAACGCGCCGGCCGCCAGCCCGGCGAAGAACCAGAGGCCGCCGCCCGGCGGCTGGCCGCGCAGGGCCAGGGTGTAGCCGGCATAGAGGATGCAGGCGACGAGCATCAGGAGATCACCCGGATTGAACCGGAAACGGAGAAGTTGCGCCGGGTCGCCCTGGGTCGCCACCAGCGCCACGCCGGCGAGGGTCGTCACCAGACCGAGGACCTGGCCTCTCCGGATGTCGGCCCCCTGGAACATCGCCGCGCCGGCGATGACGAAGATCGGGATGGCGCCCTGGAGAAGGGCGATATTGACCGCGCTGGTCAGGTGCCCCGCCCCGTACATCAGCGCGTTGAAGGCGGTGAAGCCCAGGGCGCCGAGGGCCAGGATCGACCGCCACCGCGCCCTGAGCTCGGCGCCGTGGCTCAGGACGGTCCGCCCCGCGAAGACCGCCAGGATGGCGAGGACCAGAGCCCACCGCCCGGCGGTGAGCAGCATGGGCGAGATCTCGCCCACGGCGGCGCGGCTCACCACCGCGTTGCCGCCCCAGCTCAGGGTGGTGACGACGAGAAGCAGATAGGCCTGGCCTGCCGCGCCGCGTATGGCGAAGGGCCCGCGGGACGGCGGGGCGGGGTGATCGGAACGGGGCGACGGCGGTGCGATGCCCGGCCAGATACCGCGCCGGTCGCCCGACCGCCAGAGGAACCCGCCGCGCGCGGACCCGCCCCGATGCGCGCCGTTCAGGCGGTGTCGGCGTCCTGGGCCGCGGGCCGGACCGCGCGGCTGGACCGGCCGTCCAGGCCCACGGGCGCGTCGCCGGCGAGGGTGACGCGCCGCATCACCCGGCGCTGGTCGCCATAGTCGTCCACGGCGTAGTGCTGGGTGGCGCGGTTGTCCCAGATGGCCACGTCGCCCTCGCGCCAGCGCCAGCGGACCGTGTTCTCCAGCCGGGTGACATGATCCTGGAGCAGCGCGAGCAGAGCCTGGCTGTCGCGCGTGGACAGCCCCACGAACGACTTGACGAAATGGCCGAGCACCAGCGTCGGCTCGTCGGTGACGGGATGGATGCGGACCACGGGGTGCTCGGTCTCGAAGACGGTCGAGGCGAAGACCGAGCGGTGGCGCTCCAGGCGGACGCGATCCACGTCCGCCCGCGTGGCGGCGTAGTCGTAGGCGTTGGTGTGGATGGCCCGGAGCGGATCGACCAATTGCTTCAGCGGCGTGGGCAGGCGCGCGTAGGCTGCGGTGGCGTCGGCCCAGACGGTGTCGCCCCCGCTCGCCGGGCTGGTCACCGCGCGCAGGATCGAGGCGGCCGGATAGTCGGGCACGAAGGTGACGTCGGTGTGCCAGGAATTCGCGCGGCCGCCGTGGGCGCTGTCCAGTTCGAGCACGTACGACGAGCCGTCGCGCACCGGCACGGTGGGATGGGGCACGGGCCGCCCGAGCCGGGCCGCGAAGGCCTCCTGGGAGGCGTCGTCGAGATGGTGCTGGTCGCGGAAGAACAGGACCTTGTAGCGGTAGAGGGCGTCGAGGATCGCCGCGGTCTGATCCTCGTTGAGGTCCGGCGTCAGCGTGAGGCCGCGCACCTCGGCGCCGATGCGTCCGCCCACCGGGGCGACGTCGAGCTTGGTCGTGCGGAAGAGATAGCCGTCGGCGCTCATGGCGCGTCTCCTGTGTCACGGCGGCGGTCGGAAGCGGCGCCTCGTTCGACGAGGATCGGCGCCCGCCAGCCCGCGCCCCTCGCCCTGCGACGCCGCGGCGCGACATCGTTGGACTAAATTCCTATTGGTTTAGTAGATTTTTGATATCCAGAAATTCTGATCGCGGCGCCAGCGGTACGCGGCCCTCCGGCCCCGTCCAGGACCGCGACCGCGACGGGTGCGATCGGCGGCGAGAGAATCTCAGGCCACGGCGCGGAGGCGCTCGGGGTCGCACACGGTGATACGCCCGTAGGCCAGTTCGATCAGGCCGGCGCGCTCGAACGCCCGGAGCGTCTTGTTGGCCGTCTGGCGCGAGACGCCGACCATGGCCGCGAGGTCTTCCTGGCGCACCTGAACCTCGGCCCCGCCCGACGCGCGCGCCGCGCCGGCCAGAACGCGGGCCAGGCGCACGGCGATCGGCTGGGCGATGGCCTGCCCCATGAAGGTCAGCGCCGAACGCTGTCGCGAACAGACGAGACGCCCGAGGTCTCGGTAGATCAGGGGATGGGCGGCGGCGACCTGCTCGAACGCCGCCAGCGGCACATGCAGCAACTCGGCAGGGCGGACCACGACGGCGTCGTGCGGGCGCGGCCCGCCGTCCAGGACCGACAGTTCGCCGAACCAGGCGCCGGGAGCCAGGATCATGGCCACCGACTCCATGCCCACCGCCGGATACGACAGCAGTCGGACTTCGCCGCCCGCCACCGCCCAGAGACCGTCCGGAGGATCGCCCACGCCATAGACCCGCGCGCCGGTCGGGGCGCTGCTGGAACGGGCCCGGTCGAGCAACGCCTGACGGCGGCCCGGCTGCAGGCTGGCGAACCAGGGGTCGGAGATCGTCATCGCGGCCGACATGGGCGGATCATCGACGCCGCCGCCGAATTGTCAAATCGGCGACAATTATCGACCGACGTCCGTGCCACAATACGAGGAACACACGCAGGAGTTCCGCATGCTGACCGCGCTGAAGACCGACGCCCCCTCGATCCGCGATCAGGTGTCGGAGGAAGAGTGGGCCCTGCGCGTCGACCTGGCCGCCGCCTACCGGCTGGTGGCCCACTACGGCTGGGACGACCTGATCTTCACCCACCTCTCCGCGCGCGTGCCGGGCCCCGAGCACCACTTCCTGATCAATCCGTACACGCACATGTTCGACGAAATCACCGCCTCGTCGCTGGTGAAGATCGATGTGCACGGCGACCGGGTCATGGAAATGCGCCAGCCGGTGAACAAGGCCGGCTTCGTGATCCATTCCGCTATCCACATGGGCCGCGACGACGCGCATGCGGTGATGCACCTGCACACGCCGCACGGCCAGGCGGTGTCGGCCATGGCCGAAGGCCTGATGCCCCACACCCAGACGGCGATGATCGCGCGCCACGACGTCGCCTATCACGACTTCGAAGGCATCGCGACCGACCTGGACGAGCGCGAGCGGCTGGTGGCGGACCTGGGAACCAAGAACGCCATGATCCTGCGCAATCACGGCACCCTGACGGTGGGCGAGACCGTCGCACAGGCGTTCCTGCGCATGTACTACCTGGAGCGCGCCTGCGAGGCGCAGGTGATGATGCTGACCGCGGGCCGGGACGGCCTCTACAACCCGCCCCAGGGCGTCGCCGAGAAGGTCGAGACCCAGACGAGCGGGCCGGGAATGAAGCGTCTGGCGGAGGGCCTGGCCTGGCCCGCGCTGCTTCGGAAGCTGGACCGGATGGACCCGAGTTTCCGCGACTGAGCCCATCGGGCCGGGCGCACCCGGCCGCGCCCGCGGCTCTTCTGTTCAGGTGGCGGGAGACCCCGGCTCGGCGGCAGGCGCGCGCGCCTGCCGTTGTCCGCGCGCGGCCACGGCCAGTACGACCGCCGACGCGACGGCCGACAGGATCGACCCTCCGAGAACCCCCAGCTTCACGGCGACCTGCTCGGGCGAATCCACCGCGCCCGGGAAGGCCAGGGCTCCGATGAACAGGCTCATGGTGAAGCCGACCCCGCACAGGATCGACACGCCGTAGAGCTGGAGCCAGGTGGCGCCCGTGGGCCGCGTCCCGATGCGCAGGGCCGAGGCCAGCCAGGCCGCGGCCAGGACTCCCGCCTGCTTGCCCAGGAAGAGTCCCAGCGCGATGGCCAGCACCAGGGGCGACAGCATCTGGCCGATCGACAGCCCGGCGAACGAGACGCCGGCCTTGGCGAAGGCGAACAGGGGCAGGACCAGGAAGGCGTTGTACGGGTGCAGGTCGTGCATCGCCTCCTTGAGCGGGCTCTGGCCGGTGTCGCGGCGTGGCTCGACGGGCACGATGGCCGCGAAGGCCACGGCGGTCAGCGACGTGCTGAGGCCCGCCTGGACCGTGAGCCACCAGACCGCCGCGAAGCCCAGGCTCCAGATCGGCGCCGTGAGCCGGACGCGATGCCCGACGACGGCCATGACCGCCATCAGGGCCGCGGCGGCGATCAGGGGCGACCAGGCCACCCCCTCGCTGAACAGCAGCGCGATCAGGACGATGGCGCCCAGGTCGTCGACGATGGCGAGGGTAAGCAGGAACACCCGCAGCGACGGCGGCAGGCCGCGTCCCACCAGGGCGAAGATCGCGAGCGCGAAGGCGATGTCGGTGGCCAGCGGGATCGGCCAGCCGGCGTGCGGCGCGCCGATCAGGCCCGACAATCCCAGGTAGACCACCGCCGGCCCGATCATGCCGCCGAGGGCGGCCAGGATCGGCGTGGCGAGGCGGCGCGGATCGCGGAGTTCGCCGCGCAGGATCTCGTATTTGATCTCCAGGCCGACGACGAGGAAGAACACGGCCATCAGGCCGTCCTTGATCCACTCCGAGACGGTCAGTTCGAGCCGCAAGGGGCCGATCTCCAGTCCGTGGATGCTCTTCAGCCAATAGAAGTAGTCGGCGCTCCAGGGCGCGTTGGCGCAGACGAGGGCGGCCAGGGCGGCCAGGCCCAGGGCCAGGCCCGAGGCGGTTTCGGTCTTCAGGAAATCGAGCGTGAAACGACGGGTCACGAAAGCCTCCGCGGAAACGGGATGGGTTCGCGACGCCAGGTTATCGACGGGCGTCGGACCGGATTCGCCTGCTCGTCCGAGGGCGCCGGCCCGGCATGGAGACGAAACTCCAGCCTGATCTCTGCGCCGGAAAATACGCCCGGGGTTGAGGCGGTTCAAGGGTCCCCATCAGTTCCGGCCACGCAATCCCCCGATGAAAGGACTCGCGCGTGAGACGTCCCTCGACAGCGTGGGTGGCCGTTCGTAGGCGGGAGCCAGGGACGCCGCGTGGCCTCTCCCCGTTCACCCCGCAGATGATCGAGTCCAAAGCCCGCATTACGAAGGTTTAATCGGCCCGACCGCATCCGCCTCCAGCCCCTCGGGGCTCCTTGGGGGTGAGCGCGTCGCGGCGCATCGCTCCCGGCCCCGCCTTACGGGGATTTAACTGGCCCGGTCCCGGGGAGACGGCGACACCCGCGCTCGAAGGTGAGGGCTGTCGAATCCCATGTCTCTGGCGCTGGCGACACTGTTCTACGAGTGGCGACGCTACACGGCCGCGGTCGTGGCGCTGGCCTTCTCGGGCCTGTTGATCCTGGCCCAGGTGGGCATGTTCACCGGCATCGTGAAGGGCGCGACGGCCACCATCGAGCGCAGCCGCGCCGACATCATGGTCCTGCCGGCCAGGATGGAGAGCCTGATCAACTCGGGCGGCGGCTCCCTGCCCGAACGCCTCCAGCCCCAGTTCTACATGCATCCCGAGGTGGTCGAGGTCGCCGCCATGGGCGGTGCGGGCGCCCGCTGGATCAACCGTCCCACCGACGGACGCAAGGCCGTGACGACCTTCGTCCAGGTCAACATGGTGGACACCCGGCCGGGCGCGGTCACGCTGCCGGTCGACTACACCGAGGCGACACGGCTGGCGCTGATGGAGCCGTACGCCGTGGCCATAGACCGCAGCCAGCTCGCCCGCCTCGGCGTGAAGCTGGGCGACTCCGCGTCGCTGAACGGCAAGACGGTGCGGGTGCGCGCCCTCCTGGACGGCTATCCCGACGTGAACAACGCCTCGGTGACCATGTCGCGCGACACGATGCGGCTGATGGGGATGCTCCCCAAGGACGGCAAGACCGGCCCGCTCATGATCCGCCTGGCCGACCCGGCCCGGGCGGCGATCGTACGCGACCAGCTCAACGCCACCGCCAACGGCGCCTACCGAGCCTGGACCCGCGCCGAGCTGTCCGAGGCCAACGAGGGCGCGCTCATGAAGGAACAGATCATCGGCATGCTCCTGGGCTTCTCGGTCTTCCTGGGGTTCCTGATCGGGGTCGGGATCACGTCCCAGACCCTGCGGGGCGCCATCCTGTCCTCGATCAAGGAGTTCGCCTCCCTGCGCGCCCTGGGCGTGGGCATGGGCTCGCTGCGGCTCATCGTCATGGAGCTGTCGGTGTGGGTCGGGCTGGTGGGCCTGGGCGCGACCGCCCTCTTCACCTTCGGCGTCTATCTTCTGGCGACCAGCGGCGGCCTGCCGATGGGCTTCCCCGTCCCGTGGGTGATCGGCGTCGCCATCCTCCTGCTCGTGATCTCGGCGGCGTCGGGCCTGCTGGCCCTCGGCGTCCTGAAGAAGAGCCAGCCCGCGGACCTGCTGCGATGAAGAGCGGACAATCGGCGATCGTGGCCCAGGGCCTGTACAAGCGGTTCAAGACCGGCCGCAGCCACATCGAGGTGCTGAAGCGCGTCGACTTCGACGCGGCCCACGGCGAGGTGACGATGGTCATGGGGCCGTCGGGCTCCGGCAAATCCACCCTCGTGGCCGCGCTCTCGGGCCTCCTGAAGCCCGACGAGGGGAGCGTGACCTCGCTGGGCGAGGACATCTGGTCCATGCGCGGCGGCCGCGCCGACCGGTTCCGGCTGGACCACTGCGGCTTCATCTTCCAGGGCTTCAACCTGTTCTCGGCGCTGACCGCTCTCCAGCAGGTCGAGATCATCCTGAAGTATCAGGGCGTGGCGAAGCGCGAGGCGCGCGAGCGGGCCGCGGCGGCGCTGGACGAGGTGGGCCTCGGCGCGCGCCTGAACCAGCGCCCGGCCGAGCTTTCGGGCGGCGAGAAGCAGCGCGTGGCCATCGCCCGCGCCCTGGCCAAGGCGCCGCAGCTGCTGTTCGCCGACGAGCCCACCAGCGCGCTGGACGGCGAGAACGGCCAGGTGGTGATCCGGCTGATCCAGCGCGCGGCCAAGGCGCACGGCGCGGCGGTGATCTGCGTCACCCACGACCCGCGCCTGGAAGCCTTCGCCGACCGCGTCATCCACCTGGAGGACGGCCGCATCCTGGACGACCGGCGCACGGCGCCGTCGCCGGGCGCGCCCGAAGTCCTCCGCCCCCGACACCCCGAGTTCATCGGAGCCTGAGATGCCCGCCCTGTTGAAGAACCGCTTTGTCTGGATCCTGGCCGCCGTCCTGGTGCTGGGCGGCGGGGGCTTCGTCGTGCTGAACGGCCAGTCCCAGGCGAAGAAGGCCGCCGCCGCCAAGGCGGCCGCCGAGGTGAAGCCCAGCCCCTACGCCGCCATCGCCAACGGCAAGGCCGACGTGGAGGGCGGGATCATCCAGGTGGCCGCCCGGCGCGCCGGGGTCATCGCCGAGGTGCTGGTCCAGGAGGGCGACGACGTGACCCGGGGCCAGGTCCTGGCCCGGCTGGAGGACGACGAGCCCAGGCTGGCCGCCCACCGGGCCTCGGCCGAGGTGCGCCAGGCGCGCGCCTCCCTCGCCCTGCTGCAGGTGCAGCTCTCGGCCGCCCAGCGCGAACAGCGGCGGCTGGAAGGCCTGGCGCCGTCCAACTTCGTGGCCGCCCAGAAGCTGGACCAGGCCCGCGACGCCGTGCGCGAGGCCGAAGCCCGCATCCTCGCCCAGCAGGCCGTCGTGGCCACCCAGGAGGCGCGGTTCAGCGAGGCCCGTTACGATCAGGAGCTGTCGATCATCCGCGCCCCCGCCGACGGCCGGATCGTGCGCCGCTACGCCAACCCGGGCGCGGGAGCCTCGACGCTGAACGTCTCGAACATGTTCGACCTCGAGCCCCAGGCGGGCCGGATCGTCCGGGCCGAGATCGCCGAAGGGTCGCTGAGCCACGTGGCGATCGGCCAGGCCGTCCAGATGTCGCCCGAGAGCGATCCGTCGAAGGTCTATTCCGGCAAGGTGCTGCGCCGCGCGGCCGTCTTCGGCGCCCGCAAGCTCCAGTCCGACGATCCGACGGAACGCACCGACGACCGGGTGGTCGAGGTGGTGGTCGACTCCACCGGCGCGCCCTTCCTGATCGGCCAGCGCATCCTGGTGAAGTTCCTCCGCCAGCAGCAGGCGCAGGGCCCAGAGGCGACCCCGGAGAGCTGAGCGCCACATCCGCCCTGCTCCTCGTCGGCTTGACGCCCCGGCGTGTGCGCCGCACAACGCGCGCCGAATTTTGCGACAGGTCCTGAGGAAGGAACACGACATGGCGGACATCCGCTTCGACGGCAAGGTGGCGATCGTGACCGGCGCGGGCGGCGGCCTGGGCCGACAGCACGCCCTGGAACTGGCCCGACGCGGCGCCAAGGTGGTCGTCAACGACCTGGGCGGCTCCATGGACGGCTCGGGCGGCGGCTCGGATGCGGCCAACAAGGTCGTTGACGAGATCAAGGCCGCCGGCGGCGAAGCCATCGCCAACGGGTCCTCGGTCACCGACGACGCCGGCGTGGCCCGGATGGTCAAGGACGCGATGGACGCCTGGGGCCGCATCGACATCCTCGTCGCCAACGCCGGCATCCTGCGCGACAAGACCTTCGCCAAGATGGAGATCGCGGACTTCTCGGTCGTGGTCGACGTGCACCTGATGGGCACGGTGAAGCCGGCCAAGGCCGTCTGGGAGATCATGCGGGCCCAGAACTACGGCCGCATCGTCGTGACCACCTCGTCGTCCGGCCTGTACGGCAACTTCGGCCAGTCGAACTACGGCGCGGCCAAGCTGGGCGTCATCGGCTTCATGAACACGCTGAAGCTCGAAGGCCAGAAGAACAACATCCACGTCAACGCCATCAGCCCGGTGGCCGCCACCCGGATGACCGAGAACCTGGGCATGCCCGCCGAGGTGCTGAACCAGCTCAAGCCCGAGCTCGTGACGCCGGGCGTGGTGTTCCTTTGCTCGGAGGAAGCCCCCACGGGCGCGATCCTCACCGCAGGCGCGGGCGCCTTCGCCCTGTCGCGGATCGTCGAGACCGAAGGCGTCGCCATCGGCGCCGGCGCGACGGTTGAAGCCGTTCGCGACAACTGGGCCAGGATCGCCGATCCGGCGGGTCAGCAGGCCTATCTCAACGGCGGCGAGCAGACCGGCAAGTTCTTCCGCAAGCTGCAGGGCGGCTGATCCGTCCCGCCGATGCGCCGCCGACGTCCCGTTCGGCGCAACCGACATCGAGCGCAGAGACATCGAGCGTATTGACGGGGGGCCGTGCGGCGACGCACGGCCCCCTTTCAGAACTGTAATCCGAATCCGCTTGCGCGAGGGTTGGTGAACGCGCGTAACCTACGCCGCGCGCCCATGAGAGGCGCCAGCGGAGGAGAAGCGCTCGGTGTCGCAAAGTCAGATGACGTCCGGGTCCGGACAATTGTCGCTCCCGGCCGTCATGGTCTTCGCCAGCGCCAGTATCCCCATCGCCGCCCTGGTCCTGGCGATCACGGTCCACCTGCCCCGCTATTTCGCCAGCCACCTGGGCCTGTCGCTGGCCGTGGTGGGCGGCGCCTTCGCCCTGGTGCGCTTCGTCGACATCCCGCTGGACGCCGGCCTGGGCCTGGCGATGGACCGCACGCGCACCCGATTCGGCCGCTACCGCGTCTGGCTGGCCCTGGGCGCGCCGGTGCTCATGCTGGCGATGTACATGCTCATGATCTCGCCGGAAGGCGTGGGCCAGGGCTACCTGATCGGCTGGCTGCTGGTGATGTATGTCGGCTATTCCGGCGTCTACCTCTCGCACCTCGCCTGGGCGGGCCGCCTGGCCCCTACCTACGAACAGCGCAACCGCGTGTTTGGCGCGATTACCGGCCTGGGCGTGATCGGCGCGATGGGCGTGCTGCTGATTCCCGTGGTCATGACCGAGTACGTGGGCGCCTCCGACGCCGAGAGCGTGCGGGCGATGATCTGGTTCATCATCGGCTCGACGGCCGTCACGTCCCTGCTGGTCATCTTCGCATCGCCGGAGGTGATCTCGAAGGACCACGGCTCCACCTTCGGCCTGAAGGACTACTGGAGCCTGCTGACGCGGCCCAACATCCTGCGCCTGCTGGCGGCGGACCTGTTCGTCACCCTGGGGCCGGGCTGGATGGCCTCGATGTACCTGTTCTACTTCACCGACAGCCGCGGCTTCACCATCGCCTCGGCCAACCTGCTGCTGATGATCTACATCGCCGCGGGCTTCGCGGGCGCACCGTTCGCCGCCTGGCTGGCCAACCGGCTCAGCAAGCATCGCGCGCTGATGGTGACGACCACCATCTATTCGCTGGGCCTGATCACGGTGCCGTTCCTGCCGGCCGGGAACTTCTTCATCTTCGCCCCCGGCATGTTCCTGCTGGGCGCCATGGCGGCGGGCTTCACCGTGCTGATCCGCGCCATCACCGCCGACATCGCCGACGAGATCCGGCTGGACAGCGGGCGTGAGTGGATGGGCCTGATGTACGCCATGACCACCGCCACCTCGAAGCTGGCGACGGCGGGCGCGATCTTCCTGACCTTCAACGTGCTGGCGGCCGTCGGCTACCAGGCGCAGGAGGGCGCAACGAATACGGCGGAAGCGATCTTCGGCCTCGAGCTGGCCTACATCCTCGGCCCGATCGTGTTCGTGATGATCGCCGGCGCCTGCTTCTTCGGCTACCGGCTGACCGCCGAGCGCCACGCCGAGATCCGCCGCCTGCTGGACGAGAAGGACGCTCTGGTCGATCCGGCCGCGGCGATGGAGTCCCTGACCGGCACGGACATCGCCCACCGGGAGCCGCCCGAGAAGCCCTGACGCGAACACACGCGGAGGCCGTCCGTCAGAGGCGGCCCCGCCGGGAGGAAAGCCGCTTGAACGCCAGATTCGGACGCGACGCCCGCCTGCCCCTCGCCATCGCGCTGGCCTTCGCCGCGACCAGTCTGCCGCTCCAGGCCCTGGGCCTGGCGGTCTCGGTCCACCTGCCGGCCTATTTCGCGTCCACGATCGGACTCGAACTGGCGGTCGTGGGCGCCGCGTTCGGCCTCGTGCGGATGATCGACGTGCCGATCGAGCCCGTCCTCGGCGTGGCCATGGACCGTACGACCACCCGCTGGGGCCGATACCGCTTCTGGACCCTGCTGGGCGCCCCATTCATGATGATCGGGCTCTTCATGCTGCTGCAGGCCGACGCCAGCGTGGGGATCGCGGGCCTGGTGGCCTGGCTGCTGGTCATGTACCTCGGCTACTCCGTCCTGCTGCTGTCGCACGCCGCCTGGGCCTCGACCCTCGCCAAGAGCTACGACGACCGGGCCCGCCTCTTCGGCGTCATGACCGCGGTCGGCGTGGTCGGCGCGGTGAGCGTGCTGCTCATCCCCATCGTCATGGAGCAGATGGGCCATTCCGAGCGCGTCAGCGTGCGCGCCATGATCTGGTACCTGATCGCCCTCACGCCGGTCGCCGTGCTGATCGTGGTCTGGTTCACGCCCGAGACGGTGATGCGCGAGACGCCCGGCGCCCGCTTCCGCCTCCGCGACTACGCCGATCTCGTGCTCGACCGGAACATGTTCCGGATCATCGTCGCCGACCTGGCGCTCGGGATGGGGCCGGGCTGGATGGCGGCGCTCTACCTCTTCTATTCGCGCGACTACATGGGCTTCACCTCGGGCCAGGCGAACGTCCTGCTGCTGGTCTATATCGTCGCCGGCATCGTGGGCGCACCCACCCTGGCGTGGCTGGCCACCCGGATCAGCAAGCACCGCACGGTGATCGCCTCGGCCGTGGCCTACTCCCTGTTCGTCCTGACCCTGCCCCTGCTGCCGAAGGGCGTGGTGCTGGCCGCCGTGCCCACCATGTTCCTGACCGGCTTCATGGCCAGCGGGTTCAACGTGCTCACGCGCGCCATGACCGCCGACGTGGCCGACGAGATGCGGCTCAAGCAGGGGAAGGAGCGCGGCGGCCTGCTCTTCGCGCTCACCACGCTCACCAACAAGATCGCCGCCGGCGTCGGGATCTGGCTCACGTTCCTGGTGCTCAGCGCGACGGGCTACGATCCCAAGCTGGCATCCGACAACTCGCCCGAGGCGATCCAGTCCCTGATGCTGGTCTTCCTGGCCGGGCCGCTGGCGTTCGTCGCCCTGGGCGCGATGGTGCTGCTGGGCTACGGCCTGACGCCCGCGCGGGCCGCCGAGACGCGTCGCCAGCTCGAGGCGCGCGACGCCGCCCTGAACGCCGCCGCAGGCCTGGAGAGCCTGACCGGCGAGGAGAATCCCCCGCCCCGACGCGACTGAGAGCGTCTTACCTCCCCCGCCGAAGCGGCAGGCGATCAGCCCACCGCCTTGGCCAGGTCCAGGAACGCGCGGACGGCAGGGCCGTCCTCGACCGTCGCCACCAGCGGCCGCCCGGCGTCGCAGGCTTCGCGCAGCGCCAGCTCGATCGGAATCTCGGCCAGCAGGGGAACCCCCAGCCGCCCCGCCTCGGCGCGCGCGCCGCCCGAGCCGAAGATCGGAACCTTCGCCCCCGAGCTGTCGGCGAACCAGGCCATGTTCTCGACGACGCCCAGGATCGGCGCGCCGGTCTTGTCGAACATGGTGGCGGCGCGGCGGGCGTCGACCAGAGCGATCTCCTGCGGAGTGGAGACGATGACGACGCCGTCGATCTTCAGCTTCTGGACCAGGGTGAGCTGGATGTCGCCGGTGCCGGGCGGCAGGTCGATGACCAGCACGTCCAGCGGCTCGCCCTCGGTTCCCCAGTTGGCGTTCATCAGGCTGCGCAGCGCCGAGGACGCCATCGGCCCGCGCCAGATGTTGGCCGTGCCGGGCTCGACGATGAAGCCGATGGACATGACCTTCACCCCCCAGGCCTCCATGGGGTTCAGGCGCTTGTCGGCGTCGAAGGTGGGTTCGCCCTCGATCCCGAACATGGTGGGTGCGGAAGGTCCGTAGATGTCGGCGTCGAGCAGGCCCACGCGCCGCCCCAGCCGCGCCAGGGCGGCCGCCAGGTTCACCGAGACCGTCGACTTGCCCACCCCGCCCTTGCCGCTTCCGGCGCACGTGCGGCAGGGGCTGGGCGTCGACCATGGGCTGGAGCCGGGCCTGGGGGTCCTCGACCACCCGGGCGCGCCCGCCGCCCTGGCCGCCCCCCTGGCCGCCCCCCTGTCCTGCGGCCGGCGGCGCACGGCGCGGCGTGACCTTGAGCTGCGGCGCGGAAGGCGCCTGGATCTCGGTGGTCAGCACGACCTGGGCGGCCTCGACCCCGTCGGTCTCGGCCAGCACCTCCTCGGCCCGGTCGCGGACCGGGCGGTAGAGGTCGATGTCGGCGTCGAGCAGGCCCACGCGCCGCCCCAGCCGCGCCAGGGCGGCCGCCAGGTTCACCGAGACCGTCGACTTGCCCACCCCGCCCTTGCCGCTATGGCGTCCAGGGCCTGGAGGATCGCGGTCCGGTCGGGGACGTCGCTCATGCCGCTTTGTCTTGCCTTGATGGGGTGTGGAACTCATATCCGGCTGACCGCGCCGGTTTACAAGCCCGTCAGGGGCTTTATGGAACAGGGTGAAATGGACTGGACAGAGGGTCCCGCTTGAACACCGCGAAAATCGCCTGATGCCCTGGAACGACAACGCCAACCCCGGCCCATGGGGTTCGCCCTCGGGCGGAGACGACAAGCGGGACCAACCGCGACGACCTTCCGGCGGCGGACCGCGCCGGCCGGGCGGCCCCGACTTCAACGCCGGCTTCGAGGACATCAGCCGCCGCGTCCGCGATCTGCTGGGCGGCGGTGGCGCTGGCGGCGGCCCGCCGAATCGCCGCGTGATCGCCATCGGCGCCGGCGTGGTGGTGGCCCTCTGGGCGGCCTCGGGCTTCTACGTCGTGCAGCCGAACGAGCGCGCCGTGGTCCTCACCTTCGGCGCCTATTCGCGGACCGAGGCGTCGGGCCTGAGGTACCATCTGCCCACGCCCATCGAGCGCGTCGAGAAGGTCCAGGTGACCAGCCTGAAGCGCACCGACGTGGGCGGCTCGGGTTCCGAGGGAAGCGCCGAGGGCCAGATGCTCACGGGCGACGAACAGATCATCGACATCGACTTCAGCGTCATCTGGCGAGTGGCCGACGCCCCCCGCTATCTGTTCGCCACGCGCGAACCCGACGCCGCAGTCAAGGCCGTGGCCGAAAGCGCGATCCGCGAGGTGGTGGGTCGCACCCAGCTCCAGCCGATCATCTCCACCGGCCGCGGCGAGGTGCAGCAGCAGACCCGCGACCTGATGCAGCGCACGCTGGATTCCTGGGGCGCCGGCATCAGCGTGGTCGAAGTCCAGATCCGCGCCGCCAACCCCCCGGCCGAAGTGCTCGCCGCGTTCCGCGACGTGCAGAGCGCCGCCCAGGACGCCGAGTCGGCCATCAACGAAGCCAACACCTATCGCAACCGGGTCATCAACGAAGCCAAGGGTGACGCCGCGCGCATCACACAGGCGGCCCAGGCCTATCGCGAACAGGCCGTCCGCGAGGCGGCGGGTGAAGCTGCGCGGTTCGATCAGATCTACACCGAGTATCGCCGCGCCCCGGGCGTGACCCGCGACCGGCTCTACATCGAGACCATGCAGCGCATCCTGCAATCGTCCAACAAGGTGATCGTGGATTCCCAGGGCGCATCGGCGCCGATCATCCTCCCGCCAGACGTCTTCCGGCCGAGGACCCAACCGGCGGCGCCGCAGCCCCGGGTCGAGGCCGAAGCCGCCGCGCCCGCGCAAGGAAGGGCCGCGCAATGACCCCCCGCCAGATCGCGATCGGCGTCGTCGCCGCACTCGTCCTCACGCTGATCTTCCAAACGTTCTACATCGTAGACCAGCGCGAGCAGGCCATCGTCGTGCGCTTTGGCGACCCAGCCCGTGTGGTGAACTCACCCGCCTCGCCGGGCGCGGGGCTGAAGCTCAAGGTCCCGTTCATCGAACAAGTCATCAAGCTGGACCGGCGGAACATTGCGCTCGAAGCCCAGCAAGAGGAGATCATCACGTCTGGCCAGCAGCGTCTGGTCGTGGACGCCTTCCTCCGTTACCGGATCTCGGATCCGCTGCAGTTCTATCGCAGCCTTCGCGACGAGGCGACGGCCGCCGACCGGCTGGCCCGCCTGCTCAACTCGTCCCTCCGCCAGGTGTTGGGTTCGGCCAGCCAGACCGACATCGTCTCCGGTCAGCGGACGCAACTCATGCAGAAGGCCCGAGCCGACATGGCGCAGCGCGCCCAGGCCTCGCGGCTGGGCATCGAGGTCATTGACGTGCGTATCAAGCGGGCCGACCTGCCTGATGAGAACCGCACCAACGTTTTGCGCCGCATGCAGACCTCCCGCCAGCAATATGCCGCCGAGACCCGCGCCGAGGGCGAACAGCGCAAGCGCGAGATCATCGCCGAGGCCGACCGCGAGGTCTCGGTCACCCTGGCGACCGCGCGCGAGGAGGCTGGCAAGGTGACGGGTGAGGGCGACGCCCAGCGGACCCGGATCTTCGCCAACAGCTTCGGCAAGGATGCGTCGTTCGCGGCCTTCTTCCGCTCGATGCAGGCCTACGAGCAGAGCTTCGCCGACGGCCAGACCACCATGGTCCTGTCGCCCGACAGCGCCTTCTTCCGCTACTTCGAGCGCGGGCCGACGGCGGGGTCGCGATAGCGTCGATGTCCCGTCCGCACCGCGGGCGGGGCCGTCAGCCCAGCCAGCCCCGCACCTCATGCAGGTCGCGGGCGATGCGGACGCAGAGGGTGTGCATCTCCTCGGTCGGGTCCAGCATGTCGGGGACCATCACGGTCATCATGCCGGCCGCGGCGGCGGCGCGGACGCCGTTGTGGCTGTCCTCCAGCGCCAGGCAGTCGGCCGGGTCCACGCCCAGGGCGTGGGCCGCCTTCAGGAACGGTTCGGGATGCGGCTTGCCGTTCGTCTGGACGTCGCGGGTGATCAGCGCGTGGAAGCGGTCCACCAGGCTGTGAGGCCCGAGGCTCGCGCGCACGCTCTCCAGGCTGGACGAGGTGGCGATGGCGCGCGGCATGCCGATGTCGTCCAGGGCGTCCAGGATCTCGGCGGCCCCGGCCTTCAGCGCGATGCCGGCGGCGAGTTCCTCGCGGAAATGGCCGCTGACCGCGAGCGACCAGGCGTCCAGGTCGAAGCCCGCGCCGAAGTGCTCCACCAGGATCAGGTCGCTGGCCGCATGCTGGAGGCCCACCATGCGCTGGAAGGTGGCGAACGGCATCTCGCCGCCGATCAGACCCGCGGCCCGCTGCATGGCGCGGAAGACCACCGTCTCGGTGTCCACGAGCAGGCCGTCCATGTCGAAGACGACGGCTTTCGGCGGGCGGGGAAGGGCCATGCGCCGATCTAGCCGACTCAGGGCCCGAGATGAAGCCGGCCCGGCCCTGCTTTCAGGCTGTCCCTCAGGCCCTTCCGGACGGGGCTACCGCGGCGCGCGCTTGGCCAGGATGCGTTGCAGCGTCCGGCGGTGCATGTTCAGGCGGCGCGCCGTCTCCGAGACGTTGTGGTTGCAGAGTTCGTAGACCCGCTGGATGTGCTCCCAGCGCACCCGATCCGCGCTCATGGGGTTCTCGGGCGGCGCCGGCGCATCGTCGCCCCGTGCCAGCAGGGCCCGCACCACGTCGTCGGCGTCGGCTGGCTTGGACAGGTAGTCCACCGCGCCCGCCTTCACCGCCTGCACCGCCGTCGCGATGTTGCCGTAGCCGGTGAGCATGATGATCTTGGCGTCCGGGCGGGCGTCGCGCACCGCCTCCACCACCTTCAGCCCCGAGCCGTCCTCCAGGCGCATGTCCAGGACGGCGTAGGCCGGCGGCTTCGCCCGCACGGCGGCGACCGCCTCCTGGACGCTGCCGACCAGCGTCGGCTCGAAACCGCGCTGCTCCAGGGCCCGGCCCAGGCGGGTCCGGAGCGGCGCGTCGTCGTCCAGCACCAGCAGGCTCCTGTCGGGCAGGGCGGCGACTTCGGCGGACAGGTCGGTCATGCGGGCGTCCCTTCCTCTGACTTGCGGCAGAATGTCGCAGCTCGGGCGGTTTCTGCAAGCCGTACTGCGAGCAGATCAAACAGCCTCAACCAAGGCGCGAGGCCAGCGCGCCGACACGACCGCGCCTCGCGGCTTCGCATTGTGGAACGCCACGACCGCCCCCGTTCGTTCCAGGAGCGTCTTCGAAATGAAGAATCCCAGGCCCATTCCGATGTGCCCGGTGCGCGAACCTTCCGCGCCGGGGCGGCTGGTGACATAGGGCTCGCCCAGCTTGGCCAGGATCTCGGGTGCGAAGCCCGGCCCGTCGTCCCGCACCTCGATGGTCACGCTGTCGGCGTCGAAGCGCGCCGAGACCAGGATCTCGGAGCGGGCGAAGTCCACCGCGTTCTCGACGAATGTCGTGAACGCGTGGGTGATCTCGGGCAGGCGGCGGATGTCGGGGGTCTTCACGTCCTTGGCGCCGGTGACGATGGCCTCGACCCGCACCTCCTTGCTGGCGTTGGCGTGGGGCTCGATCACCTCCTGCACCAGCTGGCGCAGCGACAGCCGCTCATGGACCTCGTCCGAAGCCGCGTCGGGCGTCGCGGCCAGCCGGCGCAGGATCTCGCGGCACCGCTCGGCCTGGGCGATCAGCAGGTCGGCGTCCTCCTTGACGCTGGGCGTGGCCGCTTCGCGCGACATCTCCTTGGCCACGATGGATATGGTCGCCAGCGGCGTGCCCAGCTCGTGCGCCGCCGCCGCCGCCAGCGCCCCCAGGGCCGACAGCCGCTGTTCGCGCGCCAGCACCTTCTGGGTCACGTCCAGGGCCAGCGCCATGCGCGAGGCCTCGGCCACCGACTGGCGGACATAGCTGGCCACCAGGGCGATCCCGGCCACGTTGGCCAGTCCCGCCACCAGCCGGAACTCCAGCGTCAGCCGCGGTTCGGGCTGGGCCGACGGATAGGGCAGCGAGATGAGGGCCAGCACGATCGAGGCCGCGCCCGCCAACAGGCTGAGGGCCCAGACCGGCCGCAGCGGCAGCGTCGCGGCCGCCAGCGTGGGCGGCGCGATCAGGATGAGTATGAACGGATTGGCCGTCCCGCCGATCAGGGCCAGCAGCGCCGACATCTGGAGGATGTCCAGCGAGAGGTGCGCCACCGCCTCGCGGTCGCCCATCACCCGCTGCAGCGGCGAGGAGAGCGCCGTCAGGCCGTTCACGGCCGCCCCCACCGCCACCACCAGGGCGCAGGCCAGGTACGGCGCCTGATGGCCCAGCCCGAAGCCCATCGCCAGCAGCAGCAGCGCCTGGCCGGCGATCACCACCCAGCGCAGCGTGACCAGCGTTCGCACCCGCAGGTGCCCTCGCCGGATCTCGGCGGAATCCCACACGTCTTGCGCGTCGTCGCCGGCGCCCTTATCGAAGCGCGCGGCCGTAAGGGCGGCGTCGCTCACGCCCTCAGCCTCGTCCGGCGGCTCGGCCGCCGCCAGAAGGGAAGGCTCCCATGTCCAGGCGTATCCTGGCGCTCATCGCGATCCTGGCGCTCGCACTTGCGATCCTCACCGGCCTCGCCGTCCGCAGGGGAATTCTGGGGTCGGAACCCCAGGCCGCGCTCGTCGGCGGCCCCTTCGAACTGGTCGACACCTCTGGGCGTACGGTCAACCAGGAAGTGCTGAAGGGCAAGTGGAGCGTTGTCTTCTTCGGGTTCACCCACTGTCCCGACATCTGCCCGACGACCATGTTCAAGCTGGGCCAGGTCGAACCGATGCTGGGCGCCGCGGCCAAGGATTTCCAGTCCGTCCTGATCTCGGTGGACCCCGAGCGCGACACGCCCGCCCAGATGAAGCAGTACGTCGAGAACGACGCCTTCCCCAGGAACGTCGTCGGTCTCACCGGCACGCCCGAGCAGGTGGCCGCCGCGGCCAAGGCCTATCGGGTCTTCTACCAGAAGTCCGGCGAAGGCGACGCCTACACGGTCAACCACGCCGCCTACAGCTACCTGATGAGCCCGCGTGGCCGCTACGTGTGCGTCCTGCCCTACGAACTGACGCCCGAACAGACGGCGGAGAAGATCAAGGCCGCCGTGAAACAGGGCGCCGGCGCCGAAAGCTGCTGACGCGCCTGCGGCCTGACGCAACGGAGCCTTGCGGACCCCGTTAACTCCCCGCATGTTATGCTGCAGCGCACAAACGCGGGGTCCGAATGCTCTACGCCCTTTATGAAGCCGGCTACTACGCCGCCTCCCCCATGCGGTGGGGCGCGCTCGCCGCGCGCGATTTCTGGAGTTCGCCGCTCAACCCGGCCGCGGCCACCGATCTCGGCCGCCGCCTCTACGCCACCTCGGATCTCTTCGCGAACCTCACGCGCCGCTACGGCCGGCCCGACTGGATGATCGACCAGGTGACCGTCAACGGCCGCGCCGTGCGCGTGCGGCCACAGACGGTCTGGTCGACGCCGTGGTGCAAGCTCACCCACTTCGCGCGCGACATGAGCGACCTGCGCCGCGCCGGCAAGACCGAGCTGGAGCCCGCGGTGCTGATCGCCGCCCCGCTCAGCGGCCACTACGCCACCCTGTTGCGCGGCACCGTCGAGGCCTTCCTCCAGGACCACGAGGTGTTCATCACCGAATGGACCAACGCCCGCGACGTTCCGATCGTCGAGGGCCGCTTCGACTTCCACGACTATATCGACCACATCCGCGAGATGCTGCGCCAGCTCGGCCCGCGCCCGCACGTGGTCGCGGTGTGCCAGCCGGGGCCGCCCGTCCTGGCCGCCGCCGCCCTGATGGCCGAGGACAAGGACGAGTGCCGGCCCGCCTCCATGACCTTCATGGGCTCGCCGATCGATGCGCGCCTGTCGCCGACGGTCACCAACAAGCTGGCCGAGGACCGGCCCTTCGCGTGGTTCGAGACCAACATGATCTACAACGTGCCGCCGCCCTATCTGGGCGCGGGCCGGCGCGTGTATCCGGGCTTCGTCCAGCTCGCCAGCTTCATGTCGATGAACCTCGACAAGCACCAGGAAGCGCACCGCCGCTACCTGGCCCAGCTCATGGCCGGCGACGGCGACAGCGCCGAGAAGCACCTCGAATTCTACGACGAATACCTCTCGGTCCTCGACCTGACCGAGGAGTTCTACCTCCAGACCATCGACGTGGTGTTCCAGCGCTACCTGCTGCCCAAGGGCGAGTTGGTCCACCGCGGTCGCCGGGTGCGCCCCGAGCGGATCACCGACATCGGCCTGCTCACCGTCGAGGGCGAGAACGACGACATCTCGGGCATCGGCCAGACCCAGGCCGCCCACCGCCTCTGCCTCGGCCTGCCGGTCGAGCTGAAGGAGGACTACATCCAGCCGCACGTGGGCCACTACGGCGTCTTCAACGGCAAGCGGTTCCGCGAGGAGATCTATCCCCGCGTGCGCGCCTTCGTACGCCGCATGGAGCACGACATCCCGCGTCTGCGCGAGAGGCCCCGTTCCGCCGAGGTGGTGCCCATGCGGTCGAAGGGCGCCAAGGCCTGAGGTCCCCGGTCTCCGCGCGCGAACCGGCCTTCGCGCACGAACGGCTCCGCCCCCTTCGCGAACCTCCTCGAAGCCCCTAGATTCTTCGCCGATGAGTCTGGCGCGATGAATTTCCTGGGCCGACCCGCCCTGGCCGACGGCGACCGCTTCGATGTGGCCGGCGCATCGGTGCGTCTGAAGGTGAACCGCCGCGCCCGCCGCGTCTCGCTGCGCCTGGACCGGAC